>JBOFGS010000001.1:0-28780 GCA_051649245.1 Brevinema sp.
TAAAAATACCACTTGTGGCAGACACATCATCAACCATTTTAATAGTATAATTAAAAATATTAGTAACACCAAAAGGTTCTGTAGGATTGACAGGATTAAAAGTATTGACAACTTGTAAGGTCATATTTTTATTGTTAAAAGATAATTCTTCGGTACCTTCCCAAAAATAACTACCGGTGCCAGGTGCAGCACCACCTGTTTTTCTAAGTTTAACTAAAATCTGATTTTTTGTTGCTTTGATCACTCTATTAGGACGTGCCGCATCAGTTTCCAATTGGTAATTAAAATATTTCAATGAATTTAAACCTATAAGAACTTCTTCTTCAGAATTTCCTTGGAAAATTTTCATCTTAGAATTATTGGGCTCTTTTGAATATTGAATACCTAAATATTTATTAACACCTTTTACTTCTATCTCATAAATATCAAATCCTTCCGGAAGCAGTTTTAAACTTTTTAATATCAAATCATCACGAGGTGTTTCCACCCCACCTAAAACTTTTACATTCTTAAAGAGATATCTTGGTTTACCATCTAGACCAATTTCTTGTACCGGTTTTAGATAAGAATAATCAGTAACTTTAAAAAATTCTTCTTGTGTTAACGTAACAAGATTTTTATTCCCATATAATACATGAGTTCTGTAAATTATTGGATTAGCAGCATATTCCCACTGAACTTTTTTTCGTGCATTTTCAATGATATTTTGATCATTATCTTGAATATTAAATTTAACAAAAGCTCCAACATTATTAGTTAATGCACTAATACCTATGAATTTATTATTCAAAGGTCCAGAGCCATAAACTCTAATAATACCACTCTCTACCGAAATATCTTCCACAATTTCTATAGAATAAACATAGGTAGAGGTAATAGCACCATCTACAAATTTTTGCTGCGTTAGGGTCATTCTTTCTTTTTGAAAATTCCAACTATCAAAATTTTCTTTATCAAAAGAACCATCAGGATTTATACTTTTAAAAGGTCCGTTATCGAGTGTATTGATTATCTGTTGATTTTGATAGTCTAATTTAACAAATTCACGACTCGCAAGAGAACAAGATCCAAAAATGATGATTAAAAATGATGACATAATAAAATTTATAAATCTTTTCATATAACACTCTTACTATAAATTATTTTATATATAATTTTAATTACTTGGCAAAGTATAAACATGAGCAACAAACATAAATACATAAATGAGATTTGTAATTTTATTCCATAAATATAAGATAACTGCCAACTAAATTTAGATTTAATATCTAAAAATTAATTAGTACATCATATGTCAAGTAATATTTATTTCATATAATTTTTAATAGAATATTTTTATATAGAATATATAAAAATTATAACATATTAAAATCAAACATGTCAAATATTTGACATGTTTGATTTTATTTGACATGTTTGATTTTAAATAATATGATATAAATAAATATTATTGAGGAATAAATATGAAAAAAATTATCTCCACCACTCACGCTCCTGCAGCTATAGGTCCTTATTCACAAGGTATTATTATTAATAATACTATTTTCGTTTCAGGTCAAATCCCTGTAAATCCAAAAGACGGTTCTATTTCCACAGATATTTCCGAACAAACACGCCAATGTATGGAAAATATTAAAGCAATTTTACTTGAAGCTGGTACAGATATATCCAAAATCGTTCGTTGTGGATTATTTATCAAAAATATGGATGACTTTGCTAAAATTAACGAAGTTTATGGCTCTTATTTCACAGACAATTTTCCAGTACGTGCTTGTGTTGAAGTTTCAAGACTTCCCAAAGATGTACTGATTGAAATTGAAGCTATTGCTCTAGTATAATATATCTAATCTAGTATAAAAAAAGTATAAAAAAATTGTCCTCCTAACTTTTTTAGGAGGACAATTTCATTAATATTAATGAGAGCAATATGAAATTTGTTAGAAACCGATTTATTTTATACGATATTTTCACAAGGATAAAAAAATTTTTATTGAAGAGAATCTTCAGGAATAAAAATATAGGTATTATTTTTAGTTTTTAAAATGATATCATTTATTAAAAATATTGACTTTTATAATAAAATTTATTAAACTGCAGATAAGTATTATTAATACGTTAAAATTTATGGACTATAGATAGTTTGTATTAAAAATATAAGAATATAGGATGAATTTATGGTAATAAATACAGAAACACTTACAGTAATTATTAACAGTATGAATGATTTTTTATATACATACATTCTTGTCTTCTTATTATGCGGTGCAGGTATATATTTCACTATTATTACCAAAGGTATCCAATTTCATTTAAAATCTATGTTTCATTACCTTGTGAATGAAGAAGATCTAAGTACAGAAAACAAGAAATCTATCTCATCATTCCAAGCATTTGCTGTAAGTACTGCTTCTCGTGTGGGTACAGGTAATTTAGCAGGAGTAACTCTTGCTATTGTTATCGGTGGTCCAGGAGCTTTATTTTGGATGTGGGTGACAGCATTATTAGGGGGTGCATTATCATTTGCAGAATGTACTCTAGCTCAAATATATAAAGTATCAAATTATGATACAAGAAAATGTGCTTCTTTTTTTAAAGGTGGTCCAGCTTATTATATTTCCCAAGGTTTATCTCTTGAATGGCTAGCAAAAATGTTTACTGTTATATTGATTTTTGTCTTTGGTTTTTCTTTTAATGCCGTTCAATCCAATACCATTGCCCAATCTTTTGAAAGTACATTCTCTATTCCCCCATTTTGGGTTGGAATTTTTTTAGCTAGTATCACTGGTGTATTTATCTTTAAAGGTCTTCCTACTATTGCTAAAGCATCTGCAATACTTGTGCCGATCATGTCCTTATTTTATATAGGATTAAGTTTTATTATTATTATGTTAAATATTGAAAAACTTCCAGAAGTTATGAAAATGATTTTTGAAGATGCTTTTGGTTTTAAACAAATAGGAGTTGGAACAGGAGTTGGAACTATAATCACAGGAATTAAACGTGGTCTTTTCTCTAATGAAGCTGGGATAGGTTCTGCCCCTAATGTTGCTGCCTCAGCGACAACATCGCATCCTGTAAAGCAGGGTTTGATCCAAGCATTTGGTGTATTTTTTGATACGATCCTCATTTGCTCAACAACAGGATTTTTGATTTTATTCTCAGGAGTTCAGATTTCAGATCCTAATATATCAGGAATTACACTTACACAATTAGCATTGACAAAATATTTTGGGATAAGTGGTGCCATATTCTTATCAATTTGTATTCTATTATTGGCATTTTCTTCGATTTTAGGAAATTACTTTTATGCATTAAATTCCGTTTCTTTTATTTCAAAAAAATATTCAGTAGAATTTTTATTTAAAATACTTGTGATTTTTAATGTTTTCCTAGGAGCAATCAGCTCTCTTGAAATGGTTTGGAGTATTGCTGATTTTGTAATGTTTTTCATGACACTTATTAACTTATTTGCAATTATTAAACTTTCAAAGATACTGACAATTGTCTTAAAAGATTACAATATTCAGAAAAAAGAAAACAAAAATCCAATTTTTAAAAAAGAAAAATGGATAAAAACATACCCAGATCTATTCTCTAAATTAGATCAATGGTCTTAAATTTATTACACAAAATAAGGAATATTTATGTCATCAATTTCACAAAAAATAGATCATACATTATTAAAGGCAGATGCAACAATAGAAGATATTGAAAAACTATGCCATGAAGCATTAACATATAATTTTGCAACCGTTTGTATTAATCCTATCCATATTCCTGTTGCCGTGAAATTACTGAAGAATACAAAAATAGGAATCTGTACTGTTGTAGGATTTCCATTAGGGGCATCGAGAACAGCTGTTAAAGTAACAGAAGCTATGGATGCAATCAATGCCGGAGCTACAGAAATTGACATGGTTATTGCTATAGGATTACTAAAATCAAACAAATTAGATCAAGTACGTTACGATATTGAACAAATGATCTTAGCATGTCGCTCAAAAGGAGTTGTTTTAAAAGTTATTCTTGAGACATGCTATCTTACAAAAGAAGAACTCGAAATAGCAATTCAGATCTGCTTAGATGCTGAGGTTGATTTTATTAAAACATCGACAGGATTTGGAACAAGAGGTGCAACAACAGAAGATATCATATTCATGAAAGCAACTGTTGGCAATAAACTAAAAATAAAGGCAGCAGGTGGAATAAAAACATATAAAGATGCACAACAATTGATTCAAGCAGGAGCAGATCGTATTGGTACAAGCAATTCCATTAATATTATCAATCAAACACCTGGATTAAATTCGTACTAAATAAAAAATAACTATAAAAAATATTGACAAAATAATATAAAATATGGTATAATAATAAACAATATGTGTCTATAGCTCAGCTGGATAGAGCATTGGATTGCGGTTCCAAAGGTCTTAGGTTCGACTCCTAATAGACACGATAAAAAACTCCTCATAAAATGAGGAGTTTTTTTTATAAGTACCCTTTTTCGACCCAGTAATAAAGCATCTCTAAATTCAATTTAGACATTTTAACTCTTTGATCAAGATTTGAGATATGATCTTTATAAAAAGATTGCCCAACAAGAGGTAACAAAACCCCATTTTTATTTGCAAAAGAAATAAAAACATAGATTTGATCTGTCTTACGTAATTGTGCAAATTCTGTTGTTGAAACCCATTGTTGATTAAGAAACGTTAAGATCGAAAAATTGACAGGTTTTTTTGTATTTAAAACATACATCATATCATTTAGTGAACTTGGTATCTCTGAATCAGAAGAAAAAATGTACCATGATACAATAAATCTTGTCTTAGTAAAACTCTTTCCTGTAATAGCCGCAAAGAGTCCTAATTGATCGGTATCTATTGTAAAAGAAATCTCATAATTATCAAATTCTTTCAATACCGTATGATCCATTTGATTAAATTCTTGATCTAAAAAAGGAACTTTTTGCTTGAGATACTCACCTATATTTTCTGTAGGGAATTGTGCCCGTGCAATCATTTCTTTATTCAATCCAAAAGTTATATTTGTTATATTGATTAAAAAAAGAATAACTATCTTTTTCATATCGTTAAATCCACATATTATATTCATAATATAATATCGGATTTTAGAGAAATTTAATGATAAAAGAGAGTGTATTTATTCATGTTGAGTTTTTTTATGATTTTTATCAAAGGAATAGTATGCAATATTTCTTTGTTTAATGATAATAAATAATAGAAAAAATAATCCTAGTAATCCATTCATTGGTTGGATAAAATTAATTAAATACCTAAATGGTATTGCCGAAATAAAAAATCCTATTACAGCTAGTATACTCATAAAAATATAAAAAAATATCTTTGGGTAAGCAGAGGGTATTACTTTTGAAATCGTATCACTTATGACCCAAAAATTAGTAATACTAGACGAAATCATAACTAATAAAAGTAAAATAGCAATCACCCATCCAAGATAAGGAGATATATTCTTTGCAAAATATAAAGTGATAATTTTTAGTTGATACACTTCATGAAGATGAAATAACATTGATAAATGAACCAACATTGCTGTTCCTATCAATAAAGAAACCCCAAACAAAACTCCTTTAAAAATATTATCCGAACTGGATAATTTTTTTCCAAGTTCAAACATAAATTGTGCAGAACCCATAATAATTAATGTACCATATAAAATACCTGCTGAATAAAAACTGTCACCACTTTTGATAATAGGAAGATATTTTAAAGAATTGTGATTGTGAAATAAGTTTTCACTATATCTAAAAATCGTAATCAAAGAGATTATAATAAGAATAACAGCAACTATTTGACCTGATTTACAGATGATTTTTGTAATAGAACTAAAATTTATAAATAAGCTTAAAATCGTCACCAGCACAACCAAAATTCTTCCTATCTCATTTGGTAGATGAAAAAATTCAACAAACAATCCCCCAGCCCCAGAAATCATAATTACAAATCCACTATATAAAGCTATAGGAATTAAAAAATTATAGATTCTTCCTATAAATGTCCCACAAAAATAAGTAAAAACAGAAGTATGTGAACACTCTCTACTGTTCCATCCGGCTGTTACTATTGCCTCACATCCATACAATAACACAGAAAAAGAAAGTAACCCACCAAGAAATCCCAATAATCCATAACTGGTAAAGAATTGAAATAGTTCTTGACCAGAACCAAAACCAGCTCCAATACTTAGTGCTACTAATATGCCACCTATCATTGAAATTTCTTTTATATTATTTTTCATTAAATTTGCTCTTAAAAATATTGATACTATTTATTATATAGCACATTCTACATGACAATAATTTTAAAATCAACATTTATGTCTTTATGTTTTTTGGATAATACCTACCACTCGACCAATGATCTTTGTTTCAAGCAACACAAGATCTTCTTGCGTATATACTTCGGTATGATATTTCTCATTGTCACTAATCACTAAAACACGTCCTGAAAGTTCTTTTTGAATTCTTTTAACTCTTAATTCATTATCTTGTAAAAAAACAAAGATACCTTCAGAATGAATTTCTTCTTGTCTTCGAACTAATAACCAATCTTGATGCGATATTGTAGGTTCCATTGAGTCACCACAAACAGAAATAATAGCTACATTATCTCCAAAATGTGAACTGAATTTATCACTCATCGGTAGAGAATCTGTAACAAGTTCTGCAACATTTTCAACACCTGCACCAGCTGACGCTTGTACATCAACAATGGGTATACTCATTTGTTTTTGCTCAGTATGCAAACTTAAATCTAAGTTATGATCTTTCAATACATTAATAATATTTTGTGTGATAGGACTCTTTCCCGTTTCCAATTCTGAAAGATAACCTTGTGTTAATCCAAGCATATCTGCAAATTCTTTTTGAGTCATACGCATTTCTTTTCTAATCTGTTTCAATCCCATAATATCTTCACATCCTATGTTTTTATATTTTTTATCTTAACGTTGCTTCATCGAAATCTATAAATATTAATTTATACCGATTATTTATCATTTTTCATTTTCTACAACATTAATAATTGATAAAAATCAATAAAAAAATCTAGTTACCAAAACACTATAAATATTGCAAAAACAAATAAATGAACAAATCAATTAACACAAAAACATATAAAATTAAATATATTTTATAGAAATATATTGACACAAAATCAATATTAATGTATAATTATAGATATTAACACACCAATATATTAATATAATAGATTAATTATCGTCATTATTACCTACAATGTTTAGAATTTATTGAATAATTTTTCGTATTATTTACAATATATAAGCTAAAGATAATATGAGAGGAAAAATTATGAATAATTTTCAATATTTATTATTGTCAGGAATAATAAAAAATATATTCTATACTTGTAAAGAAAAATCATATCTTTATTTTATAGAATTTGAATCATCACATCAGACATATGTGATTAATGTGCCTATGTTTTCATCGTTATTAGAAATAATCTACCCTTCTAAAAACATCATTAATATAAAAGTTGCAAAATGTACAACAAAGTACTCTTCAAGATTTAAATTAATAGATATTATCAATAAACAAGGATTATTAAATGATAAAAATAAATCAATCTAAAATCGTCATCAATAATCTCAACGAATTAGAGAAATTATCCAAAGAATACACAGAGTTATCTTATAAACTACAAGAAATGGATTCTAAATTAAAAAATGAGATTTTATTAATCAAAAATAAATATCAACAAAAAATAGATAATTTATCACAAATATTGAAAATAATAGAATTATCAATATTTGACTATCTATATTCCCAAAAAAGTGAATTGTTTTCTCAGAAACAATCTCTAGACTTAAAATATGCCAAGGTTGGGTTTAGAAAAAGTTCTGAGCTAAGAATTCCTGAAGAACAAGAATTGATTACAAGATTAAAATCATTAGGAAAATATTCATTGATTACATATTCAGAATCAATAAAAAAATCATCTTTTACAACATTATCAGAGATCGAATTGGATCTTTTGGGCGTAGAAAAAATATATAAAGAATTACCTTTTATAATTCCTCGTATATCAATAAAATAGATTTATCAAAGTATAGACAAATATAACACTCTTTATTTAGAGTTAGGAGGTATCTATGTGGGCATCAGTGAATGAACAAATCACTGACGGAACCAGTGGTCTGCTACCAAATGACGGACCTAGAGCTGTTGTTGTTGGGGCATGTTCTGGTGACATAAAAAAACCAATCACTATTGGGAAAAATAGTGATATCAATGAACTTCTTGGTATAGGAGAACTGCCAAGACGTCTAAAAGATATGCAAATGACAATGTCTGATTGTACTATTGTTGCAGTAAAATCTATTTCCGATATCAAAGGAAAAATTTCTTCTGTTCAGCAATTAGGTGATGTTGCTATTGATGTTGTTGGAGAACCATTGGGATCTGCGGAGATCAAATTGATCGTTGATCAAGCGGGAACAATATCTACAGCAAAGATCAATCTATGTATTTCCGGTGATGTGTATCTCAAACAAGAAGGAGTCTTAATGCAAGACGGTATCTTATCTCTTGATGAGTTAGGTATTGCCGTAATGTTTGAGGAAGGATCGACATTTGAAAAAGGAAATTCGTGGTCTTTTTCAATCACAGGACCAACATCCAGTTATTTTGAAATAGAACAAGTCATCAAACAAACCTTAGAATTGTATACACCAGAATTTGTATTTATTGCACAAGAGATCAATGTTGATCAAGCTACACTTATTGGTACATTGAGTGAGCAATTATTTGAGGATCATAAACCTTGTTTATTTCTTCTGGAAACAAATCTTGATCATTCAAAATCTCTTACAGAAGCTGTGGCAACAAAAAAAGAAGATTTTGCAGGATTAGATGCCCGTTTTGTTTCTATTGTTTGCCAATCAGGCTATATTAAAACAAAATACGGAGATGAATTCAGATCCCCATCAGGTCTATGTGCTGGACACATCACAAAAACACAAGTCAACCAAAGTATTGGAGCAACACATCACTTTATGATCACTCAATATGAATTACCTTACAATTGGTCAAATATCGATTCCAGAGCTCTTGATGAATCAAAATTTATTACATTAAGAAATTATGCAGGTTTGAATAATTTGTTTTGGTCAAACGGACGGACTTTTGGTGGTGACAATTCAGACTATCGTTTTATTGAAGTAGTACGTACGGTCTTTAAAGCAATACGCTTAGCAAGAAAAGCTTCGTTACCTTATATTCAAGCTCCAGGTGATGAGATTGGAGTTCAAAATCTTTTGGCTGAAATAAGAAACCACATCAATACAATGGTAGAAAACACACCAAAAGAAATAGACTTTTTCAACATCGCTACACCCGAAAATCAAGATATTGCCAATAAAGGTGTCATGATTAACATTGAGTTATTTGGTATTCCTATCATCAGAAAAATATTACTCAATTTTTCCTTTAAATACCAAAAATTATAATATTACGAGGTACCCTTAATGAGCGCTTTAGTCAACGGCAAATTTTTTGACTGGGGAGATATTACCATTTCTCTCTTACCACTAACCCCTGTTGTTTTTTCTGTTAAAGAAATCAACTATCAAGAAGAAGTAGAAACTGAAATCATCTATGGAAAAGGAAAAGCTCCTATTGGTTTTGGAAAAGGAAACTGGAAAGCTCAAGGAAGCATAAGCCTTCTTAAAAACGAATTTGAAGCACTAGCGTTGATTGCTCCAAACGGAATATTAAATTTGGATCCACGTTTAGTCACCATAAATATTCTATACGCAAATTCATTTGAAGGTACTATTCCAGCAACTACTGAAACATTAACAGGAGTTCGATTTACCAAAATTTCAGACAAAGCTTCACAAAACGAAAAAAGCTTAACAACATCACTTGATTTTACAATATTAGGTAACATCCACCGAAACGGAAAAGCAGCACGAGGATTATAAATTATGTCAGAATTACAATTCTTATTAGATCTATTCAAGATCTCCAAAAAATCACAAACAACTCCTACCCCTTCAAATAAAATCACAACAAAAGAAGAAATCAACCCCGAAGAAACAAATAAACCAAATCTCGAAGAATTCAAAAAAATGTTAACATTTTTCTTCTCAAATGAAGATTTTAAAGAAGAATGTATCGACATTCTTAAAAAAATTGCTCATCAATCACCTGATCAAAAAGATGAAAACACAGAACGTGTATCTCATCGTTTTGACGGAAAAAATTATAGATCAGGAAAAGGAATCTCAAACCTTGCTAAAGGAATTTATCTTGAAGAAACAGAAGTATTTGCAGATGAAGTTGAAAAATTATGCAAAGAAGGTCTCGATAGAAGATCTGCATACCTTAAAGCAAGACAAAATCTTATCAATTCGGAGAACTAATCATGCCTATCCAAATCCCATCTTATCAACAATCTATTCCAAGTATCCTTCAACGTGTTGCCTTAGAAGCACCAAAACAAAAACGTTCTGCTAGTACATTGTTACCTATGTATGAAGCAGATGTGCCTCGTGAAAGTTATCGTGTTGCGATCTTTGATGAAAATAGCCTCGCTGTTGAAGATTTTTCAAGAGAATACGGAACAGAAGCAAAACGTGCATCATCCAAATTATCTCATTATGTTGAAATTCCTGTTACCCGTTATACAATAGAAGCATCAGTAGATAGAGGAGAAACAGAAGGTTCCAACAATATTATGCAGTCTTCTCTTCTTCTTCGTGAAGAACGGCTTGTTCATGCATATAATAAATTAATGAATTCAATAGAATCAAAACAAATCGAAATCATCCTCAATACAAAAGCCTACTTAGATCATAAATTTGTCCCTATTGACGGTCAATATTGGAACGAAGCAGGATCTAATCCCGTTCAAACAATATTCGAAGCAAAAGATACTATCAAATCAAAAATTGGATTTACCCCTAATACTATGGTTATCTCTGAACCTGTTTGGAAAGTATTGCGTCTTAAACAAGATCTTCTTCAATTACTACCTGATACTACTCTTAAATCAGGATTGACTCCTGAAGCGTTTGCTGAAATTATTGGTGTAGAAGAAGTAGTTATTGCTGACAATATGATTCACAATGGTACGGAACTTGTTTATGCTTGGGGTGAAAATGCTGTATTAGCATATGTACCCAAAACATTATTTACACTTGATGAACCAAGTTTTGGTATTACCGTAAGATCTCCTCTTGGTTATCAATCCATGCGTGAATATTTTGATGAAAAAACAACCAGTGATATCACTGCAATCGACGAAAAATTAGGTTGGGCTGTCGCAAATTATCAAGCCGGTTATATCTTTACTGACTTATTAAAATAAACACAATATCATTAATCATAGGTGGTGGGGGATTCCCCCACTTCCTATTTTTATTAAATCATAACGGAGTTTATATGAAATATTGTATCAAAGATGATTTGTTTGAAGCCTGTAAAGCTAGTGCTATTCTTTCTTGGGCAAAAGACGACCCAAAAGACACAGATGATATCATTAATCAACGAATCGAAAGTGCTATTTCTCGTGCAAGCGATGAAGTTTCATTATTTATTGGTAAGGTATGCACCCTGCCTTTAAAAGAAATACCTTCTGTTTTGACAGACATTTGTGTTAAGCTATCGCTATATCAGCTCCTCTCAAGAAAAGGTCTTGCTGAAACATCTGCAGACAACGTCATCAGAGCAAATAGAAATTCGGCATTAAGAAAATTAGACTTAATCTCAACAGGAAAATTGAATATTCTCAATGAACAAAAAAATACAACTGCAAAACAAATCGAATCATTTTTCCCTGTTAGTCCTTACAAGCGAGGATAGTATGATTCATGTTATTCAACAAAAATTATCGAATATTATTTTGGATGAATTTAATATTGATCCGGATCATATTCATATCATGCCTTTGAGCGATAAGGAATATTTCTCACCTCCTTATGTTTGTATTCTTGCAGGTAAAGCAACAGCAACAAATTCTTGGGGAAATCCCCAATATCATCACCATGAAAAATTTCAACAAAAGTTTACAATCCGACAACCTATTGTCATCAAATTTTCAGATTCAACATATGAATTAACCACAGATTTTGTGGATAAATTATTGAGTGTGATTCCACGATATCTAAATATCGAAGGACGCATTGTTGAAATTTCGCCACAACAAATACATTATGTGTTTTCTGCAGGAGAACTTGATTTGTTTAATAGTGAAATAGATATTACAGCTGTTTACGATATCTTCTCAAAACCAAAATCAGTCGATGAAATTAGCACAATTGGGCTTGATATTATGTATGTGGAGCACAAAAATGGATCCTAAATGGAAGTACAAGGTAGAACAAGATATTCAGTTATTAGCTCAATCTATTTCTAAATTAAGTATTTCTTTAGAGAAATTCATTGAATATTCTAAAGAAATTCAACATGAAAAATTCTCTAAAATACACGATGTATTAAACGATCATGAGGCAAGGATTCGCAAAAATACAAAATTTGTTTATCAAGCATTAGCAGGAATAGGAGCAATAATGATACTAATAGATCTTTTGTTCAAATCAAAAATTCTTCGATAGAGGAACCTATGAAACAACAACATATTACCAGTTGGCTGGATGAACAAATCAAAAACTGTATTCTTTCTATTGATCAAGATAATAACCTGACAAAACAAATCAAATTGTTAGATCATCTTATCTCCATGAGAAAAAAATATGAAAAAGGACTTGATGATTTGGAATTAAAAATACGTGTGATGGAAAAATTTATTCTTTTTATTACCAAAAAATATAAAAAAGACGTTCCAAAACTGAAACAAATTTGTGATCATTTTTTGGAAGAATCTATAAAATCTCATGAATAAAACACATTTCAAAAAAGAAAGAAAACGGATACTCGCACTCTTTGATAGATCAACTATCTCTCAATCCACACAACAAAAAATAAGAAAAAAATCTGAAAACGATTTCTTTTTTTTCTTCAAAACATACCTTTCACATTATGCCAGTCAACGTTTTGCTGATTTTCAAAAAGAAATAATCAACCTAATCACTTCATCAAAAAAATTTATTGCTATTGCAGCACCTAGAGGATTTTCAAAATCTACCCTAGTTAGTTTTGCTTATGTGATTTGGTGTATTGTGTTCAAAAAATTTCATTTCATTGTGATTATTTCAGCAACAGATGATTTGGCAGATGATTTGAGCAGTTTTATTAAGATGGAATTTAGTGATAATCCCCTTATTCTCCGTGACTTTGGAAATTTAATCAAGATTAATGGTTCTAAAGGTGACTTTGTTATTAATAAAACAAGAATTCTCGCTCGTGGACGAAAACAAGCCAACAGAGGATTTCGATACCGACAACATCGTCCGGATTTGATTATCATTGATGATATTGAAAAAGATGAAGAAGCAATAAGCCTTGATTCTGTAGAAAAGACATTGGATATTATTTATCGAGCAATTGTCCCATCATTAAAGCCAAACGGCAAACTCATTGCCATTGGTACCATTTTAAGACACAACAGTGCCTTTGCAAAATTACTTTCTAATAATCCTGAGTATTGGGATAGCAAAATATTCAAGGCCTTGATCCAAAAAGGCTACAATGAACAATCAATTTGGGAAGAACGATTCAGTACATCTTTTCTGATCAATCAAAGAGAAATTTTAGGAATCTCTGCTTTTAATGCAGAGTATCAAAATACTCCTACAGATGATCAATACCAAATCTTCAAACAAAATATGTTACAAGAGGGAAGCATAAATCCTTGCTTAACAGTAGCATTTATTGATCCAAGTATTGAAGGAGTTAAAAATGGAGATTTCAAGGTCTGTGTATTTGTCAGAGGATCCGCAGAAAAAATAGAAATTATCGATATCATTGCCAGTAAAGGATCTGATAAAGATTTTTTTAAAGATATTATTTCTTGTTTTCAAAAATATCAAGATTATTTGGTATCTATTGGGATAGAAAGCAACGGATTTCAAAAATATTTTATAAAAGATCTTCATCGATTTTCTGAAGAATTACATATTCACCTACCTATTAAACCCATCAAAAATTACATCAAAAAAGAATATCGCATTCATAAACTCTTGAGTTGGTTTGAACAAGAAAAAATCGTCATCAACCCAAGATTAATAAAATCAAAAGAAGGTTCTCTACTTATAGAACAACTCCTCTATTTTCCAAATAAAAAAATTCATGACGATATCCCTGATGCATTATCCAGTGCTATTGAGTTATTAATATCTATGGAAGAATATCATCAGCAATCAACAAAAAGTCAATCAAATCCAATCACTCACGTTCCATCTTCAAAAAAAACTGCCTTCAAAAAAAATTTATTTTAAATAAGAAAACAGGAGTAGAAATGAATTACAAAACACGAAAAATACTCCAAGTTTGGGGTGATCTACCAAACCCAACGGACGAATTTTTCCAAAAAAACGGTGCTCATCCTCAAAAAGCTTTACGAGATATGACTTATATTCCCGAAATTGAGGCTGCTATTATAGCACGAGAAGCAGCAATCATCGGTGATCAATGGCAAATTGTCGGTAACAATAAAGAAATTGTTGATAAAATAACAAATAATCTCGCTGATATACGCCCAACTGTCATCTTTAGAAGTATTATGGAATCTATTTGGTATGGATTTACTGTACTAGAACACCCCATGATCAAACAAGACGGATGTTGGTTTTTTGAACAAATCAATTCTCTTCCTTCTGAATGGTTTCGTTTTAATGAAGAAAAAGAATTGGTAATTTCATCAAATCTCAACACTTTCGTTGACACTGTGTTACCTTTTAAACATAAAAATATAGGAGAATTAGAAAAAGAAGGAGAACTCGTCCAGTATCGAACATCCTACGCAAATCCTTATGGAGAAAGTCAATTAGCCCGTGTTTTTTGGTCAGCAACATGGTTACGTGGCGGCATGGAGCTTTGGGCAAATTATATTGATCGATTTGGGGATGATTCGATTGTTGCACGAACAGAAATTTCAAGCCCCCAGAAACGACAAGAACTTCTTCAAGCAATTCTTGATTTCAGATCAAGTGGAGGTATGGTAGTAGAAGGCACAGATGATTTTTCATTACTTAAATCTGAAAAAGCAACATCATCTGAGTTATTCAAACAATTCCATGATGTTTGTGTTCAGCAGATCAATAAACTCATTCTTGGGCATTCATCGGCTCTTGATTCCACCCCTGGAAAATTAGGCAATGAAACCAATATTTCTTTAGTACGACAAGATATTACAGATGATGATAAAAATCTGATTGCAGAGGTGATGAATCGTTTGATAAAACATCTTTGCCTTGTTAATCGATGGGATTTTTGTCAGTTTATTTGGAGTCCTGAGAAAGAACTTGAGTCTAGTAGAATTGAACGAGATTTAAAAATTATTCAGATGGGATTTTCTCTATCTGAGGAATATATTCGTAAAACATATAATTTCTCGGAAGATGACATTAAGAAAACGAGGCTCAAATGATTTTATATTCCAAAAGAGACACCCCTCTGAAGTTGATAGAACAAGGAACCAGTATCTCATTACCCGGAATCATCCAATCTATCAATATCAATGGTGAATTAGATAGTTCAAATGATGGTAAATCATATACAATTACAGGTTACAAAGACAAAAAAATCAATATCGATTTAGTGCTGGTAGAAAATAATGAATTATACGTTCTAAAAAATAAACAGTCTGTATTCCATCAATTAAAAGAGATTGAGAAAATATTTGCAAAACAACCACATAACCCAGATATTCCTTCAAAACCTGTCATTTTTGAGATCGTACACCCACACTTGAATAATCGTGGGATCAATCACGTCATTTTAGAAAGCTTCTCATCAACAGAGTCTACCTCTCAGAGTACAATTAATGTTTCTTTGTCATTTGTAGCTATAGAAACAAAGGATGTTATTGATGTTAATACGAACACTACAAACTAGTATTTTAATTGGAACAACAAATATTTCAAAAAATATTTCTTTTTCAATAAATCATTCTATTAATAGCACAAAAAAAATTGCTGATATTAGCATCTCATCAAAAGTTCCAATGAGAGAGAATTTATTTCGTATAGGTGATCCTTGTGAAATCTTCTTAACAAATCATATTACCAAATCATCTGTTTTTAAAGGACAAATCACTTGGATCAATCAAACCTCATATAACATTTCTATCTCAGCAACAGAGTTATTCATTCCATTAACAACATATCATGAGACTTTTCAAGATACACAGCTCAAAGATATCTGTGCTAATTTAGGAGAGATAGAGGTAATAGGTTTAAAAAAAACATTTCGACAGTTTGTAATAGATGGAAATAGAGAACAAGCTTTTATCAGAATCATTCAAAATTTAGAAGATTTAACACAAAAAAAGATTTATTATTCTACGTACAATGACAAAATAATTGTCAGGGAAACAATCATTCACCCTCAAGGAAAAACAATTATGCTTTCTGCATATAGCAGTTTTTATCAAAATACTATTGAATGTTTTCCTGTTGCAGATGCTCAAGTTGGTGATACTGTTATTGTTGATCAAAAAAGATTTGTCATTTCATCAATATCAACATCGGAACGTCAACAAACGATCATTGTGGAGGCACTATGATAGAACAAATCAACAAGCTTATTAGACAAAAAATAGCTCAAAAAGCGTTTCCTGTTCTTGCGACAATATCAAAAATATATTCCTCAAAAAATGAATATTTTGTTGATTGTAAAGAACTCTCTAACGAAAAAGAGGAAACTAAAACTATTTATACCCGTGTTCCCCTACCTAAATATTGGGGAACAAAAAACGGTGGGATTTGGATGACTCCATCTGTAGGAAGCACCGGATTAATTAGTTTTTTAAATGGTGATAAAAATTTCCCTATTATCACCAATATATTAGAAAGCGGCCACGAAGAAAATCATAAAGAAAACTCATTATTGATAAAGATTGGTGATATTTCTTTAACCATAGACGATTCTCAAATCATTTTAAAATCACAGGATAAAGAATTAATAGTATCAGACAAGATAACAATTAATTCCGGTCAAAGTGAAATTAATTTATCTGATAAAATAGCTATCAAGAACAATTTTACAACGCTAAAATCAATTTTAGAAGCGATTACTGATGATCTTCCTCAAGTCACTTGTCCTGTTTCAGGAGCTCCATCATCTGTTATGCCTTCAATTAATTCCGTGTTGATAAAAAATAAAATCAATATGCTGATGTCATAAGGAGGATGTTATGACAGATATCTTAATAAATCATGAAGGTGAGCTTATCATCAATGAATTAGGCGATTTTGAGCTGGTTAATGGGATAGAAACATATTTGCAAAATACAAGAGAACGGTTACTAACACCAACAAACAACTTATTTTTTGATTGTTTTTTCGGGTCTAAAATTCTCCAGTATATTCATAGTGATTTAACTGAAGAATTGGAGTCGTCGATTATGATTGCTCTTCAACAAGATCCAGACATAGATCCGAATTCAATTGATATAGAAATAATAAGTAAAATTGAATATATCAGTATAGATATTTCTTTTGAATTTATCAACGATCCATCACCTCAAAACCTTTCTATTAATATAAAAAAATCATAACAGGAGATTTCATGATAACTTTCAAAACATTAGAACAATTATCATCAGAGATGATGTCTGTCATTAAACAAAAAATACCTCAAATCACTAATTTTAAAACAGGTGGTGTTTTACGATTGTTTATTGAGGTGGTTGCATTATTTTTAAGCCGTATCTATGAAGAGATAGAAAAAGCGACAAGTCAATTATTTGTACATACATCAACAGGTAAGATCCTTGAACAACATGCTGAAGAGCTTGGATTAACAAGGTACGACTCCACAAAAACATTAGGAAAGCTGACTCTATATCGTGCAGTCGCAGAGAATAATATTACGATACCAGCAGACAAAATTTTCTCTACTTATGTTGATAGCAGTGGAAAAATATTTCGTTTCAAAAGTATTACACCAACAATCTTCCCAAAAGGAAAAACAAGTATTGAGATTGCTATTATCGCAGAAGATGTAGGAAAAGCATATAATGTCGCAGAGAATACAATTGTTGAGATCATTACTCCTATTTCGGGAATTGATCGTGTCAATAATAATTCAGGATGGATTACGGTATTTGGAAGAAATCAAGAGTCTGATGAGTCACTACGATCACGTTGTTTATTAGTATGGAAATCAATCAATGGCGCTAATGCCGATGCTTATATTAGTTGGGCAAAATCTGTTGTTGGTGTGTCAAAAGTTAAGATTTTAGACGTTTTCAGAGGATTAGGAACCGTAGATATTCTTATTTTAGGTGAGAATAACGCGATTCCATCTACCGAAATTATTGATCAGATCACTACTATTATTCAACAAAACAAACCTATCGGATCTGATATTTTGGTTAAATCTCCTACTATCATTAATATTGATCTTGACATTACCGTTGCTATTCAAAAAAACTGCACGTTGACAGAAGCTGATATTTACACAAAAATTATAGAATTCTTTCAGCAAATTGATATCGGTGAGAATTGTGAAGAATCAGCATTAAATGCAAAAATTTTTGAACTGGCAGGTATTACATCAGTAAGCATTCAGAAAAATACCTACCTACCTGATCAAAAAAATTTATTAAAAACAAAATCTACAGATGTATTGAATTTTCAAATTGCAAAATTAGGCAAATTGGAAATAAATATTTCAGAGGAGTAAGCATGTGGAATTTTCTTAATGTCTGCCTTCCAAAATTGGCACAAACCTCTAAAATTTTTGCCAATATCTGCCATTCTTTCTACGAGCAATTTGATCCTATTAATAGACTAGTTGATGATTTAATCAAAAATAGTTTTCCGATATTAACTTCACCTTTTTTAGATAAAATCGCAATAGATCGTGGTATTACAAGAATAAAAAATGAGTCGTTAAAATCGTACCACTATCGTATCAGGTACGCTTATCATTTTTTGAAAAACAGTTCACGAATCAATGGTATCGAGCAATTAATCAGAACTATTATTCCTAATAAAACATTCCATATTCGAGAATTATATCTCGAAAATTTTATCCTTGGAGATGAAAAAGAGCAGCTTGGAATCAACACTATTATTAATAGTTCAGATCAAAAATTTTATTTTGTAATTGATATTCATGATCTAACAAACGAAGAATCAGAATACTTGGAAGAGATCATCCATTTGTATCGTCCAGCTCATGTGCAATTTAGAATTAATAATATTATCATATAAGAGGTTTGATTTATGGAACATCAGTTATCACAACAATGTTTTTACAAAGGACAATCCATATCACCGGAAAACTTAAATACACTTCAAGAGTATAATGATCACACAAACTCACATTTGGTGGCATCGTTATTTGGACAAGGAATTATTCATGGATTTGAGGTATCAAAAGTTTCCGAATTCTGCATAAAAATTTCTGAAGGATCAGGTTTTGATCATTTAGGGAAAAATTTAATCTTGCCAAAAGAGGAACAGTTAGATTTATCATATATTAATATCAATGAAATGAAGATCTTATATCTTGGAATTAAATATACTGTCATTGGTTCTGAACCTGTCCAAGACGTCATTGGTAATATTATCAATACCAAACTTACACCCAGTGTGGAATTTGTCTTGAATGAAGAATTAGACAAAGATTCTATTGAAATTGCAAGCATATCAATGAATTCATCAGGTATTTTGGATATTAGACAAGATATTTCGTATATTACTACTTATCAAAATTTCAATCAAAAAATAATCGATATCACCTATCCTATTAATTCTTACTACACACAATATCCTCGAATTACCATAGAAAATGATCAAGAGATATACCATGGTTTTAGTTACGAAGAAAGCCCTTCTTACTTATTTGGGGGAGCATGGGAACTGCAATTTTCTTCGAAAAATGTTTTTTTCCGTACCGAAGGAAGCCTCGCAAATGTAGAACGTCATGAAGACGGAACACAAAGCGATGCTATACGTAACATATACGGAGAAATCGGTTACAGAGACCAAATGGGTGGATTAGCTGGGCTAAACCCTTTGAGTGCATTATTTAAAGGTATAGGGAGAGAAATCAGTATACCTAAAAGATATCAAACAAGTGGATTAGGACCGGATAGAGTAAGTTTCGATGCATCGAGAGTAGTTCCTACAGCAGCAGAAAACAGAACCCTGAACATGTTGATGAGAATTTGGAAGCGAATCGCATAGGAGAAATCATGATTATTGTTTCATATAATGATAAAAATATCATTGACAACATATACGATGTGAAAGATATCAACATGCTGAATATTTCACAAAAAAATCATTTGACCTTTCATAACACAAAAGCATACAAAGGATTACATATCAATGCTTTAAATGAAGACGGTTCTGTAAAAAGTAGGATTGAGTTAATTGAATTGGGTTTGGAAGAACTAAAAGAACATGAACAAATAATTGATGGAGAAATTGTTGTTGTCGAACCAAAAGAAGAAAATCAAAAAGCAGAACTTCCTGTAGATGAAGTAAGTGTGATAAATGAAAGAATAGAAAAAATCAAAAACATCATGATCCAATTAATAGTAGACCAACGTTTATTGGGATTTGTAAATGAAGAGATGGAAAAATCACTACAAAAAGAATACCAAGAACTTCTAACAAAAAAATCTTTTCTCAGTTAGGAGGAATAAAATGAAACTAAACGAATCCATTAATGTGGTAACAGGATTTTTAGGATTTATTACATGGACTGTTTTATCATACTATTCATCGCAAGATAGTTTAGTAATAGCACTTGGTTGTTTGGCAATGCTTATGGGATTTGGAGGACGAGATACGATTATTGAGATAATCAAATCATACAAAGACAAATAATAGTCAAGATCACTCAAAAGATCCGTATCATATTTCAAGTGATATTAATATTGATGGTATTGGAACCTTAAATTATTCACGAGATATTAAAATTGAACCTATTATAAATTACTGAGATATGACCTTTTTGTTAGATCAAGAATTTACAAATAGATATGATATTTCAGCACATATTGGATTTGATTATTTGAATAAAAAGATGTTGTATAGGATAGATATTGGATTTAGATCTATTTCTAAAGATATTTCCTTAGGTCTTCGTCTAGGAGTAAGATTATTCTAAAGCAAAATTCCCCGTGTCATGGGGAATTTTGCTTTAGAATAATGATTTGATTTGACAAATTTTAAATAATTGGTGTATACTATCTTAAAAGACACTTGAGGTATTCATGCTCAAACTACAAACACAATTGACAGAAAAAGAATATATTTCATTAATACGAGATTATATTTTAGGACAACGATCCTACAAAGTTATTTTATTTTTTTTAAGTTTGATTATTTTAGGATTCAGCTTATTAACTATGATCACAAAAAATTACACAAATATAAAAATCTTAGGATTTTGGTGGGTCATGGGCATTAGTTATGCATTCTTAATTCCGATGATTATTTCATCAAGAGCTAAAAAAATATACCAAAATACAGCATTATTACACGAGCAAATGAGTTTTGAATTTACTGAAGAAGGACTAACATGGCGTACTATAGATGGTCATAAAACATTTTCATATCCTAACATCTCTATCTTTAACAAAAAACACGGACTGATTCTGGCATGCTCGGTATACCATATTTTGGTTATCCCTAACAAAGATATTACGGATGAAATTTTTGATCACTTATCAACATTATCTTATCCTTTCAAAAAACATACGCTAAATAAAAAATTATATAACAAATATCGGGGATCTTTATGAAAAAAGTTTCTGCATTCATTGATCAATACCTTATTGTTATTTGTTTTGGTTCGTCTATTATTTTGACTACCTTATCATTTCCGATGTTTAATATGCCATTTATTTGGTTTAGCTATGCACCGTTAGTTTTTATTATTCATCGATTATCATTACGTGAGATTGCTACTTACGGATTTCTGTTTGGTTTTTTATATTATCTCTGTACAAAATTTTGGTTAATTGCTTTTCATGAACTAAGTGCATTATTTGTATTTCCGTTGTATGGGATGTATACTGCATTTGCATTGATGATGACGCGTTATGCTTCTGTTGTATTTCCGAAATTCCGTATCTTATTTTTCCCAATCTTCTATATGTCTATAGAAATACTTCGCTCTGTAGGATTTTTAGGATTTCGATGGAATCTTCCTGCCGATGCATTATGGAAACAACTTGTCTTTTTACAATCTGCTGATATTCTTGGTGCTACAGGAGTGAGTTTTATTATTTTACTTGTCAATGCAGGAATTGCTGAAATTATGACCCTATGCTACAATGAAAAAATTTCTATCAAACAAGCGATTATTAAAAATTATTTACCGTTGTATATGGTATTATTTGTATTTATGTGTAACTTAGCGTATGGGCTGGCTGCGATGAAGCATTGGAGTGATATCATAGATAACAAGCTCAAACGTCATCAAGTAGCTTTGTTACAACCAAACAGACCTGGGCATACATCTTGGTTAAAAAATGAGGATCAATTTACTGAGAAATATTTGGCGTTGGCTGAAGAAGCTGCACAAAAAAAACCTGATCTTATTGTGCAGACAGAAATTATGATTTCTACATATTTATGGGAAAATCTTGATTACTATGGTGAAAATGATCCCAAAAATAAAAATCTCAAAAAATTCATTGAACAACCCAAAACTCTTGGTATTCCAATGATCCTAACCCATTTTGATGCAGATGTGAATGGACGTTCTTACAATGCAGCTACCTTTGTTCGCTACTCAAATGACACGATGATTACCAATACATACCGTAAAATTCATATTGTGCCGTTTGGAGAATGGGTTCCCGGGTCTCAAAATTGGCCTTGGCTTGATCATATTTTAGAAGCACTTGGTGCTGCATGGGCATCCCCTGGAGAAGATATAACAATATTTGAAACAATTGATAACATTAAATTTGCAATGTTGATTTGTTTTGAAGATTTATATGCTATTTTAGGTAGGCTTTTTGTAGATAAAGGTGCTCAATATTTTGTCAATGCAACAAATGACGGTTGGGCATACCGTTGGAAAATAGGTTCTAAAGTACCCCTATGGCAGCATCTTGCAAATACCACTCATACATCTATTTCTTTACGACGATCTATAGCTCGTTCTGTTAATACAGGAATTAGTGCTGTCATTGATCCTCTTGGGCGTATGGACATTTCTGATGTCAAAGCTTATACAGATGGTGTTTATGTTACAGATATTCCTGTTATGCCTGCTGGTTTTCAAACACTGTATCATAAGTATGGTTGGATGCTTGAATATATATTGTTCTTTGGAGCGATCTTTACAGCAATGGTAACGTTTATCAAAGATCGTTCCAACAAACTGTTAAAACAGATTATTTCATAAATACTAGGAGTCTTTATGTTAAAAAATACCAATTTATTTGCTCAAGAAACTCCCAAAACTATTGATCCTATGAACCCTTGGGGATCCCCTCAAAATACAACAAATACATCCATTGAATCAGAAGAAAAAACAGAAATACCTAAAACAGAAAAAGTAAATACGTTTGATTTTGATAAAGAAGTTACAGAAGCAGCTAAGAGTCAAAATTCTTTATCATCATTGATATCAAATATCGCAAAAATCGAGATATTTCCCCAAAAATTAGAACATAGTGGTTATATTATTTTATGTGGCACACTGATTATTTTTTCTATTAGTTTGTTATTAGTATTTTTTAGAATGAAAAAAGCAATTGTTGAAACACAAAAAAATAGTATTGCTTTAAAAAATATGGCTACAGCCTTATTCATCAATCAACAAAATTATGAATATAAAATGCTGATTGATGAATTACATAACGCAACATCTGTCTCAGATAAAGAAAATGCACGCATTCAATTATTAAATTTTATGAATTCTTTATGTAAAGAAATCTGTGAAACGAAAGATAAAGAATTTGCTTTTGCACTAGGACTTGCATTTTTATCAAAGATTCAAGGGCGTTTTTTAAAGATGGGAGATTTACAAGCAGGAGCTGATTATTTTCGTTTTTTTGGAGAAAAATCCCTCAAACATAATAATGAGATTAGTGGAAAAACATTAATCGAGTCTATTCGAAAAGAATTTCAACGAAATTCAAAGAATAGAAAAAAATAAAGATGACATAAGTATAAAAAAAATGGTATTTTTTTATAAAAAGCTTGATTTTACAAATAAAATATGCTATAATAATTATACATTAAGCAACGCTTAAATATAAAACGACGCGGAGTAGAGCAGTGGTAGCTCGTCGGGCTCATAACCCGGAGGTCGGAAGTTCAATTCTTCCCTCCGCAAAATATAGGGCTGTTCGCCTTAAATATTAAGGCGGGATAGCTCAGTCGGTAGAGCAGGAGAATCATAATCTCTTGGTCGGGGGTTCAAGTCCCTCTCCCGTCATTTTTTTTGGAATCAGTGTATTCAATACATGGAGGTGTAACTCAGTTTGGTTAGAGTATCGGCCTGTCACGCCGAAAGCCGCGGGTTCAAGTCCCGTCTCCTCCGATGCCACAAGTTAGGCAAGTTACAAAAACCATCACTTAATTGTGATGGTTTTCTTTTTTTGTGGTATACACAAGCAGATATGAGACCATATCATCGACGTCTACACACTTATTTTATACTTCCAGCATATGTATCGTCACAGTTTATTTTTAGACATTTTCTTAGCATCTCATTCTAAAAAAATATTACCACAACAGTAGATCGTTCTGAGAGTAGAATTTTGACAGTATCCACCTCTTTTTTATTTTAATGTTTCTATACTATTTATTCATAAACTTTTTTGGTTGTTTCCAATCACTAACCTTGCACTTTCTTAATTTATATACTGTCCACTCTGGTAGTTGCTCTCCCTTTAGTATCTTCAACTGAATATCCATACTCAAAAACCTCATTGCTAATATATCACTTATCTCGTCACTTTTATAAACTTCCTCAATAAAGGAACTTAGATTGTTTCTTAATAATGTTCTAAGAAATCTTTGTTGTTCTTTAATATTATTTATCAGCATTTCTCATATAAGATTTTAACAATATCCTCTTGCTTAATAATTTTCTTTGTTCTTATATTGTCATTTTACCCTCAAGCCCTTTCTTCAAAATATTCTTTATATTTTTACTTCTTTTTGGTCTACCTTTAGAATTGCCTACAATACCTTTTTGAAACTGAGAGCTTTTTGTAGCATGACCAGTTTCGGATCGGATAAAGCATAGGATTGATAAAACCAAATACTTGACATACTTCTAGCAATTTCTTTAACCTGTTTCGGAGTATGCATCTTTGCATTATATTTGATTATCAATCTTCATATGTCTTATTTTCTTCCCTCTCCCATTCTATAAATGACTTATTTAACAAATAGTAAAAAATTTACTATAAAAAGCTTGACAAGTATACCTTTTTAATTTATAATATGTTTATACTATTATGATTCTTATTATTAAATAATGGCGATATTAAAAGAACCACTGATTACATCGTACAATCTATAAAATAGCAATCCTAACTGGATTGTTTTTCTTTTTAAATTATTTTATATAATAACATAACAAAAAACAGACACTGAGTTAAGGTGTCTGTTTTTTGTTATTATTTTTAATACTTCCTTTTCAAAGAAATAAGTGTATCTCGCATAGCTTCATATATTCGCATATAATATAATAATTCTACTCCCATTTAGCAATATAGGGATTAATACTTCTATATTGTTTCATAGGTATTATTATCTTTCTCAGCTATCCTCTAAGATCATCATGGGAATGACCGTCTGTAGGTTCAAACCAGAACATGTTTCGTCCCAAAACCTTTTGTTTCACTTCATGAGATTCTTCTAGTATTCTTCTTATTGCTCTAAAATCATGGTGATAAATAGATTTTTCCGTTTATCTTTTACAGAATCACAGGAAAATTGGTAATGAACTCCATTCCAAAGTACCACCTTCCAGTTCTTCTTTTACTGTACCACATGCTGTTATTAATAATAACAAACTTAATATTTTATACTTTATCACTTTACTCGCTGATATATTGCGTATGATCCTTCGCCTCTTACAGCTAACTTAGGATCAGGATTGCTCCATTCAAAATCAGGTGGTAAAAGAGACTTATCATATCCTCTTATATATACTTTTATCTTATCCTCATTTATCTTCTCTATCTCTGGATACCATAATAAAGGTATTTTATCAGTGAAGTTATTTGCTTGAGCTAAAAGTATATGTGTTCCTATACTCCAGTAATTTTCTATTATTGTATAAGATGACTCAATGATAATTTCAGGATATTGTTTAGATCTGATTATAACAATCCATTTACCTTTAGTATTATTAAAACTCAAATCAATGTATGGACCTTAAAAAAACATCAGACCAATAAACATCTCCAGTCTGTATCCATTTACCTTCTATCCAGTTTTCTGTAGTATTTTTAGTCATATAAAATTGAGATTCATAAATCTTATGAACATCTTTAGGTGTATTATATGATGGTAATGTATCAGATGTCTGACATCCCGCTAACATAAATAATATAACACTTAATATTATTGATTTCATTCCTATACTCCTATATATTCTAATAAATTAATATTGTATTTATCGTTAAATTCTTTTCTTCTGTTATTTATATTAATAAAATTCTGTATATTCTGTTCTTCTTTAGTCGGATTCTCTATCACATTTGAGATGATATTTGTCGTTTTGCTTTTATCCTCATTATCGGTAATATTCGTAATTTCTTCGTATAAGATACTCTTGTCCTTATATAGGGAGTTTTCCTGAATATAATAAATATACATCATCAATATAAGTATTGACAATATCCACCAAATCATCTTTGGACAAAGTACTGTAATTTTGATTGTTACCACTATTATCAAATTCATAGATTTTATTTTGATCCAACCATATATTAACGGAAATCTATTCTTTGCTATAAGGTTTTAACTTATTAGGAATATAGGAATAAATGCCAATTGATGATTTTCAGGATCAGGTGGTACAAGTTTAATGACAAATTCATACATATCGGCAAAAACATTCCATTGATGATCCAATAAATATCTCTCAACGCTTTCTTTAAGATAGTATTAGCAGATTCTGTTTTCATATTTAAATATGATATTTTGATTGATTTAAAAAACTTTGAGTTTGTGTTGTATTAAATAATTCAATGATAGATTGTTTTGATTTGGAGATTAATTTGGCGAACAATTCCAATTGATATAGTCTCTTTTTATGACCGTAATATGTTCACGTAATTTAGAAGTTTCTTTTAATATCGCTCCGTCATATACCAATTCTTTTTCGCTTTGAGACAACGAACGTTTCGTTCCGTCAAATACTGAATCGTATTTTGAAAATTCATTAAAAAGCAGATCATAAGCTTATTTAGGCATTGTTTCTTTGAAGTGTTTTTCTGTTTCTGAAGATTTTTCTGCTAAGGTATAACTTCCTAGCATAAATATTGTTAACATAGTAAGTGTGAGTCTTATTATTTTGCTCTTTAATAAATAAAATTTTCTCAATTCCATCATTAAGTTAAAGTGAATTATACTATATTATACTATATTATATTGTCAATATTTTTCATACAAAATAGTAATAAAATTTTTAATATGGACTTACCAAAAGATCATTTAGATATTTTTGTATTTTAGGATTATAGTCGCCAAATAGGATCAATTTTCTACCGATATTAACTATTCCATTTTTACTCAAAACTACATAAATCATCAACAAACATTTGTCTGATTATGAAATAACGACTATGATGCTGTTTGTATAGATATATACGTTTTTATTTATAATCTTAAGATATCCCGATAATTAGTCGGGATATCTTGATATTAAATCTTATTAAATTTATTTCCATCTTTCGCCAATTCAAATGCTACTTTTATATTAAGAGCTTGTTCAGAGAGCCCTCCGAGAGGAACAGGGATTGAAAATCCATAATATTGATTTTGTTTTTTTGAATAGATCAAGTAAAAATAAAAAGAATCATATTCCGGATCGTTCTTAAAAGCCTTAGTCATCAAAATACCTGAAACATTCTCATCATCAAAGTATTCAACAGTATCCATCGTTGCAACAATAGGTTCCTTATCATAAATAGATTGAGTACTAAGCGTTTTTTTAGATGTGTTGACAATATATTGCCCACCTAGATTGGCATATTTACCACTAAAACTATTTATTTTACTACAAGATAAGATAAAGACCAAACATAAATTAAGTAACAATGTTTTTTTCATTGTGTTTTCCTATTATTTTTATTCTTATAAAGCTGGGGAATGTTTTCCTTTCCCATTTCCATTTGGGTGTCTAGAACAAGAGTTTCCTGTTAGAGTACTTATACTATTGGAACTTTGTCCACAGTATTTACAAGTATACTTTGATTTTTCAGATCCCTCGTAGAGAGAATGTTTTCCCTTCCCACTTCCAAGAGGATGTCTAGGACAAGAATTTCCTGTCAAAGTACTTACGCTAGTAGATTTATGCCCACAATAAGCACAATAATAATTAGCCATGTTGGCCTCCTTTTTTAATATCTTTATTATAAAAGGAGAGCACGACAAATATGGGTATATTAAAAAAATAAATCCCCCTAAAATAGGGGGAGTGTTTCTA
>JBOFGS010000002.1:0-6714 GCA_051649245.1 Brevinema sp.
ATCAATAGAATATTACTAGGGCTATCTGCCGGTTATCAATACGATCCTAATGGATTTTATACCCTTGATCGACATAGTACCTTTGTAAGGATAGAGCTATCCTATATCTTTGGTAAACAAAGCAATAATTAAATCAAAAGTAAACGCCCGTAAAATGGGCGTTTACTTTTTTAACTTTTTAGATCTTCAAAACTTCTGACAAATCAAACTTTGCATAACACCAACTATGGGAAGTTTTGTTATTTTTATTTAATGATCTTGATAAAGAACACCTACACAAAAAGCATCCAAACCAACATGTGTCGTGATAGATGGAGGAGCCATATTGATATCACATGGTGCAAAGCCGATGATTTCTATTAATTGTGAAAGTAATTTATCCAGTTCTGTATGATTGGTCATCGTATGTGTTATAACATAATGTTTAATAGGTGTTTTTGCCATTGATGTACGAATTGCATCCAATGTTTTAGTAAAAGCTTTTTCAAAACCAAATGCTTTATTTGTAACGACAGGTTTTCCATTAGGCATTTCAAGTACAGGACATAAACGAAGTGCTTTAATAATTGTTCCTTTAAAAGCACCCAAACGACCACCTGCAATCAAATGATCAATTGTTCTGAAATTAATAAAATTATTAGACCGTTTAATACTTTTTTGAGCATTGCTAATGATTTCATCATGAGAAAGACCGTTCTCCAAATCTTCAATCACCCCTTTAGCAACAGCTCCACCACCAGCAGCCATATGATTAGTATTGATCACATCAATTTTGGTAGAAATGGATTTTTTTACCCAATTAATAGCCTGCAATGCACTATTATAAGTACCACTAACCTCTTTACCTACAGTTAAAACAATGATTGATTCATAATGTTTGGATAAAGATAAGAATGTATCTGCAAAGGTCTTAGGAGAAGGTTGAGATGTTTTGAGTTTGAAATCTGATTCTTCGCGTTGACGTTTAATGAATAAATTAATATCAAATGTTTTCAAATCATAGTAGGTACTGCCGTTAATATCTAAAACAAAGGAGACTTGATGGATCTGATGTTCATCAATAAACTCAGGAGATAACGAAATTCCAGAATCAACAACAATAGCAATCGGATGCTTTCGTTGATGAAGATCTGTATATTGACGACGCATATCTTCAACTTTTTGAAAAGTAAATGTACCAAATTTTCTGAGCTTGTCAAACATTTCTGCAGGATGATTGGTATGAAAATGAAGACGAAGCTTATTTTCAGCACCGGCTATTACAATAGAATCAGAATCTTCTTCTAAAATTTCTTTTATTGTTTTTTTGCTCATATTAGTACCAATTAAACAAGTTTCGGTACAATAGCGATTATGCAATGATTCTTCAGTTAATATTTCAGCCTCAGCAAAGGGTGCATCGGTATCAAGCATGAGCAAATGTTCCATATCATGGTCATCACGAGAAAACGCTTTATTAATAATTGTTTCTTTCATACCTTCAATAAAAAGAACAAAACCCTTAGCTCCTGCATCCACAACTTTTGCCAATCTCATTGCTTCTAATTGTTCGGCAGTTTTTGCTAACGCTTTTTTAGCAACTTCTTCAGCTCGTTCAAGTAAAATCTCGAAATGAGGAAGTTCATCTTGTTTTTCATGAATAAATTCAGCCCATTCACGAATAACAGAAATAATAGTTCCTTCTTGAGGAGTAGGAATGGCTTCATAAACATATTCGGACGCTTTTTTGACAATTTCAGCAAATTTTTGAGTGGATAATGTTGCAACATCAGCCATTTCTTGACCTATACTATATAAAAATTGTGCAAAAATAACACCACTGTTACCTCTAGCTCCATCCAACGCAGCATCACCAATGCTCGATGCAACAACTGAAATAGAGGTATCTTCTTTTGAATGATAAATAATAGAAGTTGCTGTTGCGGCTAAATTAGAACCCGTATCACCATCAGGTACAGGAAACACATTGATTTTGTTGATTTCTTCTTGATGCTCAATCAAACGTTTCCCACCAGATAAAATAGACCAATAAAATTCTTTTCCTGTAAGATTAGACAGTATTGACATCACTGCCTCCTGTTGTTTTATATTTCTTTGAATAAAATTACTATTTAAATCATGAACATAAATATTCAAAATAGTATAGTGTATTTTTTCACAAATTGCAACTATTTAGTAGATATAAAATCTCAAATAAAATAATTTAAAGAACTTGATACACATGTACAAGTATGTACACGTTGAATTATTAACATATTGACTCAAATATTTTAGTAAAATATATTTTCACGGAATTATTGATATCATTAATATCGTAAATTTAATACCATATTTGAGATATATTTTAAATTTTGGTCATAGTAAATACTTTATATAGATAAAAAATTAACAGTATACAAATATTTAAATACTAAAATAATTTTTCTTAGACGAATAAAAATTCAAATAGATCAGATAAAATAGATACTTATTTTACAAAATAAAAGATTATGCAAGATAAAGGCTAATAGAATAAAAATATCAAAGTGTTATCATGGATCTGAAAATATTCGCAACATTAATAAAGATATGATCTCTAAAATATTCTATATTTAAATCGACAGATATATCAGAGAAAAAGAGTAATCTCAATATATCATTCAACTATTTATTGCACAAATACATAATATTAACAGATTAGTATTTGGATAAAAATTTATGTTAATTTCTTGACCTAAAATATAAATTCGCTTATAATATATAGTATTATTAACTATAGAATTGTTTTTGATCTTTTTTGGGAGGAATTAATGTTGTATTTACTGCAAGGTGGTTGGGTGATGGTTGCTATCATTCTTTCATCAATTATTGCGTTAGCGGTATTTGTTGAGCGATCATTTTATCTCTATTCAGTTTCAAGAAATGCAGCAGTTCTAAGAAGAGAAATGCAAGAACGCTTTAGAGGTCTAAAAATAGGTGAGGCAATTTCTATTTGCGACAATCATCCTGGTAGTGCTTCTAACATTATTCGTTCTGGTTTGAGTATGGCTACACGATCACGTGAAGAAATGGAAAAAGCAATGGACGATATCGCAAAATTGGAAATACCAAAGTTAACTAAAAATCTTGCTATTCTTGGGACAATTGTTAATGTATCTATGTTATTGGGATTATTAGGTACAGTTTTGGGGATGATTTCTTCAACTACTGTTCTTGCAAATCAAGGACTAGGAAATCCTCAAGATCTTATTGCAGGTATCGCAAAAGCTCTTGTAACTACAGCTGGTGGTTTGATTGTAGCAATTCCTTCTTTAATTGCATACAACTATCTTACTACCAAAGTCGATACAATAATCACCGAAATAGAAAATACAGCATTAGATTTAGTTAGGGTTCTCAAACCAACGAGTTCTATCTCATTATCTAATTCGACATCAAACTTTAAGCAATGGTAATTAAGGAATTAAAAATGAAAACAAAAAATACCACCTCACACCATATCCCAACAGAAAAAAATGTTCGACATAAAATCGTAAAAATCATATTACAATTCTTTGTATGGATTTTAATTATTGCATTTGTCTCAACAATTGGAGCTACATTTGATACACAATCGACTCCTATTGTTATTAAAAGTAAATCATCCCAAATAGACTTAGCTGGTAACAGTCTTTTTATGCTTGAACGATCCTCATTAAATGAACAAACCGACACAGAAGATAATCGTTTTCAAAACATCGATCCACGTATGTATAATAGAGATCTTGATCAATCAACATTAAGCAATACGATGTTATTAACAGCACGTAAAGATTTTTTCAAAGAAATAGGACTTAGACCTTCTCAAAAAGTAAAAGAATACTATAGAGCTCAAAATGGATACTCAGCAGAATTTAATGAATTACAATATAATCTCCAAAGTTTTTTTGGAAATCTTGGAGCATTAAATAGTATTTCTATGATTACAATTGCTGATATATATGCTTTTAATGAATTATTAAATTTTGAAATTTCAACAGAATTTATTAGTTTAAATAAGACAAACTTCTTAATAGGGAAAATAAGTTCTGACCAATTATTCGCTTATTTTCAAAAAAACATTCTTCAATGGGCTGATAACATCAATATTATGGAATTTACTTTTGAAAATAGAGGAGAGGCTCGTAAAGGGAAAAATCTTATTAAAGAAAAAGGGCTGGATATTGCTCTAGAAGAACTATCTATCAATAAAAAGATAACAATCTCTACTAATAAGAATATTGTTGCAAACAGAGAAAATTTTAATTATTTAACAGAAATTTTAAAAGCTTATACTAATAGATCTGAAGATGCTCAAACTATTTCCGAACCTATATATTACAATGGTCAGTATAAAATTGCTGTTTTAAATGATGATTTATCTCTATCCAATATGGATCCACAAAAATTATTTCAGATCAGCAAATCTTATGTTTCTGAAAATTATAAATCATTATCCCGAACATTCAACAAAGAATGGGAAGAAACTAAAAAAATATTTGAAACTAAGGTCAATGATGGAGAAGCTTTTTCTTCAATCAAAAGAGAATTAGCTGGAACTATACATCATGTCACAGCACCATTTACAGTATTTAATAATACAATTTACTCTATTCAAGGTGCTGCGTTATCTGTACCTATTCTTAAGGACAGTAAAATATTTAATGCTATTATCAATACTCCAATTAATGAAAGCACCGTAGTCATAAAAAATAACCAAAAAGAATGGCTCTTTGGTCTTAAACCTCTTTCAAAAGAATTAAAACAAGATAATGCATTTCAAGCAACAGATGCACAAAAAGGATACTTATTTACTCAACAAAAAGGAATCTTTCTAATGCAAATGTTTGGAGAAAATCTTTTCAAAAAATACAAAATAAAAAGTTATCCTGAAGAATTAACTAATCTTACATATAATTAAAAAATATTTTATCCTGGAGGAGTACACACATGAGTTTATATTTTACAACTAAACAACTCGGAGACGCTAATTTCACATCACCTCTTTTAGCTCTTGGAGACTGGGGATTTATTTCAAACAATGAAAGAATATTATATGATGTTCTTTATGATGCAGATCAAAATAAACAACCTAATCTTAAGTATTCCTTTGAAAAAGCCGGTCCGAGAAAGAAAATGTATTTTGATCCTAAAAAAGTAAAAGCTGCAGTCATGACTTGTGGTGGTTTATGTCCAGGATTAAATGATGTTATTCGTGCCATTGTCCGAGAGCTTTATTATAGCTATGGAGTACATTCTATTTTAGGGATTCCTTATGGATATCAAGGCTTAGTAAATCTAAAAAAATACAAACCTATCGCTCTAGGTCCTGAGTTTGTTGACAGAATCCATAGGTTAGGTGGAACAGTACTAGGATCATCAAGAGGTGGTGGAGAGAAAATTAGTGAAATTGTTGATAATTTAGAATTTCTTGATATTAATATACTATTTACAATTGGTGGTGACGGTACTCTTAAAGGAGCTCATAAAATTGTTGAAGAAATTGAAAGACGAGGTCTTAAGATTTCAGTCATTGGTATTCCAAAAACAATTGATAATGATATTAGTTATATTCAAAGCTCTTTTGGTTTTGAAACAGCATTTAGCTTAGCTGTAAATGCTATTTCTAGTGCAAGTATTGAAGCTGATAACGCTCCAATGGGTATTGGTCTCGTTAAATTGATGGGAAGACATTCAGGATTTATTGCCGCTAATGCTACTCTTGCAATGAATGATGTTAACTTTGTTTTTGTTCCTGAAGTCTCTTTTCGTATGGATGGTCCTGATGGTTTTTTATATGCTCTTGAAAAAAGACTTCTTGCTCGTGATCATGCAGTCATTTGTATTGCTGAAGGTGCTGGACAAGATATTTTGGTTAAAGATAGAGAACATCAAGAAAAAGATGCATCAAATAATGTTCGTTTAGAAGATGTTGGAATTTGGATGAAAAATCGTATTTTAGCGTACTTTAAAGAACGTAACCTTGAGGTCAATCTTAAATATATTGATCCAAGTTATATGATCCGTAGTGCTCCTGCATGTCCTAATGATTCATTGTATTGTTTATTGTTAGGTCAAAATGCAGTCCATGCGGCAATGGCAGGCAAAACAGATTTGGTGATCGGACGTTGGAATAATATGTACACACATGTTCCTATTGAGCTTGCAACATCAAAACGAAAACACATCAATCCCCACTCTATTTTCTGGCATAACCTTATATCTGCAACTCGTCAACCTCCAGAAATTTTTGATATGCCTCCTGAAGAAATAGAAGAACAATAAAATATTATAAATCATCTAAAAAGTATTGAATTTTATTATATAATATGTTATAATTTATAACTATTTTAGGGAAAGATGGCCGAGTGGTCGAAGGCGCACGCCTGGAACGCGTGTAAACGGTAACGTTTCGTGGGTTCGAATCCCACTCTTTCCGAATGCTAATGAAGCTAGGTATGACCTAGCTTCATTTCTTTTAAACAATAATTTCCCAAACCCGTGGTACACGGGGGACACGGACTTGTATACATAGATACGACAAACTTTTGAGAATCTCATTCTGAGAATATTTTGCTCCGACGGCAGGTCGTTCTCAAAACTATTTTTGCTCAGTCCACTGCTATTCTATTCACATTTTCCAAAAATAAAACACCCAATTTTAAGGGCGTTTATTTGATATAATAGAAATCCGACAAAGTTGATTTAATACTCACT
>JBOFGS010000003.1:0-40173 GCA_051649245.1 Brevinema sp.
TTTTCAAAAGAAAATGTCCGTGAAGTTATTAGTGATATCAAAAAAATCATAGCAATTGATCAATTTAAAGAAGAAAAGATCAATAAATTAAAAAACATGGTTTTGGGTATTTATCCTGTAGATACATTAATTTTGTATCCGTACTATATTTTTATATACGGTCACGGCAATTTTACCGATGAATTTAGCACTGTCTCTTTATCAGAAGATGATTTGAAGACATTACATATGATGCTTCATCATTTGATCAGATATATTTATGGGCGTGGTCTTATTTACAGAAGTATCAATGGTATTAAGAATGAAATCTTTAACTCTTGTATCAAAATTCATAACAAAGACAGCCTTCTGTCTTTATTTGCTCTTTCTGCTGAGGATCTCGACAAATTAGAGGCTGAATTATCACAGCTAAAAGCAAATACACGATACACAAAAGGGATATTAGGGTTGTATCATTATCTTGCTAAAAATCAAGGACACTGTGACTTTCGAACGTTTCATGTCGAGCATATCCTACCAAAATCTTATCAACATTATGATGGTTGGACAAAAGAAATGTATGAACAATACATCAACAGTATTGGAAATTTAACCTTACTTGAGAAAAAGCTAAATATCAAAGCTAAAAACGAATATTTACAAAAAAAACAAAACACTGCATATGCTGAGTCTAAGATCATCGATGTCAACGATAAAAAAAACAGGGCTAAGGTCATTAACAGAATGGACTCCCTCATTGTGTGAAAAACGTAAACAAAATATCATTGCTAGATTACTAAGATTTTTTAGAAATAAGTAATGTTCTTATTTTTGATTATTTTTATTAAAGTATGATAAACAAACAGCAGCTGAAAAGCTACTATTTATTTATCATACTTTTTATTTTTTAGCTTAATTCATGGCACTCTATAATATATGATCTATTTTTTTAAGAATTTCTTTAAGATCGCATAGATCTTCATTTTTTTCAATAAAACAACGAGTATTTTTTTGATTTTTTTCTTTTTAGAAAGACGACCAAAGCAATACCACTTATCCCGATCTATTTTTTGAAAATGTTCTAAGAAAAATGGGATGTACGAAGAATCTTTTAGAAGATAAAGATTTTGTGTGAAAAAATCTAAATATAACAATTCCTCATTATTTAAGGAAAGATGATCTAAAACTATTTTTAATTGAGCAAAATATTCAACTAAAAATGATTGATCGGCATCAAAATTAACATAAGTAAATTTATTAAAAATACCACAAATAAAATGTTTTTTAGTTTCTAAAAGATTTCTTTTCTTGGCAAATTCATAAATATTAAAAGCAATCTTAGGTAAATCTTTTTTTGATGCACGATTGCTTGTAATAGAGTTTATACGTTGACGATAACAATAGTACGGTCTGTTATCGCCGATTGGAACAATAGGTACAGATAAGCAATACTTTGCCCAAAATTCTTCATCTTCATGCTTCAAATGCTCAGGGAAAAAAAGTTCATAATCCAGAAGATCTTGTTTTCTAAAAATTTTATTCGGAACAGTGACACATTGATTCCAAAACCACTTAGGATCATTGAGATCTTGAACATCAAAATAAGAATCAAAAAATTTTTGCTTAGTTTGATCATCAATTAATGTTATAGCAAACAAAGCTAAATTAGCATTAGGATTTTTTTCCAAAGCATTCATAAGATTTTCATAACAATGTACATCAACCCAATCATCACTATCCACAAAAGTAATCCATTCAGCAGAAGCATATTTGACACCTGTATTTCTAGCCCCACCCAATCCTAAATTTTCGGTATGCTTAATATATTTGATACGCGAATCTTTTTCTTGATAACGTAAAATAATCTCCTCACTATTATCAGGCGAACAATCATTAACAACAATAATTTCGATATTTTTGAATCGTTGATTAAGTAAACTCTCTAAACACTCACTAAGATAAGATTCAACATTATACACAGGAACAACAATCGATAATTTCAGATTCATCTATGAATCTCCTTTTTATTCTTGATTATTCTGACATATATCTGTTTTTCTGTCAAGATTGCTACATATTTTTTCAACAAATTTTAATTTAGTAAAAATAAATGATGTTATAATTCTGAATCAACAAGCACTATTATTTTTAATTTAATACAAATAATACAGTTATAAATAAAATAAAACAAAAACATTTTTACTTAAAAGAAGATTGATTTTAGTAAAATGAATCACGTAATATATATAACAATAAACAACTAAAACTATATATTTTTATGATACAATATGATAAAAATTTATAATATTATACCAAATTTAAATAAGGAGGCTAAAATTCTTTATATACAATGGCTATAATATTATTCAGTATAATTAAAAACAATAAAATAAGTAGTATCATAGGATATAACAGGAGAATTTGATGAAAAAATTAACATTTCTTTTAGGATTATTAATAATAAGTGCTTGCTCAACATCTGAGAAAATAGAAAAAAAACAAACACAGGAACAACCGTTGCCAATAAATGATTCAGAGCATAATGAGCAAAAACCATTGGTAGAAATTATTGAACAAGTCAAAGAGATAAATATAGATGAGCAAAAACCATTAGTAGAAATTATTGGACAAGATGAAGATATGGATGTAGAATTACCAAGAGTCGCAGAAGTTAGAGGATTTAGAAGAAAGATTTTTAGTAAAAAACCAATAAAAAAACCTACCTCCCTTCCAAAACCTACAACAAAACCTAAATCTAAAGTATCTATTAGTGATGGATTTTCAATCACTTCAGATATATTTTCTATTGCAGGAACATCAACCGAACTAGGTTTAGCAGCTAGTGGAGAAGTAGAAAAAGAGGAAATTACTGAGAATACAGAAGAAAATTAATATATGTACATTGTTACATTTTAATTGATAACAATAAATAATAGATATAAAATAAAGACCTGTTCACACAGGTCTTTATTTTATTAAATATAAAAAATTATAAAATAGGCACAAAAAATCATAAGTAATAAAAAATATAGTAATTACACAAAATTTATTGTTAAATACCAACAATAAAAATATAATTGATTTTACTAAAAAAAATATTGTACTATAGAGTACGGTACAACATTATAATAAAACAAAATGTAGATTATTTAAATAAGTAAAATATTATTTTAGTATAATTTATTAGAAAATTACTGTATAAATGAATAAGATAATATCTAATCTTGTACCTATCACACATAAAATTCTGTGAGGGGATTTTAATGAGTGATCAAATATAAGATAAGGAGGATTCAAACAACACAGTACTTACTTAATAGGATAAATTATTAAGTAATAAATAATTAATATCAAAATGATTAATTAAGAAAAACATATCATTATTAATGCATGTATATATTTAAATATCAACAATAGTGATTTAATAAAATCTATTATTTAAAATAAAAATATTTTAGTTAATACATCTTATGCGATATTGTTGTTCAGATAATGAACAGATTTTTTATAAATTTTATAAAAATAAAAAACCCCTCCATCAATATTCAAAGAATAATTTGAGTAAAATTAATCATGAATTATAAAAAAAAATAAAGATTACGGAGAATTTTAATGAAAAATTTAATCCATATATTCATCTTTTTAGTTTTATTAACATCTTGTGGATCTAATGAGAAAAAAATTAAAAACGTAAGAGACAGTGTAACAACTAACACATGGACTAAAACTAAAACCCTTGTAGAAAATATGAAGAAAAAAATTGAAGAGCTCAGAGCTGCTGCGACTAATATTTTAAAAGATATTCCTACTAAAAAAAATGAGATCGAAAATTTAAGTAAAGAATTTGTAAGATTACACGCACAACATCTTCAAACAAAAAAAGAAAAAGCAGGTCTTAATAAAGAGGATCATGATAAAACGATTATTGAGTTACGTGAACGAAAAGAAAAAATGGAACAAGATTTAACAGCAACACGTGAAAAAGTTGCAGAATTATCAAAAGAATTATCAACAGTAACTTCAGACATTACGATCAAAGAGCTAGATAAAACACAAAAAGAACAAGATAAAAAAACACGAGAAGAAAATTCTAAGAGAATAACAGATCAATTAAATTCATTTAATCAGAAATTACAAGAAGAAGAACAAAAAAGAATAGAACAAGCTGAAACGTTAAGAAAGAAAATTGCAGAAAAAGAAGAGATCATCAAAGAACAAGAACATTTAGAGTTAGTGAAGACATTAAATGATAAGATTCAAGTATTAATCAATGCAAAACCTACGTTTAAAAATGAAGCTGAAAAAGATTTCCAAATAATGAAGACAGATTTAACCAACAAACTTGCTGAAGAAAAGAAAAAATTAGAAAAAATAAAAAATGAAAAAACAGCATCATTAACTTCAATAAAAAATGAAGATCAAACTATTGACAGTGCTATAACAACAATAGAAGATATGATAAGACATAAAACACAAGAACTAGTAGAGAGTAAAAATAAACATATAAAAAGAAAAGAAAGACTTTCTTATTAAGAATAATTAAAAATAATAAAAGAACATTAGGAGATTATCAATGAAAAAAATGACACCATTATTAATCCTTTTATTAGTCATTTCATGTTCTCAAGAAAAAAAAGAGAATAATCAAGAAGATCAAGCTAATAAAGTTAAATCAGAATTAGAATCATCTGCAAAAGTTGTAGAAAAAGAATTTACAGAAATAGAAAAAGAACTAAAAAATGCTGAGGATAAATATAATCTAGCACTACAAGAACAAGAAAAAGTTAACACTCAATATAAAAGATTAATGGAATCTATTGCCAAATTACAAATGGGTGAATGGAATGAAGAAGATGATTCAGGAAATCAAGAGCAATATAACTCAGAACGAGAACAATTACTAGCAGCTGTTCATACAATTGAGCAACAAAAAAGAATATATGAACAAAATAAAGAAACATTACAATCAAAAATTAGTAAATTAAAGGAGACCTTTGGTTCATTAGATGCTGAAACAAAAAAAATGGCAGAAGAAGAACTAAAGAGACTTGAACGTCAAGAACAGGAAAATAATTCAAAAAAAGCATTATTAGAAGAAGATAAAAAAAGAAGAGAACAGGAATTACAAGCAAAAGAAAATATCGAACATGAACGTCTAAAAGCAAAAGATCAGACTAGAAAAACACAACTTTTAACATTACAGGGAATTATTGATGGATTGGAAGAGGAAAAAAAAGATATAGAAAAAGAATTTGATCTCAAACTTGAAACAGAAGCTTCTCCAATACGAACAGAAATTGCAAAATTAAAAGAAGAGATCAAAAAAATAGAAACACAAGTGAAACATAAATCAAGTGAAAATAATTACAAAGCATCACGTTATACATCAGCTAGTCAACAAAATAAAGAGTTGGAGGAAAAGATCTTAGCAGAAAAAGAAAAAAATAAAAAAATTGATGATTGGATAGATAAACATTCTGACTATATTAATACTATTAAAAATAAGAGATTTGTACTTGATGAAAGTGCATCATTCTATGGTCTTTATATCAATGTAAAGAATGGTGGATCCATTCAATCCAAGTATATATATTGGAATAGAAATAACAGATCATTCACACCTGATATGTATGGCAACTTTATGATTAATAGTAAATCTGGTCAAAAAATATATTTTAACTTGATTAAATCAGAAAACAACGAATGGAATTCTAAAGACGTAAAAGGCTTATATTATGTCACTGAAAATCAACCTGCAGTATTTGAAGAAAATGATCCCCGAATCTCAAACTTACCTATTACTAGACTATACGTAAGACGTGGATCAAATAACAAAAATGCGGTTATTGTTTTCTACGCAGACGGTGGTCCTCTATTTTTAAGATACGGTTATCAAAAATAAGCGAGGTACTGTGTTGTCCTCCTTATTTACATAATTTTTGTTCAGGGTTAGATAATGTAATTATTACGTTATCTAACCTTATTTTTTTGATAAAATATCATATAGATACATAAAAAACAGACTCTCAGACCTGTTTTAAGATTTAAGAAAATTTGCGTGGTGTATACATGCACAAGAATGCAATGTTGTAATTTGTTCAAGGATAGGATCTTTCAAAAAACATTCTTCGGTGGCGTAGATACAACGTGGGGCTAAGCGACAATACTTTGGAGGATCAATAGGCGATGTAATTTCGCCTTTTAGCTTGATTCGATTTTGTTGATAATCAAGATCCGGAACAGCAATTGCAGATAATAAAGCTTGTGTATAAGGGTGTTGTGGGTTAGCAAAAAGTTCATCAGAAGGTGCTTGTTCAACAACTTTTCCAAGATACATCACCATAATTTCATCAGCAAAGTGTTTCACAATAGATAGATCATGAGTAATAAATAAATATGTCAATTTAAATTCTTCTTGAAGATCCTGCATTAGGTTAAGGATTTGGGCTTGAATAGATACATCAAGAGACGAAACAGGTTCATCACAAATAATAAATTTAGGTTGTAGGATCAATGCACGCCCGATACCAACTCGTTGACGTCTTCCTCCATCTAATTCATGTGGGTAAGAATTAATAAGGTTTCTTGCCAGTCCTACTGTATCCATAATTTTATAAATTTTTTCCGTAAGAGAGCTGTTTTTCTTTTCCAAACCATGTACTAACAATGGTTCTCCTATTGTATCACCAATACTCATACGAGGATTCAATGATGCATAAGGATCTTGAAAAATCAATTGTATATAACGACGCATAGAACGCATTTTATCATGAGAGAGTTTCAAAAGATCTTCGCCTTGAAATAAAACTTGACCAGTATCAGGTTCAATGAGACGAAGTAATAAACGACCTGTGGTTGACTTACCACATCCGGATTCTCCAACTACTCCTAGTGTTTTTCCTTCAGGAATATGAAAAGAAATACCGTCCACCGCATGGACAACACCTTTAGGAGTTGAAAAATATTTAGAAAGATTCTTCACTTCAATTAAATTAGCCATGTGATCCTCCTGTAACGACTGCATCAACTTTTCCTTCATAAATTAGGCATTCTACCATATGAAGATCTGTTAACAAAGTAGTTTTAGGTTTTTGTTGAGAACAAATGTCCTTTGCATAAGGGCATCTAGGATGAAAAGAACATCCTGACGGTAAATTTGTAGGATCTGGAGTCAGTCCTTTTATTGGTTTTAAACGTTTTACATGATGATTGAGATTTGGAATAGATCCAAACAATCCTTCTGTATAAGGATGCTTTGTATTGCGAAAAATATCTTGTATTGATCCATATTCTATCGCACGTCCTCCGTACATAATGGCAACATGGTCGCATACCTGAGCAACAACACCAAGATCATGTGTAATTAAAATCATCGCTGTATTAAGCTCTTTTTGAAGATTTTGCATAAGCTCTAAAACTTGAGCTTGAATCGTCACATCAAGAGCTGTGGTAGGTTCATCCGCAATAATAAGTTTGGGATTACATGCTAACGCAATCGCAATCACCACACGTTGTTTCATACCACCGGAAAATTGATGTGGATATTCGTTCATTCGTTGTTTTGTAATTCCGACTAATTCTAACATTTCTTCGGTTCTTTTAACAGCTTGTGAATAAGAGTTTTGTTGATGAATCAAAATCACTTCTAAAATTTGGTCGCCAATTGTCATGACAGGATTCAAAGAGGTCATTGGATCTTGAAAAATCATAGAAATTTGTCCACCACGAATCTCTCGCATCAGCTGCTCTGGTGCGTTTACAAGTTCTTGTCCCATAAACTTAATGCTACCTGAGACGATTCTTCCTTGAGGTTCTGTAATTAATTTCATGATGCTCAAGGCTGATGTTGTTTTACCGGCACCCGTTTCTCCAACAAGGCCAAAAGTATCACCTGCATGAAGTTCTAAATTAAGACCATTTACTGCGTGTACAACACCACTTTCAGAACTATATTCTACAACTAGATCTTTTATTTCTAATACTTTTTCTTTCATTTTATGCCTTCCTATTTTAAGCGTGGGTCGAGTGCATCTCGTAGACCATCTCCTAGTAAATTTAAGGATAAAATTGCCAACATAATCGCTATTCCTGGGTAAGTAGTAATCCAAGGAGCTCTTCGAATTAATGTTCGTCCACCAGCAAGCATCGATCCCCATTCAGGTGTAGGAGGTTCGACTCCAAGCCCAATAAAACTAAGCCCAGCAATACTTAAAATAGCACTTGCTACGCCTAAGGTACCTTGGACAATAATAGGTGAGAAAACATTTGGAATGACGTGTTTGATGATAATATAGAGTTTTTTTGCACCTATTGCATGAGCGGCTTCAATAAATTCTTGTCCTCTAATGGAAAGCACTGAAGCTCTCACAATACGTGCATAAATTGGTATCGTGGATATTGACAGTGCAAAAACAAGATTAATAAAGCTTGTACCAAGTGCAGAAACAATAGCAATAGATAATAAAATAGATGGGATCGCAAGAAAAATATCCATAATACGCATCACAATATTATCAAAACGTCCCCCAGAATATCCGGCAATTGCACCTAACATGCCACCAATCATAATCGATAAAGATACAGAAATAAAACCTATAGTTAATGAGATTCTTGTCCCATGAACAATACGAGCAAAAATATCTCGTCCCAGATCATCGGTACCTAATAAATTTGTTGTTCCTGGTTTAGCAAAAGTATTAGAAAGATTTTGTTTAATAACAACATGATCATAGTTTGCAATATAATCAGCAAAAACAGCCAAAATAACAAAAATGATTAAAATAAATAATCCTACGACAGCTAATTTATTTTTTTTGAGACGATTAATGATACTGTTTAATTGAGAACCAAACATCCGAGAAAATAATACAATTAGTCCTAAACTAATAAGAGCTAAAATAATATTTAGGGTAAAAAAATGAAATATTCTTGCGTATAAATAAGGATATTGACCTTCATTATTAATAATAAAAGCTTTAGACCAGAAAGAAAACAACAAATCAATTCCTATGACTAAAGAAGCAATAACCATAAAAAGAATCATTATTTTTTTAATCTTGGGATTATCTATTAATTGTTCTATTATATTTTGATGAGTGATTTGGTTCATGTAATATCCTCTTATTTATATCTTGATTTAATACGTGGATCTGCATAAGCGTACAAAATATCTACAATTAAATTCACAATACTAAATGCCACGGCCAAAAATAAAACTACTCCCATCACTTGGGGGGTATCTTTTCTTCTAATAGCTTCGACAAGTAATCGACCAACACCAGGCCATGAAAAAATACTTTCTGTAAGAATCGCTCCTCCAAGTAAGGAACCAAATTGAATCCCTATTACCGTAATCACAGGAATTAAGGCATTTTTTAATGCATGCTGATAAATAATTTTTTTTTCTTCAAGACCTTTGGCTCGTGCTGTACGAATAAAATCTTGCCTAATAACATCCAACATTGATGAACGTGTCATTCTAGTGATAATTGCTGCTGTCATAACACCTAGACTTAATGTTGGAAGAATAATAGATTTAAATCCATCAATTGAAAACGAAGGTCTACTAATAGAAGGAAGCCAATGTAATTTTAAAGAAAACTGAATAATCAGCATCAATCCTAGCCAAAAAACAGGCATAGAAACCCCTATTAATGTCAATAGCATAACACCACTATCCCATAAGGAATATTGACGAATCGAAGTAAACACACCTATGGGAATCCCTATCAAGATTGCAATAAGTACTGCACAAATAGTTAACATTAATGTATTAGGAAATCGTGACCAAATTTCATCCCAGACAGGAACATTAGTAGAATAGGATCTTCCGAAATCTCCTATAACTGCCTTGGAAATATAGTGAAGATATTGGAGCATAAAAGGATCATTAAGCCCTAACTCTTCACGTTTTTGATTTAAGGCTTCTGGTGTTGCTGTTTCACCTAAAATAAGTTGTGCTGGATCTCCCGGAGTAAACGACATAATCGTAAAAACGACAAAAGAAATACCGAAAACAACAGGAATAAGCATTAAGATTCTATGAAAAATATACTTCTGCACCTTATTCTCCTTTATTATTTAGTAATTAAATATGAAAAATTAATACATAAACTCCTAAAAACCAAAGAATTGCTAATGCTTCACGCAATGCTGGCCAAAACATTAATGAAAATTCTACAGGCACTCTATCTGCTGCAACAAATTGAGCATTTATGTTATAATACCAAGTATATAGTTTTATTCGAGGCAGATGATAGGCTTGAGAAACAAAAATTGGATAGGAATTATATAATTTTTGAATTTGATAAGTATTAAGAATGGTTTTTCTGGTATTTTTACCATTAAAATCTCGAATAATAAATTTTGGATCGACTTCCTCTTCAAGATATTCTTGCATCACAATGACTTCTCTTTTGCGACCACTCAATAAAATATAAACATCTTGATCATAGACTTGAAGTTGCTCCCAAAGCTCTAATCCTTTTTGGAGTCTTTGTGCAAGTGCCGGAACAGGTGTACCGTCAGATTGGTATCCGGCACCCAAAATCACAACAAGTTGTGATTTTGCAATAATAGGTGTTTTGGGATTATAATGATAAATAAAAAGAGTTAATCCACAAATAACACTAAACATGATACCACAAATGGAAAAAAAAATTATTTTTAAAAACTTCATAAACTAACCTTTGTTGCATATTATAATAAAAATATCAAATTAAATCAATTATTAATTCAAATTAATTATCGATGATTAATAAGAGAAAGATTGCGTAACAATTATCCCAATCTTTATTCTTCAGGTTCTTTAATAACAAATGTCTTTATTTTTTTTTAATAATGCCGATAAATTATTATATCACTAAAGTAAGTGAGACAATCATATTATCAGTTCCTAAAGAAAACAATCATAGATCAAACGGATTTGATCTTAGTAATATTTAGAAATATTATTGATAATAATGAAAAATAAAATTTGTGAGGATACGCATGTTTGAAAAGGGTTTGTCCGTATTCTACCCGTTTCACGGGGCTGGTCAAATCGTTGATATTGAGGAAAAGGAAGTCCTCGGTGAAAAAAGAGAGTATCTTATTATCGAATTCCCACTAACCCATACAAAAGTCATGTTACCAACAAATAATCTTGAAATGACAGGGTTAAGACCTCTTGCAACGGAAAAAATGATCAAACAAAGTTTTGACATTTTAGCATCTGAAGGAGATGTAAACACTTTTGATTGGAAACAACGATATAAATTACATACTGAAATGATCAAATCAGGGAAAATTCTTGATATTGCAGAAGTGATCAGAAATTTACATCGTCGAAATATTGTCAAAGAATTATCGTCAACAGAAAAAAAACTCTACAACGATGCTCTTGATATGATCGCAGGTGAGATCTCAACAGTATTAAACAAAGATTGTGAAGAAGTTCGTAAAGAAATTGAAGCAATTTTAAAAGAACATGCCCCATTTATCGATGATTAGACTAATAAATTTTAAAAAATCCTCTTGAAATTCAAGAGGATTTTTTATTAAATTTGACTTACTTAATAAAAAAAAGTTATACTTTATATATATTTAATACAATATACAATAAACAATAAAAATATATTATTGATGGAGATAAGTATGTCTATTAAATCATCTAAAGATGCTTTAAAGGAGTTTGCAAAAAAACATAATATTAGCATAGAAAATGAGACTAAAGAACATTTATTAACAAAAATCAAAAAACACTTTCCTAATCTTCAACAAACAAAAGAATTTATAAAATATTTTTTTTCTCAAGATCAATCTGAAGAAAAAACAATGAAAAAAATTCTTCTTCCTATAAAACAAACATATCATATTCAATCTTATCCTCACATAACACTACTTCCTCAGTCTGATTCACATGTTATGATTGTTTGGAATATTAGTTCTGATGACGAGCTACCTATGAAAGCTTGGCAAATCAAAGATGAGTTAGGATTAGATATTTATTTACCAAGTACGAGTCGATCGATTATTTTACCAAAAGATATGATCCCAAATTTAAGATTTCAATTATACATTGTTTATGAAAATGATAAACGACTATATGCTGAATATGATGGTAGTACTAACAATCATTTATTATTTCAATATGATAATCATCAAACATTCACTCATAAGATTTCTAATTCATCTCATAATCATTTTAGAAGACAAGCTTCAGAAAATCATTGGAGAAAATAATGACTTTTGACATTTCAATTGCAGAGGGATCAGGTTGTGCACTCCCAAATAAAAAATTTATTAACGATTTACAAGAAATATTTATAGATATTTTAAAAGAATTTGATAAAGAACAACGTGGATGTTCCATTATTATATGTAATGACAAATTTATGCATCGATTAAACAAAAAATATCGGGGAATAGATTCCAGTACAGATGTTCTTTCTTTTGCGTTAGATGATGACGATGAATTTCCAGTTTTTGATTTTGGTTCTTTAGGAGATATTATTATTTCAGATGATATGGTAAAAACACAAGCTAAAGAATTTGATGTCAGTACTGAAGAAGAATTTGCACGATTAGCAATTCATGGGTTATTACATTTGTTAGGTTTTGATCATGAAAAAAGTCAAGAAGAACATGATATTATGTTTAAATATCAAGATCATTTTATGGATCTTTTTATGCAAAAATATAGTGGTCAAAATAGTCAACAAATCTAATAAAAAATGCTCCTCAATGGAGCATTTTTTGATTTATTATCCGACAACGGCTAAGACATTATCCATATCTATGAGTAGGCATTCTTTGTTATCAACGACAACTTGTGTACCTGCATACTTATCAAAGACAACAATGTCATTGATTTTTACAGTAACATCTTTATCACCAAGAGCAAGAACAATTCCTGTATTTGTTTTTTCTTGAGCAGTGGTCGGAATATAAAGTCCACCAGCTGTTTTTTCTTCTCCTGCCTTTACTTCGACAAGAATACGACTACCTAAAGGTTTGACAGTCATGTGAATCCTCCCTAATAATATTCTGTATATATATTATATAGCAAATTTCATGCCAAGATACCTAATATCGTGAACTATCAGGATTTTTTTTCCACTCTTCAAGATATGTTGCTGTTAATTTCCAACGAGGAAATCTTAAAGAATACCAATTTTTAATATCTCTAATGATTGTTTCTTCATAGCGTTGATAGACACTTTTCATGATATTAATTTGAGTTTGCTCTTTATCTGAAGAAATTTGATAAGAAAATGGTTCTCCGACTTGTAACAGATAAATACCGTTATGTTGATATTCTGTATAGGCATAATATAAAGGAAATTGTGATTTCAATATTAAACCTGCAGGACCTATTGGAACAGCAGCTTGTTTTCCAAAAAAATCTAAAAATAATGGATCAAACCAGTAAGCTTGATCAGCAACTAAAGCTAGTGATTTTTTATCTTTGAGAAATTTAAAAAGTGGTTTCATTTGCGAAATTTCATTATAGATTGGGGTTAATGCAAGTTTTTTTCGCCGATACTGCAAATAACGATCCATAATAGGATTAAATTGCCGTTCAACCAACACACCCAAAGGTACTCCTAAGGTATTAAAAAAATGACCTAATAATTCCCAATTACCATAATGTAATGTTATTCCTATAAAAGGATTTGCAAAAATTTGAACAAAAAATTTTGGATCGGCAATCTTGATATAAGAAAGTTTTTTATGAAAAGACATCTTTGAAAAAGCAATCATTTCTAAGATAATCCGAAGATCATATCCTGCAATAACAGAAGATATTTCTATTAATTCTTTATGATCAAATATCTTATCAGGATAAATGATCTTTAAATTTTCTTCAATATCTTTTTTTTGTTGTTGATTCAAAAAAATAAAAAAACGCCCTATAAATTTTGTTAATGGATAAATATATTTATAAGAAATGAAGAATGAAATAATATGTATAAGAGGCAGTAAAATCACTGCCTCTATTCCCATCATTATTCGTTGGAGAAAAGTAAAATGTCTTTTTGCCATTGCTTATTTCTCTATTTATTAGCTTTTTGTGCTTTTTTCAAGGCTTTTTTCTCAGCTCGTTCACGCATACGTCTTTCTTTTGCGAGTTGACGACGACGTGCCTCAGCTACTCTTTCTTCTTTAGCAATCTGCTTATCTAAAATCCGTTGAGTGTGTTTTTCTTCAAGAAATAAAAGATCTTCTTGTTTCATATATAGATTATAAGCTTTATGATTCACAATCTTATTAATCATTGATTTTGCTAAAGATTCGATAGCTGTTGTTAATCCTTTTATGGCTAAAATTTGATCAAAATATTCCAGTGCTTTTTTGTATTGTTTTTTCTTATAATAGATATAACCTGTTTCATACAATGCAAATGCTTTTATTCGATTATCATCTGCAAAGAGTGCTATAGCATTTGTGTAGAAATAAATTGATTTTTGAAAGAAAGATTGGGCATAAGCAGCTGCTCCCATATCCAACACTCTATCAGGTGGTAGAAGTTTTAAAATATTACTGGAAGGAACATACAAAGAAAAAGGATTATATGTAGGCAAATAATCATGAATATCAGTTTGTGGAATATCTTCAAGGAATTTGATTTGAGGATCTTTAACGATCATTGCAAAAAAGGTATTTGTCAAAATAAATACGAGAAAAAATAGCATAACATTTTTCATTAAGACCCCATTTTTTTTAAGATTTCTTGTTTATGATGCAAAATAGTAATATTTTTTGGATCAAGCTGTTCTGCTATCGCAATCTGATCTGAAGCATCCCTAATCATCCCATTACCTAATAAAGCCATAGCTAAACTATCGCGATAAGCAGGATTTTTAGGATCTAGTTCTACAGCTTTTTTACAATAAGCAACACCTTCTTGAGGATCACGTTTGGTATCAGATAAAATAAATCCCAAGTTATTGAGTGCACCAGGATATTTTGGATCGATTTCTAATGCTTTTTTCAATGCATCAATTGCTTGATCAATCATATTTCGCTCAAAAAACACAGCTCCTAAGGCAGAGTATGCTCCAGCTTCCTCAACTCCAGTTTGAAGTGCCTCTCTGAAAGATCGTTCTGCTTTACTAAATGCTTTAACATCTGCATAAGCTTTTCCTAAAAAAATCATACAACGTAACTTCTGACCAGGATCAAGATCTGCATTTTTTGCTTGTTCAAGATATCTAATACCACTTTGATAATTTTTCATACGTACTAAAACAAGTCCTAAATATAGCGATACCATAGGATTTTGATTGTTTTTTTCTGACAATTCTAATAATTGATCGACTATAGCATTAAAATCACCATCGTCAGCACTTTTAGATACTAATTCTTCTAACGCTTGGACGGAAATGCTCATAAATATTCCTTAACATGTGATTTTGAGTATTACAAAAATATAACATAATTATAGAATAATTTTTAAAATAAATCAAATTATAAACATAGCAAAAAATTATTTTATTTCATCAAAAATACGCATTGTTGTTTTCGTAAAGATTTCTTTTTCTGTAGCAATTTTAGCAACTCCATGTCCTTGTTCAAAAAAGATCTGAACATTTTTCTCACCTAGTTTAAAATCAATAATAATCATATTATTGGTATCATTTTTAGGATGATGAGAAACAAAAATATTGTTACCGATAATACTAGAGAATGATTCACGTATATTTAGAGAATTCGGCATCATTAACATTTTTCGTGGAGGATATTTGAACTGATAGACACTATCGCCAAAATAAGTTAAAAAGATTTGCCCATCAGGAGCTATTTCTAATTTAAGATAATATGGCAAAGATATTGTATCAATAGTGAGAAGTATTTTTACATCAAAATAGAAGCCTTGATCATTAATATCGAGGCTTCTATGTATTTTAATTTTGTTTTTAGATGAAGAAACAAAATATTCAATAACGTTAGGAACTAATTCAAAAGCATACACATTTTCAGGATATGAAAATGCTTGTGCTGAATTAGAAATCCCAAATAAGAATATTAATAAAATATAAAACATGTTGATCTCTTATCGTTGTATTAATCAGTTAATCCCAAAGAAGTCAAATAAGTAGATAACTCTTGATTTTTTTCTATAGCATGATATGATTCTAGTATTGATAAAATATCATCATTCTTACCAAGAGAAACTAACATTTCAATAGATAGAATAGCAACTCTTGTATCAGTACCAAATTTTGCTAGCAGATCTTTTATCATATCCAAGGCTTCTTTATGGTTGCCTTTTTCTATTTCTAAACGAATTAATCCAATATAACCATATTTATCTTGAAATTCATCCCATGCAAGATTGTAATATTTTTTAGATTCATCATGTCGACCTGAAAGAAAATAAGCATCTGCAATTCTAGTAATCACACGAGGATTTTTAGAATCCTTCTCTAATAATTGCTCCCAATAAGGAATAGATTCCTTATATTGCCGTTGACCTCTTAATGTATCTGCGATACCATAGAGCACATAATTATTATTAGGAGCTGAACGATATGCTTTTTCATAATATTTCATCGCATTATTAAAATCGCGTCTCATTCTATAGATATTACCTACGATAGTAAAAATATTGATGAATTCAGGATAATACTCTAATAATTGCTCCCAATAAATCAATGCTTGATTATAATTTTTACATTTATAATATAAATCACCCAAACCCATAAGAGCAAATTTATTTGTTGCTTGTAATTTTAATGTCATTAAATAATATTTCTCAGCTTTACCTAAATTACCTAATCGACGATAAGCATCTGCAATACGTGTCATTGATAAAAAATCTTTTTTATCAATCTCGATATATTTCAACCACCATTCAAGTTCTTTTGCACTATCTTTTAATCCTCTATATGCATTGGCAATTCCTTTAAGAGCAAGCTTATTTTGTGGATTATATTGAAGTGCTTTTTCAAAATATTGAATTGCCTTTATGAAATTTAATTCTGAACGATAGACATTCCCAATTCCAGCATAAATTTTAGCCTTATCTGTATCAATAAAAGATTCAATATCATTTTCCAACTCTTTATATAAAGCTAATGATTCTGAATATTTTTGTTCTAAAGACATTTTTTTTGCTTGTTCTAACTGGTATTGTAAAATAGTTTCCATTACTTTTTCCCTAAAATTTATTTTAAATCAAAAACAGTTAATATAATTATGAAAATATAATAAAAATAAAAACGATATATTTTTCACTTATGATAATATTATATATAAAATTCACAGTAATTAAAATATTTTATAAAAGTATACACAACTGTTTTATCAATATTATTTGTATAAAATATATCATTTTACACTAATTTGATACTAAAAATCCTAAATCGGTCATAAATACTTTTAATTTCATCTTAAAGATTGAGTCTTTAGTAGTGTCAATATTATTTTCTCTTTTGTAATATTTATAGACAAGATCTCTAAATGAATCATGATAATACATTGGTACAAATTGTTTGATAGACCAATAAATATTACGCATATGAGCTAAATTTTCTATATTGCGATCTTGCAAGAGGTTCAGTAAAAAAACTTCCATAACTTTAAATAATGGATCTAAATATAAAGGGAGATCTTTCAAAGAACTCCTACTTTTTTGTAGTAGTTCAATATTTTTCACGAAAAATCGTACGGTAGAATCATTGATAAGATTTGCTTTCATAGCTCCTATAAACGAATATATCTGTGAAATAAAATGATAAACTAACAATTTCAGTTCATTGGGTAACAAAAATTCGGAAACACCTGAAAATGCATCTTGAATAAAATATTTTTTATGACTATATTTACAATAGAGTTGATCCATTTCATACTGCATACTATGAATAACAAAAATCACCTTTAAAGGCATCGGCATTTCAGAGAGTACAGAAAGATTCCATGTGTGAAATGAATCCCAAAATCTTTGATCATTCAGTTCTTCTGCTGAAAATGGTTCTTCAGATTCTCGCCAATAAATACGATGCATATCGACGTGTTGATCATTTACTTGCAAACAAAATGCTACATAAGTGTTGGTACCCATGTAGTCTTCAAAATATAGAAGATAGCGATTTTTTTCTTCATCAATCAACAGAGATTCATAAGATAAGTTACCTAAACGTAGGTGATTCACTTGTAAATCACGCATAACACTCCATAACGCATACTCTTTTAATTGTTGTAGTGTTACTTCGGAAATCTTGACTGATTTTTCAAAAATATGCTTTCCATTCCCTGAGATATTACTTTGAGATTTACTTAATATTTCAAGATATTTTGGATAAATATCTGGTGATAAAAATTCTTTTGCATATTCATAAGCAATCTGCGAATAAATCAAATCTTGTATTGTTTCAATACCAGAAATTTCAGAAAAAAACCATCCACAACTCGTATACATCAACATAGAATAATGTAAACTTTGTAACAGTTTAATAATATTTTTAGATTCATCTGTTGTTAACGTGTATTGTTGGTGCTTTGCAATAAAAGACTCGATTTCATGTCGGTTATTAGAGTTCTTAATATCAAAAAAGTCATTACGTGCATTCCATAAATTTTTCAGACGTGATTCTGTATATTTCAATGCAGCATCATAAATACAATCTCGCAGATAATCAAAAGCTTGTCTTAAGGCAACACGCCACTCTTGATTCCAATGATCTTGACCACCTGTATGGCATCCACAATTTTTTTCCCAACGCCCTACTCCATGAGCACAACTCCAAGAAGATCCTTTATCTTCATCACCTAGATATAATTCACATTCATCGATAGGAGGATAATCTGCTAAAAATTTTCCGTAGTTTGTAAATTCGAAATCAGAATTATTTTTTGACGTATTTTCATAAATGAGGCGTGCTAATGACATATTTGCAAAAGGTTTGTGATGCCCATATACTTCACCGTCTGTAGCAATATTAACGAGTTTGACAGAATTTTCTTGATAACGAAATGCATCCACTAATGATTGCTTCAATGTACCTGCAGACGATAAAATATTACCAAAACTGATTTGTGAAGCTAAATATCCATCATAAAAAAAAACAGCTAAGCTACCATTTTTAGTATGAAGTTTATAAGGACGGGATGTATTGACTTTTCCACCACGCACATCGATTTCTTGATTTGATTTAATTATTTTATTTGCTTGATAAGGAGAGAGAATAACAAATTTCACACCATTATCGACTAAAATTGAAGCTGTTTCATTATTAATCGCTGTTTCACTAAGCCATATTCCCTCAGAATGACGCTTGAAATACTTTTTAAAATCTTTTAATCCCCAAATAATTTGAGTATATTGATCTTTTTCTGAAGCAAGAGGCATAATGATATGATTATAAACTTGAGCAATAGCATTTCCATGACCACTATTCTTAATCCGAGATATTTTATCGGCCTCCACCAAAGAGGTAATCAATGATTTGGAGCCTTGTTTTTCTATCCAATCAAGTAATGTTGGCCCAAAGTTAAAAGATAAATATTCATAACAATTGATAGTCGCTAAGATTTGATCACCTTCAAAAACAGAACTTCGTGTACATGCCGTATAACACTCTTGTTCAATACGTACATTCCAATCTGCAAATGGATAAGCTGATATCTGTCGATCTATGACACCTGTCCAAGGATTTTCTCGTGGAGGCTGGTAAAAATGCCCATGTAATATCAGATATTTTTTATCTCTCATTATTAATCCTTTCATAATAATTATACATATATAATATTTTAAAAATATTATAATATATTATACTAAAAAAATTTACTATAATCAAATAATTTATTATATTTTAATGTATAATAATAAAAACATTGTACATCTTATTTCATATAATTATTAAATTTTATCAAAATTGATATGAAATTAATATATCCATTAAAATATTATACTAAAAATATATTGTGATCAAATGATCCACCATATTTTTAATATACATCTCAATCCCTAACAATAAAAATAATATGCATATTATTTTGCATGATCCTTGATTTTTAGAAAAACCTCTATTATAATAAATATAAAATATTGGTTAATCAACAAATCTTGGAGAAATGAAGTGAATAAACTTTTTAATCAACCTATCCCTGAAGATATTTTCTTCATTTCAGATATTTTTTTCAAACATCAATTTGAATTATATTTAGTAGGTGGTGCGGTACGAGATTCATTAAGAGGCAATGTTGTTGCTGATTTTGATTTGGCAACCTCTGCGTCTCCTGAACAAATGATCCAAATTTTCAAAAATATCTCCTACTGCCAACTAATTCCCACAGGAATCAATCATGGCACACTAACGCTTGTATTGAATAAAAAACACTATGAAATAACAACATATCGTATTGACGGAGGCTATTCAAATAATAGACATCCTGATAATGTCTTGTTTACAACATCACTGGATCAAGATCTATCACGTCGCGATTTTACTGTCAATGCTATTGCTGTTAATCCAAAAACAAAAGAAATTGTTGATCCTTTTGGTGGTCAAGAAGATATCCAACACAAGATTATTCGAACTGTTGGTGATCCAGAACAACGTTTTCAAGAAGATGCTCTTCGTATGCTTCGTGCGTGTCGTTTTGTTGCAAAATTAGAATATCAGATTACCGAATCAACATTCCTTGCGATCAAAAAAAACGCACATACGATTCAACAGATCTCTCAAGAACGTATCCGTGATGAGCTTTTAAAAATATTATCCAGTAAACAACCTTCTATCGGTATCGAATTAATGAGAAAAAGTGGTTTGTTAACATATATCTTACCAGAGCTTGAGGAAGGTTTTGGAGTAGAACAGAATAAATTCCACAAATATGATGTTTATTGGCACAATCTTAAGACTGCTGATGCTTATAAAAATCATCATGATGTTCTTACTCGTTTCGCGGCTCTTATGCATGATATTGGAAAAGTTCGTGCACAAAAATTTGCTTTAAAAATTGGAAACGGCAATGTATTCTATAACCATGAAATCATTGGTGCTAAAATGACTAAAAATATCATGCGACGTTTAAAATTTTCGAATCATGATATTGATTATGTTTCATTACTTGTAGAATTACATATGTTTTATTATACTACTGATTGGACAGATGGAGCAATCCGTCGGTTTCTTAAAAGGTTTGATGGTGATATGTCATTTTTGGAAAAATTATTTCAATTACGTGAGGCGGATCGTCTTGGAAGTGGAACAAAAAAACAAAGTCCTAATATTCTCAGAGAATTCAAAGCTCGAATTAATCACATATTGGCGTTTGATGCTGCATTAAAAGTAAAAGATCTTGATATTGATGGGAACATTCTTATTTCTACATTTAACTTAGCATCAGGTCGTATTATCGGCGAAATTTTAAATCACTTATTAGAATTAGTGTTAGACAATCCTGAAATAAATACAAAAGATAACTTACTGAAAGAAGCAAAATTATATTTAGATAAAAAATAAAAAGATTCATCATATGATAACAAATATTATCTAGGAGTATTCTATGTTTCCAGCACTTTTACGTCTCTTCCGACCTGACACCAGTACATCAAATGTACAAGATACTAATCAAATATTTACTAATGCTGAACCTTTATTAATAGCAGAAGATGCTTTCGTTGATTTTCTAAAGATGCAGATGTCTCAATCAAATAGCCCTATTATTAAAACGATCTATCATGTTATTTATGACAATCCCTATGCTATTTTTCTTTTTATTGTTTTGAGCGTTCTGTTATTTACAATCATTTTACGTTCTGTTATTTATCTGTTTACTGCCAACAGAAAAAAACGTTATGTCTTCAGAAAAATGTGGCGTATGTTTATGTCTCCTTTATCATTATGGATCGGATTAATTTTTGGAATGATTTTAGGAATTGAAGCACTTGTCATTCCTAAATTTTTGAGTTATATCATCAAGACCTGCTTATTATCTATTTTGCTTTGGATTATTTTTCGGACGGCTCAGAAGTTGTTTGATGTATATATTCGTAGAGTGTTAATTTTTCGAGCATACGAACATAAATTGAAATTTTTCAGGAATAAAAATATCCTCACCGTATTTCATAGAACAGTTCGTGCTACTTGGTTTTTACTCTTTATCACTATTCTGTTAGGATTATGGGGTGTCCAATTAGGTCCTATTCTTGCTGGTCTTGGTATTGCAGGTATCGTGGTTGGTTTAGCACTACAGGACACATTATCACATATTGTTGGTGGGGTATCATTGATGCTTGACGATACATATTCAGAAGGTGACTTTATCAAACTTGAAACAGGCGTAGAAGGAATGATTCTTCAAATAGGCTATCGCAGTACGAAAATTAAAACATTTGATGAAGAATTAATTAACATTCCTAATGGCGTATTATCTAAAATGATGATTACCAATCTTTCGCAACCTTTTAAACGTGTTCGTGTAACCAAATATTACCAAACAATAGCAAAAGATGCTCCTCCACAACTTGTCAAAGAACTTCTCCTCAAAGGAATTCGTAATGTTCCCACGATACTCAACTATCCAGAACCTTACATATTTTTTATTGAACCAAAAGGAAGTACATATATTTTTCGTGTGAATTTTTTTGTCGCAACATATGCTGTTCGCTTATCTCAAACTGATCTTGTTCAACAAGAAATTGTTAAAATTTTAGTAGAGCATAATATCAGATTTGCTGTTGAAGAAACATTTATTCATACAGATCGTGAAGTAATTCCTTACAATAAAACAAAAAAATCTTCGAACGAAAATAATGAAAAAGAGACCTCATAATCTATTGAATTTCAATTTTAATCTATGTTATCATATAATAAATTATTGTCTAGATGTCATAATTTCTATCAATCCTATCATTTCTACACAAATCTATAAATCAAGTATCTGAGGTATCTTATGGCTCGTCGTATTAAAATAAAAACCAATCCGGAAGCAACAGAAAAAACAAATCCAAGTAAATCCATGGATCCAAATAATGAGGTGTCAGAAATGGTTAATCCTCAAAAAACAAAAAAAACATATCTTACAGAAAAGCTTGACGAATCTGTGAGTACAGATGAATATCCATCTGAAGATATTAATTTTGAAGAATATGGCAAAACTCTTTTTGCTATCTATGAACATACAACAGATCCTAAAAAAGTACTTGGGCAAGTATTTTCAGATGATTTTAAGTTCTTATTTATTAATCAATTAAAACAATTATCTATTACGGAATTATTATTAATAGCATATCATTTAAAGCTCGAAAATTGTGAAAGTATGCATACTCAAGAGCTTGTTTATACAATTCTTCGAAAACATGCTGACAATAAAGGAATCATTTATGGTGGTGGAACCTTACAATTAATTGATGGTGGATTTGGATTTTTAAGATCTCCACGATACAGCTATTTACCGAGTTCAGATGATATTTATGTTTCTCCATCTCAAATTTCGTTATTTCGTCTACGAAGTGGTGATGTTCTTCAAGGTCAAATTCGTCCTCCTCAGCGAGCTGAAGAAGAAAAATTCTTTGCTATGTTACGTGTAGAAAGTATCAATGAAAAATCTGCTGAAGTTGCTCGAAAACGAACACTATTCTCCAATCTTACTCCCTTATTTCCTACAGAACAAATCAAACTTGAACGTGAGATTAACAATACAGCAATGCGTATGATGGATATATTTACTCCTATTGGTAAGGGACAAAGAGCATTAATTGTCTCACCACCTAAAGCAGGTAAGACATCGTTGTTAAAAGATATTGCAAACAGTATCACTATCAATCATCCTGAAATAAAAGTAATTGTTTTTTTAGTTGATGAAAGACCAGAAGAAGTCACAGATATGCAACGTTCTGTAAAAGCTGAAGTCGTCTCTTCTACTTTTGATGAACCAGCTCAAAAACATGTAAATGTAGCTCAAATGGTATTAGAAAAATCACGTCGTTTGGTTGAAAGTGGCTATGATGTTGTGATTTTATTGGATTCAATCACACGTTTAGCTCGTGCTTACAATCAAGTAGAACCATCCTCAGGTAAAATTTTATCAGGTGGTATTGATTCAGGAGCCTTACATAAACCGAAAAAATTTTTTGGTGCTGCACGAAATATCGAAGAAGGCGGAAGTCTGACAATTATTGCAACAGCGCTAGTAGATACAGGATCAAAAATGGATGATATCATTTTTGAAGAGTTCAAAGGCACAGGAAATATGGAGATGAACTTGGATAGAAATCTCTCAAATCAACGAATTTTTCCAGCATTTGACATTAAAGTTTCTGGAACAAGACGAGAAGACTTATTACTTGACACACAAACTCTTGAAAAAACAAGAATGTTACGTCGTGTTTTTGCTAATATGTCGAATGAAGAAATTGTTCAAAAAATTAGCCAAGCAATGAAAAAATTTCCTTCTAATGATGAATTTCTTAACAATCTACAAATGCTCGGTAAATAATAAAAAACCTTTCTCTGATTAAGAGAAAGGTTTTTTATAGCACATTAATCTTTTCGAACCAGTAAGCTAAGTAATTCTACATGATGTGTTTGAGGAAACATATCAACAAGATAAAGTTCTTTTAGTTCATATTTTTCAGATAACATATGAATATCACGTGCCATCGTTGAAGCCTTACAAGATGAATAAATAATTTTTTTAGGATTTCGTTCTAGGAGTAAATTTCTTGTAGCATCATCCATTCCTGCTCGAGGAGGATCAACAATAATAACATCTGCATATCCTATTTCCTTCAAGCATTCTCCTGCATCACCTAACATAAATTTAATATTTGAATCAATGTTATTCAGCGTCTTATTATAATTAGCATCCTCAACAGAAGATTTAGCAATTTCTACACCTATTGTTTCTTGGGCATAATAAGAAACAAATAACGTAATCAATCCTATTCCACAATACAAATCCACAATACGTTCATTTTTCTCTTCATTAAGAAAGGAAATAATTTTATCCAACCAAATTGGTACCAAATAAGGATTTACTTGAAAGAAACTATCTTTTGATATTTTATAAGTGATGGATTTATCACGAACAGTAACTGTTTCATGAACAGGTAGATCTTGAAAATTTTTTGATGGGACCCAATAAACACCGATTTCATTGGTTGTTGATGCACGCACTTTGAAGTTATGTTTAGGAAAAGGAAATTCTTCCTCACCAAGAGTGTGCTGTGTTTTCATAAAATGAAGAGCCTTGGAGATCAACGGCATTTCGAGAGCACATTTTTTGATATCAACAATTGATTTTGAATCTTTTCGAAAAAAACCTATTAATTCACGACGAGGATTTACTTTATAGGTCATATTATTACGATATGCTAACTCTTTTGGAGATTCTAAAATACCTGTTAATGAAAACTCAATATTTCCAATACGTCTGAATGTTTCTTCAACTAATTCTTTTTTAATAGAAAGCTGATGAGTATAATTTGTCATTTGGTAGTCACAACCACCACACATTGCAAAATATTCACATGTAGGTTCTTGTCTTAAGGGCGATGGAGTGATAATTTCAAGAGGATCAGCCATGGCATAATCTTTTGCTTCTTTATATATTTTAACTCTAACCACTTCTCCAGGAAGCACATAACGTACAAAAAGGACTTTACCTGTAGTATCATAAGCTAAAGCAGGTCCTTCTCCAGCAAAACGTTCTATTGTAACTACTTCTTCACGATCCACTGATTTTAGCTTTCGTGATTCTTTTCCACTAAATTCCATTATTATTCCTAGTTTGTGAGAGTTTTTTTACTTTTGTTAATTTTTTAATATTCACTTTCTTAACGCTATAACCTTGAAGCGAGATGATTTTAAACTGCCAAGGTTTGACGATCACTTTATCACCAACTTTAGGCATTCGACCTAATTTTTCCATCAAAAAACCGGACAATGTTTTTGATTCAATATTATTAATCTTCAGCCCCAATACCTCAAATAGATGGTCAACATCAGACAAACCATTGGCAATAATTGTCCCATCTTCTTCTGTTTTGAAATCAAGACCTCTATCTTCAATAACATCGCCCACAATTGCAGCAACAATATCTTCTACACGTAATACTCCGACAATCCCACCATATTCATCCACAACAAAAGCTAAGGGTAAGCTTTGACGTTGCATTTGAATGAGTATTTTTTCGACATATGCCGTTTCTGGAACAAAAAATGCTTCTTGAACATATTTTTCAACAGGATCATCCTGAGCAGCACCCACGAGATCTTTTGCACGAATACGACCTATAGGATTATCAATACGAGCATTATACATAGGCATAATAGAAACTTCTTTTTCTTTCATAAGAGTGAGTGCTTGTTCCACTGTCTGCGTTTTTTCAATACAAACAATTTGGGATAAAGGTGTCATCACTTCACTAGCTTGTATTTCTCGAAATTTTAAAATATTATTAATAAATTCACGTTCTCCCATATTTAAGGCGCCACTCTTTAGTGAAATGTCCAAGAGACCTTGAAATTCACTTTTGACAAAACCCGATTGTTCTTTCCCATAAAAACCACCTAAAAAAGAAAAAATCGAGGTAAGGCTTTTAAAAAGAATAGAAATAGGATACATAACAAAAAATAATACAATCCAAAGATAAACAAATTTATACGAGAGAGCATCCGCGAACGGTCTACTCAACGCTTTTGGTAATACTTCTGCAAAAATAAGAACACAAGGAGTCATTAATAATGTTGTCAAGATAGGTACCCAGAAAGGTGACAGATGAATTGATTCTGCAAACATTTTCGAGACAAATAAAGTACTCAGGATTAAGGTAACATTATTCAAAACAACAATACCGGTCAGAAAAATAGAAGATCGTTCTACAAGAAAAATTAATAATTTTGCTGAAACTTTTTTTTGTTTTGCATAAAGAATAATTCTATTTAAAGATAAAAAAGCAGTCTCAGTCCCACCAAAAAATCCACTTAATAAAAAATTTAAAACTGCATATCCAAAATAAAGACTGGCAGAGGAATAATCAATATTTGAGAACAAATCAATCATGATTTAACCCTCACAGATAATGTTTTGATACGCATTGCTGATTTTTCACGAACAGTAATAATAATATTATCTATTTCAAAAGTATAATATAAAGGAGGGATCCCACCAGCTTGCTCAATTAAGAACCCTGCTAATGTTTCGTATTCTTTACTCACAAGATTAATTTTAAAGGATTCATTGAAATCAATTAAAGAAATCTCACCTTTTACAATATAGCGATTAAGTAATTGTGGAATAATATCTTGGTCTTTTTCAAAATCCTCATCTATTACTTCTCCAACAAGCTCCACCATAATATCACTCAGAGTAGCAATACCAAGAAAATCTCCATATTCATCAACAACACATGCAATTTTAATCGTACGGGAACGAAAATCTTCTAATAATCCACCTAAATTTTTAGATTCAGGGACAAAATAAACAGGTCGTAAAAAATCATTAACATGCTGTTCCAAATTCTCATTTTTTGTCAATTGCAATGCTATATCTTCATAATGTAACAATCCAATCACATTATTATCTTTTTCTTTATACACAGGAATCTTACTATGTAATTCGCTAGCAAGAGCTCCTTTTAATTGGAATAAGGTGGTCTCATGACTTATAGAAAAAACTCTTGGGCGTGGGGTCATGACTGCACCAACTTTTCGTTCTGATAACGAAAGCACACGACCAATTAATAATTTTTCTTCTTCTTTTAAAAAATCACCTTGTGCAACAATATTATAAAGAGCAATACGTCGATCTTCTTTATTTTCAGATTCCGGTAAAAGATGGGTAAATTTATTGGTAAACCATGTTGCAAAGTTATTAATAGGAGATGCTATATTTGAAAACAATTTACTTAATATAATTAAGGGTTTTAAAATAATAGGAACCATTGTTGTTCCTTGAGAAGCAGCAAATGATTTTGGAAGGATCTCTCCAAAAACAATCAAGAAACCTGACACAACAATTGTTGAGACAATCACATTAAATGTAAAACCAATCTCTTTAAACCATGATTCAAATAATGTTGTCAACATAATATTAGTAATGGTGTTTGCTATTAAGACAGATGATAAGACTAAGGTTGCATTATTAAATAATAGTTTTATTGTTCGAATATCGTTTGGTTTAAAATGACGCATTTTTAGTTCATCTAGAGAAAAAAATGCCGTTTCAGAAGCAGACAAAAAAGCAGATAACAAAAGAAGGAGGAGAATTAATAAAAATAATATAAATAATATTATATTCATAAAAAATTATTTATACCTTATTCACAAGATCTAATACATTTTCAATAATCATATCTTGAGTGTCTTTTTGCAGGAAAGGATGAATAGGAATACTCAAAACTTTTTCAGCCATTGCTTCTGCAACAGGAAAAGATCCTTTATGATAATTCAAATAAAGCAAAGCTTGTTGTAAATGCAACGGTTTAGGATAATGGATTGCTGTAGGAATACCTCGTTTGTTGAGTTCATTTGAGATTTGATCCCTATTCTTTAAAACAAGAGTAAACTGAGCTCTCGCGTGACGATCCATAAATGAAGAACGTTTGACGATATCAATAGAGTTTTGTTGAAAAGCCTTAGTATAGCGTCCTGCAATCTCCTCACGTTTATGAAGTTCGTCATCATAATGTGTTAATTTGGCCATTAAGACAGCGGCTTTTAAAGTATCAAAACGAGAATTCATACCAATATATTGATGTTCATAACGTACACGTTGACCTTGGTTTATAATGCTAAAACACTTCTCTGCAAAGTCTTTATCTTTGAAATACATCATACCTCCATCACCGTATGTTCCTAACGATTTTGCTGGGAAAAATGATGTTGAAGCAATATCTGTTAATCCACAAGAACGACGTCCCTTATAAATAGCACCAAAACTTTGAGCGGCGTCTTCAAAATGAAAGAGGCCATATTTTTTAGCAATTTTCTCAATAGCATCAATATCAGGAGTTTGTCCAAAGAGCGAAACAGAAATAATTCCCTTAGTGCGAGAAGTAATAACTTGTTCAATCTTATTATGGTCAATATTACAAGTTTCCGGATCAATATCCACAAAGACAGGTTTTAATTTTAAAAAGGAAATAACTTCAGCTGTGGCAAAAAAAGTAAAAGGCGTTGTTATAATTTCATCCCCTTCTTTTAAATCCATTGCGTATAAAGGTACCATAATAGCGTCTGTTCCTGAAGAAATTGCTACTGCATGACGTTGTGTATAGTCAGACATCCATTGTTCTAATTCTTTAACATCTTTTCCTAAAATAAAATCATTTCTTTCCAAAACACCTTGGATACGTGCATCAATCTCACTTTTATAGGCTTGATATTGAGCTTGAAGATCAACAAAAGGAATCATAATAACCTCTTATAAAAAATATTTATAATTAACTTCTAAATAATAAGCTTGGTTTAGCTTTAACACGTTTTGTTGTTTCTTCGAGATTTGTAACAATTGTTCTTAAACTATTATTAATTTGAGGATCTTTTAAGATAGAAAGTGGTGCATTAGGAGAGTTAATATCTTCTAAAAAAAGATTCAAATTACTAATACTGTTTTCCAAATTATTAACCAAAGAAACAAATTCAGTATCACTGATTTGATTGAGTTTTCTTTCTAAATTATCTGTGAGTTTATTAATACTTACTGATGCTTCAGTAATATTAGTAATAACTTTATTAATATTTGAATTATTGTCTTTTAATAAGGTATCAACTTGTGCGGCAACTTGATTAAGAGATTTGAAAATACCTCCTAATCCATCAGTAAGATCTCCTGATTCTCCAGATGAAAATATATTTCCAACCATACTTAACACATTATTAAAAGAAAAAGGATCTATCCCTACAATTCGTTGTTCTGGAACAAAATAAGGAGCCTGACCAGTATAATTTTCTACGGCAAGATACTTTCCTCCGACTAAGCTTGTAGAATAAATTTGAAAGATCGCATCGGTATTAATTTTGTATTTTTTATCAATAATAACAGTAACAAGCAATTTTGATCCTTCAATCTTAATAGAGCAGACATTGCCTATATCTTTACCAGAACCAATATTTACTTTTGAGCCAACAGACAATCCATCAAGAAAATTAAAAGACAAATGTAAAGGATAACCACCTTTAAGTTTATAAATGAGTTTATCGGAAATTACTACTCCGAATACAATAGATAGAATACCCAAAAATATAAATCCACCAATTAATAAATAGTTAGGTTGCTCTCGTTTAACTTGTGCCATACTTACTCCATTTTTTTATAGATCAGGTTTAATATTTTGACGAAAATTTTATTGCATTTTTTGTCATAGGACCTTCTGCCATACCATTTAAAAATTGTTCCATGTACGGATTGGATAAGGTTTCCAAATCTTTAGGTGATCCGAGATAAACAATTTGTCCTTGAAATAATAATGCGATACGGTCTGAAATACGTTTAGCACTAGCCATATCATGTGTCACAACAATAAAAGTAGTTCCTAATTCTTGTTTTACAGTTAAAATTAATTCATCAACAAGTGCTGTCATAATTGGATCAAGACCTGTTGTAGGTTCATCGAACAATAAAATATCTGGTTTATTGGCAATAGAACGTGCAAGTGCAGCTCTTTTTCTCATTCCTCCAGACAATTCTGAAGGCATTGTATTTTCAAGACCTGACAATCCAACCACATCTAGACAATAAGATACTCTCTTAATTTTTTCTGCATTATCCATAGAAGGATTCAAATGATCTAACACAAATAAAATATTTTGACCAACAGTTAGGGAATCAAAAATAGCACCATTTTGAAAAAGCATACCTATAGAATTTCGAACCTTATGCCATTCTTTTTCGGAATAATAAGAAACATCATTACCTTTTATAGAAATAGAACCACTATCAGGATACATTAATCCTGTCAAATGTTTGAGAAGGACACTTTTTCCAACACCACTTTGTCCAACAAGAACAAAGGTTTCACCTTCATGGATATCGATTGAGAGATTATCAAGAACATTTCGATCTCGCAAAAATTTTGTTAAATTTTTGATTTCAATAATATTTTTCACTATTGACCACCTTAAAACATTAAGAAGAATGTTCCAGTTACATAGTCCAAAAGAATCGTAACAAATGTTCCAATAACAACAGATTTAACTGTTGAATTCCCTACTCCAACTGATCCACCTGTTGTACGAAAACCATAGAATGTTGCAATTAAAAGTAATAGTAATCCAAATAATGCTAATTTTAATAATGCTTCGAGATAAAATCGTAATAACAAAATATCTAATCCTGAAGTAAAAAAGGTATAAGGTGATACTTTATAAACAGCAAACATTGAGAATGATGCTCCCAAAATTCCTATAGCAATGGCAATACTTCCCATAATAGGGACGGTGATCACCCCTGCAATGATACGAGGCAAAGCAATGTATTCTTCAGGATCAATAGACATAACACGAAGAGCATCTATTTGCTCCGTAACAATCATTGATCCAATTTCAGCGGTAACAGAAGAACACATCCGACTCACAACAACCATTGCTGTTAACACCGGAATCATTTCTCGAACAAGACCTAAAACAATACCACCACTAATCAAAAACGCAGAATCTCTAATAATAAAATTCATCGCTGCACCTAGCTGAACACCTGTGATCGCTCCCATAAAGAAACCTATAATCACAATAATAGGCATTGCCCTAATACCGACACGAATAATCTGAAGCATTAATTCCTGTCTATATTTGATAATAGAAGGAATGCATTTGAATATACGTACGACATAAGCACCAAATTCACCTAGTTCTATAAGCATAGCAAAAAATTTATTTTTTTTCATACTAACCTTTTTTTTTGATATCATATTAATTTAATTAGAAATTAGGCTCTCGTCCATTTTCTCGATTAAATTGATTATTAAATTTTTGAGGTATTGTTGCTGGATTACCAAGAATAGAATCTTTGTATTGTTTGTACTCATGTTTTGCGTCTTTATCCAAACTTTCAAAACGCATTGTTTCTCCAAAAAATTTTAAAGGAATCATATCTGTCCGTCCATTTCTATGTTTAGCAAAGTTTAATTCAATCACACCTTTTGCAACATCAGCAGTTTGATCACGCTTATAATAGTCTTCTCTATAAAGCATAGCAACAATATCAGCATCTTGTTCAATCGATCCTGATTCTCTAAGATCTGAAAGCTGAGGAGTTTTATCAGCACGAGTTTCAACACCACGTGATAACTGTGATAATGCTATAATCGGAATACTCAGTTCTTTAGCTAAGCCTTTTAAAGTACTTGTAATTTGACCTAACATATTAGTACGATTGGTATTAAAAGATGAGCCTGGTAATGAAATAATTTGGATATGATCAATAATCATCAAATGATAAGGGTATTTTCGCATAATTGTTCGGGCACGTGCTCTCAATGTATTTAACGGAATATTTCCTGTCTCATCAATAATAATATTTAAGGGATCAAGATCTCTAACGGCATTAAGCAAGTATGTTGCATCATCCTCATCAAGATTAGCCTTGCTTAATTTTTCAAGGTGTACTTGAGATTCAGCAGACAGAAAACGCATGGCGATCTCTTCTCCTGTCATCTCAAGAGAAAAGATCAACACACCAAGTTTATTATCTTGATCTTGGGGAACAGATTGCAAAAATTTACGAGCAATATTTAAAGCAAAAGCTGTTTTTCCCATACCAGCTCTTGCAGCCAAAATAATAAGAGAACCTTTTGAAAGTCCATTAGTAAGCTCATCAATATCAGGATAACCTGTTGAAATACCCATTAAGGCATTACCGTTTGCTTCTCTCTCTTGAATCAATTTTAAAGCACGTTTGAGATATTCCGATAAGCGATGATATTCGGAAGTTTCTCGCTTACCGAGAACTTGAAACATGAGACTGTCAGCCTTATCTAGGATTGTTTCAAGATCATCTTCTCGTTTCATTGAAATATCAATAATTTGACGACAAGCATTAATTAAAGCACGAAGTAAAGAATAATCTTTGATGATTTTAATATGATATTCGATATTAGTAACAGAAATATACTTATCAACAAGATCAATCAACACATGTTGACCACCAATCTTAGCAAGTTCATTGGTTTTGTTGAGTATATCGGTTACAGAAACAATATCGACAGGACGATTGGATGTTTCTAAGGTAAGTATAGCACGAAAAATAGTTTGACTAGTAGGATCATAAAAATCAGCTTCATATAGTGATTCTGTGATGGCATATAAGGCTCTTTGATTAGATAGAGCAGCTCCTAAAACAGCCTGTTCCGCCTCAATAGAATGAGGCGAAATAAGCATTTGTTTTTCATTAGATGACATTTAGAATTCCAAATAAATTATTGAATAGAAGCTTCTACTGTAATGTTCATTTCAGCTGTAACGCCTTCATCTAATTTAATTTGAAAAATGTGGTTACCAATGGTTTTAACATGTTGAATAACGATTCGTTTTTTTTCGATCGTAAATCCATGTTCGGCAATTAATGCCACTATATCTCCTGTTGTCACTGATCCGAAAATTTTACCTTCAACACTTGATTTTTTAACAATAGTAAGAGCAATTTGTTCTAATTTTTCTTTAAGCTCTTGAGCTGATTCATACATTAATTGGGCTTTTTTAGCAAGAGCTGCTTTTTTACGCTCAAGATACTTTGATCTACTTTCCGTAGCCATTTCCGCAAGTTTTTGCGGAATAAGATAATTTCTACCGTAACCATCGCGTACTGTTTTCATATCACCAGCACGACCAAGTCCAGGAATGTTTTCTAAAAGAATAACTTTCACAGGGGATCTCCTTAACATATTTCTATGTCCTATTTAATTAAAATCGAGTTCAAAGAGCATTGCCGAAGCATCCCTTTGATAATAATCCATCCAAATATCTGTAATACCGACACCGGTATATAAAAATAATGGAATCATAAAATGTTCTCCAAATAAAATTGGAATAACAATCATTAACACATAAGAAATTCCATAAGGAATTTTAAACATTTTGGCATAATAAAGTATAATCCTAAAACCAAATTGCCAATAAAATACTGCTGTATAAAGTGCGATATTCAACGCCAAAACACGGATCATTTTTACAAGAGAAAAATAGTTAAAAATGATGTACACAAAAAGTGCAAAAACTAAAATCAGTATTTTCGCATGTCCAAAAGTTTTTAACATTCGATAGCGATATGTCTTAGGATTGTGTGCTTTTTTGAGTGATAAAACAAGTAATCCTATAAACAATGAGGGCCATATATCACCAAAAAATACAATAGTATGCCACACTTCATATAAAATAGCTTGAACAGGTGTATTTACGTGCAGGATTATAGGATATAAAGCATTATTCCATTCCATCCACAAAGCAGACGAAACAGGAAGATATAACCACAGGATCAACAATAAAAAGAAAATTCCACCTAAATAAGAATGTTTATTTTTAAAAGGATGGACAAAAGAGCGAAAAACAAGAAACAACAATCCATTCATAATTAAAAACAATGCAGAAATTCCCCACACAAATATTGAAAATCCCATCTCACTCTCCTAAATTATCGAGCTGAGAACGGTAGGAATGCCATGATACGAGCTTTTTTTATTTCACGTGCTAAGACACGTTGATATTTAGAGCTGGTACCAGTAATACGTCTAGGAACAATTTTTCCACTTGGCATAATAAATCTTTTGAGTAATTCAACATTTTTGTAATCGATTGTTGCAGGATCAATTTGGTTGGTGGTAAATTTACAAACTTTTTTCGCAAAGAAAGATTTTTTCTTTCCCCCTTTAAAACCACCACCATTATTTTCTCTTCTAGGACCACGAGCACCATCTTTTACAAATCTTCTTTTATCATCGCCACTTCTTTCAGTGGAATCTTGAGTTTCTTCGTTATTATTGATAACTTTTTCTTCGGACATTATATTCTCCATTTTATTAATACATGTTCCGTTGATCTAAAACGGAACATCTTCATCAAAAGGCTGATAATCATCTAAAAGAGCATCATTAAAATCAGTATTATCATAATAATCATCTTCTCTTTTGGGTGAATTATCAGCAACAGGTTTCTGAGGAGCAGTTTGTTGGATTGAACCTTGGTGTTGAGATTGAGTGGATCCATTTGGAGTATTCGTAGATAAAAACTCCAAACGATCTGCAACTATTTCAACAACAGAACGTCGAGATCCATCCTGAGCTGTCCATGAACGTTGTTCAAGACGTCCATCCAGAGCAATTCTTGCACCTTTTTTGAGGTATTGATTTGCGGTTTCTGCGGCTTTGTTCCACACAACAACTGTAAAAAATGAAACACTGTCTTGACCATTCATAGGACGACCACCAACAGCAATCCCAAAACGAGCAACAGCCGCTCCACTAGGTGTGTAGCGAAGCTCTACTTCATTAGACAAACGTCCAACGAGAACAACTCTATTGATATCCCATGCCATTTAGTTCTCCGTAACTACCATACGTCTGATAATACCTTGATCATATTTAATTGACTCTTCGAAGCTAGTAAGTTGCTCAGGTGTTGCATTCATATTTACAAAATAATAGAATGCTCTATGGAATTTTTCACGATTTTTAGCAATAACATATGCTAATTCGCGAACTCCCATTTTATCATTTTCGGAAACAAATTCTGCTCCCACTTTTGCCACAGCAGCTTTGATACGTTCAATAGCTACAGTATGTTCACTTTCTCTTAAAAGAAAAGCAACCTCATACTTTCTAGACATAATTCCTCCTTGCGGACCATGCCCATTTTTCTCAAAAAAAACTAAAGAAAAATAGGAAGAAGGCCGTAAAACTGTATATATTCTAAAAATTATAGCATATCTAAAAAACAATGTCAATCATTAAGATCAAAGTAAAATTATTCACTTATATTAAAGAATAGATTATCATATCAAATCATTTTATCTTTACTGAAAACACAAGTGTATTAAGACAAATAATGATCAATAACAAGATATTGATTTTTTAAAATAAATAGTGTATAATATAATTCATTTTTAATACATTATAGATAAATAATGAGGTATAAATAATGAAAGCATTACTAATGCAATTAACAGAAAATCGCCATCTTTTATACAAACCATTTAAAACATTTAGCATTCCACATATGGTTATTTCCGGAATGATATTAATTATCTTTTTTTCGCTTTCTCTTTCCAAAACAGAACAAGCAATAAATACAGGTGATTCGGCTCTGACTTCAACCATTATTGATAAAGAATTTATCTCTATTGCTAATGCAGAACCTATTGAAAACAAAGAAGATCTAGAAAAAATAGCCAGCAAAACTCCTTTAGGATTTGTTTTTTATCGTATCAGAGCTGGTGAAAATTTATCTTCAGTTGCAGAAAAATTCGGGTTATCGATGGCAACAGTGCTTTCTTTGAATAGTTTGGATAATGCACATTGGGTATCTGTGGGTCAAAAAGTTCTTCTTTCTACAAAATCTGGCATTATTGTTAATCTCACAAATAATGAAACCATCCAAACACTTGCAGAACGATATGGAATTTCAGCTGAAGAAACAAAATTAGTAAACAAACTAAACTCTAATATTGTCACAGCAGGACGTACTCTCTTTTTACCAAATGCGAATCTCTCATTTAAAGCAATGTCTCAAATTCTTGGATTTCAATTTATCAATCCTATGCCTCGTTATCGCCGTATTTCATCACATTTTGGCTGGCGAAGACATCCCGTGTTAGGATACAGAAAACTTCATACCGGCACAGATTTTGCGGCTCCTGTAGGAACAGCTGTTCATGCGGCAAAAGAAGGACGAGTGATTTATGCAGACTGGAATGGTGGTTACGGTATGTTTATTAGTATCAGACATAATAACGGCTATACCACATCATATGCACATCTATCACGAATTAAGATTAAAAAAGGTAATTGGGTTAATGCCGGTCAACTTATTGGATCCAGTGGCAACACAGGACGATCCACAGGACCTCATTTACATTTTGAATTACGAAAATACGGTCAACCAAAAAATGCGTTACTTAATGGACTTCAGCTTCGATAAATTCGAAAGAATTGTGAACATCTCAAAAACAGATAGGAATTATAACACCAGTAATCAAATTAGAGAAAGTGATATTTCTATGATTGCTGGTGTTATTTTGCTATCTTTGTTGCCAGGAAGATGCAATGAAAAATGACTTCTCTCACTTTAGAGTGATCTGCTTAATTTTTCTTTCCTTTATTATATATCCAAGTCTGTCCTTTTGTATATATGAATATCCTTTTTATACCGCAGCATACAAACTCAAAGAGATTAATACACAACATTTTCGTATTATCTATTCTGACAAATCCACTCAAAAAGCATATGAAATTGCTGCTATGGCAGAAAAACAATTTGAATTATTAACTGAAATCTACGGACCTATCCAAAATATTTATATGCCTATTCGTGTGATTGTTTCTGCAGACAATCAAGAGGCTAATGGCTTTGCAAGTGTTTTTCTTTTCCCTACAGTACATCTTTATGTCAGTGCTCCACCGGAGATATCAGATTCGCATTCTTTTACAGAGAATGAATATCTGTATTCGATGCTTTATCATGAATTAACGCATATTTTCACATTATCTTATCGGCATAAATTTAAAGTAGGTGGGTTTTGGCAAGTATTTTCTGATAGTATCTATCCATCAGTGGTATTTAGCTCAAGATCATTTATTGAAGGTGCTGCTATTGCACGTGAAAGCGAGCAAACATCTGGTCGTTTGAATGATCCCTATACGTACCACTTGATGAGACGAGATATATTGGATGGCAAACGATACAGCTTTGCTGAATTTAGTGGAGCAAATAGCTTATTTGGTAGTGGGTCTTATCCCTATACTTATGGCGGATTGTTTCATAACTATTTAGCAAAACAATACCAAAAAGATTTTGATCGTGAATTTTGGACAGCTGCATCTAAATGGAAATTAACAGGTCCAAACATAAAAAAAATCGCCAACAAAAAACTTTCTATACTCTACAAAGATTTTTTTGAAGATCTATCTACCAATACTCCTTCGTATCAAGAACCATACAAACTACTATTGTCCAAAAAAGAACGACGTCTCAGATCAATTCAACGAATTAATGATTATATGTACTTCTATGACTATCAGCAAAAAATCGTATATAAATATAACTTAAAAACACATAAAAAATCATTGGTTGCTTATGGAAACAATCAATGGGATTCTGTCTCTGTATCTCCTGATGAAAAATTATTATTTGTTTCTGGACGAAGAATATTGGATAAATCAGCGATTATACTTAATATCAAAGCAACTGTAATGAAATCTGATGCATATCTTGGTATTAAACAAGCATTTTTTCTTCCTACATCGACCAAATCAAATCTTATATTTACAGCTATTGAACTCAATAATGACTATCCGGAACTTATCTTGTACAATGGAGATCAAAAAAAAGTGCTACATACCGGCAATCGTTATGAATATGCTGATGCACCTATCAGTATTGATGGCACCAACATTTATTTTCTCCATAAATATAAAGATAAAACCTTTATTTCTTATTATAATATCTACACAGATAGTTTAACAACAATTAATAATCAGGAACTACAACATATTAGATTTCTAACAGCCGCAAAAGATCATATCAGTGTGTCCTATGCTTCTGATAAAAATTCTTTTTATAAAAGAGCTATCATTAAAAATAATAAACTCACCTTAATAAAAGATAATATTAAAGGAGAAATATTTGATTCTGTTATTCAAGATAACAAGTTAATTTATCGTACTTCGTTTTCTAAACATGATAACATTGTTGAGGTGCCATTAGATTTATTATCTACACAAACTCTAAATCTTTCAACAACAGTATTAACACCTATCGTACCAGCTCCTGTTCCTATTCCAGAAAATATTTCTCCCCATAAAAGTATTAAAGATTTTGTGAGATTTTCTTGGTTACCGTTGATTTCTCCTTATAGAGCTGGTATTCGATTATTCTTTATGGATTCACCGGCAGAAAATATTCTTGATATTGCTGTTCAATTTGATTTCGTAAAAGGAACACCTGAATTTGCTTTTGTATGGAGAAATCAAGGACTCCCAATTAATATTAATGTGATATTAGAAAATTCTTACGTCAATCAAAATACGATCTTCAATATCGGAGAACACCATATAGTAAGTACAGGAATAGGATTGGATTTTAGTGGAAAATCTCGTATTTTAGCAGGTGAATACTCACTTTACACAAGTTTATTACTTCACAATCGTTTCACTGGAAATTCTCATGACCATCCCTATCAATGGCATAATCTTATTTCTCAACAACTAACCCACACACTAGGTATTAGTCACAAAAATATAGCTTCTGAAGGATCATATGGATTTTATAGATTATTTGAGATAGGAATTGAATTAAAAAAAGATTACCTTGATATTAAACAATTTCGATCAGATATCAAAATAGCATTTTCACCACCTGCTATCCCTATATTGTTCAAAGTATTTGGGAGTTTTGACTCAACAAAAATATCAACAGATGGAAATTCTCTATTAGGACTTGGACTATTTCCTGCATTTTATGAATACCGTAATCTACATATAGCAAATAAATTCGCATTCTTATGGATCGCTGATTTACAATTATTTTCTTTAGAAATTCAAAAAGGTGCAGGATTTGGAGAATTGTACTTAGATCGTTGGACATTTAATACAGGATATCGAGGTGGTTATTGGACAAGAGATTTACATTCTATTTATTTTCGTACAAATGTTGAATTTTCATTACTCTATGGAAACGTTCCAATCAGTGTATTTTTCGAGGTTCATTATCCTTTCCAAACAGAAAAACTGGGTTTCAATTTTGGTTTAAATCTTAAAACAACTATATAATTTATAATATTTAAAAAAAACATTGACAAATTTTTATGATTTATGTTATAATAAAAAATAACATTAGGAGAGATGGCTGAGTGGTCGAAAGCGGCTTCCTGCTAAGAAGTTGTCCTCGATATTAGGGGACCATGGGTTCGAATCCCATTCTCTCCGAGTGACAGTTGTCACATCTCAGAAAAGCATCACTATTTTGTGGTGCTTTTCTTTTTCTCTCGCCGTACACGGGGGACACGGACTTGTATACATAGATACGACAAACTTTTGAGAATCTCATTCTGAGA
>JBOFGS010000004.1:0-7515 GCA_051649245.1 Brevinema sp.
AAATTAGCTATATTAAATAGAATAAACGCTCTTAATAGAGCGTTTATTCTTGTAGAAAATAGGTGTGAATTTAATAGGAGTGGACCGAGCAAAATCAGTTTTGAGAACGACCTGCCATCGGGTCGTAATATTCTCAGAAAAAAGTTCTCAGAAGTTTGTCGTATCTATGTATACAAGTCCGTGTCCCCCGTGTACGGCGAGAGAAAAAGAAAAGCACCACAAAATAGTGATGCTTTTCTGAGATATGACAACTGTCACTCGGATGATCCAGTCATCAGCGAACTATTCTCAAAGATAGGATGTCTGAAGTGCAGATATGCACAGGAGGTGCATTTATATCTGCTTATGCCCTTATTAAATAGGGGCTATTTCTTTATAAATACAGGGATTAAATTCCCGTTAACAGGGAAAAATACAGGGAATTTGTTGTTTTTAAGTAGGTAATAATTGCTACTGATTATGGTATATTCAACATATCTATTAAAAATCAATGAAAATTAACAGGGAATTTAAATCAAGGTATCAGGGAAAATATTTGAAAGAACAGGGATTTAAATCGAGATATTAGGGAATCAACTTTTAAGATCCAACGAAGTTGCTTGCACCCTTGCCTACCTGACATCGTGTCAGCTCGGGTACAGCGACATCTATGTCTTGACAAAAAAAGTAATCCCCAATATAATTTAGAAAATAACGAGAGAACGAAATGATCGTACCATAGAACTTCCTTTAGTCGATCGACTTTTCTTATACAGATCTTTTGACATCGTGTCAAATTCTGCACAGAGCAAATCGTGTATTCAGGAGCATAAACATGAAATATCATCTATTACTAATCATCTTACTTTTCGGAGCGTGTGCTGAAGATAGTAGAGAGTTGACGAGACCTAATATAGAGCGTTGGATCAAGAAAGATAAGCTACACAAATATATTGATGAGACTTATTTTGTAGACGCTCTTAAAGAGCTACTAACTATTTTGACAGAAGAAGAGAGATCGATATATGCTGATTACATCGCTAGAAAAGAGCAGGAACTCCGTTTTCCCCGTCCTACACCGATGACTCTTGAGTATTTAGATTCGATTACCAATCAAAGTGTATATTCTTTAGCAATAGAGCACACAAATGAATTAGATACAAGTGTAACCAATAATCTAATAAATGATAGACTGGTTTTAATTGAATCATTTCATATAAGTACTTCATTTAATAATGAGTCTGAGATAAATGTTGAAAAGTTTGAAAAATTCTTCACTAATATCCAACCAGAATCAGAATGTCAGCTATTGTATAAAAAAATATTTTATAATGCTGTGTATCATGATCCTATCGAGAACAGATATTATTTTGGAGAAACACTTTATACTAATAATATAGACTATCAATTATCAAATACAAATAATATATCCTTAGGTACACCAGAATCTATTATCTATATTACTAATCTATCTCCCTCGGAGCGTCTTTACTTTGATTTGAATAGTAATATACTTTTTATACGAAAAATATCAAGAATCATTGATCCCTTTGTTAATGAAATTTATTTTAAAGGGACTCCTTATAATCCTCAATATTATTCAATTTCTAGTTCTGGAAATACTAATGACTTTTTAATTAGGGAATTTACCTATGGTATTCCAGCGATATCTCTTGTCGATACATCTATTCTGGAAGTTATTTGGGGTCCTGAAGGATGTTTTTATAATTCAAATAATGATTAACTTTTTTTCCAAAATGATATATGAAAAAAACTACCTCCTGGATAACAAAAGTATCCTAATGGCTTAATCTTATTATATAATTTTTCTGAAGAAGTTGTTTTAATAATATCAACTGCATTAGAATAACGATGATCTGTACCAATAAAACTTCCCTCTATCATTAATTTAATAGATATATCAATTAGTTTTTCAATATCTCCGTTAGGAATTGTTTGAATAAGATTAATATCATTGGTATTTTTGATTGATCTTTGATTGAAAGTTCTACCATGGTACATATCTTGAAGAGCAAGGTAATAAGATTGTGAAGGTTCTTTTTTGTATAGGGTATGTGCACTATCTTTAGGTACTGCATATCTAATATATGTATTTGCATGTTCTTCTGGGGATCTTCTAGCACTCGTAATATGAAATTTTTGAAAAGAAGATCCCATTTGATTTTTAACTTGAAGCATGAAATCGATGAAAATACTCTACTACATAAGAAAAAGCACTACACAAAATATACTTGCAATAGCTGATAGACACTCTATATATACTATACACTTATAATATGATCTTAATTTGTGGATAAATACGTATTTTACGGACTACAAAAAAGCCTCTTAAAGTGTAGGCTTTTTATTTCGCTCGAAAAATACTAATGATAGAGAATGATTTATGCTATTAGTGGATATATTTAGTGGCTCTATGATTGATAAAAAGTAAAAAATAGTATACAATAGTAAAGAATTTTATCTAAAATAGGGGGATTATATGAGCTTAGAAACACTTACAAAACCTATAAATAAACAAAAAAATAGTACTAAAAAAACGACAAAAACATATACAGTAGGGAGTCTTTTTGCTGGAATTGGTGGTATCTGTCAAGGCTTTATAAATTCAGGTTTTAAGATCCAATGGGCAAACGAAATAGATAAACAAGCTTGCATTACTTATAGAGCTAACTTTAAACATGATCTTATAGAAGCCGACATCACAAAATTAGATCCTAAAGAGACTTCAAAAGTTGATATACTAGCTGGAGGTTTCCCTTGTCAAGCGTTTTCAGTTGCTGGATACCGTAAGGGCTTTACAGATACAAGAGGGACTTTATTTTTTGATATCTTGCGATTTATAGACTTTCATAAACCCACTGTTATCTTTCTTGAAAATGTAAAAAATATTGTAGGTCATGATAAAGGAAACACTCTTAAAACGATCCTACATGAGCTAGAAGAGGTTAGAGGGTATCATTGCAAGCATATCGTTATGAACACAGCTGAGTACGGTAATATACCCCAAAATAGAGAGCGTTTTTATTTAGTGGCTTTTAATGATAAAAAACTATGTGATGAGTTTGAATTTCCAAAACCGATTGAGCTTACAACAAAGATAAAAGATTATATTTCATTATGTGAAGACAAACGTTTTTTCTATACTAATAATAAGATATACGCTTTATTACAAGAACAAATGACCAATCCTAATACTTTATATCAATGGCGTAGGATCTATGTAAGAGAGAATAAATCTAATCTATGTCCTACACTTACTGCAAATATGGGAACAGGTGGGCATAATGTCCCTTTAATACTTGCTGAAAATGGTATAAGAAAATTAACCCCTCGAGAATGTGCGAGCTTACAAGGATTTAAAAATAAGTTTATTCTCCCTGATACACTGCCTAATAGTGCATTGTATAAACAGATCGGTAATAGCGTTTCGATCCCAGTGATAGAACGTATTGCAAAAAATATTTATAACGTATTAAACAGAGTAGACAAATGATTTTTTATGACACCCAAACAGAACAACAACAAAAAGACTACAAGACTTATTTAAGTCTTGTTTGTTCGTTATCAAGGCTATTTTCAGATAGTAATGAGCCTTATTTATATTATCGTGCAGCAGAAAATGTATTTTGTAAAGCCTTTGAAGCAGATAACCTTTCAAGAAGTGATTGTTCTGCAGACGCTCGTAAAAATCAAATAGGGATAGGATTAAAAACTTTTTTACATAATAATGGGCGTACACTTCAAAAAGTAGCTGAATTTAATAGTGATCGTAAAAATTATGCTCAATACCTTGATGAGCCTGAAAAGTTTATTACTCATATTTCAGAGTTAAGAAATGAAAGAATAGAGTTTACAAAGCGTGCTCATGGTATTAATGATATGATCTATCATTGTGTAACAAGAGAAAATAATAAGGTAAATTTATATGAAATGCCAATGAATTTAGTAGATCTTGATTCTATTAAATTAGGCAAAGTAAGCTCATCATCTATATCTTTTAAGGATAGATATAATGAGTATAGCTTTAATATCTCAAAAAGTACCTTATTAAAGCGATTTGTTACATATCATGATACAGTTTCTATCCCTATTGAAATATTAGACGATCCAATAGAGCTACTGTTACAACTAAGCTCATCGCAGATAACGGCAAAAGAAGAACAATATCAAGAATCAATTATCTTGCCTTTATATTCATTTATTAAAAGCGAAAAAATTGTACCTGAACGAAGTGGATTGAACCAATGGAATGCTCAAGGTAGAGCTAGACATCATGACGAAGTTTATATACCAATCCCTATATGGATTCATAGATCCTTTAAGAGCTTTTTCCCTCCAAGAGATCAAGATTTTACTTTGATCTTACCAAATAAAAAGCATATTTTAGCGAAAGTATGTCAAGATAATAGTAAAGCTCTAATGTCTAATCCTAATAAATTTTTAGGTGAGTGGCTTTTACGAGATGTCTTACAATTAAAAGAAAGAGAATTGCTAACTTACGAACACTTAAATAATTTAGGTATTGATAGCGTTAGAATAGATAAAATAGATCAAAATACTTATACGATTAACTTCGCTGAAGTAGGTAGTTTTGATTTGTTTGAAGATGAAAATAGAGGATAGTTAATTGCTTGAAATTACTGAGTTTAAAAAAATATCAAAAATATTTTGGATATACTTTCAAAAAAACTGTACATACTATTTATATTCATTGTATATTAAAGGATCATTAAATCAATATCTACCAAATAATCAACACTATAGTTCTAAAAATAAAATTAAAAAATCAATTAAAAAATTAAAAATAGACACTGATAAATTTGCTGAAATAGTATTTGCAAAAAATCAGTATAATTGGAGTGAGTATAAGCTTAAAGATGACTCTAAAGATTTTTTAATCCAATATAAAGGATATTATAATACTAGAATTACTACAAGCTTTCAGTTAGAAGATTATTTTATTTACTTTTTAACTACCTATTTACTAATCGATGATATCTCTAAACAACATACTTACCATACATATTTAATGAATACATGGGATGAAACTAAATATAAGTATAAAATGTATTCACAAGAAGAGCAAGAACTTCTCAATAATAATACCGATGATGAACAAGAGTATACAAATAATATATTTTTTAATAATGTTCAACAATATGTGAAAAAATATCCGTTTTTACAGGATATTGCTAGTTTTCATGGAAATTTCTTTGAAATTAATCGAGATGGATCTATTATTTCTATTGATATAGCAAACTTCTATGACACAATCCCTCTAAGTAAATTAAAAACTATGTTACAAGATACATCTAAAAAGTCTGATATTATTCACGTATTAATTCGATTTTTAAATAGTTTTGATAAGTTATTAGGAGAAAACAGACAAGTTGGATTACCTCAAGATATTTTAGGGGTATCGGGTATTTTAGCTCATTTCTATATGTATAAATTAGACCGATTATTTAGTAAACGATTACAAGAAATAGAGGGTAAATATTTTAGATTTGCAGATGAATTAGTTTTCGCTATCCCAGATAAAAATTCGGAAAGTATGTTACTAAGCGAAATTTCACGAGATTTGGCTCGCTATAACCTAAATGTTAACACATCTAAAACAGTCCGTATGTATTCTATGGAAGATGTTGAAAACTATTTTTTATTTAGCTATTTTTCAAGATTAAATGATAATGAGCAGTTAGGAAATACTATACAATCTAGACCTGAAGAGATTAATGATATTTTTACAAAGATATATGATATATATATAAATAAAGGTAATGTGAAAAAAGATAGTGTTATTAAAAGATTTGTATATATACTAAAAAAATACCCATTGTGTTGGCAAGTGTTTGAAGATCAAGAAACACTTTTTAATTTATTTGAGTCTGATGATAATTTAATTCTAAAGTTGAATCAATTTTATATGAATAGTCTGTATGAATTGAAATTAAAAAATGATAAAGAAGGATTTTTAGAATTATTGAAATCAGTACAACATAAATACCCTATTTATACAGCATATCAATTACAGTTAGATTATGCATTATATGAAATTTTGTAGGTTACTCCCAAGTAGCAGAAATACGTTCTTGAATATCTCTTGATGATCTATTTGCATAGTGCTTAGATGTTATCATAATATTAGAATGTCCTAAAGCCTTACTCACTAGGTGAATATCATTAGTTTTATTGAGTAAATTTGTAGCAAAAGTATGTCTAAAAGTATATAAGGTATAAGCTGGATTTAGATCCAGCTTTTTCTTGAGCTTGGAAAACTTTTTAGAGAAATACTCACAACTGCGATCAGATCGATGAAATAAATAATCATGTGTTATATTGGATAAAGTTAACGCTAGATCTTTTGGTAAAAATACGGTTTTATAATTCTTTGTCTTTGCTTGGTATACTCTTAAAGAAAGCTCATCAAGGTTGAGATCTTCTTGCTTCAAATCCATTGCTTCAGCTGGTCGTAACCCTGTTTGATATAAGAGCCTTAAATACAAGGCAAACTCTTTGTCAGGTATTTTTACAAAATCTTCTATCTTAAACCACTCATCGAGTGTGAAGACCTCTTCTCGCACCCTTGTTGTTAGCTTAGGGAAAGACAATTTATGGTAATCAGTACTAGAATAAAAGCCTTTTTTAATAGCATAATTCAAAAAAGCCTTGAGATAAGCTACAAATTTTCTAATACTATCATCTTTGTACTTAGATTTACAAAATGCCCAAAACTTATCACATTTATCAGAGTTAATATCTTGATAAGTCATGATATTATGTTCTTTGAGTAATTTTAGGGTTAGATATTTGCCTGATAGAGTTCTTAAGCTTTGATTATTTGTCTCACAATAAGAGCAATAAGATTTATAGTGATCATGAAACCCACACTCGCTAGGTTTTTCTTTATTAGAATTATGATGATTGTTGATAATTTCTTGATTTGGAGTAGGTGAGGGATGAGTGAGTGAATTTAGGAAAGATTCTTTTAGATAGATATTGTAGCACTCATTAGCGAGTGCTTTATTTTTGGTACGAAGTGATTTATAGATACGTTTATTATTAATTGTTAGAGCTAAATAAAAAACTCCGTTACTTCTTTGGTATAAACCCATAATTAAGATCCTTAAAATCTTATTATTGGACTCATACTAAAAAAGCACGGAGTATTTTATCTAATAAAGCGTAAATCAAACTGACAGAATGTTGACAATTTGTTGACACTTTATCCGTAACAATTGGAACTATTAGGATATACCTATATAGAAAACCTATTGTTCTACGGATAATACAGTGATCAGCGAACTATTCTCAATAGCCCTCTATTAAATAGGGGCTATTTCTTTATAAATACAGGGATTAAATTCCCGTTAACAGGGAAAAATACAGGGAATTTGTTGTTTTTAAATAGATAATAATCGCTATTGATCATGGTGTATTCATCACATCTGTTAAAAATCAATGAAAATTAACAGGGAATTTTTAACGAGGTATCAGGGAAAAAATTTCAAGGAA
>JBOFGS010000005.1:0-4683 GCA_051649245.1 Brevinema sp.
GTACATCCAAACGTCCAAATTGTCTATTTAACGGTAAACCTTCACCATTTATTTGGAATACACCGGCATGATAACCTTCATCTAATCTCATGGTGATTGTATAAGATTCAATTGATGGATCTTTTTGGCTTGGACGATATGTTTCAACAAGAAAAGTTAATGTATTAAGATCAAAGGTGTATATCTTGGTATTATAAGGTATTATTGTACCATTATAATTTCCAGAACTGTCTTTATTAAACTCTATGTAGCGAATACCACTGATTGTTTCAATAACATTTGGTGATACTGGTGCAACAGATGCAGCACTATAATTATGAAGAAGTCGTGCAGGAGAATTAATTTTGTTCAATGCTGCAACAGCATCAGCTTCTGTACTACCAATACCTATATATCCTTTAGACGCATCTGAACCTTTACCTGTCTTGATCGCAAAATACATATTGTCATAGCCAAGATCAATACCACTAAATAATTGAAACTGGAAAATACCGTAAGTTTCACTAATATCTTGAATAGAACGAATACGGTATATAGCAGGGGTGGCACTCACGCCAGCTACAGTTCTAGTAATCTTCACTTCAAGTAATAATGATAAATCAAATTCCCATGTATCCGTATCGTTAACAAAATATGATGGTGTTGAACCATTAGGAACACTATCCGCAACCTCTCCAGGTGTCCCACCTGCATACACAAGAGCAACCCAAGGTCCAAATTTTTCCATTTGTGAAATAACACGATAATCAGATGGTACACTTGATCGTTCATGTAAATTAAATAATGGAATACGTGACATGCCTTGTTTTGCATCTTCTAAATCATAACTTTTGTAATATTTTGCTTGTGTCTTATAGAGCTCAGATCCACGCTCAATCGATATATATATACCATGCAATATTTTTGTTGTATCAACATGATCAAAAGTAGGTCCATTATATCCAATTAATTGAACAATACCTCTAGTGTCATTAATATCAAAAGCAACATCTACTTTATAATAACTCTCACTAGGAATACCTTCTTTAATAGAAGTATATTTCAAAGTACGAGCTGTTAAATCCAAGAATTCATAAATTTCTGTGTTTTGACTGTCAAACTCCATACCACCTAGATCTCCAGGAACTAATGCGACCCATTGTTTTCCTATAGACTCTAAATTTTCAATCAAACGATAAGGTTTTTCTGCTGTAACAATATCTTGATAATTCAGTGTAGGAGCAAGCTCCAGTGCTTCTAATTGAGCTTTTGCTCCAGCTTCTGTAGCATTCACGATGAAATCTGCAAATATCGTATTATTCTTACGTTCTTCCACACGCAACGCAGCATACATACCATGATAATTACCATTACCAGTAATAGTAAAAATACCACTTGTGGCAGACACATCATCAACCATTTTAATAGTATAATTAAAAATATTAGTAACACCAAAAGGTTCTGTAGGATTGACAGGATTAAAAGTATTGACAACTTGTAAGGTCATATTTTTACTGTTAAAAGATAATTCTTCGGTACCTTCCCAAAAATAAGTACCGGTGCCAGGTGCAGCACCACCTGTTTTTCTAAGTTTAACTAAAATCTGATTTTTTGTTGCTTTGATCACTCTATTAGGACGTGCCGCATCAGTTTCCAATTGGTAATTAAAATATTTTAATGAATTTAGAGCTCTAAGAACTTCTTCTTCAGAATTTCCTTGGAGAATTTTCATCTTAGAATTATTGGGTTCTTTTGAATATTGAATACCTAAATATTTATTAACACCTTTTACTTCTATCTCATAAATATCAAATCCTTCCGGAAGCAGTTTTAAACTTTTTAATATCAAATCATCACGAGGTGTTTCCACTCCATTTAAAACTTTTACATTCTTAAAGAGATATCTTGGTTTACCATCTAGACCAATTTCTTGTACCGGTTTTAGATAAGAATAATCAGTAACTTGAAAAAATTCTTCTTCTGTCAATGTAACAAGATTTTTATTCCCATATAATACATGAGTTCTATAAATTATTGGATTAGCAGCATATTCCCACTGAACTTTTTTTCGTGCATTTTCAATGATATTTTGATCATTATCTTGAATATTAAATTTAACAAAAGCTCCAACACTATTAGTTAATGCACTAATACCTATGAATTTATTATTCAAAGGTCCAGAGCCATAAACTCTAATTGTACCACTCTCTACCGAAATATCTTCCACAATTTCTATAGAATAAACATAGGTAGAGGTAATAGCACCGTCAACAAATTTCTGGTGCGTTAGGGTCATTGTTTCTTTTTGAAAATTCCAACTATCAAAGTTTTCTTTATCAAAAGAACCGTCAGGTTTTATACTTTTAAAAGGTCCATTATCGAGTGTATTGATTATCTGTTGATTTTGATAGTCTAATTTAACAGATTCACGACTCGCAAGAGAACAAGATCCAAAAATGATGATTAAAAATGATGACATAATAAAATTCATAAATCTTTTCATAATAACACCCTTACTATAAATTATTGTATATATATATAATTTTAATTACTTTATCAAAGTATAAACATGAGCAACAAAGATAAATGAGATTTGTAATTTTATTCCATGAGATATAAGATAATTGCCAACTAAATTTAGATTTAATATCTAAAAATTAATTAGTACATCATATGTCAAGTAATATTTATTTCATATAATTTTTAATAAAATATATAGAAACTATAACATATTAAAATCAAACATGTCAAATGTTTGACATATTTTATTTTAAATAATATTAATGATCTTATACTTAAGTGCTGTTATTTCTAAAAATAATTTTATTTCATTTACTTGTCGATTAGTGAGTCCTTTTAAAGAAAATTTTTTGTTCAAAAATCTTACAATCTTTTATTAAGAAGCTCTTCTATAAATTTTTCAGAAATCTCATTGATAAAAGTTTTATGTTACGAATAACATACCCTTATCCTATGTTATTAATATTTGAAATTCATTTGTACGTATCAGGAACAAATGACTCCTATTTTTTCATGAGATCACTTCATTCCGAATATAAAAATGATATCTTATTATCTATTTTAAATTATATTTGTATGATAACAATAATAAATCAAGAAATAAAAAATAATTTGACAATAATATAGACTATACTATCATTAAGTTACAATTTAATAAAGGGATTGGGGAAATTCACTTTATTAATGAAACAGGAATAAAAAATCACTTTTTAAATTTAATATTCTTATTGTTTTTTTAGCCAATGTGTGTTGGCGAAAAATATTTCAAAAAGTAAAATCAGGAGTGGTAGATTTTGCAGCGAGAACTGGTTTTGGGATAGTAAATAGTGATAAAAAAATGATTTTGTTTGGTGGTTATAGCCCCAATTCACAAAAATATCTAAATAATGTCTGGGAGAGTGAATATTAAAGCAACTTCGTTTGATTTCTTTTATATTCCATAAAACTTCTTAATAAGTTGTTTTATTTTTGTGAAAAATGTACATGAAAAATGAGTGGATCGAGCAAAATTTGTTTTGAGAGTCTATGCAGACAGTAACTGATTTCTCTCAGAATGAGATTTTTAGTACTTAATATTTTGAAGATGATCTTGAGAAATGAGCAACTTGACGAATGGACAACATTAATTTTATTTAATTATCATGCTATCGATGTAAAGTAAGAAAAAGATTTATTTTAATATATCATAAATAATCTAATATGCAAAAACAACCCATTATTGGGTGATTTTATTCTGTTTGTTTTTCTTTTCTTCATCTTTAAGATCAAATCCTAATTGCCAAAAATATATATCTATTAGTTTCATAGGTGGAAACAGAGTTTGATCTTTTATCTTAAAAAAACTTATATTTGTTTTATAAAAATCAATTAGACTGTGTAATGATTCTTTAGAAAGATTATGCCTTAAACCTTTATGTTTGAGACCTTTTTGTAGAAACTGATCAAATGCTGGAGTGATTCCAAAAACACCAAGTAGGATCTTTGTAGAGAGGGTGTTGTACTTGGTTTGAGTCCATTGACTATTACTGTCTTCTGCATAGTTTTTATATGTAGGCATAATATTTTTTGTTAATTGATCTATTTTATCAATACTGCCTTCAAGGTCATTTATGTAACTTTCTTCATTATAATTATATATAAAAGGAAATGAGCGTTGATATTCTTCATAAAGTGATTTAATGATAGGTACATGGATTTTATAACTAAATTGTAGTAATTCAGTAGATCCTCGCATCCATTCCCCAGCTAGCTAGATACATTCCAAGGTATACTGCTAAATAGTCACTCTCTTTGTCATTCAATTTATTAGTTTTAGCTTGAGTGTTTTTAGGGAAACATTCTTTAAATTCATTAAAACAAATATCCCAAGAATTAAATCTATGTATCATAGGATATTTTTACCCTTGTCACTGTAGATATATTTACTTAGTAATATGCTAATCATCTCATTGTTATTTGGCATTTAAGCTCTCCTTACGATATTGATTGTATCATCTGATTTATCTATATACAAAGTTGTTTGAACTAACGTTAAGTAAAGAGACAAAAGTGCCTACGTCGAAAAAGCACTTTTGAGAACAAACTACGTTTGGGTAATAATTTTATTGAATCTGAGAATTAATTGAGAACTTATAATTGCTACGTATCCATTAAATACAGGATTTATGAAGTAATAAAAAAAAA
>JBOFGS010000006.1:0-6914 GCA_051649245.1 Brevinema sp.
CATGTTTGGAAGAGTGTTGATCAAGGTATAAATTGGGAGAAGGTGCTTTTTGAAGCAGATTTTGGTGCAAGAACTGGTTTTGGGATGGTGAATATCGGTAAAAAATTGATTTTATTTGGTGGCTACAATCCCAATTCACGAAAGTATTTGAATGATGTTTGGGAGAGTGAGTATTAAACTAACTTCCAAAGGATACTTTGCAACATTAAATCTTAAAATATTATTAGAAAGAAATAAAGGAGTTTAAAATGAGTACAAATTATTATCATATACAGTTGCATCCTAATGCTGTTAATTGGAATCACGATCTTATATCTAGAATAATAAATGAGAAACAAATTATTGGGATTGGAGAAGAGTGAGAAAATGATAAAGATCAACCATCTATATTTCAAAATAAGATGAAAATAGGTGATATTGTTGTTGTTCGCCATAAATCAAAAAAGATAATTGCTATTGTTGAAGTAACCAGCGAATGTTATAAAGTTGAAGAAAAAGAGCAAGATTGGGATTTTGATTGGTTTCCCTTGAGAAGAAAAATCAAAATATTAAGTAATAAACCTCAAATGAACACCGATGACATTGTTACTTTTTATCCAATCACGTTGGCTAAAATTGAAGATAAAAACGCTATATTTAAAATAAAAAATTATATAAAACAAATTTCAACGGAAAATAAAATGCAAAAATATATTAACTTACTAGAACAGCAAAAAAATATTGTACTTACAGGTGCACCGGGGACAGGGAAAACATATTTGGCAAAACAAATTGCTGAACAGATGACAACTAGTGGAGAGAAAATACCTCCGACTCCTTTAGAGTATATTAAATATTACTATGAAGCAAACAAAGAAAATCTTGATAATGAAGATAAAAAAATGGAGCAACTACGTCAGGAATTTAGAAACTCTTTTCCCTTAGATAAGATCGATAATATGAGTCTAGATGATTATTGTTTAGGAGATAAAGATAATTTCCCTAATAACTTTTGTCGTTGGATAGAATTTCTCTTAAAGCCATTAGGTTATATGGGGTCAGGAGCAGCTAATATTCATATTGTCTATAAAAAGGGAGAGGATGGATTTAATATAGATGATTATCAAAATATCTTCCCTAAAATATTACTCTCAATTAAAGAAATTGCAGAAACAGCTAAATATACAGGAGAATTACGCTTAAAATCTAATTGGATTATGAAGGTTGCAAATTCCTATGATTCAGAGAAATATTTCCCTGTATTTACACGTGAATATCTTATAAAGATCTGTGATACATTTGGGATTGAAAAAAATAAAGATATTTATCAGATGAATCAGAATATATTGGCATATTTCAAAAAAGAATTAGCAGATCTAACTCCCTGGAAAGTGATGACTATTTTTGACAGGATTTTTATTAAAGGAAGCATAGATGATCTAAAAATAGAAGAGAAGAATACTGTACTTACTTCTTATATGAAATTTACTCAATTTCATCCGTCTTATGATTATACAGATTTTGTAGAAGGATTACGTCCTGTTCAAAAAGAAAATGGAGAAATAGGATTTGAATTAAAGAATGGGATATTTAAAGAGTTTTGCATAGAAGCTATAAGGTTTCCAAAAGAAAACTTTGTTTTTATTATCGATGAAATTAATAGAGCAGAATTATCTAAAGTATTTGGTGAGTTATTTTATTCTATTGAACCTGGATATAGAGGGGAAAAAGGAAAAGTTCAATTGCAGTACTCCAATCTTTATACTGGTAAGGAATCTTACGATCCTTTCAAAGATGGATTTTATGTGCCTAAAAATGTCTATATTGTTGCCACAATGAACGATATAGACCGTAGTATTGAACCATTTGATTTTGCAATGAAAAGAAGATTTACTTGGTGTGAAATTAAACCTTCTCATACTTGTAATGATATGTGGATTGATGCTAACAATCAGCCTTATAGTTGGGCGATAAAAGCTAAAAATAGTATGCAGAATCTTAATAAAAAGATTTGCGAGAAATTTTCATCTGCCTATGAAATTGGGGGAGCATATTTCTTGAAATTAAACAATCTTGATGGAGATTTTGAAAAATTATGGGAATATCATCTTGAAGCTGTAATTAAAGATTATCTTAAAGGGTATCGTGATCTTGAAAAAGAACTAGAAGAATTCAAGAAAGCTTTTGATAATATAAATAATGAGATTGATCATGACTCAGCAGATTTTTCTTAAAGATAATTTTAAGAAATCTTTGAAAGAATTTAATGAATCTGAAAATATCCTAAAAAAATACGCACATCAAAGCTTAAAGAATCTACTAACTGAACATAATGGGCTAATGATATTTTCACCTAAATTAGATAATGAAGATTTTTATAAACAAACTCTTTGGGAAATCAGAGATTCTTGTATTCATACTGGAAATCTTATGGGATTTATTGGATTGAGAGATGATGAAGGTTCCTGTGCTGTTAAAATTTCTTCAAGATTTACTAATAATGATCAAAACGATTATTTCTTACACTATATGTTACAAAAAGTATTTCTAGGGCAAACAATTAATTTAGATCTAGGGACAATCAATCAAGATCATTTTTGGGAATATTATTACTATTTATTTCCTTATTACCTTAATAAAGCTCTTGCGCAAGGTTTGTACAAAGAATATGTCTATAAAAAATATGATAATATAAATCTTCGTGGTGTGATTGATATTAAAAGACATATCAATAAAAATGTCCCTTTTCAAGGGGAAATTGCCTATAATACTCGCGAACATTCTTATAATAATAGAATCATACAGCTTATTAGACACACCATGGAACACATTACTCGTTTACCTTTTGGTAAAACGATCCTTAATAGTACCTATGAACTTCGTGAAAATATTGATCAAATAAAATATCTTACTGTTGATTTTCATCAAAGTGATAAGCAAAAACTTATAAATGAATGTGATGAAAAAATTTCAAATCCCTATTGGGAAGATTATGAAAATCTCAGGAACTTATGTCTAAAAATTCTCAATCAAGATAGCTTAACTTTTAAAAGTAGTGATAATAAGGTACATGGAATTTTATTTGATGGGGCATGGTTATGGGAAGAGTATTTAGCAACTATGCTTATCCCTCAAGGATTTATACACCCTGATAATAAAAATTTCAAAAATGCTATCCAACTTGCTGAAGAAGGATTAAGACGCTACCCTGATTTCTATTGCAAGGATAGAAAAATCGTTCTTGATGTAAAGTATAAGCACCCTAAAGATGATAGACGAGATGATATTCATCAAATAGTTTCTTACATGTACCGATTGCAATCAGAAAAAGGTATTTTAATTTATCCATCAGAAAACCTTAAAGATGAACGTACATTCCATTTGCTTGGGTGTGGAGCAAGTTCTAACACTCAATTAATTCATAAGATATTTAAGATTCCTAGTAATGTAGAAAATTATCAATTATTTCAAGAACAGATGCTGCTTAGCGAACAAGAGTTTCTTATTCACGTATTAAATTATAATAAAAATAGATAATTTATTCAGGATATATAATGTATACAATATATAAAGTAAAAAAAATTAGAATAATAAAATTCAACTCAGACACATTAACAGATGAAATTAAACAAAAAATCGATAAACTAATTATACAAATCTGTGAGGGTTCTAATAGTTTTCGCTTGGGTGCAGAACCAAGAGATATTAGTATTGCTAAAGTTTAAGGAAGAGCTATATAAAAGAATAAAATATAAATCCCTAAACACTAAAAAAGGAATAATATCTGAATTTTTTATCCATCTGATTTTAAATCAAGAGGATTTTAAACAGGAGTGCTTGTTTTTTAATATGGTAGAACGATCTATTAAAAAAGGCTTTGATGGTGTTTATAGTTTGAATAATAAATTATGGATTGTTGATAGTAAATCTAGAGATTCTAGGGCACAAAATATTTCTCATAACACTAAAATTGATGAAGCTTACAACAATCTTAAAGGGCTTTTAGATGGTACAGGTACTACTAACGATATTTGGGCAGAAGCATGGCATAATGTTTCCCTAGCAGATGTTAACACAAATGATTCTATTAAGGCAATACTCAAAAAACACAGATTGTCAGCAGAAAATCACAATCATCCTACTATTGATCAGATGAATGTTATTCCTTGTTCTACAATATTTGCTCGTAACAATAATACTTATCATACTCATAGTAGCTTTAATTTTACAGGAAATGAGCATATATTTATGCAACCTAGAGAAGGTTTAGTGGTATTTCATGCTACAAATAAAATGTATATAGAATTTTTAAAATACTTAAAAGAGGCTACATAATATGGATACATCCGAGAAAAAGCAATTAACTGATTTGGGTAAAGATATTGATATTAATAATCTTATGGAAAAACTAGTAAACAGGTATAGAGTTGCAAAGATCAGAGAAGGTAACTATATTACGGATAGCTATTTTTCTGTTAGTGAAATACAATCACGACAATCGCTTAAAGGGTTCTAGGGAACTTGCGTACTATATCTTTTTAAAATATAGTATTCTAACTCAAGATTACAAACCTTTATTTGATTTTTCGATTAATACTGGATTGTATCCAGTATCAAATATTTTGCAAAATGTAATGCAAGAAGAATTATCATTATTAAGTGAGTTAACAGCATCCTGTACAAAAGTTCTATTTAAAGATAGGGAAAACAATATTCTAACACATGAACAAAAAGAATATGTTGATGAAATTATACAGCATATTATGGTACAAAATACAGATGTTTCATACATCGCTCCGACATCCTATGGTAAAAGTTCTTTGATTACTCAAATTATTAAAACTAAGAATGTTAATAAAATTGGAATCATTGTACCAACTAAATCTTTACTTCAACAGACTTATAAAATGATCAAAAAAGCTAATTTAGGCTATAAATTATTATTGCATGATGAAATGTTTGACGATGAACAAAGATTTATTGCAATATTCACTCAAGAAAGAGCTTTAAGGTTTTTTGATAAATATGAGAAGTATTTTGATCTTCTTTTTATTGATGAGGCTCATAATTTACTTGAAAATGATCAAAGAAGTATTCTCCTATCAAGAGTTATAAAATTAAACAAGTTACATAATAATTTAAGCCCAAATATTTACTTAACTCCATTATTACAAGATTCTCGAAGTATATCTCATGTAGATATTATAGAGAAGAAGATCCAATATTCTATGAAAGAACCAGAATACCTTGAGTATATGAAAAACAATCATGTTAGAAAATACAATCGTTTTTTCAATATATTTTATCCATTGCTAGATGAATATAACAATTTCTTTGATTATATAATAAAAAACTCTATGCCTAAAAGCTTTATATTTTTAGCCTCCCCAAAGAAAATAGAATATTTCTCTAGAGATTTTATACAACAACTACCTGATGTTGATGATGACAAAATTAGCGATATAATCACTACATTAAAAGAGTATGTAAGCCCTAATTTTCCTATGATAGATCTCATAAAAAAGGGCTGTATATATTTACATGGAAAAATACCTGATGAACTGAAAGACTATCTAGAATATAAATTTCAAACAATATCATCATTAAAATATATAGTTGCTAATAGTGTTGTTTTAGAAGGTATTAATATGCCCGTAGATACGCTATTTATTATGAATAGATATAAACAAACTCAAAAATCTATAGTAAATCTTATAGGACGAGTAAATCGACTCAATAATATATTTGATAGCAGACTATCTACACAACAAAGTATTCAAAAATTAGTTCCACAGATTCATTTTATTAATTCTGATGAATACGATCAAAAAGATGGTAAAATGAGTAGTATGATTGAAAAACTCAGAAGTTCTACTTTTAAGGACAAGAAAGAAAATCCAATGCTCAAAACAAGAGAAGAACTTACTGAAGACGAGCTTAAAATTGTAGAAGCAGAAGCTATTGTGACAGATATTACAGATACATCTTTAAAATCGAGATTAATTCATCATAACATTCATTCTTTTTATATAAATTTTAATTCACATGTTCAATTTATTGAATTGAATATTAATCGACTCAGAAGTAGAATTAATAATAGAGAGGATATTAATCCCATAGATATGATAGCAGATCTTTTTATTCATAATATGCCAGATGGAGTGGAAAATGAAAAAAATGATTTTGAATTTTTTAGATTAGAAAACGAAAAAGCTAGAAATTATTATAAGAACTATTTTTTAAATAGTCGCCATTTTCCATTTTCACAGCGTGTTCAGTCTCAAGTTGCCTATTTTAACGAACAAGTGAAAAATGGTAATAAAGAGTTTTATATAGGCAAAAGCTTTGGAGAAATTCCAAAATCTTCACCTAATTACCCAGAAAACCTTAAAGTATATGTAAATCTTCGTAATAAAAGTAATCCTTATCTAACTAATATCTCTGTTATTAAATTAAAAATTGAACAAGATTTTATTTCTTATAAGCTAAGTAGATGTTTTAGTTTTATGTATGAATTTGAGTTACTGAGAGAAGATCAGTATTATGAGTTGATGTATGGGACTACCAACATTCAACATATCAGATATATAAAAGCTGGATTGAGTTTAAGTATGATTTCAAAGCTTGGCAACCAACTAGACAATCTACGCTTTGATAACTATAATAATTTATATAAGACTGACGATTTAGACAATTACTTAAACGAACTCTCTGATTTTGATAGATTTCAAATAGAAAGAATATTGTGCATATAAAAACAGCTCCTCAGTTTAGAGGAGCTGTTTGTTTGGTATAGGGTTTTAAAAAGAAAAAATCAAGCTATATTTATAGCTTGATTGCAATTTTAGTGATTTTATGTTATAATAGAAAGTTCTTTTTAAATAAAAGAATATAATGTAGTTATATATTATTTTGCATTAATATACCTTATTATA
>JBOFGS010000007.1:0-60145 GCA_051649245.1 Brevinema sp.
TTTTAAAATAAAAACTCATAAATATGCTGTTTGGTTGACATATTTGTGAGTTTTTATTGTGTTATGTATAAAAGTTTTCAATAAAGTGATCGTATTGAGAATATTTCATGAAACATTGTTGTTTTGTTTTCTAAAAATATAAAATTGTCCATAGATTCAATTTTTTTTGGATTTTTTACATATAGAAGTCAAGGCTTCTAGCTATGATAAAAGATTCTTCATACACAAACTATTTAATACCATTCCTATAAAACAATCAATAAATATTTTTTATCAGTGTGATAAAAACTTAGATTGCATTCTGTTTTTTATCAATTATTCTTTAAATGAAGAATCACTTTATATTATTATAGATAAGCATAATTAAAAAATAATGGAGGTATTGTATGCGTTTGAATACATACATATGTATGATCATATTGATGATAATCTCTGCTTGTAGTTTACAAAAAGATAAATTTACAAGTAGAGCATCAGTTGAGAAACCTAGTGAATCTACTGGTAGAGCTTCTAGCGTGGATATATCGACTAGATCAGTTCAAGTGACTGTAGATAGCGAAGATACTACAGATGTAACGTCTACTGAAGAAGAGGATTCAAGTCTTCAAACCACAGATCCTGCTAACGTAGAATCAACAGATTCTGTAGCTACGGAAGAATCAGATAAAGATGCTACAGAAAATATAACAACAGAATCTTCCAGTACTGAATCTCAGGAGAAAAATTCCACTGATTCTTCATCTGAAGAAGGGGTTGAAACACAAAATAACACAACACAACCTCCTCAACAAGGTGATGCTTCAGATACTACACTTCAAGTAGCTCAATCAGCTTCTTCCTCATCTACTGCCATATCTGCAGAACAGATCGCAAAACAGAAAAAAGAAGAAGAACAGAAAAAAGCAGAGGAACTTGCACGTCAAAAAGCAGAACATCGAGCAAGAGTTGCTGAACTCCATGCAAATCGTCCAACAGCTTTTTCAGAAGTTCCTCTAGATCGTATTCCAAATAATTCACCATTAAAATGGTTGCTAGATACTGAGAATAAACGTGTTTTTATGTTTGATGAAGATGATGACAAAACATTTACAATCAAGAGAACAAGTGATTATGATAATACATATAGTCTTAGTATTAAGACATCTGGGAATACAGTAGAGACCGTTCAAGGTGTCAAGATCAAAGCTTATGAGCATGATCTTGGTAACTATGATCATCGAAATATTATGGCTATTAAATTTGAAAATCTTAATCCTAGTGAAAACGTAAAAACAGCATTGAAAACTTTAGACGTAAAATATGAAATGCCTTATATTATTTTTGATATAAGAGCTGATCGTAGTGGTGGTGCCTATAAAGGATACTGGAGTAAAGAGCTTAAATATGATCATAATCGATCTCTTTCTATGCACGTTATCGATGAAAATGCCTTAGTGAAAATATCTCCTTCTAAAGTTAATACTATATTAAACAGTGCTTTTCCTCAGGATCAATGGAAGTTTCTAAAAAGAGCTAATCAATCTAGTGCAGATGAAACGAGAAATGGAATAGGTATCAGAAGATTAAGAGATAATAAATTTGAGTCGATGATTGTGACAGATACACTAGTCTCAGCAAAAATGTTAACTCAATCAATAACTATGTTTCGACAGTTTAATGATCGTAATAAACTGGTCGTTGAGTTTTCTACAGGTCTTGGTGGTTCCGGACGATTTTTTCTCTATAATGATACTGACAAAAAAGGATATTGGAGTAATAACAAACATTGGGATCAATCTGAAGCTAACTCTTTTAAAGGAATTGATCAGATGGTGATGTTCAAAAAAACACTTGATCCAGCACTTGTCTCTTCTGTGTTACCTGCTGATGTATGGAAAAAGTTTACTAAGATAAACGATAAAGAGAAAAAAATACACTTTTCTTTAGATAGACAGCAAAGTACCATATTTCAGGGAGAGCAAGGATATATATTTTCTACTATTGATCCATCACAATATAAACGTTCTACACTGCTTCCTAAAAAATCAGAAAAAACAGTAGGCGTCACAAACATAGGAACAGATCGTACGATTGGTAGATTTGCTATGGAACAATATGTCCCATATCATAACAATAATAACAACAGCGATGTAGTTATCCTCAAACCTCATGGACATCTCAGTTCGGATATGGATAATCATCCAATGGTTCCGTCTGATAAAAGATATCTGATTATTAAAGGTAATAAAGCTTACTGGACTAACAGATTGGAAAATCCAAATTCTTCTTCCTATACAATGAATATAGAAGAGTATGATGCCGAATAAGGCTCGTGGAACGATTCATTTACAGTACCAAATAACAATATCGTGAAATAAAAAACACCCCTTCAAGGGGTGTTTTTTTCTTTATATCACATAATCTTCTTGTGTAATCTCATATCAATGTTGATACGCAAACAAAACTCTATTTTCTTTAACCGATTGTTGATTATTTTTTGTCCATCTTACTATGAGAAATGTTTGCAAGGATCTCTCAAAAAAATAGATTCTAAAAAATCCCAAAAAGCGTGTTAAGAAATTCTTTTCGTTTGCAATCCTCAAGAACAGATGCATTGAATAAGACTGGTTTTTGGTCATCAACGACTTTTGTTGAGATCAATGTCATCCCTCTTGCTGGTAATGCTAATTGTATTTCAATATGAGCCTTATAGCTAGTAAATAATTCAGGATAGGCAAGATAAACAAAAACTGTAGGATCATAGATAAATCTTTTCTCATTATTGATTCGATTGGTATTCCAAAATTCTAAAAATGCTTTGATCCATTGGTCGGAAACATGATTTTTATATTTATCTAATTCATCATATGTCATATAAGCTTTGTTTTCACAAAGATCCGTACCACTCATGATAATCGGTCTTCCACTTTTGAACACAATATCCGCAGCTTCCGGATCAACATAAATATTAAACTCTGCATAAGGGGTAATATTGCCAGATGAGCCTCCCCCCATCATGTAAATACATTCTATTTTATCCATTATATCAGGATATAGACGAAATAATCCCCCAATGTTAGTGAGAGGTCCAATAGTAATTAACGATAATTTTTCACCTTTGGGGAGAGAATCAATACACTTTTTAATCCCAATAATATAAGATTCTCGTTCTGCTTTTTTGATTGGCTTGGGATCAAAGGGACCTAAATGTTTTCCGTGAATTTGTTCTGCATGGATTTCTTCTTGAATAAATGCATGTGAAAATCCTTTATATACAGGAATATCTGTTCTTCCTGCATGTTCTAAAAGGGCACAAGCGTTTATTGTTACTTGATCTAACGGACTATTACCGTTTACTGTGGATAAGCCATGAATTTTCCATCCAAGAGTCTGTTCTTTTTTTAGAGCCCATAAAATGCCAATACTGTCGTCAATCCCTGGATCTGTATCAATCCAAATATTTTTTAACATGATATCATATTCTCCAATAATAATATAAAATAATATTTTTATTTTTACTGATGTCCTATTCAAACTCTTTAATATTCAAGATGAGTTTTTTCTTGTGTTAACGCGTTTATTAAATTTTTGTTTGTTACTTGACAAGGATTTATTTTAATAATATCGCTGTATAGTGGTGGTAACGTAGAACAATATTTACGTACTGTTTCAGCATCTTCTTGTTCAATAATATATTGCATTTGACAAAGATTATCGTCCGGTAGAGCTCCTTCAATAGAAGATCCATAAGCTCCTAATGTTAATAACGATTCTATTTCTCTATCTAAACCTAATGCAAATAAAAACGTCCCATACTTAATATGCCCAAGATATGTTAAAATTTCAGCTCCAAATTGCTGATATAAATCAAATCTAATGTGTGCATAAGTACGTGTAGCTTCTAAAAATGCTGTGCGAATTGGTGAAATATTTGTATTTCCGGGACAACATAACAATAAGTTTCCAAAATAATCTAAAAATGCGACGGCATTTCCTTTGCCACCTTGTAATTTGTCGATTTTCATTTGTTCTAAAAGGTAGGGAACAATTTGTTCATCAGGGTTGCCTCTGGTACAAGAATATTCTAATGTTTGAGGATAGTATTTTTTTAATTCCAAAATAATAGGATGAGTATCTGGCAAATCTTTAGGATTTTTTAAATAACAAGGTTGTAAGTCATGATTTTCATGATATCGAACATTATCAGCACTAGCATTAAAAATAGAGAAACAAAGTGCTTGAGATGTGTTGGCGATTGATTGATTTTGAAATATATGTGGTAAAGAAGCTCCACTTTGTTTTCTGGTAAATATCGAATCACCATCAACTTTTGGATAGCTGAAATATTTAAGTAATAGTTTTTTTTGTTTATCGGTTGCAGATGGAAAATTATTTTTTTTATTGTAATTAATACCTGCAAATTCATCATATGCCGCTACTACAACATGAAATCCACTGAGTAAAATTGAGGCGGTACACATACAGCATGGATCTAAAGATGTAATCAAAATGATATCTTTTGGTTCAGGTAAAGGAACAGATTTGTGTTTTTCCATGAAATACCAATCTATTAATTGTCGTTCACCATGAGCTGTGGGATCTTGAATGAAATTTTTATTAACCACATTATTATGCATTTTTTTTATCAAATTCCCATTAATATCAATGAGCATTCCACCGACACTAAATGTTCCTTGACTATAAGCTTGTATTGCCATTTCGGCAACAGCAAGTATCGATTGATCAAGAGTCATTGACTCCTCCTTTTATTTTCAATGATAACAATACAATCATGAGTATAAAACTAGTGTATTTATATTCATTTAATTATATATGATTTATAATTTTTGTCAATACTCATTTTATTCCGTATCTCAATAAATAATTAAACATGCAACTTTTATAAGATAATCATCTCTGAATATGCCACACCTAACGTTATGATACTATAAAATCATGAAATATTTATTTCGATTTGATAACGTTATCTTACATATATGCCTATGATTAATTATCTTGATCAAATCCTTAATTCTTTATATTACGATCCATAACATGCTATCATTAATAAGATACAACAAAGCTTTTTTGATTAAAAAATCATATATTTAATGCCATGATTGCGTATATTGCTATATAAAATAAGTGTTTATATTTTATTTTTTTGATATAATTTGATGATATAGACTTTTTTTTAAATTAGATTTATACTAATTATATATATATTATATAATTATATTGTTAAAAGGAGTTCATGTTGCGTAAATTAGTGAGCGTTTTAAGCAAATTAAATTCAATTTCAATTGTTGACTCTGTTGACACTTGGCAACATTCTGTCTATCTATGTTTTAAACCACTATTAGATCAACAATTTATCACAGAGCATTATATTAATGCCGCAATTAAGTATGGAGAAACTCTTTCTTTTTTTTATCTCATTACTTCAGGATTAGCCATGCCTCATGCCCGTCCTGAAGATGGCGTCTTAAAACATGGTTTTTCAATGCTTATTATCAAAAATGGTATTAATTTTGGATTATCCCATCGTTATAATCCTGTTTATTGTGTTGTAGGTCTTGCTGCTACTTCTAGTAGTTCCCATATTAAGGATATGATGGATATTTCTGAAATTTTCAGTTCTGAACAAATGCTACCTACCTTAATCCAAAAAAACAATGTAGATGATATCATCAGTTGTTTAAATAATTAATTCTTAGTCATATAGCTTATACGATTGTCTATATATAGGTGAAGAACTTATCATAATATTGATTTGTTCTTTATATTATTTTGGATTATAATATTGATGAATCATTTTACAGTCTGATAAAAAGCATAGAACGATGTGAAAATTCAAGAGGTTATCGCTATAGATCTATCATTTATTTGATTGTTAAAAATTTTAAAATAGCACCTTGATACTAAGGAATTATGTTTAACTATATAAGGATATGATTTTATGAAAAAAGTTTTGGTTGTTGGCAGTCTCAATATGGATCTTGTAGTTGGTGTGGATCGATTTCCTGATGAAGGAGAAACGATTTTAGGTAATAATTTGATGTATCATGTTGGTGGAAAAGGAGCTAACCAAGCATCAGCTGCTGTGTTGCAGAATGTTCCTACTGCTATATGGGGATGCCTTGGGAATGATTTATTTGCTCAAACAATTTCTAAATCACTAGAAAATTTGGGTATTGTTTCTTATGTTGATGTTGTTGATACACATACGGGCTTAGCTCTTATTGAAACAGATAGAACAGGACTTAATCGTATAGTTGTTGTCGGAGGAGCAAATAAAATCATGACTCCAAAAACAATAAAGCAAAAAATACAACTCTTAGATGAATTTGATGTTATTGTTCTACAAAATGAAATTCCGGTTGAGTCTATAGAGTTGTTGATTGTTGAATCTAGGAAGAGAAACAAAATAGTTATTTATAATCCTGCTCCTTATATTGCTATAAGCGAAGATATATTAACACAGGTTGATTATCTTATCCCTAATGAACATGAACTTTCTTTATTGATCCAAAAGCCTATGGACACAGAAGAAGAAATTAAACAAGGAATCCAAAAACTTCATCATAAGGGAATCGATAATGTTATTGTTACCTTAGGAAGCCAAGGCGTTTTATTTTCACATCAACATGAATACACTTTTTTGGAGTCTGTAAAAGTAAAGGTGGTTGATACTACAGGTGCGGGAGATGCATTTGTTGGATCTTTTGCTGCTGGTTTAGTCTTATTTGATAATGATGCTTATGCCGCCTTAATCTATGCTAACAAATCTGCAGCAATCAGTGTTACAAAAAAAGGAGCTTTTGGTTCTGCGGGATCAAAAAAAGAGATTGAAATTTTATCATGATGGTTTGCATAGTGGTTGTTGTTTCTTGTTGTTCGATTGAGTAATTCTTAGAAGTAACCAATATAGGACATTCAAAAACAGAAAAATTAAGAAGTATAACTCTCTAGTTATTGTTGTTAATAGTAACACTAGAGTTTTTCAAAATATTGAATTATGTTTGATGAATTATTTTTTATTAAATATTTTGATCCCTCTTTTTCAGCAAGTTTTGATAATTTATGATCTAAAAGAAATGTTGCTACCCATGTAGGATTTTCTTTACTGAAATCACGTAATGCCCAACCAATGGCTTTTTGGATGAAAAATTCATTAATATGCATTGTATTAACGATAATCTCAGACAATAATTCCACATCTGTTTTATCTTTTAAATGTAATTGTAAGATAATAGCTGATCGTTTTGCCCAAATAGAATCTTCAGAGTACCACGCTTGAGCAATTTCTCTTCGATGGGATAAATGCTCTTGCGTCCACACACCAAATGCTTTTTGGATACGATCAATAGAATCCCACCATGGATTAGTATCTATAAATATTTTTAGTTGTTGAAATTCATGATAGTTGAAACGATTAATATTATATGTTGCCATATCAATGGCCGTATATAAAAATTCACGTTTTGGTTCTTTTGACATGTCATATATTGTGTTTAGTAATTCTTGGATTGTTATTTTTTTAGATTTTTGGAGAAAAGGTTTGATCAACTTTGTGCGTAGAGGATGTGTTAATCCATAGAAATCAAATTGACAACGCATATATTTGTAATTCCAATCTGCTACACGAATATCTGAATGATATTCAAATAGTTTTTTTATTTCTAATAACATATGTAATTTCTCCTTAAACAATGAGATATAGATCACAAGATAGTATGTTTATTTCTCAATATATATTGACAAAGTATTTTTTTATGTTATTATAAGATATAAAAATAAATCTTGCCATCATAATATATCCAAAATGAGCAAGTTTTATTTAGTATATTTTAAAAAATCCCATAGAAACACAGTATTTCAATTAAATTATTAGTTTATGATATATTATTTATTAATTTATAAGGAGATATTATGAAAATTTTAGGATTACTTATTTTATTGATAAGCACAAGTACATTTGGTCAAGAGGTTATCAAAAAAGAACTTTCTATATCAGTCGATCAAGCTGTTACGCTCTTAAAAAAGAACATAAAAGAAAAAAAACTAATGATTTTTGCAGAAATTAATCATCAAAAAGCTGCGGAATCTGTTCGATTAACGATGCCAAAATCATATGTGATTATATTTGGCAATCCTGCAGTTGGTACCTTGTTAATGAATGATAATATTTTGTGGAGTTACGAATTGCCCTTAAAAATAGCAATCTATGCAGATAAAAATGGTAATGTTTGGGCTCAATCACGCACTCTTGTTAAAGATATTCAAACATCAAAAAATAATGTTGAGATTATGAATAAAATGAATATGCTCTTAAAATCTTTAGTTGATAGTATAGAATAACAGAAAGTTCATCAACAATTATGATTGACTTAATCATATGGTTGTGCTTTGATTTATTGAACATATTTATTTTCTTATAAATAAAAAACATAATTACGTAATAAATATAATGGAGTATAAAAGTGAAAAACAACAACACTTATTTCGGCATCTTAAAGATAAGATATATCTTTTTAAGTATATTAGTATTTTTATTAGTATCTTGTGGTAACACAGATAGTTCATTTGATTTAGTATTATTCTCATCTACAGACATACATGGTTCGTTTTTTCCATTTGATAGTATAAAAAATATTCCTGTGGATTATTCTCTTGCGCATGCTTCTTATTTATTAGATGAATTACGAAAAGATAAAAATAACGAAGTTCTGTATATCGATAGTGGAGATTATTTTCAAGGGGATCCTGTTGTTGATTATTTTAATCAAGAAATATCAACCTCAAATACAGCTGTTTCCATGATGAATTATTTAAAGCCAGCTTCGGTAACAGTTGGAAATCATGATATAGAAAGAGGTCATGAAATTTATGATACCGTTCGCAAAGAATACTATTCTCCTTGGCTTGCTGCAAATGTTCTCGACAAAAATACAAAAACACCATACTTTACTCCTTATGTTATAACAAACGTCAGAGGTATTACCGTTGCTATTTTAGGGATGTTAACCCCAACGACATCTCATCTTCCTAAATATTTATGGGATAACATTGAGTTTGAAGATATTGTAGAAAGTTCTAAAAAATGGATTCAAATCATTAAAGAAAAAGAAAATCCTGATTTAATTGTAGGTTCTTTTCATTCTGGGCTTGGTTCTGATGAGTACATTCCTATGGGAGAAAATGTTTCGTTATATACAGCGTTAAACGTTGAAGGATTTGATATTATCTTTAAAGGACATGACCATTTGACACATTTAACTAATGTGAAATCGCCATCTGGAAAAGATGTGATTGTCTTAGGTGGTGAAAATGCTCTTAAAACAGTCACAAAAATCACCATTCCGGTAACAAAACAAGATGAAAAATGGATTCTAGGAAAACCACAACCCGAAATTATTTATATTAAAGATCAAAAAAGACCTGTGGATAAAAAATTTATCAATGCTTTTCAACATGAATTTGATGCTGCCACAAATTTCTTAGCTGAACCCATAGGGAATTTATCAAAACCAATTTCATCCAAAAAATCATTATTTGGTCCTTCTGAATTTATTGATACAATCCACCAGTTAAAATTTCATATAGCAGAACATGAATTAAAAATGCCTGTAGTAATGTCCATTGCAGCTCCTTTAGCATTGATTGATATATCCACAAATCTATATCTGAGAGATTTGTATGGGATTTATTACTATGATAATTGGCCAACGATTGTTGAATTAAAAGGTTTTGAAATTAAAAAACTTTTAGAAAGCTTTTTAAAAGATTGGTTTAATACGATGAAAAACAGTGATGATTATTTATTAGATTATGTTTTTGATAAAGACGGTAAGCTTATTCCTGAAACAAGAAGTGGGGGATTTGAATTGAAAAAACCATTTATTTATTTTAATAATATCGCCGGTATCAATTTTACAATCGATCTTCAAAAACCATTTGATGAACGTGTTTTTATTAGCACACTATCAGATGGAACACCGTTCCAGATGTCAAAATCGTATAAAATAATTGTAGATAGTTTTTTAAGTTCCTTTATTGTTGAAACATTAGGAATTACTGAGGAAGAAATGAATAAACGTATCTTAGCTACATCAAAAACTCCTGTTCGATCTTTCTTAAAAAAATATATCCAAGAATCTGGTATAGTTCAGGTTCCTTTATTTAATAATTGGAAATTAATACCAGAAGATTGGACAGAACGTGCTCGGAAACGAGAATACCAATTATGGTTTACCAATGCATTAAAAGATTAAGAAACTCATCATAATTTTAAAAAGTACCCTCATTATTGAGGGTACTTTTTTTGTTATCAATAATTTTTTTTAAAATTTATTGACTTATTTATTTTATATGAATAGTTTTAAAATAAATAAGTCAAGTAATGTTGACAATGAGAGGTAACAAATGAAACAAATTATGTTATTGATCAATGCGATTATTTTTTTATCTATTTCGTGTTCCGTGTCTCCTAAAAATAATGATAATGAAAATAATCCCATTGATTTTTCCAATCAATTTAAGCAAAATATTGCCGGTAACTATCGTACGGTAGATACTGTCTTAAGCCTAGGTGGGATTGATTTTCAATTAAAAGGAGGGAATGGGTTAAGGATATCTTCAGCAGATACCAAAATCACATTATCCAATACTGCAGACACAGAACTTATTTTTAGTTTTGTAGAAGCTAACAATACTCTTTCTGCAGGATATGATGTTAATGATATATTGGTTTCGATAACGGTGGATGGAAGTCATAATTTGCTTATTAATGATACTATTGTTGCTACCTTTGTTCCTGCATCGACATATGATTTGTATCTTGAACGTATTCAAGGAGGATACGTCTCATGTTATAATACTGTTACTAATCAAGCTTCAACATTCACCTTAGATAAGTATCATCATACGACAGTTGATACTAATGCTCATATTTATTTATTATCAGATAAGAATCAACCCATTGATTTTAAATTTGTTCAAGTCCTTGATCAAACAAATGCCCTATATTCCTTTATAGATCCAGCTGATAATATTCAAAAAGAAGTTATTATTTCAATCTTGAATAATGGAGATATCTATATAAATGGAGTTAAAATTGCTCGCCGTATCCAATCAAATGCTGATGATTTTATGCAATATGCATTTAAATTTTATGTTACTCAAGATGTCACCATTGATTTAAATAATGAACCTCTTGCTGTTCAAAAATATAATATTCTTTATTTGGATCCTGATAAAAATTTTATATTGAGAACAGATAAAGGAAATGTTGAATTTAGTTTTAATCGTGCTCTACATGCCAATGAAGCAATATTTAATGTTTACTATAACAATACTTCCAATAAAGAAAGTATCACCATCCAAAATGGTATCTCTATGGTTCTTAATGGAAAAATCATTGCCAAAGCAGCTAATCCTGCTATTGAAAACTCATTTAAACAAAATATCTCATATAGATCGTATAGTAGTACAGCCGTCACTAATTTTACAGTATCTTATTGGGGTGGTCAGCCTTTAAATTTATTAGAAGGTGAAGTATTTGAGATCACAGAAGATAATTTAGACATCAGATTACGAACCACAACAGAAGAAATTATTTGGAAATATGCTTTTGCTTTTTCAGAAACAGAAGCGGTATACCAATATAATGAAAATCAATATATTATTATTGTTATTGATCCTGTCCTGAGACAAATAAAAGCTTCTGCTGATCGAATTCAAACAATAATAGCACAAGATGCTAAAGCATATTTTGTAGAATTATTCACACGGTCTTTGACAGATCAACGATGGACTATTATTACGCCGTATTTTACATTCAATGGAGTACAATATACTTTGCCTCTGATTAGTTTCTCTGCAAGTAATACAAATATTAATATTTCAGATGCTAACAATAATAGACTTTCTTTAGTCTTTGATCGTATTATTGACGAAACTTCTGCCATATATACTGTAAACACAAAAGAAGGAACAGTTCGAAATGTTATTGTTACTTATAGAGATCGAAATCTTTGGGTCAATAATAATAACATAGCTACACACACCACAAATCTATCCATGTTCAATCGCAATTTCATTGGTCGATACCATGAACCATTAGATCCTCTCAAAGAATCAGGATATGCATTTATTTCTGAAACAGATGAGGGTAAACTTCATATATTTAAAGACTTTGGATCAGGATATACGGTTGATTTTAGATTACAGGCAGTTGATCCAAAAAATCCTAATACAAAAGCAACATTTTTTGTGAATGTCTTCTATCAAGGTAATGAGATTACAACAGAACGATCTATTCCTGAAGATATTATCAGAAAAATATCAACAGTGTTTAATATAGGAAACGATCGATCTAGTGCTCAGAAAGTCGATTTGTCATATTCTGGGACTGATTTCTCTATCTATATTCATGATGATAAAGATAAAAAAATCCTGATGACTAAGATATCTAATCTTTAATAGCCTAGTGCTAATATATACTAAAACACCTCCTAATATTAGGAGGTGTTTTAGTATTTTCTATACATCAATCGAAGTTTGATATTCAATTTATTGTCATTGCTAACCTTGTTTTCATCGGTATCATGAGTCACTAAGAAGTGAGATGTAGTCTGTTATCATCCATAAAAGTTACTACAAATAGGAATGTTAAGAAATCTCTAATCCCTAAATATTATTAATCACAAACTGAACTTTTAAAAGAAAACATTATTTCTATTTGAAATATGGAAAAATATTGTTTTTATCAAACAAATCATTATTATAGCAACATAAATGTTAAAGAATTTTTTCTTATATTTTTTAGGTAGAAAAAGTGAAAATAATGATTTGTATTAACTCTATGAAATATTTTTATTATAATAATGAATTTCAATTGATATTATGTATTTATTGATATATAATATAGTTATATAAAGTATTTAAAATAATTTAATTAGTTGGTATTTTTTCATCTTATTATTTTAGGGGGATATAGTGCTACGCTATAGTCTGTTATATATTTTATTACTATCACATTGTTCAGGATTTATAGACAAGAAAGAAAATCATATAACGTTAACATTTGCACATCATTATCCAGAGAATTCTTTAATTCATGAATCTCTACTTATGTTTAAACAAAAAATAGAATCTCAAAGCAAAGGAGAAGTAAGAATCCATCTTTTTGGAGATTCTATTTTAGATAAGAACGGTCAAAAAATTATAGAAAAAGTAAGATCTGGTAATATTGATTTTGCGATAGAAAGTGATCAGGTGTTGGAGTTGTATAATCCTGAATTCAAAGCATTTTTGTTACCTTATATTTTTGATAATAATGCACATTATCATAAAACAATGAATTCAGAAATTTCGGATATCATATTTAAGAATCTTATGACAAATAATTTGTTAGGGTTGGGTTACTTGGATAGGGGAGATAAGTCTTTTTATACGAAACTATTACCTATTATTAATCCGGAAAATATTAAAAATAAAAAATTTGCTGTTACCGAACATTATTTTAATATACGAATGGTCCAAATAATGGGAGGAAAACCTATTCAGATTAACAGCAATAATATAAATCATTGCATTTTAAGTAGAAATATCCTTGGGGCAGAAGGTAGCATTATGAATTTTGTTGAACAGGATCAAAATAAAGCATTGCGATATTTTTCTCTTGATAAGCATACTAAGATGACGGATTTTATTATTGTAAATAACCAAACATGGAATAATCTATCTATAAAAAATAAAGATATCATCAAAGATGCTCTCCAAGAAATGATGACTAACTACCACATAAAATTTGAAGAACAAACAGAAGAACTACTTTCAATAATCGATGATTCAGGTGTTATTATTTATCAAAATATTGATCGAACAATATTTCAAAGAGCTATGAAACCACTCTATGAAGAAGCATTAAGTGATATTTTTATTTCTCATATTATTCAAGGTATTATGGATTTGAAAGAAAAATAAAAAAGAGTCTAAACAGACTCTTTTTTATTTGCTATTTTTTTAGGAGAACATACTTTTTCTGTGATGAAAACAATACAAAGACTCAGTATAAAAGGTACTATCCAAACAAATCCCATCTTTCCGAGAGGAATAAATTGAACTATATGTTGAAAGATAGAAAGATTGAAATTCATTGCAAGAATATCTATCGTGCTTATTATTATAGTTACTGTCACAGCAACTTTATAATACCAATGATTTTTAATAGCCATTAGGTTTAATAATATCAGTACTAATGTCACAGGGTACAATAAAAACAAAAATGGTACAGAAAGTTTAATAAGGAAATCAACACCACCTACAGACATTCCAAATGATAATAAAGAAATAATAGCTAGCCAAAATTTATAAGACATTTTAGATATTTTTGAAAACCATTCACTTACAAAAGCAACTGTCCCAACAGCTGTGGTCAAGCAAGCAGCACCAACACAAAGACCAAAGAAAATTTTACCATATTTACCAAGAATCATTTCAACAAGCGTTATAATAACAGAGCTAGTGGTTGATCCGGATGGCTGAGTACTGATTCTTGATCCAAGAAATATCAGTAAAAAATAAACGGAACTCAAACCAATAGCAGCAATAAAACCCGCACCCAGTAGGATATTTTTTTGTTGATTAGGTTCTTTAAATCCTTTTGATATCATGTCTTTTAAAATAATCACACCAAATAAGACAGATGCTAATGCATCCATTGTTTGATAACCTTGTGTAAAACCATAATAAAAATTATTATTTGATTCAGATGCCCCAGGCATTCCAATATTCCCTGTAATTCCTAGATATCCAATCACTACTAAACAGATAACAATAATTGGGGTTAGATATTTCCCTATCACATCCACAATATTACTTTCTTTTATACACAAATAATAAGTAATTCCAAAGAAAACGAGGGATGTGATGATTGCAGCACCAAAACTTGCTTCCCCTATGATGGGTACGATTGCTAGTTCAAAAGTTGTAGATGCTGTTCTAGGTACTGCAAACAAAGGTCCGATAATGATCGCTAAGATAGTGACATAAATAACATTAAATTTTTTTGATACTTTATTAGCAAAATTCTCTATTCCTCTAGCTTGTGAAAACGAGATCATACCAAGTAATGGCATACCAACACCTGTTATTAAAAAACCTAATGCTGCCGGAAACCAAGCTTCTCCTGAATAAAATCCTAAAAATGATGGAAAAATAAGATTGCCTGCACCAAAAAACATAGCAAACAATGCTACCCCTGAAATTAACATTTCGTTCCTTTGTTGCATTTGCACCTCCTTTTTTGTGTTATAATGATTAAAATATGATATAAAATGTTCTATTATTATACAAAATACGTGTGAAAATGTCAATAAATAGTGCAATCTTTCTTTGTATTGTTATATTTGTTACAACATTTAAATGATGTTGTTGAAAACAGATGATAAATCGTGTCGGATTGTGTTGTAGATTAATAAAAAATATCCCTCAATAAATAAGCTTATTTATTGAGGGATATCTCAAAGACTTGAAATAGTATGATTTTTTTGACTATTATCAATTGTCAAATTGTTTTAGTTTTCTCAAATTATGACAATATTAGAGAACGTTTTATATTCTATTAAGCGATATGTGACTTTTCTCTGAAATATTTTTTCTATATAAATTTGATATTATTATATAAAAACAATTCTATTATTTTGGGATATAAGATATGCTTATATCAAGATATTCTTATCTTTTTGAGAACTGGATATAGTTGTTTATTATTAATCTGCCTTATTTAAACTCCAATCATACTCATATGTTATTTTGTTACCAGAACTTAATTTTCTTTTTGTATTATCATCTGCGTATTGATTAAGATATTTTAAAATTTCTGACATATTATTACCAAAATCGCTACTATACCAATCAAAAATAGAACTAATAACCAATACATTGTTTGATTCTGATACTCCTCTCGTGTGAGAGATAAAATTTCTAGCTGCTGTTTCTGCAAACTGTTCATAATTTTGTGGTGTAATAGCTTGTTGCAGTAGATTTGGGCAACCTTTACTTGCACAGTTAACTAAAAAATGAACCCTACTATCTTTCCATAACGGTCTTAAGATACGATGTTCGATGTCATTTAAAGAAATTTCTTTGTTTTCAATAGTAATGATTTTTTTATTCCAAGGTCCTACTTTTAATGGTCCCCCGTAAATCTCTTTAATAGAAGAAATAGGATAGAAATCAAGAATTAGTTTAACAGTGAGAGCATTATACAAATTGATCCAATAAGTTCGTTGTTCTTTTTTAGAATATGACAAAATAGGAGTTTTTGATAGTGTATTGATATACTCTGCTAATTCTTGATGATCTTGAGATGTTACTTTTGAATATTTTACGAGTACAATACCTGTTTTGTCTAATTCTGTATATTTTCTTAAAAAATCATTCCATTTGCTATGGTTAATAGAATCGTTGTTGTTATTGTTGTAGACATCCCAATAGGCATCATATACAGCACTTGGTGCTGAAAATAATAGCGTGTGTGAGAACAATACTACAAATAAATACAAAATATTTCTCATCTTTACCCTCTATCATTATATTTTTTTTCTTTTAATAGTAACTTTGGGATGAAACTTACAAATACAAAACACACAGCTGCTATACCTAAATATATGAGTGTTTGAGTTGAGAAATTTCCTGATATGATGGATCCTACCGATAATGTATATGTAGCTGTTCCTGGAATAATAAAAATAGTTGATAAAATCCAATACGTAAAAAATTTGATATCTGTCAAGCCATATAGATAGTTTTGTATATTAAAAGGAAATAGGGGTACTAATCTTGTAATCATCAGTATTCGCCAACCTTGTGTTTTAACACCGTTGTCTATTTTTGTGAAAATTTCTGATGATCCTAATTTCTTTTGCATAATATCTCTAAAAAAATATCGAGAACATAAAAAAGCAAGTGCTAATCCAATAGATGCAGATATTATTGTGTACAAAGTTCCAAATACAGGACCAAATAATATCCCACCTAAAATAGTAATAGGTAATCCCGGTAAAAAAAATAAACATCCACCGACATAAAGCAGAAAGTAGATAAAAAATGAGATCCAACCCAACGATGTAAACCATTCTTTTAATTTTGGGATGTTTTCTAATTTTAATTGAGACGCAATATCGAAATAATTGATTAAAATAATGCCTGCTCCAAAAAATAATAATATAAACAACATATTATACTTTTTCATACAGAACCTCCCTAAATATTCTTATCCTAAGAAACTAAAAATAGGAGCAATAAGTATTAAGAGTAACGATAAATCATTTCCTCCATATGTTTGAATGAATGTCCCTACAGTCTCAGCTATTAAAGGTAATGAGAACGCACACAGAATCATTAATAACATGCCGTTCAATGCAGAGCTTATAATTACAGCTGCGATGCCACCTCTTTTGTTAGCAAAAATTGCTCCTGGTGCTACATCAAAGTAACAAGCAATGACCAGTGGTATTAATGAAAATTGAAGTATCCCACTAAATCCTAATAAAATAAGAGTCAATAAGCTTGAGATCATTGCAATCAAGAATCCTAACATTAATGAATTAGGACCAAAAGAAAAAATCATAGGAATATCAAGTGCAGGGATTGCATTTGGGACAAAAAAATCACTGATACCTTTAAAAGAAGGAACTATTTCGACGAGAATCATCCTTGATCCTAACAATAAAATTGTTGTACCTGCACTAAATTTGACACCTTGTAAAAAACTATAAGCAACAATACCGTGTTCTGTTAGAAAAGATGGGGAAAATGAATGATCTCTTAAAATATTAAATAATAGTAATAATAAATACGTGATAGCAATAACCAATCCTGACATAATATTGGCATCACTCATAAATGCTAATGATTTTGGTAATTTTATGGTTTCAGCAGAGTTTTTTTTATCGCCTATAAATGTTCCTATTAAGATGGCTATAAAACAAAAAATAGAAGTAGTATGGCCAATAGTAAAAGAATCTGACCCTGATAGTTCCTTTACAAAAGGTCTTAGCAAATTTGACGGAACAACGAGATACAAAGTGGTAGCAATAGTAGCTGCCATAATCCTTGTGTGTGTATTTAAATTCATTTGTACACCTAAAGCAATACACACCATGGCAATCCAAAAAGCAATATTCATTGTAAGAAACACAGCTTTCCAACTTGTAAATCTTGCAATAATAATGTTTAGTGTAGAAGATAAAAATAACGTTAATCCTATTTCAAAACTATAATTTGATAAAAAAGAACTAAAATCACCCAATTTTTGTGAATGGTTTACTGATAAGTGATTACTAGGAAAAAACTGAGTCATTATTTCGTTCAAAGGAGCCATTGCCATGATTAAAATATCAACCCCTTGAAATAAGATAACAATTCCAATACCTGTTTTTAATATACTTTGAATGATATCTGAGATTTGTTTTTTTTGTATTATTTGTCCCATGGCTACTATAAAACATAAAAACAAAATTGGTTGACGAAAAATGTTAATAATATATTCTAAGATCATTTGCCACATAAATTATATTTCTCTCTTCAGTGTTAATTTCTAAAAAAATTTTTTAATTTTGTTGATATTTCATTAATATTCATAAATTCATTAACACTAATGATCGGTGCTGTAGTACTATGTTCAAGCTTTTCTGCTATACCTGGAGAGGTTATGTAAAGATCACTATTTGTGCTGGGGGCAGTTGTATATTCGGAGCACATAACAGATCCTTCTATATTTAATTCTGACAATGCCTTATCTACAGACATTTTTAATAATAGGCTTGTTCCAATGCCCATATGACACACAGTACATATTTTAACCATGATAGTGCTCCTTTTAATAAATTTATTTTTTTGATATAAATAACTTGATGATAGGGTTATCCAGTAGTTCATTGATCATTATTTTTTTTGAAATTTTTCTCAGTAAATCTCCATAAGTTGGATAAGCTTGAATAGCCGATGCAAATTTTCTGAATGGAATTTTAGATGCATAAAACCATTGAAGTAGATTTAAAATCTCTCCAGCTTTTTCGCTAATGCAAGTTGCCCCTACAATCATTCCTTTATGAGTCATAATCTTCAAATAAAAATCTTCTTCTAGAGAAATAATCGCTCTGTCACTGTCTTGTTGAAAATATTCGTAAATATGTAATGATTCTTTTTTATATTTTTTTTCAGCTTCTGCTTGAGTTAAGCCAATTTGTCCTGATTCAGGATCTGTAAATATAACGTAAGGAATAATACCTGGATGATATTTTTTCTTAAAAGGTGATATGAGATTATTAACAAATATTTCTCCTTGGACTCCAGCTACATGTGAAAATTTCATTGGGCTAGCTACATCTCCTAAAGCAAAAATATGTTTTTGAGATGTTTGCAGATAATCATTAACAGGAATTCCACGAGAAGTATATGTAACATTTGCATTTTCCAAAGATAAATTTTGTATATTTGGAGTTCGTCCCACTGCAAAAAAAACTTTTTCGGCATTTATTTGCTCAGATTGGTTATTTGAAGTAAAATGAACTGTTGTTTGATGGTGATCAGAAATAAGTTCTGTCACAGAAGTGTTTGTATGTAAATCAATATGGTATTTTTTTATTTTTCTTTTAATTGTTTCTCTGATTTGTGGTTCTACCATAGGTAAGATTTCAGATTGAGTATCAAAAATAGTGACCTTAACACCCAAACGTGCTAGTGGAATTGCTAATTCTACAGAGATAAATCCTCCACCAATGAAAGCTGTAGATTTGGGTAATTTATCTTGTAAAAAAAATGATTCATTAGTAAGGATAAATTTTTCATCAAATCCTTTAATTTGAGGGATAAAAGGGCTTGAACCTGTCGCAATAACAATTTTTTTCCCATAATATAATGTGTCAGTTACTTTGATATGATATTTATCATAAAAACTTGCTTCACCTTCTATAAACGTTACTCCATGAGATCTTACTACTTCAGGTGTTTCATAATGATATACTTCTTGTGAGATATTTTGTATAAACTTAAAAATCATATCTTTGTTTTCTAATTGTTTTTTACTGTATTGAATAAAAGCTTTAGATGGTATGCAACCACTCCAAGTACATTCGCCACCCAACTTTCGTCTTTCTACTAATAAAGTTTTTGCTCCTAATTTTGCAGCACCAATCGCACAAGTTAATCCTCCAGATCCCCCACCAATAACAATGATATCATATTTTTCTATATTCATAATTTCCTACCTTGTTTAAGAAATTTTATTTTTATATTTCATAAAGAAACACAGATATTTGAAATATTAAGCAGGATTATTTCTTAATATTTTTGTTGCAAGTAAGAATCGTTGGATTGCTGTAATTAAAATTAAACATGCACTTGTATAAGCAATCAAACTTATCCATTGTGGGAAAATAATTAATAGACTAAATAAAATAAAAGCTTCTGTTCGTTCTATCAATCCCGGAGCATAAAAGAAACTCTTTTGTGTTTCGTTACTAATCACTAATCCTATCGTTAAAAAAATAGACATACAAATTACGATACTTCCTAACAGCATTGATAACGATAATAAAGATGCTGGATTTTTTATCCCTAACATAACAATGAAACTTACTTCAACAATCCGATCAAAAGAAATATCCATAAGTGTTCCTAGAGGTGAAGATTGTTTGACATGTCTGGCTATTAATCCATCCAAAACATCACAAAAACCCGATAAATAAAATAAGCCTAAGGTTAATAGTGTATTATTAAAAAAAATAGTAGCAGATGCACTAATTCCTAATATAAGCCCTAAAACGGTAACCATATTAGCTGTGATTTTTAATTCAGTTAATTTATTAATTGAAGATGCCAATATTGATTTGACATGAGATTGGATAGACGTATCAATCATGATTTTCTCCTTTTTGTGGTATATATTACAAATTTTTTATTTGTCTACTTAATATTATCTTATTGATTGATAATATTTTATTAAATTACCAGCATAGAACAAACCTAACATCAAAGAAAATTAAACGATAATCTTTATAAATTTACTAAAATTTTATAAAGATTGTATATATATATCAATTATATATAATAACATTAATCTAAATCAATATAATTATCCCTTAAAATGTAATTTTAGAACAAAATAATCTCTCATGACCTACCCAATTATTGTTTAAAACCATCTTCTAAAAAATATCCAACTAAAAAGATGCTTTGTTTGAATATCTAACTTAACAAAGTACTGAGCAATTACTATATTTTTTTCGAAATACATCAAAGATATTTTTTTGTTATGTTATTTTCTCACGAAAAGCAAATATTTAAAACTATCAATAGATGCTCTGTTCTTCCCAAATATTTTTGATCTGTGGTAATAGTTAAAATTAAAACAATAAAGATTTGTATTTTTTTTATTTTTATATTATAATAATATTGTTTAAACTATATTTAAAAGATCTGTAAAAATAGTGACAATTTATATATGGGATGGTAAGGGTACATCTATGAAAGAAGATCAAAATATTGTGTGGACAAGAGCTTGTGCTTGTTTACTCGTGGTCTTGATTCATGTAGCAGAACAATGGCATTATCTATATAATGCTGATTCTAATATATTTCGTCTGACATCTTTTATGATTGTGTTGGGTCGTCCTGCGGTACCATTATTTTTTATGATTAGTGGATATTTGCTTTTTTCAAAAGATGAACATCCTTCATTTGAATTAGTTTGGAAACGTTTTCAAGCAATTTTTCGTCCTCTTTTGTTCTTTTTTTTCGTTTACTATCTTTACCAAATTGTCAGTGGTAATGGTTGGAATCCTATTGGAAATGAATTTCTTCAGAAAAATGTTTCTCATCTTTGGTATTTAGGTTTTATGTTACCTGTGTATACTTTCTCCCCTTTCATTAGGCCTCCTCGAATTAAAAACAATAAGCAATGTATGTTTTTTTTAGCAATGATTTCTTTTATTTTTATTGTTACAGAATCTATGATGACGAAACCTTATCCTTTTTTGGCAAATTATTCTTTTAACCAACCTCTCTTATATATGATGATAGGTTATTTATTAAAACATATACACTTAAAAAATAAATCAATACAAGTAAAAAGTATTTTTGTTTTAAGTTGTCTCATTCTTACGTTAATTAATTATATTCTTATTCTTATTGATAATGACAGAACATTTTTTAAACCTGATTTTATCAATAGCTCGACTCATGTCTTAGAATATATTTTTGGTAACCAAGGAACAATTTTAGAAAGTTTTAAGACAACTGGTGTTCTTTTACAATCTACTTTTTTATTTTTATCACTACAATCAATTCGTATTTCACGTGTGATGAATTTAAGTCGTCGTATTGTGCATCACTTTTTAACATATATTTCTAAACATTCTTTTAATATTTATGGTTGGCATGTGTTATTTGTACATTTGATTCGTGAATTTTTATATCATATTCAAATACGTTATGCATTACCTATTATTTTTATTAGTGCTGTTCCATGTTCTGTTTTTGCGGGTTGTGTAACTAGGTATTTAAGAATATATATTAAAAAAATACTAACACGTGATTCTTAAGTGATTAATCGTATGATCAATGATAACATTAACCTCGTATATTTTTATATAAACTCTCTGATCCCTAATCTGTTTAGAAATAATAGAGATCTTATTTATACTTTAAAAAATTTAGAAATAAAAAGGAATAACAATGAACAATATATTAGTTATTGGTGGTGCAGGATATATAGGATCACATACAATTAAACTTTTAAAAGAAAAAGGGTATGGTGTTGTTGTACTAGATAATCTTTCTAAAGGTTATCGTGAGGCTCTTGATTGTATTGATCCGACAATACCTTTTTTTAAAGGAGATTTAGAAGACAAAGTATTACTTCACAAAATCTTTAATCAATTTAATATCAATACAGTAATGCATTTTGCTGCATTTATTGAAGTTGGTACTTCTGTTAAAGATCCGGCTTTGTATTATCATAATAATTTAATTAAGGTTTTCTTTTTATTAGAAGCAATGCGAGAAGCAAAGATAAATAATTTTATATTTAGTAGCACTGCTGCGATCTTTGGAAATCCTCAGTATGATTTAATTGATGAATCACATCCTCAATTGCCAATTAATCCTTATGGTGACAGTAAACTGATGGTTGAACATATTCTTCGTGATTTTTCTTATGCTTATCCAGAGTTTAATTATACATCATTTCGTTATTTTAATGCCTGTGGGTCTGATATTGATGGAAAAATTGGACATTCTTATTCTCCTGCCACACATTTATTAACTATTATGATGGAAGCAGCAACAGGACAACGTGAACAATTAAATATTTTTGGGACAGATTATGATACCCCTGATGGTACTTGCATACGTGATTATATTCATGTTACAGATCTTGCAGAAGCACATATTCTTGGGATGGAACGAATGATTGATCAAAAAGTTTCTGATGTATTTAATTTGGGAACAGGGAATGGATTTTCTGTTTATGAAATGGTTACCAAAGCAAAAGAAATTACAGGAGTTGATTTTAAAGTTGTCAACGCTGATCGTCGTGAGGGAGATCCTGCAAAATTAGTAGCAAATCCTGCAAAAGCAAATAAAATTCTTCATTGGAACGCTAAATATGGATTAGAAGATATGATTAGAACGGCATGGTTTTGGGTAAATAATAAAACTTATTAAAAAATCCCTTTTAAATAGCAAAAAAGCACCTAGCAAAAGGTGCTTTTTTGTTATTATTTGATGATCCTAAAAAATCGTAATATTGATCTTTTTAATCAATAAATGATTTATGAATACGTTGTAATCCTTCTATTACTTTAGAATGAGGACAACAATTGAGAAAACGTAAAAACGGTTTTTGAGCAAGATAACGATCCCCATCCATAATAGCTACTTTTCCTTTTTGAATGAGTTTTTCTTGAATTTGAGCCATTGTAAGGTTCAATATTGAACAATCAATCCAAGAAAAATATGTTCCTTGTGGTAATTCGTGATGTAACATTGGTAGATGTTCTTTTAAATATTGATGAACATACATTGCATTATTGTGAATATAGTCACAAAGTTCATTAACCCAATACTCAGAATGGTTGTATCCGACCATTAAGGATTCAACATGCAATGTCGGAGCAGAACCTAAACTATCTTTATTGTTCAGCGTAAAAATAAATTGTTCTCGTATTTTTTTATTGGGGCAAATTATATACGCTCCTCCCAATCCTGAAAGATTAAAGGTTTTTGATGAGGATGTTATAATAGCTGTATTGTCTAAATAATCTTGCTGTGCTGCTGTTTTAAGAATAGGTGTGAATTTATATGGTTTATAAACAAAATCCATATGAATGTCATCTGAAATAATAAATACCTTATGCTTTTTACATAGATTGATGATTTTTATTTGTTCTGCTTCTGTCCAAACATGACCATTAGGATTATTGGGATTACACAGCAGAAGCACAGAACTTTTAGTTAGCTGTTGCTCAAAATAATCCCAGTTAATCTCATGATTATCTTGAGGAACAGTATTCATTGGAAGGTTATTTGCTTGAATAACTTTGATAAAACCATCATAACATGGTGTAATAATACAAACACCTTTGTTATGATCTACAAAGTTTAAGAATCGAGCAACACCATACATGACGTTTGGAGAATAAGCAATCCAGTCTTCATGTAGTGATGTTTGGAATCTTTTATGGTACCAAGAAACAATGCTACCTTTGTAATCAGTATGATTCCATCTAGTGTAACCAAAAATTCCATGATTTACTCTTTTGGTTAAAATATCTGTGATTTCAGGAGAAGTTGGGATGTCCATATCAGAAATACTAAAAGGAAGCAGATCTTTTTCCCCAAAACGATCTTCAATATAATCCCATTGTGTACAATAAGTCCCTTTGCGATTAATGATTTTATCAAAGTTCATCCAATCCCCCGTATTTTGTCGAGTTGATTTTTAATGACATGTACCTGAGGACCAATAATAACTTGAATATTTTTGTTATCCAATCGTACAATGTTAAGAGCTCCTGCTTCTTTGATGGTTTCTTCATCTAATAACTGGATATCTTTAAGAGTGATACGAAGACGTGTGATACAATTATCTAGTGATACAATATTATCTGTTCCTCCAAGACCTTGAAGCATTTTTTCAGCCGCATAATTTTTCAGCGTTGTTTGATCAGAATTATTTGATATCTCCTCACGTCCTGGTGTTTTAAGATTGAATTTTTGTATTGTATATCGAAAGACAAAATAATATGTAGCAAACCAAATACTACCAACCCACAATACATGATACCATTTTGTTTGAGTACCTTGCAGTACACCAAAGATCAGAAAATCAATGATATTACCATCTGTATTTCCAATCAAGACTCCTAACATTCCAAGTACCAATGCCCCTAGACCTGACATAATAACATGAAATAGATACAATAACGGAGCAATAAATAAGAAGAGAAATTCAATCGGTTCTGAAATACCTGCAACAGCAGCAGATATAGCTCCTGAAATAAGGAGTCCTTTAACAATTTTTTTGTTACTAGGGTATGAGGTATGCAACATTGCAATAGCTGCTCCTGGTAATCCAAACATCATAAAAGGCATTTTTGCTTGAGATAGGAAGCGTGTAGCTTCTCCTGAGAAGGGGAGGCTTTGACCTAATTGAGCATAATATATATTTAATGCTCCGGCAACGGTTTCACCATTGATGACTGTTTCTCCTCCGATGGAAGTAAATCGAACTGCCGCTACCAGAATATGGTGCAATCCAAACGGTAATAATAAACGTTCCCCAGCAATAAAAACAAAAGGTCCAAAGACACCGGAATATTTAATAAATAGACCAATTCCTCGAATCATATTATCAAAAAATGGCCAAATTAGAGGAACAAACAACCCAGTAACAGCAAGTGTAAACGCAGTTATGATAGGAACAAAACGTGCTCCTCCAAAAAAAGCAAACGCATCAGGAAATACAACATTATGAAATTTATTATGAAGAGTGGCTACAATAATGCCTACAAATACCCCACCTAATACTCCTGTGTCTATACTTTGAATTCCTAAGATTATTGTTTGCCCAGCATCACGTAGTTCTGTCGATGCAAGAGTACCTGTTTCTTTTAAAAAGAAATTAATAGAAAGATTTAGGACAATAAACCCAACATAACCTGAAAATGCTGCGATACCTTTTTCTGTTCGAGCAAGTCCTATAGGAATAGCCATAGAAAATAAAATAGGAAGATTAATAAAAGCAAATAATCCTATTGTTGTCATAAATTTAAAAATAATTTGTAATGGTGCCCATGCTAAAAATGGGAGGGTTTCAATAACAGATCCAGATGATAAGGATGAACCTATCCCTAATAAAATTCCCATAGCAGCTAGTAATGCTACAGGAAGCATTAGCGATTTACCAAAATTTTGAAAAAAATCCCATAGTTTTTGAGACATAGTAAAACTCCTTTATCGTATTTATATAAGATTGCTTTTTTATTTCTATATTATACTATATTTTATGTTATTTTTAAAATAAAAATTCTATAAATAATTGTAATCATTAAGAGATAAAATTATTTATATGTTTCGTATTGATAAAAAAAATATAAAATAACTAAATACGATCCATGTTGAATATAAGATATACTATATCTTTAGATCATATAAATAATAAACCACCTTTAATATATAGGTGGTTTATTATTTAACAAGATTTTTTAATATTGTGACAAAATGGTATTTATCTCTAATTAATTTATTTAATATTTGATTTTAAACAGTTTCTTTTTTCTTTTGGAATGAAAGAAGTGTTATTAAGACTAATGCTGTAATACACATACCAGCAATGACTGCGATAATAAATCCAATTTTATTATCAACAACAGGTAGAACAATTGGTCCACCATGAGGGGCATGATCGGTGACTTTGAAAATTGCTGCAATCATTCCACCAATAATACCCCCACTCATTAATGAAGGAATTACGCATAAAGGATTTGCAACAGCAAAAGGAATTGCACCTTCTGTAATTCCGATCAATCCCATTAAAAAAGCAGCATTTCCAGCTTCTCTTTCTTGTTCATCGAAGAGAGTAGGGCGTATTTTAGTTGCCAACCATACACCCAATGGAGGGATACACACTGAAACGGCTACCATTCCCATTATTTCAGGAACACCTGATTGGATCATCGAAACTCCAAATAAAAACGCTACTTTGTTGACAGGACCACCCATATCAAAAGTAATCATTGCACCGATGATTGCTCCTAAAATAACAGCACTTGAACGCATATTTTGTAAAAATAGTGTTAGTGCATCCATCAAACCTCGAATAGGAGAACCGACAATAAATAATACTGTTACCGTTAAAGCTGTACCAATTAATGGAACAATGAATATAGGTAAAATCGCTCTTAATGCTGGAGGTAATTTTATCGTTGCTAATTGCTTAGAAATATAGCCAGCTACAAATCCTGCTAAAATACCACCTAAAAATCCTGTACCCAACTGTGCTGCTAATGCACCTCCTACAAAACCAGGGACAAGTCCTGAACGATCTGCGATACTTTGAGCAATAAAACCTGCTAACATAGGGATCATTAATCCAAATGCAAGCCCTCCAATTTGTTCCATTTTTTGGAGAAGGGGATTTGTGATTTCTATCCCTGTATTAGCTTTGACTCCAGATAACGCAATAGCTAAGGCAATATAAACCCCACCAACAACCACTAAAGGAATAATAGCACCAACACCACCCATTAAATAACGATAAAATGGTGTTTTTTTTGTTTCAGGAGTATTTGTTTTCTTATCATTATGCTGAATAGAAGAATTGTTGATATTTGTTTTAGAAAGATCAATTTTAGAAGCATCTGTAATAATATTTTTTGCTTTGGAAATCGCATCAGCTACACTTACCTCAATCTTATACTTTCCTTTAAATCGCTCTGTTTCTACAGCTCTATCACAAGCTAAAATAACACATTTTGCATGTGAAATTTCTTCATCTGTTAATGCATTTTCAACACCAATAGATCCGTTTGTTTCTACTTTGATATTTATTCCAAGTTCTTCTGCCGCATGTTTCAATTTTTCTGCTGCAACATATGTATGGGCAACTCCCACAGGACATGCTGTCACCGCAATAATTTCAGGGAATGCACTTGTTTTTTGTGTCTGTGAAGACTTTTTATGATTACTTAATATCTTCATGAATTCTTCAGGACTTTGAGATGCTGTTAATTTTGAAATTAATCCTTCTTGTAAAAATGCTGTTGATAGCATACTGATAATTTTGATATGCTCATCTGAATTACTTGTTGGAATGGCTAGTAAAAAGACAAGCTTAATAGAAGCTGAACCATTTGTATTTTCCCATGGAGAAGCAAGAGTAGCAGCAAAAACAGTGGTTTTATTGATCGTCGAACTTTTTGCATGAGGAATAGCAATTCCTTCTTCTAGATCTGTTCCAGATTTTTCTCTTTCAAGCACATCTTTGATGAATTGATCCTGATTAGTACAAATTCCTTGTTTTGAAAGTTCTTTAGCAACATAAGTAATATAAGATTCTTTATTCTTAAAATTGGCATTGATGGAGATATTTTTAAGAGAAATAATATCTTGTATTTGACTCAAATCCATAGCAGGACTCCTTAATTATGTATAATATAATTAATTTTATCATATTAATATGTTAAGTCAATATTAATTTTATTTAATAATAATATTATTTGATAAACATTACACAATCTATGTTCTCAACATTCAATAAAAAACAACACCTTTTTAAAGGTGTTGTTTTTTATTGAATGTTGAGAATTATTTAGGATATGCTTCTAAAAAAATACCTGATCCTTGTATCTGTACTGTCGCATTTGCTGGAACAAGAACACCTGCACCAGTAGTCACAGAAATCGATGTTTCATCTATTGTAAATTCCATTGTACCTTCAAGAATTGAATACAAACGCATAACATCCATAGTTGGACGGACAAGTAAAGAAGAAATAGTGACTTTTCGTAATGAAAAATAATCCCAATCTAATAATATAACTTCATCTTCTTTGGAGTTATTAAAATTAGTTATTTGTGGTTTTGCATCAAAAGCAATAACATCTGCTGATTTTTCAATATGAAGAGGGCGTTTGACACCATTTTCTTCACGATCAAAATCATAAATACGATAAGTAATATCAGAATTTTGTTGTAGTTCACAAATTAAAATACTGCCTTTTAAACTCCCATGGACGACACCAGGATCAATACGAACGAGATCTCCTGGTTTCACGGAAATATGTTCAAACATATCATCAAATTGATTGTTGTGTGCTTTATTTAAGTATTCTTCTTTGGTGACATGTGGTTTCATTCCCATAATCAATTCTGCGTCTTCCGTTGCAGAAATAATATACCAACATTCCGCTTTTCCAAACGAATTTTCATGAGGTAATGCATAACTATCACTAGGATGAACTTGAATGGATAATTTATCATTAATATCTAAAAATTTTAATAATAATGGAAACTTCCCTTGATATTTATCATAAATTTTTTGACCTAAAATTTCTTTTCCATGTTCTTTTAAAAGATCTGGCAATGTTTTTCCAACAAAAGGACCATTAAGAATGGTGCCTATGCCATTTGGATGAGCAGATACTTCCCAACTTTCTCCATATAACTCATCAGTAGGAAGTGATTTTCCTAAAACAGTTTCTAGAGCTCTGCCGCCCCAAACTTTTGTTTTATAGACTGTTTCAAGAAGCATAGGATAGCGTGTCATTATTTCTCCTTAAAATTAACAGTATTGTTGATTTTATTTATTTAATTGTTTTTTAATTTCCGTAGCTAAAAATTCTACATCAGTACCTATAATGATCTGAACAGAATCATTCATCGAAATAATTCCTTTTGATCCAATTTTTTTAATCTGAGCTTCGTTCATTTTGGTAGGATCGTTTAATTTTAAACGTAACCGAGTAACGCAGTTTGTTAGTTCTTTGACATTTTCTTTTCCACCAAGGTATTCAATGTAAAGAGGTGCAAGTTTTGTATATTCTGATGAAGCAATACTACTATCAGAAGATTCTTCTGTGTCAGAATCAACTTCCAAGCCTGGTGTTTTTAAATTTAACAACTTAATTAATGCATAAAATGTAATGAAGTATAAGACAAAAAATCCTATCCCAATCAATAATATTAATCCAGGATTCGTTCCATATTTCCAAGAAAGAACCAAATCAATAATTCCACCTGAGAATGTAAATCCTGCACGAATATGTAAAAGATATGATACCGCATAACTTAATCCCATATATCCGGCATGAATAACAAATAGAATTGGTGCTACGAATAAAAATGAAAACTCAATAGGTTCTGTTACTCCTGTTAATAAAGAAGTTAACGCAATACTTGCAAATAATCCTACTGAAAGATTTCTTTTTTCTTTAGGGACACATAGGTACATTGCAAGTGCTGCTGCAGGTAGACCAAAAATCATCACTGGGAAAAATCCTGACATAAAGATTCCCGCTGTTGGATCTCCTGCAAAGAATCTATTCAAGTCACCTGTAAATACCTCACCGGCAGCATTGGTATAGCTACCAAGAGCAAAATAAGCATATTTTTCAATGATATGTTGTAATCCAAAAGGAATAAGCAGACGATTGAAAAATCCATAGAAAAATAACCCGAATGCACCGGTAGATGTAATCCAATTACCAAGATTTGCAATTCCAATACTGACGGAAGGCCAAACATGCCCTAAAAACATTGCTGTTGGTACAGAAAAGACCCCTGACATAATAGGAACAAATCTTCTGCCACCAAAAAACGCTAAAAATACAGGAAGTTTTGTGAGATGAAATGCGTTATATGTGTATCCCCCAATAAAACCTGCGAGAACACCACCAAAAATTAAGAGATCGTTTTCAGGATTGATACTTTTTGTAATTGCAACAAGGATTAAATATGAGGTTGCTCCAGCTAATCCTGCTGAAACATCTCTATCTTTTGCTAATCCACCTGATATTCCAATTGCAAAAAGTAACGCAAGATTTTTAAAAATCGCTAATCCTGCTTCGCTAATAATAGTATTATTAATTAAATCCGGTTGACCTAAACGTAGTAATAATCCCGCAATCGGTAATACTGCAATAGGCAAAACAAGAGCTTGCCCAATTTTTTGCAGTTCACCAAGAATAATCTGAAAAAAATTTGTTTTTTTCATTGTTTTCCTCCATCTTATGATAATTGTTAATCTTTATCTATATTATATAGCATATATTATATAAAATCAACAATTATTATAAGATGTTATCATAATATGATTATTTAAATTATTGTTTACAAATATTCGCAATAAGTGTGAAGATATTATATATAATAAATGTTGAGGAACCTTATGATGAGGAACATATTTATTTGTGATGTTTTTTAATGTTTGTAATATTAAAACTGGGATTTATATTTTTGATTAATCTTGTTGTTTCTGTTATTAATGAGTAACTATTAATGATTGATCTTTTGAAAAAAGTCAGTGCTAGATGGATCAATAATAATTCACAAATGATCTTAGGACTCATCTTTAATGAATATAAACAAAATAAAAAACAGCAACATTTGTTGCTGTTTTTTATTTTGTTTATATCGTATTTATTTTTTGAAAGGTGCTGCGTACAATCTGCCACCACCACCACCTAGAGGCATAGGATGATCTGAGTAATTGTCAGAATGCACATGAATCATCAAACTTTTACCTAAGATGTCTGAGATGTTGATTTTTTTACTAATAACTTGTTGCTTTAAAATACCATTTTTTGATACTTTTATTTTAGGAAGATCGCCACGATGACCGTTTTTATTTGGCCCTAAATGTTTTCCTGTTTTATCAGGATCCCAATGTCCTCCAGCTAATCCTCCTATGACCAGTTCTTTTTTATCATTTTTTGAAGGTCCAAGGGTGTTTGTTTCATGGAGATGAAATCCATGGTATCCTGGAGCAAGATTTGTTCCATATAGATTGATTTTGATTCCTCCTTTGTCCATTTCTTCCACAACAATTTTACCCACAGATTCTCCTAATCCTTTTTCTGTAAGAGCATATAATGTTGCTTCATATGTGACGCCATACATATTAATAGCTGTCAATAAAAAAAGCAAATTAATTGCGATATATTTCATATTAAACTCCTTTGAAATTTATGGATATATTTCTGTATATAATTATAAATTATCTACTCAATTAAAATCAATACTATTCTGGTATTTTTATTTATTTTAAAGGCATTTTTTAAATCTACGAAGAGAGTGTATATTAGATCATTTTGTAGTGAGTTTGTCTTTGTTCCGATATTCTTGCCATTTTTTTATTATTGAATTAATATTGTGTTTTTATATATTAAAGGTATCCCGATAAATTATACTAAAATCATTAAAATCAGATACTTCCATATAACTCTGTGAATTATATAATGAATATTTTCATCTTAATATTTTAGTAAAAACATTGATTTTGATAATATTTTATGCTATAATAATTCAAAAATAAATGGTGGGGTTAGTAATGTTTGTTTTTTTAGACAATTTGTTTAAGATAAGGCAAAGACATTCTTCTATCAAAATAGAAATATTTGGTGGTATCGCAACCTTTATGGCAATGTCCTATATTATTGTTGTCAATCCTAATATTCTATCTCTAACGGGGATGGATAAAAATGCTTTATTTACGGTAACATGTATTGCAACAGCAATAGGAACATTTTTATCTGGTATTCTTGGAAATATGCCGATTGTACTTGCCCCTGCTATGGGATTGAATGCATTTTTTACATTTTCTTTAGTAAAAGGACAAGGAATATCCTGGGAACAAGCACTTGGAGTGGTGTTTATTTCTGGGATATTTTATTTATTACTTGCAATCAGTGGTGTCAGAAAGAAAATTATTAATATCATTCCTCAATCAATCAGTATCTCAGCAACTGTCGGTATTGGTTTTTTTATAGCCTTCATAGGGCTAAGGAGTGCTAATCTTATCGTAGCGAATCCGGAAACTCTTGTTTCTCTTGGTGAAATCAACTCTCAAACATTGCTTTCCTTATTAGGTATCTTACTGATGGTATTTTTTCAATATTACCACGTTAGGGGTGGTATTCTTTTTAGTATTGTGATTGTAACAATTTTTAGTGTTTTGTTAGGATTAGTTGAAAAACCAACAGAAATTTTTGCTGTCCCTCCTAGCATAGCTCCTACATTATTTAAATTAGATATCCTAGGTGCATTAAAATGGTCATTGGGTGGAGCTATATTTTCATTTTTATTTATTGATATGTTTGATTCATTATTGTTGATTCTCTCTTGCGAACGAGAAATGAAATTAGAACATAAAGATGGTCATACAAAAGATATTGATAACATGCTCTATGCTGATTTAACATCAACAATAATCGGTTCTTGTTTAGGGACAAGTACAATTTCTGCTTGTAGCGAATCAAATGTTGGAATAACAATGGGAGCAAGAACGGGGCTAGCTTCTATAGTCACTGCGAGCTTATTTTTGATAGCCATGTTCTTTACTCCTGTTATTAAAGTAATACCATTATTTGCCACAGCACCAGCATTAGTAATGGTAGGTGTATATATGTTTCATAATGTTACTAAACTTGATTTTTCAGACCTAACAGTAGCTGTTCCTAGTTTTTTAACAATTATTTTAATGCCATTGACACATAATATTGTTATAGGATTAAGCTTTGGTTTTATTTCACATCTTTTTATGTATATTCTAGCACGAAAAACCAAAGAAGTACCATTACTCTTGTGGATGATAGGTGTTGCATCTGTTGTTTTTTTAGTTCTTTAATTATTATAGATAATTCCAACAGAAAAGCTGTCAATTCCAAGTTGCATTGCTAATGCAGGAGTGAGTGTAGAAATGGTAGCAGGTTTTTTACCAAGAGTTTTTGTTAATTGATCTAAGTACGAATTAAGTTGATGTTCATTTGTACAAGAATGTACAACAATATAATCACTTACACTGCTAAATTTTTTGAGATCTTTTTTCATAAAAGACAGACTTTTTTTCAACGCATTTTTAAATCCCATTGATGCTGCAATAGGAGATCCCTTACCGTTTTTTGCACCAATAACAGGACATACTCCTAATAATTTAATAATTTTTCCTACTATCGGATTAATCCGACCACTTTTGATAAGTGTTTCTATAGATTTCAGATTGATATATTCTTTTGTATTTTTGATGTATTTTTTTGCGTTTTCAATAATCTGATCTTGAGAAAGTCCTTTTTTAATATCTTCTCCAAGATGATAGGCGATAATTCCGGCAGATCCTGATACATGCTCAGAATCAATAATATCAATAGGAATTGAAACATTTGCAAGTTGTTTTCCTTGGATAGCACTTGCATAAGTGCCACTTCCTCTACTGCTTACTGTTAAAACAATAATAGAATCATAATGTTTTGCAAGTTGTTGGAATTTATCACGAAATGAGATAGGACTTGGTTGAGCAGTGCGAATTGTTGCATCTGTCTGACTCATATACTCTTCAAACCCAAAGCCATAATAGTCAATATATTTTTGATTGTTGACATTTAAATTTAAGGGTACGATATGAATTTGATTGCTGTTGACCCATTTAGAATCAAAACCAACGCAAGAATCAATTACTAAGGCAATAGATGTTTTACGTTTATGCATCATTTCATACTGCATCACCATATCTTCTATTTTTTGGAATGAAAATTCTCCGAATTTTGCTAATTCAGCAAAAACGGTATTAGGTTGATTAGTATGAAAATGAAGACGCATTTTTTCTTCAGAACCTGCAATGACAATAGAATCAGAATGTTGCTCAAGAATCGATTGAATGTGCTTACGATCAATATGTTCGCCGATGAGACAAGTTTCCGTACAGTAGCGAAATTTAATATCTTCATTTGTGATTATATTGTTGTGATCTGCTATACTATCTATATTAATCTCATTAATATCTATTGTTTCTGGTGAGAAATTTGGATTAAAGAGTGCTTCTTTCATTCCTTCTAAAAATAAAACAAATCCTTTTGCTCCTGCATCAACAACATTGGCAATTTTAAGTGTATTTAATTGATTTTTTGTATTTATTAATGCCTCGGAAGCTATTGCTTCAGCTTTATCAAATAATGTTTCGAAATCATGATGACAATTTTGATATAAGTAGTCAGCCCATTGATAAATCACGGTAATAATCGTACCTTCTTGTGGTGATGGAATCGCTTGGTATAAATATTCATACGCTTTTTTCATGATTTTTGCAAAATTTTCTGTAGATAATGAAGAAAATCCTTTTAATTCTTGAGAAATTCCATATAAAAATTGCGCAAAAATAACACCACTATTTCCTCTAGCACCATCCAAAGCAACATCTGCAATACTTGCGGCAGTAATATCTAAAGAGTCATTTTGTTTGGCATTATGTACGATAGATGCTCCAGTTGTTGCAAGATTAGTCCCTGTGTCTCCATCAGGTACAGGAAAAACATTAATTTTATTGAGCTCTTCTTGATGTTGAATAATTTTTTTTACCCCATAAATAACAGACCAATAAAAATCTATTCCTGAAATCATTGATATTTTTGACATAACTATTTCTCCATTAATGATATAATAGCATTTTATACTAATATTAATAAAAAATCAAGTTGATATTTTGGAGATTATAAAATTTATTAAAAATAATATCGTTTTGCTATTGACAAAAAAATAGATCCAGTTATACTATTTATAATCTTATAAATATATTTTATACCTATGATCTAAGAACAGATAATAAGCATACTTTTGATTTTTCTAATTTCGAATAACAACAAAAATTAATCAAACAATTTATATATGGATATTGTAAGTATTACCTTTTCTGTCTTCTCTCTTTTTATCATTAGAGAATAAATTATTTTATAAATATATTGTTCCATAGAATCAATATTTTATACATATCAAGTGATCTGCTTGGATGCATGATAAAATAGATAATATAGAATCAAAATTGAATAAATACCACAATTATTATTTTATTTGGGAGGCGTATAATGCGCAAACTTAGTTTATTAGGAGCATTTTTAGTGTTAACCGCTAATATATTTGCACAAGAGGATAGTTCATCTATTGATACATTATCAGTGAGACAGAAGAAAGATGTAAATCGTTATTTAACGTTTTATTTAGATTCTTTGTCTGGACAACTAAATACCAGTTCTACTGGTGGTAAATTATTTCAGGATAATGAATTTGAGTTTGGTGCTCTATATTCACAAAATTTCACATCAGTTCCATGGTTAAGTATGTGGACAAAAGCTCTTGTTGTTACAGTAGTTCCAACAATTTATGGACCTAACGGAAACACTGACTGGCGTGGGACTGAAGGGATTAGATTAGCAGACTATGGGCATCCAAGAGTTCAATTTGGATTAAATTTTAATAATAATTTCTTTTTAGCAGTAGATACAAGAGGATTATTAGCAACAGATTTACAATATACACTTAAATTTGGAGGATCTCAAGGATTGACATTCCAAGCAATTACCGAATTTTTCTTCATTCCTTTAGCAGGTACTCAAATTGGTGGAAAATACGAAGTGCTTGATCTTTTTGAACTCCGTTTAACTTATGCAGCACGTTTTGCACAAAAATGGACTTATTTATCTAAATTAGGTTTTCGTTTCAATGATGAATCATCTGCAACAGCATTTGGTGACAGTTTCCATCTTCGTTGGGAAAATCAACTCGCTTGGAATGTAACATCTGCATTCTTAACATGGGGACAAATTCGTTATGAGTTTGACTATAACAATGGATTCGGAGCAAAGCAACATAATGTCTATCTCCAAGCTGGTGTAGCATACACATTTGATTTCTCTGGATTATCTAAAAAATAAATCTTGAGACAAGAAAAAATTATATTCTTAAAAAATATAAGGTCATGTATAACAATACATGACCTTATATCTTAATTTTATTGATATATATTATTTAAGGAGATTGTAATGCAAGATTTTATTAACAATCGTCTAGCACCAGCAATGATGCGATTTAGTCAACAACGACATCTACAAGCTGTACGTGATGGTGTTGTTCTAAATCTTGTGCCAAGTATGATAGGTTCTATTTTTTTATTGATTGCAGCATTACCTATTCCTGCCTATAAAGATTTTATTGTAGCAACAGGAATTTTTGATGCATTATTACTTCCGATTGGGGCAACATTAGATTTAATGGGTATGACTGCAGTAATTGCTATTGCATATCGTTTAGCTGAATCTTATAAAGTAGACGCACTACCTGCTGCTGTTATTTCGTTATTATCTTTCTTTTTATTAACACCTTATACGCTATCACATGAGTTGGTTGAAGGTGGCATTAATGGTGTTATGCCTATTATGTATCTAGGTTCAAGAGGACTCTTTACTGCTTTGTTTGTGGGTTTATTGTCTACAGAAATCTATTCTAAAATGGTTCTTGCTAAGATCACAATAAAAATGCCTGACGGTGTGCCCCCTGCTGTCTCCAAATCTTTTGCAGCGTTGATTCCTGGTGCTATTACGATAGTCGTATTTTGGCTATTAAGACTTCTTATTGATGCATCTCCTTTTGAAAATATCCACACTGTGCTGGCTGAATTTGTAACAAAGCCTCTTACAGGAATAAGTGGAACATTATTGGGTGCTCTTTTCTTACAATTTTTAGTCCATTTCTTTTGGTTTTTTGGAATTCATGGAATGCTCGTATTAGGTCCAATTTTAGATCCTATTTTTAATGTCCTTCAAGATCAAAATCGTATTGCTTTCCAAGCAGGTGTGGAACAATTACCACATATCTTTACTCGTTATTGGTTTGATTTATATGTAACAATTGGTGGAGCTGGTGTTACTATCTCTGCAATTTTTGTTATCTTATTTTTCTTAAAAAGTAAACAACTCAAAGAAATTGGTCGTCTATCATTAGCACCAGGTTTATTTAATATTAATGAACCATTTGTATTTGGTTTGCCTGTGGTTTTTAATCCCATTATTTTTGTTCCTTGGATATTAACACCACTTATTAATCTCTGTCTCGCATATTTTGCAACTATTATTGAATTTTTACCTCGCCATAATGGATTGATCCTTCCATGGACAACACCTCCCATTATTTCAGGAGCAATAGTTGCTGGTTGGAGAGGTGCTACGATGCAAATTATTAATATTGCTCTATCAATGTTTATTTGGTTTATCTTTCTTAAAAAATTAGATAGTGATGAGCTTAGTAAAGAATTGAAAAAACGTTAGAATAAAAAATACTAATATTAAGGATAATATTATGGTAAAAGTTGTATTATGTTGCAGTGCTGGAATGTCGACAAGTTTGTTTGTGCAAAAAGCTGTTGATTTTGCAAAAGCTCAAAATATTGAACTAAGTATGCAAGCAATTTCTGTAGCAGAATTGGATAATTATTTGAAAGATAATGATGTTGATCTTGTTGCAATAGCACCCCAAATTCGTTTTCAAGAAGCTCAAGTTCGAGAAAAAACAAGTAAACCTGTTTTTATCGTAGATATGAGAGATTATGGTTTGATGAATGTCTCTAAGGTTTTACCAGAAATGATCGAAGCTATAAAATCAAAATGAATAATGACAAAAAACATGTTAGGGGTCAAATAATCGACTACTAACATGTTTTTTATAGAAATTAAGGATCTAAAAATGACAAAAGAAAAAGGAATTTCTATTTACCCATTTCATGCAGATTTTAAAGACAATCTTGAGTATATTGAAAAAGCAGCTCATTTTGGTTTTACCAGAGCTTTTACATGCTTGTTGTCTGTAGATACATCCAAAAAAGAAGAAATTATTAAAGAATTTACACAAACAATTCAATATGCTGAGAAACTTGGAATTAGGGTAATTGCTGATGTTGCTCCAAAAATATTTGAAGAATTGGCAATTTCTTATGATGATTTAGGATTTTTTCATAAATTGGGTGCGACAGGAATTCGTTTGGATCTTGGTTTTACCGGAAATGAAGAATCATTAATGACGTTTAATCCTTATGGTCTTAAGATTGAACTCAATATGAGTCAAAAAACACATTACCTTGATACTATTATGGATTATAAACCAAATACAAATACATTAATAGGATCTCATAATTTTTATCCACATCGTTATACAGGTCTATCAAGAGATCATTTTATCACTTGTACCAAGCAATTTCAAAAATATAATCTTCGTACTGCAGCTTTTGTTAAAGCACCAAATGCACATATTGGCCCTTGGCCTGTTAGTGAAGGGCTTTGTTCTTTGGAAGAACACCGTGATCAAGCACTTTCTTTACAAGTGAAAGATATGTTTATTAATTTAGGAATGCATACCGTGTTAATTTCAGAATCTTTTGCTTCTGATCAAGAACTTGAAATAATGGGTAAGATCGACCCTTATTTACTAGAATTGGAAGTTGATCTTGTAAAAGATATTCCTCAAATTGAACGATCTATCATTCTTGATGAACTTCATTTTCATCGTGGTGATGAAGGTGAATATTTGATTCGTTCGACTCAAAGTAGACTAAAATATAAAGGTCATAAATTTTTGCTTTTTAATACTCCTGCGATGATTAAAAAAGGTGATGTGTTAATTGAGTCATCAGAATATGGTCACTATGCAGGCGAGCTTCATATTGCTCGTAAAGATATGCCAAATTCAGGGCGTACCAATGTTGTTGGTCATATAAAAAATAGTGAACTTGGATTAGTAGATAAAATTCAAGCATGGCAAAAGTTTAAATTAGTTACAGCGAGCTAAGGAGGTCTAAATGACTAATGAAAAATTAGAAGAAATTGTAATGGGGCTTGTTGGTTTTGCCGGTGAAGGTCGTAGTTTATCAATAGAAGCATTGAGATTTGCACGTAAAGGTGAATTTGATAAAGCTGATGAGGCGTTTAAAGCTGCAAATGAAGTTTTGTTAGAAGCACACCATATCCAAACAGAACTAATCCAAAATGAAATCAATGGACATAGTATTGAAGTCTCTTTATTGATGGTTCATGCTCAAGATCATTTAATGAATGCACTATTAGCAAAAGAATTAATTGAAGAAATGATTCTTGATAAAAAAGAAATGTTAAAATAATATCATAAATAAAAAAGGAGGGTTAAACCCTCCTTTTTTATTTATGATATTATTTTAACAACTCTATTGAGTTTAAAATTTTACTATCGTTATCTTCAGCAAATTCTTGAGTCAACATAATTAAAATACTTGATCTCTTTGATATCATTTATTCTGTGATTGTTATAGGAATATTGTTATCTTTTTTTATTAGAAATCAATTATAGCTTGATTATATATCAAATGAACTTTTGATGAAATTCTATAAATTCAGAAAAAGGTATACTTTTCTTTCAAATATATGTAGGTTGATCTTCGGTAATAGCAATCCATATACTCAAACTTATAACATATTTTCTATATGACAATTATAATTCATCTAAAATACGCTGGCGATTTTTGTAATTTATACTTTCACTGATATTTTGTTCAATATTTTGATCTTGTAATTCACTGACTTGATTTAATACAGATGTATTTACTATTTTTATAATAGACGGATATTCTAGACTTAATTTATTTGTTTTTTCTTGATTTAAGAACCAGATCACTCGTTGGGACGAACGTTCAGTAGCAACCCCATACTTATCTAATAGTTTTTCAGATAAGGTATAGAAAGAAAAATATTCTTTATTAAGAAAGATTGTGATTTGATAGTTTGTATTTTGATAGATATCGATATGAATTTTTTGGATGACATTGTTATTTGTATTATTTCCTTTTAATACAAGAGTAACAGGTGTAGGATAGATCAATTGTTTTAGTAAAATGTCTTCTGACGGAATAATATCTTTGGAATCTTTAATTACTTCTAGAATCTCTTCAGATGTCATTCCTAATCTTATGCCTAAAAAGTTAAATTCTTGTGAAAAAGTGAATGTTTTGAAACATAAAAATAAAAGAAGATAAAAATATTGCATAATGTTTCCTGTTAATCATTTCCTAAGAGATAGGTTAAAAAGTTTTTCCATCCTGAATTAGTAGATCCTTGGTGATGGATATTTAATAATTTTCGTGCAATTTGTTCAACACCTTGAGCAACATTTGAGCCTGGGCTGAGGATACTGAAAGGAATTTGTTTTCTAACAGCACTTGACACAATAGGAGAATCAGGAATATAACCTAAAGGAAGTAATTCAATATTTAAAAAACCTTTTGAAATAGAAATAATTTTACTTGCTACTTTTTCAGCTTCTTTTTGTGAAGAGGCTTTATTAACAACAAGTTTTAAATTTGGTGTATTTTGATGCTCTAGAGCAATTGATTTAATTACACCATAAGCATCTGTAATGGATGTAGGTTCCGGTGTTGTAACAACGATAGTATCATGTGCAATTGCAGCAAATTGTGTCACATTTGAAGATACGCCTGCAGCAGTGTCAATAATCAAAAAATCTGCGTAATTTAATTGTACAATTTCTTTGATAAAATTGAGTCGCTCTTCTTCGCTTAAATTAGCTAATTGACTAAGGCCAGAAGCACCGGCAATTAAATCAATGCCAAAAGAAGTAGGAATAATAATTTCTTTTAATGTTTTTTGACCTTTTAATACGTGATAGAGATTAGTCTTAGGAATCAATCCTAATAGAACATTTACATTTGCTAATCCAAGATCAGCATCCATAATAACAACACGATGCCTTTGAGGAGTATTATTTGAGTCTGTAATATTAGCAATAGCAATTGCGAGATTTAAAGCAAAATTACTTTTACCCACGCCACCTTTTCCTGAAGTAATAGTAATGATACGAGTGCGTGAATTTTCTTGATTAATAAATTGTTTTAAATCTTGAGAAGAATCTATGTAACCGGACATTAGGTCACTCCTTAAAATAGTGAATCGTGAATAAGTCGATTTGTGTCTGCAATTTTGAAATCTTGTGGGATTTCTTGTCCATCAGTTAAAAATGATAACGATTTATGATGTTTATAAGCTAATGATAAAACAGATCCTAGATTGTTAGTTTCATCTGTTTTGGTGACAAAAAGATGATTTATATTAAGACAACTATAACTTTCTAAAATCATTTCTAAATCAGATGCTTTAGTTGTGGCACTTACAACAAGATGTATATCTGTTTGTTCTTCTATTTTATTAACCCAGTGTGCTAATTCTTGAATAGCTACATTTTGTGTAGGACTCTTACCTGCTGTATCAATGAATGTATAGTCAAATTTATCTTCAGGATGATTTACTAAATTAATAAATTCATCTTCTTGACTAACACTATAAAATGATGATCTCATATAGCTGGAGAGTATTTCTAATTGTGAGTCATTTCCTGCTTTATAACGATCAATAGAAATAAAGCGAAATCGTTTTTTTCTAGCTAATCCAAGATGTGCAGCCAATTTAATAAGCGAATTAGTTTTGCCCACCCCTGTACTACCCACAAAAATAATATTTGTCCCAAATTCATAATGATCTAAGTTTATATTTTTGACAGGAATATGTTCTTTCAAATGCTCTTTTGCTTTATTCAAAATGATATTTTTATCTTTTAATACCTCAGGATTTTGTTCAATAGAATTAATAAATTGATCAATAAAATATCGTGAAAAATCTTTTTCACTGAGGTAATTATTAATCCATCTTATATGTTGCTTACAAATTTCATGTTCATTAGGTAAGCTTCGTTCCTCTTCCATCTCATACTGAAATAAGGTGTTTTGTGTCTTATTGACATGAGTGGAAAGTAAATTTTTCATGTTTTGAAATTCTTGTTTTATATATGTAAGTTCTGATTGTAATGACTCAATCTCCATATTTTTTGGGGCGATTTTTGTTAATGTTGGTCTGACAACGGGATCTTTTTTTTCTAATTGGGAAATTTTTTCAGCAACACGATTCACACTTTCAATAGCAAATAATGTTTCTTCTACTTCTTCTTTTGAACTCTTTATTTTTTTACTAGATTGCAGAACAGATTTTTCTATAGAAGAAAATTTTTTGGGTTCTGCAGTAACAGGTATATTAAAATTTGAATCTGATATGCCAAATTCAGGGATCCCAACCATGATTTCATAGATTGTATCTTTTTTTAATCCCATAAAAGAGGGGACTTGTTTTTCATTGTGTGTGATTAGTCTCACTTCTTTAAAAGCAGGGTCTAGTTTTTTTGCTTGATTTAGTTGTTCAAAGGCTTCTTTCTGAGTTTTACCTTGAAATGTGAGATAACGCATTTTTCCCTCTTTAAAATAATAAAATCAGTGCTATTCTATACAATATATTATAACGAACATTCTATTTTTTAGCAATTTTTTTGTTTAAAAATGCCTATTAATTTAAAATGATGATTTTTTATTCGTAGGCGATCACTCCGAGTTGTTCTACACTAAGAGATTTTGGTATTTCCGAGTAAGCAATAATAGTAGTGTTGGGGAAGGAGTGTACTAAAATCTCCCGAACCAAACGACGAATCCTTTTAGAACAAAGAATAACAGGATTAATTCCTTCTTTCAGTTTTTGTTCAATTGCTGTTCCACATATATTTATAAAACGATTCATATGATCATTATCAAGCGTTGAAATATAACCTTGAGGTGTATTTTCAATCGAATTTCCAAGAACATCTTCCCAATCAGGATCAAGTAATAATGTTTTTATGGAATTATTTTGTGTAATATTTGGATCGGATAAAATTTGTTTTCCAAGGACATCACGAATTTGTTCTACTACTGCGTCTATATGAGGTAGTGTGTTTCTATAATCAGCAACAATCTCTAAAATAGGAATCATGTTTCTTACTTTTATATTTTCTTTTAGTAGCGTTTGTAGAATCTTATGGATTTCTCCAATATTTGAAACACGAAGTGCATCATCGACTAGTGTTGAAAATTCTTTTTTAAGAGCGTCCATCATACTTTGAACGTCTTGTCTTGTTAGCAGTTCATAAGCATTTTTCTTGATTAATTCTGTCAAATGTGTTGCAACAACAGATGGGGGATCAAAAACATCAAATCCTTGTATTTCAGCTTGAGAACGATCCTCTGTAACAATCCATTTAGCAGGTAAATTAAATGCAGGTTCGGTGCTTTCAATACCATTGATTAATGAGAGATCTTTTTTAGGGTTCATTGCTAATAGTCTGTTGACAAACACCCTCCCTCGTCCAATTTCCGTACCACGAATCTTAACAATATACTCTTGTGCATCAGCACTGACATTATCCGTAATGCGGATAGGCGGTACTAAAATACCCAAATCAAGTCCAATATGACGACGCATTAATTTAATACGATCCAATAAATCTCCTCCTTGAGATTTATCGACTAAAGGGATCAGGCTGTATCCAATTTCCATACTCATGGCATCTACGTGAAGGATATCTTGTATTGTTGGTTGGTTGTCTTCTTTAGAAGCAAGCTGTTGCTCGTGTCGTTTTTTTTCTTGTTCTGTGTTGGTAGCTTTGTTCATCATATAGGCAGACCAAACCATGAGACTACCAAGTAACATATTAAGCAATAGTGGAAATCCTGGTAGGAGACCCATAGCTATGATTGTTCCACCTGTGATATAAAGTGTTTTAGGAAGCATGATAATTTGCTGAGCGATATCTGCTGCAAAACGTTCATTCGTTGAATTTCTTGTGACAATAATACCTGTCGCTACAGAAACAAGTAATGCCGGTATTTGTGAAACAAGCCCGTCACCGATTGTCAGGGTGACATAACGAGATACGGCTGATCCAATACCCATACCGTTCATCATGCCGATAATCAATCCGCCAATGACATTCACAATAACAACAACAATCGCCATCATCACATTTCCAGAAACAAATTTTGAAGCCCCGTCCATAGCTCCGTAAAATCCGGCTTCCATAGTAAGTTCACTTCGACGTTTACGTGCTTCTTCTTCGTTGATAGCACCTGAATTGAGGTCTTCATTGATGGCAAGTTGCTTCCCTGGCATCGCATCCAATGCAAAACGTGCTGCAACTTCTGAAACACGTGTGGCACCTTTTGTAATGACCAGGAATTGAATCGCTAACAAAATTAAAAATATAATAAAACCAACGACTAAATTTCCCGCAACAACAAAATCTCCAAATGCCGCAATAATATTGCCTGCTGATCCTTGTGTCAGGATTAACCGAGTTGAAGAGACATTCAAACCCAATCCGAAAATTGTGGTTAGAAGGATTAATGTCGGGAAAGCAGAAAAATCAGATGGTTTTTTTACATATAATGTAGATAAAATAATCAAAAAAGACATTGATAAATTTAAAAGCAGTAAAAAGTCTAAAATCATCGGTGGTATTGGAATGATCAACATTAAAACACACCCAATCGCTGTAAAAGCAACAAGCAAGTCAACATTTTTTGAGATAAAATTTAATGCTTGGAAACTGCGTTCTGTATTTGTAGCCATAAGAGATCCTTTTTGTTATATTTTCTAAGCTGGATATGAAGTTTGAATGCTTTTTCTGGTATAAATAAGAGATAATACATCCGCTACTGTTCGATAAAACTCATAAGGGATTTCATCTCCAACATTTGCTGACGCATACAGCCCCCGTGCGAGTGGTTTATTTTCATGGATAGGGATATTATTTTCTTTAGCAAGTTCTTTAATCCGTAAAGCAACACGATCTGTTCCTTTTGCAACAACAATAGGAGCATTCATATAAGATCTGTCATATTTTATTGCAACAGCATAGTGTGTTGGGTTTGTGATGATCACATCAGCAGTGGGGACAGCTTTCATCATACGACGTGTTCCCATTTGACTTTCAATTTGTCGAATTTTTTGTTTAATTTCCGGATTTCCTTCTTGTTCTTTGAATTCTTCTTTGACTTCTTGTTTGGTCATTTTTAAAGAATCAATATACTCTTTATATTGAAATACATAATCTGAAACAGCTAATACCACTAAAACAATTCCTGAAATAGTAACAAATTTTACAAGAATCCACATGATTGATCCGATGGATTTGACATTGTCCATATGTATGTATCCAATAATAACGCCTAGTTCATTCATGGTTAGAATAAATGCAATTCCAAATACCAAAATTACTTTAAGTAATGATTTGACGAGATTAAAGAACGCTTGTTTTGACCAAAACATTTTTTGAAGGTTTGAGAATACGTTCCCAAAGACTCGTTTTAGATCCGGAGTTATTTTTTTTGTAGTAAAAAGAAATTTTGTTTGAGCTAGTGATACAGCTAGGGTAGATATGACACCTACAATAAACACCGGTGATAACAAAAGCATAATAATTGATAAAATGTTTCCTGTCATAAATTGTATATTATTACGAGAAAAACGAATGGTATCAATACCTTGAATATAATAAACAATTAATTTATAAAAATTATCGTAGTAAAATTTCCAAAAAAACACAACACTAAAAAAAATTGCTAAAAATACAACAATACCAATCAATTCTTGAGAAATTGGTATATTTCCTTCTTCACGGGCTTTTCGTTTTTTTGATTCTGAAGGGTCTTCTGTACGTCCTTCTTCTTCAGGTGATGCAAAGCGTTGTAAATCAAAACTGTAGAAATCAATTTGATTTATTAAATATAAATATTTTTGTTCTATTTCTTGATTCATTTACATTCCTTGTTTTGACAACATTAATAAACGAATAATTGAATCATGGATTTCTTTGAATAGAGCTGTTCCAAAATCTAAAATGCCCGGTAAAATCAACCAAAGCATGATAAAACTAAGTAATAGTTTGATATTCCAACCCATAATCATGACATTGAATTGGGGTGCTACACGTCCGATGATACCCATCGCAATATCTAATAAAAGGGTAATCGCAATAATAGGCATTGATAATCGTAATGCCAATAACCAAATAATAGCTGTTGATGATTTCATCGCCATCAAGATAGCTTTGGTTCCGTTTATTCCAACAATAGGTAAATCGCGAAATGATCGAATAATAATTTCTATAAACATAAGATGTGATTCTGTTCTGATGAATAATAACAGAATAATGACGGATAAAAAATTTCCTAAAGATGGGAGACTTGTTTGAGATAATGGATCAACTGTTTCACTGAGGGATAGACCTACAGCCGTGCTGAATACAGAACTTGATAATTGTACAGCGGAAATAGTTATTTGAACAACAAAACCTATTGCCAGTCCTACTAAAAAACTACTAACCACAATCAACCCAAATTCTGTCAAATTTTTAGGAATAGGAAGAATATTCATTCCCACTACTACAGGTGACGCAAGCAAAGCTACAAAAAATCCTAATCCTGCACGTGCTAATGCGGGGACGTTTGGTGAAAAGACAGGCATTATTAATAGTAAACCAAAAACTCGTGCAAAAATAATAAGAAATGTTTGAAAATGTTGTTGGAAATATTCAAATAACATAGATATTTCTCTATAATTGGGTTGTTGCAATCAAAGAAAACATTGTATTAGTGAAATTAATCATTCTTGTAATGTAAAATGGAGCTGCAAATGTAAGTAATATAGAAACAATAATAAATTTAGGAACAAATGTTAGAGTTTGTTCTTGCAACGATGTCGTTGCTTGGAAGATAGAAATAATCAGTCCTAAAATCATGGTGATTCCTAATATAGGAATGCTTAAGATAAGTAATTCTATCATTGATTGGTTAATGATAGTTAAAATTAATCCCTGAGACATAGTAGCTCCTATCTAATGAAACTTTGGACAAGTTTATCAATCAATAAATCCCATCCGTCAGCTAGAACAAATAATAATATTTTGATCGGAAAAGCAATAGTGATGGGTGGTACCATCATCATCCCCATCGACATTAAGGTGCCTGCAGTTACAATATCAATTATAGTAAACGGAATCATAATTAATACTCCCATAAAAAATGCAATCGAAATTTCGTTTACTACAAAAGCAGGAATAAGGACATATGTTGGGACTTCGGATTGATTGGCAGGTCGTTCAATACCTGCTAATTGGATAAAACGATAAATATAACGTTCTGATGTTTCTTGGAACATGAATGTTCGTATAGGAGCTATTGCTTTTTCGTATCCTTGTTCTAAACTGATATTTCCATTGAAATATGGCCGAAACCCTTCGTCATAAGAAGACTTAAAAATAGGAAACATAACAAATAATGTTAGAAATAATGATAAACCAGCGATTGTTTGAGTAGGTGGTAAATTTTGTGTTCCAATACCACGACCTACAAAAGAAAGAACAATGTAAATCCTAATAAAAGATGTCATTAAAATTAATAAGGATGGTGCTAATGAAATTACTGTCAATAAAAATAGTATTTGTAATGCTAAAGATACTTCTTGAGGTGTACGTGCTTGTGCAATATTAAAATTAACTGTAGGAATAGCTATTTGTTGAGCAAAATTCAGATTAGGTAATACTGTGATTGCGAAAAACCCAAGAAAAATTAAATGTTTTTTTGTAACCATAATGATCCTACCAATATTCTTTATCAAAATATCTTATTTGTCACAATAAAACTATACCGTAATATTATTTTTTTTTCAACTTTTATCGATCATTATGTTTTTACTAAGCTTTGATTATTTGTATGTCATAATGTATAGATATTCACATTTTTAATATATTAAAATAATTATATCATTTTAATAAACAAATCAAATCCTGGTTGCGTTTTTGGAGGTCCTGTGTTATACTTTTATTAAAATATATACTTATATATTTTAATAAATTTTAGAATAAGTAAAATGGGGGTAGGACAATTATGATGAATAAAGTCTCCATCAGAGATGTTGCTCAAAAAGCTGGCGTTTCTATTTCAGCAGTGTCACTTGCATATAATAAGCCCTATCAATTGTCAGAATCAACAAGAAAAAAAATTCTTACTATTGCGGATGAAATAGGTTATGCTCCAACAATCAAATATCAATATGATTCAAAATTAGTTGTTATTGCGGTACCAACTGATCCTTCATTACGACAGTTTGTGAGTTCATTTACCTATTCAATTATTCAAAAATTTTCTGAACATTCTTATAAGGCTATTACTCTCAGTTATAAATCAGATACTGATTTTTATGATCAATTAAAAGCAATTACTAATAAAGAACAAATAGAAGGGATTATTGCTGTTGTTAATAATGTCGAAATGCAATTAAAAAAGCATAAGATTCCTATGGTTATTATCTCTGCAAATGCATCCGGAGAAAATATTGATATAGGGTTTGATTTTATGTCTGATATTGAGGATATTTTAACAGAGTTTCAGCAAAATGAAAAACAAAACATTGCTATTGTAACATCACATTTGCTATTTCATGATTTATATATTCAAAGTTATATGAAAATTTTTGAACACCGTTATCAAGAATATTTTAACACAAAATTTAATCCTGAGTCTTTTTGTTTATTAAGTGAAAGTAGATCTGATCTAGAATTACTTAAAAATTTTTATGAAAAAAATTGTCCCGATGCATGGATTATTGTGGGTGATTATGCTTTAAATTATGTTCAAAATGTTGTTCAAGAAGAACTTCAGGGATTTGTTATTATGGAAGAAGGGAAATCTTATATTAAACTTCCTTCCAATAAATTGATTGTTTTGGAAAGACCAAACACACAAATTGTCAATCTCTCTGTCTCAACACTTTTAAATTTGATCAATAATCATGAATCTTCACCAACATCAAAAAAAGTCTTGTTTTCAAAAAAAATATACTAAAAATATATAAATTGTTTGACAAAAGTGCCTTAGTATGGTAATATATAAATATCTTCAGGGCAGGGTGTAATCCCCTACCGGTGGTATAGCCCACGAACTTATACAATATTATTTATATGGTGTTTGTTGATTTGGTGAAATTCCAAAGCCGACAGTTATAGTCTGGATGAAAGAAGAATATATTATATGAAATGTTATCTTTTGATCCTATTAGCGTATGATTTCTATCTATTTAAACTAGGTTAATCATTCATTATATATATCTAAACATAAAATAGCCCTAAGTAATACTCAGGGCTATTTTATGTTTAAAGAACGAAGGATTTATTGATATGTATGAATATTTTATGGAAAAAGCACTACAGTTAGCTAAAAAAGGGAATCCTTCTCCCAATCCTTTTGTTGGTGCTGTTATTGTCAAAAATGGAGCTATTATTGCTGAAGGGTATCATAAATATTTTGGTGGTCATCATGCAGAAATAGAAGCTTTTAATAATATATCTGATGAGACCTTATTAGAAGATGCTGTTCTGTATGTTACCTTAGAACCATGTAGTCATTTTGGGAAGACTCCTCCTTGTGCTGAAGCAATTTTAAAATATGGAATTAAAAAAGTCATAGTGGCTTCTTTAGACCCCAATCCTTTAGTTTCAGGAAAAGGAATCCAATTGCTTCGAACCCATGGCGTTGAAGTGATAGTTGGAGTGTTAGAAAACAAAGCCAAGATCTTGAATGAAGCATTTTTCAAATATATATCAACACAATATCCTTTTGTGTTTGCTAAAATGGCAATGACATTAGACGGTAAGATTGCTACATCAACAGGTGAATCAACATGGATTTCTTCATTGGAATCTCGCGAGGAAGTACAATGGCTACGGCATAAATACACTGCAATTATGGTAGGTGTAGGGACAGTCTTAAAAGATAATCCCATGTTAACGGCAAGAGTTCCAAATGGACGAGATCCTTTGCGTATTATTGTGGATACTCATTTACGTACTCCTACAGATTCAAATCTTATCCAAACAGCGTCACAAATTAAAACAATTATTGCCACATCAGTGACAGATCAAAAAAAACAAAAAGCTTTCATTGATTTGGGTGTGGAAATATTGGTTTGTAATACAATTTGTTCAAAAATTGATCTTAATGATCTCATGACAAAACTTGGTCAACAACATATTGACTCTATTTTACTTGAAGGTGGGGGAGAGTTACTTTTTTCTGCGATGAAAAATAAGATTGTTGACAAAGTAAGGCTTTATATAGCACCAAAATTTTTTGGTGGAAATTCTTATTCTGTTGTTGGTGGAGAAGGACTTTCTTCAATTAACGATGCCTTTGAACTGTCATCTTATACGATATCTTCAAATGCATCCAATGATATTATTATCGACGGTTATTTTTAGGGAGAAAATATGTTTACAGGATTGATAGAAGAAGTAGGAACTGTGAAAAATATCCATCTTGGAGCTAAATCTGCTCAGTTGCTGGTTCAATGCTCTATCATTAGAGAAGATATTCATCTGGGAGATAGTATTGCTGTGAATGGGGTGTGTTTAACAGTCACAAAACTTTATCCCAATGCTTTTGAGGTCGATGCAATGCCGGAAACATTAGATGTCACGGCTCTTAAATATGTGGTTAAAGGACAAAAAGTAAACTTAGAACGTGCTCTTTCTGTAGGAAGTAGGCTGGGTGGACATATTGTATCTGGACATGTTGATGGTGTTGGTATCATAAAACAAATTCAGCCCAATGAGAATGCAGTTTTGATCACGGTAACAGCTCCCATGAATATTTTAAAATATATTATTCATCGTGGTTCTATTGCTATAGATGGGATTAGTTTGACGGTATGTGGTCTAGATGATCATGAATTCCAAGTCAGTATTATTCCTCACACGTTTTCTCATACAACATTATCATTAAAAAAGATAGGTGAGCAAATTAATCTTGAAAATGATATGATTGCAAAATATACAGAACGCTTACTTTCGTTTCAAGCACCAGCTCCTAAAAAAGATATCACAATAGAATTTTTAAAATCAAACGGATTCTAAGGAATAAATATGTATCAATTTAACACGATTGAACAGGCAGTAGCCGATATTAAGCAAGGTAAAATGATTGTTGTCATTGATGATTATGAAAGAGAAAACGAAGGTGATTTATTGATGGCTGCAGATTTTGTAACAGATCAAGCTATTAATTTTATGGCGACGCATGGAAAAGGATTAATTTGTATGCCTTGCGATAAAAGCATCTTGGATCGCTTAGAAATTCATCCGATGGTTGCCCTGAATACAGATAACCACGAAACAGCTTTTACAGTTTCGATTGATCATATCAATACATCAACAGGTATTTCTGCAGGTGATAGAGCATTAACCATTAAAAAAGTGCTTGATCCAAAAGCAACCCCTCAAGATTTTCGTCGTCCTGGGCATATTTTTCCATTGATGTCCAAACATTTAGGGGTGCTTGAACGAGAAGGGCATACAGAGGCTGCTGTTGATTTTGCTCGGTTAGCGGGGTTAAATCCTGCTGGAGTGATTTGTGAAATCATGAAAGAAGATGGCTCTATGATGCGAGTTGATGATTTGATACCTTTTGCGAAAGAACATCAATTAAGTTTGGTAACTATTAAAGATTTGATTGAATATCGAAAAAAACATGAACAATATGTGGTTGAAGAGATTGTGACGACATTACCTACAAAATACGGTGAATTTACTGTTCACGGCTATATTGATCAACGCACAAATATAGAACACTTAGCTTTAGTTATGGGTAATATTTTATCTGCAGAACCTGTCTTAATACGGACACACTCAGAATGTTTGACAGGAGATGTTTTTGGATCAAAACGTTGTGATTGTGGTGAGCAGCTTGATTTTGCACTTCAGAAGATTGCTGAAGAGGGTAGAGGTATTTTAGTATATCTTCGTCAAGAAGGGAGAGGTATTGGTCTTATTAATAAATTGAAAGCATATGCGTTGCAAGATCAAGGATTTGATACAGTTGATGCAAATTTAAAATTAGGATTTCCTGTTGATATGAGGGATTTTGCCATTGCCGCTCAAATTTTAAAATCTCTTAATGTCATGACAATTGATGTGATGACCAACAATCCTGAAAAAATAAATGGATTGATAACGTATGGGATTATTATTAATCAACGTATTCCATGGGAATTCAAGTACAATAAAAATAATAAATTATATCTTGAAACAAAGAAAAAGAAATTACATCATTTGTTAGATATGTTAGGAGAGTAAAATATGGCTTTATATGAAGGATCGCTTATTGTCGCAGGTAGTAAGAAAGTTGCCCTTGTTGCAGCACGTTTTAATGAATTTATCGTCTCTAAACTTGTAGAAGGAGCGAAAGACAGCCTGATTCGTCATGGAATGAGTGAAGAAAATATTGATGTGATTCTTGTTCCGGGTGCTTTTGAAATCCCTTTAGCTGCTCAAAAAGTTGCATCATCAAAAAAATACGCTGCTGTGATTTGTTTAGGAGCTGTTATCAAAGGATCTACCGATCACTATGAGTATGTATGTTCCGAAGTTACAAAAGGTATTGCACATGTTTCTTTGAATCAAGGATTACCTATTATTTTTGGAATTTTAACCACAGATACTATTGAACAAGCAATTGAAAGAGCTGGTACAAAAGCAGGAAATAAAGGATTTGAAAGTGCAATGACAGCTATTGAAATGATGAATTTATCCGATGAATTAGAAAAGTTGTAATCAATCATCATTGATTTATTTAATTATTAAAAAATACCTATTTTTCAATAGGTATTTTTTAATAATGTTGATAATTTAGTATAAACCTGCTCTATTTGTACTGATATACATATTTCTAGGAAGCTCACCTACAAACAGACCGTCTCCACGATTGTGAATACCAAATGAATGTGCTATGTAATCACCATCATTACCATCTTCTCCAGGAAGTGTTGGAATTGAAGGTTTATAAAGTAGAATAAAATTATTTGAACTCATAATGGATACATATTTTATAGCAGGTAGAGGAGAATGTGGCATCATGATATTTGCGTTAGTTAATCCTGCATATTTATAGACACCTACTGGAAAATTTTCATGTGGGATTGTTTTTGATTTATCAAGATCATATAAAAATATTTTTCCATCTAAAGAAAATCTACCCACTCTGCTTTTTACTCCAGTAATATGATTATAGCTATAAAGATAAGTTCCTTTGACGGCTTCAATAAACGGATTTAATGGATCATCTTTCTCATTGTCAGAAGTGAAAACATCTCCGATTCCTATCTCACCACTATGGTTTTCGTGTGCTTGTTCTACTTTTGCTTCAGCTGAACAAGCTGCTAATACTAAAATACTAAACATGAAAAATATATTTTTTAACATATTATAACCTCTCTACTTTAATATATATATATTATTTATATAATAATATATATATATTATTATGTCAATATTAAATATATATATTTTTTTGGTAAGATGTTTTTATTGAAATTTTTATAAAGAAAATGATATAATGATATATGTTATTTAGTTATTTTTGCTAAATTAAGGAGTATTTTTGTGGGAATACGCTACAGCCACTATATTGACGGTATTAATGATAGAGAAGTTGTCTTATTAAAAGGATATCCTTGTGGGTATGGTAAGTGTAAATTTTGTAATTATATAGAAGATAATTCATCAAATGATGATGATATTAACAAAATCAATACCTCTGTTTTGTCTTATGTCACGGGAGAGTTTGCTCGTTTGGAAATTTTAAATTCAGGCTCTGTTTTTGAGATTCCGAAATATACTTTAAAACAGATTCAGATGATTGTTAATGAAAAAAAAATTCGCATTTTATATTTTGAAATTTATTATGGATATCTTCGTCGAATTGATGAAATTCGAGCAATGTTTCCAAATGTTGAAATTCGTTTTAAAATGGGCTTAGAAACGTTTGATAATAATTTTAGAAAAGAAGGCTATGGTAAAAATTTTTCTCTTCAAGAAGCTGATTATGAAATACTCTCAAAAAAATTATATTCTGTGTGTTTGCTTCTTTGTACAAAAGGTCAAACCAAAGAGATGATCAACAATGATATTGCGTTGGGACTGAAATATTTTAAACATGTTACCTTGAATATTTTTGTTAATAATGGAACATCAGTACAACGAGATGATGATCTTGTCCAATGGTTTGTTCTAGAATATGGTCATCTTAAAAATGATCCGAGAGTTGATTTGTTGATTGATAATAAAGATCTTGGTGTTTTTGAACAGTAATTATTATAAATATCTAGAATTGTACTGTTCAATGATGATGATAATTTCATTTGATATACTGATAAATTTCCTCATATACTGACATAGAATATTTATATCAATAATGTAAATAAAATCAGAGAGGTATAATATGTTTCAAAAATATCTAGTTGAATTATCAACATATCTTGTTTTGCACGGTATCGTTCAAAAATCTGAAGAGGTTGATCAAGAAAATTATCAGGAATTTGTGAAACAATTTCAATCAAAGCATAATCTTAATGTTACGGGATTGACTAATGTTGATACATTATGGGAACTTCAGTATCCTTTTGTAATAGAAAAACCTTGTTATCATATCACAACTATTGATGTGGATACGGATACTCATTTTGATTGCTTAAAAAATTTTGATCTTAGAAATGATATATGTCCTTCATTTTCAGCTGCAATGGCTGAAGTCCACCAAAAATGTGGTAAGATTTTTTCATCAGGATCTTTACGCTCACTGGATGCAGAAGTTACTCCCGCTCGATCACATACTTCTTTGCATTATACAGGGATTGCTTTAGATTTTTGTATTAATGCAGGTTTTACCAATCCACAAACAGATCCTTATGTTGTTGTCAGAGAACGTTTTGATCATGATACAGATAATTGGAAGCCAACGGATTTCTATTTTAAAATTTATTTTAGATCTCCACAAGGTACGAGACAAACACTTAAGGCTATCTATTGGAAAAACCACAAAACAGGTGTTGATTTATTTCAAGAGGTAGAAGATAATTTTATTTGTCTAACGGAAATTATGCAAAAACATGGGTTTTCAACTATTCCTCCACGATCCGGATTTTTAAGCGATACCAATCGTGATTATTTGTCATCAGAATGGTGGCATTTTAATCATTTATGTAATATTACGCGTGGTTTTAGTCTCTTTGGAATTGAATTAATCAAAACATTTGGTTTGGATAAAGTCGAACATTCTCCTGTTTGGAATTCTCGAAAGGCCGTGTTTAATTATGCTGGGTTTATTATGGAAAATTATATTGATCCGAATTCATAGATCAAAACAATCAAAAACGCCTCCTTATTATAAGGAGGCGTTTTTGATTGTTTTTAAAAAATTATAGAGATAGTAATGATTTTTTTAAGTTAGTATCGACAGCATTGTTACCAATCCAAATACTTAACAATCCTTTTTTAAATGCTTGATTATCAAAAGCAATAATTTCTGAGTCATCTTGTCTGATAGAAATTTTTGAATCCATAAATATAAACTCAATAACTGTGCCTGTTGTGATTTTTTGTTTACTAAAAGAATTTTGGAGTTTTTGAATCTCATCCCGAAGATTTTGTAATTCTTCATCAGTATGGTTTGCTTTAAAGCCGTCTAGAATAGCTTTATTAAGTTGTTTTGCTCCAACAAAACTTGATAATATATTCAATTTCAACACTATTTCTTTAGGATCATTAATGATTTTTGATGCATCTGTTTTTTTTGATGTTGTGTACATGGACGCAACATACAAATCAATAATAGATTTTTTTCTAAGCCCAGCGCCATTCAATACAAGTGATTTTCCTTGGATAGAAAGTGTTTCTGCAATCTTGATATTTTTTATTTCGATAGAAAATGTTGGTATGCAACTAAACATTAATGCACACATAGTTATATATTTCATAGAATCCCCCTGTATATATTATCTATTATGGTATAGTTTTTATCATATGTCAATAAATATTTTAGTAAAAATTTGATCCTAACAATACAAAATACACATTAACTGAATTGAAAAAAAAATATTTTTGTAAACTATTGATTTGTATGTGATTGTATATATATAATATAAATATATATTAATCGAGGAGAGTTTATGCGTTATGATATTATTGTTATTGGTGCCGGACTGGGAGGTTTAGTATCAGCAGCGTGCTTTGCTAAAAAAGGTAAAAAAGTATTGGTTTTAGAACAACACAATATTCCTGGTGGATGTGCTACGACTTTCCAACGTAAGGGTGTAACGTGTGAAGTAGGTCTTCATGAGATGGATTTTGGGTTGCCACATCGTGATGGGAAGCATGTTATTTTTAAAAAATTAGGATTGGATAAGACTCTTCCTATTGTTCCATTACCTGAATTTTTTCGCTTAAAATCATCACAGTATGAATATACTATTCCTGAAGGCATTGAAAATGCTAAAAACTATTTGAAACAAGAATTTCCTCATGAAAAGGCAGGTATTGATGCCTATTTTAGAGATTTAGATTGTACAACATATCCTATCAGACGTCTTCCATCTGACTTAGATCCTATTTCTTTCTTTTTCTTCCCCATAACTTCTTTTCCCATGTTTCTTAAGACTTATTTTCAACAAGCAAATGTTGGCCAAAAAATGGATAAATATTTTACAGATAATAAACTCAAAAATCTTCTCAATGGAAATTTAGGTTATTATGCAGATGATCCTTATGAATTAAGTTGGTTTTATCATGCGGCGGCTCAAGCTTCTTATTTTAATAAAGGTGTTTTTATCAAAGGCGGTAGCCAAGTTCTTTCCAACCAATTAACAGATATCATTAAACAACATGGTGGAGAAGTTCGTTTGTTAGCTGATGTTCAAAAAATTAACATGAAAGGAAACAAGGCGACAGGTGTTGTTTATCAAGATAGAAAAACTAAAGAAATGATTACGGTTGATGCAAAAACATTAATCGCAAACTGTGCTCCACATTGTATCTTTAACGGTCATATGGTTCCTAAAGAAATACAAGAACCTTGTATAGATAAGCTAGAAATAGAAACAAGCTTGTATAGTATCTATATTATTTTTAAACAAAAAATATCTAAACTTTATCCTGGAAATAGCTATTCAACATTTTTATGGGATGGTCTTGATCTTAACCAGCCATTATCAGAAATAAAAAACAGAATGAATTTAGATATTGAAAAAAGAGGATTTGTTTTTGTTGATTATTCGGCAATTGATTCAGGATTAGTTCCGGAAGGAGACGATAGGTCATTTGGCGTTATGTGTTCAACATCCAAAATGAAAGAATGGGAAGGCTTATCTCCAGAAGAATATAAAGCAAAAAAAGAAAAAGTCATTACCGGAAATCTTGCTATTCTTGAAAAATATTATCCCGGAATTGGTGAACAAATCGAATATATTGAAATGTCCACCCCCAAAACTGCACATCGTTATCTGAAAACCCCTGAAGGAACAGCATATGGATTCAAACAAAATCATTATTTGAAAAAAAGCCGTACTCCTCGTAAATCTAAAGTAATTAAAAATATGTTTTATGCATCTTCATGGGGATTCCCTGGTGGTGGTTTTACTGGTGCAATGATTTCAGGTTATATGACAGCTATAGAATATTTTATGCCTATGAAATGGAGAGTGTTAATTGGTACTATTTTGTGTGCTATATCAGGAACTATAATTGCAAGAGCACATGATTGGTTGCCTGAATTAATATATATTTTATCTAAATAAGATATACTCACTTTCATGAAGGAATTGTATATGAGAAACATATTATTTGTTATAGTAATGCTTACAGGGTCTATATTTGCACAAGATAATACTGTTTTGACTAATTCAGTAAAAAAAGAAATACCTGCAGATCAAGGTTGGTATTGGCAGAATGCATATATGGGAAAATGGAATCCTTTTGGTTCATTGTACCAAACACGTCTTTATTATAGGCATGCACTACATAGAGATCAAGGAACATTTTGGTTTAAAGATTCTGCACTGATGGTTGGTTTAGAACAAGAATTTTCAATATTTTCCAGAACATCTCTTTTTTTATACTGGCAACCTGTTATTGCTGTTAACTTTACTGCAAGAGTAATATTTGAATATGATTTTGCAGGATCTATCCAAATGAATGGACCTAATGATGATTACACTTCTGCATTTCCTCCTTTTACAGGATTGAATCCTTTGACAAGAACTCCTATTCGGAATAAATTTTCTAATTTTATTTTTGAATTTGCTCCTGAATTTACTTTTGGAGGGCCTGCCGGACCAGGTATGGTTGCACTAATTTATCGTCCGCAAATATTTTATTTTCACAGCATTGGTTATGGAGCTGATCAATTTTATTATAATAACAGAGAAGGAATTATTCTAAAAGGGAGAGATATTTTCTTTCGTCATGATATTAAGCTTGGATATAGCTTAACAGGAACGGGTATGTCATTTGCTCTTGTATCATTGATTGAACATGTTCTTTCTGGTGGTGGAGATTTATTTAGGGTAGGTGTCTTTGGAGGATTTCAGTATGAAAAAGCAACGAAAAATAATCCTAATTTAATTCCATATGTTCGTGTTTTGGTTGGTACTTGGGTTGTGGAACGTTTCTTATTTCAAACTTTTGCAATGCAATGGGACATCGGTCTGAAATGGAAATTTAAATAATAAAATAGAACGTACAAATAATAAAATGTAAATTTAAATAAGAGGTATCTTTATGAAGAATATATTAATTGCATTAATGATTTTTATAGCTAATGTGTCTTGGTCTCAGCAAAACGCACAAGACATTGTTGGTTCTTGGCTTATGAAACCTGGTAAAGGTGAAACACTGGGTACTATTGTAGAAATATTTGAATATGATAGTAAATTTTATGCTTATGGTTATGGACTTACTGATGGTTCTCACAGTACAGCAATAGATTCAAAAAATCCAGATCCAGCACTTCGAACACGATCTATGAAAGATGTTATTTTTCTATACGGTATAAGCTTTAATCAAGGTAAATGGCAAGGAGGGGAAATTTATCGTCCTTCAGATGGTAGTTATTTTCATGTTAAAGGTGAATTATCAGATCTTAACACTCTTAGATTGAGAGCATCAATAGATAAAACAGGTATTTTTGGAGAAACACAAATTTGGACTCGTCTTAGTGATGAAGAACAAGCAAAATTTGAGTCCCATAAAACACCAAAATCAAAATTAATAAAATTTGTTTCTGAACTGAAATATCATAAGAAATAATTGATAACACAAAAAAACGATCTCTTAAAAGAGAT
>JBOFGS010000008.1:0-81416 GCA_051649245.1 Brevinema sp.
GACAAAACTAGATCCTGAGACAATATCCCATCTGATATTTGAGTTTAATTGTTGAGAAAAGCTGTTTCCGACAGCTAGAATAGAAAATAAAAATACATATATTGCGTATTTCATAATAACACTCCTCTTAGTATATTAAGGTTTATAAAATCAAACATTAAATTAAAATATAATTTTAAAGATCAATTCACCAGCTGTTACATGACCTGAAGTTTTAATATATTCAATAGTTGCTTTTTCAGGCTTATCTACAATGATAATAGGAGTAATAAGTGTTTCTACCTTATTTTTCAAAAAATTAGAATCAAACTTGATAAGAGGTGTTTTTGCTACCACATCACCTTGCAATGGTACTAATGCTTTAAAACCGTCTCCATTTAAAGATACAGTATTCATACCTATATGAACAATCATCTCAACCAAATTATTACGACATCCGACAGCATGGAGAGTGTGAAAAATATCAATTGCACAATCAAAAGGAGCAGCTACTGTATCTTCAGTAGGGTTGATGCATAAACCTTCACCCATCATTCCTTCTCCAAATGCTGGATCTGGTGATGCAGATAAAGGAAGAAGCTCACCTGTAAGAGGTGCATAAACTTCTAAAAACTCAGGTTTCTTTTTTAAAAAATTAAACATAAAAATCCTCATATATAAAATATCTTTTTGTTGTCTAACTTTATTATAATATATAGATATAATTTAAGTCAATAAAATATACATATTAATTTATTAGATTATAATGATATATTTGTTTATTGAATAAACACATTTATTTTTTAATTAATGATTAATGTTAATATGCTTAATTAAAATATTTTTAACATAAAAATTTATATAAAATATACAAATTGTTCTTTTTATTAAAAAAATATTTGCAAAAATAAATATATATGCTATCATATAATAATAAATTTATATTTAAGGATATTTTTTTAAATTTTGAGAAACTGAAGACTTAAAAATAGTAGCCATTAGAGGTTTTTATGCAGATTCTTATCAAAGAAAATCGTTCTGATATTATTCAATCCGTGGCAACGTTAATTGCCGAAAAAATAAATGCATCTAACCGAAATTTTGTGTTAGGTTTGTCAACAGGTCTTACTATTCTTGATATTTGTGAAGCACTTACTCAAAAAGTTAACAACCATGAACTTTCTCTGAAAAATGTGATTATTTTTGTTGCAGGAGAATATGTAGGTTTTAATATTGATGATCCTAATTTCTATCTTAAAAAACTAAAAGAAGTTTTTTTGTCCAAAGTTGATGTACTTCCGGAAAATATTCATACATTAAATGGAAAAGCAGATGATCTTGTTAAAGAATCTGATCGTTATGAAACATTAATAAACTCTGTGGGGGGAATGGATTTGTTTTTAGGTTCTTTAGGGAGTAATGGCAACGTGGCTTTCAATGAACCATCGTCATCTTTAAAAGGAAGAACGAGACTGAAAACATTAACTACTCAAACCATAAAAGCAGATGCTCGTTTTTTTGGGAATGATATTTCTCATGTTCCTGCTAAAGCATTAACCATAGGTATGGGAACAATTTATGAAGCAAAAGAAATTATCATTGCTGTTTACGGAAGTCATAAAGCGTTTGCTGTCGAACATTCTTTAGAACACAGTATGTCAGACAGTTATCCTGCTTCTATTCTTCAAATGCATCCTTCAGTTATATTTTTGATTGATAAAGTTGCAGGAAGATTTCTCAATAAACAACTACTCTAAAATTTCGCTGATCACTAAAATCAAGAGAGAGGTATGACTATGAGATTAATTATTACTAAAGAACATGTAGGAGAATGGGCTTCTTACTACATTGCAAAAACAATTCTTAATGCTGCTCCTACAAAAGAAAACCCCTTTGTTTTAGGGATTTCAGCAGGTGATACGGTTTTACTCATGTACCAGCGTTTAGTGCAATTTTATAAAGATGGTGTTCTTTCTTTTGAAAATGTATATTTTGTCAATTCAGGAGAATATGTTGGATACGAACAAGATGATTCTAACAGTACTTATTATTTTCTTTATCATAATTTTTTAAAATTTCTCAATGTCCGTCAAGATCAAATATATTTTTTGAATGGAAATGCACCGGATATAAAACAAGAAGCACAACGTTATGAACAATTACTGACTCGTTTAGGAAAAATAGATTTATGGGTTTGTGGCATGGGGCAAGACGCCCATCTTGCTTTTAATGAACCAGGTTCTTCGTTGACATCGCGGACACGTGATAAAGAACTGACATTTGAGACACGAGTTGCCTATGCAAAATTTTTTAATAATCAGATTGATGCTGTTCCAAAAGTTGCCTTAACTGTTGGTCTTGGAACTATTATGGATTCTAAAGAAGTGTTGGTACTCACACAAGGTGAAGTGAAATCTCGAGCTCTTCAATTATCTATTGAAGAAGGAGTCAATCATCTTTATCCAGCTTCCGTTCTTCAAATGCATCCTAAGACTACTTTTGTTGTTGATGAGGAGGCTGTATCTGATATTCGTATTAAAACATATCGTTATCATAAAGATGTTGAGGCTAAAAGTTTGCATCCCAAAATCCTTGTTAAAGGGCTGTATAAATCATATTATGCTCTTATCAATGCCAAAGTTTTTGATGGAGAAAAATTCATTGAAAATGCAGCTATTATTATTGAAAATGATAGAGTTCGAAGTATAGAAACTGCCTTATCACCCGATACGGTAATTTCTAAAATTGATCTTAAAGGTCGTATGGTTGTTCCAGGCTTTATCGATCTCCAATTAAATGGTTGTGGCGGTGCTGATGTCAATCATGATATTTCTTTGGATACTCTGAAAATCATGTATGAAACAGGATTAAAACATGGAGTGACATCTTTTGCTCCTACACTGATAACGTCAAGTGACGAAAAAATGTATCAAGCAATAGATTTAATTAATCATATGAATGATCATCATTTATTAGGAATTATTTGCTGGCATTTTGAAGGTCCATATCTTTCAAAAATTAAAAAAGGTATCCATGAAGAGAAATATATCCGAAAACCTTCAAAAGAAATGCTTCATGCAATTATTAATGCCAAAATAGATAGAAAAATAGTAACCTTAGCACCAGAAGAAAATACAATGCAAGATATTGAAACACTTGTAAATGGTGGTGTAGTGGTATCGATGGGGCATACAAATGCCACACATAAACAAGTTGCAGAAAAACTACCCGCAGGAATCTCAATGGCAACTCATCTCTATAATGCCATGAGACCTTTTGATTCAAGAGAACCAGGGGCATTGGGTGCTGTATTAGATAGTAAAAATATCTATGCTGGTATTATTGTAGATGGAGAGCATTGTAATTATGCATCGGTAGATATTGCTTACAAAGCATTAGGGGATCGTTTATTCTTAGTAAGCGATGCTGTAGCTCCTGCCGGTACAGACATTGAGGAATTTGAATTTGGTGGACAATTAATCACGCATCGAGACGGTAAATGTTTTGCAAAAGACGGCACTTTATCCGGTGCTGCTACATTGATGGATCAATGTGTACGAAATGCTGTTAATTATGTACGTATTCCTCTTGAAGAAGCACTTAAGATGGCTTCCTTGTATCCAGCTAGATCAATTAAAAAAGATAATGAATATGGTTATATCAAACCAAATTATAAAGCTGATCTAACAATTTTAGATGACGAATTATTTGTTAAAGGTATTGTTTCAAACGGTTCTTATACGTCATTTGAAAAATAATAAAAACTAAGAAGAAAAATAAATAGGAGTTTTTGAATGAGTTCAAAAATTATTAAAGGTATTTCTGCTTGTCCAGGAGTTGTTGTTGGGAAAGCTTTTATTTTCGCACAACCAGAAATCACAATCAATGAGAAATTGATTGCAGAATCTCAAATCCAAGATGAATATATGTTATTTGATCAAGGACGTGCAGAAGCAAAAAAACAGTTAGAAAGAATTAAAGAAATTACTCTTAAAAATGTTGGAGCTAAAGAAGCCGAAATTTTTGATGGTCATCTTGAAATTTTACTTGATGAAGCTCTTGAAGAAGAAGTGAAAAGTTTAATTAAAGATTCACTCTATTCTGCTGATAAAGCCACTAGAATGGTTGCAGACCAATATATTGAAATGTTTAGTAATATGGACGACGAATATATGCGTGAACGTGCATCTGATATGAAAGATATTTTTCGCCGTTTAATTGCAAATATTCTAGGGATTCATATTCCTCAATTATCAGAAATTGACGATCCTTGTGTTGTTGTTGCATTTGATTTAACTCCTTCCGATACCGCTCAAATGGACAAAACTAAAGTCCTTGGGTTTGTTACTGTAGAAGGAGGACCTACTTCTCACGTTGCTATTATGTCCAGAACATTAGTCATTCCAGCAATTGTTGGTGCAACAGATATCCTTAAAAATGTTGCAAATGACCAAGCTTTAATCTTGGATGCTACTTCTGGAGATATAGTTATTGATCCAACATCAGAGCAAAAAAGCTTTTATCAAAAAAAATTAGAAGCACATAAACAAGAACAACATCGTTTAGCAGCTTTAAAAGAGTTACCAGGTGTTACAAAAGATGGTGTTCGTATTGAGCTTTGTGCCAATGTTGGAACAGATATTGATGCAAAACCTGCTCTTGATCAAGGTGCTGAAGGTGTAGGGCTCTATAGATCTGAATTCTTATATATGGATCGTTCTAATTGGCCTTCTGAAGAAGAACAAACCATTGCTTATTCTAATGTTGTTAGAGCTTTTGATCATAAGCTTGTTATTATAAGAACCTTAGATATTGGTGGAGATAAATCTTTGAATTATTTTCAATTTCCTCATGAATTAAATCCATTTTTAGGATGGAGGGCTCTTCGTGTTTGTCTAGATAAAATTGATGTATTCAAAACTCAATTAAGATCTATTCTCAGAGCGTCTGCTGAAGGAAAAGTAGGTATCATGTACCCAATGGTGATCTCTGTAAATGAAGTTAAAAAAGCCAATGCTTTACTAGAAGAATGTAAAACAGAACTCAAAGCTGAAGGTATTTCTTTTGATCCTAATATTCAAACAGGTGTGATGATCGAAACCCCTGCTGCAGCAATAATTGCATCAGAATTAGCTGATATTGTTGATTTCTTTAGCTATGGTACCAACGATTTAACTCAATATACCTTAGCAGTAGACCGTGGTAATCCACATATTGTAAAACTTTACGATTCTTTTAATCCTTCTGTACTTCGTTTGATGGCTAAGGCTACAGCAGATGCTAATGCAAAGGGAGTTTGGACAGGTGTTTGTGGTGAATTGGGTGGAAATCCTTTAGCTACATTGTTTTTAATTGGTATTGGTGTCAAAGAACTAAGCATGAGTGCGATTAGTATTCCAAAAGTAAAAGAAATTATCAGATCGACGACCATTAAAGAAGCTCAAGAAATTGCTCAAACTGTTCTTACGATGGCTGATGGATCTGAAATTGTAGCATTCTTAGAAGAATCTGTCAAAAGAATTTTAAATAATAAATAATCATAATACAACTACATCAAGGGGGATGCAATGCATCAAGTAGAAATTACTATTTCCAATGATACAGGTATTCATACAAGACCTGGTAATGAACTTGTAAAATTAATCAAAGGATTTGAAGGAGTTTCCGTAGAACTCCAAAAAGGAGATAAAAAAGTTAAAGCAAATTCTTTGCTACAAGTAATGTCTCTAGGAGCTAAAAAAGGTGATCTTATCATTGTTCATATTTCCGGTGGGAAAGAAGAGGAAATTGGTCAAGCATTAATCAAGTTTTTTGCAGAATTAAAAGACTAAGCACAACGATGATATGTTACTAAATATCGTATGGGTCTCTATACAATATAATGTTGCTGGATCTTTGCCTATCGATAAACTGGAACATATTGGTTTCCATACTTAACTTTTATTAGTTTTTAAAATTATTCATGGCAACAACAAAAAAAAGTACCTATTAATAGGTACTTTTTTTTGTTGCCCAAATCTTCCAATATTTTTTTAATAAAAATACACGAGCAAGATACGTTGCCAATAGACGTATTGCTTCTTCAGTAAATGTTGCAGCCCAAACACCTGCAATACCAAAATTAGTATGATAAATAACCCACCAAGAAATTAAAATCCGAAGAGAAATCCCTACCAAACTGATATATAGAGAATACCGTGAGTATCCCATTCCATTGAGAGTACTCATATTGATCCCTACAGTAATTAATAATGCTGAAATTGCTAGAATCCATGAGAAATTATCTAATGTTTCTTGAATGATGATCATATCTGAAGTAAATAATTTGGTAATTGGTTCTTGAAATACCAATAAAATTGTAAACAGGATACTTCCTGCAATAAGTTTCACATTAAGTGAAGAACGAATGGAAGCAACAGTACGATCTTTTCGTTTAGCCCCAAATGCTTTACCGATTAATGACATATTTGCCAGATCAAATCCATATAATGCTCTATAAGAAACATCGCTTAATAAAAATCCAATATTAAAAATAGCACCACCAAGAGGAATTGTATGATTTAACATTGAAATGATCATTGATGTCGCAAAACTCCAAAACATCATTTCAATGGTAATTGGTATACCTAATATTAACCGTTCTTTAATATCAAAATTTATTGGTTTGATTGGTTGTTGTTTGATATGTAGAAAATCATGTTTCCAAAAATAAGTACTAATGACGATAGCACATACAATTTCTGCTACCACTGTCCCAATAGCGGCACCTTTTAGCCCAAGTTCCGGAATGTAGCCGTTGACTCCCCAAATTAAAATAGGATTGAGGATAATATTTGTTAATGATTGAGCTATGGTGGCCCACATGATTGGTTTTGTTTTTCCAATAGCAATTAATGCAGAACTAGGAGCACCCACAAAAAAGAAGCGAACCAAATATAGATAAGAATATGTTTTAAGATATGTACTTCCTTCTTGTGCTGCAACACCTTTTAAATGCATTAATTGAATAATTGTAGGCGTTGCAAGTTGCCAAAAAATAAAATATAATCCTGAACAAATTCCTCCTAATATAAACATATAAAGAGCAATCTTGGATGCTTTGACAGTATCTTTAGAACCAATTCGTTGAGAGATCATTACCGTATTTGCTGAATTCATACCAATCCAAATTGACTCAATCATCCATATGGGAACAATAATTGATGAGATAGCAAGTAAACTATCACTGTTGTATTGTCCTACATAGATTGTGTCAATAAATTGCTGGAAGAATTCTGCGATCATCTTTAAACTTGCTGGGATTCCTATGGCCAGTAGGATAGGAGTGAATTTCTTCGTGAGCCTTTTGTATTGTGACATAAAAAACCTTTTTGATAATATACTTATAAGCTTATTATATTTTGTTTATAAAGTCAAATACTCAATCAAAAAGTCCTACTCAATTGAGTAGGACTTTTTGATATGATGAGGTATTATTTAGATAATTTTAGCCATTTCATTTTTATAAATATCTGAAAGTGGTCCAAAAATTGCTTGAGTACCATTTCCTGATTTAATGACTGCTTTTGCACCGAGTTTTGTGAGTTCTGCTTCGTCAACTAGTTCAGGATTATGTACAGAGATTCTAAGACGTGTGATACAAGCATCCAATGATGTGATGTTCTCTTTTCCACCATAAGCGGCAACAAGTTTTATTGCTATTTCAGAGTTAGAAGATTGTGATGTGTTTGAAAGATTTTCTAATTCTCTACCTGGTGTTTTGAGATCGAGAATTTTAATAGTAAAGTAGAAAATAACAAAGTATAATACTGCCCAAATTAATCCAAATATGATTAACATATGTTGATTTTTTCCAAGACCGTATAATAGTGTGTAATCAATTAATCCATGAGAAAATGTTGTTCCATGTCGAATATCCATAGGTGTGATAATAGCATAAGCTGCTAATACTAAGAGAGCATGGAATAAATAGAGAATAGGTGCTATAAATAAGAAAGAAAATTCAATAGGTTCTGTAATACCTGTTAAAAAAGATGTGAGAGCTGCTGAAATCATCATTCCCATAATAGCTTTTCTTTTGTCTGGTTTTGCTGCACATCCAATTGCGATTGCGGCTGCAGGAAGTCCATACATTTTGAAAATATATGAAGGGGCTAGGTTTCCAGCTGTTGGATCTCCAGACAAGTATCTAGGAATTTCACCACGAACAATTTCACCAGCTGAATTGGTAAACTCACCAATCTCAAAGAAAAATGGCACATTCCAAATATGATGCACACCAAAAGGAAGTAACAATCGTTCTACAAATCCATAAAGTGGAAATGCAATATTTGGATTTCCATAAGCAGCCCAATTTGAGAATGCTTGAATACTATTTCCGATAGGTCCCCATATATGAGGTAATAATAATCCTAATGCCAAACTTGTTAACGAATTAACAATAAGGACAAAACGTTTACCACCAAAAAAACCTAAAAACTCAGGTAATTGTGTATTATATGTTTTATTAAATACATAAGCACTTGTTCCACCAATAAGTAAACCACCTACAACACCCATATCGATTGATGGAATACCAAGAATAGATTTAGGCTCTATTCCTATAACTTTTGCGACAGCTCCCATTGTTCCTAAAAATACAAAATATCCAGACAAACTTGCTAACGCAGATGTACCGTCATTATTTGTGAATGCAATTGTAACCGCTAAAGCAAATAATAATGGTAAGATAGCAAAAATACTATCTCCTGCTGTTGCCATAATAGCAAATAGATTAGCAACACCTTGTGGTAAATATGTTCCTTGAGCAGATAATGCTGACGGTACTCCGGCTCCTATTCCTAATAGAATCCCTGCTACTGGAAGTACCGCTACTGGAAGCATTAATGCTTGACCAAGTTTTTGAAGAATAATAAAACCATTTTGTTTGCTCATAATTTTCTCTCCTTATTAAAGTTATATGTGATCTCATTTTTATTTTTATTCTTATTTTTAATATCAAATATATTATAAATCGAACAAAAAAAAAGTCAATATTAAAATCTTTTAATAGTAATTTTATTATTATTATAAATTATGTTGAAATAACACAAATAAAAAAGTTGACAAATAGTTTATTTGTGTTAAAATGAATTGATTTATTATTTAACTCTATCTTTTTCAAAGATAAAGATAATAATGTATTAAATTTATTAAATGAGGTTTTGTTTATGTATTTAAACTTACAACAACTATCAGATTCTTTAGAAAAAAGATCTGATTCTATTTATGCCAAATCATTTGATGGAGAACGTTATATATCTATGTCATATGCACAATTGTATAAAGGAGTTAAATCAATTGCTTCCTATTTTCAATGTCATAAGAATTTTAAAAAAGGTGATAAAATAGCATTGATTTCTGAAAATAGACCTGAATGGATGATGGCTTATTTGGGTATTGTTTATAATGGTATGGTTGCTGTTCCTTTTGATGCAATGCTTTCTAATGATGAACTGAAAAATTTGATTAAAAATTCCGGTGTTGAGACAATAATATTGTCTATTGGTTTATTTGATAAAATAAAACAAGATCATGAGATTATGGATTTAATCAAAGAATGGATTATATTTGATAAGATCCCACAAGAAAATAATAAACATATTATCTTTCTTGAAGATATTCTTCATTTGCCTATACCTTCGGATATGACAAAAACAGACATCCATCATCATGATCTTGCGTCGTTGATTTTTACTTCAGGAACAACAGGAGCATCAAAAGCTGTAATGTTAAGTCATTCTAATTTTGCTCATCAAGTCAATAATTTGTGGATTGCAGCAGAGCTTTCTGAAAAAGAGGTTATTTTGAGTGTGCTTCCACTTCATCATACATTCCAATTCTCTGTTGAGTTGACCAACTTAGCTGTTGGAGGTTCCATGAGTTATGCTGATTCAATCAAACCAAATCGTTTGATTGATGTTATAAAATCGACACGTGTAACACTTATGATTGGTATTCCTACATTATATACTAAGATTCTTGACGGGATTATGCGTCAGCTACGTCAATTAACACCACCTGTTAGACAGATTATTAATGTTCTTTATCATCTTTCTTCTTTTATTCATACAGTAACAGGATCTCATAAATTTGGTGAAAAAGTATTTGGGTTTTTACGAAAAAAAGCTGGTTTTGCAACGGTTCGTTTTTTAATCTCTGGTGCAGCTCCTCTTTCTTACAATACATCAAAAGGTTATGCAGCTCTTGGTTTTAATCTTGCAAATGGTTATGGATTGACAGAATCATCCCCTGTCATTTCTGTTGGAAATCCAAGTGGGTTTGTTGATAATAAATCTGTTGGGAATATTATTCCTAACGTTCAGTGTAAGATTCTTGATCCTAATGAACAAGGTATCGGTGAAATTGCTGTTAAAGGTGAAAATATCATGCTAGGTTATTGGAATAATCCCGTAGCTACAGAAGCAGTATTATCAGCTGATGGATGGCTTAAAACCGGAGATATGGGGTGTCTTGTTCATAAGAAAGGGCGTGATTTTCTTTATATCACAGGTCGTTACAAAAATATTATTGTAACCGGTGGTGGTAAGAATGTCTATCCTGAAGAAATTGAAGAATTACTTAATGCTCATCCTTATATTTTAGAATCTATTGTCATTGGTGTTCCTGTTTCTGAGACAGATAAGAGTGAGATTGTTTGTGCATTGGTTGTTGTTGATAAGTTGAATATAGAAGCAGCGAGTATGAATCCTGATGATCTTTCTATCAAAATGGCTATTGATGAACATATTAGAACAATCAATAAAAAATTACAAATCTATCAAATGATTCGTGGATATGAAATATATACCGAAGAATTGATTAAAAATTCTACGAGAAAAATCAAACGTTTTGAGTATAAAGGTAAAGATTATCATTATTTAATTAAAAATAATGATAAGGAATCACGATGACCAAAAGTTATCAAGAACTCCGAGAACAGTCAGAAAGATTTATTGAATTTCTTCATAAACAAAATATTGATGCGACTCTTGATAGTGATACGTTTCGTGATTATAATGTCAAAATTAGGTTATTAGGGGTATATTGTATCTTGTACCATAAGCCTTCTAAGCAAACTTTTTCAATAGGATGTCATCATATTTCTGATCAATTATTACAAGAAAAGATTCAAAAATTGTGGTATCAATTTTTATTTCCGGAAGATCAAGAGACAAGTGGTATCTGTGCTTATGTTGATGGTTCTTGTATGCATGGAAAAATTGGATGGGGATTGGTTGTTGTTGAACGGAATGAGGTTGTTTATCAGAAAAAAGGAATTGTTCCTCTTTCTGAAGAAGAAGGTTCTCGCCAAATTGCTGGAGAAATCTATGCCGTACTCCATGCATTAGAATATGCACAGACATCAAAACATAAATCGTTAACCGTTTTTTATGACTATAAAGGTCTTGAAATGTGGGCTACCGGACAATGGAAAGCTATCAGTTCTATCGCTCAATTTTATGTGACAGAATTAATGAAATATCATATTTCTATTATTTGGAAAAAAATAATTGCTCATACAGGACATATTTTTAATGAACAAGCTGATCGATTAGCTAAACAAGCTATCTCAGAACATAAAATTGATTAACTGTTATTTTTGTTGTTGAAGTAAGATAAATAATTGATTTGATAGGGGGAATCATGTACCAATCTAAATTAACTGTCTTTGAAACAGAACAAGCAATCCAAAGCCTGAAAATGTTTTTTGAAGAAGAATTATCTCGATCACTCCATCTTCAACGTGTTTCAGCTCCTTTATTTTTAGAGTCACATACGGGTCTTAATGATATTTTACCAATATCTGCAAAACCTGTTTCTTTTATTATTAATGCCACAAATCAAAAGGTAGAAGTAGTCCAATCACTTGCAAAATGGAAGCGAATGGCTCTTTATAAATATGAAATTCCTTTAAAACAAGGTATCTATACAGATATGAATGCTATCAGACCATCTGTTTTACCAAGTAATACCTATTCTGTTTATGTGGATCAATGGGATTGGGAAGTTTCTATTTCAACGGAAGATCGTACACAAGAAACCTTAAAACTCTTTGTTCAAAAAATTTATCACGTAATACAAAAAACCGAAATATATTTGATCACTCAATACCCTCAACTCACACATAAACTTCCTGAAGATATTTTGTTTATAACATCTCAAGAATTGGAAAATATGTATCCAACAATGACTCCAAAAGAACGCGAATTACAAATTGTACGCCTTGTAAAAGCTGTTTTTATTATTGGTGTGGGTCATGAGATGAAATCTGGTGAAAAACATGCGGAACGAGCTCCTGATTATGATGATTGGTATTTAAATGGGGATATTATTTTTTATCATGAACCGTTGGATGTAGCTCTTAGTATTTCGTCAATGGGTATCAGAGTTAATAAAGAAACATTGGATTTACAGTTGCAATTATCAGATGCGGAAGATAGAAAAAAACAAGATTTTTATAAAATGATTTTACATGATCTTTTACCTCAATCGATTGGTGGAGGAATAGAACAATCTCGATTAAGTATGTTTTTATTCGAAAAAGTTCATATTGGAGAGGTTCAAGTTTCTGTATGGTCTGATGATGTGATCAAACATTGTGCAATTAATCATATTTTTCTTTTATAATAAACACAAAAAACACTCATTCTTTAGAATGAGTGTTTTTTGTGTTTTTTGAAATTTTTTATTTCTTAAGAGCAGCCATGATAGCAGGTGCTTTACCTGCAGAGTTAAGTACTTTTTCACATTTATGTTTATAGAGTTCTTTCATTGCGTCTCGAGCTGGTGTTAAATATTTACGTGGATCAAATTCAGCTGGACTTTCAGCAAAAACACGACGAATTTGTGCTGTCATAACAAGACGTGAGTCTGAATCAATATTAATTTTACATACAGCTGAATGAGAAGCTTCAAAGAGTTGTTCTTCAGGAATTCCAATAGAATCTTTTAATTTTCCACCAAATTTATTGATCATTGCGACAGCATCTTGAGGGACGGAAGAAGATCCATGAAGAACAATAGGAAATCCTGGAATTTTTTGTTCAATTTTTCTAAGGATATCCATACGAATTTGAGGTTTTTGACCGGGTTTGAATTTGAATGCTCCATGGGATGTACCAATAGCGATTGCTAAAGAATCTACGCCTGTTTTTGACACAAAGTCTTCAACTTCTTCAGGTTGTGTGTATACATGTTCATCAGAAGAAACTTCATCTTCTACACCAGCAAGAACACCTAGTTCTCCTTCAACAGTTACGTCAAATTGATGTGCATAATCAACAACTTTTCTACTGAGAGCTACGTTATCATTGTATGAGTGGTGTGATCCATCAATCATCACAGATGAAAAACCTGTATTAATACAATCTTTACATGTTTCAAAAGTATCACCATGATCAAGATGTAAAACCATAGGAATTTCTCCCAAACCTAGTTCTTTTGCATAAGCTTTCATCATTTCAACGGCACCACGTCCCATCCATGATAACAAAATTGGATTTGCATATGCACGAGCACCTTTAGAAACTTGAAGGATGACGGGTGATTGGCATTCTACACAAGCCATCACAATAGCTTGGATTTGCTCCATGTTGTTAAAGTTGAAAGCAGGGACTGCAAACTTATCTTTGACAGCGACTTGAAACATAACTTTTGAATTGACGAAACCGAGTTCTTTATAATGCATAACATGCTCCTGTTTATATATTTTATATTTAAGTATATCATCTAATTAGAATATTGTCAAATAGAAAAATGAAAAGTATTTAGTTTTTATTCGTTTCTAAATTTATATGAGCTTTAATGAGTGATATCAGTTGCTTTGAATGGTAAATAAATTGAATTTCAGACTCTTTAGTGTCATTGTATACTTCAGGTAAACCAAACGGCTTCCAAACATCTGTTGCTATAGCTTCAAAATTTTTTAAGATAATACGATAGAGTGATTTTTGATAAACAATCCGCTTAATATTATGAACATCAACAATATCTACAATAGCATAGCTTTGAATAAGATCCCAATAATTAAGTGTTTTAGTAAGTCGTTCTGCATTGTATTCATCTGGAACACTAATACATAGTATATTGAATTTTTTCTGAACAGTACAGTTGAGTCTGCTTAAATGATCAAGAAACTTTTGATCTAATTTGATTTCTGTTGATAATTCTAGAGTGATAATATTTTTTGTTTGAAAATATGTTTTAATATGATTATTTGTCAGCAAAATTATATTTTGTGATATTTTATCTTTGAAAACATCATGAATTTCTTTTAATACTTCATGCAGGGTAGCCACATGATTATTCCAAATTATTTGAATATTATTTTCTATTCTGCTTACACCTCGATTTTGTAAAGACAATATGAGATTGTCTGCAGCAACAAGCTCTTGATCATTGACCTCTAATCTTAATCGAGATGAACAATGAGAAATTGATTTGATATTGTAAACTCCTCCTAAATAAATAAATAATATTTTTGCAATATCTATTAGTTTAATATTATCTATAGAATTCATACGATAAGTTCCTTTTTGTTGTCAATTTTTATGTACTAAGTTATATGAATGATATATTGTTATGTTTATTTTATCTGTTGACTTTTTTTTTGTTTTGTAATATAATTTAAGAGATATATATATATACCAAAAATATTATTTTTATTATTATCTATTATTATAAAATGAAATCAATTTTTTTTGCAAGTTTTTTACAAGCTCTAAAAAATGAGGGAATTATGAAAAAATTGTTATTGTCGATCATATCTTTGTTTTTATTTCTTGCTTGTTCTAAGACATATCTTGAAGAGACGAAAGATGTTGTTCATATTAAAGCTTCTACTAGTTCTGATATTCGTACAGATGGTGTTTTGTTGTTTTGGGAGACTTATTGGGAGTTTGCCAATTATTCTATCATAAGATCAAGCCGTCTCACGAATCTCTCAGGACGAGGGAGAGAATATCTCCTAAAAGACAATCTTATTAAAGATTCTTATTTAGATATCTCTGCTATTTCAGGACAAGATCTTTATTATAAGGTGCTTGCTTATAATAAAAAAGGGAGATTGATCGGTGAATCAGATATCCTTAAAGGATTTCGTAAATTTCCCACTATTTCAACTGTTTCTCCCCCTCAAAACATTACTATTTCAGATAATGAGTTTACTGATCGTATCGAACTTTATTGGATTTCTGCTGCAAATGATTCATTAACACGTATTTATCGTCGTTCAAATCCCAATCAATCCTTTATTCCTATTGCAGATCTCCAAGATCGTTCTTATATTGATAAAAATGTAGAACCAAATATTGTTTACACATATAAATTATCACATCTCGGTTTAGACAGTAATGGTCAATTACAAGAATTTTTTTCCTCAGAGCATTCAGCACAAACCTTATTATACCCAAATAATATTTCTGTTTCTGAATATTATACAGGTGATGATGGAAAAGGAGCTGGGACTATTTTGGTTCAATGGGAAAAAAATCCTAAAGTTGATATTTATCGTATTTATCGCTCAGAAAATAATAAAGATTTTAGTGTTATTCTACCTTCAACAACAAAATCTTATTTTTTAGATAGTAACTTACCTCATATTATACGTGGTGACAATACTTATCCATCTTATTACTATAAAATTCAAGCTCTCAAAAATGGATCAGGAAGTATATTATCTGATTCTTATTCTGGAATTGCTCTTCTTGAAAAAGATTTACTTCCCAAACCAAATTCTGCCTCTGGATCTAAGTTATTATCTTCTTGGAAAGTAAATTGGAGTGCTGTTGCAGGTGCTGAAGGTTATCGTGTCTATCGAAAAAGAAATGGGGATCATCAGTGGTTTGATTCTTGTCCAGTAAATGGAGAATCTATTAGTTATAATGCTAGAACAGATGAATTTATTAAAAATACTCCTAGTGGTACAGACATCATTTTTGAAATTAGAGCTATGAAAAATAAGAGACCTGTAGGTATTCCTATCAATACATCTATTAATAAATAAGGAGTACTTTAATGAAACGATTGCTATTTTTATTATTGATCACTCTATTATCATGTTCTAGAACAGAGTTAATAGACCAAGAACAAGTAAAATTTTCAGCTCTTGCAACACAGGGCGATTATCCTGATAAGGTTCAAATTACTTGGAGTCTTAATCCTTATTACAAATCATACCAAATTTTTCGTGCTACAGGTGAATTTATTGGTGACCATGTGCCTATTTCTCCTCTTATAAAAGGAAATTCTTTTGTAGACTATAATACTATTCCAGGACAAAATTATTATTATCATGTTGTTGCTTATAATCACAGTGATGCAGCCATTTTTCAAACTGATTCTGTTCTTGGATATGGAGGTATTTCAACTATCTTGCCTCCAAAAAATATTAATTCAATAAAAGCTGTTTCTAGTGATGAAATTCGTATTACTTGGGATTCTGTTCCTCAAGCAACAGCATACGCTATTTACCGTAGAATTTCTGGGCAAGATAATTATGCCTCTATCGGACAAACAGATTTTCCTTATTACTCTGATACCACAGCTATACCTGGTGTCCTTTATCAATATCGTATTGCATCGATCGATACTTCAAGTTTTGAAGGAGCATTAAGTGCACCTGTAGAAGGATTAAGATTTGGTATTAGTGATAATATTTTTGCAACAGATGGGCAATTTGATGATCAGATTGCTCTGTCTTGGGATCCTGTCTTATGTGCACAATCATATAATATTTATCGTTCTGTCAATGAAAAAATTCCTCAATTTATTGCAACGACATCTTCAGATATCTATATAGATAAAGATGTATCCTTAAAACATGGGCAGCTTTATTATTATTGGGTTGAAGCAGTTGCTAAATCTAGTGATATGGCAGTAAGTCCTAAAAGTCGTGCCGAAACAGGTTATAAGCGTAGCTTAAGTGCTCCTGATCAATCTCCACAAATGAATTCTACTCAAATTGCTTCGGTGCAAGGTATGGAAAAAAATCAGATTTCTTTAGCTTGGCAATCTGTTGATAATGCGTTATCCTATGATGTTTATCGTTCAGAATCGATAAAAGGTAATTACGAAAAAATTGCCACCGTAACAACAACTACTTACCAAGATAATCCACCTACGACTAGCTACACATATTTTTATACTTTGGTTGCTCTTAATGGTATCGAGAATGGGCCTAGAAGTAATCCTATAGAAGCTTGGACATTAAAAGCACCTTATCATATTCAAGGTTCTCGTTTTTATAGTGATAAAATTATTTTAACTTGGGATTCTGTTCCTCAAGCTAAATCGTATAACATTTATGATGCCATAAATGGTACAAAAATTGCCACCGTAACAACAAATATCTTTACAGAAAAAATTTTATTAGGGTCTCAAAATATGATCTCCAAGTCTTATAAAGTTTCTGTGATTAATAAAAACGATATAGAGAGTGATCTTTCTCAATCTGTAACAGCTATTGCTCAGAAAATACCAACACCTTCTAATTTCAAAATTTTAAATAATAAAACAGATTCAGAAAAATTCTTGTCTTTAAGTTGGGATACTGTAGAAGGTGCTGAAAAATATAGAATATATCGAGCAACGTATAAGCATCGCTTTGAGTCAAGAGATGATGCTGAACAACGATTTACTTTATTAACAGAACTGGATTCTTATGTGAAATTTTATCGAGATCCTCTTACTAAGTTTCCATTGCGTCGTTATTTATATAAAATGGTTGCCGTAGATCCTTCTGGTAAAGAAAGTGAGCCTACAGATATTATTGAAGCCTATAGATATCCTAATGATATTAATGAATTTATCAGAGATGTAGATTATAGTATTTACTTTACGCAAGTACAAATTGATCGTTTTGGTTGGATGGGTCTTGAATCAAAAGTGAATGGGCGTGGAGGTGGATATTATGACTATGCATCAAAAATGGATTCGATCAGAAATAACTGGAGACAATTAACACAATTTGAAATCACTCTTCATGGTGATACCAAAATGGGTATTATTCTTAGTCCTATGGGTTCTTCGATGAATGGACCTATCGATATCACTGGTTTATATACAGGAGCTATTGAATACATCGGTCTTCAAGCTTTAGATGGAGGAACTGTTGCCAATGGATCTATCAAAGCATCATATAATCATCCTTCACAAGGAAAATTAACCACTACAAGAACAGTCAGTGAGCTTAATGCGTTAATGATTACTATTAGACTTGGTGATGATCCCCCTTATGTGAAACCAAATCCTGATGATTACTTGCCTTAATAAATATAAAAACACCCTATCAACGTAGGGTGTTTTTATATTTGAGATAAATTGTAATATGTTTTTCTACAAGAATATATTCTGAATGATAACGAATATATCATTTTTGTAACATATATTCTTTATTAATCTTATTTCTCAGATTAGTAATTAATTCGACTGTATCCATATTATTAGAAAAAATAAAAAATAGTAATTCTTGTATTTGAGGTATTAATGAGATCAATATTCTTGCTATATAACACTTTGAATAAATATCAAATTTTTTAAGGTGCTTATATTCAAATTTCTTACTGAAATAATCATGTGACATTATTATCCAATATCGTCAATATTTGTTACAAAGTCAGCTCCAGATAAAATAAATTTTTTCTTTTCATCTGGGCTACCTCCTTCACTCATTAACAACTCAATTTTTTTACGAGTTAGTGATTCATCTTGAATTTCAACACGACGCAGTTTACGTGTTGTTGGATCCATTGTAGTTTCCCAAAGTTGATCAGGATTCATTTCACCAAGTCCTTTATATCGTTGGAGCTCTATTTTTTTATCCATAAATCGTTTACTTTTCATTATTTCATCTTTTTCACCATCAGAGTATAAATAGACAGTATCTTTACCTGCACTAATTTTATATAAAGGAGGTTGTGCAATATATAAATAACCTTCTTGAATTAGCTCAGGCATAAAACGATAAAAGAATGTTAACAGTAAAATTTGAATATGAGAACCATCCACATCTGCGTCAGTCATGATGATTACTTTATGATAGCGAAGCTTTTCAAGATAGTCCTCATTTTGGTGGAAAGAGGGTTGAATCCCTAAAGAAGCAAAAATCATTTTTATTATTTCACTTTTGAGAGCATCTTGTTTTTTTGCAACGTTTAAGATTTTACCACGAACTGGTAAAATTGCTTGTATTTCACGATTACGGCCTTGTTTTGCAGAACCACCAGCAGAATCTCCTTCTACAATAAATAATTCTTTTTTTTCAGGATCACGACTTGTACAGTCTGCTAATTTCCCTGCAAGCATTGTTAATGCTTCTTTCCTTTTAATTTTTCCAGAACGGGAATTTTCTAAAGCACGTTGAGCAGATTCAATAGCTTCCATTTCTTTAATGGCTTTTTCGAGAATCTGTATCATGATTTCTTTATTTTTTTCTAAGAAGTTTGCTAATGTATTTTCTACTAAATTTCTGATAATACCAGTTGTTTTTGCTGGTTCTGTAAGCTTATCTTTTGTTTGGCCTTTAAATTCTGCATTTGGAATACGTGTGTTTACAATACAAGTCAATCCAATTGATAAACTTTTTTTTGAAATTAAGGATCCTTTTTTATCTAATTTCAAACGTTCTGAATATTGTTTCATTAATTTTTCATAAGCATACCAAAATCCATCAACATGAAGTCCATGACTCTTTGTATGGATTGTATTGACGTAACTTAATAAAATAGGATCGTCGTTTGATATTCTGTATTGTAAAGCGATATCAATCGAAATCCCTTGATCATGACCAACAATTCGGATAGGATCTTCAAAAAGCACAGGAATATTAGCATTCATATCTTCTTTAAGAAATTGGAAAGTACCATTTTCATAATAAAATTCGATGGTATTACTTTCTTCATTATTGCTTCCTTCTTCATCGTGTTTCAATAAATTTATAAAAGTAATTCTCAAACCGGGATTTAAAAAAGCACTTTGTTTGAGACGGCTGATTAAAATATCAGGTGTAAAGTGATTGACATCATGAAAAATATCATGATCCAAACGAAATCTTATCGTTGTTCCAACAAGATTTGTTTTGCCAATTTCATGGAGCTCAACAGCTTTAATACCTTTTTCGTAACGAATTTGAAGGATTTTTTTATCACGATGCACATCTACTTCCATAAATTCTGATAACGCATTGACAGCTGATAAACCTACACCGTGCAATCCACCTGATACTTGGTATGAATCTCTATCAAATTTACCACCTGCATGTAATTTTGTCATCACAAGTTCAATAGCAGATACTTTTTCTATTGGATGCAGATCTGTTGGAATACCACGACCATCATCCATCACTTCTAAGATACTATTAGGATGAAGCGTTACAGTAATATGCTGTGCATGTCCTGCAAGGTGTTCATCAACTGAGTTGTCAATGATCTCAAAGGCACAATGATGATAGCCTTCAATACTTCTATCTCCAATGTACATATCAGGACGCATTCTAATATTATCAGGAAAATCTAATGCAATAATAGATGAAGCAGAGTAATTATTGGTACTCATGATAAAACCTCTTTAATAAATTTTATTTAAAAATTTCTATTTTTTTTCGGGTATCCAGGACGAATAATTCCATTGGACTCAACCGTAAACGCTTCTTCTGCAAGAGTAAGGAGCGGCATGTCATGATCTGAATCTGAATACATTTTTTTGATTGTGTATGTTTCATTTGGGTAGTACGTTTTCATATATTGATATAATCGTTGAACTTTTTCTTCGTGTTTGCAATTTTCACCAATTATTTTTATGGTTGCTGTATTATAATTAATGGCGAAAATTGTACCAATCAAAAAATCACAAGGTATCAGATCTTGAATTTTTGTTAACATAATTTCAGGGGATGCAGAAATAATCCCAATAGTATAACCATGTTCACGATCTTTTTTTAGTTGTTTTACCACATCAGGAAAAAAATTATTTTTTTCTTTTTCCCAGAAATCAATCATGATTTTCTCCCAATCATGGGGAGAAAAAGTAGTGATCACACGATATATATTTTGTTTAAATGTTATTTTATTATTTATTTTGAAGATATATTTTGTAATTGTCCATAAAATCTGCCAAAAATATGGATACGTTTGTTTTGAATAATTTTTGAAAAGGAATTTTAGTACGCGAACACCTGTATCACCATTATAAATAGTTCTGTCAAAATCATACAATGATAATTTAAGCACAAATTCCTCCAGCATGATAGTAATTATTAAACTGTTAAACTAATAATAATTTTATCATATTTTTATTTAATTTGCAAATAATCACAGCTTGATAAAAAGTTGATTTTTAAATCAAAAAGATTTAAAATCTATAGATCAAAAAATAAATCGTGTCAATAACTTTTATTAAAATATAAAATGTTTGGAGGAATTATGTTACATTTTATTAAAAATACTATCTTATGCTTAAGTAGTTTGTTTGTGCTTTCTTGTGCTTCAAACCAAACACTCGTGAGTTACAATGATGTCAACGGAAAAACAGTCAATGTTTCTTTAAATCAAGCAATGGAAAGCTTGGAGTATGTACTTTCCGGAGTCTCTCCAGAAGATATGTCATTTTTTGAATCCGATAGAGATTTATTAAAAAGGGTTGTCGGTTCTGCGGTATTAGATATGGATTTGTATACTATTGATGCTCTTATGATATCAAACTTTAAAGCTGATCCTCTTTATCAGGAAAGTTTGCAAAAACAAACCGAACTATTGCCTTATTTGTTTGCTGCCGAAAAAGGTCGTGAAGAAATTACTAAAAATATTTATAAAACAAAAGTGCAAGTTGCCGAAGTCTATCAAATTATGTTCACTAATAAAGATATTTCTAATTCGGTGTCATCATCTCAAGGTACTAATACTATGACTGCAGAAGAAATTATTGCTCAGTTAAAAACATCTACTAATCTTGTTGAAGATTTTATAATGCTTGCGATGACATATTCTGAAGAGCCTGTAGGTAGTCAAACAGGTGGTTATCTTGGTTATGTCCAAAAAGGCTCTCGAACAGATATTGATGATGTTTTGTTTACAAAAACAGCAGATGGATTGTATCCTCAAATTGTTGAAGGAAAATTTGGTCAATATATTCTTTATATAAAAACAAAAGCAAAATCAATAAATCTAGAACAAGCTCAACAAGAAAATATTCCTGTTGATGGCAATCAAATTCTTGCTCAATATCTTGATAAACAAATCACTCTTGGATTTACATTAGTAGATGACGATAAAATTGTTATTAATAATAAAACAAATTTAATCTCAGAATTATCAAGTAAAACAAAACTTGTGACTGTTTTTGGAAAAAAATATACACTTGATGATCTTATTTTACCTCTTCAATCTCAAGGTATGTTACCTATCGAAACCATGCCAACTCCTGATACAATACTTAAATCACTTGTATCTCCTATAAACCCTGCAAAACCAAGTCAACAACTGTATAGAGTAGCATCTGTTCTAAAAGGATATTCATCATCTATCAATAATAATAAAGAATTTAAAAAAATCAAGCAAATTGAGCTGAGAAACGTTGAATTTCAGAATGCGATTCCTATTTTGTCAGAGATTGTCTTTAAAGATTTGGTTACCAATATTTCTGATGCAGAAGCTCAAAAGTTTTATAAGGAACATCCTGATCAACGTCCTATCATACGATTTAATGATAAAGATGAACCCATCTACGGTACCTTTGCTCAATCAAAAGACGAAATTAAACAAAAAATTATCAGTGAACAAGCTAGAAAAATCCAAGATAACTATCGCTCAACATTAGATCAAAAATATAATGTTGTTTGGAATGAAAAATCATTAGACAAATTATTGGCTAAGATTCAAAAAGACTATGGATTCTCTGATCAAATTTCATCTATATCAGAAGTAGATGAAATTCAAGAATAAATATTGAAAGAAATTGATGATAAATAGTATTCGGAGTAATCCTATTTATCATCAATTCTTAATATTAAAAGGAGTATTTACTTGATTGAGCGAATTCAAAAATATCTAGTAAAAAAAGCTGAAACAAGATTGGAAACATTATATCGTCATTTTAATATCGTTAAGAATCATGATAAAGATATGATCAAAAAAATACTTGAAGAGCTTCACACAACAGGATTGATCAAACTGGATTTAAATAAAAAAATTATCAAAATACCTAATTTTACTCCATCTTTTCGAGAGCCATACCAAAAAAATCAGGATCGGCGACATCGACCTCATTCTCGTAACGATGCTAATGTAAAACCAAAAGTATTTTTTGCAGATGCTTCATCTGATGTGACTGTTATTTCTGAAAAATATGCGTTGCCTAATCGTCAATTTCATTTGTCTGTACTAAAAGAAATTTCAAATAAAATTTGGGAATCTCAAGAAGATTCTGATTACCATCGTGAAAATTTAAAAAATCATTTTGTTATTACTATTGATGGTGCTGATTCAAAGGATCTTGATGATGGTGTAAGCATCTCCAAATCATTCTTTGGTAAATGGACACTAGGGGTACACATTGCTGATGTCTCTTACTATGTCGCTAAAAATTCAGCTCTTGATAAAGAAGCTCAGGTTCGTGCCAATAGCTATTATTTGATCGATACTGTTATTCCAATGCTACCTGAAGAATTATCCAACCAACTTTGTAGTTTGAATCCTCATGAAGACAAAAAATCTATGACTATTTTTATGGACTTTAATAATCAAGGACAAATGCTCAATTATCGTATTACTCCTTCAATGATCAATTCCTCTTATCGAATGACTTATGATCGTGTTGAAGAGATCATCAACGGATCTCCTGAAAAAGATCCACAACTTGCTAAAACTATCAAACTTATGGATCAATTATTTCGTATTTTGAATAAAAAACGGATGAAAGACGGAACGGTTGATTTTAATTTTCGAGAAAGAAAAGTTAAGCTTGATGAATTAGGTAATCCCATTAAAATTTATCGAAAAGATCGATTAGACTCAGAGCGATTAATTGAAGAATTTATGCTTTCCGCTAACCAAGCAGCAGGTGATTTTTTAACTAAAAAAGGATTAGGGCTATATCGTATCCATGATGTTCCTCCTCCTGAAAAATATACAAATCTAAGAAAATTTGCAGCAAAACGAGGTGTCAATCTCCCTGAAGTGCCAAAGCCAAATGATATTCAAGATTTTATTTTATCCTTAGCTAATTCGCCTATCCAAATGAGTGGAGAAATTTTAGCGTTACGATCTATGGCACAAGCATCTTATCATTATGAAAATATTGGGCATTTTGGATTAGGGTTTGAAAAATATGCACACTTTACCTCGCCAATCCGTCGTTATGCGGATTTGATCGTACATCGTATCATTAAACATTTCTTGTTTTCTTCAGATAAACCATCTATTTATCCTGAAAATGCTTTAGGTGTTATTTCACAACACATCTCTGCACAAGAACGTATAGCAATGGAAGCAGAACGTGATTTGATGAAAATAAAATCTGTTCGCTATATGGAGCCTTTTGTAGGAGAGATATTTGATGGTACAATTAGTTCTATTGCAAATTTTGGTATTTTTATCGAAATGAATGATACAGGCATAGAAGCCTTAATTCGTTTTGCAGAAATGGATGAATTTATCATTTTTAATGAAGAAGAATTAACAGCACAAAATCGTTCCGGTAGTAAAAAATATTTTTTAGGCAAACCGATTAAAATTTGTATCACTAAAGTAAATACAGAACGAGGCTTTATTGATGCTATAGAATACATAGAAAAAATATAAGAGGTATTCCTTATGTATTTAACACATCCTCCTATCTCCGTAGAAATTTTTAGCCTAGGACCATTGTCTATTCGTTGGTATAGTATGATGTATATTTTTGGTTTTTTGTTTTTTTCATGGTGGACACAACGAGAAATTACTAAAAATAGACTTTCCTTTTCCAAAAATAATACCATAAAAGTATCAAAAGAGATTGTTACTGATATGCTATTTTATAGTATGTTAGGGATTATTATTGGTGGTCGTCTTGGGTATGCATTACTTTATAATGCTCACTATTATTTTATTGAAGATCCACTAGCTATTTTTCGTCCATGGGAAGGTGGTATGAGTTTTCATGGAGCATTTATTGGGACTTATATTGCTTGTCAATTTGCTATTCAGAAAATGAAAAAGATCACCAATTCTTTTAATTTACTTGATTTATCTGATGTTATTCTTGTTTCTGTTCCTATGGGTCTTGCTTTTGGGCGAATTGGAAATTTTATTAATGGTGAATTATATGGTCGTCCTACCTCTGTGCCTTGGGGTATGATCTTCCCAAAACGTCCTGAGCTTGGACACTATGGGGCTCCATTGTTGCCTATAGAACAAGTCCAACATCTGATTGATCAATCTAAATTAATCCTTGAACCAAATATCACGAGTTTTATTATTAACGGTCAAGAAATGGTTCAAGTACCACGTCATCCTTCACAACTATACCATGTATTATTAGAAGGATTGATGACCTTAGCAATACAGCTCTTCTTCTATTATAAAGTGCCTGTTTCTAAATCTAGAGGGTTTTTGACAGGGACATTTTTAATATCATATGGCTGTTCTAGGATTTTTACAGAATTTTTCCGTGAACCTGATACTCAGATTGGTTTTTTAGCAGGAGAATGGCTGACTGCAGGAATGCTTTATTCGTTGCCTATGATTTTTATAGGGCTTGGATTGATGATCTATGCTCTCAAAAAACGAATCCCCAATCCTATTCGAGTGAACTAATATATGAAACGAATAAATATTCTGGACAGTTCTACTACTATGAAAATTGCAGCAGGAGAAGTTATTGAACGTCCTGCATCTGTTGTTAGAGAGCTTGTAGATAATGCGTTAGATGCTGATGCCACTTGGATTAGTATTCAGATTGAGAAAGGAGGCAAGGAATTTCTTGCAGTACGTGACAATGGTCATGGCATTCTAAAAGAAGATATTCCCTTATCCTATCTCAATCATACTACAAGCAAGATTAATAATTTTGATGATTTAACTAATCTAAAGACTTTTGGATTTCGTGGAGAAGCCTTAGCAAGTTTAGCTGAAATAGCAGAGCTTAAGATAGCTTCTCGCACACACCATGATGAATTTGGTTCTGAATTACGTATTACTTTTGGTCAAGCCGATGATCTTGTTTCTAAAGGAATGGATATCGGTACAGAAATGTTGGTAACAAAGTTTTTTGAAAATGTTCCTGCCAGACTTAAATTTCTTAGCTCTGATACCAGCGAGTATCGTGCTATTGTCCAAGAATTTTTAAAAAAAGCATTAGCAAGACCGGAAGTTTCTTTTGAGCTGATTCATAATGGTGCTGTGCGATATCATCTTCTTGAAGCTGTTGAATTATTTGATAGAATTGTTGATCTCTTTCCAGAGTTAAATGATATTCTCCAACCATTTTCTTATCAAGAAAATGGTATCCATGCTTATGGATTTTTATCACACCCTTCTTGGTACAAACCCACTCGAAGTTATCAATATTTATTTGTCAACGGTAGAGCAATAGAATGGGTACCTTTTAAACAACAATTATCAGTAGCATACGGTAATGTACTACCTCCATCTAAATTTCCAGCTGTGTTTTGTTACTTAGAAATTGATCCCCATAAGATAGATTTCAATGTTCATCCCCAAAAAAAAGAAATTCGTTTTGATCATGAAAAAATTGTTGCTGATGTTGTTCGGAGAGCAATCCGTTTAGGGATCGAAAAGGCTCCCAATCAATCTTCGCAGATCAACATTGCTCATACATCAAGTTCTGTAGAATCATTCACTGTTCCTGTAATAAAAAACAAAATATCTGTCACAGAACCAAAAACACTATTGTTTGCTTCTAAAGATCGTTGCAGTACTAACATATTACCTGCACGTACACCGTTTTATACAACACCTCAATCTGAACAGCTTGCTTATTTGTTCCAAAAAAAAGATCAAGCCGAAACAATGGCAGAGATCTTAATGAAAGCTCTATATTTAGGGACTTGTTTTCATACGTATTTGATTTTTGAATATATCAATCGTCTCTATTTAGTAGATTTTCACGCGATGCATGAACGAATTCGCTATGAAAAAATATTGGCATATAAAGATAAACAACTGGAATCACAAAAGATAATCCCTTTTGTTTTTGATATTGCACGGCATGAAGCGGATCTTTTTGATCAGATTTATCCTATGCTTGTCAAATATGGATTTGATCTGCATCGGATTAGTGAAACAGCGTTTTCTGTTGATGCAATACCTATTATTATTGATTACAATGATGCTTTAAATGTGTTACGAGCATTATTTATTGATGAGATTGTTCATATTCCATGGGATGAATCAGCTAAAATGATTGCTTGTAAGGGATCTGTAAAGTCCGGAGATCGTTTGAGTCTTGATGAAGTGAATACATTATTGTTGCAATGGAAAGAATGTGAACACCCTTCTTCTTGTCCTCATGGTCGACCTATTGTCGTTTCTTTGGACAAAGGATTTTTTGATAAAGAATTTAAAAGAACAGGATTTTAGGAAGGATATGATGAAAATCTTCAAATTATTTCTTGCACTTATCATGGTAGCATCTTGTACTCAACAAAAAAATAAATTTAAAATCCCACCAGATTTTTTTCAACCTATTGAAATTACAAGACCACATATGGAACAATTGATCAATTACTTACCATTGATTTTAGATAAAGCAAAACAATTTCAACAATTTCCAAAAACCCAACAACTTACTGACGCAGAATATAATATGGCATTTTATGCTTATATTTATACAGATACAAATATTGCTTCAGCATTGATAAAGAGTGGTTTTCCTGATGTTCAGTATTTTGGATCTTTTTATAATTCTGTCTTGGAATCATTTATACTGATTCAAAAAAATCCAGAAATTATTCAAGAAGCTGTGGTATCTATTCCTAAAATACAAAAAGAATTAGACCCACTCTTACTTAAACAAGCTCGAGAAAAAAACAATCAAACACTAAATCAAAAAATAGAATCGTTACAAAGCTATCTGTTATTTTACAAAAATCTTATCTTAATCGATCAATTTGTTGGTATTTTGAGATCACTAAATGAAAAATAATAGTGGTTTGGAATATTTTTTTTCATTTTTAGAATTTGTTGCAGGTATTGTCTTAGGTGTTGTGGCATTTTTTATGGATGAATCTTTGTATATTCAGACATTTTTTGTTTCCATATTTTCAAAGATTCCTGTTACCTTTGGTGCAATTTTTCTTGCTAATACTTCTAGTATGATTGTGATTTATTACTTGGGATTAGTAAATGTATTATTTGTGACATTTTTTTTACTTCTAAATGGTATGGCTCTAGGTACAATGGTAATGTTGTATTTTAATAGATACTTAGAATTATTTGATATTCTGATACCTCATGCTATTTTTGAAACATGTGCTATTATTAGTTTTTGTGGTGCGGTAAAATGTATTAGTGATGGACGAAAACACATGAATCCTGAAAAAAAATGGCATGGATATCAAATTATGATGATGATTAGTATTCCCTTATTTATTATAGCATTAGTGACAGAGGTCTTGTATCAATGAGATCATTAAGAGCAACGAGAGCAGAGATTAATATAAAGGCTCTTCAACAAAATATACAAAAAATTCATCATCATATAGGCAAAGATAAAAAATTTTGTCTTGCTATAAAAGCAAATGCTTACGGTCATGGTTTGGTTGGCGTGGCTCTTCATACGGTGGACATGGTTGATTTTTTTGCAGTAGCTACTATTGACGAGGGTGTTCAGCTTAGAGAAGCAAGTATTAAAAAGCCTATCTTGATTTTATCACCTTTTTTAAATGATGAGATTAGCTTGTTGTTTGAGTATGATCTTACTCCTGTATTGAGTCATCTTGAATTTTTACAACTATATGTCGAATATGCTCGGCAGTTTCATAAAAAAATTTCTGTTCATCTCAAAGTAAATACAGGAATGAATCGAAATGGCTTTGATCCTGCTCATGTATTATCTGCCATTAAGAAAATCATTGAAAGCGAATGTTTTATCTTAGAAGGATTATGTACACATTTAGCATCTGCTGATGAATTCAATACTGAAAGTAAAAAGATTACGGAGAAACAACTAAATATTTTTGAAGATATTGTTTATCAAGTACAGGGTATTTATCAAAAACCATTGATTTGTCATTCAGCCAATACAGCTGGTGCCATTTATTATGAACAATCTTTATTTGATATGGTTAGGGTAGGGTTAGGTGCCTACGGTTATCCTATTAACACTTCTCTTGTCTTAAAACCTGTTATGGAACTTAAATCAAAAATTGTCTTAACCAAATATCTCAAAAAAGATGATTTTGTTTCGTATGGAGCGACATGGTATGCAAATTGTGACACTAATATTGCTATCATTCCTATTGGATATGCGGATGGAATTTTTCGATCTCTTTCTAATAGGGGTTTTGTTGCTATTAATGATAAATATTTCCCTATTGTGGGAAGAGTGTGCATGGATTTGATTATTGTTGACACAGGTCAGATTAGTTTTGATTTGGGAACGGATGTTCTAATTTTTGGAGATGATTGCCAATTAAATGCAGAAACCTTAGCTGAACAATGCGAGACAATTTCTTATGAGATTATGTCTAAAATTACTGATCGTGTTCCTAGAATTTATAAAAATGCATAAAATACAAAAAAGCTTCCTATTTTAGGAAGCTTTTTTGTTAAGATAGTGTAACACACTCTCACTACCGGAACCTTTCCTTCTTATTATCGTCCATATAATGATAAAAACTGTAATTTTTTTAGAAAAAAATCATAAAGTGTTTTGAAAATATTCCGATAATTAAAAAGAGTTTATGAATAATCATGGAGGGAATCATGATCTTCGGAAACACAAGTTCAGGATTAGGCAGAACAACAGCAATTTTAGAAAAAGGATTGCAAGCATCTCTTGTTCGAAGAAATTTAATTGCTAATAATATTGCCAATGTTGATACTCCGGGCTATAAAAGAGCTGAATTAAGCTTTGAATCACAGCTTCGTCGTGCGGTAGCCTCAGAATATCCAAGTAAGTTTGAAGCTTATAAAACAGACGACAGACATATTTCATTTGATAAAAAAATAGATTTCACCACTGTGCAACCTCGTATTAATGTTGAATATGATACTACATACAGAAATGACGGTAATAATATTGATATTGATCGAGAGGCTGCTGATGCAGCAAAAAATACAATGCATTATAATTTAATGATGGAAATTTATAATAGAAATATTAAATTACTTGATTCCGTTATGAGATAGGTGTGGAAATGATTGAGAGGGAATATTATGGGATTATTTACTAGTATGAATATTGGTGCCACAGGATTAACGGCACAAAGAATGCAGATTGATGTTATTGCTAATAACATTGCCAACGCTCAGGCTACCAGAACAACAGAAGGTGGTCCCTATCAACGCTCTAGAGTTGTATTGACGCCAAGAGCTGGTGTTCCTGTTTTTAAGAGTCCTCATGTACCTGATGCTTTACAACCCGAAATGGGAGGTGGTGTTAAGGTTAATACTATTGAAAAAGATGAGTCACCTGCACGTATGGTTTATGATCCATCTCATCCTGATGCTATTTCTAAAGGTCGGTGGTCAGGTTACGTAGCTTACCCAAATGTAAATGTTGTTCAAGAAATGGTTAACATGATTGAAGCCAACAGATCTTATGAAGCCAATGTCTCAATGATTGATTCCTCAAAACAGATGTTTGAACGAGCGTTAAGATTAGGACAATAATACTAAAAAAGAGTACGTTGGTACTCTTTTTTGTTTTAAATTTATAAAAATAAGTGTTAATAACTTGCAAAAAAATTAATATTGAGACTATAATATACAGTAAATATCATTTGAAAAATGTTACGGTGGAGGAAATATGCGTATCGGAACATCATCTGTCAATCAGACTACGTTATCAATGACTACACTTGATCCTAAACATATCAACAAAAATGCTCCTAAAACACAAAGTAATGATGTTGAAAAGAGCTTTGCAGATGTATTTTTTAATGCTGTCAATAACATTAATAACGAACAAATCAACGCAGATAAATTACAACAAGATGCTGTGATTGCTCCGGATTCTGTGAATGTTGCTGATATTTTGATTGCAACAGAAAAAGCTCGATTATCTGTTGGAATGCTCAAAGCTGTGACAGAACGTGCTTCACGAGCTTACACAGAGATTATGAATATTAGATAATCTTAGATAATCTTGATTTTTAATCCTATTATTTCTAAGTTTAAATAACACATATTTTATGAATGACAGGATATTTTTTGTTTAATATTTTATATGTTATTTGAATATACTTATAGCTATTTGTATTATCGTCAAAAACATAACAAATATTTAACAAATATTCATGAAATGACAGATTTTTATTGAAATTTATAATAGAATAAATGATAGTGAGGATACCATGTTTGATTGGAGATCTTTATATTCAAAACTTGTGAATATTTTTGTGAAAATGCCTTTACCTTATAGAGTGATGATTGCTGGTGGAATGTTTATGCTCATCGTAGGTGCTGTATTTGTTACAAATTTAGCAAGTAATATCGGTTCTACAACAATGCTTTATAAATCACCTTTATCACCAGATGATTATGCAAAAGTGACTCTTGCTTTGCAAGAGCAAGGTATTGCATTTGATACAAAAAGTGATCAATATGTTCTTGTTAAAGATCCCGAAACTGCAAAACAAATTCGTATGCAGCTCGGTCAATCAGGCATTATTCCCCAAAATGTACGTGGTTGGGAACTTTTTGATGTCCAACGCTTCACAACTACAGACTTTGAACGTGATGTTAATCTTCAGCGTGCTATCATTGGGGAAATGACAAAACATCTGAAGACATTAAGCGATATTGAAGATGTCAGTATTCAAGTCTCTTTTCCTGATCAAAAATTGTATACGGATTCACAAACACCAGTAACAGCTTCTGTTGTGATTACACCGGCTCCTTATTCTGATATTGCAAGTAATAAAGCAAAAATTAAAGGAATTGTTGATTTGGTGGCTTATGGAATTCCTGAACTAACCAAAGATAATGTTGTCGTCGTTGACAATAAAGGTGAAATATTATCGGATCTTCTTGTTCCTAATGAAGGTGATGAACAAGTTCGTATTGCTCGAGAACAGCTGCGAGTTATTGAAAGAGAACGTGCACGTTATACGGCAAGAGTTGTAGAAGCATTAAGTATTTCTTTACCAAAAGATCGTTTTTTAGTTTCTGCTGATATTGAATTTGATTGGAATACCAAAACCTCTACCTCCAAAGAATTGCTCCCCACGATATTAAAACCTGATAATCCTATAACCCCTTATGACGATAGTGAACAAGTCTTAGAAGTACTTGTCAGTCAAGATAAAGTCGATGAAAAATATAGAGGTCCTTCTTATATTCCTGAAGGTCCTGCAGGGGTAGAAGATAATGTACCACCGGGATTGAAAGACAAGATTGATCGTTTTAACCAATATGAACGAAATCAAACCACTAAAAATGTCACCACAGGATCTCGAGAATCACAAGAAAAAAAATCACCTTATGCTATTCAACGCGTCAGTATTTCTGTTGCTATTGATGGTGTTTGGACACTTATCAGGAATAATCATGGTGATGAAGTACTTACCAATGGATCGATTCAACGTGAATATACACCTGTTTCTGCTGACGAGTTGAAAGATTATCAAGCACTTGTACAAGGTGCTGTCGGATACAATGCTGTTCGTCAAGATGTCGTGGTTGTTCGAGGGTTAAAATTTGATCGTGCTGCACAATTTGCATTGGAAGATGCCATCTTACGTAAAAAATTATTAATACAAAAAGTTATTATTACATCAGCCATTACACTTGCTGCATTGATTTTAATTATGCTCTTGTATAGAGTTATTTCGACATATCTTGAAATTAGAAGAAGACGTCTTGAAGAAGAACGCCTTCGTCAGCAGGCCTTGATGCGTGAGAGTGCACTTCGTCAATCTGAAGTCGAACAAGCTGGACTTGAATTGTCAATGGAAGAAAGGGCTTCCAATGAACTTCTTGAAAGTGTTATTAATGCAGTACGTGAGCATCCTCAAGAAACAGCTAAGTTATTAAGAACTTGGTTGTTAGAAGGTTATTAAGAATAATAAAGATAAATATGGAGATCGATAAATGCCACCGGAAAAAGCAGTTGCCGATAAAAATAGTTTGCGAAAAAAGAAACAATTGACAGGTAAAGAAAAAGTTGCTGTTTTCTTAATCAGTATTGGGTCAGAAGTTTCATCAGAAGTTCTTAAGCATTTGAAAGAGGACGAGATTGAAGAGATTTCTTTTGAATTAGCTCGAGCTGATACTGTTGATGTGGAAACAAGAGATTTGGTCTTGATGGAATTCCAAGAACTCATGATGGCTCAAAACTTTATTATGACTGGCGGTATTGATTATGCTCGCGAAATTTTAGAACGTGCTGTCGGTACACAAAGAGCTGCAGATATTATCAATCGTTTGACATCTTCCCTCCAAACAAAACCATTTGATTTTATCAGACGAACAGATCCTGCACACTTAGTTAACTTTATTCAAAATGAACACCCACAAACAATTGCTTTAATCTTATCTTACCTTGATCCAAACAAAGCATCTCTGATTTTGGCGGCATTAAATACAGAGTTACAAGCTGATATTATGAGACGTATTGCAACAATGGATCGTACTTCACCTGAAATTCTTCGTGAAGTTGAGCGTGTTCTTGAACGTAAATTATCGACGCTCAGTAGTGAAGACTTTACTTCTGCTGGTGGTATTGATACTGTGGTAGCAATTATCAATAATGCTGATAGAACAACAGAAAGAAATATTATTGAGACTTTGGAAGAGGATGATCCGGATTTAGCAGAAGAAATCAAAAAGAAAATGTTTGTCTTCGAAGATATTATTACCCTCGACGACAAAAGTATTCAAAAAGTTCTTCGTAATATCGATAACAATGATCTCTCTAAAGCACTCAAATCTGTTGATGCGGAAGTGCAGGATAAAATATTTAAAAATATGTCTAAACGTGCTGCACAAATGCTTAAAGATGATATGGAATTTATGGGGCCTGTACGTCTTAAAGAAGTTGAAGAAACTCAACAAAAAATTGTTTCTATTATCCGAAAACTTGAAGAACAAGGTGATATTGTTGTTTCAAGAGGTGGAGATGATGATCTTGTTGTCTAGAAAAGAACTTCTCCTTTCACATTTATTATATAAGGAGTGAGATTATGGATTCTAAAACATTTGATCCTCATGCAAAAATATTGCATAAAGGCCAGTATTTTATTAAACAATCTCAAAAAGTATCTATTCCTGTTAAAGCATTTCATATAGAACAAAATGAAGAACATGTAGTTCGTATGCGTATTGAAGAAATGCAACAACAGATTGTTGATCTTGAACGTCAAATTAATAATCGTCGTAAAATATCTGAAGAACAAGCTGAACAAATTTTGTCAAAAGTAAAAGATGAAGCTAAAAAAGTAATGGAAGAAGCTGAACAGCATGCGTTTAATAAAGTTCAACAATCTCTCCAAGAAAAAGAAACCCTATTAGAGCAAACAAACCAAAGTGCAGCTCGTATTATTGATGATGCCGAAGAAAAATCAAAAGAGATCATTAATCAAGCTCATCAAGAATCGATCAATATTAAAGATACAGCTCAAAAAAATGGTCAAAACGACGGTTATACAGCAGGTCTTGAAAAAGGTAAAACAGATATTTCTTATCTTGTTGATAGATTACATTCTGTTGTTGCTGAGACGGCTCGTGAACGTGAAAGAATTTTAGTGCATAGTGAAAATCAAGTGATCAATCTTGTGTTGACGATGGTAGGAAAAGTTGTTAAGAAAATGACAGCAGAACATAAAGATATTGTTGTTGAAAATACAAAAGCCGCTTTAGAATTGCTTCGGGGGGCTATGACAATTTTTATTCGTGTATCCCCTCATGATTTTAATTATTTAACATCTTTTAAAGAGTATTTAGTTGGAATTATTGAAAGTAGAGCAGATATAAAATTTATTGAAGATCCAATGATAGAACCAGGTGGAGTCTATGTTGAATCTGAAACTGGCGATATTGATGCTACTATTCGCACACAACTGGATGCTCTCGATACACAAATGCGTTTCTATATGCCTGTTAAAGTGAAAAGCCCCGAAACGTTACGTCGTGAAGAAAAAATTCGTGAAGAACAAGAACGTGTCGAACAATATGAACAATTACGCAAAAATGAAGCCCCACCAACTACTTTTGCTCAACGTGATGAATTTATTTCATCAGAAAAATTTTATAACGATCCTCAATCCACACCTTCAGAGACACTTCAAGATACTGATCATGTTGTTCATGAAGCAACGATCCATGATACAATCAATAATGTTGTAGATCAGTCTACTAATAATCAAAGCACAAATGAATCGATAAATAAATCAGATAATAATGATTCTGTTGACATTATTTCTGATGATGAGATGAAAGATGATTCGTTTATTCAAGAAGCAATGGACTCTTATAAAGATCAATCAGAAGATTTAAACAAAGAAGTACATGATGAAGATATTACAATTTAGTGTAGAGATCACCTTATGAATAATTTGTTTACAAAATATCAAAATGCCTTAAATAGAACTCCTGAGCTTAAAAGTTACGGTAAAATCGAAGGAGTAGATGGACTAGTCATTCAAAGTAAAGGTCCTATTGGATCTATAGGTGATTTATGTATTATTCATGCCCCAATTCCTGTAAAAGCTGAAATCGTCGGTTTCAAAAATGGTAAGACCTTATTAATGCCTTTAGGACATTTGCATGGAATTACTCCTGGTATGAAAGTTGAAAATATGCGTTATCCTTTGAGAACTCCTGTTGGTGAGTCATTATTAGGACGTGTCTTAAATGGTGCCGGAGAATCCATTGATAATCTAGGACCTCTTCAAACAGAAACCGTATACGATATTGATAGACATCCTCCAGATCCTTATCAGAGAAAGCGTATTACAGACTATATTTCAACAGGTGTTCGAGCTATAGATGGTGTTTTAACCACAGGACAAGGTCAACGTCTAGGTATATTTGCGGGAAGTGGTGTTGGTAAGTCTACTCTTATGGGAATGATTGCACGTAATACAAATGCAGATGTTAATGTTATTGCATTAATAGGGGAACGTGGTCGCGAGGTACGTGAATTTTTAGAAAATGATCTTGGTGAGGAAGGACGAAAAAAATCAATTATTATTGTGGTAACAGGAGATGAACCTCCTTTGCTAAGGATTCGAGGAGCTTATGTTGCTACAGCAATAGCAGAATATTTTCGTGATCAAGGTTTAAATGTCATGTTTATGATGGATTCTGTCACTCGTTTCGCGATGGCTCAACGTGAAATTGGATTATCTTTGGGAGAACCTCCTGCCATGCGTGGCTATACACCAAGTGTCTTTTCAGCATTGCAAAAACTTTTAGAACGAACTGGTACTAGTGAATCTGGTTCTATTACTGCATTTTATACTGTGTTAGTCGAAGGTGATGATGATAATGAACCAATATCTGATACTGTTCGTGGTATTTTAGATGGTCATATTTTGTTATCTCGTGAGCTGGCTGATAAAAATCATTTTCCTGCAATTGATGTGACAGCAAGTATTTCTCGTGTCATGAAAGATATTTCTTCAGAAGAACAAAAATTATTAGCAGGAAAATTACGTGAATTGATTGCTACTTATAAAGAGTCAGAAGCTCTCATTAATATTGGTGCTTATATCAAAGGTTCTAATCCTTTAATCGATGAATCTATTAAAAAGATGCCAGCCATTAATACATTCTTGAAACAAGGAATTAAAGAATACAGTTCATTAGATGAGACTTTTGATTCTTTAAAAAAAATCATTAACTAATATATATATAGTAAAGCCTTCCCAAATTTTTGCGAAGGCTTTACTATATATATTACAATGTTATATAATTATGGAATAGTTATTTGTAAATTATCATAACTTAATAGGATATGTTTGGGTAACTGTTGTGTCCATTCTTCATGACAAACCGCATGATCCATATGAATTAAATAACAAATATTTGGGTTTATTTTTTCTACTAATGATTCCATCTCTTGACGGTTTAGATGTGTTTCATGAGCTTGTTCCCTTAAGCAACTAATGACTAAGGTATCAATGTTTTTGATGGCGTCTATGGTAGTAGACGGCAATGTCTTAACATCAGTAAGATAAGCAATATTATTGATTTTATATCCTAAAATTGGTAAACATCCATGTAATACCCTCAAAGGTAAGATTTCTATTCCTTCAAAACTAAAATATTGGTATTCATGAATTTCTGTTAACGAAATGTGAGTCAGCCCTTGTTTTTTTTGTAAGTGTTGATCAAATAAATAAGGGAAAATAGTTTTAAGATGTTGATTTGTTTTTTGATCGGCAAAAATAGGGATAATTTTGTCCCGAGTTAATGGTCTCAGTTCATCAATCCCAATAATATGATCATAATGTGGATGTGTTAGTAACAATGCATCAATAGACGTTACATGATGTGTTATTAACTGTTGCCTAATATCTGGTCCAGCATCAATAAGAATTTTTTTTGTGCCGATATTTAATAAGACAGCACAACGTTGACGTTTATCTCGCAAATCATTTGACAAACATGTCTTACAAGAACATCCGATCATAGGAATTCCAGATGATGTTCCTGTGCCTAAAAAAGTGAGTTGTACCATAGTAAATTTCCTTTTTTATCGAAAATTACAAAAATATAAAATTATATATTTGATAAAGTATAATATAAAAGAATAATTTTATCAATAATATAAAGGAGAAATATATGATAGGAGATGTTAAAGTTTTATTTGATCATCATTTTTTCAAAAAAGCACTACGTGTCAAACCAAAAAATGAACAAGAGTTTTTGATTAGATATTTTACTATTGATTCTCGAATCGAAGGAGATACTGCATTATATTGTTTTATTGGTATTAAGGGAAAAAATTTTGATGGGAATGATTTTTTTGAGGATGCTTATAATCGTGGGTTCAGAGTTTTTGTTCTTCAAAAATCACCTGAAAAAATTCCTCATGATGCAATAATTTACTTAGTGGATGATACGATTATTGCATTATCTGATTTAGCAAAGGAACATAAACATAATTTAATTATTTCATCTATTTTAATTACTGGAAGTATTGGTAAAACCACAACACGCCGAATGTTAACACATGTCTTTAAACAAAAATATCCTGTCCATACGGCAAAAAAGAATTGGAATAATCATATTGGTTTACCCCTGACAATATTGGAAACACCACCAGATGCTAAAATGTCGATTTTAGAAGCAGGGATGAGTGCTCCTGGAGAAATTGAATATTTATCTAAAATAGTTGAACCTAATATTGCCATAATTACAAATGTTGGCTATAGTCATGCCGAATTTATCGGGGGAATTGATCAAATCGCACAATGTAAAGCTGAAATTACAGAAGGGATGAATAAAGGATCAATTCTTTTGATTAATACACATGATCCTTATAAAAATTTATTTATTTCAAAAGCAAAAGGTTCTATACAGTTTTTTGATCCAAATGATCTTCAAATCATTAATGATGAATGTCTTGATGGTTTTACTTTTACGCACAAACAATATCCAGATGAAGTATTTCGTTGTCCTATTCCAGGAAAGCATTTACTATTAAATTTGGCAATTGTTTTTGCTTGTGTGGAAATTTTTCATATCCCTGTAGAATGTATTCATGAAGGTCTTAAGCATATCCAAGAAGACCTTGGTAACAGGATGCATGTATTTAAAAAGAATAGCATAACGGTGATTGATGATTGCTATAATGCATCTTTGGAGTCGTTTAATGCAACACTAGATGTTCTGTCAAATGCTCAAAATTTAGGACGTAAAATCGCAATAATAGGTGACATCTTGGAACTCGGAGATCAAGCAGAATGGGTACATCGTGAGATTGGTAAAAAAATATCTTTGTTGAAAAATATCGATCTGGTATTAGCTGTTGGTCATAATATGAATTATACTTGTTCTGAACTAAAAAATATCCCTTATGCTCATTTTATGAATAATGAGGATATTTTGGAGATCCTTAAACGAGAACTTGCTCCTAATGATATTGTTCTTGTTAAAGGATCTAACGGTATGAAATTAAATATGTTAGTTACATATTTAGAAAATACTGTTATATTTTAAATAAAAATTCATTTGTTTCATTATGTATAGATATAAACTCTATCTTATATGACTTATAGTCTCCAGCCGCTACACTTCCAGTTGTTATCAATCCAACCTTAATAGAATATACTTGTACATTTGGTTTTACTGGTATATCTTTTACTATACCACATGATGTATTTTTTATAGTAATCTTTTGAGCTTTGGCACCTGTATCTGATATTTGTATTACTATATCTCCTGCTCCCAACCAAGGAAAACCTGTAGCAGGACGTTCTGGTATTGATATATTAAAATGAACAGAACGGACTCCTATAAAAAATGTAAAGTTACTGTTAATAGTATTATAGTCACTATCAGTAAAAGAAATTTCTACTGGATATTTATTTATATCATCTAGAGATCCCTTGTTATTTGATAAATTGATCATTTGAGAAATAGAATAACTTTTTGTATCTCCGTTAATCTCATACCATGTTGATAACTGAGGACTTATAATCTTTATACTTTTGATATTTTTTGATGCTAAAATATCAGCTTCTAATAATAGATTGTCGCTGATTAACGGTGTATTTATATCTTTATTTTTTAAGATGATTTGATTTTCTAAGCTCTTTGGATCTTTAGTAAAAGGAGTAAACTCTCGTACTGAACATGTAGTTAGAAAAATTAAATAAAGAACTAATAAATAAAATCGCCACATATGATCCTCCGTATATTTTAAACCATTATATTTTACTATCTAGATTAAAGAATTCTATTATAAAGAAAATTCATAAATACTCTCTTTACCGTTAACAGATATAAAAATAATAGAATAGTTCATTTTTGTATCATCAACGGGAACATTTCCAATTGTGACAGATTTAATATTCTGATTGATCTCTTTTGTTCCACCAGATGGACTCATGCTTATAACACGAGAGGGTTGGGATCGATTTGAGAGTGAGATCTTGCTAAGTTGAGCACCTGTATCTAATATTTTTATATAGATATTACCTGCCCAAGGAGTTCCCGCCATAGGTCTTACAGGTAGTGATATGACTGTGTGCACAGAAGCTATTTTTAGGGGTATCGAAAAATTACTTGTGAATGTTTGTTTGTCAATATCAGTAAATTCAATAGTTATAGGGTAAGAGGCGGTACTGCTTGAAAATCCGTTAGTATTTGATAATGAAATATTTTGAGCGATTGTGTGATTTTTTGTTAAAACACTAAGATTATATATTCTTGTAGATTGGGGGGTAGTGATTTTTACAGATTCAATATTTTTTATTGACATAATTTTAGCATTTAAGAAGATATCATCAAGAACTAACGGTTTTGTTTGATTGGGAGATAGCAAAATGATTTCGTTATTATTATTTTCGGTATTTTGGACATTCTCAGTAATATTTTTATTGCTTGTAAAATTACGAAAAGAACAACTTATGATAAAAAATAAAGCAGGTAATATTAGATAATATTTTAACATAACATAATTCCTTAATTATATCTCATTATATTTTAATAAAATAGTTGATATCAAATGAGATATGTATTATAATATAGTATATCATAATATTTATCAAAATTCAAGGAGATTTACTTATGAAAAGATTTATAGTAATGTGTTTAACTTTTTTAGTAGTGTCTTGTGGTAGTGGTGGAAAAAAAACAACAGAAGATATATCTTCTTCAACACCTAATATACAAGAGTCATTACCTACTTTAAAAGATTCAAAAATTTTATCTAAACTTCGTAATACATCTTGGGAAATGCCTGATTATAAATTTGCCAATATTAGTTTTAAAAAAGATAAAGTTAATGTTTCTTTAAGTGAAACCTCTTATATGTCTAATGCTGGTTTGTTTATCTTGGAAGAAGATAATGACATTGTTGTGTTTAATGTTTATACCGATACTAATAACAGTGTATTTGCTTTGAGTATAGAAGATCCTAAGAGTATTAAGATTTCTGTCATTAATGAATCAAATAGTCTGGAAGGTTATAAACAAGTTCATAACACTTTTGGAACAGTTATGGTTAAAAAATAATCTCCTATTATTTATATAAAATAGAGATGAGAGCTTATATGAAATATATTATTTTTTTATTCTTATTGTTTGGATTCTGTGTAAAAAAAATTGATGTTTTGGACTGGGATAAGCCATTGATTGAGCGTTTACATAATACAAAATGGAAAATCAATCAAGAACGTAAAAATAATATCATAGAATTTCATGATTCAAAACTTAAGTTAGGTGTAGGTAATATATTAGCAACTTCTTTAACAGAATATCAGATTGTTGCTCAAAATACAAATTTTGTGTTATTAAGTATTTATAATGATATTTCTCCTCGTTTATTAGGTGTTAAATTGGTTGATCCTCAAACACTTTTAGTCTCAATTTGGACTGCAGATGTTCAACTTACTTCTCAAATTGCTCAAGAGCAATTGGAAGAACAAGGTCAATTATTTAAATTACAAAAATAAGGCTCATTATGAGCCTTATTTTTGTGTGAGATCTAAATCTTTAAATTGACTTGGAATCACTTCAATGCGATCAGATACTCTTGCATTCAAGAATTGTTGGATTGCCATAAGCGTTCCTGCAGAAGCACTCGGACAACCGTTACATGCTCCAAGGTATTCAATAAATAATAATAGATTATCGCCATCTTGCTTTAAGTCTATTAATTCCATGTCACCACCATCCATCACAAGCATTGGTCTGACATGTTCATCTAACTCAGCTTCGATCATACGTAATTGCTGAACAAGTGTCAGCTTATCAAAATTTTCTTTCATCGCTATACTCCTTTATTTTTTATTAATTTATAATAGATTTTTAATACATTCTATTGTTTTATCGATTTCATTTTTTGTGCTAAACCGAGATAAAGAAAAACGAACTCCTTGGACGAGTGATTGTGTTTTTTCTTTTTGATGTGATGTACAAGCAGAACCTGTTGATACAGCAATATTGTGTTTGTTCAAATGCCAAGCCATATAATCATGATCAATATATGGAATATTTACAAAAATAGTATTAGGAAGTCGTGGTTGGTTTATACCATAAATATGACCATTAATACTTAATAAAAATTTTTCCAACTCTTTTGTTAGTGAAAGAGTATGACTGTTCAAATGATCCATATTAGTTACGGCAAGTTCTAATGCCTTCCCAAATCCTACAATACCTGGCGTATTTAAAGTGCCTGCTCGAAATCCTCCCATTTGATTTCCACCATGAAATAATGGTGTTATAAAAGAATTATCTTTTATATAGAGTCCTCCAATTCCTTTTGGTCCATGAAATTTATGTGCAGAACATGATAAATAATTAATTCCTAATTCTTGGATATTAACTGGAATTTTGCCTACAGCCTGTGTTGCATCGATATGGATAGGAATATTGTCTTTTTGAAGAATTTTTGTTATTTCAGGAATAGGTAGGATTACACCTGTTTCATTGTGAGCATAAATTAAAGATATCAAAAGTGTAGTTTCAGGGTTAAAAACTGTGTTAAAATCATTTATCTCGATACTATCATCTTTCTCAGGCAATTTGACGATTTCAATCCCAAATTGGGTTAAAAATTCTAAGCTTTTTTGCGATGCAGGATGCTCAAATGAAGATGTAATAATTTTATTTTTTTGTTTATTTTTTTGATTTAAAAATTGAAATAATATACTTTTATGGATTGTGTTGATACTTTCTGTGGCACAAGAAGTCATCACAAAAGTATCGTTTTCATGAATATTTAAATAATGATATATTTGATCGGAAGCTGTGTTTATCCCTTGATGGGTCGCTGTACCAAATTTATGTTGGGAATTAGGATTGCCAAATATATCTACCATATAAGGATCCATTGCTTTTTTTACACATGGGTCTAATGGTGTTGTGGCATTATTATCCAGATAAATGTATTCCATAATTATCTCTTGAGTATTTATATTTCACTGAATTATACTATTGGTATTAATAAAAATCAAATATTTATTATTAAATTTAAAATCGTTCAAACTTGCAAAAAAAATAAAAAATAACTATACTATTTATAATGTTATGATATAAATGAATATGGATATAGGAGTGAAAAATGAATTTACATCTTAATAAAAATAATTTCCATAGACCAGGACCTGTGGTTTTGGCAATCTTAGATGGTGTTGGAATTAGTGATCATATCGATGGGAACGCTGTTGCAGGTGCTAATATGCCTGTTTTTAAATCGTTGATGCAGAATTGCAAATGTTCACGTTTGTTAAAAGCTCACGGTACTGCTGTTGGAATGCCTACAGATGATGATATGGGAAATAGTGAAGTAGGACACAATGCTTTAGGAGCAGGTAGAGTTTTTGCTCAAGGTGCAAAAAGAGTTAATCAAGCTATTGAGGACGGCTCTATTTTTACTTCTGAAACGTGGGTAAAATTAGTTGAACAAACTAAAAAAAATAATTCCATATTACATTTTATTGGACTTGTTTCTGATGGTGGTGTTCACTCTAATATCAGCCAATTAATTGCGATGATTAAAATGGCTGCAGAACAAGGAGTAGCAACACTCCGTGTCCATGCATTGACAGATGGAAGAGATGTTGGAGCAAGAACGGCACCTATTTATTTTGCACAATTACAAGAAGTCTTTGACAGCATTAAAAATGATAAAGGTTTTGATTATGCTATTGCTTCTGGTGGCGGGCGTATGCTGATGACAATGGATCGTTATAATGCTGACTGGAAGATGGTTGAAATCGGCTGGAATGCTCATGTTCATGGTATTGCAGAATATAGATTTCATTCTGCAAAAGAAGCTCTTGATGTATTATATGCACAAGATCCTGAAAGAAATGATCAGTATGTCCCTCCATTTGTTATCGTAGATAGTCTTGATGCACCTATAGGAAAAATTCATAATCAGGATTCTGTGATTTTCTTTAATTATCGAGGTGATCGTGCTATCGAAATTTCAATGGCATTTACTATGGATCAGTTTACTCATTTTGATAGAGGTGTGAGACCTAATGTCCTTTATGCAGGTATGATGCAGTATGATGGTGACCTTAAACTTCCTGAGCTATTTTTGGTTGATCCACCCAAAATTGATAATCCTATTGGTGCTTATTTTGCTGCAAATAATCTTACCACACTGGCTATCTCTGAGACTCAAAAATATGGACATGTGACCTATTTTTGGAATGGAAACAAAAGTGGATATATTGATAAAAATCTAGAAACATTTATTGAAATTCCATCTGATAATATTGTGTTTAACAAAGCTCCAAAAATGAAAGTCAAAGAAATTACAGCCGAAGTATTAAAAGCGATCGAAAGTGGCAAGTATGATCATATTCGTATTAATTTCCCTAATGGAGATATGGTGGGTCATACAGGTGATTATGATGCGACTGTTATTTCTTTAGAAGCAACAGACGAAGTCCTTGGTCAAATTAAAGCAGCTGTAGAAAAAGCAAATGGTATTCTTGTGATTTTAGCTGATCATGGAAATGCCGATCAAATGTGGACTATTGATAAAAAAACAAACACAAAGACACCTCATACAGCTCATACCTTAGCTCCTGTTCCTTTTCTTATTTATGATCCTAATTACAATAATGAATATTCTTTAGCTGATGTTGAAGAACCCGCAGGATTGGCTAATGTTGCAGCGACTCTTTGTAATCTTTGTGGTCTAGAGGCACCTGATAATTATAATTCCTCATTAATTAAGTTTTAAAATTTATTTTTTTTTCTATCATATTTTTAATCAAAATAGATAGAAACACAGTACTCTTCTTTGTTATAATATATGTATATATATATTTAATTTAAATTTGATAATTTAAATTGAGGAGCTTCTTGTGAGAAAATTTGTTTTTTTTGTAGTATCATTTCTTCTTGTGAGTTGTTCTTTGCATGAAAATAGAGTAGATGAAGAAATCAGTGTGAGACCTTACTTAGGTTATAATAGATTTGCTTTATTTCCTAATTATTTAGGGAATAAAAGTTTTGCGTCTTATAGAATGCCGATTCAGAATGTTAGTACAGAAGGATTTATCATTACATCAGTTTCCACTTTTTGTAAAGCAATATCAAAACGTACAAATTGGCAGTTGACTTCTGAAAATTTTAGAAATACATATCCTCATTTTAATATTGATTTACTTGTATTTAATCAATATGATGCTCCTAATAATTTTGTATGGCAGGAACGTTTGATTCTGAATGATGCATTAGAATTAGTTACAATGGCTGTTAATAGTACGATCTTTGAAAATGAAATGTCTAAATTACAATTTACAGAAAATGATGGTACCACACCTTTGTCCTCTCAGCATGTCATTAGTTCTATTCGAAAAGCAACGTTCTCAATTATTATTTCAAAAAATGATTTAGCTCCAGGTGTCGCTGCTGAAGCAACTATAGGAGGTATTTCTCATACTATTTGGTTTAGAAATGATAAAGATTATTCAAAACATAATGTTATTGAGTTAGCTGTGATTATTGGACATGAATTAACGCATAATTTAGGTTATAAACATTCATCTGGTGTTCCATATGGAGTTCACATTCCTATTTTATTAGCTGTCCATAAAGCCTCTCAAGCTGATTTGAATAAATTTATCAAAAATACTCCATTTATGGAAGATATCTTTTTAACTCGTGTAAGATCTATTTCCTCTCAAAATCAACGATCACGTGAAGGTAATAAAATATTAAAAGCTCAAGAAATCAATTTAGAACAAAATATCAAAAAAACAATGCAAGATGTTTTACGTTAATAAGAATACATAAAAAACGCACACCTAGTGTGCGTTTTTTTTATCATATGACTAGTACTTAGACTCTTAAACGAACAGCAATAATTTTGATTTTATCATTATTTGCATGATCTACAGTAATTAATGTTTCTTTAAGTGTATCTTTTAACAAACCACTGTGAGTAGATAAGATATGTGATATTACAATATAAGCACTTTGATTGTCCAAAATTTCAAAAGCATTATTCGCTGTTACGTCTAACTTTATGATTTCTATATGCTTTTTGAAATTTTTTTCGTTGGGAGTAATATTTCGTTCAGCTGCAAAAATAACATTTCGACGAATTTTTTGTTCATTGATATTAAACGTATAGTAGTTTGCAAGTAGATTTTCTTGAGGCAATCTTCGTTCAGGATCGAGATGATAACTGCCTTTTGTAATATCAATTCTAGTAGTAAGGAAATTATCCCAATCAATATTATAATTATTACCGTCTGTGTCTGAAATAGACAAAGAAGGAATAAAATAACTGTTTCGTGAAATCTTATCTCCTTCTGCTTTTAAGCTTGGATATGTAGGATTTTTCACTAATACTTCTTTTGTATAAAGACTAAAAAGAGGTTCTTGTATTTTATTTTGAATGATAATGTTCCAGTCAATTTCTTTTTGGTTAGAATTTGTTGAAGAAATAGCTGTTGTGTTGGTATTTTGTATTTCTTGTTCTGTTACTGTATTTTCTTGATTGGTCGTAACGACACTATTATTAAAAGCAGATTGATTAAAGTAAGCTTTCACGCCGTCCAAGAAGTTCTGAGATCCCATATGAATCCATGCCATGTGAAGCATTCCATAGTTTTTGAGCATATCAGGAACATTTACTTCAATAATAGCATTGTTTGAAAAACCACTGTTTAATAATTCTTGGTAATAGGATACAGGTGGTACGGGAAGTACATAGCTGGGATCTGTTTGTAATCTCGTAATACTTGTTGTTTTTTCGTTTGTTGGTGTTGTAGAATCTTGAGCTATATTTTCTGTATTTGTTTCTGTTGCGTTTTTTGATGATAGATCAAGAACGTTCAAACGTGTGACGGCATCTTTAAACATTGCAAATAAATAACTCTCTGTCTTATCTTGCTTATCCCAAGCCATTGTAAGGATTGATTGGACTTGCTTTGCATTACCAATATTAGGAATAAAAAGATAGAGTTTTGATTGATAAACAAAAGCATTGTTACCAGTTAATTGGTTATTAATAATCACAATTTCTGAAATCTTAAGATCACCAAAATATTCTTTAAAATGAGTATACATTTTAGCAACGTCTGATAACTGAGTTGCAAATCCGCCACTTTTAAAAATCGAAACAGGAATGGACGAGCTACTATCTGTGATGTAGCTAAACTTGATTAATCCAATTTTAGGTTTGTCTTCAGCAAAAAAAGTGAATTTACCGTTAATATTTTCTTGATAAGGGTAGATAAACATATCTTCTTTTTCTGTGCTGGTGACAGTGTATTGAATATTAATAGGTTGTTCTTTGTCGCTTACGACTGTAGGAAACCAATTGTCCCCAATACTTCCAAATCCACCTTGATTAGGAATGATAAAAGAATAACTAAATTTGATACGATATTCTGTCGAGGTGTCTTTTTTAGATCCGATCATAATATTGTTATTTCCAAACGTTACATCAGTTTGATTGGTAAAATTTAAGATACGACCTCTAGCTGGGATTTGAAGTTCAGTACTGGAGCCTTGATAAAAGACATCAAATCTGATTTCGTTTCCTGATACTTTGCTATACTGAAGACTTAATGTTTGAGTAAAGGTATTGCCTGATACAAATATCAAGAACATCATTAGTAAGCGATTAATATTCATGAGTTCCTCCGAATTATCATATTGATATTATTTTTCTCATATAGATTTTTCGGCTTGATTTGAAATTTCTTGATATTATCTACTTGTTATTTAAGAAGTTTGTATTTTTTTTTTAGCTATGCTACAATTAATATGGATCATAAAAATATTCATCTGAAATTTTAGTTATTGCACATGTTTTTATTATTGCTGAGGAATATCTATGGATAAATTTACCTTTAACAATTGTCAACAAATAGTTGACCAAATTCCAGAATCATTTAAACAACAAAAATTGTCAATTATTATGCCTTTTTATAATGAAGAGGAATTAATTGTTACTTCTGTAAAGACTGTTGTCGAGACATTAAGGAAGTGGTCATGGAACTTTGAAATAATTCTCTCTGATGACGGATCAACAGATCAATCATTGAATATCCTACAAGAATGTCAAACTATTCCTGAATTTAAGTTAATCTCATCACCTAGGAATTATGGAAAAGGGCGAGCTTTGGTGACGGGTTATGAAATTTCAGAGGGAGATTATATTTTATTTTTGGATGCAGATTTAGAACTTTCTATACAACATTTGCCTTATTTTATTCAGAAAATGATCCATCAGGATTCTGATATTATCATTGGATCGAAAGAAGATCCTCGTTCCAATTTAAAGTATCCGTTTTTTAGAAAGATTATTAGTTTTATTTATGCATTGATAGTTCGTATTTTGTTTCGCTTGCCTGTTACCGATACACAAACAGGAATCAAGTTATTTAAAAGACAAGCATTAGAAGAAACATTGCCATATTTATTGGTGAAGAAGTTTGCTTTTGATATTGAGTTGTTGGCATTAGCAAACAGTAAATCGTTTAAAATATCTACTCATCCTATTGTATTAACATTTATTCGTCAAACAGCATTTGGTCGTATTTCTTTTGACAGTATTCTTCATATGATTAAAGATACGATGGCTATTGTATGGCGTTTTTGGACCAGATTTTGGCATTTTTCTTACAAAAAAACAACACCACTAAAACATGTTTTTGTATCTCTTGATCGTGACGTAACATGTTATGATGACAATATTTTTTATATTGATTCCATGAATCAATTACCAGACATGATGCCTCAAATAAATTCTTATGATATTGTGATTTTTCTTCATAAACAAGAAGAAGTACCAATATTCATGAAATTTACAATAAATCGTATTTTTAGTGATCCAAAAATTCAAGGTGTGTATCCTTTTTTATATCCAAAATCAGAAACATCAAAAGGATTTTTATATTATAGTTTGTTAGCAAATATGTTTTTTGCAAAAGGCTACTATCCTCGTTATCGTCCTGTTCGCGAAGGAATATTACAAAAAGACTATCGTGCATCTTTGCCAGTCAACAAATTAGTTATTCGCACCTCAACATTACAAGACCTCATTTCAAATAATACTATGGAAGTTAATGATTTAACAAATATCATACATTCTCCATACTTGTTTATTCATAGCGATTTTTCTGATGATGAGCAAACCTGGAAGATTTCGCTTAAGGAAACAGAACCAGCGTTTGGTATTAAAAAAAATATGCAGATTTTATATCTCATATGTATTTTATTAGCCTTAGGAAGTTGGGTACATATTTTCTTTTTATTACCGTTGATTTTATTGGAAGCTTTTGTTTTATTTTGGTTTATTTTTTCTTTAGGGATTCGACGAGGAATAAAAGTGATCATTCTTTTTTATAAAATGCGATTTAATATTAAAAATAGTATTGATAAAACTTTGTAATTTTGTTTCAAAAATGTTATAATATTATAGTTTTTGAAATAAGTTAAAAATGATAGTGAACACATAACAAGATATTTGTTTTATTTAAAGAGGGGACCACATGAGTTTATTTAGTGGGATTAGAGATATTTTTATTAACGATATTGCTGTTGATTTAGGAACAGCCAATACACTGATTTATGTCAGAGGTAGAGGCATTGAATTATCTGAACCTTCTGTGGTAGCGTTGCAAACAAGTACTGGTAAAGTTATTGCTGTTGGAAGAGAAGCTAAAAAGATGTTAGGAAAAACTCCTGGAGATATTTTAGCGATTCGTCCGATGCAAGATGGCGTTATTGCAGATTTTGAAGTCGTTGGTAAAATGATGAAATATTTCGTTGCAAAAAGCCAACCATATAAAAAGCTAGTTTATCCACGTATGGTCATGGGAGTTCCTTCTGGTGTGACAGAAGTAGAACGTCGTGCTGTTCGTGAAGCTGCAGAACAAGCTGGTGCTACAAAAATTTATCTGATTGAAGAATCTCGTGCAGCAGCTCTTGGTGCAGGTATTCCTGTAGAAGAGCCTGCTGGACATATGGTTGTTGACATTGGTGGAGGAACTACAGAGGTGTCCGTGCTTTCTTTGGGAGGTATCGTCATCACAAACTCTATTCGTGTTGGTGGAGATAAATTTGATGAAGCTATTGTCAATCATTTAAAACGATATCACAATCTCAGCATTGGTGAACGAACTGCTGAAGAAGTTAAAATAAAAATTGGATCTGCTTATCCATTAAAAACAATTGAACACATTGAAATCAAAGGACGTGATACGATTTCCGGCTTACCAAGAACCTTAACAATTGATAGTGTTGAGATCAGAGAATCGTTACAAGATGTTGTGAATCAAGTATTAGATGTCATTCGTTTAACCCTTGATCAAACTCCCGCTGAACTTGCTGCTGATATTATTGATCGTGGTATTGTTATGACAGGTGGAGGTGCGTTACTTCGTGGTTTGACTAAATTTATTGCTAAAAATACTGGAGTACCCGCTTTCTTAGCAGATAATCCATTAACATGTGTTGCAACTGGGTGTGGAAAATTCCTTGAAAATATCAAATATTATGAAACTCCATATTCTATCTAAATAATATTAAATTATGTTAAGATTTTTAATCCGTTTTAAAATTGTTGTTACAGCCTTTTTTTTACTTTTTATTTCTCTTTTAGCGATGTCTTCTAGAATCAATACGAATAAATTTTATTTTAGAACATTTTTATTTTCAGCATTACTTAATATTGAAAATATAATGTTAAGTACTGTAGAGTCAATTCAAAATGTCTTTATTAATGTCAAACGAATCAAAGATCTTGAAACACGTTTGAATAGTGCGGAAGAACGATTGCTCCATTATCGAGAGTTAACTTTCTTGTATGATGCTGTGCAGACTGAAAATAAAAAATTGAAAGGTTTATTAGGTATTCGTTCTCGTTTTGAGTATCCGGCATATTATAGTAAAATTATTTTTAGAGATCCTACATTTTTATCAGATTATGTTATTATTGATAAAGGATATCATGATGGAATAAGATTAAATATGCCTGTGGTGTATTCTTCTGAAATGAATGATCGATTAGTGCTAGTAGGTAAAATAATCGAAGTGACTGATTCAGCAAGTAAGGTTCGTCTTATTTCAGCAAAAAACTTATATTTAGGTGTTCGTCTTGAAAATCAAGAATATACAGGTATTTTAAAAGGTCAAGGCTCTTGGAATCAAAATTTAGCTTTAGAATATATTCCATTCAATGCCGATATTAGGTTAGGAGATTCTGTCATTACTTCTGGAGAAAGCGAAATCTATCCACCAGGGTTACAAGTAGGTTCTATCCAAGGAATAGGGCAAAATGTCATTGAAGAATTTTTCAAAACACTCTATGTAAAACCTGAATTTGATTATAAAAAAATATCTGATGTTTTTGTACTTGAATATGAAAAGAAATTCAATGTTTCAAATTTAATGGATGGATTCTATGAAAGATAACAAAGCTTTATCTATCTTGCTTTATGTTCTTATTATCTTTTTTTTATTAGCAATGCAATCAATTCAATTATTTTCTATCGCAGGTATACATCCAGATCTTCTTCTTATTGTTACCATTATTGTTGCATTATCAAGAGGTTCTTTTTTGGGAGAAATTTTCGGGTTTTTTGTAGGTTTTAGCTTAGATTTAATGAGTGGGAGCTTATTTGGGTTGAATGCATTTGTTTTTACATTTATTGGTGCATTAGCAACACCTTTCCAAAAAGCAGTAAAAGTTGCTAGTATTATTGTGTATATTTTTTATATTATTTTTGGTACCATTCTTAAGTATATGCTCTTTACTCTCTTTTATGCATTATATGAAGGGACACAATTATTTGATCTCTATTTTTTATTGAAAATACCTGGCGAAATTCTAGCAAATATTGTTTTAGGTATTATTTTTTATATTTTTGCTGCACGGATTTATTCGCGAGATAGCTATGATTGGTTTTAGGGCATGCTTACTTTTATTGTTGTTATCTGGTTGTCTTAATCCAAAAATGAAACAAATAAACCCTGAAGGAGATCTCATTTTTTTTACACTCAGGATGCCTTTGATTAACATAAAAAAATTTCAATTTTGGCAAACTTTACGAAAGTTTAATGCTGACAATTTGATGGTCAACGATCAATATGATTTCCCAATGGCTATTTTTAATCCAGATAAATATATGGTGTTGCAATATTATTTTAATGATCAACATACATATATAAAAAAAATAGTTTATCGCTCTCAAGAATTATTAGTATACTTGTCATCACCTAATAATCAAGTTCGATATGATGATAAATTTCCTATCATTACTCAAAAACTTGAATTAAAAAAAATTATTTTTATCAAAAATGATAAGATTATTTTTACTACAAACATTATTTCCTCCTTGTTGTAAAGGGAGGATTTTCTTATTAAATTCTAATTTTTTATTTTTAATTTCCGATAAATAAAGAGAATACCATATTTTTAAGCGTATCAAAGGAGAATTTTTATGGTATATGATTTCCATCATATTGAACAAAAATGGCAACATTATTGGTCTGTGAATAATTCCTTTAAAGTCTATGAAGATCAAGATATACCGGCTGATAAGCGTATTTATTTGTTGGATATGTTTCCTTATCCTTCAGGTAATGGACTTCATGTTGGACATCCAGAAGGGTATACAGCAACAGATATCTATGGTCGGTATCTTCGAATGAAAGGATATAATGTGTTACATCCAATGGGATACGATTCTTTTGGGCTCCCTGCAGAACAATATGCCATAAAAACAGGTACCCACCCACGTTTGTCTACAGAACAAAATATTAATAATTTTGAACGTCAGATTAAAAGTCTTGGTTTTGCTTATGATTGGGATAGAAAGATTTGTACCCATGATCATCATTACTACAAATGGACACAATCCATTTTTCTAAAATTATTTGAAAAAGGTCTTGCTTATGAAGCAATGATGCCTGTCAATTGGTGTGAAGAAACACGAACTGTTTTAGCTAATGAAGAAGTTGTTGATGGAAAATGTGAACGTACAGGACACCCTGTAATCAAAAAAAATCTTCGTCAATGGGTTTTGAAAATTACGGAATATGCAGAACGTTTGCTTGATGATTTGGCGTTGTGTGATTGGCCTGAGTCTATTAAACTTCTTCAAAAAAATTGGATTGGACGCTCTGAAGGTGCCGAAATTACTTTTAATGAAGTATCTACTAATGAAGATATTGTTGTATACACAACAAGACCTGATACGTTGTATGGAGTATCTTATTTAGTACTTGCTCCGGGGCATCCACTTGTTCAAAAGATTACTGTTGCTGAGCAACGTAGTATTGTGGAATCTTATATTGAAATTTCTCGAACAAAAAATGATCTTGAAAGAACAGAATTAAGTAAACAAAAAACAGGTGTTTTCACAGGTGCTTTTGCGATTAATCCTGTAAATAATCAACAAATTCCGATTTGGATTGGAGATTATGTTCTTGAAACGTATGGAACAGGTGCGGTAATGGCTGTACCTGCACATGATGAAAGAGATTATCTCTTTGCGAAAACGTATCATCTTCCTATTGTTTGTGTGGTAGCGATAGAAAACGGTGTGCTACCAGATCTTTCTGAAAAAGCATTTACAGATGATGGAATATCTTATCATTCTGAAGAATTATCAGGCTTATCAACAGCTATGATGAAATCAAAGATCGTTGAAAAATTAGCATCTTCTCATAAAGCAAAACAAAAAATTCAATATAAATTACGTGATTGGATCTTTTCACGACAACGTTTTTGGGGTGAACCTATTCCTTTAGTTCACTGTGAACAATGTGGAATTGTTCCTTTGCCTGAAGATCAATTACCATTAGTACTACCTGAAGTTGAGAGTTATTTACCTGCTACTACAGGTGAATCTCCTTTGGCAACGGTAAAAGATTGGTTGGAAACTACTTGTCCAAAATGTGGAGGCAAAGCAAAGCGTGAAACCAATACAATGCCCCAATGGGCAGGATCGTGTTGGTATTATCTTAGATATATTGATCCTCATAACCAAACACAATTAATTGACCCTCAAAAAGAAAAGTACTGGATGCCTGTTAATTTATATGTTGGTGGACAAGAACATGCTGTGTTGCATTTGCTCTATGCACGTTTTTGGCATAAGGTTTTATTTGATTGTGGTTTTGTGTCTACACCGGAGCCATTCTTAAAGCTCGTTAATCAAGGTATGATTTTGGGTGAAAATAATGAAAAAATGAGTAAATCTCGTGGGAATGTTGTTAATCCTGATGATATTGTTCAAGAATTTGGTGCTGACAGTCTTCGTTTATATGAGATGTTTATGGGACCTCTTGAAATGAGCAAACCTTGGTCCATGAATGGCATCAGAGGAGTAAAAAAATTCTTAGATAGAGTTTGGCGTTTGTACACAGAACATGATATTGTTGTACAAGAACCACCTATTGATCTTCTTAAATTGACCCATAAAACGATCAAAAAAGTATCTCAAGATATTGAATCAATTAGCCAATTCAATACAGCTATTTCAGCAATGATGATATTAGTAAATGATTTAACAGCAAGAGATACGCTACCTAAAAGTATCCTTGAAATTTTAGCAAAACTTCTTGCTCCTTTTGCTCCACATTTAGGTGAAGAACTTTGGGAAATGCTTGGTCATCCACCATTAATTGCGAATGCTTCTTTTCCTGAATATGATGATACACTTACCATTGATGCTGAAGTGGAGTTTGTGATCCAAATCAACGGTAAGACTAAAGATAAAGTCATTGTTTCTAAAGGTCTTGCTAAAGATGAGTTGGAAAAAATAGGTCTTACAGCAATACAAGATAAATTACAAGATAAACAAATTATTAAATGCATTGTTGTACCGGATAAATTATTAAATGTTGTGGTAAAATAATCATGAAAAATTATAGATTTTTATTCTTTCTTTTTCTACTATCTTTGACATCTGTTACATTATTATTTGCTCAAACTCTTGATCAGCAAATGAGACAGGCTATTCAAGAAGGTGTTATTCCTACTAATTTTACAACACCTAATTTATCTAATATTAATACCTTAAATCGTTTCTTTGATCAAGCTCCGGAAGGAATTTCTTCTTTAATTTCAGTTCCTGAATTAGTTGAAGAGGTCAAAATGGGGCTGGTAACTACTTATTTTCCACAAGGTTATGGGAGAAATCAACTCCATTATGGTATTTGGAATGCAATACCTTTTGTTATTTTTAATAATACGAGCTTGGAAGTACGATTTGGACTTATTTTTGAGCATAGGCAGATTGGTTTCATTCCTGATGACTGGATTTCAACCACGATCTCTGCAGCAGGTCTTCCTGAAATTAGTTTTTTGATTCCTCCAACAAAAACATTTTTGAATTATGCCAATGGAACCTCTCAATGGCGTGCTACTGTTTTGTTAACCGAAGACCAGATCACAAACTTAAAACGTTATGCAGAAACAGCTGCAACACCCAATCCAAATGATCCTTACCAAGATACATTTAATGCCACACACCGTTTTATTGACAGCAGTACAAGAGATTACCTTTTGGGTACAAGAAATAAAAATTATCTTAAAATTTTGCTCCAAGTTTATGATTACATTAAAGAAAATCCTCTGGTAAAAACATTTCAACAACAGGATAAGTTTCCTAAAAGTGGCTTTTTTGATGAAATTCTTCAAGATACTAATACTATTCTACCTTCAGTTCCTACTAATGCTCCTTCTCCTACTACAGCCACTTCTCCTGTAGATGCCTCAATCAAAGAAGGTACAGAAGAGACGGTTGCTCCGGAATTGGAGATTACAGAATCTATGATTACGGAAGAAATCACTACAGAAAGTGATGAAGATAGCTATGCAGAAGAGGCATACATAGAAGAAGCATATCCCGAAGAAGGATACCCTGAAGACACATATGAAACTGAATAAAAAATGACAAATATCTTTGATTACAGATATTTTAGTCAATACAAAAAATAGGCTACTTACAGCCTATTTTTTGTTGCAAAAAATAAAAATATATCCTATAATAATATTTTATCCAAACGAGGTTATATTATGTTAAGTGTAGATGAACAACTCAATATTATTAAAAAAGGTGTTGTAGATTTACTTCCTGAAGAAGATTTGATTAATAAATTAAAAAAAAAACAATCTCTAAAAATTAAATTGGGAGCAGACCCTTCTGCTCCAGATCTTCATTTAGGTCATGCTGTTGTTTTAAGAAAATTAAGACAAATGCAAGACTTAGGACATCAAGTGATTTTTATTATTGGTGATTTCACAGCAATGATAGGTGATCCTACAGGAAAAAGTGAAACACGAAAACCTCTTGATCGTGAAACCGTGTTGATAAATGCAGAAACTTATAAACAACAACTTTTTAAGATTCTTGATCCTAAGAAAACTGAAATTCTTTTTAATTCAGCATGGTTAGATTCTTTGACATTTGCAGATATGATTCGTTTAACATCTCGAGTGACTGTTGCTCAATTACTGGAGCGAGATGATTTTTCAAAACGTTTTAAAGAGCATCGTCCTATTTCATTGGTTGAATTTATGTACCCTCTAGCTCAAGCCTATGATTCCGTGGTTCTTGAAGCAGATCTGGAAGCTGGTGGAACAGATCAAAAATTTAATTTATTATTTGGACGAGCTCTTCAACAAGCTCTCGGACACGAACCTCAATGTATCATCACCATGCCTATTATTGAAGGTCTTGATGGTGTTCAAAAAATGAGTAAATCACTGAATAATTATATAGGACTCACAGATACACCTGAAAATATGTTTGGCAAAATTATGAGTATTCCTGATCATTTACTTGAGAAATATTTTGAGCTGTTAACAGATGTCGATATCGATACTGTCAAAAAACGTCTTGCTAGTGGTGAAAATCCAAGAAATCTCAAAGTGGAATTGGGTAAAAACATTGTGGAATGTTATCATTCTCGTTCTGCTGCAGATCAAGCATTGGCTCATTTTGAAAATGTCTTCAAAAATGGGGGCATTCCCGAAAATATTCCTGAATTTATTATTTCTGATAATAAATCTATTGTAGATTGTTTGGTCGAATCAGGACTTGCAAAAAGTAAAGGTGAAGTACGTCGTTTGATTACTCAAAACGCTGTTTCTATCGATCATGAAAAGATTTTAGATGAACAGATGATTTCTCAAACATGCATTCTTCGTATGGGCAAATTAAAGTTTTTAAAAGTAATTAAACATTGAATTTATTGAGGAAGGCATTATGTCTAGACAAAAATATGACCAACTAATGGATTTAATTCTGAAATCCACTAATATTGTTGCGTTAACAGGAGCTGGTTTATCGACAAGTGCAGGTATTCCTGATTTTCGTAGTCCAAAAGGCATCTATGCAGATCCTTCCATTGATGGAGAAAGAGTTTTTGATATTAATGTGTTTCAAAATGATCCTACTATTTTTGGTAGATTTTTCACAAAATTATCTCCTCAAGTTAGTCAAGCAAAACCTACCAAAGGCCACTATATGCTAAAAAAATTAGAAGATATGAAAAAATTGACCTGTATCATTACTCAAAATATTGATGGATTACACACATTAGCTGGAAATCAAAATGTTCTTGAAGTACATGGTCATCTTCGTGAATTTGTATGTATTAATTCTGTACATCATCGTATTGATTCTACCAAAATCAAGATAGAAGATGTTGAAAAAGGAATTATTTGTCCTGAATGTGGTGGATACATGAAGCCTGATATCATTTTCTTTGGAGAGCATGTAAAAGATCTTGAAAAAGTCTTGACGGAGATTCAAAAAGCTGATTTATTACTCATTATGGGAACATCACTGAGTGTTTATCCTGTTTCCGGTCTTCCAAGCTATTGCAAGGATGGAACTAAAATTGTCATTATCAATCAGACATCTACAACATTAGATAAAGAAGCTTCTTTAATTATTAATGAAGATATTGATATTGTAGCTGAAAAAATGGGTTTTGTTAGTAACATGGCATATTAAGATAAAAACACCCCTCAACGAGGGGTGTTTTTATCTTAATATGAGGAAATTAGTTTTTGTTTTCTGAGACAAATACGCTCAAAATCACAATTTTTACATTTATTATCGTATTCTGTTTTTATTTTTTTATCGGAAAAATATGTTTGAAATAAATTACATAAATCATTTCCAATATCAGACTCTGTTGTAAATGGTGAGAAATTTCCTTCTCCAAGTAAACCAATCAAACGATTGATCTCTTCTTTTTTAAAAGAAGAATATTCATGAATTGTGTTAAAACATTTTGTGGGATATTCTTGAAACATATCATTTGTTTCTAATAAAACATAAGAAATACTGTTGACAGGATTTTTGTGATTAATATCTAATAACGATGCATATAAAAATCCTTGAAAGAGGTGGAAAGGTATTTTTTGGTATTTTTTATAAGAGCTTCCACGTTTTTTATAGTCGATAATTTGGTATCCGTTTTCGCATGAATGTTGATCGATACGATCTATTTTTGCATGGATTTCTAGGGTATATTTTTCATTAATAGAGATGATTTTTTGTGAAAGTTCTCCTTCTCCGGATATTGCTTCAAAGAGCAAAGGTGTGTATTCTTTTCTAAAAAGTATTTCTTGAGTCTGCAAATATTGCATCAAAATAGCAAGAATATACTCATAATCAATCAAAAATACTTGACGGTATGGAGAATGCTTAATGAATTGGTCTAAAATTTCTCTTAATAATTGATGATCAAAAACTTCATGAGATGGAGAATCCTTTGTGTGATTAATATAGTGTTCTAATACATAGTGGTATAAGTTTCCATAGTCAATATTCGTAGCATTATAGGATGGCAGTTCATAAGGTTTCAGCCTACAAAGCCCTCCCCAAAGCCCTTGATAACGACAACGACCTAGTTTTTCTAAACGTGTTGGGGATTGACTGATGATTGTGTTTTTAAAATCAAGCGTAAATTTGTTATTTGGAGATAAATAACCAAAATAAGCACGCCCTTTTGTGGATGGTAGCGTGTTGTTTTTGTAGGCATTGTTTGTTTTTTTGATAATATTAATATAAGATAATGCTTGTGAAATTTGTTCCACATCGGATGATTGTTGTACATAGGGCAACAATGTCTCTTCATAGTAATCATCAGGATCATGATCAAGTTCAAAAATTTTGGGATTATCCCATGTGGGCTGCAAAGGTGTTTCTTTATTCTGTGGAATCCTATTAAAGGATTTTTGCTTTGATAACATATTTTCCAGAAAATGAGAACACGCAATATAATGACCATGTTCATTGGCAGGTGTTCGTGAGAAAAAAATTTGTTCTGTTGCACGTGATAAGGCAAGAGCAAATGATAATTTTTCTTCTGAAAAATAATCTGATTCTGTCAGCCACAAAGATTTCCCAAATATTTTTTTTGAAATATTATTTAAAGAGATACGATCATGATTGTCAAATAAATCAAAACGTTGAGGAGCAGGAAATTCGCTTTCATTCATACCAATAATAAACACAGCTTTTGTGAAAATCCCTCTTGCATCTTCTGGACTCGTAATACGAAGAACTTTTTGCTTTGGGATATTTGTTCGATACCGTGTTTCTGAAATAATGAGATTAAAATACAATAAAAATGTTGAAAAATTAAGGGCTTGTTGATCGATCTGCTGGAGTGATTGTTGAATATTTTGGAAGACATTTTTTAATTTTGCGATGCTTGCGTAATCTTTGGCAAGAGCATCTTCAAGCAAATCTTGTATCATTTTGTTTTCGATGAGTACTAGTGTATCCTCAGTACCTAAAAATAATAACAAATCAGTAATGTAATTGATAAAAAAATGAATAGGGTACTCTTTTTTAGGATCAATGGTGTATAGTTGATCACACAATGCTAGTATCGTGTCTTTTAAAAGATTTGTTTGTTTCGTAATCTCAATATCTAAATCATGTAATCGATCAAATGTTTTGATCCAAGCCTCTTGTTTACCTATGGTTGCTAAAGGAATCAATTTAGGTGCTTGTAGTAAAATATTTCTCAAATCTTTTGAAACATAATTTGAGTGTGCTAAAAATTCCAGTGTTTTATGAGTAAGATCTTGTTGGGAAAAATTTAGTAATTTTTTAAGAAATAATATTAATGGATTATCACTTAATAAATGATCTTTTGTCATACGATAAGGAATCCCTGATTTTCTCAGAATGGATTCAAATAAAGGGACATAAATGTCTTGTTTTTTGGTAATGATTAAAATGTCATCCAGTGTGTAGTGTTCGAATAAACATAATTTTTTAATTTGATTGGTAATTTCTTCAACTTCGCGGTGTTTTCCAAATGCTTGAATTTCATGAATACGGATTGTTGATGACTCGTTGTTGTTCTTTAAAAATTGATCAACAAGGATATGTGATGGATGTGGATATGTAAGTGTTTTAATACTAGCATCCGGAAAAAATACTTGAAATTGTTCCAATGTATTATAGCAGATCTCATGGTGGATATTGGGAATAGAAATAGTTATTTTTTTATCATATTTTTTTGCTTCTTTAAGAACGTGAGAAATAATTTTAAATTGATTTGGTGTCATATCAACAAATCCATCAACAAAAATAGCAAAAGGAAAAAAGTCTTTAGAAAGGTTAGAGCTCATCGAAGCAATTAAATCCACAGCAAATTTAGTATCAGAGAGATTGTTGGAAGACAAAATGCGATGAAATTCATCCAAAATAATCTTTAAATCATGAATACGATCTTGTAAATGTGGTATTGATTCTAAGCGTTCAATATTTTTATCTCGTAGTGCATCAATAATACGATAGATTATCTGAATAATTTTAGGTCTGTTGGAAATATTTTTAAATGCTTTAAATTGATATTCATTTTTTTTGATAATATTTGAAATGATCAGAAATTTATCAAAATTAGATAGTGTCTTTGGACAGTCGATAGGATTTGGAAATAATTTTTCCAAGAGAAGTTTTTGAAATTCTGATAGTGTAATAACAGGATTGTCAGTGATTCCTTTTGTTGTGTTGAGGATTTGTCTATATAATTGATCTTTATGCTGGCGTGAGGGAACAATAATCCAAAAACTTTTTTGTTTAGAGATCAGTGTTGATACTTCTTGGCAAATATGAAAGGTTTTACCCGACCCAAAATGTCCTAATAATAACTCCATGTGGAAACCTTTATTTTATTGATATTGTAAATGTTTTTACAACCGTATCGTACGTGTTTTTAGAACTTTCTTCAATACGAATCTTACGTAGTTCATTACGAAAAATATTATCAATAATAGGATCACCTGATGATTTGATTAATTCAACAGACGATACCCAGCCTTGAGGACTAAATGTCATTGACGCTGTTACAGAATAACCATAACCTCGAGCTTTATATTGATCAGGTATTTGTTCGGTAATTTTTGGGAATATAATTGTTTTTCTAGGAGCACCAGACCACGAAGCATTTTCTAAAAAATCAGACTGCTGAATTTTTTCATCCTTTTTCTGTGCAAGTAGATTTTCTAATTCATGGGCAAGTAACTCTTCTTCTTTTGGTTCTTGTGGTTTTATCGTTTCAGGAAGTGTAGTTTCTATAGGTGTAGTTTGGAGTTTCTCTTCTAATACTGGTGGTGTGACTATTTCTTCTATTATAGGGACAGGAATCGATTCAGTAGGAATATTTTCTGCAACCTTAGCTTTAGGTAGAGAATTTTCTGTAGGCACAATAGTTTTTTTAATCTGTTCAACATTTTTTGCTTTAATCGGATCAGGAGACATTACTTTTTTAGGAGTGACAGACTCTTTTTTTTGATCAATTTTTTGATGAGAAGGAGTTGATTTACGAACAGATTTTTTGATCTGTTGTGGTTTTACGGAGGGTGTGGCTTTTGGTGATGGAATTTCAGCAGGTTTAGGCAAGACAGGAGCTGTGGACATTGATGATCCTAAATTCATTGTAATAGTTACTTTTTTTGTTGATTCTTCGATATCAGGAACTACCCATAAAAATAAAACCAATAAAAAAGCATGTAATCCAATTGACAACATAATGTATGAAAAAAGTGGAGAATTTTCTTGACGAGATACTAACATCAAAACTCCTATTTTTTCAAAATCGTAGCAAGGCTTAGTTTTTGAATACCTGCAATACGTGCATAATCCATAATTTCTACTAATAATCCATAGGCGATAGTCTCATCTCCTTGAATGACAATTGAACTATCTGGATTTTTTGCTTTAAAATCTTTTAAAATAGAAGGTAAATCATTTTTTGATATAACTTGACTATTCCAAGTAAGCGTGTTATTTTTATCAACGTTGATAATAAATTGTTGTTGAGCAACAGCATCAGAGGTTTGAGCTTTTGGGAGGTCGACATTAAGAGAAGATGTTTGGATGAATGTCGATGTGATCATGAAGAAAGTTAGTAGCTGGAAAACAATATCGATCATTGGTGTCATATTAATATCTGAAGAAAGGTGATTTTTGGGTTTATATTTTGAAAACATGGCAGAACTCCTACAATCTACAAATAATATATATATAATAACGTAATATTATATTTTTTTCAAGAAAAATATCAATGATATTTTTTGTTAATTGCTTATTAATAATATCACATATTATTCGATAAATTGAGAGAATATGAGATCGTATGCATTTGCATAGTTGCTGTTATTTGCCAAAAAATCTTGGATTTTTTCTGAGTTGTCAATGCTGTACTGTACATACTCATTTTCAGAAATTCCTAATTTTTGATAAAATCCTTCTCTTTTTTGATTTAATAATATTCCCAATTCTTCTTCTGAAATATTTTTTTTGACTGCTTCAGAGTAGTTAGAGTATTGAGATAATGTAAATAAAATAGTAATTTCAATAAATCGTTTGGGATTGTCTAAGATGATGGGATCACCTAATTTAAATGAAATCATCTCAAATAGTTTTTGGGTAGCTTCTTTATCAATAGTTGCTGGAGCATCTTCTGTCATTTCACTGATGATAGAGTTTTCAATGTCAAAATTTTTTTCTGTTTCTTCTTTTTTTTGGCAAGATGCTATTATGGTAAGCATAGCTACTATGATTATATGTGTCATAAATCCTCTTAATCCAATACTTATTATATAATATCGTATATTGTAATATGAAAATACATATATTTCAATCTTAAACACAAAAAAATAAAATTTGAACAAAAATAAAAAATAGTGTATAATTTATCTATTCATATAAACTAGAACTTAAAAATGAGGAATGGCTATGGTAAATCAAACAAAACTCTCTTTAGGTAGTTACCTACGTCAGCAAAGAGAAACAAAAGGATTGTCTATTGATGAAGCGGCAATCGAAACAAATATTGCACGTAAATATATTGAAGCATTAGAAAATGATGAGTATGGCTTTTTCCCTGCTGAAATGTATGTTGTTGGATTTTTAACTGCTTATGTTGAAGTATTAGAAATGGATAAAGAGCTTGTTTTATCAATGTACCAACGTTCATTAGCTAAAGAACAAGAAGCTCCTTTGGAAGAAGTTTTTTCTCTTTATAATAATGAGTCAAAGATAAAAAAACATACTACATTACTCATGATTGCATTTCCTATTATTGTTATTTTGACATTATTTGTGGTCTTTTTATCGAATAATAAAAAAAATACAACCCAAGAATCTAACGAACAAATAATCACAACTACAGATGGACCAGCCGAATTATCTATTGATTTGACTACATTAACTTCTAATAACGAATTTTCTGTTGGTGTTCATGATGTTGTTCTTTTAACAAAAGATGGAGTAATCCAAAATTCTATCAAATTTATAGGTACTACATCTATGAATAAACAAATCAAACTTCAACTTGGTCAAAATACCTATACACAAAAACGTGGGGATATTTTGAACGCTGATTTGTATAGCGATGGTAATAATAATTTGACTTTAGAAATCATTGATATTAATAGTGATCATATTAGATTTGTCTTATCTGTAAAAGAAGTAGTTTTGCAGAGAGATACTTCTACAGTATTAAATATGACTGCTTATGCACAATCCATCCGTACAGAAACAATGGTTGGGATTCTTGATGGGATTTCTGAATTGACAATGAAAATTACAGCGACAGGAAATTTGTGGCTCGAATATCAAGCAGATGAACAAACAAATATATCACAATTAATACGATCCGGACAATCAATTGCTATCAAATTTAAAAATCATGTTCGTTTATTATTAGGAAATTCTGGAGTTGCTTCTATCTCTTTTCAAGAACTTCCTTCAGCAACTATTAGAGGGGGTACGGCAGGCGAATCCTCATACTCTATTTTTTATAAAAAAAATGTTCAAAACAGTACTCAATTGTTCAGAGCTCTTCTTAAATAATTTCTTGACTAAGTTATTAAAATATATTAAACTGATACTCATATTTAGAAATAAATATGAGTATTTTTTATGATAAAATAAGGAAATAACCATGAAGATATTTTTTGATGCCCTCGGTTGTCCCAAAGCATTGGTTGATGCAGAGAAAATGTGTGCACATTTATTTGAAGGTGAGGGACATCAAGCTGTCTTGGATCCTAAAGATGCTGATGCAATTATTGTGAATACGTGTGGATTTATTGAATCAGCAAAACAGGAATCTATTGATGCTATTTTATCACATGCTGCTTTAAAACAAGATAAACCTGATTTGATTTTGGCAGTTAGTGGTTGTATGGTTGCTCGTTACCATGAGGAGCTCAAGGCTGAAATCCCTGAAATTGATGCCTTTATTGGAGTCAAAGATCCTGCAAAAATAAAAGAAATTTTTCGACGAAATAAAAATAAATCAATGCTTGATGATGGCGAATTCAAAGATACAGAACAAAGTAACCGTTCTTTAATGTTTTCTGGATTTAAACATGCTTGGATTAAGATAGGAGAAGGATGTAACAGGACTTGTTCTTTTTGTGCTATTCCATTAATGCGAGGTAAACAACGCAGCCGTAGTGAACAAGATATTATTGATGAGGCAAAAAAACTTCTTGATCAAGGTGTCCGAGAACTTATTGTTATTACTCAAGATCCTATTAATTATGGAATTGATCGTGGAAATAATCGCCGTTTGATTCCTTTATTGGAGCAATTAGAACCACTTGGTTTTGATTGGATACGTGTGCAATACTTATTTCCAGATCCTATGATGATTGATTTAGCATCCTTATATAATGAGTCAAAAGTGTTCTGTAATTATATTGATATGCCACTTCAACATATTTCCGGCAATGTTCTTAATGCTATGAATCGAGCCGGTAATTATGATGTTTATGCAAAATTATTTGAAGACATGAGAAAGGTAAATTCAGATCTTACTATCAGGACTTCTTTTATTGCAGGATTTCCTGGTGAAACAAAAGACGATAGTGCTGAAATTTCTCGTTTTCTTAAAGAAGTGCAAGCTGATAGAGTTGGATTTTTCACCTATTCTAAGGAAGAGGGAACCAGCTCTTATGATTTGAGTAATCATGTTCCTCGAAATATTGCTGAAGAGCGTGTTGCAACGTGGGCTAAAATACAAGAAGAAATTTCACACCAACGTTTGTCTCGATTTATTGGTAAAAAATTAGTTTGTATTGGTGAAGGTGTGTCAGAGGAACAAGACGGACAACGGATGATGATTATGCGTTCTCAATACGATGCTCCTGAAATTGATGGTATTGTAAGGGTGCTTCTCCCTCAAGATTATCCTACTGAGTTAATCGAGATGGCCGAAGTTGAAATTATTAATTCTGATAACCATGATTTAGATGGTATCTTCATTAAAGAGGTGTAATATGCCAATATTTGTTTGGAATCTTCCTAACTGTTTAACGATTATTCGTTTTTTTTGTATACCTACAGCTACGCTACCACTTTTACCTATTTTTGGTCAACCTACCTATCAGAAATTTATCATCGTTATGATATCTTTTGTTTTTGCAGGTATCACTGATTATTTAGATGGTTATCTTGCACGAAAACTTAACCAAGCGAGTGATTGGGGTGCTTATATGGATCCCTTGATTGATAAATTTTTAATTTGGGTTTTATTTCTAGTATTTTTGTTTTTGCCTTTTTTAAATATTCCGTTATGGACATTTTTTGTCATTCTTTTTAGAGATCTTGCTGTAACTCAAATGAGAAATATTGCTTTAAAATACGATATCACTTTTAAAACATCATTTTTCGCTAAAACAAAAACAGCTATCCAAATGTTTGTAAGTGGTGTGATTTTAATATTTCTCTTTATTTCTTTCGATTTATATACAAAACAAGGTGGCGTAGGTATGAATTATCTTGAGTTTTGGCATCATCCTGTTCTTTATAATCTACCTAAATATCTTGTTATCTTTACAGCTATTCTTACAGGAGCAACGGGAATTGATTATCTGTTGACTTTATTAAAAGAAATCAGAATAAAAAATAAATAAAAAAAATAGTCTGAAAAGACTATTTTTTTTATTGAAATAAACTTGGCATCTTAACTCTAAGACGGTTTTGGATCTCTAACGATGGTTGGTGACTAGGAATGATTTTAAGACTTGTATCAATTATTTCTTTCGCTTCTTTATAGAGTTTTAAGTTTTCTAATGTAATTGCAAGATTATTTAAATAGAGTATCTTAGAGTTAGGACTAGATGTTAAGGAAATTGCAGCTTTAAAAGAAACTTCTGCTTGGCGAAAGTACGAAATCTTTAATAGTGCAAGCCCTAATCTGTTATATGTGGTAGCAGATAAAGAATTTAGAGCAAGTGCTTGTTGATATGCAGGTACAGCACTGTGGAAATCTTGGAGTTTCATATAGGTATTTCCAATTTCGTTGTAAATAGATGATCGAGCACCAATATTATTAAATGCTTCTGTTTCTAATTTACTCACAGCTTCTCGACTTGTTGCAATTTTAATCAAATCAACATAAGCATTAATATTTTGAGGATCTTGTTTTAAAGTACGACGTAATTCAGTTTCGCTTAAAGCAGTTTTTTCCTGAGCTTGAAGAGAAATCCCACTAAATATTAATATGATAAATAATAAATTCTTCATAATGATTGAATCCTTTTAGTTATTGAAAATTAATGATAATAATTATATTTTATCATTAATACAAATAAAATGCAATTTTTGATTGGGTTATGATATCAATAAAATTTATAGACCGCATTCTTGCATAAGAGTTGGAATTATTATATAATATACAAGTTATTATCATTTTCTGAATCCAAGGAGAAACGAATGCGTTATTCTAAATCTTATATTTTTACGCTAAAAGAAACACCTCGTGATGCTGAAATTATCAGCCATCAATTAATGCTGAGATCTGGCATGATAAAAAAATCAGCGATGGGTTTATACACATGGATGCCGATAGGTAAAATAGTTTTAGATAAGGTAACACGTATTATTAAACAAGAAATGGATCATGCAGGTGCACTTGAAATATTACCACCATTTGTTACTCAAGGTGAACTTTGGAAGGAATCTGGCCGTTGGAATACAATGAGCAAAGAAATGCTTCGTTTTGTTGATAGAAATGATCATGATTATGTTCTTGGACCAACCCATGAAGAAGCATTTACTGCAATTGTACGTGAAACAGCACAATCGTATCAAGATTTACCTGTTAATTTATATCAAATTAATACAAAATTTCGTGATGAAATTCGTCCTCGTTATGGGATGATTCGATGTCGTGAATTTATTATGAAGGATGCTTATTCTTATGATATTGATGACGTAGGTCTTGAAAAAAGCTACCAAGCAATGCGTTCCGCTTATCTTTCTATCTTTAGGCGAGTTGGACTACATGTTGATCCTGTGTTAGCAGATTCCGGTAATATGGGAGGCAGTGCTTCAGAAGAATTTATGGTGCCATCTTCCGTGGGCGAGGAAGATATTGTTCGTTGTGCTTGTGGCTATGTAGCAAATGTCGAAAAGGCAGAGTCGATTTATCCTTCTCTTGCTCTCAAAAATGCCACTGTATTAGAAAAAATTCATACACCAAATCTTAAAACTATTGAAGAATTAGCAGCATTTTTTAATATTGAACCAAAAGATCTTGTGAAAGCTTTTATTGTAGAAGCTGACGGTAAGCTAGTGATGGCTTGTATTCGAGGTGATCTTCAAGTCAATCAAGCAAAACTCAAAAATATTATCGGTGCTAACGATATTGTTCCTGCTGATCCTGAACGTATTTTTGCTGAATTAAAAGCTCCTATCGGATTTCTTGGACCATCTCAAGATTGTCCTATTGATGTTATTGCTGATGTCTCGATTCTTGAGATGCATGACACTGTTATGGGGGCAAATGAAAAAGACATGCACTTTAAAGGGGTTTCCATCTCACGAGATTGTAAAATTACTAAAACAGGATCATTTCACCAAGCCGAAAAAGGACATGATTGTGTAAACTGCCATGCTAAGCTGGATATTTATAAAGGTATTGAAGTAGGGCATATTTTTAAGCTTGGTAAAAAATACACAGAGTCGATGGGTGTTACTGTTCTTGACCAACATAATCAAAAAATCACACCTACTTGTGGATGTTACGGTATTGGATTAGGACGTGTAGTTGCTGCGGTGGTTGAACAAGGCAGTGATGCTCATGGTATTGTTTTTCCTATTGCTATTGCACCTTATCATGTCATCATTACGCCTACATTGATAGAGGGCGATATTTTTGAGACCGCTTTATCATTGTATAAAGATCTTCAAATAAAGCAAGTCGAAGTCATCATTGATGATAGAAATGAAAGAGCCGGTGCAAAATTTAAAGATGCAGATTTGTTAGGTATTCCGATACGTGTGACTGTTGGGAAATCATGGCTCGAAAAACAAGAATTTGAAGTGAAGATACGTCGTACAGGCGAGACAATCTCTTGTCCTAAAGAAAAAATTGTCACTACCATTCAACATATCATTCAAACACAATGGGAGGAGTTGGAATAAATGAAACATTCAACGAGAAAGATCTTTGGATTATTGATCTTCTTGTTTTTAGCCAAACCGTTATTTGGATTTTATGATTTGTTTCAGGCTGATCCTACCCAATACAAAGCACATTTCAAAGGATCTCTGAAAATCGAATCCTTACATATGGCTTATGAAAATACGAATGCAGTATTTTATGTTGATTATGCCATGATTCCTCAAGATCATACTGATCAACGTGATCAACGTATTCTCAAATGGGTTTTTACGAAACTTTATAATCATAATTTATCATCATTTTTTGTAGATTGGTGGTATCGTCAATTTGATACCGAAGCAGGGAGTTTTGCTTATTCAGTACAGCTTCGTTCAGGACAATTAATCTTGGTTGATAAGAGAGGAAGAACTGTCTCTCAAGGATCAAAACTTCAAGTATTAATGCCTATTATTGATCTTTCTAAAGGCTATGTGTATCAAAATCAATCACTCACAATCCCAAATTCTCCTAATACTGTTTTTATCACAACAGAAGGATGGGATTTTTTCAATGTCAGACCCACCAATGATATTATCAGACCAATGATAGAAACTAATACAGCATTTATTCGAGGAATGAATAAAACATATTCGACTAAGCAAAAAAAATCAGATGATTTTTTCTATTGGATGCAAGCAATACATACTGTTGAAACCGATAGTGCTAAGAAAAATATTAGTAGAACCGATATCATGGGCTTTTATATCATGAATAAAAAAACACAAACAATCGACCGTGGAGTTATCAATCTTGGAATAACGTTTACTATTCCTTATACATTTGGAAATTTTTCTGTTCCTGTAACTTTTACTATAGATGGACAAATAATTACTGATATTAAACGCTAGATTATAAGGAGGATCTTTGTGAAGACATTAATTTCTTGGAATATCAATGGAATTAGGGCTGCTACACAAAAAGGATTTTTAGAGTGGTTGCATCAGTATAATGCAGATATTGTTGGCGTTCAAGAAATTAAAGCAGAACCACAACAATTAGAGTCATCAATTCGAAATCCAGAAAATCGTTTTACATATTGGAATCCTTCTCGTACAAAAAAAGGATACTCTGGTACAGCATTATTTTCTAAACATGAACCAAAAACAGTAACACTTGGTTGGGGGGATGAAAAATTTGATGCTGAAGGCCGTACTATTATGGCTGATTATGGTGATTTTGTTTTTTTTACTATTTATTTTCCAAATGGAGAAAGTTCGCCAGAACGACTTAAATATAAACTTGAATTTTATGATTCATTTTTAGCTTATATTATCGAACTCAAAAAACAAGGACGAAGTATTATTTTTTCAGGAGATGTCAATACAGCACATAATGAAATTGATCTTGCACGTCCTAAAGAAAATCAAAACACTTCAGGATTTTTACCGATTGAGCGAGCGTGGATTGATAAAGTGGTAGAGGCAGGTTTTGTTGATACTTTTAGACATGTTCATCTGGATAAAAAAGATATGTATTCTTGGTGGAGCTACCGAGGTGGTGCCCGTCAACGAAATGTAGGGTGGAGGATTGATTATTTTTTTATCAGTGAAGATCTTCTCCCAAAATTAAAAGATGCCTTTATTTTAACCGATGTTAAGGGATCAGACCATTGTCCTGTGGGAATTACATTAGAATGTTAACAAAAGTGATGAAGCTTGATCCTATTTTACGTATTCTGTTTCAAAAACCAGGATTATATGTATCAGGAGAGTATATTGCTCAACAATTATCGATATCTCGATCTGCAGTTCAAAAACGAGTACAAAAATTAGTCTCTTTTGGTTATAATATTTCTTCTTCTCCTAAAAAAGGAATTATTCTTGAGCAACCTTATCCTTTTAAAATACTTCCTGAGTTGATTGCGAATCAACTTCAGTATCCGATTGATTTATTTTATCTTGATCAAAGTACCTCCACCAATACTATGGCAACTCAACTTGATCAAAAAGAATCCTTTGTGCTTATCTCAAGAGAACAACTTCAAGGTAAAGGCCGTATTGGACGTACTTGGACAATGCAACGTGACAAAGATATTGCATTAACTTTTTCCATGCCTGTTGACGTTTTTTATGAAGATGTTTTTTCATCGTTAATCCATATCGCATCACTCTCTGTCTATAAAACACTATGTCACTATGCTCCTGATCAAATCTATATCAAATGGCCTAATGATCTTATTTCTCGATCAGGTCAGAAAATTTGTGGTATTCTGACAAGTTCTATGATGGAAGAAAAGATCTGTAACCGTGTGATTGTTGGAATAGGGATCAATATTAATAGTACTCAATTACCAGAATATGCGATCTCTTTATGTGATTTAATAGGTCATGAAATTAATATTAATGATGTTTATATGAGATTAATCAATTATTTTATGGATTATTGGTATCATTTTTCTTCTCTTCGTGATCAAATATTTCAGGAATGGTATCGTTATCTTGCTTGGGTTGGTGAAGAAGTTTGTTTCATCAAGGATAAACAAGAATATATTGGAATTTTCAAACGCGTTGATACAGATGGTTCCATTATTCTTGATATTGATCATTATGAATATAAATTTATTACTGGTGATTTATCTCATCTTAGTTTACGAAAAAAATCCTAACCATATTTGGTTAGGATTTTTAATTATCTTAATCCTTTAGAATTATTACGTTGTTGTCTACTCTGAACAGCAGATAGTCTTCCACTTAAAGAACTGGCACTACGTATATTATAAACATCTTTTGAGCATAATTTATTGTGTTCGTCTGTGCTTAGTAAAGAGTCAGCGGCTATCAAATCTGTAATAATTTTAATACCTGTATTCATATCTAATCCAACAAATTGTACAATTTCTTCTGGAGTCATTTCAAATGTATAATGTAATCCTTTTTGGAGAGGGATTCTATTTTTTTGGAGTAATGTTTGCAGAGCATCATAAATTTTTATATTAGGATCTTGGATAAGCTGGTTTGCAAGTCTTTTATACACTAACCAAATACGATCTGATAATAATTCAATGATACGACGTGCAATTTCAGGATGATTTTTTATATGAGACTCAAAATTGTGTTTATTAATACGTAATAATGTTACACGAGTCGATGCAATTGCTGAAGCAGAACGAGGTGTATTTTCTAAAATAGCCATTTCACCAAAAATATCTTTTTCTTTGATAATACCCAATAACACTTCATTGTTATCAATAATATTTGTAATTTTAATCTGTCCTTCCAGCACAATATATAAATCAAATCCAGGTTCTTGCTCTAGAAAAATGGGAGTACCTTCTTCATAAGTTTCTTGAATACCATTTTGAATAGGTAAATATGTCTCTTTAGGTATGTTTAAACGTTTTAGTTGTTCTTCTACATCATGAACTTTGGGATGATTTGGATGAATTGTCATAAATTTAGAAAATCCATAAGCGGCTACTTTCTTTTTTCCTTGCTCTAAGTAATAGGTAGCAACCTTTAATAATGTATCATAACCTAAAAGATCAACATGGGATTTACTATTGGATGTAAAATAGCCAATAGCAATATTATATTTTCTCAGTCGATTAGAAAAATACCTAATAATTTTCATAGCCACTGGAGCCATTTGTTTGATAAGTAGTTCAAATTGATCGTAGCGTACCGTAATTAATGATGTATCTTCAAGGACACGCATACTGGAAATACGAGGACGTCGACTCATACAATCAAGAATTCCAAAAAAATCTCCAGAACTTAATACTAAATCCGGTTCTCCTGTTAAGGAATTTAAAGGATTCTCTTCTATTAAGCGTCCTTCTCTGATGATGTAAAATTCACCACTATCACTTTGTTCTTCTATATATACATATGTACCGGCTCGAAAATTAACAGTCTTCAATTTTATAGGTTCCATTTCATCCTCAAAATGTTTCTCATATTAACTAATTATAGATCGGAAATTTTTGACATAAATTAATAGCTTTCTCTTTGATTTTATCTAATTGTTGTGAATTATTTTTATTATTGATGATATGATCAATAAAGTTCGCAATTTCAATAGATTCTGTTTCTTTCATACCTCTTGAGGTAATAGCAGGTGTGCCGATTCGTATTCCTGATGGGCATGCAGGAGGAGCTGTATCAAAAGGAATACTGTTTTTATTTAAGGTAATATGGCATCGGTCACATAATAATGATAATTCATGTCCATTAATATGCTTGTTTCTTAGATCAATGACAAATAAATGATTATCTGTCCCTCCAGAAATAAGTGAATATCCAAGTTCGATAAAACGATTAACCATTGCTTGACTGTTTTTAATGATTTGTGCTTGATATGTTTTAAAATCATCTTTGAGTGCTTCATTGAATGCGACTGCTTTCGCTGCAATGACATGCATCAATGGACCACCTTGGATACCTGGGAAGATCATTTTATCTATTGCTTTTGCAAATTTTTCTTTAGAAAGAATTAATCCGCCTCTAGGTCCACGAAGAGTTTTATGCGTTGTTGATGTAACAATATCAGCATAAGGGACAGGACTTGGATGGAGTCCTGTGGCCACTAAACCGGCAATATGTGCCATATCTACCAATAAATAAGCTCCCACTTCATCTGCAATATTTCTAAACTTTGCAAAATCAATAGTTCGAGAGTATGCGGAAGCTCCTGCAATAATTAATTTTGGTTTTATGGCAAGGGCTTGTTTATGAATAGCGTCATAATCTAAAAGATATGTTTCTCGATCAAGAGTATAACTATGAGCGTGAAAATTTATTCCGGAAAAATTAAGCTTAAATCCATGAGTAAGATGTCCACCAGAACTTAAGTCCATTCCAAGAATTGTATCTCCTGGTTCGAGTAATGCCATATAAGCACCCATGTTAGCTTGAGAGCCTGAATGTGGTTGGACATTAGCATGTTCAGCACCAAATAATTTTTTCGCTCTTTCTATTGCTAATTTTTCACTGATATCTACACACTCACAACCACCATAGTATCGTTTATCTGGGTATCCTTCGGCATATTTATTTGTTAAAATACTTCCTTGCGTGGCTAATACTGCTGGAGAAACAATGTTTTCAGACGCAATCAATTCGATTGTTTCTTGTTGACGTTTTAGTTCTTGTTCAATTGAGTTGAATAGTTCCGGATCTGTTTGTTTTACAATTTCCGGTAGAAAACTATAAGTCATAAATGTCTCCTTTTATGAGAATTTCTTTATATTTTTATGCTACAATAATTATACTTTTTTTTTAATAAAAATTCAATAAATTGTCTACAATAAATTCATATAAATCTTTTTGAACTATTGACAAAGGATATAATATTTGATATAATATATCATATCGCTCAGATGGTGGAACTGGTAGACACGCTAGCTTGAGGGGCTAGTGGCCACTTTGGTCGTGCAGGTTCAAGTCCTGTTCTGAGCAACGAGCTTAGCTCGCCCAAATTGAATCGAACTCTGATTTTTTCAGGGTTCTTTTCTTTTTTTAAAACTTCATAATTCTAACTGTGTATAGATTGTGTATAAATTGTGTATACGGTTTAGGACATGAATATGGGATTATACCAAAGAGAAAATGGATTTTTTTATTTACAAGTCAAAGTTAATAGTGAAAACAAATCACAATACAAGCGAATATCCTTAGGCACTAGAGATATTAGACTTGCTCAAAGAATGTATGATAATTATCTATTATCAGAAATCACAAACAAAATCGCTCCTACAAAATCCACTCATCAAGAATTGACCGATAATATGTCTAATAAAATACAGAAAAATGAACAAAGACGTAGCATAGAGAAATGGTATTATGAGTATCTTGATTTATGCGAAAGCCAAAAACTTAGCAAAGGTGTTATACAATTCAAAAAAAGACTTTTTACACACCTTAAAAAAGAGAATATTAAATATGTTACTGAGATCAATCAAGAAGTTATTAATCAAATCACAAAGACTTTTCAAAAAGATTATTCAAATAAGCATGTTCGAAATTTGAAAGCTTTTCTAAATTTTTGTATTAAGAAAAAATACTATAAACGCGAGGATTATGAGACACTTGATTTTTTGATGACAAAGCAAAATGTAAGAGAAACAATAATTACAGAAAGTGATTATGAAAAGCTCATCGATTATTGTAAGGATGATGATTTTAGATTGTATATGATAAGTTTATGGGAGACAGGATGTCGTCCAAATGAGATCACAGGCTTGAAAAAATAAGATATAAGCTTTGAAAAAGGAACTATTAAGGTTTTTCAAACAAAGACTAAAAAGTATAAAACGGTTTATCTTACAGATTTATTACTGAAAGAATTTGAAAACATAGAAAGAGAGCGAGTGTTTTATGGATTTGATAAATCAAAATCCTATTATGGTAGAAAATTTAAGAAATTAAGAGATGAGCTTGGAATGAATAAAGAATATTGCCTCTATGCGTTTCGGCATAGTTTTGGTACTAGGATTTTGAATAAAACAAAAGATATACATCTTGTTTCAAAGTTATTAGGACATTCAGATATAAGTATCACAGCTAAGCACTACATAAATAGAAGTGATGATGAGATCAGAGAAAAGTTAATAGGTAAGTAATATGAATAAAACGAAATATCAAAAGCATTTTGTGGATTTAATTTACGAATGTGTTGTTGATAAAATGATGACCTTAAAAAATATAGCAAAAGGAATGGGTGTCAATTATGATACCTTAAATGAGTGGCTAAAAATTGATAGTAAATATTTCAAATCAGAGTTATCCGAGTCGTATTTGAGGGCTTTGAAAGATAGGGAATGTGATATTATTGAAAAAACGAAAAATCAATTATTTAAGATTGCATGGGGTTATGAGTATGAAGAAGTCAAAAAAGACAGTCAAGGTAATATTATTTATACAGTAACAAAAAAGGCTCATCCAAATGCAAAAGCATGCCTTGAAATTTTAGCAAGATTAAGCCCTAAAGAATGGAACAATAATGTACGTATTATTGAAGTCTATAAAAGTCCCTATGATGAGATGACAGAAGAAGAACTTGATAGTGTAGACATGTATGAAGATAAATTATAAGATGCTAATAAAAAGACTCTGATGTTTAAAAATATTAAATATTAATTGGAGTTGAATTTTATAAAATTAAATTTACTTAAGAAAAAACTCCCTATCATAGGGAGTTTTTAATTTAATATTGTGTGTCAGGATACAGTAATTTTTCTAATATGGATTGTACATAGACAAGATCTTTAAAAAACAGTCTAAAATAAACAATTTTTCCTGTTTCTCTTTTTATTCCAATAGCGTCGGAAAAAAGTTCAATATCGACGATCTTATTTAGTGGTATATTTTTAGTAGATTGAGAACCAATTAATAGTAGTTTTTTGTTTGTGATATACAATTTTCCTATTTCAATAGTTTTTAGTTCATCGTGACTATGAGTAATAGGAGTTATATTTCCTAGTCGAAAACGCAATCCTTTTCCTAGGTTAATCGAGTGAGTTAATCCACCATATGAAATAGAGGTTCTTTCTTTTCTCATTTCTTGCCAATTAGTGTGAGAAACTTCATAGTATACCTCTTCATTTGCTGAAAGATTAATAGATGTAGATATAGGATGAAGCCCTTGATTTAATTCCTGAGCAACAGATCTAATAAACTCTTCTTTTTCTTGGTTAATACGTTCTTTTCTTTTCTTTTCTTTTTTTATTTTTTGAATTGGATATATAAAACTATATAAAAAAGAGAGTTTTATAAATAATGTTGTAGGATAATATAGTATAAATTCATTTGTAATAGCACTATAGATAAAGGACATAATTACTACTAAAATGAAATTATAAATACCCCATATTTTTAAATATTTAAATATGTTTTCCATAATATTGATTTAAACTCCTTATATTTTAATGATTATATTAAAAAAAGTTAATATGTCAATACTATAGAATATTTAAATATAAAACTTGAATATTCATTGATCTTTGAAATTAAACCTGCGATAATATTGTGTAATTACAATAAAATTTCAGGTTTCATTTTATGAAAATCGATAATTTAGTTTTGCCAAATATCTATCAACGAAAAGAAACAGGGATTTATTATTTCAAAAAAATGATAAACGGTAACTTATCTCGAATGTCATTAAAAACAAAAGATCCTTTTGAAGCTTATCAGATTGTCAAAAAATATAATGAAGAACTTCTTTATCAGAAAATACGAAATAATCATAATTTTTCTTTATCACCAAAGAAAAAAGAATTCAATCAAAAAGAAATAACTATTGATGAGCAGAGATCGACGCTCATCCAAGCTTATAACAATTTTCTACGGACTTGTAAGAATAATCATAATTCAGATGAGCGTCTAAAAGGAAAAGAGCGATTTAAGAGTATTCTTATAGCTAACAAGTGGGCTTGGGATGACTTAACACACCAGAAAAGTATTGGATCTACAAGGATCGTATACAAAAGCAGTATAAACCCCATACAGTCTATAAAATGATGAGCTTTTTCAAACATTTTTTGAATTATTGTATAGAGCAAGGGTATTTTGATTATAAGGAATATAAACGAATCAAATTTATGTCTAGACCACCTCGAACTAATATAAGAACTAAAATTAGCGATAAAGATTTGGAGCGAATCAAGTATGATTTGTATGAAAAACATGATATTGATTTTGCTTATTTTATCGAAACATGATCGATCACAGCGAGCCGAGTTGGAGAAATCTTGTATTTGAGTTATAAGAATATTGATTATGATAATGGTCAACTGAATATTTTTCAAAGCAAAGTTAAAGAAACAAAGCCTATATCTGTACCAAAATCATTACTTGATAAACTTATTCATTTGATGAAGCTAAATGAATCAAAAGATGGTTATATCTTTTATGGAGCTACAAAAAATAAGTCTTTTTACACTCGTAAATTTAAAGACTTAAAAGATGAATTAAAATTGAATTCACTCTATGAAATGCGAATGATAAGACATACCACTATTTCATTTGTTGCAAAGAATTTTGGGGTTGCTGTCGCTCAGCAATTAGCTGGATATAAAAATAGCAGGACTACCCTTGATCATTATTATATTGCTGATGCTGAAAATGTTGAAAATGCAACTTCTGAGCTTGCGAAAAAATGGGGTAGATAGGAACGTTTGTTCTGTTTTATTTTAATTAAAGCTCATCTTATCTTATGTATAGGATGGGCTTTTTTAGATTGTTAAAAATGATTAACTATGTTATAATAGTAATATATACTTATATTTGAGGACATTACTAATGTATAGACAACAAAAAGAAGATGCCAAACAAAAGATCACTAGCCTAGTAGAAGCGTTTAAATCTCATGAACATGAGTATTTAAAAATTACTTATAATGAAACACAGGTAAGACGAGAATTTATAGACCCCCTTTTTGAAATTCTTGGTTGGGATGTCGGCAATGAGGCAAATAAAAAACAAAAAGTAAAAGATGTTATCTTAGAGTATAGACAAAGTATAGTTGCTAATGATGGATCTTTTTCAAATAAGAGACCCGATTATGCTTTTCAATTCAATGGAAAACTTAAATTTTTTGTTGAAGCAAAAGCTCCTCACGTTAATCTTGCAAACTCTGAAAGTGCTATTTTTCAAGTTAGAAACTATGGTTATCATAAAAGACTTGCGATTTCCGTACTTACTGATTTCCAAGAACTCTATATCTATGATACTAAAATCTCATTAAAAAAAACTATTAAACCCCTTAAATCATTTAAATATGAAGAGTTTATTGATCGTTTTGATGAGCTTTGGGATTGTTTATCTTATGAAGCGATGGACAATGAGTATAGTCAGTTTTCACGTTGGCAAGATCAACTTAGTAAAGATACTGAAAAATATACAATCAATAGCGACTTCTTAGGGTATTTGAATGAATTTCGCGAAGAGCTTGCAAAGAATATTGCTAAAAAAAATCTACTAAATGGTAAGATAGCTTATTCTGAATATGATCTCAATTATATTGTCCAAAAGATCATCGATAGAGTTATTTTCTTACGCATTGCCGAAGCTAGGGGATTAGAATACTCAGAGACACTGAAAACCTTATCAAATTCATCGGATATTTACACACAACTAAATGATTATTTTATAAAATGTCAAAAGCGATACAATAGTGATCTTTTTCCAAGTAAAGATCCTAAAATGTCCGAAGATAATGCCTTATTTTCACATCTTAAAATTGATGATTCAATATTCAAAACGTATATTAAAAAACGTCTTTATGATGAAAATTATTGGCTTTTTGAAGAGATCCCAGTTGAAATTTTAGGCAGTATTTATGAGCATTTTTTGGGTAAAACAATCTATATCACGGATAAACGTGTTAGGATTGAAGATAAACCCGAGGTTAAAAAAGCAAAAGGGGTCTATTACACTCCTCAATATATTGTTAATTATATCGTTGCTCAGACCGTTGGCAAACAATTAGAAGGTCAAGATTATAAGAATGTTGATCTTTCTGTATTAGATAGTGCCTGTGGGAGTGGGGCATTTTTACTTGGTGCTTATGAGTACCTTTTAACTTGGTATAGGGATCAATATACAGCAAATAAAGCTCGTATCGATTCAGCGAAAAAAGATAAAAAGATTTATGAAAAGAAAAACTCGAATGATGAAACTGATTATTTCTTGCATATTTCTGAGCGTAAACGGATCTTAACAGAGCATATTTATGGGGTTGATATTGACCATCAAGCTGTCGAAATGGCAAAGCTTTCTCTTATCCTCAAAATGATGGAAGATGCAAGCCCTGATAATGATCTTTATCATATCACCGAAAAAGAAACCCTCCCTGATTTATCCGAATATAATATCAAATGTGGCAATTCATTAGTGGATGAATACGGTTTATTTGATGATGAGTCTGTTATTAATATTTTAGATTGGAAAAGAGCTTTTAGTAGAGTTTTTGCAAAAGGGGGATTTACTACAATTATTGGAAATCCCCCTTATGTTAAAGAATACACTTCAACAGATCCTTTTATTTTCAAAAATTGCTCATCTACAGGGAAATATTATGAAGGTAAAATGGATTTATGGTATGCCTTTACATGTCTGGCTTTAGATACGCTCTTACGTCCAAATGGATATCATAGTTATATTGCCACAAGTAATTGGAATACAGCTGGTGGGGCAAGCATTTTAAGAAAAAACATTTTTCAAAATAGTACCTTACTTGAATATACTGATTTTGCTGATTATAGGGTGTTTGCCACGGCAAGTATTCAAACAATGATCTTTATCACAAAAAAAGAAACCTCTAAAACAAAATATCATTTCAATTATAAGCTTTTTACTAATAAAAACATTACTCCTGAAAAAGCAGAAGAATTACTGCTAAGTGATACTGATATAAATATGAAAGCTTATCCTGTGTTCGTAGATTCATCTAAGATTGTAAAAGGAGAGCTTTTGACTTTTGAAAACGAAGTCTTATCTACGATCCTTGATAAGATCAATCAAAAAGCAAACTACTTTTTAAATGATAAAGAGGTCGCTCAAGGAATAGTTCCCAACCCTGATATTGTTAATGTAACTAACTATAGACTATTAAAGAGCAACATTATTAAAGAACATAATATAAACGTAGGAGATGGTGTTTTTATTGTTGATAAAAATTTATTAAAACTACCAGATGATGAATCAATATATTTAAAACCTTTGTACGAACCTGTTAATGTTGATAGATTCTATATGCCTAATGATTTTTCTAAACATATATTATACTTAACAAAGAAAAACTGCAATAAAAACAATATACCAAACATACTAAAACATTTGCAAAAATTTAAGCCAATTATGAGTGAGAGACGAGAAACAAAATCTGGTCAGTTAGATTATTTTCATTTGCATTGGCCGAGAGATAATTCTTTTTTCACTAGTGGAGCTAAAATTTTAGCTGTTCGTAAATGTCCAAGTTTCCCTATCTTTACTTATACAGAAAAAGAAGCCTATGTTATGATGGCTTTTAATGTGATAAAAACAGAACGAATAAATATGAAATACCTTAATGGGATATTAAATTCTAAATTGATTCATTTTTGGCTTAAAAATAGAGGGAAACTTCAAGGCTCTCAATTACAGATCGATAAAGCTCCTTTATTACAAATCCCATTAGTAAACGAACCAAAAGAATATG
>JBOFGS010000009.1:0-4492 GCA_051649245.1 Brevinema sp.
TGCGGATGGCTAAGCTATACTTGTGTACGTGAAATGCCCTGAGGGTAATAACAAAACGAGGTTAACCCTATGGATAAAAATAATATTTTAGAAATTTTTGAAGAATTAAGCGAAGTAATGAGTGCTGAGGGATTTGAAAACTTATGCGATGAAATCAAAGCAAAGCTACAAAAAAGAGATCGACGATCAATTGAATTAGCAGTCAAATATCACGGTTTAACTTCTGTAATATCTTTTTTAGATAAGCCACTATCTAGATATTTAGATAAATTTTCAAGAAGCACCCAAAGATATATCATGGCTCAGTGTTTTTAAGTTATCATTATCAAAGAAAAACACCCCAACTTTAAGGGGTGTTTTTCTTTGATTAAATATTGTATAAAATGGAGTTAAAAGAGATGTGAAATGGAGGTTTTACATCCGTTTTTTAAGGTATTTTAAAGAACTTGTCGTTTTTGTTTAATTGAACTACAAAATATTGATCAATATTTTCAATAAACCCAATCTTACTCCTTAATACAGGAACTATTAATTGTCCATTTAATGAGTTAGCAATTTCAAAGATTTTTTTAATAGTTGGTTCGTCAGTTGGTTCAAATATGTCAATCGCTGTAAATAAAGGAGCTTTCTGATTAATTTCATTAATATAGGCAATATAGGCAAGATCAAAAGCTGTAATTATACCTTTTTCTTTTCCTGTCCCAGTATTAGTAACATTTTTCAAGATATATGGAGCATATTCTTCAGGTACTTCGATATACATTCGCTCATCATAAATCTCTTGTGTGTAGTGTTCCAAAAATTGATTAAATATGTTAATGGTTGAACTGTCATCGGTTGTGGTTATTTCATTGATTTGACTTTCTATACGATTTTTTTCAGACTCAACATCTTTCCAGTGCATGAGCTCTTCTTTAAGAGTTTTATTGTTTTGCTCTGCATGTATTTTCTTTGATAAGATATCCTCTAAATTAATATTAATATCAGCAAAGTTTTGATTTAGAATTATGCCACATTCTTTTCGTTTATTTTTTTTTTGATTTAATTCTTCCTCTTTAGATCTTAAAAGATCTTCTAGATACTTTATTCTACTATTAAGCATTGAATTATGAAACTCTAATGTTTGATCAAATGTTGTAGACAATGCATCATTGTATAGTTTTAGCTCGTTATAAAGTATTCTTACTGCATTTGTATCTATCTTACTTCTATCATTAGAATATCTGTGAATAGAGTTTTTGATACTATTAACTTCAGATTGAAGGTAAGAAACTTCGTTTGATAATTCTATTAAATGAGTGTACTCAACTGTATGTTTTTCAGAAACTTGAACTGGGCTATTTTCAGAAATTTTATCTTTGAATCGTTGTATCTCTTCTTCTTGTTTTCTAATAAATTCTTCAAGAGAAGAAATAGATCGATGATCTTTTTTATATCTTGCAATGATATTAGTAATATCTTTTAAGGTTGCTCTCAGTGTTGTTTCTTCATTTTGTGAGTTTGTGTTATGGTAAAACAATCGATCTAGCATTAATCTAGCTTCTGTTTTATTAGTAGTATTGTGGTAAAAACGAATGGGGTCAGATAATGAAAAAGAGTTATCTCTTAAAAACTTTCCAATAAGCTGTCTAAAAGTAGTTTTCTCTTCACTCTCTCCAAAGAAAATTGGTTTTAACTCTATGTTTCCCTTTAGATTGTTATTTTTAATAAGTGTGCCATTGAGTGACCATTCTGTGGTTTTTTTTATATTACCATTTTTAAGTGTTTTTACCTCAAATTTTCTTTCAATAGTATATGTATTCAAACTTAGGTCTTCTATTACTAATTGAAATGTAATTTTATTTTCATAGAGAAAGTTTTGAATGGTAGAATCACTATGCGATTTTCCATTACCACTAAATAAAATTTCAGGTTTTGCTCCTAAACAAAAATCAATACTGGTAATAACAGTCGATTTACCAACATTATTAGAAGCACTTTCCTCATCATTATCAACAATTAGCTTCAGTCCTTTTAGTTCACCATTAATTTTAAAAGAAATATCTCGAATAATCTCGCCTGTTTTTCCATTGGTTACTTTTAAATTTTTTATAAACATATATGTAGTTCCCCGTTTTCAACAACCGTAGCCTTTCCATTAATATATAAAAAATCCATTAATAAAACAAACTTAGATAGTGATATTTTTTTACCAGAATAATATCTAGTATAAAAATCAAAGAAAGATAAAAAGTCAGCTCTTTGTCGATTATGTTTTTTGACAAGTGTTAAAAACACATATGCTTGATAATACAAAGAATATTCAGGGTTTATTCTATCTTCTAATATCATGGTTTTTCTAATACCCCACAGTTTATAAATGAATAGATCACAAGATAAGGTAATGTTAATCTATCATGTGATTCAGATTGGATTGATACAGTATTGTTGAATACTTTGATGACGTGTTCCACCATATCCTCTAGAACATTATTTGCGTTTGTAGCTTCATTTTTCAGATTTTCTTGAAAGTGATCTTGATAAATAATCCTAAAATAATTAATTAATACTGGAGCTTGGTATAACGAACTATCAGAAGAACATAGAGTTTCAATATCCTGACTTAACATTATTACATAGTTTATCTTTTCAATCCATTTATTAGATAATTCATTGTGTTTAATTTTTTGCTCTATAGCTACACTTTTTCCAACTGGCGTATAAGGTCTATCTGATATAATCTCAAAAATTTTATCTATTGTTCTACCTAGTTGATCACGCTGATTAGGCTGAGGGATAATATTTATATTATTATTTCCAAATATATTGGATTGAGTGATATTAGAGTGAGGCATTGTTATCACCGTGTCTATTTTTTTGATTGACGATTTTTTCTTCACGACTATTATCTATAACATCAATATTGTTTACGATTGAAATAGCCTTATTAGCTTTACAATTAGCCCAAATTGAAACAAGTATTGCAATAAAAGCTGCGATGAGTGAAATGATTTCATATAATGTCATATTAGTATACCTCATATTTTTTCTGTATTTCTTATATTTACTTCAGTAAATATCTATATCCCATCGGAATTAGTGCTTAACACCTTCTTTATAAATAAAATTTTATTCATGCGTGTCAAATAATTCTGGTTGAATACTTAGAGCTTTTTGTCTTTGGATTTTAGCTCTAAATTGGTCAATTGAATTACAATGCTCCATTACACCAAGAACTCGACCTATTTGTAATGTTAGTTGATTTCTGCCAATATCACTAAGCCATTGATGAAATCTAGCTGTTCTTTTTCCGTCATCCTCAATGTTTAATTTATTTAACTCACTTTTTACATATCCATTTTCAATAGGATCGTATATAAATGTATTGATGAATTTACCATAGTATTGAGGTCGATTTTTTGACGTGGTAGCCTCATTTCCATACAATCTATCTAATTCGGTAAAGAAACTATCTGGAAACATTTTTACCCAAGATGAGATGGCCTCATTAATATACCTTTCAAGTAAGTAACGTAATGCATCGTGCTTACGATTAAGTTGATAACCTGTAGCTTCATCAATAAGAGCTGCGATACCAACTTTAGCTAAACTGGATAATAGAATCTCACACTGCTGAGCAATTATTAGCTGTCGGTCTGTTGATAGTTTATTTTCACGCCTTGCTCTCAATATAACTTCACATAATTCTGGAATAAGTTCTGCTCTATAAGCAACTATTCTATTCTTACCACCTGTAGTTAATTCTATTGGCTCAATTAAGGCCCTATTAAAATCATTATCAAATAACGATTGAACCCATTGAAAGTTTAAAAATCTGGACCATCTTCCACCAGATGTTTGAATGTTTGATTCTTCTGCAACTTTTAATATATCTTGTAAACGCCTTGAAGATAAAACACGCATCCCATCATCTGTTACATAACATGTTGTTTCAATACCAGCTAAAGAAAGTGAACCTTCATACTTTGCTTGTCTTAAGTTTAAATTAGAATCATTTAGTAGAGGATAAAATTCTCTTATTATTTTAAATCTTTTTTTATCTAAATCTTCGCTCATATATACCTCTCAAATTTCTAAACCTGTTTCAAAACACCAAAAACCATTCCAACAATCTCAATATCAAAATCCAAGAATTCCTGAGGAGTTAGCTCTTCAGTCTTAAACGCAGGATTGTCGCTTGCGATGATCACATTTCCACGTATATCTTTATCAAGCCTTTTCACTTTCAAATCGCCATTAATTCTAATGACAAAAACCCTTTCAGTAAGTAATTCTCTATGCTCTGTAGAAACAAGAATCCAGTCCCCATCTAAAAAAGTAGGTTTCATGGATTCTCCGTGAACTTCTAATAACTGGATATACTATGAATCAGTTTCATAGGGATGAAATTTATTCAAATAAAATATTTCTTCCTACAGAATTTGCTTGGAATCGTATAGAACTCTCTTTTAGCGATAATGCTAGAGATGTGATTCCTTTAGAAGGTAAAAAT
>JBOFGS010000010.1:0-4412 GCA_051649245.1 Brevinema sp.
AGATTTATGCCCACAATAAGCACAATAATAATTAGCCATGTTGGCCTCCTTTTTTAATATCTTTATTATAAAAGGAGAGCACGACAAATATGGGTATATTAAAAAAATAAATCCCCCTAAAATAGGGGGAGTGTTTCTATAGGTAAATATCTATAAATAAGATTTTACTTTTTGAAATTTTTGATGATATTCGTCATAACTAAACGCCGTTGATGGATGCTTTATATTCCAAAATAACACATTTGGATACTCATCATATTTCCATAAAAAAAGATCTTCGTCAATCCAATCCCACTTATTTTCAGGCATCCAAGATCCAAACATTCCGTTCCAATCTTTTCCCCAAACAATTACTAAATTTGGAGTATATTCATTAATTATTTCAAATAGTGCTTTTTTTGATTTTTCAATCATCTCTTCATTCATATATCGTTTATCACGGTGATCAGATAAAGCAGAATTCCCTACAAAACCTTGTATATAATTATAAAAAATTACATTATGCCAAAATTCATGATTATTACTGTGATAATCTCCTGTGATAACAGCTTTGAAATTATTAAATGTTCGTTGACTATTATGTACTCCTCCAAGGACACCACTCATTACCATATTAGTCAAGTTATGTCCCCATTCATGACTATTTTCTGGGGTTTGATCTTCTTCCCATAAGTAGTGTGATTCTCCTAGTACCATTATTTTTTGTGTACTATTTTTGTAATTTTCACCAATAAATGGCTTAAAATAAATATCATTCATAAATATACTCCTAAAATATTTAATGTTAATAATATTATAATATATATATATATATATTGTCAATACACTTAGAAAATATAACTCTACTTAGCCTCTTGTTTTTTAAAGATTTCTTCAAGCTCCTGAATGTAAGCTTCTCGTAATGAATCAGGAGACAGTATTTGTACACTTGTGCCCCACTTAAATAGCTCCCATATTATTGATTTTAGACCACCAGCCTTAAAACGCACTTCTAATTCTCCCGTTTCTCGGAATTCTAATTTCTGCGTTGGATGAAAATGGTAGTTTTTTGCATCAAAAGCAGCGTATTCGTTGAACAACAAAACCACTTCCATAGGCTCTTCTTGGTAAACACCAAAGGATTGCTCAGAGAATTTCTTTAGATTAAAATCCTCATTAGGCTTGAAATGATCGCCAAGTTGCAAATTATCCATACGAGATAGATCAAAAAGTTTCATGATTCCATCATCTTTTGCTACCAAATAATTCTTATGATTGTACAAAATCCCATAAGGCTCCAAATCTCTGCGAGAAAACTCTCCCCATCGTTTTGTATAATCAAAAATCAAACGAGAATTTGTTTTGATAGCCTCACGAATATGAAACAATATAGCAAGATTGATGATTTGTTTAGAAAACTGACTAATAGCATAGCCTTCTGACTCCATCAATATCCGAAAATTTTCATCTTCAACATTCTTATTTTCTTGCAAATCTTGCTTCAAGACCATTATTTTATTAATAAGTCCCTTAATTATTACTATACGATCTTTATCAATATCTCGTTCTGCTTGTTTTTTCATTTTTTCTAGCTCGATCAATTCTTCATCTCTAAATCCCACTAGCCCATTAATCAACATTCGTTGATTATAATACAAAAAACCAAATCGTTTATGTTTATCGGGAGACGGTAGTTCTCCGATCTGAGGAAAATTTCGCAAAATAGCATCACGGACACGTTCTGCGGTACGTCTTGTTGCGTTTAATTCTTTTCCAATTTCCTCTAAAGTTACCCCAGATCGTCTTGCCCACATCAGAAAGATTATGTGAATAATATCACCTAATCGAGAATATCTTAAATCATCCCCTTTCATGACTTTCTCCTTAATACTTATTTAGTATAAGATAAGTATACGACATTTTTGGGCGTATTTGAATAAAATTTTACTTAAATTATAAAAAAACCTATACTACAACAAATTTTGTAATATAGGTTTTTTATTTTGTTTGAAAAATTTGATAATGCGATGATTTTAAATAAATTTAGATGATTTAGAAGAAAAATCATCATTGATCGTTGTTAAAAAATAATAGAACTCTGTTGAACTAACTGTTGTTTCATAAGTAAATTTCTTTAAAAACCTCAGATCAACCACTCTATCTTTTTTTCCTAAATACCAATAAAGTAAAAATAAAAAGCGTTATTGTCCATAAAGAGGAATGAATATATCATCACTGATATTATCCTATGCATCTCTCTCCATTATTTCTGAAATTCACTCTTCATACATATACTCCTATACCTTTCCTTGTTTGATATACAGAATTTTAACATCCTGTAAAATGATACATACATATTGCTATTGCCGTATAGTATATCCTAGGCTTTGTATTGCTTGGATAAGAGTATTAGTCAAGGAGACTTTCTTCATTCTGCAATATTATTTTATATACTCATACTGAAATAATCAAATGATTATCTCAATTATTACTTAAAAACTTATTGTCATTTATTACATAGTATGGTATGATTTAGTGTAATCAATAAAGGAGACATCATGAAACCGAAACAAAATCCATATCATTCTTTATTCCATATACAAAAAGATAATCGTTTTGAGCAATTTACTGTCTATTTTAATGAATATGTAAAAACTGTTGTTCTTAAATCTGACTCATCATCAGAAGAAAGCCTCAAAAATGATTTTCAAACACTGCTCAGAAAAGGATTTTCTTATCAAACAGAATTAGATCATGATAGTATTGATCTATCTATTTGGAATGAAGGACAAATGAAAGTTTTAATCGAGACAAAAACACCTCGTTCTATGGATATGATTACGTCTGAAAATTTTCATAAAAAATCATTCTACCAAGCCTTATTTTATTATATGCAACAGCTCGAAAAACAACATAACGCTATTGAATATATTGTGATTACAGATTTTGTTTCTTTATTTGTGATCCCGTCTCGTTGCTTTACTTTATTGAGCATAAAAACACCTATCAAAAATGCCTACACAAAACATGCAAAAGATAAAGAAGCTTTTTATAAAGAAATGAAAATCATCTCAGAAAAAATTAACGATGACATCTCTTTTTATGAGGCAGATCTCAAAAACTCTGAAGAAAGCTATGCTCTATTAAATAAGAAATTTCTCTTTAATCTTCCTGATGAAAACGACGCTAACGAACTCAACAGACCCTTTTATGATGAGCTTCTTTACATTATGGGACTGCAAGAAAAAGAAGATAAGATCGTCAAAAACAATGTCAAAAACACCCTCCTAGACCTCACCGAACAAATGATCGGCAACGATCATAAAGGTGAAAGTCTGTTTGAGAAGGCGTTGGGATTAAATATTTTGTGGCTCAATAGAATCTTATTTTTGAAGATTCTCGAATCTCAATGTAAAGTATTTCGTAATGATCCTAAATTTGCTATCTTAGACCCAGCATCAATCACAGGATATCATCTCCTCGCTAAATTATTCTTTAATATCCTCTCTACTCCAAGAGATAAACGGCACGAAGACGACCACAAATATGATCTCATCCCCTATCTTAATAGCTCACTCTTTGAAGAGACAACGCTTGAAAAAAGCTACCGCATCCAAGATCTTGATATAGAACGAAAGGTCAAGATCAAAGACAACAGTATCTTATACAATGACAAAAACTTCAAACAAAAAGAACTCACGTTATTAGAATATCTCTTACGATTTTTGAATTGTTTTTCGTATAATTCTGACCACTCCAGCGAAGACACCAACACCGTCATCAAATCATCCGTTCTCGGTATGGTATTTGAAAAACTCAATGGCTATAAGGACGGATCTCACTTCACTCCAGCAAGTATCACGATGTATATGTCTCAACATATCATTCAAAAACGTGTAATCGATAAGTTTAATCAAGAATTTAAAAAGAGTTTTGATGATTTTAATGAATTAAAAGAATTTGTATCCAGAAACTGCTATCGAGGTATAGAACTAGAAAAAGCACGAAGTATCGTCGATAGGATTAGTATTTGTGATCCTGCTGTGGGGAGTGGACACTTTTTGGTGTCGAGTTTGAATGAATTGATCCGTATTAAGAGTGAGCTTGGGCTTTTGCATAAAGATATTAAGATTGATATTGTCAATGATGAGCTTGTTATCAAGTCAGCGTTTGGGGATCGATTTGTTTATCAAATGAACGACAAAAAAATCACTCCGGAACGAAAAGAAATCCAACAAGCGATCTTTCATACCAAAAAACATATCATCGAAAACCAGCTTTATGGCATTGATATTAATCCAAATTCTGTTAATATTGCTCGTTTACGTTTGTGGATAGAACTTCTCAAACACACCTACTATACCGATGACAGCTATATCAATCTCGAAGTCCTCCCCAACCTCGAATTTAAAATCATGACAGCAAATAGTCTC
>JBOFGS010000011.1:0-1884 GCA_051649245.1 Brevinema sp.
AAGGAGTGATCAAAGCATGTCTTTATTAGATTTTAGCAAGGCCTACAAAACGCCAAAAGAAATGAACAAGATTTTATTAGAAGGCTACATGGATATCCCTATTACTCAATCGATCGATAAAGGATTTTACACGATCACGCTCGTAAAGCCTGTGGTTATCCTATCGACGCTTTTAGCTATGATGAACCAAGAAAGAATAGAGTTTTTGTCGTCACTCAAAAGGCTCTTGATGGGGTGAAAGTTGCTAAAGATGATTTAATTAAGGAAACTAAATGAGAGATAATACAAGAACATAAAAAATGTTTACAAATTATTTCATTATTTGCCAACTATATTGCAAATAAGATGTTAATTACAGAAATAATAATAACTTCTAAAATTCGTACACCTCTACGACAAGCAGAAATTGTCTATGACACAGTAAAAGAAAGAATAGATAACCCAGATAAATTCAAAAATATTCCAGCAGAAGACTTACGTTATAATGGAAATGCTGGAAATCATGTTATCAAAAAAGTTTCAGAAGGTGTAGATCGTGATACCATTATTAATGAACTAAAAACAGGTATGGAGAATTATCTTAATGGCAAGAGTAGTGAACGTCTTTATTTTACTGGTTTTAATCATATGACTAATAATGATAATACTTATGATATTGGAGCAAAAGAAGGTAGGGTAACACGAAGTAATGAATTTCGTCAAAGTTTTAATAAATTTAAAGAACAAGGAGTTTATATTACTTCAGAAAGTATGGAAGAAAATATTGCGAATGAACCTAATTGTCATCACATTGTTTTTAGATGATTTAAAGACAATGATCTTGTTTATAAAGAGCTTTAAATCCTGTATCAAGCAATCGAAATACTGTACAACCATCAGTAAAAAAATATTCCTTGTATACGGGATCGTATTCATTGACATTAGTAATCAAAGGTGTTAAAGGATTTTTTTTTGTAAGAAATTTTCTTTCTGTAAAATCCATATAATAACTTGTATCTATCTGAGATAATTTCTTAAGATATTGTTGACCATTTGTATTAATATATACTCGATGAAAAAAATCAAGGCTACCTATATAAGTTAAAGTATCTTCTAGTTTTACTATTTCACCATTACAAGTATACCAAGATGGATTGTATTCTATATGTGGTTTTTCATCTTGAATATTGTTTGTATCGTAAGAAATATTATTTGTTTTTTCAATAGTTGCGTAGTAATATTCATTTGATATTGGTTCATAATATATAGTACTAGCTCTCATCATTTGAAATTCATCCTCAATAGATGCCATATTGTACTTTTTTATCCAAAATAACTCTGGTTCTATGCCATAACGAGCAATAATCGGCTCTGAATTAGTCTCAATAGCTTCCATCTCTGCTGATTTAGACTTAGTCTGTTTATCGGCACATGCTCCAAAAAGTAAGATGATTAGTAATAAGATCCTCATATTCATGCTCCTAATATATCTATAGAATAGCCCCATAAGTATATAGTACTATGGGGCTATTTTTTTGTCAAGACATGCGTAGGACAAAATTCTCTGGCTATTAAGTTACCTATTATCCCTGAATAATTCCCTGTTCCTTGAATTTTTTTCTCTAATACCTCGATTTAAATCCCTGTTAATTTTCATTGATTTTCAATAGATATACTGGATGTAACAACACTATAAGAGATTTGCACTCATTTAAAAACAACAAATTCCCTGTATTTACAAAGAAATATTGGTAGAATTTCATGCTATCTATGGCAAATTCTACACTGCGAACATCTGTTCTTGATAATAGTTTGTTACTCATCACTGCATCATTCGAGTGACAGTCGTCACATCTCAGAAAAGCATCACTATTTCGTGGTACTTTTCTTTCGAGCATAGGATGT
>JBOFGS010000012.1:0-228517 GCA_051649245.1 Brevinema sp.
ACCGAACCTAGAAGTTAAGCCTTAATTCGCCGATGATACTCTTTAATTAGGGGAAAGTAGGTACTACCAGTTTTTTTTGTATTTATTTTTCTTATATAATATTATAAAAATTTAATCAATAAAGTTTTATTATTTTTTAGGAGAACGATATGAAAATCACATTTGATGGAAAACCTTTAAACGTAAATGGAACACAACTACAAAAGGGTGAGAAAGCTCCTGATTTTAATGCAGTAACTTTAAATTTAGAGCCTTGGTCGTTATCTAATATTCAAGGTGTAAAAATTTTATCTTCTGTACCTTCGTTAGATACTTCGGTTTGTCAAACTCAAACACATAAATTTAATAAATCATTGGCAACATTAAAAGGTATTGAACTGATTACGATATCTTTAGATTTGCCATTTGCTCAACAACGTTGGTGTGGTGCCGATGGTATCAATACTACAGTTTTGTCTGATTATCAAAATCGTGAATTTGCACAAAAATATGCCTTGTTAATTGATGAATTAAAACTCCTTGTAAGAGCTGTTTTGGTTTTAGATTCTCACAATATCATTCAATACGTTGAATATGTAGGAGAAATCAAAAACGAACCAAATTATGAAAAAGCTCTTGAAGTAGCAAAATCACTCTTATAATATAACTCTATTAAACACCCTTCGGGGTGTTTTTTTGTTTTAAAATATTTTTACTATATTTTATCTTACCATATTCTAATGAAATTTAAAAAAAAACCGAAAATTATATAGAATAAAAGTATTAATAATTGAGGGAATAAATGATAGAGATTCTGAATAAATCTAAAAATATAGAAACCTCAAGTGTGTCAAAATCTTATTTTAAAGATAAGTCTTCTTATAATAAAAATGAAAAATTTGAGAATATACTTGATCAATCGTTATCAGATCAAAAAGAATTGACTCAAGAAATTCATCAAAAACATCAGAAAAAAATCAAAAAATTAGCACAAAAATTTTTAGAATTAGAAAAAAAAGTAACAAATAATTCTGACCTACAATCTGATGATGCTCAAAAAGTTTATGTTTCATTGCAACAACTTTTTTTGTTTTTAGAAAATAATTTGGATTCAATAGCAAAAAATTCGCAAGATAATGGTAATATTAATGAAATATCAGATATGATGACAATCTTATCTGATATGATAGATCATTCACTATTACAACTAGAAGAATCAGGCACACTTAATCCTAGTATGATAAATTTAATAGATCAAACATTATTTGTTATTGATAACAATCAAGATTTTCAACAAATGTTTGTTCAGCCTGCTCAACAAAAAATAATGACTAATCTTATGACTCATTTGAATACAGAACTTGAAGCTCTTTCTTCATCGGAATCTGCTGTTATTATTTCTCATGATTTTGAAATATTGGAATCTCCGGAAGTTGTTGATGAAGAAATTTTTTTGAAACAATCCACTGATGATTTTATTGCTGAGCAACCATTTGATAACAATCTTGCTCAAGATATGACAGATCAATCAGATACTTCTTCTGATTCGGAATTTCAAGAACGTGTCTTATTCAAAGATCTTCGTACCAATAAACAAGAACAAAACAACGTTGTGGATCAAATCGAACCACTATCTTTATCAAAATCATTAGAAGATATTGATAAAGAACAGATTATTGATGCCACATCACAGTTAGAGATTTCTCTTGAAACAAAACCTAGTGAAGGATCTCTTAAATCAGATATTCTTTCATCTGCACAGCGAACATACCATGCTCTTTCTTCCGCTATATCAAGAGTTCAGGTTGAAGCCTTAATGCAAAGTGTTTCAGGAAAAGCGATAATGATCATGCATGATGGAGGGAATGAACTTCGTTTAAAATTAACACCTCCTGAATTAGGACAAATGAAATTATCCTTTGTTACAGAGGATGGAATAATGTCAGGGAAAGTGGTTGTTGAAACATCAGAAGCAAAGATGTTTTTTGAGCAAAATATCGATAATCTACGTGAGTCTTTGGCAAATGAAGGTATTCGGTTGGCTGATGTAAGTGTTGAATTGGGAAATCATCATGATTTTGATTCAGAAGAAAATCAAGAATTATCACAATCATACCAAGCAATACGCACCACTCAAGGAGTTATTTCCGAACCAATCATGTCAATTAATAAATTGCAGGATTCACTTGTTGATTTTATCGCTTAAATATTTTAATTTCATAGACAAAAATATCATAGAAAGAAAAAGAGGGAATTATGATAGGAACAACACAAAATTTACCAAATACTATATCTGATGTTCAAAAAAGAGCAGTGGATCAGAAAATTAATACATTTAATACGCAATTAAAAGAAAAACAAGAGATTGTAAGTAAAAATTCGCTTGGAGAGGCAGATTTTCTCAAACTCTTAGTAACGCAATTAAAAACTCAAGATCCTACAAAACCTATGGATGATAAAGCATTTATTGGACAAATGGCTCAATTTACATCCCTAAAACAAATGAGTTCTGTTGCAGAAAATATTACTCGTTTTACCAAAGAATTTGATTTTACCAAATCAATTTCGTTAGTAGGAAAAGACGTTTCTTGGACAGATCCTATCGGCAATATTCAAACAGGGTCTGTTGAATCTGTTGTTCTCAAAGACGGTATCAGTCAATTAAAAGTTAATGGTCAATCGGTGTCTCTCAAAGATGTCACAGAAGTCAAAGAAAGTATGAAAACAACCCTTGCCCAATAAAAAATAAGAAAATAAGTTAAACGGGATATTAATCCCTATGGAGAAAAATATGCTTCGTTCTTTATATTCTGGGGTTTCAGGACTCCAAAACCACCAAACAAGAATGGATGTAATCGGAAATAATGTATCCAATGTTAATACAACAGGTTTTAAAAAAGGAAGAGTTACTTTTCAAGATATCATTTCTCAAACAATGTCCGGTGCTGCAAAACCAAACGACGTTCGTGGTGGTGTAAATGCAAAACAAGTCGGTCTCGGTATGAGTATTGCTGCTATAGAAAATATTATGACTCAAGGAAGTTTACAGACCACAGGAAAAAACACTGATTTAGCTATTACTGGTGAAGGATTCTTTGTGGTGGAAGATGGAGACCAATTATTTCATACAAGAAATGGTAATTTCGTTCTTGATGCTGATGGTACATTAGTAAATTCAAACGGACTTAGGGTTCAAGGTTGGATGTCTGAGCTTTATCCTACAGGTGAGTATATGATTGATACATCAGCACCTATTAATGACTTAAAAATTGAACCTGGTCAAAAAGTTGAAGCAAAAGAGACGACAACCGTTAAATTTAGATCTAATCTTAATGCGAATGCTTCTATTTTAGGTCTTGATGCCTCTGAAGCAGAACGTATTGTCGCTACTCATGGAACATCTATTGATGTTTATGATCCTTATGGTAATAATTGGAGATTGTCATCAAATTTTGAACGTACAGCACTCAATCAATGGACAGCATCTTTTTCTATGACTGATGAAAATGGTACTAATATTGATAATGTACGTGTGAATATAGGAACTCAAAAATTAGATACCAATAATACACTAAATCTTTCTTTCAACACCAATGGCACTCTTGCAGCTGCTACAGAAGGTACTGGTGAAGCAGGAGAAACAGATGCTGGTGGAGCTATTACTGCATTGATTTCTTATGATCATCCTGATGGTACTACACGTAGTTTCACATTAGAATTGGGTGAAGCTGGTAGTGTCAAAAACACAATTACACAATTTGCGTCTCGTTTTACAACAGAAGCCTATCAACAAGATGGTAATAACATGGGCTACATGGAAAGTTTTAATATTGATGACAACGGGATTATTACAGGTATCATGGATAATGGAGTACGTAGACCTTTAGGACAAATTGCTATGTCAACTTTTACAAATCCCATGGGTCTTGAAAAAATTGGAAATTCTTTGTATGTTCAATCAAATAACTCAGGTATTGCTTCTGTTGGTGAAGCAGGAACGATGGGTCGTGGAACCTTTATGGTAGGTGCTCTTGAAATGTCAAACGTTGATCTTTCAGAATCATTTACAGATATGATTGTAACAGAAAGAGGATTCCAATCAAATTCACGTGTTATCACGACAAGTGATAATATGCTTCAAGAAGTTTTGAATCTTAAACGTTAATAACGTATAAAATTTTGATTTTATTCTGTTATGCGATATAATAAAATTAGGGGATTAATAATGGTAGAATTAACAAGATTAAATGGCTCAAAAATTATGATTAACCCTTATCTTGTTGAGATCATAGAAAGTAATCCTGATACCACTATTCTCATGAATTCAGGAAAAAAGTATTTGGTTTCCGAATCTCCACAAGACATAGAAAAGCGATTTTCTAATTTTCTTGCCGGAAGTTTTTATAAAGCATTGGTGCATTCAGGAGCTAAAATATCAACGCAACCACTTTCACAAAAAAATAAGGAGAACTAATCTATGGAAAAAGGTTCAATCATTGGATTTATCGTATGTGCTGTTTTGATGTTTGGTGGAATGTTTATTTCTGCAGGATCATTAGCTCCTTATTGGGATTTGACATCTGTTTTTATTACTGTTGGTGGATCTATTGGAGCGACATTTCTTGCAAATCCATGGACAAGAGCTATGCAGTTAGGAAAACTAGTATCTGTTGTTTTTAAGCAACCTACAAATGAAATTGGTGCTATTATTGATACTTTATTGACTTTTGGGGAGAAAGCTAGAAAAGAAGGGGTATTATCGTTAGAAGATGATGTCTCTGAAATTCCTGATCCTTTCTTGCAAAAAGCGATTCGTCTTGTTGTTGACGGAACAGATCCAGAAGTTGTAAAACGTATTATGTATAATGAAATAAATAAATTGGATTCTCGTCATAAAGGTCTAGCTCAAATATTTGTTGATTGGGGTGCTTTTGCACCGGCATTTGGGATGATTGGTACATTGGTGGGATTAATTGCCTTACTTGGTAATTTAGCAGATACATCTGCTTTAGGACGAGGTATGGCTGTTGCGCTCATTACAACATTGTATGGATCTATAGTTGCAAACTGGATTTGTATTCCCATGGCAGCAAAACTTGCTACTTATAATAATGATGAAGTACTCATTAAAGAAATTATTCTTGAGGGAGTTCTTTCTATTCAAGCCGGAGACAACCCTGCTATTTTAAGAGAACGATTAAATTCTTTCTTAGGTTCTAATAGCCGTAAAAAAGATTCAGACGAATAAAATAAAAAAGAGGAAGAAATATGGATAACGAACAAAAGTGTCCTGATTGTCCTCCAGTTGGTGCTCCTGCTTGGATGTCTACTTATGGAGATATGGTAACATTGCTGTTGACATTTTTTGTTGCCTTGATGGGAATGAAAGTTACAGAAACACAACAAATTCAACTTATCTTATCTTCATTTGATAATAATTTAGGCAATTTATCCGGAGGTAATTCATTATCTCCAGGTGTCTTAACGGAAATGGGATCATCGGTAGAGATGCTTCCATCTACCACAAAAGGGCAATCATTATCTCGATTCAAACAACAAATCTCTGATCTTTTTAAACCTGAAATTAAATCTACAAAAGTTCGAATCGATGAAACCACAAAAGGATATAAGATTGTATTAGCAACAGATTTCTTTTTTAAACCTGCATCTGCTAATATTGATTATGCTGAAGGTGTCGATATCTTGAGAAAAATTGCTTTTGCATTGAAGGATGGCCCTACGAATACACGTTTTGAAGTCATAGGACATACTGATGCAGGTTCTATCAAACCGGGATCTTATTTATCAGAAAAATTTCCATCAAATTGGGAATTATCTGCCGGTAGATCAGCAACAATTGTACGTTATTTGATCGATTTTGGTTTAGCTCCGGAACGATTTTTTGTCGAAGGTCGATCTGAATATGAACCCATAGAGTCTAATAATACCCCAGAAGGGCGAGCATATAACAGACGTGTAGAAATTTTTGTCAGCTTAGATAGAGATAGAAAACAATAATGGTTTTATATGTTGACTTATTTATTACGTGTTCTAAATTATAAAATATAAGGATTTATATCATGAATAAAATTTATGACGTTATTATTATTGGTTCTGGTCCTGCAGGGATGACTGCGGCTATTTATCTTCTTAGAGCAGGGCATTCCGTTTTGTTATTTGAGCGTTTAGCTGCTGGTGGACAAGCTGCATTAACAGATTTTATTGAAAATTATCCGGGATTTGAACAAGGGATCCATGGTATGGAATTGACTGAAAAAATGCGTCAACAAGTAGAAAATTTTGGAGCAGAATTTGAATATGATAATGTGGATCAGCTAACATATGATTCTTCTTCACAATCTTATACACTCACTTCCTCTTTAGGTAAAGATTTTTTTTCAAAAACTGTTCTTGTGACAACAGGAACAGTTTCAAAACGTCTTAATGTAAAAGGTGAAGATCGCTATTTTGGTAATGGAATTGGAACATGTGCGGTTTGTGATGGTGCTTTTTATAAAGATAAGGTTGTCGCAGTCATTGGTGGTGGTAATTCAGCTTTAGAAGAATCTTTGTATTTAGCAAAAATTGTCAAAAAATTATATTTGGTACATCGACGTTCTGAATTTCGAGCGGAATATGTGGTACAAGAAAAAATAAAAAAAACAGATAATATTGAATTTGTCCTTGATAGTGTAGTGGAGGAGTTTGTAGGTGATAAGCAATTGAACAAAATCATTTTAAAGAATGTCCACACCTCTGAACTTTTTGAAAAAGAAGTAGACGGAGTCTTTCTATACGTTGGTATGGAAGCCAATACGACATTCTTACCGTCTCAATATAAAGATCAGCAAGGATTTCTCAAGGTAGATGCTCAGAATAGAATCAATGAACAGGGATTGTTTGCTGCAGGAGATTGTTGTGTGGGTACACATAAACAAGTAGTCATTGCTTGTGGTGATGGAGCAAAAGCTTCTTATACTATATCAGAGTATTTGGATCATTTGTAGGAGCATTTGATGAAAATACTATGGTACTCGTCTATGTTGTTATTTATTCCTGTTTTTTGTTTTACAAACCAAGAACTGTCAGTAAATTTAGCTGAAACATTGGTTCAAGAAAAGATTGTAGGTACCTCTTCGTCTGATATGATTACGAATATTTGTCCATCCAACAACATCAATATTTCAGATACTAACGAAAAATCACATTCAGAATCTACAAATACACTGTCTATTATTTCATCTTCTCCTGATGTATTATCTCTTCCAAACGAACTGTTACAAGGAGAATATCCGTTAATTTTAAAGGAATTTCAAGATATTGTTCGTTTATATAACCGCTTACCGAGTGGTCAATCAAAAAAAGTTGAATTATTAAGAGCCTTACTCGCACGATTGCAGAAAATTTCTCCAAAAACAGATTTTTTACAATCTGAAAAAGTATTCATGGAAGCTGCTATTTTATATCGTCTTTCTGTTCGTGGTACTGCTGCAACTAAATTAAAAACTCTTATCAAAAATTCGCCTTATCTTGTGATTCGTGATAAAAGTGCTCGTGTTTTTCTTAGTTATTCTATCGTCAACGGAGAAATAGCAAATATCCAACAATTTTATCACGACTACAATAACTATTTATCACCAGAACTCAATGCATTTCTTACTATTTTAATCAAAGATCCTAAACAAATAACTCCAGATGAAGCTTCTTTTATTTTTCAAAATATTGTGCTGTCTCCTTTAGGAAGTCATTCCCCTACAGATACTCCTATCCGAATATTATCTACTATCAAACACCAAATTAATCTCACAGAACTTGATGCGGCTATCAATGTTCTGTTGCATAATAAAAATGATGATTTGGTCTTAGCATTAATCAAAGTTCGTTTGATGTTAGAAGAGGTTAGTGATGATATCTTATTTGCTTGGGGACGCTTACTAGGAAAAAATGAAGACGAATTGATTAAAATATTGCGTATTACAGACTCTAAACGTTATCAAAGCCATATTGCTCAGTTTTATAAAAAATCAAACGCCGCTAGTCGTGGTCGTGTGTACAATGTTAAATTGTTTAGATTTCGTGGTGAAAAAAAAGCCCCTTATCATTCAGCTCTTGCAGAGAAAGCATTTCAAGAATACCTCAAAGGAGATCTCGAAGAACGATACTTATCAATTAATTCAGAATATGCTTTTCGTAATTTTCTTGCGTTTAAGCAATATGATAAAATCATTACTTATGCCTCGATGATTCAACAAAAATATCCTCTTACTATTCCTTACGTTAATTTTTGGCAGTCATATGCGATGTTGGAATTAGGTCAAACTAATGGAGTCATTGAACTTTTGGGTAATGTTATTGCTGATGTGCCGGAATCTTATTATGGTTTATTATCTAAAAATTTGCTTACTTCTTTATTTAAAAAAGTGTCTTTTTCAAAAAATAATTATTTTCAGATGATGAAATCAAAAAGTACAAACGGTTATATGGATTTGTTGCGATACGCTCATGTTATGTATTATTTAGGTTCGAGATCTGAAAGAGGTCAAGCAGAAAAAATATATATGAATCTTGGTATCATAAAAAATACCTCCCGTACAAAAATATCTAATGAGAAAAGAGCATTATTTACGGCATATTTGGATTTAGGATTCCAAAAAGATGCACTCTCACTAAGTTATTCGGAAGGTGTTCTTAATCCTTATATAAGGGATGTTCTTTTAGGAGAGTATTTTCTTAGTCAAAATAAAATAAAAGAATATAAAAATATTATTGCTCAAAGAAGTGATTTTATTCACAATACTTTTAGTTTTATGATGCCTAAAGAATCATTAAAAATGTACTATCCTTTATTGTATCGCGATTCTATCCTATCTATGAAGAAAAAAACAAATAGACCAATGGATATGTATCTGTTGTATTCTGTGATCAGAGCAGAAAGTTTTTATAAAATAAAAGCTCGGTCTCGTGTTGGTGCACGGGGCTTGATGCAGATTATGCCTAGAACAGGCGAATATCTTGCAAAAAAATATTTGGAGCCTGGCTCATCTTTTTCTCTTAGTAACTTATATGAGCCTGATTTGAATATTTATTTTGGATCAATGTATTTATATGACAATATTGACCGTATGGGTGTTATTCCGGCATTGGCTGCATATAATAGTGGGCCGACATTTGTGAACAGATTGATAAAACAGTACAAACCAAATAGTGATCTTGAACTTCTTGAGATTCATCCAAAGCGTGAGACGCGAAATTATGTTCGTAAAATTATGGAATTTTATTATCGATATAAAACAATCTATGAAGGCCAAGAGATTCAAATTTTTAATTTGTTATTATAATATATTCTAACTTTCGCTTTATTTCTTTAAATGTCATACGTAATTCCCATTTTTCTTAGAAAAGTGGGAATTTTAAATTTTATCTATTATTTATTCTATTATACTTGCTATTTTTATTGAAAAATTGTATAATTTGATATTATACGAATAGTTAAAAAGGGGCATTTAGGTGTCAGACTTTTCCAAAGAAGAGAAAAATATTCTTCAAAATCTAAAGTCTGGGCGTTGGCTTGATGTTGAACATATTGCGTTTGCTATTATGGATGACAGCTCCATATCAAATTGGAGAGATGATATTCTAAAAACCACCCGATTTTGGCAAAAACGCTTAGATCTTTTTTCTTATAATGATCATAAGAGCGGCTCTATTTTATTTGCAGAATGGGAAGATTTTGTTGATTTTTGTTGTGAATATCACATTAAAACATACCCCGTTTTTTTAGCTACCAAAAGTTATGTTTTTAAAAAAATTGTAGATTTTTTATCTAGAGCCAGTAGAGATTGTGATAATTCAAATAGAGAGATTCTTGTCCAATTAGCATATGCATTTTATGAAGCCAATATGGTTGATCGTTCTGTAGAAACATTAGAATTTGTATTAGGACGTTTCCCTGACGAAGATGATTTTCGTGTTTATACGTTGCTTGGTGAAATATATGCATCTGTACCTTCGGGAGATCATCCTCAAAAAGATCTTGCAGTCTTGATGTTTAATGAATTATTTTTAAAATGTGTAGATGATGTTGATTTAACATTAATAGAGTATGATCCGATTTCTGTCATTGCTCAAATGATTCATAATGATTTATTTCCTGAAAATCATATTAAATATTGGATTCCTATTTATGGTTATTTGTATGGTGGTTTGACTGTTCGTCGAAATCTCCGTTATGAGGAATATAAAAAATTACAAGAAAAAATTTCTTATTTTGAAAATGAGATTCGAAATGGGGATAATCTAGAAGTGTTGATTCCCAAACTTCTGAATATTTATTTTTGGGTTTTTGATTATTATATGTATCAAATGCACACAACCGGTGGTGCAACCCAAATCTACCGACGTGTATTAGAATTATTTGCTTTACTGTGTCAGATTCCTATGTATGAAGAATCTGCTAAAAAACTTGGTCTGCGTTCAGAAAATATTTTAGATATGCTTTTAGCAAAATCTATCCCTTAAAAATAGAATTTAAATATAATTTAAGCCTGTGGAGGGCAATGCGAAATGTCAGAACAATTTTCTAACAAAAAAGAAGAGTTTCTTGCTGATATTCAAAGTAAACTGAATGAAGAAAAATGGACAAAAGTACCTTTGGATAGTTATAGTGTCAGAAACTTTGTTGAACTCGATTCTTATATTGAAACTGCTGCAAATGGTGATTTTCTTGATGAATTAAGAGCATTGTGCCGAGATCATCTTAAAGAAGCAAGTAGTAGTGTCATCGCGTTATATGTTGTCGGTTCTATTTCATTGCAAGAATCTGCAATGGATGATTCTTATCTTCCTTTGTTGATTAAAAGCTTTCTAGAAGCAGGTAAATTAAAAGTAGTTGAATTTTTGTGCGAAAAAATATTGATTTATCGCGAACATAAATATGCACTAAGAACATTAGAGCACTTGTATCAAGATAAAGATGATCAAGAAGCATTATTTGCTATTAAAAAACGATTAGTTTTGATTGACAGTACTGATGCTGTTAATGCAAAATTCCTTGGTGAATATTATGAACAAGATGATACTGATTTAGCAATGTTTTATTATCGTCTTGCCATCGAACGTTTTATTTCGATGCACAACTTGAAAATGATTGAAGATATTTGGAATAAAATTGTTGCGTTGTATCCTGAAGACACAAAATTGATCATTATTATTGCTAAAAAAATTCGTGAAGCAGCAAGCGATGAATATGTTGCGATGCTTGTGTTTAATCATGTTGCGAAAAACCTCATTAAAGAAGGTAAGTTTAAATTAGTACTTCCCTTAGTTAAATTTTGTGTGGGACTCCATCCTTCTGAAAAATCATATAGAAAAGCCCTCGAAGATTGTTATCGTGAGATTTATAAAGATCACCAACAATTAGAACATTATCTTAAAGCTTCTGCTGTTGGTCAAAGCTGGAAACCTTACCGTGAAGCAATCCGTTTTTTTGAAACACATATTGCGTTTGATGAGGGTGCATTTGTATATCATAAAAGCTGGGGCTTAGGTCAAGTACAATTGATTGAAAAAGAAAGAGTGGTTGTTGATTTTGAAAATAAAAAATCTCATGAAATGAGCTTAACGATAGCATTAAGAGCTTTAAGTGTTCTTGATGAAAATCATATTCTCTTGTGGAAAAAACAAAAAGCAGATGAGCTTGCTGAAATGCTTACTACTGCTCCACTACAATTGATTGAATTAATTATGCGTAGTAAAGATATTGAAGAAATATCTTCTAAAGAACTTAAAGAAATTATTGTTCCAGAATTATTAACAGACAAAGAATGGACACGTTGGTGGCTCATGGCTAAAAAAAATATGGGGTCTTCCAATACTATTGTTCCAAGTCTTCTCAAACGAAACATGATAGAATTGCGTGATACGGAACGTTCTGTTGTTGAAGAGTTGATTAGCCGTTTCAAAAAAACTACCAGCTTTGAGAATAAAGTTTCTGTTGCTTTAAATTTTATTAGCAGAGGTGGAGATATTAATAGTGATGCTGCAAAATCAATTCGCGATTATTTTGTTGATGTATTAAACTCTTCTAATGATACCGCTGAGAAAAAATTAACAGCTTATTTATTGATCAAGCTTGCAAAAATTGAAGATGCAGAATCCTTATTTGTGGATCATGGTTTATTGAATGGTATTAAAAATCTCATGGATTTTTATGTAGGACTTGATGCCGACCTCCAAAAAACATTACTCTATTATATTCAAAAACAACACAACTGGACATCGTTATTTACTGACTTAATACTCAAAACACCATTAGCCAAAAATCATAATTTTATGCTCCAAGAACTTATCGCATATGATTGTTGGGAAAATATTAATAGTATCTTTACTTATATCTTGACTCATTTTCAAGAAAAATCAGAATTTTTTGTTTGGGTTGCTCGCTATGTCTTAGATGATATGAAAGAAGAACTTTTTGGAACAATTAAAACTGAAGAATTAGTTCTCCGTATGTTAACCTTACTTGATATTTTAAACTCTGAAATTGGAATCAAAACATATGTTGGTCGTAATAAAAAATTATTATCTCAAATTGAAGAATTTCTCTTTAAAAAAGATCTTCTTGGTGAAGTGATCCAGCATACTGATGAAAGTACAGCACAATCTTTATTTGCATTGCTTAATTCTATTATTACTCTTGATAAAAATCAAAAAGAAAAATATTTGGCAGAACTCAATAAACGTTATCCACACCTGAAAATAGAAAATCCAAAAACTACCATTATTACAACCAGACATCCATTTTTGGTTACTAAAGGATCCTTTGATCAAAAGCGTCGTGATTTAGAAAAATTGGTCAATATTGAAATTCCAGCTAACTCTTCAGCAATTGGGGAAGCTATGGAAAAAGGTGATCTTAGAGAAAACTCTGAGTATAAAGCAGCACTTGAAAAACAAGACCAGCTCAAAGCTGCTGTAGCAAAACTAGAAAGTGATCTTGCTCAAGCAAAAATTATTGAGAAAGACCAAGTTGATATATCCAAAGTTGATTTTGGTACAAGAGTCACCTTAAATGAAGAAAAAGATGGAGAATCGCTCTTCCAAATTTTAGATCCATGGTCTGTGAACTTTGATAAAGGGATTATTTCTTATCATTCACCACTAGGTCATACTCTCTTGGATAAAAAAGTTGGCGATAAAGTTCATTTTGAATTTAACGGCGAAGTTAAGAATTTTACAATTCTCAAAATTGAATTAGCTGAATTCTAATATCATCAATCAAAAAATCTCTTCCTAAATTTTTAGGAAGAGATTTTTTTATTTTAAACCACATCTTTTTAATTGTTATATTTGCAATTTCTATATAAAAACACTATAATATAAGGAAAATAATGATATCATTATATTAATTGATAAGAGGTTTGTTGTGCAAAAAACTTTTTTATTTGATCGATTGTATCCAAATTCTTACAAACCATATGTTCTCCAAAAAATGGATATTATCATTGCTGTAGGACTATTTTTATTGTCCTTTGGTATTTACTTTAGAACGTTTAATCCATCGGTAACAGCAGGTGATTCTGGAGAATTGATTACTACAGTTTATAATATGGGAGCTAGCCATCCTCCAGGATTCCCACTGTATGGAATTATTGGTAAATTATTTACTTTTTTGCGTTTTTCTGATATTGGCTATAAAATGAATATTTTTTCAGGTGTTTCGGCATCTTTTGCTGTTTTATTTGCCTATTTATCATTAGTCAAGCTTCTAGGATTCAACAAAAACACGACATCGTTTTCTATACCTGTTCATGTTCCTGCAATAACAGCTACGTTAGTTTTTGCTTTTTCAAAAGCACATTGGTCACAAGCTGTTATGGCTGAAGTTTATGCGTTAAATGCAGCTCTATCATCCTTATTATTTTTTGTAATGATTGTATGGTATGAAGAAATAATGACTTATCGAAATGAACCTCAACATTTTTGGTTAGCACCTAGAGTAACGTTATTACTTGCATTTGTAATGGGCTTGTCTATTACAAATCATCAAATTCCTGTATGGTATATTATTGCGTGGGCGATTATGCTGATTCCAGTATTATATTTGGTGTTAACTGTAAAAGATAATGCGTTATTTCAACAATTAGCAGATAGAAAAATAGCTATTATTCTCTTCCTACTCATGGGAGTCATAGCGTTAATTTTGTTGGTAATTTCTGCGATTAAACCTTATCTATTATTCCCAAATCTCATTCCTGGTGAATATCGTCTCGTATTTCCACAACATGTTCCTTTTATTTTAACGGCAATTTTATGTGTTCCCATTTGGCTCACATCTTATAGTTGTCAAAATTATTTATACAAACAAGATAAATTAGGTGTGCTATCAAAAAATAAAATGAAAGGACTTCATATATTATTTTGGTGTCTGCTTGTGTTGATAGTTGGGTATGCTTTATTACTATTAGAAGGATCTGGTATTTTAATATCGCTCCCTTTGATAGGGATTGCTATTTATCAAGTAATACATAAAAAAGATCTTTTTAATACCACAACTAGCAATTGGATAGATCAATTTTTCTATATTTTAACGATTGCTATGTGGCTTTTGGTATTTGCGTTATCTGTATATCTTTATATGTGGATTCGTGCCAAAGCAATAGTTCCTCTTGTAGAACCAAAACCTCTTTCTTGGGGTGATACTCAAACTATTGATATTTTGGTCAATCATATGCTTCGTAAACAATATCCTGTTGGAAATGACGATTATACTAATTTATTAGGGCAATTATGGTCACTTGTTACTTATCATATTGCTCAATTTGGTATTGTAAATGTTATTCTTGGTGTTTTTGGAATTTATTATTTTTTCAAACGTGAGACTGTTCAAGCGTCTTATTTTATTCTTGCCTCTGTGATTTTTTTATGGACTATTATTGATTTTATCAACTTTGAAGTCAATCCTCGTTCTCTTGAAACACAAGAAGTATTTTTTATTCAACAATTTTTAATCTATGTATTTTTCATTGGTTTTGCTTATCAATGGATTTTTGATATTGTGGATGGATCCTTCAAATTTGGCAAAAAAAAAGAGGTTGAATAATGGAAGCGTGGACTTTTCTGATTTCAATGTTAGTGACTTTATGTATTGGAGCATTAAGTGGTTTGATATACGCTCAATTTATCTATAAAAATCTTTTTGGTGGAATTAAAATTGCTATGTTCGTAGGAATGTGTGGGAGTGTTATTGGAGGGTTTGTTTTTGATTTATTTTTTAAACTTCCTTTTATGAAAATATTTTTAGAAATCCCTTATTTTAGTGCATTATTAGTAAATAAATTAGATGTTAATTTTATTGCATTATTATTGGGAAACTGGATGTTCCTCTCGATATACGAGTTTGTATCTGAACACACTGAAAGATCGTAAATTATAACAAGGAACAATTATGGAACAATATTTAGTTACTTCAGCGTTACCTTATGCAAATGGACCTTTGCATTTAGGACACTTAGCAGGTGCTTATTTACCTGCTGATATTTTTGTTAGATCTCGTCGTTTGAATGGGGATAATGTTATTTATATTTGTGGTACTGACGAGCATGGAGTTCCTATCACGATTCGTGCAGAAGCCGAACAAAAAACTCCTCGACAGATTGTAGATTATTACCATCAAGAAATTAAACAAGCTTTTGATAATTTTCACATTGAGTTTGATAACTTTTCTGGCACAGCTCGCCCAAAACATGCCAAATTATCTCAAGAATTTTTCTTAAATCTTTTAGATAACAAACACATTATGATTAAAGAAGAAGATCAATTTTATGATGAACAATCCGAAAAATTTCTTCCAGATCGTTATGTTGAAGGCACTTGTCCAAAATGTGGTGATGAAAAAGCACGTGGTGATCAATGCGATAAATGTGGAACATTATTGGTGCCATTTGAATTAGTGAATCCACGTAGTTCATTAACAGGTTCAAAACCGGTGATTCGTTCTGCAAAACATTGGTATCTAAGACTTCAAGATTTTGAAGCAACACTTGTTTCTTGGCTTGAATCAAAAAAAACTTGGAAAGATAACGTTACAAAATTTATCTTAGGTTGGATTCGAACAGATGGTCTTCATGAAAGAGCAATTACTCGTAGTTTGAATTGGGGTATTCGTGTGCCTTTAGATGATCCCGATGCTCAAGATAAAGTGCTTTATGTATGGTTTGATGCTCCTATTGGTTATATTTCTTCAACAATTGAGTGGGCAGAAAAACAAGGTAATCCTAATCTTTGGAAAGATTATTGGCAAAATGAAAAAACAAAGATGATTCATTTTATTGGAAAAGATAATATTCCATTTCATGCTGTTATTTGGCCATCATTATTAATTGGTCAAAAAGACAGCAATAATAATTGGATTCTTCCTTACGATATTCCTGCCAATGAATATCTAAATTTAGAAGGGGAAAAAATTTCTACCTCTCAAAATTGGGCTGTTTGGGCCAATGAAGCTATAAAAGATTTTTCTGCAGACAGTTTACGATATGCATTGGCTGCAAATGCACCAGAATCCAAAGATTCGGATTTTACTTGGTCATTTTTTCAGGCTCGAAATAATGATGAACTTGCAAATATCTATGGAAATTTGGTTAATCGTGTTTTTGTTTTTGTAAATAAAGAAGGTGGTTATGTCTCTAAAGCTGATTATACGGATCGTGATCTGGAACATTTTAAGACATTGGATAAGAAACTCACTGAATTATTTATTGCTTTTGAACAGTACCGTGTTCGTGAAGCCTGCAAATTAATGATGGATATTGCTCGTGAAGGCAATCGTTATTTTGATGAAATGAAACCTTGGGAACTGAAAAAAACAGATCTGCTACGTATGGGTACCGTATTGAATGTATGTTTGAATACGTTGAGGATTTTATCTTTTGCATCATTTAGTATTATTCCTGATAGCTCAAATAAACTATGGCATATGCTTGGTCAAACTTCTGAACTTAAGGATCAAAGACGTGCAAGTATTATGGATAATCATTTATTAGAAGGTCAAAAAATCAATTCTTCGGAAATTTTATTCCGAAAAATTGAAGACGAAGAAATAACAAAACAAATTGAAAAACTAAACAAACAAGCAGGTAGAAAAATGATACACGCAGAACCAATAAAAGAAGCAAAACCGGAAATTTCTATTGAAGATTTTATGAAGATTGATCTAAGAGTTGCAGAAATTATTGCTGCAGAAATTCCTGAAAATTCAAAAAAACTCTTGAAATTACAGGTGAAAGTTGGTGAAGAACAACGCCAAATTATGGCAGGGATCAAAGAATTTTTTGCCCCTGAAGAATTAATAGGCAGAAAAATTATTATTGTTTATAATCTAAAGCCAGCAAAACTTGCTGGTGAGTTATCAGAAGGTATGCTTTTAGCAGCATCGACAGAAGATAAGTCATCATTATTTTTAGTGAATCCGGGAGATATTGCTTCCGGATCCATTGTACGATAATTTTATTATATTTATAAAGGGGAAATAGATGAAAGTATTAGTTCTGAATGCCGGGAGTTCATCGCTTAAATATCAATTACTTAACACAGCTGATCAGTCTGTATTAGCAAAGGGTGTTATTGAAAAAATAGGTGTTGGTAATTCTATTATTGGTTATACCAATGGAAATTTCCCAAAAGTTTCTTATGAAAAACCATTAGCAAATCATGAAGAAGCATTAGAAGTGGTTTTTAATTCCTTAGTATCTGGCGAATATGCAATTCTTTCGAAATTTGAAGATATTGATGCGATTGGGCATCGTGTTGTGCATGGTGGTGAGATTTATAGCCATCCTGTTGTTATTACAGATGATGTAACTGAAGCAATTAAACAGTTATGTTCTCTTGCTCCTTTGCATAATCCAGCAAATTTAATGGGAATCAAAGCTTGTCAAAAAATTGTTCCCAATACTCCTCAAGTAGCTGTTTTTGATACAGGATTCCACCAAACAATGGAACCCACTTCTTATATGTATCCTTTACCCTATGAATGCTATACAAAACACAGTATACGTCGCTATGGAATGCATGGCACATCATACGCCTATGTTGCACCAAAAGCAGCTGAATTACTTAGTAAAAAATCAGAGGATACAAATTTAATTATTTGTCATATTGGTAATGGAGCAAGTATTGCTGCTGTAAAAGGTGGTAAATGTATTGATACTTCTATGGGATTTACTCCGCTAGAAGGTGTGATGATGGGAACTCGTTGTGGATCTATTGATCCAGCAGTGATTTTATTTTTAATGGAAAAAGAAGGACTGACAATTGAGCAAGCTTCCAATGTTATGAATAAAGAAAGTGGTCTCAAAGGTATTTCCGGTATTTCTAGTGATATGCGTGATGTTCATGAAGCAGCAACAAAAGGACATGAAAAAGCACAACTCGCGATCAATATGCTTGCACATTCTATCCGAAAAATCATCGGTTCTTATTTAGTAGAATTGAATGGAAAAGTGGATGCCTTGGTATTCACTGCCGGAATGGGTGAATTTGATGACAATCTAAGAGCACTTGTTACCAATAATCTTACTGCTTTAGGGATAGAAATTGATCAAGAACTTAATAAACAAACAAAATCACAATTGAAAGATATTTCTACAACCAATGCAACTATAAGAACTTTGGTAGTTCCTACAAACGAAGAACTTATGATTGCATTACAAACAGAAAAATTAATAAAATAAATTTAGAGATATCAAAAAGGTAGATGATATGGTTGTATATGGAAGAAATTCTATCGAAGAAGCCGTTACTGAATCTCTTCAGCTAAGTCAAGTTTGGTTTGATACAGAAAAAGCTGATAAATATCCTGGTCTCAGACGAATGCTCAGAGAAAAAAATATTCCTATGACTTTTGTTTCTGCAAAAGAACTTGATAAGATTTCTGGGACTCAAAAACATCAAGGTATCGCTGCAAAAATGATTCTTCCTGATAATATTATTACAGAAGATCAACAATATATCAGTAATTATGATCGTATATCTAGAGTATTATTGTTAGATGGGATCACAGATACTGGTAACTTGGGTGCAATTCTTCGTTCTGCTTTGTTATTGGGTGCTGATGCCGTTCTATTACCAAAAGATAATTCAGCCCGTATCACCCCTCAAACAATCAAAGCATCTGCAGGTGCAATTTATAAAATAACACTTGCTTATGTAGATAATCTTAAAACAGAGATTGATGGACTTAAGGGAGAAGGATTTGATGTCATTGCATTAACAGGTGAATCTAAAGATTCAATTTATGATTTCAAATCTTCTGGAAAAACAGCATTAATTATGGGTTCTGAACGAGAAGGAATTCGAAAAGGTATTAAATCTTTATGTACTCATAAAGTAGCATTGCCATCCACAAAAAAATTGGATTCATTTAATGTATCTGTAGCAGCAGCACTAGCAATGAATACCTTATGGATGGATCAATTAAAAATATAATAAAGAGGCGTTAGATGTTATTAACTCTTTTTGGAATTGTTGCAGCAATTCTCGTACTTAGTATTTTGATAGCTGTTCATGAAGCTGGACATTTATTAATGGCAAAATGGTCTAATATTCGTGTTGATATCTTTTCCATTGGAATGGGAAAACCTATTTGTGGGTTTCAGTATGGTGAAACATATTATCAAATCGGTCGTTTACCTTTTGGTGGTTTTTGTGCTTTTGGTGAAGAAAATGATAAAGAAGATAAAGATCCTAGATCATTAATGAATAGTCCTTTATGGGCTAGATTGTTAACGGTTCTAGGAGGTAGTTTGTTTAACATTCTTTTTGCAGCTTTCTTGATGATATTGCTTTTTTGGCATGGTTTTTATGAAAAACAACTTTCTAATGAAGTTGTTGTACCTCAAAAAATAATGATAGATCCAGATAGCGACTTTATTGAATCTCCAGCGTGGAAAGCAGGTCTTCGTAGTGGAGATCGAATCATTCAAATTTGTAATCAAAAAATCACTCATTTCTCTGAAATTCCTGCTGTGTTGTCATTTACACGAGGTATTAAGAAACCTGTTACTTTTATTCGTGGAGATCAAACAAACACCATCATTCTTACAACCGTTCTTAGCGAAGATACAGGAATGGAAGTGATAGGTGTGTACCCAATTCAATCAGCCGTCGTTTCCTCTGTGCTTGCTAATACACCTGCAGAAAAAGCAGGACTTCAGGAGAAAGATATTATTAAAAAAATTAATGGTCAACCTATTACTTTTTTCTACGAATTAAACGAAAACGTGATGCAAGGAAAACCATTAACATTATTAGTAGAGCGATCTAATCAATTACTTACTGTTTCTGTGACACCAGAAAAAATTAGCAATAATTTTAAAGTAGGTATTGTTGGTGAATTACCGAAACAAATGAATATCTTAAAAAAAGCTGCTAATCTTGGTCAAGCAATAACCTTGTCATTAGATTATGTTTTTTCTATGATAGATAAGATGATTTCATCAATGTTCAAACTATTTACAGGTCAAGTGAACCTTGAGAAAAATCTTTCTGGACCTGTAAGGATTGTTTCTATTACAGGAAGTATTGCTCAAACGATGGATTTTACGCTTGTGATACAATTTATGGTTATGCTTAGTATTGCGTTAGCTGTCTTTAATATGATGCCTTTTCCAGGTTTAGACGGTGGTGCCATTATTTTACATAGTGCACGTTCAATTTTTAAAGGTCATCCACTTGCTGAAAAAATAATCAGTATTATTGAACAGGCAGGGGTGATCTTATTGTTAGCACTTGCTGCTTTTGTGATGTTTAACGATGTGAAAAATCTGTCTCAAGATTATTCTAAACAAAAATACCAAGAAATGAAAGAATAAAAAAAACACTCCAAATTTGGAGTGTTTTTTTTGTTATATTTGTATGAATTGATAGATCGAATAACTAGCAAAATTTGTCTGAGATTTAGCAATTAATAATTTCCATTGTTCTTCTTGACGATGAATGATGATGTCGTTATTACAATGATTAATTTCAAAGCCAAGCATCACATTAGATATTTTTTCTCCACACGCTTTGGGAGATAGTAAATCTTCTGCACTTTTATTGAGATATAGGATTCTATTGAATTGGTTTAAAATCAATATTGGGTAGTTTACGTGGTAGAATACTTCTTGTAAAGATAATCTTGTTGTAAAATCATGAGGAAAAAATTCTGATACAAACTCGTCATACATCATCATTCCTTTGAATTCTCCTGTTAAAGAGATAAAAGGAATTTGCATTTTAAGTTTTGGCTTTTCAGTAAAAATTAATTTTTCAAGATTATCTTTTGGAATGTTCATGATCTTATCAATTAAGAAATTATCTTGTGATTTCAAAGCTCGCTCAATATCTTTTTTTAATAAAATTCCTGCAAAATCATGATCATCAAAAACTAATGAAGCATTCAGATAAGGATGTTTTAAGAATAAATGGTAAAGAGTTTGAATATCATGCATTATTATTTCTTAATCTCAAAGTCATTGTTTTCTATATCAAAAATTTCATCAATTGTTTTCGCATCACTAAAAGAAATTAATTGTTGAGAAACACTGTAAACAGGATATGAATTGTTTTTCATTTCTGTACCAATATAGAACAAAGCTTCTGATCCGTCATTGTAGATAATTTCTAAAAATGGAGACGTATTAGTATTTATTTTCAGTTTTTCTAAATTTTCTATGTTTGTATTAAAGGTAATGGTATTAGGATTGAATGTCAGCTCTTTTGTCTGTAATAAAAATCGTCGAATACCCCAATCTCTTTCTTCGTTAACAGGAGGACTAATTTGTTTCCATAGTTGATTGTTATTACTGAAAATAAATATTTCTCCGTTGAATGTTTTTAACGATATGTTTTGTGCTTGATCAATTGCTTTTGAAATAAAGTATGTATCAATCAATCGTGATACTCCACTGATAAAATCATTAAGATTACTACTATGAATCAAGTATACAACATCACTAAGTTCTTGATTTGCAATATAATATTGCTCCCCAACAGAAGTTTTATTACCAACAATAAAAAAGTTAGTCTTATTATCTTTAAAAATACCTGATACCTTAAGGGATGGTGTTGCAAGTCCAAAAGTGGTAAATTCTTCTTTAGAAATATTAGAAAGTATGGAACTTGGTTTAAGGTTAAGAAAATCATTAACGAGAACAGCACTTTTATCTTGTCGGGCCATAATCTGAATAGGGCACTCTAGGTACCAAGTGCCTTGTTTCTTTTGTAGTTTGTAGCGAAAGGTATTGGTATCTTTGTATAAGATAGTTTCAATCTCAATCAATTTATCTTTTCTGATAGAATGCCAAGGCATAGTTAGTATATTTTTCTTTAAAATAACTTGAGTATTCTTTTTATAAGCAAAAATTCCCATCCCTAATATGATAAGCGTAACAGGTACAATAATATTTTTGTATTTCATAATAATTCCTTTTTTATTTTTTGCTATGTATATTTTAAAAGGAAAAACTTATTTCGTCAATTTTTAAGAATGACTTTTAGTTTGCAAAAAATCATAATCTTATGTACAATAAACATATATTTAAATGGAGTAATAAATGAGCTTAAAAGATAAAACAACTTTAAATTTTATTTTACCTATGCATATTGATTTGTTGAATTTTTGTGGGGTATACGATAGTAATCTAAGATGCTTAGAGCGAGATAGGGACTTGAAAATTTATCCTAATCAAGATGGTTCTTTTTTGTTAGAGGGTAATACAAAAGACGTTTACCATATTAAAAAAGTAATGGAAACAATGCTCCGTTTGTCAAAAAATCATACACCTATCACACATGAAGATATTACTATTATTTCAAAAAATATGGAAACAGATACAAACTATCTTTCTACAAATAATAATGGTCTTGTTATTGGTAAAATGAAAACCATTAAACCAAAAACATCTCAACAAGATCAGTATATTCAAAAAATTATGATGTATGATTTGGTATTTGGGATAGGACCGGCAGGCACGGGTAAAACATTTTTAGCTGTTGCAGCAGCATTACATCAACTTTATAATGGAAGTGTCCAAAAAATTATTTTTACTCGTCCTGTTGTTGAAACTGATGAGAATCTTGGATTTTTACCAGGTACATTGGAAGAAAAATTAGATCCTTATATTCGCCCTTTGTATGATGCTGTCAATGATATGATTTCTATCAAAGAATTTGAAAAATTAGTTGCGAATCGACAAATCGAATTAGCACCATTAGCTTATATGAGGGGTCGTACACTTTCTAACGCCGTAGTTGTTTTAGATGAGGCACAAAATACCACACCTAATCAAATGAAAATGTTCTTAACTAGACTTGGTGAACATTCAAAAATGATTATTACCGGTGATATTACCCAAATTGATTTAAAAAATATAGAATCAGGGTTGGTTGATGCATTAAAAAAAGTACAAAAAATCAAAGAAGTAGGAATACATTTTTTTGATGGAAGCCAAATTATTCGTCATGGATTGGTTAAGCAAATCATTGAAGCTTACAATAAAAAAGCATAAGACATTTGTGTGGGTCCTTCAATTACTATGGAAATCCTCACTATAACGCACGTTTCCTGAATAAATCAAGAAGCAATTTGATTATAGATTATTGTTTTTCCTACAATGTCAGTGTAGACCCCACATATTTTGTCTTATGCTTATGTTTGTTACTCTGGAAATAACCAAAAAATATTGAGTGGTATATTTAATATTGATATCCAAATTCCATCGGTATTAAATATATCCACAAAAATTTTATGTATAAAAAAGAAGATAAAGGATAAAAAAATCCATATATCTATTAGTGACACTAGGCAAGCTAATTGTCTTGAATATCGTGATATTTTTTTATATCGGTATGAATGAATCTTATTAATGATTGGATATAGAATGATATAAAATAAAAGTGTTCCAATTCCTGAAATATAATAAACAAGATTCACTGAGTTTGGCAATAAATTTTTTCCAATCCTCGCCGTGATTCCACCTAAGATAAATGGAATTAATATATTGATTAATTTCCGAAAGGAATGTGATAACCCATTAAGATATGCCGATTTTAGTGATAATAAAACATATGATAAAATTGATCCTATTATCCAATAAACACTCATAATTCACTCCTTATCATTTTTATCGGAAATAATTTAAAAAAAATGATATTTTTGTTAATAAATAAATTGGATTTTCCGAAAATAAGTTTAAGATAAATACATGTATAATATATTTAATGAAATGTTATTAATATTAAGGAAACAAAAATGATTTCTCAAGAGATAAAGATTTTAAATCGATATGGTATTCATGCTCGTCCATCGTCAATGATCTCAGAATTGGCTATATCATTTAAGAGTTCTATTATTATTAAAAAAGATGGAAAAACTGCTAATGCAACAAGTGTGATGGATTTAATCTTATTATGTGTTGAACCAGGATCAAGTATCCAGATCGATGTTGATGGCGAAGATGAAAAAGAAGCTATGGATGCTTTAATTGACTTAATAGAAGTCCGTAGATTTGATGAAGATGCTATGGAAAGATAATGATTCTGTATGTATAAAAAACGAGAAGATGTAACTCTTCTCGTTTTTCTTTGAATTTAATGTTTTACTAGTTTATCATGTTTCTTTTTGATTTCATAAATCATCTTATCCAATGCTTCATCAATAGAAACCTCTTTGAGTTCTGCAATGGAATGAGAATGAAATTCTCCAAAATCACTAGTGATTTTGTAATCACATTTATAACCATATTTTTCTTTTTCTAGGACAACATTGACGTTATGAATCCGTCCCTGAAAATAAGTTAACTTTGCTGATGTTTTTTCAGTAATAAATGTTTTAAGATAATCAGATACATTCATTTGGTGACCCGTGATAATAATATTCATAATAAACTCCTTACATCAAGGTACTTTATAATTAATATTAGATAATAACATGTACTAATGTCAACAAAATATATGATAAAAATAAAAAATTTAATGATTTCCTTTTTTTATTTGTTCTAATTTACCTCTAAGGCGCATAATTGCTTTGGTGTGAAGTTGTGAGATACGAGATTCCGTTACTGATAAAATACTACCAATTTCTTTTAAGGTTAGTTCTTCATAATAATAAAGAATCAATACTTGTTTCTCACGATCTGGTAGATCAGCGATAGCTTGAGCAATCATTTTTTTGATTTCTGTACGTTCTGCAAGTGATTCCGGACTGATCCCAGATGCACTTTCGAGTGTTTCTTCCATAGACATAGGTGAGTTATCATTGCTACTGTCATTCATAAACCAATTCTCATCCATAGAAATCAAAGCATTTGTTCCCACTCTTAATAACAATTGATGAAATTCTTCTATAGTGATTTTCATTGCTTCTGCAATTTCGTTATCTTTTGCAGAACGTCCGAGTTTTAATTCTAATTGTGAAATGGTTCGTTCAATTTCTTTTGCTTTTTGACGAACAGATCTTGGAAGCCAATCAAGATTTCTGAGTTCATCAAAAATTGCTCCACGAATACGTGTAACAGCATATGTTTTAAATTTAATATCACGATTTAAATCAAATTTATCAATAGCATCCATTAAACCAATCACACCAAAACTGACTAAATCTTCGTACTCAATAGAAGAAGGGATATTAACCATGACACGTCCAGCAACATACTTAACAAGTGGAGCATATTTTTCGATGAAGTAATTTCGAATACATCGATCTTTGGTATCAGTATACTGTGCCCAAAGCTCTTCTTCCGTAAAACCTTCTAAATGTTCATATCCTTTCACTCTATTCCTCAAATTGATTTCATTATATGAGTATCAGAAAAAATATCAATAATATTTTTTATATAATTTAAATTATATTATAATTTTTTTTTTTTTGCAAATATTATTCTATTCTTCATGATCTTGTTTTAGAAGTTTTCGAGCTGCTTTTGCTCCATTTTCAGGTGTGGTACGAAGTGTTTTACCATTAACAGTAAAATCAAATGTTCCATCTTCTCCTATTTCAGAAATCTGAACGGGATCATTGTTTGACAAATGATCAAGTTCTAATTCATCATCATATAAGACATCGGCAGATGTATTTATTTTGTCGATATGATCGTTTTCATTATTACGATGATCCATATCTTGATACATTTCTTCCATTGTAAGTTCGTCAGAAAGATCATCTTCTGTATTGTAATCTGTTTCTTCTATTTCATTAGATATGGCTGTTGTATCAGATGTAGCTGTGCGAGGTAACCCAAAAATAGATTCTAATTCGTTTGTTGACAATAACAATTCCAATATTTTTATAAATACACCCCAAACAATAACAAAAGCTACCCCACCCGATAGCCCGGAAAATAATCCTCTAAATATTCCAAGTCCACGAATCACTGTAATCATAAAACTAATACTAAAACTTATGCCAAAAATATAAAATGTGATCGAATGTTTCATTAATTTCAAAAACAATGTTCTCTCCTAAATAGATGTCTTGAAGAATAATTAATTCATACAATATGAATATAATTTTTATGATGTTGCGTCATTGAAAATATTATCTCACCCAATGACGATATCTTTAAGTAATAAATGAGGACTACCTGTTGAAACAGGGAGTCCGTTTTGACCAGCTTTGCCACAACCACCAAGCCCTCCATGATGTTCAAGATCATTACCGATACCAATGATATTTTTCATTGTTTCAAATAAATTTCCTGATAAAACCACATCTCTCAGAAGACCAACGATTTTTCCTTTTTCTACACGATAAGCATAAGCAGCAGAAAACGTAAACATTTCCAAATTAGTCATTCCACCTATCATATCACAAGCATAAATCCCATCCCAAAGCTCTTCTAATAATGATTCAAAAGAACGAGATCCATTTTCAATATAGGTATTGGTCATACGTGGTATTGGCATAAAAAATGGATTTAATGCTCGACCATTGCCTGTTGGAGACATATTCATATCGTAAGCGGTGGTGCGAGATTGGAGGTAGTTGTTTATGTTGCCATTTTTGATCAATTCACGTCTTTGAGCAGCAACTCCTTCATCATCATAAGCACACCAACCACATAGTTCTTGTTGACGTCCGTCGTCTGTGATATTGAGATCTTCAGATCCAATCATCATTCCTAATGCAATTTTTTTAAGTAATTCGGGATTTTCAGATAGAAAATCAGCTTCACTCATATGCCCAAAAGCTTCATGTGCAAATACTCCTGCCAAATTTTGATTGAGTAATACGCGATAGATTCCTGATTCTATTTTTGGAGCTTTAATGAGTTCTTTGGCTCGTTTTTTGATGGTTTCTGCTTTTTCTTCAATATGATCAAGAATTTCCATACCACCATAAGTACCTTCTGAAAAATATGCTTGTTGGATCGTGTTACCTTCTTTGATAGAAATCGAAGCTGACATTCCTGTAAAGTGTTTTGTTTGTAAAATTTCGGATCCATGAGACGAGCAGTATGTTGCCTTGTTGACAGTATTACGAAATTCTACTCTTGTTGATATAAATGCAGGATCTGTAATTAATTGATGGACGGCTTGTGCAAACTCATATTTTTCTTCAAGCGATAATTCTTGTGGATTTTTGACAATCTTATTTTCAATAGAATCCTTAATAATAGGGGTATCTGCTAAAAATTTTTGTGCATTAGCACTTACTTCAGCACTTTCAATCGATTTTTCAATTCCATTTTTAAAATCATTATTATTGAATGCACTAAATCCCATGCCACCTTTATTAAAGACACGAACAGAACCTGAAGAGCTTGATACATTTAGGCAACGCTCTGTAATACCTTTGGAAATAATGATGGAAGATCCTTCTTTTTCGAGGTAATTAATTTCTGCAACATCTACAGGAGTATTTTTGATAAGTTGTGATAAGTCATTGATTTTCATGAAAACTTCCTTATGATTAAGCGAGTATTTGCCCTTTAAGGACAGCGTTATAGCTTCCAACAATCTCGACAGGAAGTATTTTTCCTATCAAATCCGAACTACTATCAACTGTACATACGCTATTTTTGTGTGTTCTTCCAAGGTATTGTTTTTTACCAGTTTCTTGAAAAATACGGTCACTATATTTTGATTCTCGATCAAAAAGAACGTTTGATATTTCTCCGATTTGCTCAAATAGTAATTCTTTAATAATTTCTCGTTGTGCTTTTACCAATATATCTAAGCGACGTAATTTTTCTTCTTCATCTACTTGATCATTAAATAACGCGGCAGGAGTGTTTGGTCTGGTATTGTATCGATACATAAATGCTTCATTAAATCGAATATCTTTTAAAACACGGAGCGTATCTAAAAATTCGTCTTCTGTTTCACTAGGAAACCCAACAATAATATCTGTGGATAGAATAATATTAGGTCTTATTTTTTTGATTGCTGTAATTTTCTCTAAATATTCTTCGATAGTATAATTACGTTTCATTTTTTCAAGAATACGTGTGTTACCGGATTGGTATGGTAGGTGTAAAAACGGCATGATATTACTGTATTCATTCATCAAATGAATCGTATCAAACAAAAATTCCTTTGGGTGAGATGTTAAAAAAGTAAGTCGTTCCACACCACTATGAGCTGCAATTGCTTCCAAGAGATCTGCGAAATTTTTACCCTGATCAACATAAGTATCTATTGTCTGACCAAGCAAACAAATTTCTTTAACACCCTCGTCTACTAATTTTTTTGAATTATCGATAATTTCTTGAAAATTTCTATTTTTCTCTAAACCACGTACCCGAGGTACAATACAGTAGGTGCAAAATTTATTACACCCATGAGATACAGGAAGAAAAGCTTTAAATGGATATTCTTTGGATGCTGTAGCAGGCATAAAACTATAAGCAGAACCAAATCCTAGAGAATCTTTTTTTACCTCAAGATCTTCAATGTAATCCAAACATTCTTCCTTGTTGTATGTCCCCCACAAAATAGATACAATATCAGCAAATTTTTTTTTCACTTCGATACCAATATTCTCGCTCATACAGCCCATGAGAATAACCTTGATATCTTTATCCAAGTGTTCCCGATTAAGTGTTCTATAATAACCAAGCCGTCCAATAACATGATTTTCGGCTGTTAAACGTACAGAACAAGTGTTTATAATAATAATATCTGCTTCTTCACCCGAAGAAACTACACGATGTCCACGTTCTATCGCTTTTGTTGCAAGAGAATCTGCTTCTGCCAAATTCATCTGACAACCAAAGGTCTCAAAAAATATATTTGCCATAACGCTACCTAAAATTTTTTTACTTTTATATCTAAGAAGTTGCAGAGGAAAAAGGAGGTCCCGATGCTCTGAATACCTCAAATGTGAGAGCTTTGATGATCACACGATTGTCAGGAGTCATCCCATCAAAATGACCGGTGACTGTAACATCTTCCCCATTGAAATAATGGATTCGAGGGTTATGAGTAGTGATTTCTACTGCTGCAATGCCCTCTACTTTTTTGCCGTCGATAAAATTGATTAATAAATCAAATGTTAATAATTTTCGTGTTTTATGCAGATTAGTGGTTAGACCTTTCCATCTGAGCACCACACCTTTATAAAGAGCCGGAGCTGATGCGATTTCAGCGTATGTAGGTATGTAATCGATATTATCAGGAGTTGCCTCCGGAATGAAAGCTTCTAAGATTGACACACGTTCTTTAACAGCTACACCTGCATTTGAAGCCAATAATTCATTGGCAAGAATTCGAGATCTATTGGGTTGTTTTGCATTAAGAGCTTTTTTCAGCTCTTCAAATTTTCGTAAAATAACCTCTTCAGATAGTACAATACGATAATTTTCTCTTGAGTTTATGATTTGATCCATATCTTTAATTTCAAAATCATTAATGGGAGTGACGATCACCTTTTCAAATCTAAAAATAGTGTCTAAAATACGATACACAGGATTCCAAATAGCACGAAGCATGAACAAAAACAAGAACATCATCGCAAACGTAGCAACTATTTTTTTATGATAAAACAATGTTCCCCATGTGATAGGCATAGTCAGTTGAATTAACGGTAAGATAGATATTGTTTTTGCATGTTCACGATCGTTGGTATGGCGAATATGTTCTAATGTTTTTTGAAGCAAAGGATCTTTAGGTAAAATTTCTAACGCATTGAGAATTATTTCGGTAGCCTGAGAAACTTTACCTGATTTTAAATGCAACAAAGCAATAAAATTATATATCTCAGGATCTGTAGTTGCACTAGGTTTTATTTCTTCGAGATATTCAAGAGCCTCTCCGAATGACTCATCCATCATACTGCAAAAAGCTAATCCTTTAGCGGCATTGATGTCTTGAGGGTTGACCTTATAGATGCCACGCCATATTTTTGATGCTTGTTGATAATTCCCTTTATAAAAGAAACAGATCGCTTTAGCACTATTTCCTGTTACGAATCCCTTTGAAATAATCTTCATGGACTCTCCTTATGTTGATAAGTCTTATCAATATTATAACTTATTTTTATGATAAATTCAAAATCTACACTTAATTTTTGACAAGATATTTTTTTTACGTTATTATATAAGATACTCTTTGGATATAAATATAAATTATGTAGGGAGAATTTTTAATGAAATATGTGACAATCTTGTTATTGTTAATTCATATGCCTTTATTTTCAAAAGATACTGATATTGTAACAAATGATCTTGTAACGTACAATATCAATACCACTAATTTCCAAATTGGCAAGACGTTTTCAATAGAATATCTTATGCCTCAAAATATTTCTCAAATTATTTCTATAGATACTAACATTAAAGCATTGGCAGATATGGAGCTTATCTTGACCAATAGTAGTATGACTTCTTTTAAAATTGATGCAGTCAGTTATTCTCCTGTACCTCATCCTATGCCCTCTATTTTGGTTACAGCATTAGACAAGAATGGAAATACCAATCAATTTTATACCCCTAGTTTTCAAATTTCTATTGCAAATGAAATCACCAATCAAAAAGAATTAGCGTTTATTGATATTGAAAAGCCTTTTTTTGTGTTTGATTGGCTGTGGGTTATTATTTTATTAGGTATTTTAGGTATAGGTGTTTTAATTTATTCTTTGAAAAACTATAAAAAAATGACAGTAAAAAAAGAACCACAAATAATTATTGATCCTTTTGAACTTATGAATACACGTATTAAAGAACTAAAGGTTCAGCAAAAATCATTAAATGAAGAAAACTATAAAGAATTTTTTGTTTCTGTATCAGAGATTGTTCGTGAATTTTTGTCTCAAACAATCATTCCTTTAGCACTTGAAACACCAACACGTGAATTATTAAAAATATTAAAAGATATTAAAACACAGGAAGAATTATTTGATATTATTCAATTTGTCATGCGTAGCACAGATAGGGCAAAATATGCAAAACAAATTTTTACAGATGATAGAATAGATGAAGTTGTTCGAGCAACAGAACAACTTCTAGTATTAATCCGTAAGAAATATCAACAGGAGAAAGAGAATGAACTTCGAAAATCCTAAATATCTTTTACTATTATTAGTGATTCCTCTTTATCTTTTTTTGAAATATACTAAATACGGAAAGTATTTTTTTCGTAATGCCACATTTCCTTTTTCTTCGATTTCTTTGGTTTCTATAAAAAAAGATTTATTTGCTGTGGTTGTACATATTCTACGTGAAGTCCTGTTGTTATCACTTATTAGTGTGTTGATTGTGGCGTTGGCTCGTCCACGAGGTGGGTCAGCAATTACCTCTGAAAATAATCTTGGTGTTGATATTGTTTTATTGACCGATCTATCGGGTAGTATGGCTTTTGTCGATAATATGCCTAGTGATGCTAAGCGTGTCCGTGTAATGGGTACTGAGATTTTTGTAGATGAAAATGGTAATATCAGTAAGCACTCTCGTCTTGAAATCGCAAAACGTGTGATGAAAAATTATATTAATAAACAAAATTTTAATAGAATTGCCCTAGTATTTTTTGCAAGCTATGCTCTTACAAAAGCACCATTGACCACAGACAAAGGTCTACTATTACAAGTAGTTCAAGATATTTCATTTTTTGACGAAGGATCAACTGCTATTGGGACAGGATTATTAACAGCACTCAATAGAATTCGTAATTCTAGTGCTAAAAGTAAGGTTATTATTTTGCTGACAGATGGAATTAATAATGCAGGAATTATTGATCCTATTTCTGCTGCAAATGTTGCACGAGAGTTAGGGATTAAAATTTATACCATTGGAATTGGTAATACCGGTGGAACATTCCAAGTTGCGGATAACAGTGGAAAGTCTTATCATTATATAGTTAGTGAAGACTACGATCCTGATACATTAGAAGAAATTGCCAATATCACAGGGGGGAAATTTTTTGCTGCAACCAATGAAACGACTCTGCAAGATGTTTATGATGAAATTGATAGTCTTGAAAAAAGTGAGTTTTCTGTTAAAAGACGTGTTCTTTATGAAGAAAAGTTTAAAGCTTGGCTTAATACCGCCATGGCATTGATGATCTTATGGTTAATATTAAATTTTGTAGTTGTCAAAATCCCTTAAAAAACAATATAAATTAAATAAAAGCACAAAAATTTTTGTGCTTTTATTTTTTTTCTTGGTATTCTGTTTTTGCTCCATGATCAATCAATAATCTTGCGATTTTAGTATTCCCTTTTTTTGCTGCGATCATCAGAGCGGAAACATCACCTTCAGCAGTGATATTTGGATCGGCACCATGATCCAGCAACATCTTTACCAGATCTAAATTTTCTTCTTGAACTGCAACCATCAGAGCTGTGGCACCCATCATGAATTGTTCATTAGGATTAGTTCCCTCTTCTAAGATTTTTTTTACTATTTCTATGTTATTTGTCATTGTTGCTGATAATAAATCCATTGTTATCGATCCTGAGCAAGTGTTTGTAATTTTTTGTCAAAACGTTTTATGATAGATAAAAGTATTTCTCTGTCATAATGTTCTACAAACGTACTATAGTCTTTAGATTTACGAAGAGCTATTTCAATATCTTTTAGTAGCATGTTTTCTTCTGCAGAACAAGTGATTCCTAATTCACTCATAATATTAGGAATTGATTTATGAGAAACACCGTTATGCATATAACAATGCGTATCTCGGATCGTTTTGGCAATCATTTCAGGAACAAGATATGAATGTGCTTCAATATCATCATACAAGTAATAAATTGTTTTTATCCTATTTGTTAACGTATCAAAAATATTATGCTTGTTGTTCATTGGTGTCCTCTTTTGGATTGTTAGGATCTTCTTGTAAATTGTTAATTGCTGGGAGGATGATGGAAAATTTTGAAATAAAGACAGTTTGTCCTGTTTTTGGACAAATGTCTGCTACAATACCAGAACTAATCCGTTCTCCTATTGTTTCAGTTTGGTGACGGTGTGGTTCACCATAAATTGTTTTTTTGATTGCCGGAGCAATTTGGAATCCTAAAATAGAATCACGGGTGCCTGTCATACCAAGATCTGTAATATACCCTGTGCCTTTAGCGAGAATTCTATCGTCTGCTGTAGGCACATGGGTATGTGTGCCCCATACCAGACTAGCCATTCCGTCTAAAAATCGACCCATAATTAATTTTTCTGATGTTGCTTCTGCATGAATATCAACAGCAATCATGGTAATACCCACAGATTTTAGTTTTTTGATTTGGTCGTAGACAGCATGAAAAGGACAATCTGATGGATTCATAAATAAACGTCCTAGGACATTGATGACGGCAAATTGTCCGAGACGTGTTGAGATAATAGCTACTCCATTTCCAGGATTTTCACGAGGTAAGTTTAGTGGTCGAGCAATATGATTAAAATCTTTTATACGGTAGCGAAGTACTTGTTTATCCCACACATGATTGCCCATAGTTATAAGATCGATCCCATAGGATTGAATTTCTTGAGCATGCTTTGGTGTAAGACCAAAACCGTGAGATGCATTTTCTGCGTTGGCAATCAGTAAATCTGCCTCCCATTTTTGTTTAAGTTCTGGGGCAAGTTCTTGGATAGCAGATCGACCTGCAACACCTGTTATATCTCCAAACGCAATAATACGTAAAGTTTGTTCATTTTTATTTGGAATGTTAGACATTCTATCCTCACAATGATTGAATATTTATTATTTTTATATTAAAATATTATACAATATTTTAATTATTTTGTATACAATTATGAAGCGATTATTCTTAAGGGATGATATATGAAAATAGCACTAGCTCATGAATGGCTTGTAACGATGGGTGGCGCAGAAAATGTTTTGGAACAAATGAGCAAACTCTACACAAAAGCTCCTATTTATACATTATTTGCAGATAAAAATGAAGTTAACAAAAGATTGGCGATAAATACAGAGATTATAACCAGTTCTATGCAGCATATCCCTATGATTAATAAGATTTATCGTAAATTACCAAACCTCTTTCCAAAAGCAGTAGAAGAGTTTGATTTTAGGGAGTATGATATTGTTTTGTCATCGTCTCATGCTGTTATGAAAGGATTGCTTACCGATGCAAAGACGTGTCATATTTGTTATATGCATACACCAATGAGATATATTTGGGATTTGACGCATGAATATCTAGAACAAGCAAATTTTCCTTGGCCTCTCTCGTGGTATACAAAAAATATTTTTCATTATCTTCGAAATTGGGATAGTGCCTCGGCATTGAGACCTGATTATTTAATTGCCAATTCTCATTTTATTAAAAATCGAATCCGAAAAATATATCGTCGTGATGCTGTGGTTATTTATCCTCCTGTAGAACTAAGTGATAAAATATATACAAATAAAGAAAATTATTTTGTCACAGCGTCTCGTCATGTGCCTTATAAAAATATTCCGTTAATTGCAGCAGCGTTTGCAAAGATGAAGGACAAAAAGTTAGTGATTTTGGGAGATGGACCTGATGCCAAAAAAGTTGCTGAAATTGCTCGGAATGCCCCAAATATCGAATATCTTGGTTATCAGAACAAATCAATATTGATGGAAACAATCGGCAAGGCAAAAGCCTTTGTGTTTGCTGCAGAAGAAGATTTTGGAATCCTGCCTGTTGAAGCTCAAAGCTTAGGAACACCTGTTATTGCTTTTGGGGTAGGAGGATCCTGTGAAACAGTACAAGAAAATGTCACAGGACTATTTTTTATGGAACAAACAATTGATTCTATGGAACAAGCTGTTCGACGTTTTGAGTTGGAAGAAGATAAGTTTGATCCTTTGACTATTGCAGCATATAGTCAAAAATTTTCTGTGGAACGTTTCCAAAAAGAATTGGATTTATTTGTACAAGAATCTTATAAACAATTTTTAATAAATAATGATATTAAATGATAAAAATTATCAACTTGGAGGATCTTTTTGATGATTCAACAAAAAATTCAAAATATTTTTAACAACATCGTAGAACCAAGAACTCGGAAAAAACTTTCTGAATTAACAACAATCCATTCTGTTTCTGAAGAAAATAATTTGGTGAGAATTCATTTAGTGGTTGACCATATTACTTCTAGTGAAAAAACAGTATTGCGTAAGTTTGTCGAAGATGAGCTCACAAAAGAAGGTATAGAAGCCTTAGTTAGTATTGTTACTGCAGATCATTTAACTCCTCACGTAAAAAAAACAGAATCTGCACAATTTATTCCTTCAGAAATTTTAAGCAAATTTAAAAAAATTATTGCTGTTTACTCTACAAAAGGTGGGGTAGGAAAATCTACGATTGCTGTAGAATTGGCATTAGAGTTAGCTCAAAAAGGTTTGAAAACTGCACTGATAGATTTAGATGCCTATGGTCCTAGTGTTCCTAGAATTTTAGGTGTAAAAGATCATGCTCATATTTCTGGAGAATCTTTTCTTCCTTTTTCCCTAAAAGGACTGGATATGATTAGTGTAGGTTCCTTAATTCCTGATGTTGATTCAGCACTAATTTGGAGAGCACCTGTGGTGAATAGTGCTATCCGTCAGCTATTTACTGATGTGGCATGGGCTGATCATTATGATGTTCTCGTGCTAGATATGCCTCCTGGAACAGGTGACATTCCTATTTCTGTTGCTCAGAATATACCTCTTGATACTCTTATTGCTGTGTCTACACCTCATGGAAGTTCTTTGGAAGATACAGTTAAAGGGATTGCGATGTTTAGAAAATTTCATTGTGATATTCTAGGCTTGGTCTATAATATGGGGTCAGTAATTTGTGAAGAATGCCATAAATTAATTCCTATTTATCCTAGAAATAAAGAATTTGAAAATCTATTAATGAAATATGATGTTAAAGAAATTGCAGATTTACCTTTAGATGGTCACATTGCTCAATATGCTGATCATGGAGAAATGGAAAAAATTGATTCTGAAGGGTTATGGAAAAAAGAATTTCAAAAGATCACTGAATTAGTGATAAAAAAGTTATTTATATAATTTTTATACGATAAAAATTTCAAAAAATATTGACAAACGAAATGAAATATTATATAATATAAAACATAAAAAATATTTTTTGTGGAGCCGAAATAGCTCAGTAGGTAGAGCAGAGGACTGAAAATCCTCGTGTCGGTGGTTCGATTCCGCCTTTCGGCAAGTTAACTTGTTTTTGGATATTAAGTTATCCAAATGATAAAATTTGGAGAAATTTATGAAACGTACTTGGCAGCCTTCTAAAATTAAAAGAGCTCGTAAGCATGGTTTTCGTGCTCGTATGGCAGATCGTCATGGAAGAAAAATACTTTCCCGTCGTCGAGCTAAAGGTCGTGCGCGTTTAACGGTTTAAATTTTGTAATGCTATTACTAGGAAGAGAGAAATGAAAAATAATTATTTCTATTCTTCTCAACATATTAGACAAAAAAAAGAATTTGAAAAAATTTTTGACAAAGGTTTCCGTTTATACGGAGGCTTTTTTGTTTTTAGGGTTCTTGTCATTGATGGACCTTATTCTAAGCTTGGGATGATGATAGGAAAACGTTTTGGCAAAGCTGTTTATCGAAACAGAATAAGGCGAATTATTAGAGAAATCTTTCGATGTCAACAATTTCCCAAACCAATCGCTATTTTGGTGTCTCAAAGTAAACCGTTTGTTGATGAATCAAAAGCAAAATCAGAACTCAAAAAAGCTTTTTTGCTACTTTCAGATCTTTATTGTGTAAGCCAATTATCTGTAGGTGAAGATCTTTCTATCAAACATACCCAATTTAGTTTGAAAAAAATGTCTTTATGGACTAAACTATGTTTTTGGCTTGTATATAGCTATCGTAAGTTTGCATCACGATTATTAACTCCCTCATGTCGTTTTAATCCTTCTTGTTCTGTATATGCGATGGAAGCGTTTCGTGTCCATGGATTTTTGAATGGATTATTATTGACACTTGCTCGTTTACTTAAGTGTCATCCTTTTAGTCATAAAAAAGGTTTTGATCCTATTCCTTATCGAAAAAAGAAAAAAAAAGCTCCAAAATAAGGAGCTTTTTTTATAATCATTATATTTATACGAAAAATAGAAGTGCAATAGCTAAAGAATATATTTGAGAATCAATAGCATCAAATAACCCGCCGATGCCTGGAAGTAATGTTCCGGAATCTTTTACATCACACCATCTCTTAATCAATGATTCCATTAAATCACCAATATTTGCAGAAAAATTCATTGTTATCGCAAATAAAAGCCATTTCCATAGAGACCAGTGAAAAGGGAAAGATAGTATTCCTTGCAAATAATACATCAATAAACCTAATAATGTCGTAAAAATAAAAGCACCTAAGTAGCCTTCTAATGTTTTCAACTTACTGGGAAGCATTGATAAGGTGGTTTTTCCAATTAATTTTCCTATGAAAAGTCCCATAGCATCACTAAACCATGTAAATCCAAATAATAAGAGGAATCCTATCTGGTTTGGAACTATTTGATTGAGAATAAGAAAACAAGGATAGAATATGACGACACTAATATAAATGATTAAATTAAATCCAATACTTTCAATGTTTTCTGAGAAATTATATGATCGAATGAGTTCTTGAAAAATAGTCCAATAAAAAAATACTAAAAATAAAATTCCTTGAAACAAGAACAATTGGTAAAATGTAATGATATAGCTGGAAAATAAATATGTTGACAAGCATGACAGACTGATAAGGATGCTCATTAAGGTGCCGGAGTATTTGATATAAGATCGTTTTTGACTCATGATCATGATTTCATAATTGAGAATTAATCCACAAACTAGAATAAACAAAAACGATAATATATTATTTCCAAATGGTGTTGTAATACATAAGATAAATAATGGGATTCCTATCAGTGAAGTTATCCATCGTTGAATCATAATATAATCCTTTTAAATGCCGTATCTTCTTTTTCTTTGATGAAAATCTTTTAATGCGTTGTTAAAATCTTCTGGAGTGAAGTCGGGCCATAATTTTAATGAGAAGTAAAATTCTGCATAAGCACATTGCCAGAGCATAAAATTACTAATACGTTGTTCACCTGATGTTCTAATCATCAAATCCACGGGAGGAAGTTCTCCATTCCATAAATATGATTCAAAATGATTGATCTCTTCGAGGCTTATTTCATTATTTTTATAATGTTCAGCAATACGTTTTGCAGCTTGGATAATATCTTCTTGTCCACCATAATTAAAACAGATATTTAAAATAAAATCACCTTGGCTACATTTTTCTTGAGCTTTTTTTAATTTTTTAATTAAATTTTTAGATAAATTATTTGTTGAACCTGAGATACGTAATTGGATGTTGTTGTCATATAGTTCTTGTGAGAATTTTTCCAGCACTCTTTCTAATAATGCTAATAAATTATTGACTTCTGTAGCACTTCTGCTAAAATTTTCAGTAGAAAAAGCATAAAAGCTTAAAATAGTTGGCCCACTATCTTTACATTCTTTTAAGATTAATCGTAATGTTTCAAAGCCTGCTTCATGCCCTTTGTTTGAGGAATAATTGTGTTGAGTAGCCCAGCGTCTATTTCCATCAGGAATAATGGCAACATGTTTGATCATGTGGCTTAAACTTCCATAATATCTTTTTCTTTATTTTTCATTGTTTCATCAATTAAAGTAATAAAATTATCCGTGTCTTTTTGGATACGGTCTAATTCTTTTCTTGAATCATCTTCACTGATTTCTTTGGAAAATTCTTTTAGTTTATTATTGATATCTCGGCGTGTATTCCGAATCACCACTTTAGCGTCTTCAGCAATACCTTTTGCAAATTTAACCAACTCTTTTTTTCGTTCTTCAGTTAATGGAGGTATATTAATTCTTAGTATTTTGCCGTCATTGGTAACTGAAAAATCAAGTCCTGTATTATGAATACCTTTTTCTATTTCTTTTAAGAGTGCCTTGTCCCAAGGTTCAATGATAATTTGGTGTGCATCTGGAGTAGAAAGAGCTGCAGCTTGTTTGATGGGCATTGTTTGACCATATCCTTCAAATAAAATATCTTCCACCATAACAATATTTGCACGGCCTGCTTTTAGTCTACTGAATTCTTCTTTTAAGAATTTAATCGCTTTATCCATACTTTCTTGAGCTTCTTGTTTAAAAGAAAGATATTCTGAGGTCATAACCTATTCTCCTTTAATAGAATAATTAATTTATATTTTATCCTGAATTGCTAAAATAGTCAATATAATTTCTTAAATATTATCATTTTCAACAAAATCCCCCTACTGGTCTGACTAATAATGTTTTTCAATAAATAATATATACCTATGTTTAGGTATTAAAATAAAGAGTCAATTGTTTTTCTTTTGCAATTTTTTTGAGGTATGATAACGATTGTTTTTCGAGTTGTCGAACTCTTTCTTTTGTGAGACCAATAAGTTTACCAATTTGTGATAAGGTCATTTTCTCCGTGCCATCTAAACCATATCGTTTTATCAAAATCAATCGTTCTCGCTCTGAAAGACTTTCCAATAAATTATTTAAATTGATGGATAACGAATCTTTAATGAGTGTTTGTTCTGGATTTACTGCACAATGATCGATGTCGTAATTTTGATTGATGGATTCATTATTTTCGGTGAGAAGATATTCAAGGGAAGTATGACCGTTAGAGGTATGAATGATGCGTTGGATTTCTTGAGTAGAAATACCAATTTCTTTAGAGATTTGTTTATTTGTGGGAGTAGAACCATGTTTTTTGCTATGGATGTCAATGAAATTTGTGATTTTAAAAAGTTCATTTGTTCTATTCATTGGTAGTCTGATCATACGTGATTTTTCTGAGATAGCTTTCATGATAGATTGTTTGATCCACCAAACAGCATAAGAAATAAAATGATATCCTAATTTATAATTAAATTTATCAATAGATACAATAAGACCTAAATTTCCTTCATTGATAAGGTCAGATAGAGATAAAGAATTACCTTGATATTTCTTTGCAACAGAGACGACAAAGCGTAAATTAGATGTAATTAATGTTTGTTTTATTTTTTGACACTTGGCACAAATTTTTGTGTTTGGATTCTCCTGTATTTTTGGCTGACAACATTCACCGAAGTCATGTGTTAAGGTTTGTTCTTCTTCTCTGGTCAGCAGAGGAATTTTGTCAATTTCTTTTAAATACATGGTAACACTATTTATAGTTAGTGTTGATTCTAAATCAAGACTCATTTTTTACTCCTTACAATATTAACTATTTTATGTGTATATAATAAATTACATGCACATTTTGATTTTCGTCGAAATATCAATATTCTTTAATAAAAATAAATATATTTTATTATTTTTTAATAAGATAAATAATATCCCTTGAAAATTTTATCATAATTAAATATAATAAATTCTACCTTAGATGACAAAAAATATTTGTCAATAATCTTATATTTTGGAGAAATAACATGATTGTTGGTTTAGGCACTGATATTGTTGCAGTTTCTCGAATGGAAAATTTTATTACTAATAAATCACTGGAGCGTCTCCGACGTGTTTTCACTCAAACAGAATGTGACTATGCTTTTTCTTCCATAAACAGCAGTGAACGTTTAGCTGCTCGTTTTGCTGTAAAAGAAGCATTTTTTAAAGCTTTTGGTTTTGGTCATTTTTTTGAAATTGAACTATGCCATTGTGCATCCAAAAAACCATATATCAATCTTCTTGGCGATACAAAAAAAAAATGGATCCAAAAAGGATCACCAAAGATTTTAGTTACTTTATCTCATACCAAAACATATGCAGTAGCCACTGTTATCATGGAACAATAAATTAATGAAAAAGAAAAAAACACCCATTATATGGGTGTTTTTCTTTTTAAATAAAAGATAATAATTCTTTTGGTGTGTCAATGAAGATTGTCGCTCCTGCTGCTTCAAGTTCTTTTTTGGAACGATATCCCCATGTTACAGCAATGGGGGTAATTCCTGCTGCAATTGCAGTATGAATGTCCGTATCTCCATCTCCCACAAATGCAATATCTTTTGGATCTAAGTTTATTGTTTTGATAATCTCAAGTGTAGAAGTAGGATTTGGTTTTAAGGGATAATCGTTACGTCCTCCTACAACCATTTGAAAATCCCATTTTTGTACTAAAAAGTCTACCATTTCTTTTAAAAATTGTTCCGGTTTATTTGAAAGAATAGCCATTTTTATTTTGTTGATTGTCATTTGGTCAAGAACATCGCTAATGTCATCAAAAAGTTTTGTGTTATCTTGCCAATGTGAGGCATAATGTTCTGACATAAGTTTAAGCGATTGAGCAATAATTTTGTTATTATCGCGGTATTTATGTGGCAGAGCATCTATGATCAAACGATCAATCCCATGTCCGATTTTTTGTCGTACTTCATCAACTGTAAATGTAGGAAAATTTTGTGTTGCCAAACTGTAATTTATTGCGTGTGCTAAATCTGATAAGGAATCCGATAAGGTTCCGTCAAAATCAAAAATAAAAGCTTTGAATGTCATTTATATTTCCTTGATAATTATAATAAATCATATTGATTTGCGAGTAATTTTAAGCGTTCGTTATTAGGTACAATGGTCAGTGCTTCGCTAATAATTTCTTTTATTTTAGCAACATTTTTTTGAGCTGCATATTGGTGGGCAAGTTTTTCATATAAAATACCCATATTGTAAATGACCTGACGGTCTTTTTTGAAATTAAAACTTTGTTTGTAGTATTTTAAAGCGTTCAGCAGATCGTCTTTTTTTAGAAAATATTGGGCTGAGTTTACAGCATACACAAAACCGTTTTGTTTCACTAAAGGAATTGACCCAAAAGAATCCATGGCTTCCGTCATGGTATCAATAGATTTTTGGAATGATTGTTGCTCAAATAAATGACGTGCTATTTCAGAATAATAAAATGCCAATGATTCATTTACAAATTCCTTTGGAAATCTTTGCAATTCTTTGATTAAGACTGTATTTTTTTCAGAATTGCTTTTTTTGGTTTCTAAATCTTGTTTGATTTTGATGTATGCATATTCTTGAATCAAATCTTTAGTAGCTTTATCTTTTGGATATTTTTGTAATAAATGAGTAATGCTTTCTTCTGCTACTTGAAGATTAAGTTTTGTTCGCATAGCAAAGATAGCACCGTTAATATAACGTATTTTTTCTAATTTTCTAAAATCATTATTAGCGAGATATTGTTTTGACGATTGCAATAACATATCAATATCTTTGGTTGGGGATTCTGATTCGATCATCTTATCAATAACCAATCCTATTCCTTTGAGATAATTTCCTTTTAAATTTCCAAAAGAAGGATAACGAGTAATGCCTTCTTCTAAAATTGATAATGTTTTGAGATATGTTTCCAAAGGTTGATTCGGATTTCGGTAGATATTATAAGAATAATTTAAATAACCAACAGAGAGGTTGGTTTGTTCACTAGGTGAATTTGCAAGAAATACCTGTGCTTTAAGCATATTTTGGAATGCTTTGTTGTGATCATTTTTTTTTGCATTAAAGTAAGATCTGTTGGAATATAATAATCCTATGCTTTCTTCCCATGAAATAACCACTTTTTTCTTTGAATCTTTATTGTAATCAAATCCTGTAAGTCTGTTAAATTGTTCTTGTGCCTCTTTATTTTCTGAAATAGAAAGTCCATCCTTAATGGTATTCTCAATCTCTGCCATTTTTCCGTCCAGTGTTGCTAATGTATAAACATGTGTTGGTAAAATAATAGACCGAGCTTCAATACCAAACATTTTTAAAAGTAAATTCATCAATATTGTGGCTGATAAACAATTAAACAATCCTTCCTCAAAAATATCTTTTAAGGTTGTAGCTGATAAACGATATTGTATAAATACATGAGTATGTAAGTAATTAGCTATGGTAATTGCTGTTTGTCGTTGAGATGATCCGTAGGGGAGCTGTTCTTGAATTTCGTCTTTCCAACGTAAAATTTCTGACCCATAAAGCGAGAATAAATCAGGATCAATACCACTAGCTATCATTGTTGCTTCAATGTCTGATACGGATGAAAAATTGTTGAGTAATGTATCTTCATAGTGGTTATCAAAAGTGATAAATTGTGATCTGAATCCAAAAATTGGTGAGACAGTTAATTGCAACAACAGAAATATAGGGATGATTTTGTTATTCATAAGGGATAACATGAGTTGTCTCCTGAGAATCTTCTGATTTTTCTAATTCTTTTACGGTAACCTTATTATCTGATAAATATAAGCTCTCTGTGGTCTTGAGAACGGAGTTTGTTTGTGAGTATTTGTTAAATAAGTAAGTATATAACTCTGTTACAGTAGCAATAAAAAACCCTATAATCATATAAAAAGGGATGACAAACCCAATACATGATGTCAATAATCCCATGATACATAGAATGCTGTTTTTTGTTGATGTGAGTCCTTTAAAAGAAAAGTAGGTAATCAAAAATATCATAACAATAATATTGTAAATAAAAGATATACGGATGATAATATAATATAAACACACTGTCCATAAGATGACAAATAACGATTTGTCTGTTACAGCGTCTTGGTCATCAAAAAGAAAAGCAAGAACATACATTGTTATGCCTAAAAAAGAATAAGGAAAAAAAAATGTTTCATAATTGATCATAATAGGCGACATTGATAACAGTAATCCCAAGATTTTAAAAAATAGCATAGTGATCCTGATTTGTTTTTTATCATAATATAACATATTTTTAACATTTTAACAATACTATTATTTGTCTCAGTTATTTTCTTTTGATCATGTTAATGATCAAGATTTTTTTTTGCAAAAAATGATTCTTATGTTATAATTATTAATAAATATCATGAGATAAGTTTAGGAGTTTGGGATGCGGATTAAATTATTATTTATTTCTCCTGATGCGGAGGGGATTTGCGAATATGGGGCACGTATTTGTTATGATTCCAATGATAAAACCACTGAAACCAGTAGAGAAAAATTTTTACCAAATCTCTTAAGATCTGGTCATACTTCTGTTTTTGAGCATAGTTCTGCAAGCTTTCATATTGAAGGTATCAGTCGTGCAGCATCTCATCAATTGGTACGTCATCGATTGAGTTCTTTTAGCCAAAGATCACAACGTTATGTGAATGAAGAACATTTTAAATTTGTGACACCACCTAAGATTATGGAAAATAAAGAAGCTCATGATTTGTATAATAAGATTATGAATGATACAAAAGAATACTATCATCAATTAATTGAGCTTGGTATAAAAAAAGAAGATGCTCGTTTTATTATTCCTAATGCTGCAGAAACTTCACTTGTGATGACCGCAAATTTCAGAGAATGGCTTCATATTATTGACATGCGTGTCTCTCGAGGTGCTCAATGGGAAATCAGAGAATTATTAATTCTTATTTGGAAAGAATTGTATTCGTATTCTCCTAATGTGTTTGGGATGACTTATTTTGAACAATGGAGCAAAGATCATCCGTTTAAACAACAGATTTTTAAGGAAAGGATTGAGCATTAATGGATCTTTTTAATCAAGAACCTTTGTCTTACCGTATGGTGCCAAAAACCTTAGATCACTATCAAGGACAAGAACATTTAATTGGTAACAATGGTCCCATCAAAACAATGCTAGAGTACAAAATTATCCAGTCGATGATTTTTTATGGGCCTCCTGCATCTGGGAAAACAGCACTTGCTAAATTGATTGCGGATCATATGCAGATAGAATATCTTAGTGTCAATGCCTTAACATTAAATAACGAAGAAATTCGTCAAATTCATGACAAAGCCAATGCTAATAGAGAACAACAAAAAAAAACATTGGTATTTATTGATGAAATCCACAGACTGACCAAACCCAAACAAGATGCTTTTTTATCTTCGTTGGAATCAGGTTTGATTTTATTAATTGGAGCGTCAACAGAGAATCCATATTTTTCATTAAATCCTGCATTACGGTCACGTGTGTTAATGTTTGAATTTTTTCCTCTTCAGATAAAAGAAAAAGAATCAATCCTACTACGTGCCTTAGCAGAGGATAAATTTTTTGAAAAAATAGGCGTATCTTTGGAATCTGATGCCAAAGACTTTTTATTGGAGTATACATCTGATCCCAGAAATATGCTGAATGTTTTAGAAACAGCTGTGTTGACCTTACCTATTGCTGAGGTTTGTATTACTAAAAAACACCTCGAATCTATGATGCAAAAAACAGATACACAATATAATACCAAAGATATGCATTATGATGTGGTATCAGCATTTATCAAGAGTGTTCGAGGAAGTGATCCTGATGCGGTGTTGTATTATTTGGCATTAATGATTCATTCGGGCGAAGATCCACGATTTATTTTTCGTCGGTTAATGATTTCTGCTGTTGAAGATGTTGGGATGGCGTATCCGGAAGCTATTAATGTGGTTGTTTCTTGTGCGGAAGCGTTTGAGCGTGTTGGTTATCCTGAGGGGCAACTTCATCTGTCACATGCGGCGTTGTATCTTGCAGGTCTCCCCAAAAGCAATACTGTTTTAGCCATTCATGATGCTCTTCGTGATGTTCAACAAGGAAAAATGATGCCTATCCCATCTTATCTTAAAGATGAACATCATTTTAGCAATAACAAACAAAATGCCCCAAAATATAAATACCCACATGATTATCCCAACCATTTTGTGAAACAAAAATATACTTCTGGTTCACCCTCTTATTATTTCCCATCAGAACAAGGTTTTGAAAAGAAAATTGCTGATCGACTAAAGCGTTTGTGGGAATGATCATCAGATTAAATATTCAGTACTAAATAAAATATAAAATCATGGATATACGAATGAAAATTATTATATTATGTAGTTATCTGCTATTTTTTATGGTTGCTTGTGAAAAAAATATTTCTGTTACCCAAAAATGGCTAGTCGAATACGAAGAAATTCTTCAACAAAGTGTTTCGTTAAATGAAAACAATGATTCTACTTTCTTTATTCTATTAGATCAACAATTATTGGAAAAAGAAAAAGAACTCGACAGGATTTTGAAAAAAGTTTCTATGCAAGATAAATTGGCGTTTTTTTCAGCATATTATGATTTGAAATTAAAGTATAATTACGATCCCAAAAGATAATATTAGGACAATAAAAATGAATACAATATTGCTGTTATTTTTTATTATGCAAACTATCTGGTTAAATGCTGACTCAATGATTCTCAAAGAAGTTGATAAAATGCCTCGTGATCAAAAAGAAAAGTTTATCGAATATTATGAAGCACGTCTCAAAGAACAAGAAAAATTAGAAAATGAAAAAATTCTAGCTCAGCGTGATGTGATGATGAATCAAGATTGCTATGCTACCATCAATACCATCTACAATGAATTTTTAGAAAAAAAGCGTGTGTTAAAAAAATCACTTGAAGACGAACACACCAAGCTTTATGCAGAAGCAGTTTATGCAGCAAATAAACTGAAAAATATACAAAATACTAATGTCAGTCAACATGTCTATTCGTTATATCTTGATCGTGAACTAAAGTGGGATAAATTATACGATTTTGAGCAAGACTCTCATCAACAATATTTAGAACTTCATCATGCATTTCTCAAAAAAGCTCGTGCTGTCAAACAACGATGGCTTGAAACATTAAAAAATAAATAAAAAATCCCTCATATATGAGGGATTTTTTATGTTGAATGATTTTTTTTGTTATGAGGTACTTGTATCATGATATATTTTTAATATCATGATAATGGATGTACATCCCAAATTTCACGTGCATATTCGGAGATTGTTCTATCAGAAGAAAATTTACCACATTTGGCAATATTATTTAACATTATTTTTGCCCAAGTATTCTTATCTCTGTAAAGATGATCGATTTTTTCTTGTGCGTTGAGGTATGGTTCAAAATCTTTCAGAATATAATAAATATCAGCATGATTTCCTTCTATACCATGCAATAAAGAATCAATAATATCTTGAAATAAATAAGGATTTTCTCCAAATGTAAATGTTTGATCCACTAAACTGTCTAAAACTCTTTTTAATTTTGGATTTTGTTCGTAGTAATCAATGGAATGGTAGTTACCAGAAGTATTTAGTTCTTCAATTTCAGATGCTGTTGATCCAAAAATAAGACAATTTTCTTTTCCGACCTCTTCAAGTATTTCAATATTTGCTCCATCTAAGGTTCCGATTGTTAATGCACCATTAGCAATAAATTTCATATTACTTGTTCCTGAAGCTTCTTTTCCTGCAGTAGATATTTGTTCACTGATGTCAGCTCCGGGAAAAATATGTTCTGCAATAGAGACTTGGTAGTTTGGGATGAACACGACTTTTATTTTTTTGTTTACGTTAGGATCATTATTTACAACGTTTGCGACATTATTAATAAGTTTAATAATCAATTTAGCCATACGATATCCTGATGCAGCTTTGGCACCAAAAATAAATGTTCGTGGATGGATATCTAAGTAAGGATTAATCCGTAGTTCATGATATAAATGAATAACATGCAAGATATTTAATAATTGACGTTTGTATTCATGAAGTCTTTTCACTTGTACATCAAAAATAGACGAAGGATCAACATCAACCCCTGTCCATGTTTTAATATATTCTGCCAATTCTTTTTTATTATCAGTTTTAATCTCAAGAAGCTCTGTTAAAAACTGGGAATCGTTTTCAAATTGTAGCAATTTTTTAAGATCTTCAAGATTTGTTTTCCATGATTCACCAATTTTGTTATCAATAAGTTTTGTTAATTTTGGATTTGATTTAATAATCCAACGTCTAGGCGTAATACCGTTTGTTTTGTTACAAAATTTTTCAGGATACAAAAAATACCAATCTTTTAATGTATCTGATTTGAGAATCTCTGTATGCAGTTCAGCTACACCATTGATTTTTCTTGATCCAATAATCGCGAGATGAGCCATATGTATTTTTCCATGGGATAAAATGGACAGACGATCAGCAAGATCATTGTCATTAGGGAATTTTTGATGTAGTAATTTTAAGAATCGTCTATTTATTTCTTCGATTATTTGGTAAATTCTTGGTAACATTTTTCGGAACATATCGATATTCCATTTTTCGAGAGCTTCTGAAAGAACGGTGTGATTTGTATAGTTAAAAATTTTTGTTACTATATTCCATGAAGTATCCCAATCCAAATGTTTCTGATCCAGTAAAATACGCATTAATTCTGGAATTGCAACTACGGGATGTGTATCGTTTAGTTGGAGAGTTATTTTTTCAGGTAATATATTGATGGATTCATTACCGTATTGATAATCAAATTTATTAATAATGTCCTGAATGGATGCAGAACATAGGAAATATTCTTGTCTTAGACGTAATTCTTTACCATTAGGAGAACTATCATTTGGGTAAAGAACACGTGAAATGTTAGATGCCGCATTTTGTTTGGCAACAGCAATGTCATAGTCACCATTGTTAAATGCACAAATATCAAAAGGTTCTGGAGCTTTTGCTTGCCAAAGTCTAAGAGTATTGATATGTTTATTATTAAATCCTACAATAGGCATGTCATAAGGTACCGCAATAATCGTTTCAGCATCCTGTAATCGAAATTCTACACGCCCTGATTCTCCAATATAATTATCTACAAATCCACCAAAATAAACTTTTACACAAGCATTATCACGTCTTATTTCCCAAGGATCCATTTCTTCTGACCAATTATCTGGTCGTTCAATCTGGTAACCGTTTTCAATTTTTTGAGCAAACATGCCATATTTGTAACGTATCCCATATCCTGTTCCTGGTATTTGAAGAGTAGCCATTGAATCCAAAAAACATGCTGCCAATCGTCCCAATCCCCCATTTCCAAGTCCTGGATCTGGTTCTTGGTTCTCAATAAAATTAATATCTAATCCAATTTCTTCTAATAATTCTGTAACTGCTTCATTAATTCCAAAATTGATCAAATTATTGCCAAGCGAACGTCCCATTAAAAATTCTGCTGACAAGTAATAAATGTGTTTTGATTTAGCATTTAAGATATTTGTTTTTGTATCAGCCCAAGAATCTGTGATATAGACCATCATTGCTCCGCTAATAGCACGATACATTTCTTCGGGTGTTGCTTCTTGAGATGTTTTTCCTGTATTTTCTTTGATATTATTTTTGACGATTTTTTTGAATGTTTCTTTATCAAATGACATACTCATATGGGTGCTCCTATACAATACGCTGTTCGTATTTAATATTGTATATTTTTATAATATATATATATTAAGATAAACAATATCTTTTATCAAAAGCAATAGTTTATGCTATATTTACGAAAAATATTTTTGTAAATATCGAATTAATTCTTAACATTATACTGAAAAAAATTGCAAAAATGCCGAAAATAAAGAAAGAATTCTTTTTAAAGAAATCAAATTATATTCAGAAATGAGGCAAAAATCGTGAGGATTAATCGATTAATTGTTAGAAAAAGCGGGCCGCTTAGCAATCTTGATCTTTCTTTCAAATCTGTTACTCTTATTGTTGGGGATAATGAACGAGGTAAAACATGTTTGATTAATTGGATTTCTCGTGGATTATTTGAGAAGCCTGGTAAGAATAAATTTGGTGAAATCTGGACAGATCATATTGATGAAAGTGTTCCTGTAAATTGTATTGCAGAACCACTTTCACCAGCCTTTGCTCCTGAACGAATGAAAAATCTTTTATTTGTCCAAAAATCCGATTTGCAATTCAAAATAAAAGATACAGAACACTATGCTATTGATCAATTTTGGGACGACGAAATACAAACCATTTTATATGGACAAGACAATATTTCAGACCAACTTCAACGAACATTTTTAGAATCAATGGGTGTCAAAAATAAAAATTCTTGGTTAAATATTTTGCAGGATAATTTATATTTACTAAGAGATACTCTTGAAGATTTACTTCCGACACTTGATTTGGTCAGAAATCATGAAAGAGGTCTTCTTGTTGCTAACAAATCTCTTGGTCAGATTGACCAACAAGAAGGACAAATTGAATCTAAACAAGAAATGTATTTTCTTGCAGAACAAGTACATCTTGGAAAAGAATATATAGAGATGTTTGGTGAATATCAACAACGTCAACAAGAATATAAAAATATTGATGAGAACGAAAAAAAATATCATACTTATGAACAAGAATTGCTTAATAAAGAAGAAAGACTTTTTGAGCTTGAAGACAATATAGGTGATCTTAAAATCGAAATTTCAGGACTAAAAGAAACTGAACAAAATATGAACGAAAATCCTCTTTCTGCTTACAATGCAGAAACAGGACAGAATATTTTGATGTTTATTCTTGGCTCTTTGTTTATCGGTGTCTCATTAGCAATCTCATTTTATATGCGGACATCATTATTTAATGTCTATAAATTAATGTCATTAGTTTTGTTTGTTTGTGGGGTAGTGATTCTTTTTGTGTCTTGGATCAAAGCCATGGCTGTTCAAATGTTATCTCAAAAAGAAAAAAAATCATTTGTTTATAGTTATGTCATGGGACGTACACAAAAAAAAATACATAAAAAAAATCATATGCTTGATCACATGAAAGAGGAATATGAAAATCTCCAAAAAGAATGTCGAAACCTTAGAAAGTCTTTAAAAATGCTTCGATTTCATCATGAAACAAAAGCTCAAGATAAGATATCTTTTGATCGTTTTGTTATTAAGATCAAAGAAACAGCAGATAAAGTTTACCATCAATTTGGTACCGATGATCCGGAATTAGTCAAAGAAAAAGTGAGAGCACTGGAACAAAAGATAGGGATGACAACGATAGATTTTGATTATAAGGAACTCCAAGCCTTAAAAAATGAGAAAAATTTGTTAAAAGAAGAAATGAGCAACGTTTCTCAAAACTATCAAAAAATCAAAAATTCTTTGACGAAGCAAATCACTCCTCTCATTAATAATCTCAAATCAAACCAAAATATTGAAACCGTCTACCATTTTTATCCAGAAATAGAACAGTTGATATTTAAAAATGATTTGATAGAATATGAAGAATTAATTAATCAAGTGGATTATCTTTGCGATCAAATAAATAAGGATATTTATTATGCAGAAAAATTGGTCTCTATTTATGATCAATTAGAACATTCACGTGACCACTTGTTACACAAAGCTCTTAATTCTCCATTTTTTAGATATTTGGTGCAACATATTTTTGCTGGAAAGTATGAGACATTTGTCGTAGAATTTGATCAGAATCAAAAAACTATGATTTTTGCGATCACAGGACAAGGAGAACAATATCCTTTAGAATCTTTAAGTTCTGCAACGATTGCTCAATTTTGGTTTATGCTCCGTTTGGTAATCGCAAAAACAATTCTTGGTGAGCGAACTGGAGTGATTTTATTGGATGATCCGTTTGTATCTTTTGATTCGTTACGTAAGAAATCTTTTGTGGAATTACTCAACGCTTTTGTTCATCAAGGATGGCAAGTTATTTGTACTCATACAGATGACCCAATCCTTCTCAAAGAATTTACCGATTTATTTGGTTCTGATATGCAGATTGTGGATTTGAACAAAGATTTTTATTAGTTTTAACATAAGGAAGTGTTCATGAAATATTTTTATTATTTGGTGTTGGTATTATTTAGTGTACAGACCTCTTTTTATACTCTTAGCACTGAAGAAGTCGAAGAAATCTATGCACAAGCAATCGATCTTCGTTATCAAGGTGATTATTCACGATCTCGTTTTTTATTGGAATCGTTATACTTACAAGGTGTAACCAATGAGTATATACTCAGTGTGTTGACAGAAGTATATTTTGAATATTTAAAAGATTTGTCTTTAAAAAAACAAGAAGCTATTATTCGCACTGCTTATCCTGGAATTCGACAGAATATTGCGAAAATATGGGATCTATACCCTTTGTCTGAGCAAATTCAAAACAATTCTATTAAGATTGCATGGGGAATAGGAGATTTCAATTTTGGTTTTGCAATGGCAATGTCGGTTCTAGAGAAAAATTCTTATCACTTATTAGCTAATTATTTTGCTGGTTTATATTTTATTCAACAATCAAACACAACCTATGCCTATCCTTATTTTAAAAAGGTAGCTAAACAAGATCCCTCAAAAGGAAATGAAGAATTTATTTTCCAAAGTCGTGAGTATGTTGCTGATATTGATTTTGATAGAACAAATTTTTCGGAAGCTGTTGCTTATTATGAATCTGCATTAGAAGTAGCTTCTGGAATAGGAATTGTTGTTAAAGTAGCAATGGCGACGGCTCGTGATGGTGATTTTGAAAAATCCGATTCTTATTTTCAAAATATACCACTGTCTGCATTGACTCCTGAATTATTTGATGCCTACATGGGTGTCCTTTATATGCTGAACACACCGAAGTCAATCTTTAAAATGAATGCGTTGTTATCAAAAAATATCCAAAATCTTCCCCCATTTTCAAAAGCAATAGCATTCTCACGACTCGGTCAAACGCAAAAAGCACTTTCAGTTCTTGAAAATGATACATTTTTAGTTACTGAATTGCCACAGGCACATCATACATTTAAAATAACACTTCTTGATCGTTTCCATCAATACTGCCAAAAAGCGACTTCTTTGATGTCGATTGCTGATGATTTTGTAGGACAGAAGAAATATGATCAGGCTTTAGAATATCTTAGAAAAGTAAATGCCGATAAGCAATATCTTATTCCAGACCAAGAGCTGAATCTAGCATTGTTATCAGGGGAAACAGCTTTTGGAATGCGAAAATATCAAGACGCTATCGGATATTATAAAGACGCACTTGGCAACATAGAAAATCCACTTGCTCTTTATGCACAATTATTTGATCTTTATATGATAACCAAAAATTTTGATCAAGCAGAGCGTTTGTTGCCATATTTTTCAACCAATAAAGATATTTTTTCTGCGTACTTATATTTTGCACAAAAAAACTATGCAAAAGCTGCAGAACTTATGGAAAAAATCCTTCCAAATATCTCGTTGAATTTAGCATTAAACAATATGGTTGCTGCAATTTATACAGAATTGGATCGATTTGATGAAGCTGAACAGTTATTGCTCATGATATACCAAAAGCATTCTGCAGATCCTGAAACTTTAAATCATTTGGCTTATTTATATGCAAGACAAAAGAAAAAGCTCGATCAAGCTCTTTCTTTTGCAAAAGAAGCTGTAGATCAAGAAGACAACATTGCTTATTTAGACACCTTAGCATGGGTTTACATGCAACGTAATGAAGTTGATCAAGCAGGAGATATATTTAAGATTATCGAAAATAAACTCCAGAATCATGTTTATTCTCAAGACCAATTAGTAGAAATTTATGAACACTTGGATCTTTATTATCAAACAATAGGAAAATCTGGAAAAAAGTTTTAAATCCATGCTATAATAGTGCAGTAACTATCAGATTAAGAGAAAAATTATAATTTAATGTTTCAATGGTAAGGATTGCGTGGGAAAAAAAATTAACAATTTTTTATCTAAAACGGTTTTTATGTTCTTTTTTGTGTATATCTTATGTCTAGGTGTGTTCAACATCTCTGTTGCTCTAAATAAAAAATATTTAGAGCAATTTCTCACGGAAAAATTATTTGCAAAATCTATTACATTTAATAACGTGTCTAATTTACCGTTAGTATTTATTAGTATCTCTGATATTTTTGTTGAAATCGACGATAATCTTTCTTTTTCTGTGGAAGGAGTTTATTTTTATTATCGTTTTTGGAAGTTGTTTACCGGTCCTTGGGAACAAATGTTGGGCGATCTCCGAATTGAAAAAATAGCATTTTCGGGACATATTAATAAAATTGATGATTATATCGAACAACTTCGTTTTGAATATCTAGATCCTAGCACTAGTACTCAAATATCTACTCCAACAAATGATAACAAAAAGATTGAATTTCATATTCAAAATATGGATATGAGCGTTTCTGTTAAGCAACTGGAATTTGTTCTGCGTGCGATGACGGAATTTCGATACAGTTTTTTTATTAATAATACGAAGATGAATCTTAAAAATAATGCTCTTGATTTTGGTGCACGCATGAATATGAAATCAATTTGGAGCAATTGTGTCTTTTTAGCTTCAAGTACTTTTGATACCAAAGCATCATTTTCTGATGTTACTAATCTTGTTGGAGACATCTACCTTAATTTTCTCGATTTAAATTTAGCTGGATTACCTGTTATTGATAAACTGGTAACGCTTAAGCTCTCAATGCAAAGTAATCAAATCACACCCACTTTTATTAATCAAACAAAACAAAATATTTCTTTTGATACCAGTAATAATGATTTTCAATTTGGACTTGATAAGTCTTTTGTTATCGCATACGATGAATTTGAAGAGTATGAACTTTTAGATTATGCTTTTGCACCAGGTGATTGGGATTTTAAATTTAATCTCAAACAATCTGATTCATGGTTTGTTAATTCCTCTTTAAAATCAAAAGAACATCCTAATTATGGACTAGATCTTTTGTTTGAACATTTTACAGATAATATTTATAAACTTAAATTGGATTTGAAAACACATTATTTTGGATCCATTGATGCTAATTTACTCGTTTATTTTGAAAAAGGTTTTTATCCTTTGGCCAGTGGTACATTAACATTAGAAGATGTTCGTTTTATTTTAGCTGGGCTTGTTTTCTCAGGAGATGTTGTGGTTGATAGGATTCCTAATAAGAATGCGATGTATCTTACTGCATTTAATGTTGAAATGAATAATGGATATATTGGACACACAGCTACGATTTTCGAATTTCCTCCAGGACAATTTATTATTAAACCTGTTCCAATACCAAACATGGCGATAGAAGTGAATGCTGATATAGGGAAAAGGGTGTGGGTGTACATAAAAGCTCTTGATGTTGATGGTGATTTTGTCTACGAAAATATCAAACTTCCTTTTTTTGGTATCCCTGATGCACGTTATCGTGGAGATATTTATATCACTAAATCTGTTCCGGGACAACCTGTTTTTATTGGTTCGCAAGTTAAAGGGTATCTTGATGACGAAGAACAGATTGTTGCAGAATTTAAAGGGAAAGATAATCTCCTTGAAATTTCAAAATTTTATTTTGTTAATCAAGATCTATTATTCAAAGGGACTGTAGATATTAAGAGTTTTCGTAGTAATACTATTGTTGACATTAATGCACTTGGTCAACTAAACACTAATGCACAAATTCCTATTGATGTTAACGTCTTTGTCCAAAAAACAAACTCATTAGTAACAGGAATGATTGATGATCAGATATTATTCAAAACAGAAAGTGATACAATTAATACTGCTTTCAACATTTCTTTTAATAATTATTTACTTGATAAGATAGGTTTACCTGGTGATTTAGCAGGAGATCTTCGGATTGATTTTGATACTGTTGGTTGGAAAAATTTTTATATTCATCATGCAGGTTGGACGATCAATGATCAGACATTTCATCTTAGCTTTGATTCTTCTCGTGTATCCAATGTCTTAGATGTTGCTAATCTAAAAATAGGATTGAACACAGAAACATTAAATGGTAGTGGTTATTTTTCGATTTCCGATAATACCGGTTTTGCTGGAGCATTTAATTTTCAACGAGGTGGTTCTCTTAGTTTTGCAACAAGTGTTTATACTTGGAAATTAAATACAGATATTTATAATTTTTATATATCAGACCTTGGGAAGCTACCAATGCTTAACAAGTTGAATATACCAGAACAATTTATCAGCTCTGTTATTATGGATCTTAATTTTGGTCTTAATGGACTTTTTGGAAATCCTGATATCAATGCTAAAATTGCACTTAACTCAGCAGGTAATACTCCTTATTTCAAATTAGTCATTCCTGTTATTGAAAAAACAACGAATACATTGATGTTAACAAATATCCGAGTCAGATCAGACCTGATTAATTTAGATACAGATTTATTTTTGGAAAATGATACCAACTATCTTAGTGCGAGACTATCTGGTGCATTTGCATTCCAAGATCTAGCAAAAACAAAATATTCTCTTGATTTTTTTAGTTCAAATAATCTTCAATTATTAAAATATCAATTATCTAATTTATATTTCTTATCTAAAAGACCAATGACTCTTTCTGGAAGTGTTTTTGCCTCACCAGAAAAGTATTTTTGGGTTTCTGATCATCCTCGATACGGAATTGCCGGATCTTATCTTACAAAAAACAAATCATGGGATTTTAATTTCAAATCAGATAGTGTACAAATCCATACTACAGGATGTCTCACTAATGAAAATAATATTGTTGCTGCCCTTACTTCAGAACTTATGTTAGATAAGATGCTTTTTTCAGGTGATATCCACAAAATGAATGGAGTATTATCTCTAGATACGACAATAAATGGAAATATTGATAATCCTACGGTTAATGGGCAATTATCTTTAAATAATATTCAGACAAAAATAGGATCTTTAAAAAATAAGATTCGTATTCCTGGAGTGGTTGCTATTCCTATTTCAAATAATACAATTATCTTCCCTGATATTAATATTAATGCCGGAAGAGATAATAATTTTGGATTGAAAGGCAATCTGGAATTTAGAGATAGAGGGATTTCAGAAGCAAATATTCTTTTTTATAGTAAGAATGAAGAATTTACTAATAAAATTTCATCATTAAATTGGGATGCTCGTTTTCCTTATCTTAGTTTTAGGGGAAAAACATTAATTGATCAATTTTCCTTAAGTGGAAATGGAGGTTTGTTAACGTTAGCAGCAGATATTACAACAGAAAATATGACTATTGGCTTAGAATTAGGTGATTCATTTTCAACAATAGGGCGTTCAGAAGACACTGATATCAAGCCTGTGGTAGCATTGATGTCTTTACTTGAATTTGATGTAAACATTAATCTTCAACAAGGATTTCGTTTTGCTAATCAACTTTTTGATCTCACTTTTGAAAAGAATGCAGGCGTGGTAGCAATCCAAGGCAATATCTCTGATAATACTATTTTAATAACAGGGGATATGGATATCACAAAAGGACGAATCAATTATTTAAATACCGATTTAAAAGTGGAATCAGGAACATTACAGTTTCCTATAGAGTATGGAGATCCATTACCTTTGTTAAATCTACAGACTATCACTACCAAGTTTTCTACTCAAAATGAACAAGTTGATATTTATGTTAATTTTCAAGGTAAATTACCAAATGTTGAGTTAGCATCCATATCTTCAACCCCAACTCTTCAACCTAGTGAATTACTTAATATTTTAAGTGGTGGCACCACCGATCGCGTATCATCACGTGATAATAACAATCAATCATCGGAAGAGTTTTTAGCAAATGGTGTCGAAGTTGCAGAGAATTTATTGTTTACTTCTCCTCTTTCACAAAGAATTCAACGATTACTTCCTTTTATTGATATGATTGAAATTAAAACAGATTTTTTGGGCAATATCACGAGAGTCTTATCTGATGGTGGTATTGTTACAGGAGTCAGTATTTTGCATGGTTCTGAATTGTCAATTGGTCAATTTATACCAAATCTTCCAAATTTTCAAGTCAGATATGATTTACGACTTGAATCCCCTTATAATTCAAGTGTCAATACCAGTGATGATCTGGTCCAAATACATAAAGCAGGTCTGGAGTGGTCTTATCCTATCAATCGATGGCGTCTTGCTATCAGACCTAGTATTTTAGGGAAAATTGGTGATCCTCAAAACGAAGCTCCTGAATTTCTTATCGAAAGTTCGGCAAGATTTAAATGGTAACAATTCTATATTTTTACAACAACTTGATTTTTTTAGAAAAATTTATTATAATAAAATCCTAACAAACATAGTAATATTTTTGTTAAAGTCCCCTAAGGTTGTAATATGATAAAAAAAATGAAGTTGTTGGTCTTTCTTTTTTTAATCTTTCCTATATTTGCACAAGAATCTAGAGTGATTGTAAATATTCAATTTCAAGGATTAAAAGCAACAACTCAAAATGATGTTTTATCTGTGATCAGTATTCGACCTGGTGATATTTATGACGAAAATCGTGTAAATATTGCTGTTAAAGATTTATATGCAATGGAACGATTTCAAAATATTAAAGTTAATGTACGTAATGTAACAGGAGGAGTGGATTTAATCTTTCAATTGACGGAAGAATCGCTGGTTGATAAGATTATTTTTGAAGGTGTTTCTCAAATAAAAGCAAATAAACTAAAAAATGTTATTGACTTTAAAGCGGGTACTTCTTTTCGAGAAGCAAAGGCTCGTGCTGCTGTTTTTGCAATTAAGCAACATTATAAAGAACAAGGTAATCTGGAAACTGAAGTTTCTTATCGTTTAGAACCAATTAAACAACTACCTGGTCAATTTGATTTGATTTTTCAGATTAAAGAAGGATTAAAAATTGTTGTTCGTAGTATTAATTTTAAAGGTGTGACTGTTTTCAAACCAAGCCAACTTGAAAGTAAGATGAAAACCAAGAAAAAATTATGGATTTTCAAAAGTGGTATTTTAAAAGAAGAAGAATTTCTTCAAGATAAAGATCGTTTATTGATGTTTTATCAAGAAAATGGCTATGTAGATGCTGTAATCTCTGATTTTTCTTGGCAAATCGATGATATTAATACGACTAATAAAAAAGGTGAAATTACGAAAACAATTCGTGGGATTAGCCTTGACATCACTATTGATGAAGGTGAAAAATATACTACTGGTTCTTTTTCATTTTCTGGTAGCACCATTTTTAATAAATCTGATCTTGAAAAATGGATTGATGTGAAAAAAGGTGATGTATACAACAAAACAAAAATAGATATTATCCGTCAAAATATTTATAAAATGTATGCTGATCGTGGATACTTATTTGCAAATATTTCAGCAATCCAAGAAAAAAGATCTGATAATATTGTTGACACAGAGTTTGTTATTTTTGAAGGTTCTCGAGCACATGTTGAAAATGTGTTTATTCGTGGAAATCATAAAACATTGCCTAGTGTTATTCGTCGTTATATTCAAATTAAAGAGGGCGAACTTTATGTTAATAATAAGTTAGAGCAAAGTTTTAATCGCCTTATGCAGACTCAGTTTTTCTCAAATGTTCGTATTGAACCTTCTGCAGGTAGCACAGATGGGCTGGTTAATTTAGATTTTATTGTGACTGAAGCAGAAACAGGTATGATTGAATTTTTTCTTGGTTATGGTACCGTGAGTGGATTTAGTGGTGGTATCAAACTTTCCGAGAAAAATTTACTTGGACGAGGATGGCAAATATCTATTCGAGGTGAATACGGAGAATTCCGACAACTAGGAGAAATCACTTTTACGGAACCCTCAATCTTAAATTCACCGTTTTCTGTTAGTTTGATTCTTGGTGTCTTCAATACTATTTTTGATGATATACCTACAGATTCTAATGGTGACGGATTTATTGATGGTACTGACTTTAATTATATAAAAAATCCTGATCAGGTATTAAATGAATTTAACTCAGATAGTGAATATACACGATTGAGTTTTCGTATTGGATTAGCTTTTGGCGTTCAGTTTGCTGTTTATTGGAATGCCAATTTTGGCTATGAAATTAATATTTTTCGAGATTTTAAAGCTAAAAACTTAGGTTCTCCATTAAAATTTGATGGTATTTGGCAACTTGATAAAGAATTAGTAGACTCTATTAATTTTGGTTGGACAGTTCAAAGTACAATATACTCTACCATACGATTTAATAATACAGACGGTGGTCTTTGGCCAACCAAAGGTATTAATACCGCTGCGTTTATTTCTTTTGCGGGTGTTGGTGGAGATATTTATTTTATCAATCTCACTTATAACTTTGATGCCTATTGGAATCCTTTTTGGAAATTTACTATTGCATTTCATTATGATATGGCATTCTTATTTCCTCAGATTGGTGGAAGATTTGTTATTCGTGATGCCAATCGTCTAAATTTTGATGGTGTTTATAAAATGCGTGGTTGGCTCAATTTTTTGAGTCGTGGTGAAGCGTCTTCATATTTTTCCATTGAAACAAGACTTCCGATTTGGAGTTTTATTGGGGCTGTTGCATTTTGGGATTATGGAGCTATATTCTCAAAATATGATCGATTTACTTTAAATCAATCAGATTACATTATGAGTTTTGGGTTAGGGCTTGCTGTTAATCTACCTGTTCTTCCTATTAGGCTTTATGTAGCACGACCGGTAGAATGGAATGCTTCACAGCAACGCTTCCAACTAGCAAATACACCTGATTTCTTTAAAGGATTTGAGTTTGTATTTTCTATACAAGGATTATTTTAAGAACAAGAGAACATCGAGATGCCCATAGAAGAATATATGGCAACGTTAGCGTTATTTTTGTGTGAAAATAATACTAACATGTCGTTACAAGAATTAGCGATGTATGTGAATCATAATGAATTTTCCAGTAATACTTGAAAACCATCTAGTGAAAAATCATCATTAGGAATAGGAAAGTATCTGAGTATCTTATATCAATACTATAAAAATAAAAATGATGAACATATCGCAAATGTCATTGCCCTTTTTTTGTAGCTCAAAATGGAATTCCTACTCACAAAAACAGATAGAATATTTTTTATAAATAAAAGCTGCAAATATGTATTTGCAGCTTTTATTTATTTCTATATAGTTTATGGATTATGATAAATATTACTTGTAAAAATAACCTTGCTTTGCAAGGTTATTTTTATGAAATAGATAATATTATCTTAGTAATTGTAAAACAAGTTGTGGTTGTTGGTTTGCTTGAGCAAGCATTGCATTTGCAGCTTGTATCATCACTTGATTTCTTGCATGTGCACTTGATTCTTTAGCCATATTTGTATCTCTAATTTGAGATTCTGCAGCTTGAAGATTTTCATAACCAACTAAAATAGAACGTGATGCAGATTCCAATCTATTTTGGTATGCACCAAGATCAGCTCTTTGTGAGTTAACTCTTCTGAGTGCTTGGTCAACAAGTCCAATAACAGAGTTTGAGGAATTTTGAGTGCTTAATGAAATAAATGAAGCTGTTGCAGGATTTCCAATAGGTGATTTTAAACCAAGAGCTTGGGAGTTCATTGTTCCAATGTATAAACGAACTCTTTCATCCATATTTGCACCAACATGAAGATACATAGATGCTTGAGCAGGTGCTTCTGCGGTAGGTTTTGCAAATGTCCCTGTTAACATTTTCATTCCATTGAATTGAGCTTGAGAAGCAATACGATCCAATTCACTAATCATTTGTGAAACTTCAACTTGGATATACTGACGATCTTCGTCTGTATAAATTCCGTTAGCTGACTGGATTGATAACTCACGAATACGTTGCAAAATAGCAGTCGTTTCAGATAAATATCCTTCAGTAGTTTGGATAAATGAAATCCCATCTTGGACGTTCATATTTGCACGGTTTAAACCTTTGATCTGGGTACGCATTTTTTCAGAAACTGCTAGACCTGAAGCATCATCAGCAGAACGATTAATACGCATTCCAGAAGATAATTTTTCCATAGTCTTGCTATTTGCAAGATTTTGTATGGACATCTGTCGATTTCCGAAGATCGCAGAAATGTTATTATTAATAACCATATATCCTCCGTGATATTATGTATCAGTTATTTTTAGTGCATCCTTGCACATAATTTATTGTCGGTGATTATCAAAAAAGCTTGATAATTTTTTAATAAATATTTTTATTACATTAATTTTTAGGTAGAAGCTACGTGTTTAGCGATTTTTCTATCATGTTGGCAAGTCCAAATCCACCTGTTTTAGAGCTTATTTTTGCATATTCGGTATTGAGCATTCCATCAAAAATCTCTTGTCCTGGATTGTTTTTACCTAAAAAAGATGTATTATTGACTGTTTTTTTCATTTCTTTAAACATCATTTCAATAAATAATGCTTCAAATTCTTGAGCAACTGCTTTTGTATTTTTTGTGTCATGTGCTTTATTTTTTAAATGAGCAAATTCATGATCTTGAGATCTGTTCATTGATAGATTATTCATCGATGTGATTTGCATAGCTGACCTCTTAAATATTTTAAAATTCTTTTGATTTAATATTATCGGACTTTTGGTTAAATGGGATGATACTTTTTATCATTTTTATTAATAAAAATTGAGAAAACAAGACCCTTGTGCTATACTAAAGTTATACGGAGAAGAAGATCATGAAAAAAAATATGATTGTGATGATGTTGTTATTTTGTGGTTGTTCTACAGAAACAAATATATCAACGTTCAGAAATTTATTGATAGGTAGATACAGTATTCATCTTGCTGCACGTGAATTTTTTGTTCGTGAACAAAAAGATTTGATTCCCAATACTTTTGATGATGATCAAATAGAGTTTGATGGAAATAGTGATCTTCAATTTTTGATCAATAACATTCCAACACATGTTTGGTCTTTTGTTGAGAAAAAAAGAGGGGATAAAGCTATCTTTCGTTTGGTGAATCAAGATAAATACGTTGGTGTTATACTTGATGGATCTCTCTTAGTAGTTCAAACTAATGTTGTTTCTTCTCCTGATAAGGTTACATTTGAATGGGTTGTTCCATTTGCGACAAAACAAGATCAATAAAAAACGCACAAAATAGTGCGTTTTTTCAAATAGAATCAAATTTTAATAATTCCAACGAATGCGGTAATTTTCCTTTTGCATCTTGCAATGCATAGGAAAAAAAATAAGCTAGTTCTTGTTTACGTGGAGATGAGATATTTTTTCCTTGTAAAAAATTCATAGAATGTTCCCGTGAATCAGAAAGAAATCGCAGTGTTTGAGGTTTGAGCTGATTTTTTTCTCTAATCTCAAGCCAACTTTCACAAGAAAGAAATTTTCCTAAGAAAAATAAGAGATATTTTTCATCTAAAGTCTCATAGAATAGTTCAAATGCTTCTTTTAGATCATTATAATAAGGAAATAGATCACCTTCGAGTAAGAAATGATCTAATAACTCTAAGGTGAAAAATATAAATCCCATTTGTTTTAGATCATTACGTGCTTGAAAAGAAGATAACAGTAATTTACTATCTGTAAGTCTTAATCCGTCTTTTTGGCTAATAATCAATCCTTCAATAAAAGATCCTGATTGGATCATTGCTCGACGAGCACCTGTTTCAAGAGCGGCACCATAAGCAATAACTTTTATCTTACCTGCTTTTTTATCCAAAAAATTCAGTATCAAATGTCCTTCACCAAATCCTTTTTTTGATAGGACTAATCCTTCACAATGTTGATTCATTATTAGATTTCATCATCAATAATTGCTTCATCACTATGCAACATTTCTTCAATAGGAGCTCCTGGATAAATTTTTTCGATCAACGTTAATTTTTTATTGTTATTTTCCATAATCCCAAAAGAACCACTTCCTAAATATACTAAGTATTTATTCTGAGATAACTTATCTTTAATTGATTCGGAAACTTTTTTATAGACACAATCAAAATGTGCTAAACAATCATGCTCATAATCATGTAAAGCATACATGATTTCACGAATAGCCCGTTCACAAATAGGACATGTTTGTGTAATATCAATAGTGATCGTATTAGTTTTTTTAGGTTCTATCTCAGATGCTATGGTAGAAATATTTTCGTCTGTTTTTTCTGTTAATTCTACATCTTTTACTGTAATTAATGAGCTTTCTGGAGATTTAGAATCAACAGAGCCTAATGTAGGTTGTTTTTTTATTTTAGGTAAATTAATACGTTTATTTTTTGAAACCAAAGGAGTGATCATGATTTCATCAGGGTTGGTTTGTGATAAAATTTCCATTAGTTCTGCTTTTGTTTCTTTAAATTCAATGCTTTTAAACAAATGATCATGATCCCACTTAGGAACGTCATTTTTATGATGTTTAGACTGATTTTTATTTGTATATTGATGAGATCCAGGTGACACTTCATTTTTTTCGACTTTTTTCTCATTTTTTTCTTGGGTTTTATTTTTTTTACGTTTGTAATAACGAGCAGGATGTGTTGATTTTTCCACAGAAAACCTCATGGTATAATTATATTTTTCATTTTATTATACACTATATTATATTTATTTGTAAATATCAAGCCTGATTTTTTTGAAGTTGTTCATAATAATGAATACATACATTGACTTTTTTAAGAGATATCATTATAATAATAATTATTATTATAATCAGTTTCTACAATTATTAAATAAGGAGTGGTGTCATGAAATCGCAAGGAATCATTCTGCATGTAGAACAACGATGTCGTCATTTACCTATTAAATCTATAGCTCCTCAATCATACTATTTTTTAGCGATTGGTAATAATGAATTGTCTGTTAAACAAGGAGACACACTGTCCATAGGTCAAGTAATTACAACTGATAATGGTACAAATGTTCTTCAACATAGTCCTGTTGATGGTGTGTTTGAAGAGATTCAGCACTTTTATGGTCAGGATCATGTGGTTATTAGAGCAAATGAAATCCAAGATTGGCCTGATTATATACTACATGATCCTTTTGTCAAAAAACCTGATATGCTGATTGATGAAGTTCGCAAAGCTGGGATTATTGGAATGGGAGGAGCTGGATTTCCAACACATTTAAAGTTAAAAAGTGCTAAAAATAATGTTCATACCGTACTTGTAAATGCTGTTGAGTGTGAACCTTTTTTATCTAGTGATGTATCTTTGATGTTTGAAAACGCACTTCAAATTATTCAAGGTGCTCGTATATCTGCTTATATTGTTGGAGCAGAGCGTATTGTAATAGCAATCCATAAAAATGTAGAATTACGAAGACATCTTGAAAAATATATAGATAGTACGGTGCAACTTATTGAAGTTGATGCGATATATCCTAGTGGTTTTGAAAAATTACTTATTCAACAAATTACTGGACAAGAACTAAATTATCGTCAATTACCATCGGTTGCAGGTATTATTATTCATAATGTTGCAACAACTTTTGCTTTATACGAAGCACTTTTCTATCATAAACCACTTATTGAAAGAACATTAACTGTTGATGGAGCATTAGCAAATGAATTTGGTAATTTTCGTGTGCCTATTGGAACTCCTATTTCAGCATTTATGAGACCTTTTGCTGATTTTGATGCTTGTGTAGCTATTAACGGTGGACCAATGATGGGACGATCCTTAGAAAACACAAAAAGTACTACAAAAAATATGAATGGGATTTTGATTTTTGAAGGAACAATAGCTGATTCAGAGGTTGATTGTATTGGGTGTGCGGCATGTGCTTCTGATTGTCCGATGAGATTGGAGCCATTTCGTTTGATTAATATGATTCGTCATGATGAGTTTTCTCGTGCTTCCGAATATGGATTATATGAATGTATTGGCTGTAATGTATGTAGTTTTGTGTGTCCTTCTCATATTCCTTTAGGAAGTACTATTTTTCAAGGGAAAAAAACGTTAATGTCTCAACAAAAATAGGAGGATTTTTGTGAAAGCTTATGATAAAGTATGGGCCACAGCCCCTTTTCTTCGATCAAAAAATGATTCATCGATGATTATGCATCATGTTTTTCTTGCGTTATTATTTGTTTTTTGTGGCTCTGTCTTATTATTTGGGTATGCTCCTATTATTATTTGTGGTGTTGCTTATATTACAGCAAGCATTGTTGTTTTTATATCTCGTTTTTTTTACAAAAGCTTTTATTTTAAAAGTGATACTTGGAAAGTTTCTATCATGATTTTTGCATTAAGTTTACCACCTACAACTCCTTGGTATGTAGTGGTAGTAGGTGTACTTTCTATTTTATTATTCAGCCAATTATTATTTGCAATTGGTTCAAAAAATGTTTTCAATCCTGCTTTGTTAGGGCGTATTGTTGTGATGAATTTATTTCCTCATGATTTGTTTAATAAATTTGTTTTTCCTCTACCAACATTAATACCACTAATCCAAAGAGATGACCAAAATCTCTCATTATTTGATGCCTTTTTGAAAGCAATGCATGTTATTTCTGGAAATAAAACGTTTAGTTACAGCAGTTCTCTATTAGATAGTCAAGATATTATTTCAGGTGTCTCTATTCCCATGATATCAGATGCATTAACTGGTCCTACATATCTGATTTCTCTTAAAAATTATTCTAAAAATATGACTGAATTACCAACTGCTGATTGGTTTGATTTATTCATAGGAAATAGAATGGGTACTATTGGCGAAACCTCTGTATTCATTCTCCTTATTGTATTTGCTTATTTTGTTATTAAAAAAATCATTGATCCATGGATACCTATTATTTATGTGGGAACAATTTGGATTCTTAGCTTTGTTTTTGGAGGTTTGCTTCTCCAAAAAACATTATTTTATCTTCCTGCAGCATCCTATACATTCTATGGTGGTGCATTGTTTGTGTCTGTCTTTATGTTGACAGATTACGGTTCTACACCTATTAATAAACAAGCTCGTTATTTTATGGCTTTATTAGCAGGGATCTTAGTTTTTATTGCTCGTTTAAAGTGGTTTCATGGTGATCCTCAAACATCGGTATTATTATTTCTAAATTTTATGGCTGCATTATTTGAAGTGATCTTTCGTAAAAAATATTATGGTCAAGAAAAAATAATTACAAAACATGAACAATCTTATACTTATAAATCCATATCTTGGAGTAGGATTGTATTAGGAATGATCATTATTGCTATTTCTTTTTTGGCAACGACATTTATTTATTTACCTGAGTTTCAATCCCGAAAAGAAAACCATAATCAAAATATACTCAGACAGTTATTTAATGACTATATTATTACTGAAAAATTAACCCCTCAACTTTTTAAAGCCATTAATAGTAATCAAGAACCTGTAGATATACTTCTTGTTTCAGGGGGTGGATTTACATCGAAAGATATTAAATTAGGTGTAGTTTTGAATAGCAATGTGATTGAAAATATAGAGATTTTACCTCCATTTAATGAAACACGTGGAATAGGAGATCAAATTTATTATCGGAATTGGGAAACAAATTTGATAGGTTTGACAATTGAAGATCTCAATATACCAACATTGGATTTAAAGCAATATGCTATCGACGTCATTAGTGGAGCCACAGAAACCGAGGGTGAGGTTGTTGAGATTATTCAAAAAGCAGATAAATCACGTAAAAAATATACGAAGAGTAAAGGACAAAATCATGAATAATAACTATCATTCAGGTTTGTTAATTCGATTTTTATTGTATCCCCTTCTTTATACAACCACATTTGCTTCAGAAGGTGTTGTTGTTGCTATAGGTATATTGTTAATTTATCCTTTATTAGGCTTATTCAGTGATTTTTTAAAGAATAAACTTCACGTTGTAAATTCTGTATATCTTGTGACTTTTGTTGGTGTGTTTTTAGGAATTTTGTACATTTTAGCTATAGGTATGATTGATTGGGATATTTATGAAAGACTCAAATTTATCTTTCCTACATCAATGACAGCTTCTGCGTTATTACTATGTTGGTTGGAACATGACCAAACAGATGGAGAAGCAACCCATTTTTTAGAAGCAATGATCACAGCTCTTTTTATTTTAGTATTTTCTTGTTTAAGAGATATATATGCACATGGTTCTTTAGATTTTCGTTTTGGTGATTTTGGATATATCTATACTTTTGGTTTGGATCTCCCATTTAAATCAAGACAAATCCTATTAGGTCAATGGATCTTAAATCTCAAATTCTCTCCTCTCCAAACACGTGCGATGAGTTTTTGGGGTGTGATGTTATTACTTGCTTTTATTAATTCTTTTAAAAAATCAAAGGATCATTAGGGAATACATCATGGATTATATAAAATTTTTAGATACTAGTATGAAAATGTTTATGGAAGGTGCTGTTTTTTATAATATATTTACTTTCCATGCTGTAGGATTAGGAGTTATTGTCTTATTTTCTTATACTTTAAAGGAATCTTTGTGGGTTAGCTTAAGATTTGCTTCTTTTTTAATGATTCAAACAATCATTATGTTGATTGTTTATCCTTATTTTAATTTTCCCAGTAGAGATGTATTTATTTTGTTATTTTTGATAGGGACAGAATTAATTGTTAGTGTTTTGATGGACTATGTGTTTCCTCAATCTGTTTTAGAAAATGGTGTTCGAGGATTTACAAAACGTGGAGATGCTATTTTACCTATGGTATTAGCAACGATTATTGCTCAAAACTATGATCCAGCAAAAGTATTACCTTATGCATTGGGTGTTGGCTTTGGATTTGCCATGATACTCATTGGTATGACGGCAATCTCAATGAAATTTTCCTTTCATCGTTTTTCAAATTCTAAAGTGTATATCTATAAATTTTTTATTTTAGGTATATTAGCAATGATATTTTACTAAAATAATTATGACAGATTTAAATCAGGAGATGTTTAATGGATATGGACATTCGTCGTATTACAGAAATGGCTGGTGAAAAAAAAGAGATTCTTTCTCAAATTGAATCTGAATTTGAGAAAGTAATTGTCGGTCAAAAATCTATTTATAAATATTTGATGACAGGATTATTGACAGGAGGGCACATTCTTTTGGAAGGATTGCCTGGGTTGGCAAAGACTTTATCTATCAATACCTTAGCAAAAATTTTAGATTTAGATTTTCAACGCGTGCAATTTACCCCCGATATGCTTCCAGCGGATATTCGTGGGACATTGATTTATAATCAAGGTAAGGGTGACTTTGATGTTAAAAAAGGGCCTGTTTTTACCAACTTTGTTCTTGCTGATGAGATCAATCGTGCTCCAGCAAAAGTACAAGCGGCATTACTGGAAGCAATGCAGGAAAAAACAGTCACAATTGGTGATGTTACTTATGAATTGCCTAAACCTTTTCTTGTTATGGCTACTCAAAATCCTATTGAACAAGAAGGAACATATTCTCTTCCTGAGGCACAAATGGATCGTTTCTTACTTAAAGTAGTAGCTAATTACCCTAGTCGTTCTGAAGAAAAAAGAATCGTATCTCGGATGGGTGGTGCATTTGAACCTACAGCTAAAAAAATATTATCAAAAGAACAAGTTCTTGATTTACAAGCATTTGTTAAGCAAATTTATGCTGATGAGAAGGTTATCGAGTATATCGTAAATCTTGTTTTTGCAACACGTGAACCCGAATCTGCAAATATTAAACCAGAATTTATTAAAGCAGGTGCTTCGCCTCGTGCGTCGTTAGCATTTTTAAAAGCCGCCAAAGCAGAAGCTTTCTTTGATGGTCGTGCTTATGTTATTCCGGAAGACGTAAAAGCTATAGCATACGAAGTATTACGTCATCGTATTATGATTTCTTTTGAAGCTGAAGCAGAGGGATTTACCTCAGATATGATTATAGATCAAATCCTTCAACGAGTAGAAATTCCTTAGATAAAAAACATCCCTTCAAGGGATGTTTTTTTGTTCTCTACTTTAAAAGATGCATCATCTGCTGATTGTATATCTCTGTTTAATCAAAATAAAGTTGATTAAAGAGATGAAATATTTTATAATGAACTAAATTAATTGTTAAGGTATTATGGAAAAATGAAATATGAGTAATATTGTTTTGATTATAGGTATAGGTCTTTTAGCAGGAGTATTAAGCGGATTGTTTGGTATAGGTGGTGCGGTTATTATTGTACCAATGCTTGTCATGATTCTTGGGTTCTCACAAAAAATGGCTCAAGGAACTGCTTTGGTATTATTTTTGGTAGCACCTTCGATGATTGCTGCATTTCAATACTATAAAAATGGTAATGCAGATATTAGAACTGCTTTGTTGCTTTGGATTGGTGTGTTTATTGGCTCTGCATTGGGAGCATGGCTTGTTAATACAGTTTTGAAAGATACACCTGAACTTTCTTTAATCTTACGAAGATCATTTTCTATTATTATGGTTATTATGGCTATTAAAGCTTGGTTTTCTTAATTTATGTCAATCCCTTATATTTTTAAGAGGTTTTTTGTTTTAAAAATATTAAGCTAGAAATTCTATGCATATAGAACAATTTGCAAATAATATTAGATATTATATGATTGATATGATTTCTCATCTGGGTTTTGGATACCTAGGAAGTCTACAGTATCTATAGTAGATATTATAGCTGTTTTATATTATATAGAGTTAAAGGTTGATCCTCAAAATTCTTTTACTTTTATCCAATGCATATTCAAACAATTCTATGATGATTATTGCTTGGATCCAAAATTTAATAGGGGTACTTATACTACCTTGGAAGATATTGCTTTATATCGTTCTGTGTCAAACGGTATTATTTTTGATATTTCTGATACAATTCAAGCAAAAGCTATTATTCAATATTGACTCCACAATCCATGAGGTCTTTGTTATATCAGAATCGTACAACGTGGTATCAGAAAAATATATCAAGATGGCTCAATCTTTGTTCTAGATAAATTTCCTATTGTTAAAGAAGAAACTGATTCTACAATGTGCCGATAAAATATCTAAAAAAATTAAATTGATACTTTCATAAAATATGATCAAATAATAAATAATATAAAAACTCCTCTATAATTATAGAGGAGTTTTTTTATCATACCTTTTGGAAGGAGCTACCCTAAAAGGTATTAAGTCTTTATTTGGAAATGATTATTTTTAATATAAATAAAATAACATCTTACTATACCAATAAAATCTTAATTCTTAGATTCTCATCCTATTATTTTTATAAATATAATTGTATAAAAATATAATAATTATATTTTATTTTCTCTCATTTTGTGATCCATTGCAACAAAGTTCTTTGTTCTATTATAATCGATATATCAGATGTATAGATATAATAATCTCATTTAAAGATAAGGAGTCAATAATGTTGAAATGTTTATTTTTGTTATTATTGATATTGCCAATATATATTTGGTCAGTTGATTTTTTAAAAGCATCGACCATTTATGAATTGACTGATAAAGGTTTTGGTGAAGAAGTTGGTGCTATTATTGTTAGTAAATATAGAGAAGGAATTAAGATCTTTGTTACAGCTACTGTATCTACAAAATCAAAAAAATTAGGCTTTCATATTCATGAAAAAAATTCACCAATGCCGATTTTAGTTAATGGAAAGTTAATTCTTGGTGGTGCATTAGGAGGGCATTGGGATCCAGATAACACACAATTTCATGGTGGACCTTATAACCATCATAAAGGACATAGAGGTGATTTACCAAATTTAATTGTAAATAAACAAAATAAATCTATTAAACAAACAATCATTGTAGAAGATATTACATTAACAGATCTTTCTGGAAAATCAATGGTCATTACTTCTTCTAATGATAATTATCATCATAAATCTAGAGATGTATCTACTGGAACAAGACTTTATGCGGCTATATTTTAATTAGTTTTAGTCATATATTTTATATTGTTGAATTTTGCATGAATTGGAGAGGGATTGCAAATTTGATAATCGTATCATAGGTATCCTTAATGTTTATATTTTCGGAGAGTCAATGATGAAAATAAAAATTATTTTATTTATCATGTTATTAACAAATGGATGTTCTGTCGAAAAAAATAGTCATTTTTCAGAGAATATATCAACTCCCTCATTGACATCTGGTTATTTTACAATAGTAAAAAATGTAAAAGAGGAACATGGATTAAAAATTACTGAGGAATATTTTTATACGGTTGATTTAGAAAAATTTGTTGTTACAAGAGGAGTTCATACCAAATATTTAGGTACAGTTAAAAATTCTTCCCCAGAAATTCACTTGCATGGACGACAGTTTAAAAATGATATTGTGATTTCGACTGTCTCAAATGGAGCTATTTTTATGAAAAATAACATCGAATTTCCTATTAAATCTTCTTCTGGTGAAGATATTACAGATAGTGTTATTAAAGATAAACAAAAAACATCTTTTCATTTCATACAAGAAGTATATACTCGATCTGCTTTAATAACTAAAAATGGACGAGAAGATTTTCGTGTTAATAGTAATGTATCTGAACTAATTCATTTAGTCTTGTTACAAATTAACGAGTCTAATCTTGATTTATCTTTATTTGAAAATGTTTATGATGGAGTATCTGAGTTTTATCGCTTGGATCAACATAGCATACTCGATAGAAATCATATACCAATATAAATATATGAGTAATCCAATAAAGAATTAGTTTTATTTATTATATAAATATTTATGTAGTTTATCGTACTATAAGAGATTAATTTAAATCTCAAAGATATCATTTATCTTGTTATGTAGTAATAATACGAATATCTCTTAATTTTCCATGTATATATCATGTATATATATTGATGTATATTACACAACATGAATACTCTGAAAAATTATTAATAAATCATAAAATAAGGATTGTTTGATGAATAGGATACATGGTATTTTCTTGATTTTTATTTGCACTATTATTTCTTGTTCTGTTCAGGATTCTAATATCAGATTATTTAATTATAGAATTCAACCAATCAAATATAATCGTTTTTTATTAGATCCTGATAAAACCATGCTAGCTTCTCACTTAGAAAGACTAGACCCTGATCTCAAAAAGAAAATTAAAACTTCTTCAGATAAAATGATTGAGTTTATCTTTGGGTCAGAGTATTTGTGGGATAATATCAGCCGATCAATTGTTCTTTATGATGGTTTGATGAAGTATATGTTACATTCTTCATTTCCTCCAGAAACAATGATATGGCAACATCGTAAGATATTACCTATGACACAGTATATTCAGCATACTCCTGATGCAGAAGGTTTTAAAGAAATATCATTTTATTGGGATACTTTTGGTAATAGAATGGGTATTTTTTGTTCTCATTATGAAGGTCATAGAGGACAAGATGATTTTAAATTTTATAAATTTTCTATGAAAGAAGGTTCTTATGAGATTGAATTTAATGGGATTAATATTTTTCAAAACAATTCACATGATCATATGCCATTTCATGATCATATGCCATTTATTAATGATGATTTTGTTCTTTATCCTCTTACTATTCATCAAGAATATTTATGGGAGAGAGATAAAAACAATCTTTCAGTATGGAAATCAACAGTACTAAAAAAGCCTGATTCTAAACATAGAATAGATTATATTATGCTGAAAAAAGATCCGATTAATAATTTATTGGCATTTATTGATGTTTCTTCTTACGATATTAGCTATAATCAATCAACAGATACGCTATCTTTTGATTTTAGTAAAAAAAGAAACATGGATCACAATGATTTAGCAAATCCAGATAATAAAACAAAAGTGTTATTGTTAGATATTTATGTTTCAATCCCATAATCTGAATATCATTCAACAATAGATATATCAAACTGTTTTGATATATGTTATCAAAAATATTTTAAATTGATTATCGTAGGTTGTTAACATTAATTCTTTTTTATTTTAGGATCTAACACCTGTATTGTGTACTATTAATTTTTGTTTGAATAAGACCTCAAAATAATAAGATAATAAAATAAAAATGTTGATACATATAGTCATATTAAAATATTTATGAAATATGATTATGTGTCTACAATTTCAGGAGAAAAAAGTTAATGATTAGATTGTTATTAATTATCATATTACTTAATTCATGTGCTATCAATGATACTACGAAAGAGCGTTATTCCGGTCGAAAAAAAATGGCTACAATTGATCCTATGGATTCAAGTGATCCAACTATTGATTTCACAGTACTAAATAAAATAGCTGGCACAGATTTTGTACTTTCTGATGGCACAAAAAACATGGCAGATTTGCAATCCGATCAGATATTTACTCTTTCATCAGATGAAAAAGATTTAGTCAAAGAAATAGAAATCGAGGATTCAGAAGAATCGGATTCTGAAAATGGTGCGTATTCTCATCACAAAGGTTATTTTAAAAAAGTATTTTTCACAAAAATAGATAAGTTAGGGAAAAAGATACGATATGAATACTACAAATACATTCATCCTAGCAAGTAAAACGTACAATCATCAATTATAAAAATACATGATGATTTGGTACTTTATATAAAATATTATTTTTGTATACAGAGCGTTATTATTATATTATTCAATTAATGGTTTCATGATAAAACATTGGTATAAATCCTTAAAGAGTCTAACTTGAGGAGGCCATAAATGTGTAAAACATATTCTTGGATATTTATCTTAATTTCGTTTTGTGGTGCAGACAAAAATATATTTTATAATCCTTGGGAGGGGGAGGGTCGTCTAACACCACAAATAAATAATTTTGGGATAAATTATGAAAAATTATTTGTGGTTGATATCGCTTTGAATGATATTCCGATAATATTGGTTATAAATTCTCAAGGTCATTATTTATGGAAGCCATATGCTAAGCATCATAACACTTTTGAGAAATTTGATTTATTATATGATTTGAATCTTTTTAAAAAAAAGATTCTTTATCATATAATATTTTTTTATAACCAGTATAATGTTTGGTTATTGAATCTTGTTAGACAGAAATTAGGTATACAAAAACTCGTATTTGAACAAACACGAGATGAAAGTGAGCAAAAACAATTATCTGATTTAGAAAATATAGCAACGTTAAATAATTGTTTTTGTGTTGTTACAAATAAATAGCTTATCTTAGTAAAAATTATGGTCAACAAGATTACAAATATCAAGATACATGATACAAGAATAACAGATGGGTACTTATATGATAATTGAAAATATAGGCAGTTGATCGTATGGTATATTAATGGTTTATTTATATAAACCTGAAATTGGAGGGGTGTTATGACAATATCAAAATATTGCATGATATTAATATTAATGGGAGTTTGGGCATGCAGTGAAACTTCAAAAATGAAAACAAAAAATACATCAATTGCAAAAAGATCATCACCAACGGTAAGTCCTGAGTCAACAGAATCTGAAAACGGTACTGGTAGTACAACGACAGAAGTTAATACACAGACAGATGAAACCGTAACGGACAACGATACAGATACAGATCCTTTAGTGGTACAATTACCTAGAGAATCAGGGGAATCAGGTGCTCCTTTTGAGACAAAAGATAGTCCTAAAACAGCATCAGTAGTAAATGGATTTAATGAGTTAAGAAAATGGTTTGGCAATAACTCTACCATACCTTCAACTTCACCTGTGAGATCATATTTTACCACTTCACTAGATGAAAGTACTAAACAAACGGCTATCTATAAAAAGTCTTATGCTAATGGTAGTGACAGAACTATCTATCAAGCACTTTATCTTAGCTTACCTAATGGGGCAGGTAAAGAAGGAAAATACACCAAACTTAGTGTAGAATATCTTCATGGAATAGTTCAGTACTCTGATAATACCTCATATCAAGTAAGTAACCAGGTGATGGATAAAATAGTAGAGATTGCTAAAATTAAGAAGATCGATAAAAATAATTTTACAAATATAAAAGATATAGAAAGTATTGCTCAAGCATCAGATGCCTATGGTTTTGATCTTTATGAGTTAACCGATAAGGTATACAATAGAGAATCTTATTCTCCTAGACTGCAACAATATCGTTTTCTTCAAGATTGGAGTAAAAGTCGTACTAATGAGAATGATCCTGCTGAGAAACAAACTCATACCAGTAAATATTACTTGATTAAGAAATACCATAACGATAAAGTGGTTATGATTCCTGTTACACAGTATGATAAAAGCTCGAAAACAGCTACTATTCAATACCCTATTACCAGTTTACTTTCTAGTGATGTTAACCGTGAAACCTCACAAGGAGGAATCATTTACATATTTAAGAAAAGAAACAATCTAAATTAGATCACAACTATTTAGTATACACACTAGTTACTTAGTAACATTATTAAGGAATTAATAAATAAAAACTCCCCCAAGAAAAGGGGGAGTTTTTTGATTTTGTGTTAGTATTGAAAAGAGAAATTCAATCCTATAAAATGAAAAGGTTTGGTGTCGAGCTTCACGGTATTTGGTCCTCTGAAGACATTTCCGATGAGACCACTGTATTGCCATTGCATTCCCCAGTACATATTTGGGAGCATGTGATATTTCAAATCTAACTCAAAAACGAATGTGTTTTGATTGATAATCAAGCCGGCTCCTTCTGTTAATCCTCGTATTGTGAACGCAATATCAGCTGAAAACAGCTTTAACAGTTCTTTTCCGAGGCTTAAGGACATGGTCACGCCAAAATCATTCATTCCTGTATCACCAAATACTTCAAGATTAATAAAAACTGCTTTTTTGATCCATTCTATACCAAAGGATGCATTATAGTAGATGAGATCAGGGATTGTTGATAAGACTTTGTTTGGTTTGAAACAATTTTGATTAGCCAGGTAAACTCGATCAATATTATAAAATTTATCAACCCAACGTGGTTGCCAATTTCCAAATGCATGAGACATTTCAAAACGGATAGGGAAAATTTGATAAATCTTCATTAAGAGTCCGTAACTAATTCCTGACGCCGATGGAATAACAAGATTATTTTTTGAGTCTTCAAAAATATAACTATAATCAGCATATAAAAGAAGATTGAATTTATTTGATACTTCAAATAATGGAATATCCATTCCTGCTTCAATCATCGAAAATGTTGGAGAGTTTTTTTGGTTATCTGCTGAGGCATAATCGTATAACTGGATATGATGTCCATGAAATGCTGATAAATCTACTCCCAAAACAGCATATAGTTTAAAATTTTTATAGAATGAATATTGTTTGTTTTTGATTCCTGCAATAGGACGAAAAAATATTTCTCCTGCCATTAGAGTTGGGGAAGCGATATTTGCAAGACTATAGTTGATTCCAAAATACGAAGTATCTAATCCAAACACAAATGACTTACTTGGTTCATAAGGACCGTATTGGTTTGCGTTGTAGTTGTAGAAAAAACGTCCGTGTCCTTGATAAATTTGTTGTTTTGTGGTTATTTCGGCTTGGATATATTTAAAAATACTGTTGGTTTTACTGAAATAAAGCGACATTTCTATTTTAGAAATTGCAGCTGCTGGAGATGTCCACAAACTACTAATAAAACTGGTACGCCAATTAAATCGTAGGGGGACTTCATATCCTAGAAATAATGGGCCTAATTGCATATACGGTGTGAAGATAACATCTGAATAAGGAATTGTTTCAAATTGTCCATACTGACCACCAAATTTGAATCCTGCATAATAACGACGTTTTTTTCTTGTTTTTGTTGTATTTGTAAATGATTCAAGACTTTGTGTTTGACGGTTGCCGGAAGGAAGACTTGGAATAGGGTCAAATGTTACCGAGTCTGCAGGTTTACTGGTATTTATTTCACCGAATGAACTATCAGACGGAGTAGGTGATTGATAATTTTCTGTTGATTCTTGAGCAAATAATTGTACAACAGTAATCATAGAAATGAAGATAAAAACAGGTGTGATTATTCTCATATTTTTTTGTTTGCCTTATGACATATTTTTTATATTATAAATGATAATGATGAAAAATACAAATGACGTGATCAATCCATTAAAATAAAAATATAAAATATTGATTTTTTATTAAAATTAAAGTAGTATATAGTATAAAATAGTGAATAGAGGTCTCTATATGTCACAAAATGTAGGTCAAAAACAAACATTTCTTGTCATCGGATTAGGAGTCTTTGGGTTTCAGATTGTTCAAAGTATCTCTCAATCAGAAGCGGAAATTATTGTGGTGGATAATTCTCAAGATGTTATTACAAAAGTTAAAGATCTTCCTGTATTTCCATTTCAGCTTGATTCTACCAATGAAGAGGCTTGGAAAGAACTCGATATTTCAAAAGTTGATTGTGTGATTATAAGTATTGGCGAACATATGATGGCAAGTATTTTGACAACATTGCTGATGAAAAAATTTAATATTCCTCGGATTATTGCTCGGGCAAACAGTGAAGAACATGCTCAAATTTTGCAACTACTCAATGTTTCAGAGATTATTCGTCCTGAAATTGAAAGTGCTGAAAAATTAGTTGGTTCCTTGATTAGTAAGGATGGATTTATCCTTTCTTATGAAAGAATTTGGAAAGACCATGCCATTATCGAAGTCCGTGTGAATAAAAAAATTGCAGGTCAAACACTTGTGAATCTTGATCTACGAAAGCAATATCGTGTCAATATTATTGCTATTAAGCATCCGGTATCAACAGTTGATGAGAATTTCCAAAATGTACAACAATTTGAAATAGAAGAAGTCCCCAATCCTTATCAACCACTGCAAGAAGGAGATATTTTGATTATCCTAGGTAAATTATCAGATATTAAAAAATTACAAGAATCTCCTATAGGTCAAATGCGATAAGATGATAAAAAAAACACTATCAGAATTAACAATTATTGATGAACTAAAAATTTTGTTTGAAACAACAGCGCCTAATCGTGTAGGAATTGGTGATGATGCTGCTGTGATTGAACACCAAACACTTGTTTCTACTGATGCTATTGTCGAAGGAGTACATTTTTTACGTGATAAAGCATCTTGGGATGATGTTGCATATAAGCTTTTTGCTTCAAATGCTAGTGATATGGCTGCCATGGGAGGCTATCCTACGTGCTATACACTTGCCTTATCATTACCTGAATATTGGGAAGAATCACATCTCAAAAGCTTTATTGGTGGTGTACGATGTTTTCTTCAAAAATTTCCTGCTGATTTGATAGGAGGTGATTTGGTTCGTTCAAAAGAATTTTTTGCATCAGTGACAGTAATCGGTAAACCATATCATCGTCCTATTTATAGAACAGGTGCGAAGATTGGAGATTATATTTATTGTACCGGTACGTTAGGCGATTCAAAGCTCTGGTTAAATAAAGAACTGGATCAAAAAACATTGCCTATGAAAAATCAAGACTATTTCAAAAAACGACATTATAATCCCACTCCAAGAATACACTGGATGTCTCAATTAACAAAATTATCTATTTCTGCAGCTATTGATATTAGTGATGGTTTGGTAGAAGATCTTCAAAAATTAACCAATGCATCTCAGGTCAATTTTTCTATAGATGCCTCTTTAATTCCGATGAGCATTGATCAAATTGGAGAAGAAAATGTTTTGGAACATTATTTGTTTTATCAAAAAGAAGCTCTCATTGGTGGTGAGGATTATGAAATTCTATTTACTTGTGCTGAAGATTTAGATGAAGATCTTTGGTCTTCGCATGATATTCAAATTACGAAAATTGGTAGAATTCTTGCTCCAGAAATGAAATCTTTTGTGCTTTGGGATAACAAATACATGCCTTTGGATCAATTTAAAGGATTTCAACATTGATTTTAGAACAATCACTACAACGTGTTAATCATGAATATTTTCAATTTGATCAACTACCGGAGATCGTTCTCTCGAAAGGACAAACAAAGATCAATCGACGATCTATTATTTTTGGCACCTACGATATTCGTTCTAATAAAATCAAAATCCATCCTGTACTTTTGGATCAAGTGGATTTTGTTTTAGATTTTGTGGTGTATCATGAAATGCTTCATTATGAAGATAGGCACTCTCTGAAGAATAGAAAAAAAGGAGATCCTATCCATACAAAGGATTTTCGATCAAGAGAAAAATTATTTAAACAATATCACGAAGCACAACAAATATTAAAGGATATTCTTTATCATAATATGGACAAAAAAGAAACTGACAACAAAAAAAAGATCCAACGAAAACGTTTAACAGGTGAGGCACTTGAAATAGCGTTGGCAGAATCGTTAAAACGATTGGATCAAGTACTCATTAAATATCATCAGGATGATGATATCAAACAAGGAGCAAAACATGGTTCAAAAAAAAGAAATGAAAAAACAAAATTGGGTGATCACCATTAGTGGTATTGCGTTAACGATTTTAGGATATCTTCTTGTTGCTCCAATTACAAGAGATTATGAAACACCACGTGCATTTTTTGCGATTTTAATACTTAACTTGGGATTGTTAACGATTATTTTAGGGTTGGCATTGCCATTTGAACATGTAAAGCAAAAATAAAGGTATAAACATGAAAAATGATATTAGAAAAATTCTCTCCGAAGCAATCAATAAATTAGGAGTTCAAGATATACAGATCCCTGTGGAGTATCCTGAAAATCAAGAACACGGACATTTTGCAACACCTATTGCAATGGGATTGGCTCGAGAATTAAAAAAAAATCCGCTTATTATTGCAAAAGAACTTTTAGATCTTATCCACGATAATCCCATATTTGAAAAGGTAGAAATTGCAGGACCAGGATATCTCAATTTTTTTATCAGTGATTTTTATCTGAAAACAAAACTACAAACAATCCTTACAGAAGAACATTTTGGTGAAAATCAAACACTTTCCGATCAGCATATGCTCCTTGAATATATTAGTGCTAATCCCACAGGACCATTACATATAGGTCATGGTCGTTGGGCTGTTGTTGGTGATAGTTTGGCACGTCTTCTGAAGTTTTGTGGAGCCACTGTTCATCGTGAATTTTATGTTAATGATGCCGGTGTTCAGATTTCGCATCTTAGAGCTACTGTGGATGCGGTTCAAAAAGGTCAAGAAATTCCTGAAGATGGCTATAAAGGATCTTATATTGATGCTCTAGCCCAAGAATCCATCAAAACAGGAACACATCCAGAAATCTTAATGCAGGAATCCCAAGCTCAAACCTTACAAAAATTTCGTGTTGAGTTTGATCAGTGGTTTTCTGAAAAAACGTTGCATCAAGATAATACAATGAAAGAAACATTAGAGGAGCTTGCTCAAAAAAATGCCACTTATATGTCTGAAGGTGCATTATGGTTTAAATCTACTGAATTTAGTCGTGATGATAAAGATAGAGTCATTATGAAAAATGATGGATCTTATACATATTTTGCATCTGATATTGCGTATCATCGTGATAAAATTAAGCGTGGTTTTCCTGTCTTAGTAAATATTCTTGGATTTGATCATCATGGATATGTCGAACGAATCTCTGCTGCGGTAAAAGTTTTGGGTGGAAACCTGACAGTATTGCTTGGTCAGATGGTTAATCTTTTTCGCAATGGGGAGCCGGTTCGTATGAGCAAGAGAACAGGTGATATGATTACTTTAGATGAAGTGATTGAGGAAATAGGAACCGATGCAACACGCTATTTTTTAGTCCGTCGTCCTATGAATTCTATGGTTGATTTTGATCTTGAAACTGCAAAAAGTGCTTCAGATGACAATCCAGTCTTCTATGTACAATATGCTCATGCACGTATTTGTTCTATTTTAGAACATACAAAAAAAGATCCAACATTTACTCATTTTACGGACACCAATGAGAAATTATTATTATTAGAAGCATTAAAGTTTGAAGATTTGATGTTGGAGCTAGCATATTCCTATGATCTTCATAAAATACCTGTTTACCTTGAGTCTTTATCTTCCGTGTTTCATCGTTTTTATCGTCATTGTCGTATTATTAACGATCCACAAGAACAATCTCGATTGGCTTTATGTTTGGCAGTAAAAAAGATACTGGCACAAGGATTGGAGTTACTTGGTGTATCAGCTCCTGAAAAAATGGGTTATAAAAATGAGATTGGATAAGTGGCTGAAAATAACGCTTATCTATAAACAACGATCAAAAGCTGTGGATGCCATTGATAACAATCGTATTAAAGTAAACAATGAACCTGCAAAAGCCTCACGTAATCTAAAGATTGGTGATATTGTTACGATTTCAAGAGAGCTTGGGGAATATCATTATACAGTTTTGAATTTATCTGAGAAAAATGTGAGTAGAGAACTAGCAAAAGAAATGTATACCCTCCAAGCTCCAGAACAAGTTGGATCTGAAGAGGAACGATTTTTTAAAACAATAGAACGAGAACAACGAAAAGATCATCGAAAAGCATGGAACAAAATATATGATGATAAAAAAAAGTTACGGCAACTTCGTTCACATAAATACAATTAATAAATTATTAATAATTTTATCTTAATAACACAGAAAAATATTATGCTGTATCATTGATGATCTATTTAGTCTGTATTATTGTTTGCTAAACCACTAAAAATTTAAAAACGATTTGACTTTTTTTCTAAAAAACTGTATGATAATGTAAAGAAATAGTACAAATATCACAAATATTTTGGAGGCAATTATGTCTATGATCGTAGATATCAGAGCAAGAGAAATTCTTGACTCTCGTGGTAATCCTACCGTTGAAGCTGATGTTATCTTAGAAAACGGTATTATCGGACGCGCTGCAGTACCAAGTGGTGCTTCTACAGGCGAAAATGAAGCAGTAGAGCTTCGTGATGGGGATAAGGCCCGTTACTCTGGGAAAGGTGTTCTTAATGCTGTTGATAATGTCAACGAAATTATTGCTGAAGATATTATCGGTATGGATGCTTTGGATCAAGTATCTATTGATAAAGCAATGATTAACCTTGATGGAACAAACAATAAAGGGAAATTAGGTGCAAATGCCATCTTAGCTGTTTCTATGGCTGTCGCAAAAGCAGCTGCAGAATATTCCGAGTTACCTCTTTATAAATATCTAGGTGGACCTAACGCTAAAGTATTACCAGTACCTTTGTGTAATGTGATTAATGGTGGATCTCATGCAGATAACAAAGTAGACTATCAAGAATTTATGATTACTCCTATAGGAGCACCTTCATTCCGTGAAGCTGTTCGCTATTGTGCTGAAACATTCCATGCATTAAAATCTGTTCTTAAATCAAAAGGTTACAATACTGCTGTCGGTGATGAAGGTGGTTTTGCACCTGATCTTCAATCAAACGAAGAAGCATTACAAATTTTAGTGGAAGCTATTGCAAAAGCTGGTTATGAACCTGGAAAACATATTGCGATTGCTCTTGATCCTGCTACATCTGAGCTTTGGAATCATGGTGACCATAAAGGTTACAAATTCTGGAAATCAACAGGTGATGTCCTTAATTCTAATGATATGGTAAACTATTGGGTTGAAATGTGTGGAAAATATCCTATTGTTTCTATTGAAGATGGTCTTGCTGAGAATGATTGGGATGGTTGGAAGATCATGACAGAAAAACTTGGAAATAAAATCCAAATTGTCGGTGATGATTTATTCGTAACAAACACACAATATCTCAAAAAAGGTATTGAAGCTAAAACAGCAAACTCTATCCTTGTTAAAGTTAACCAAATTGGTTCCTTAACAGAAACATTTGATGCTATTGAAATGGCAAAATTAGCTAACTACACATCTATCCTTTCTCATCGTTCTGGTGAAACTGAAGATGCGATTATTGCTGATTTAGCAGTTGCAACAAACTGTGGACAAATCAAAACTGGATCAATGTCTCGTTCTGATCGTCTTGCTAAATATAACCAACTTCTTAGAATCGAAGAACAACTTGGTGAAAACGCAATCTATAAAGGTGTAGAAACATTCTATAACCAAGGTCGTGTTTTTAAACCAACTTATAAATAAATAGATAAATTATAAGTACCTAAAATACCCTTGACAGAGATAGCCAAGGGTATTTTTCTTTTTTAACGATTATTAATCAGGATATTCTATGTCAACTGAATTTATCAGTGCTAATAACAAAAAAGGTGAATTTTTAATAAGAGTGACATTGTGGAGTTCTATAATAATTAATGTATTTCTTGTTTTTAGTTCTATTTTTATAGGTTTTCAGACAAAAATACAATCTTTGATTTTAGATGGAATACATTCTTTCACAGATTTATTTTCAGATATGTTATTATTATTTATTTTTCCTTTTGTTTATAAGGATAGAGATTACAATCATACTTATGGACATGCACGCTATGAAGATATTTTAAGTTTATTAATAGGTATATTGATTATTGGTGCAGCTCTTCCATTTTTAAATAATGCTTATCAATCAATTATTTTACATAAAGACGTTGATCAATTAATAGTGAATCAATGGGCTTGGCTGATTACTATCAGTACTGTTATTCTCAAAGAATTTCTTTATCACCTCACCATGTTTGTTGGAAAAAAAGTTAACAGTAATATGTTGATTGCAAATGGTATTCATCATCGAAGTGATGTTTGTTCTTCTTTATTAGTCCTTTGTTCTTTGATAGGTGTTTCTTTAGGTTATCATCAAATGGATCATTATATTTCATTTTTACTAGGATTATATTTAATGTATTCCGGTATAAAGATTATTTGGTCGTCAATGCATGTATTAACAGATAGAGCTCCTGTATATGAGCTGAAAATTATTGAACAAGTATTACAAACAACAGAAGAAGTTTATGGATTTCATGATCTTCGTCTACGTCAGAGTGGTCCTTTTATTATGGGTGATGTACATTTGGAGTTAGATGGCTATTTAACGATTATTGAAGCACATATCATTTTGAAAGCTGTCCAAGTCTCTATCAGAGAGAAATTACCTAATCTCCTTTATTTTACAATACATATTGATCATTATAATCGATAATAAATTATAAAAACAGGTGTATTTTTTATGAAATTTGATACACATACAGTTGAAGAATTTTTAGATCAGTGTGCCGATAAAAAAAATTTAGTGATACAAATTATTACATTAATTCAAAAATATTATCCTCGGACTCCATGGATCTATGATTCTAAATTGATTTCTATGATAGGATATGGAACTACCGAATATAAGGGTGAGTCTCATCCTGTTATTGGTGTCACACCACAAAAAAATTACGTAACCGTCCGTATTATTCCTTATAATCTCATCAATGAATTTGCTTGGAAGAAGATTAAAACAGGTTCAAATTGTCTGAAAATATTTTCTTTTACTCCTGAAGACAAGGATCATTTTATTGAACTATTATCGGATATTAACAGATTAGATAAATCAAAAAACACCTCTCATTGAGAGGTGTTTTAGATTATTTTTTGGGATTTTCAGATTCTGTTAAGGTACCTTTTAGATTTTTTTCATATTGGCTGTCATCTAGAGGATGCTCTGTTATATCCCAAGGAAGCGAAACCATTTTGCCATCTTTTTGTTGTACATCGTATGTACCACCAACAGATTTTCCATCTTTAATGATAAGATTGTGTGTGACAGTTCCTTGATAAATGCCATCAACATGGAATGTCCCAACAAGTTTACCTTCTTGTGCAAAGAGCTTGAAAATTTGTACTTCATATAAGCCGTTTAGTATTAGATTTTGATCCATAAAATCTTTGTAGTCAATCATTACTTTAAAGGGTTTTCTTATAATTCCTGTTGTCTTATAAATTAATTGTCCACCTCTCCAACCTTTTTTCTTTTCCCCAAAGAAATTTAACATTTTCATGCTTCTTATTCTTGGTAACGATGAATCAATTCCTTTTTGGAATTCTAAAAAAAATTCTTTATCACTAACTTTTCTGTAACCTGTATTTGTTATAGATGCGATAATATTTATATTTGTGATTATGGTTTGATCGTGTTTATTTTTTTTTATTTCTTTATCAGAAAGAGGAAGAATATTTGTTCGGAAAGCATTAATAATATATTTGTACTGCCCAAAGGGAATAGTAGAATCGGTGTATTGTGTTTCTGTGGTATTGGTAACAAGGATATCTATAGGTAATTTTTCTTCTTTTCCTCTACGTGTTTTTTTGGGTGCATCGTATACTCTTTCAATATTATAATATTGTGCATCTGGAACTATAGACCATGCGAGTTTAACTTTATCGTTGAATTGACCTTGACTAATAGATAGCCAGTAGTTATTTGTCTCAGCAAAAGTAATACTTGTTGTCATGAGAATCAACAAAAAATAAATCATAAAAAATCCATCCTATTGGAAAATTGGTTAATAATTAGTTTTGAAATAGTAAATATTTATTTTTTAAATAGTGAATAATATTACTGTGAATATTTTCGATACTCTGAGAAGCATCAATCAGACTCATATAAGAATAATCTTCAGCAATTTTTAGATACGATTCTCTAATGGTATTATGAAAATCGAGACTTTCTTTTTCAATACGATCCAAACCATTTTCTTGATGTTTTTGTGAAAGACGTGATTCAGCAAGTTCTTGTGAAATATTTAATACAAATGTTTCATTTGGTTCTATATTCAGAGTAGCTGTTTTAGATATTGTTTTCAGTTGATCAAGATCTAATTTTCTTCCAAACCCTTGATAAACAAGAGAAGAATGAAAATAGCGATCACTAATCACAACAAACCCATTCTCTAAATGAGGTTTGATGATTGTTTCTGTGAGATGTGCACGAGATGCCGATAAAATAAAAAATTCTGTCAATCCTGTACATTCTTGTGTGAGCAAAATATTTCGTAATTGTTCCCCTGTTGGTGTGCCACCAGGTTCTCGTACCAAAATAGAAGGGATGTTGTTTTTTTTGCAGTAATCAAGCAATAATCTACTTTGTAGTGATTTGCCCGAACACTCAACACCTTCAAATGTAATCAATAATCCCTTCATAAAATCCTCATGCTATTTTGTTCATACATTATAAAATACGATTTGACTTTTGTCAATTGTCTTATTTTTTAGAATAATTAAAAACGATTATTTCTTGACCTTCTTTGATTTATTTTTTATAATATATAGTATATTATAGTTTTTAACATTTAAACAAAATTTAGATAAATTAGGAGATCCTTATGATGATCAAATTATTATTAGGTATGTTGGTATTATTTTCTTCTGTTTCTTACACAAAAATTTATCAAGATATCGAATCAATGCTTCCTATAGAAAGATCCGTCCTCGCACAATCAATGCAAGAAGTCGCTCAATTATATGATGAGTTAGGAAATTCTGCTAAAGCTCGTCAGTTTTACGCAGTGGCACTCCAGATTTATCCTATAGGTGATAATGCTCATATCATCGCAGGAAAATTAAATAAACCATTAGATGATGAGCAAACATTTAATTATTTTGAACAAGAAGGGATTCGTTTATTTGAGAATAACCAATACTATCAATCTCTTCAATCTTTTATGATGGCTTTACAGATTAAAGCAACGTTGCCTTTGTATCAATCGATAGCTGATGTTCATAGAGCTTTAGGGAATGAAAAAAAAGCACTCTCTTATGAACAACTTTCTAAAGGAATTATGGGTGATAGTCTTTAAGACAAGATAGAGACCATTAATACATGGATCCAATATCAACTATATTGTTTATCCTAAAAAAATGCATACATATTCTGAATGAATGAAATCTTTGAAAAATAAATAACTTAAAAATAAGCTACTGTTAAGTAGCTTATTTTTCTATGATGAGGTAACATGCCCTTAACATTTGATGATCCTAGTATTATTTTTGATGTAACAAAAGGAACTATTTTAGAAGCTTCTGCAGGTAGTGGAAAAACCACTGTCCTTACAGAGCGTTGGGTTGCATCTTTTATTTATTTGTTGGTTTGGGAAAAAAAATCTGTTTCTGAAGCTCTTGGTATGATTACAGCATTGACATTTACAAAAAAAGCAGCTACAGAAATGAAAATGAGGATTCGCAGTCGTTTGACAGATCTTTGGGATGGTGGAGAACTTTCTTATTTCTTAGAACAAATTCATGGATTTGTAGGAAATTATCCTAGTTCTATAGAGGATATACTTACTTATTTACATTCGATCCGTTCATCTATTGATGATTTGCTACCAGCAGCCTCTATTATGACTATTAATGCATTTGTTCTCAGGATGTTATATGAAAATCCCCTGGAATTAAATTTTGATATCGGTCAGCCTGAAGATCAAGGTCATGATCTTTCGATTGCAGAAGCTGAAGCCGAGGAGCTGCTATGTGAACGCTTACTGTCTCATTATTATAAAGGAACCCAAGCACAACAAACATTTGAAATTGGTGTTTCTTTGTGTGGTTTATCATTGTGGAACAAATTGTTTTTACAATTAAGAACATTAATGGGACGATTTGGTGAAGATGCTGTTTATCAAGGACTCCATCAATCTAACTATATGATATGGGAACCAAAAATATTATCTGCATGCACCAATCAAAATCCTAAACAAATAATTTGGGATCTGATCAAAGACAAGATTGCTCATTTAAAAGCTGTGCTTGATATGGAACGCAATAGCTCTCGTGGGGGGACGTTGACAAGCAACAATGAACAATTTTATCAGCAACTTCAAAAAATTGATCAGGATACGCTTCTTTTTTTGTTTATCAAAAATATTATCGGTACCTACACAAAACCAAAACCAACAAAAAATGACGAAATGAATGCACTTCGCGATGCCTCCGAATATGCATATCAAGAATTGATTGATATCTTGTATTGTATTCTTATTCCATTAATGGTACCTGTTTCACGATTATGCACGGTGATTCTCAAAGAAAAACAAGCCGAAACAAAAGAAATTTCTTTTGTAGAAAGTGAACTTTTATTTTTGGATGCATTAAAAAAAGAATCGTTTTTAACAAAAATACAATCTCGAATCCGATTTTTATTTGCTGATGAATATCAAGATACATCAGATCTTCAAAAAGAAATGTTCGATCATATTTTAAATACAAAACAGATAATACCTTTTTTTGTTGGTGATCCTAAGCAATCGATTTACAGCTTTCGGAAAGCAAATGTCTATATATTTCAACAAACTATCAATGAATTTAAAGAAAAAAATCATAAAATTGCATATCTAAATACAAACTATCGTTCTTCAAAAAGTCATGTTGAATTAGTTAACACATTGTTTTCCCATATTTTTGATGACGATCAAGCCGGAATTACGTATCAACATCAACTATCCAAAAAAGATGAAGAAGGGAGATTTGCCTATACATTAGCATTGGGTGTAGAAGAACAACTCAAGTTTAATCAGAGTGATAAACTAAATCAGGCGTACAAAGATGCATTGTCAGTGATTGATGCTTATCTGGAGGATGGAATTAATCCTGGTCATATTATGGTCTTATTTCGAAATAATGTGAATATTTTGGATTTTTATAATCATGCTAAAAAATATATTCCATCGCTTCCTATTTCTTCATCAGTAAAAAATCTTCTTTGGGATAACGAATATATCGCACCGTTATTGACTTTTTTAAAGGCTATTATCCATCCTTATGATGATCTTACGATTGTTGAATTACTCAAAACTCCATTTTTTCGAAAGACAGATGATCAAATCACGGAAATGATTGTTTATGCGCAAAAAATACAGAAAAATTTGTTTGATGTGTTGGATGTTCAAGAACAATTACTCTTAGAAAGCTTTAATCTTTTGAAAGATAAAATTTCTTTAGAAGAATTAGTCAGTGTGTTGATTAAACAACTTTCTTATGAAGAAATCTTGCGTGCATTGCCTAATTCTGGAGATGCATTAGCAACACTTCGTTTGTTTATTGAAGAGTCTAAAAATATTAACCAAAAACATGGGATGAGCTTGGCAGAATTTATATATTTTATTGATGAGAAAAAACCAAAAGCAAATGAATCCGAATTTTCAGGAGAAGAAGGGAAGACATTACGATTGATGACGATCCACAGTTCAAAAGGCTTAGAATCTCCTTATGTGGTTTATGTGCATAAACCAAAAAGCACTGAAACAAAGACTAAATATCCTCAATATCAAAAAGGTCATATTGCTTTTGATGCTTTAGGTAGAGGTATCATAGCTACAAAAGTTTCTGACTTGATAAAAATTGAAGATACATCAGAAGAAAAACGACTAGCTTATGTTGCCATAACCCGTGCAAAAAAAGAATTTATTTTTTGTGGTTTATCTTCAGGATTTCGTGGTGAAAATTTATTTGAAACACAATGGGAATCATTTCTTAATAAAGAACTCATTGATCGGTATCCACAATATCAAGCATGTGAATTAAATTTTCCTGAAATCTCCCTATCCACAACAATAAATCAAGAGCCATTGTCCACAAAAAATTATCAATCACGTTTTGAAGAGTTGGCTGCTAAGAAAAAAATATTTGAAGAAATTCCAGAATTTTTGTCTGTGTCATTGTTATTGGATGCAGAGTTTAATCCTGATGGGTTTTATCAAAAATATTGTTTACATTCTTTTGATATTGTAGATAAGTTAAATGAATTATCTGATGATAACATTGCTTCTTTAAATCAATTGGATCTTGGATCGCTAGTACACGATTTACTACAAAAATTTGATGCACCGGAGATCAATATAGTAAAACAATATCTTGATACTCATCATCCTGAGAAGGAAGCATTGTTTTTGACGGCTTTAGATTATGCGTATGCCTATTGGCATTCCTCTTTCTATCAAGATATGATAAAAAACAGTTCCTCTCAAGATAAAGAACGACAAGTAGCTTGTTTGATTGATTATGATATTATTGTCCGTGCAACAGCTGATTCTTATGTTTCCTCAGACCAAGGACATATTATTGTGGACTACAAACTATCTATTAATCCCAAAAATCTAGAACGCTATACAAGACAATTATCTTATTATGCTCTTTTATCTGAAATGTCTCATTATCATGTAGATAAAATATTTTTGTTTAGTTTAAAAGAGGGAAAAGAAATAGAGATTGCTTGGGATAGGAGTATTGCCAAGGAATATTTTGACCGTGCTGTTCATAAATCGTTGGAACTCTTAAAACATAATAAAAAAGCCCTCATATAGGGCTTTTTTATGCAAATAAATCTAAAATCAATCCTTTAAGATGTCCTGTTAATTTTAAGATATCCATACGATTTTTTTCATCACACAAAATTTTATCAGCAAGATCTGCTAATACTTGATCAATTGCTTGAGCAGTACGGAATAATTTTGTTCTTGTAAAACCAACACGGGCAGTAATTTCTTTTATTTCAATATTTCTTCCAACACCTTTTAATAAAAGCCGGATATGTTTTTTATATCTATTAAAATTTTCCGGTAGTGGTTTTTCTGATAGTTCTGCACCTAACCGATCCAATTCTTCTGCAAGAACAGAAATATTACTTAATACACTATCAGGTTCACTGAAAAGCGTTTCTAAGATTGATTCATCTCCTGATGATTCATGAATCATTTCCATAAAAGATGAAGGACTTGTTTTTGAAGTATTTTTTTTTAATTGAGTTGATAAAGACTGTTTTTTATTGATGGTATCTGGGGTAATTTTCATGAACAAGCCTCTTATATTTTATTTGCAACAAGTAATGCGAGGAAATCAGTAACTAATTGTTCTGTTGGTTTTGATGTTTCTTGTATTTCAAAGAAACAATCCAATGGTTTTTTAATTTCCGAATCTGTATAACCAAGAGCTCGCATCGTAAGAAGAATTTCCATTTTCTTTTTGGTTTCAGGGTCTGTTGTGATTGATTTTACATCAAAATCACCAATAACTTTTTGCATTTTTTCTCTTAAATCTAAGATTAATTGTTCTGCTTTTTTTGAGGAAATACCTTTGATACGACTAAGACGTGATGTATCACCTGAAATAATAGCAGAACGAAGATCAATACCTGACATCTCACCTAAAATTTTGATGGCCTGTTTGGGACCAATACCTTTTGCAGTAATCAAAATTTCAAATAAATTTTTCTCTCCTTGGCTTAAAAAGCCAACTAAATACATTTCTTGTTCACGTACAATCAATGATGTATAAATAAGAGCTTCATTGTTGATCTCAGGGAGTGTGTGAACAACATGATCAGATACTAAAATCTCATAAAAGACACCAGAAGTAGTTTTGATAAGTACTCGAGGAGATGTTTTGTCTATTATTGTTCCGGAAATAGCTCCAATCATTTAAAATTTCTCCTTGTATTTACATGACATTACGTTTCTAAAAAAGCATTATGTAATCGTAAAAATTGATTCAGATCATCTTGTAAAAATTGTGTGATATCGTTATGGTTTTGCATGGCAAGTACTTTTCGCCAGAGTTGTTTGCATTCTTCAACGGTACTATTTGTTAAGATATATTTAATCATAGGGATTGCTTTTGGAGACATGCTAAACTCTCTTAATCCCATACCAAGCAATAACCTGATATATAATGGTTCTTTTGCAATTTCACCACAAATGGACACAGGAATTTTTGCGGAATCACATTGATCAACGGCATAATAAATTAATTTGAGAACAGCAGGATTTGCCATTTGATAATAGTTTGAAATATATGGATTTCCTCGATCTGCTGCAAGAATATATTGAGTAAGATCATTGGTACCAATACTTATAAAATCAACATATGGTAAAAAATCATTAATACAAATTAGTGTTGAAGGAACCTCTGCCATCATCCCAATAGGAATAGTACAAGAACCATTATAATACTTTTTCCAGCAATTCAAAAAAATTTCTTTTAATTTTATAATATCTTCTATATTTGTGACAAAAGGAAACATAATCTTAATATGTGGATGTGTCTCATGAATTTTGATCAACATATCAAGCTGATCTTCTAAGATTTTTGGTTCTTGCAGAAAGTATCTCGTTGAACGATAACCAAGATAAGGATTGGTTTCAAAGGTAAGTCCATTGTCTTCCGATAAAAATTTATCTCCTCCAAGATCTATTGTTCTTATACAGAACGATTTGTCAGGCATCTCTTCTATCATTTTACAATAATGCTTCATCGAGATTGATTGATCTAATAATTCATTGTGAATCATACTAAAAATTTCTGTTCTCAGTAATCCAATGCCATCAGCTTCGTTTTTCTTTGAAATTTGAATGTCATCAATATTCGCTGCATTTGCCAGTATATTTAATGCAACATTGTCTTTTGTTAATGATGGATGATAGAGAGTTTCAGATAATTTTTCATGATATTGATCATAACGTTCTTCTAGAGTTTGATAATACGTTAGTAATTCATTTGAAGGATTGACAATAATTTTTCCTTTATAAGCATCAATAATTAATGTGTCATTATTTTGAAGTTTTGACGTAATATTATCAACACCAAAAATAGCAGGAATCTCCATGCTGTTCAATAAAATAGCTGTATGAGAAGTAACTCCTCCTCCCTGTTCTAAAATGACTCCACGTAGATTGTGGATGTTCATGTGCAGTAGTTCAGCAACAGAAAGTTCTTTTGTAACAAGAATACATGGCTCCGAAATCATGTTTGGTGAGTATAAACCATCCAGTTTTTCCAATAATTGATTGCTTATTGATTGAAAATCAGTAAATCTATTTTTGAAATATTCATTTGGGAGTTGTGCAAATTCCAGCTCAACACTTCGTAATTTATCAATAATAGCATTTTGAGAAGACACTTTTTTTTGCGAGATATATGTTGGTATTGTTGATGTAAAGAGAGGATCATGTAAAATTGTATGATATAATTCTATCATTTGTTGAGAGATAATATTAGGTGTTTTTGATAATTTTAGTTGCTCAAACTCTTCTTGTAATTCATTAAGTGCTTTATAGTATTTATTCAGTTCATTGTCAATATTCTGTGGATTAATATAGGTATAACAGATGTCTTTCGATGGATCTGTTTTAATAAAAATACTTCCAAATCGAATCCCATCACTAATTGGGACACCATAGGTATCAAACATGACTATTTCCTTCTTTTTATAACACTTTTATAACATTTTTAAATAATATATTATATTATAGTATATATAAATATTTTTTTAAATACAATTTTTTAAAATATTTTGTATTTGATTTATTATATTTTGGTAAAATGATACGATACTATTATATCAGAATCATTTTTAGGAGAATCTTATGTCTCAAACACAACTAGGTCAAATATTAGAATATGCTACTATTATCTCAATAATTATAGGATTTATTATAGGTATGTCTCAAGGTTTTGTTCGTATTTTTTTTTCTTGGTTTAGTATTTTATTAGGTGTCATGATCGCTATGAATTTTACTTATAAACTTACTAGTCTTTTTATTCCTGCAGAAAAGGATAATATTCTGATATTATTTCTCATGAGTATTTTAATTTTTGCTATTGTTCATATTGTACTGACAAAATTTGCTTTTAATTTTTCTCGAGTGCTTCAAAAATTCCAAATGGGTAGCTTGGATTATTTGTTAGGTGGTATTTTTGGTGCAGCACAAATGATGGTTTTATTAGGATTGGCTATTTATTGGGTTATGGCACTAGGTTGGGTTGATATGACATCTCATCCGATATCTATGTTTTGTGCTTTTTGGTCTGAAAAAATTATTTTCATGTTTGGGGCACAATTCCCAGCATTTAAAAAGTTAATCAGGTAATTATTGAATATTAACACAAAAAACACCGAATATATCGGTGTTTTTTGTGTTATTTTTCTTGAAGACGATGAACCCATGCTTGAGCAACTTTTGCTGTCATGGCACGAACTCGTAGAATATAAGACTCACGTTCTGTTACGGAAATAGCACCTAAAGAACCTAAGGTATTAAAAATGTGAGAACATTTGATTGCTAGGTCGTATGCTGCAAAAATAGCATTGTATTCAAGAGCATTTTTAAATTCTTCTTCAAACTTATCAAACAATTCAATATACAATTGTTGATTTGCTGCTTTGAATGAATAAGTAGAGTAATCCCACTCGGAATCCAAATGTAAATCACCATATGTAGTGGTCTCGTTCCATTGAATATCTTTGAAGTGATTGACACCTTGCAGATACATCGCAATGCGTTCTGTTCCATAAGTGATCTCAGCAGGAATAGAAGATAGAGAAATACCACCAACTTGTTGAAAATACGTGAATTGAGTTATTTCCATCCCATCAAGCCATACTTCCCAACCTAATCCCCAAGCTCCGAGAGTTGGTGATTTCCAATCATCATGCACAAATCGTAAATCATGTTTTGTCGTGTCAATACCAATATATTGTAAACTGTTCATATATAATTCGATAATATTTTCAGGAGCTGGTTTTAGAAGAGCTTGGAATTGATAATAAAATCCCATGCGATTTGGGTTTTCACCGTAACGCCCATCTCCTGGACGACGGCATGGTTCCACATAAGCAACACGCCAAGGATTTTCTCCTAAAGAACGTAAGAATGTATCAGGATTAAAGGTTCCTGCACCTTTTTCAAGATCATAAGGTTCTCGAATAAGACAATCATGAGCTGCCCAAAATTCTTTTAATTTGCAAATGATTTCTTGAAATGTTAATGGCGTATTCATAGGTGTTCCTTAATTACTGATGAAATTTTTATATAATCATATGTTTGCTTATCAATGTTAATTGTTCGATGCGTGTTTTAATCGATCACGAAGAGCAATCCCTTGATGATCATCTGGAGGTAATTCACAATAGATTGTTGAAATATTCTGTTTGTCAGACTCAAAAAAAATAGCATACAGATCATGTGCATAAGAGATAACGGAAGAAAAATATTTGTGATTTCCATCCCAATCAAAATCACTAAGATGAAGTACTAAACTATCTTTTTTGTTTATATGCGAAATCTCATGAATATCTTCAAAAAGTTTAATTGTTGCTTTTGGTTTATAGTGGGGGAATTGAGTTCCTGGTGATTGATGTTTTAAGGTACTGTTGCTCATGATTGGTTTAATGCCCACTGTATCAAAAATCATTTCAGGTGTTACAAAACCAGATCTAAGGATATATATATCGTCTTGAATAACTTTAATTACAGTGGATTCTATACCAATATTCAGGGTTCCTCCATCGAGAATAACGGAAACGTTGTCTTTCATATAAAATTGAGCCATTTCAAAAGTAGTAGGCGATGGTTTTCCTGAGATATTTGCAGAAGGAGCACAAATGGGTTTTTGAACAGTTTCTAAAAATTCGAGAGCAACAGGATGATCAGGAATACGAACCCCAACATTATCGAGTCCCCCAGTCACAATATCAGGTATATTGTTTTTTTTACTAAGAATCAGAGATAACGGTCCCGGAGAAAATCTGCGAAATAGTTCTTTTTCAAGAGAAGACAAAGATACCGTGATCTCATTTATTTGATCAAGAGAGGCAATATGAACGATCAATGGATTAGAAGGAGGTCTGTTTTTGTATCTAAATATTTTAGAAACAGCCTTTTCTGAACATGCATTCGCCCCTAATCCATAGACTGTTTCTGTAGGAAAAACAACACACTCGTCTTGATAAATAGCCGTAACAGCTTGATCCATAATAGACATGATCTACGTACCTTTAATGACCGGAACGTTTTCTTAAGAGTCGGTCAATTATTTTAAAATAATCTTTATTTGTCTCAATTTCCGCATAGTCAAGAGCTAATTTTTTAAAGATTCTTTGGTAGCGCATCACAACATCTTCTGTGTTTAAAACAGAACTACGATGTAATGATACTGTAATTGATTCTTTGGTCTCTAGATCTTCTAATTCTGCTATAACAGGTAGAACAGATGCAAAAGAAAAATCTTTTTCAAGGTTATCTTGAACAACTATAGGAATAACATCATGTTTTTTTGATAAATTTGATAAAGCTTGATCATAATTCTTATCAAAAAAATCACTGATTACAAAAATAATTGATTTTTTCTTAATCATATTATAAGCATTATGAAAAATTTGATTGAGGTTTGTTTGAGTGGATAGCCCTTGATAATAGTAAACATCACGAATAATACGAAGAATATTCGAGTAATTATGCATTGGTTTGATGATTTTCTCCATTTTATCTGAACCTAAAATCAATCCCACCTTATCGTTTGCAAAAAATGCTGTAAATCCAAGCAAAGCAGTAATCTCAGCCATAACACGACGCTTTGATTGTAGTTGTCCAAAGTTTGTTGATCCTGAGATATCGACAATAAAATAAATTGTTAATTCTCGCTCTTCAATAAATGTTTTGATAAAAGGTTCATTCATACGTGCCGTGACATTCCAATCAATATCTCGTATACTATCTCCTGGAAAATAAGAACGCACCTCATCAAATTCCATCCCACGTCCACGAAATGAACTTTTATAGTCACTTTGCAGAGAATTATTAACAAGTTTTCGTGCTTTTAATGCTAGATGTTTTGTGTGAGCAACAATTTCTGAAATAGAAATGTCATCTATGTTATGAGTCATATATAGATCCTTTTATTTCTTTTTATCTTTATCTGCTGTTGTCGTTTCAATAATATCAGGATCTTGCTTATTATTTGATTTTGATTGATAAGATCTAATCTTAATAAACTTAATGTTAGGTTTATTTTGTGTAAATAAAGAAAGTAAAAAAATAATAAAAAGATACATGCTAACTACTAATATTACAATGAAGAATATTGGTAACCAAAAGTAAATTAATAACCAGATACCAAGAATAGCTGTGATGATTGATAAGATTGGGTTTTGTTGCATATATCCCTCCGAAAAATATTATAAAAAGAGTTTTTTATAAAATAAGGCATGTAAAATACCAACAATAAGAGTTAACCAACCGGCAATTGGTGTAATAATTTCTAAGATACGATCAAGTTTGACTTGGAATTTGTCTAAAAAAGGAATCCAATCTCGTAATTGAGGATTAATAATGAGTGCATCAAAAAAAAGTACAATCGAAGGAATAAGAGCGCCAATCAAGGTAAATCCACCGTTAACATCACCAAAATCAGGTGCAAAAAAGTTCCATAGTGAAATTAAAAATCCTATATAACCAGATATGCTTTTTACAAAAGGCTGTTCTAAAAATAATAAAACAGAATTTATATGTAAAAATTTTGGATTATTGTTGATTTTTAACAAAATTTGATCCGATAAAAGAATAATTGAAAAATAGAACAGAATTAAAACTAACAAAAATGCCCCGAAAGAAAACAACATATAAACCTCCTAATAAATAACGCATATATTATTTTTATTAAAATTATAAGAAAATTATATATAATTTTCTGCAGTTAGTCAACATTTATCAAAGGTGTTCATATGATTTTTTTTTTAATTACTTGCATTTAACTTATTTTTGTTATATAATTTAACATCTTTGTTTTTTATTTATAATATTTTATATTTTTTTCTAAAATTTGGAGAGTATATGACGCCACAAAGTATTAAAAATCCTGCTATTAAGGTAGGAATTGCCGGTATAGGGCATATGGGGAAGTATCATGTCAATCTTCTGACAGAAATTATCTCAGCAGATAATGTTTTTATTTATGATATAGATCAAGAAAAATGTAAGCAAGTAGCTAAAGATTTTAAAGTTAATTCTTGTGCTACTTATTCTGATATGCTTCAAAATGTGGAAGCAGTTATTATTGTCGTTCCAACATGTTTTCATTATGAATATGCTATGGAAGCAATGAAAAAAGGATGCCATATTCTTGTTGAAAAGCCTATATCAGACAGTTTGGCAGATGCTTATGCCATTATGGAATTTGCAAAACAAAGCGACTTAGTTCTCCATGTTGGTCACATTGAACGTTTTAATGATGCAATCCATGAGGTAAGACATCTACTCAATAATCCTCGCTATATCAATACACAACGTATTGGTTCTGTAGCACGTATACAGGATGTTGGTGTTGTATTAGATCTCATGATTCATGATATAGATTTAGTATTGTCGCTTGTCAAATCAAAAGTTCGTGAAATCACAGCACATGGACAATCTGTGATTACTGATTTTGAAGATTATGCATTAGCAACCCTTCATTTTGAAAATGGTTGTGTGGCTAATTTGATTGCCAGTCGTGTTTCCAGCTTTAAAGATCGTCGTATGATTATCTCACAACAAGATAGCTATATTCAATTAGACTATGCATCTCATGATATCCTTGTGTATAAAAACCAAGATAATACATATGATGTTTCTCAAGGTAAGATAAAATATCGTGAGGAGCATGTTGTGGATAGAGTTTTTGTTTTAAAAGGAAATCCATTAGAGAAAGAACTACGTTATTTCTTGGATACAGTCACCGGTGAAGAAAAAATTGCTGAAAAGTATGGTGTAATGCCTTGGAATGATGATTCTAATTTATATACGATGGAAATAGCTTTTAAAATTCTTGAAAAAATTAAACAAAATATGAAATAATTATTTTATAAAAAAAACACAATAATAATTGTGTTTTTTTATTTTAAAATTCTCTTGCATCATAAAGTTCAGTATCTAAAAAATCATCTTCTCTTTCTGTTGAAAGTAATAAACGAAGTGCTGCATTTACTGCTTTTTCACGAATATCAGAACGTGTTCCACTAAAGATAAATTTTTGTGCCCATCCTTGATTGTCTTTTGATAAAATAGCCGTGTATACCGTACCTACGGGTTTGTCTTTTGATCCTCCTGTGGGTCCGGCGATACCTGTGATAGCTATAATATAGTCAGCTTGAGATAGTTTTAGGGCACCTTGTGCCATTTCAAATACACACTCAAAACTAACAGCTCCAAAATGTTCTAAGGTCTCTGGTGATACATTTAATAATGATTTTTTGATGTCATTATGGTATGAAATAACACCTCCAAGCAAAACACATGATGAACCACTGATATTTGCAATAGATGACGATAATAAACCTGCTGTGCAGCTTTCTGCAGTAAATAATGTTTTGTTATTTTTTGATAATTCGTTGATAACGGTTTCTGATAATATATTCAAATCTTCCATAAATATATCCTATAAGTATTTACAATTATTATAATCTATTACCTATGAACAATCAAATTTCAATTTAACATATTTGTAATTTTGTTAAAAAAGATCTATACTAATATAATACTTATATTTAAAAGGAGCATTATATGTTAAAAACTATCAATCCTATTCATACTGAAGCTTGGAAAAAATTAACAGTACATTTTGAAGAAATGAAAGATTTGCATATGAAAGATATGTTTATTCAAGAAGATCAACAATCTCGTACTCGTTTTGATAAATTTCATGTTGAATTTGGTGATTTATTATTTGATTATTCTAAAAATCGTATTAATGAAAAAACAATGCGTTTATTTCAAGAATTAGCAGACGAAATTGATTTAAAAGATGCAATCCAAAAACAATTTTCTGGTGATATCATTAACACAACAGAAGGTCGATCTGTTCTTCACACAGCTCTTCGCAATCAATCATCTCATCCTGTGATGTCTAATGGTAAAGATGTCATGCCTGAAGTTCGTAATGTATTAGCTAAAATAAAAGTATTTGTTGAAAAGGTACGATCTGGTGCATGGAAAGGCTATACAGGTAAATCAATCACCGATATTGTGAATATTGGTATAGGTGGATCTGATTTAGGGCCTGTAATGGTTGTTGAAACCTTAAAACATTATAACACAAAACTCAATATGCATTTTGTATCAAATGTTGACGGTACTCATATTGTAGAAACTTTGAAACATCTTAATCTTGAAACAACACTTTTTATTATTGCATCTAAAACATTTACAACACAAGAAACAATGGCAAACGCTGAAACTGCTAAGAATATTTTTCTTGAGCAGGCTAAAGATCCTAATTCTGTTGCAAAACATTTTGTTGCTGTTTCTACAAATGCTGAAAAAGTTTCGGCATTTGGTATTGATACAGAGAATATGTTTGGATTTTGGGACTGGGTTGGTGGAAGATATTCATTATGGTCAGCAGTAGGTTTGTCTATTGCATTAGCTCTTGGATTTGATAATTTTGAAAGACTTCATAAGGGTGCTTATGAAATGGATCAACATTTTCAACGTACTGATTTATCTCAAAATATTCCTTTCATCATGGCTGTACTTGGTATTTGGTATAATAATTTTTTTGGTGCGGAAACTCATGCTATTTTACCTTATGATCAATACATGCACCGTTTTGCAGCTTATTTTCAACAAGGTGATATGGAATCAAACGGCAAATATGTCTCACGTGATGGAGTCCCTGTTTCGTATCAAACAGGATCTATTATCTGGGGAGAACCTGGAACAAACGGACAGCACGCATTTTATCAATTAATCCACCAAGGAACAAAATTAATTCCTTGTGATTTTTTGGCACCTATACACACTTTAAATCCTATTTCCAATCACCATGAACTTCTATTATCAAATTATTTTGCACAAACAGAAGCACTAATGGTTGGAAAAAATAAAGATGAAGTAGAAAAAGAATTAAAAGCTACAGGAATGTCTGCAGCAGAGATTGCAAAATTAACACCATTCAAAATATTTCCCGGTAATAAGCCTTCTAATTCTTTCTTATTTAAAAAAATGACTCCTGAAATGTTGGGAACATTGATTGCTGCATATGAACATAAGATTTTTGTTCAAGGTGTTATTTGGAATGTATGTACCTATGATCAATGGGGAGTAGAATTAGGAAAAATCCTAGCTAACAAAATTTTGGTTGAGCTGAAAGATAAACAACCAGTTGTTTCTCATGATTCTTCGACTAATAATCTTATCAATAGATACAAAAAAGATAAATAATCAAAAAAAGAGCTGTTTTACACAGCTCTTTTTTTTGATTATTTAATTAAATAAAATAAAATGCATTAAGACGACACACGGTATTTTCTATGGTTCCAGAGAGTTCGATTTGCCACATATATTCTTTATTAGGATTAAATTGTTTTAAAAATTCTAAACTCAATTGATTGTTTTTATCAAATTCTGGTATAGAAAAAGAATTCAGCAACCTCCCTTTTTGATTAATGATACCAATTGACAAGGAAGATGCTTTTTTAGGAAACGCGTAAACATCTAGTTTCCCTTGAAAATTCTTTCCTGTTTTTCGATCAATAAAGAAAATCTTATTAGGAGACGGTTTTGTTGTATTTGTGATTATGATATGATTTATTTTTTTTCCTTTTTTGTTAAAAAATACAATCGCTAGATCATAATCATCAGGGATATCGCTCACTGCATTAATAATTCGTAAAAATCGAGATGATTTTAGAGTATTGGTTTCATTTTGTTTTTGGATAAGAAATTCTTTTTTTGTAATCTTGTTTTGGTTTACCAGAAATGAAACATCAATACCACTTGGATAAGGTTTCATTTCTGCAAAAAGAGTCGTTGTATAGAAAAAAAATAATAATAATTGCCACATGGAAACCTCTTCTAGTTTTTAAAATTGAAATGCCGCGATGCGTGTTAGATTTTTTTTTGCAGATCCAAGAACTTCAAACTGGAGCATTGTTTTATTACGTGCTATCTCTTTGAATTCTGCAATGGTGATTTGTTGGTTAGCATTATATCCAGGATGGGAAGTAGGATAAATAATATTATGATCCTGATCTATAATAGCAACAGTAAAACTGACAGCATTTTTAGGGAAATGATATAGATCAAATTTTCCTTTAAATGAACGTCCAGACTGTCTATCCATAAAGAAAATATAATCAGGCGTTGGTTTTATTGTATTTGTAACAATATGGCTTTCTATTATATTATTATCGGCATCAAAGATTAATAAGCTGAGATATTCTTGTTCGTTTAAATCAGAAATGCTATTAATGACACGAATAAATCTAGGGACAGTAGTTGATGTTACATTTGTTATTATATTTCTTATTTTTTTCTTTCTTCGTGATTTTTGTTGCTCTTCGATTTTTTCTTCGACAATGATTTTTTCTTCGTTGATCGTAAAATTAACCTTTATCCCACTAGGGTATGTGGGGATATTTTTTGTTTTAGCATAAGAATTATGCCCAATAGCAAACAAGATCAAAACACAAATGCTATATTTCATAAATTCCTCGTGATTAAAATAAAAAATATTAAATAAATCTGACAATAGTTTTGCCTGATCCTCCCATCTGTGGTGGTGCAAAACCAAAATCCTTAATTTCAGGGATATTTTTCAATAAAGAATGAACAGTTTTTTGTAAAATTCCTGTTCCTTTTCCGTGAATGATGGTAAATTCTTTTAAACCTGTTGCTATTGCTGGATATAAATATCGTTCCACAACTTTGATTGCTTCATCTGCAGTCATTCCATGGATATCAATAGAATGTGACACGGTTAAGGTTGATGTTTTGATAATTGGTCTATTATTAAATTTTTCATGATCGGCTATTTCAAATAAATCAGACAAAGATACAGTTATCTTTATATTTCCAATACTTACTAATGCATGCCGTTTATGTATTTGTTCAATCACTCCTTTTTTATTTAACGATGCAATAAAAACCAAATCTTTTTCTTTGATAGAAGTCTTTTTTTTACGTGAACGTTCTGTTATTTCTGATTTTTTCTCGTTGATTTTTTCTTTAATGTTTTTAAGTACTTGCGAACTTTGTTTGGGTTGTTTTTCAATGTTTCGTTGAACGGCATTTAATTCAAATAAACATTTATTAAGCTCTTTATCTGCGATTGCCAAACCATCTGATATGAGGCGATATTTTTGTTCTTCCAACTCCTCTTGAACGAGTGAGAGTTGTTCTTTTTTTGTTTCTAACATTTCGGCCATTCTGTTCAATTCAGATTCTTTATGACGCAATCTGTGTTCAAATGCTTCAATATTGCTTAAAATCACATCTGTTTTATCTTGGTGTTCTGTTAATAATGATTGAGCATGTTTAACAATATGAGAACTCAATCCTACACGAGATGCAATTTTTAAAGCATAACTTTCGCCAATTGTATCAGGATACAAATGATATTCAGGCCTTAATGTTTCTGTATTAAAGCTTGTTGAATATGTCAGAATATCTTTTTGTTCAAATGCCTTGATTTTGATTTTTTTATAGTGGGTGGTGATCATAAATAATATGTTTTTTTTAATTAATTCATCAATAATAGCACATCCCAACGCTTCTCCCTCAATAGGATCTGTTGCATGAGCAATTTCATCGATTAATACTAAAGAATGAGGGGTACATTTTGATAAAATGTCTTTAATATTATATATATGTCCCGAAAAAGTCGATAACTCATCAGATAAGCTTTGGGAATCTCCAATCTCAATAAAAATCTCATCAAACAAAGGAAGTTCTGCATATAATGCCGGAATCGGAAGTCCTTTACGAAACATCTGTAAGCATAACGCAGTAGTTTTTAGAGCGGCACTTTTACCACCGGCATTGGCTCCTGAAATAATGACCCCTTTTATGTGATCATTGATAGTTATGTTAATAGGAATAGTGTCTTGTTGTCCTTTTTTGATCAGCAAAAAAGGATTATAAACTTTTTCAAGAATTAATGTTTTAGAATTACTTATTTTAGGAAAAGAACATTGATATTGTCTCCCAAAATGGTATTTTGCAAATAATATTTCTAATAATGCAATTTGTGTAATCATTGTTTTTAAAGCAGATTCATGATGTGCAATTTGGTTACTCCATGTCCGAAGAAGTCGATTTATTTCTTGTTGTTCTAAATCATCCACAGAAAGTAATTCATTGTTCATGTGAACAATTGCTGGTGGCTCAATATAAGTCACTAATCCACTAGCTGAAAACCCATGAATAATACCTGCTGTACGATTTTTGGCATTACTTTTAATAGGTATGACATATCTGTCTTCACGAAAAGCAATCCGTTGTTCAGCAAGATCAATGTTTGATTTTAATTCTTTTTGAAGTGTTTTTTCGATATTATTGCGAAGTTGTTTTTTTAGCCCACGAATTTTTTTCAATTCAGGAGATGCTGTATCTAATAAATGACCTTCTTCATCAAAACTATCTTTCCATAATGTATATAAATTTTTTGGGAAAAATATTTCAGAAACGAGTTCATATAATAAAGGATAGTCATTTTGATTGATTTCTACTTGACTAATCTCATGCCATTGTAGTAAATTTTGATAGGTATAAAAAATATCCGATTTATCTAGCACATAATCTTTTGTACTTAAAGAAATAGATTCGCGAATATCAGGGATTTCACGAAAATAAATGGATTGACAGGTTTCGGCAAAGTAGCTTATTTCTTTTGATAGATCAATCATATCTTCTAATTCTTCTATGCCTGTAAAAATATCTTGATCAAATTTTTTTTTGGCTGTTTCACCAGCTAAGAATTGATGAAAAGAAGAGATAATAGTGCTTAGTTCTTCGTGCACAAAAAATTCCTTATCTAATTTTTGTTATATAGATTATAAAATATTACTATTTAAATGTCAACGTTATATAAATAAAGAGGTACCTATGTTAAACAAAAAAAATATGATGCCTATCTTATCAACAATTGTTTTTTGGTTTGTTATGTTTTTTAACTACAAGAGCTCATCTCAAATCAGTGGAATATCTGATAAAAATATGACCTTAATTACGCCTATTGATTTCACTTTTAGTATTTGGGGAATTATTTATATTTTGGGATTAGTGGTATTATTATTGTTTTGGAGAAATTTTTTTCAAAAAAAAGAAACAGATCTACAGATCTTTTTGATCTACAATCTTGTATTATTGTTGAATACTCTTTGGATTTTTGTTTGGTTAAGAGAATTTATCTTTCTATCATGGGTCGTTATTTTTACTATTTTAATGTTGTTAGTTTATATTAACCATTACATCATTACTAAACCATACCAAGATTCAAAAATCATCTCAATTTTTTTTGAGATCCATTTAGCATGGATTTTGGTTGCCTTTTTCTTGAATGGTTTAGTAGTCTGGAACAATTATCATGAGATTAGTAATGATTATGGATCCTACAGTCTTGCAATAGCAGCATTGATCATGATTATTCTTTTTGCAAACTTTCTCTTATTTAAAGCCAATAAATTCTATTTTATGATCGTTATTTTATGGGCATTATATGGTATTTTAATGAATATAGATAATAATAATTATTTATTTTATTTTTTTATTCGTCTGTTATTTTTGTTCCAATTTATTATTTTTATTTTCAGAGGAATTTATATTGCGATCTATCAACAAAAGTTTATAAAAAAACAATAACGACACAATTATGTGTCGTTATTGTTTGAAAGAGGTTCCGGAGGGGAGATTGGCTGTATTTTATTTATACTTATCTCCGACTACCGAAACAGGGAATAATTATTTTATTTTTGCTTTGTACTTTATAATTTTCGACTCAATGATAAAAAACTTTAGGATACTAATAAAAATAATAAAAAAAGACTCAATTGAGTCTTTTTTTATTATTTTTATTAGTATCCTAAATAACTATTTGTTTCTATTTTATTTAGCAGTAATTGTTGTTTGATCAACTTCGTTTTTATTTGGCGTGATTATTTCTTGTGAATCTTCTTCATATATTGATCGTTGATGATTTGTTTTTTTGTTCTTTATTTTTGTAATCTCAGATAATTTTTCTGAAACATTATTTTTTATACTTCCCAGATCGTTAATAATAGAAAGTAGATCTTGCATATTTCTGAGAGTTTCTTTTTCAAACATCGGAATCATTATTGTTTTTTCACGTAATAATTGAATATCATTTTGTTGTTTTTTGAGTAATTCATGATATGTATCTAAGAAACTTAAAAAATTATTAATATTATTGAATGCTTGTTCTGACATTTTTCCTTGTAAATCTGTAGATTCACAGGTTTTTGATGCTACTAATTCGATATTTCTAAAATTTTCAATAACACGTCTCATGATGGTGTGAGATTCTGTAATTAACATATGATTTTCATCTGTGATTTGTTCCAAATTAGACACCTTAGCTACTGCTATTTTGATAAAGTTTTGAATGCTAATTAATTTTTGTGAAATATCATCTACAGCATCACTTGAAGCAGTAGCTAAAGCTCGGACTTCATTAGATACAATAGCAAATCCTTTTCCTGCATTACCAGCATGAGCTGCTTCTAGTGCGGCATTAATCGATAAAATATTTGTTTGTTCTGCTATATCCTGAAGTAAAAGTAGTATTTCGTCAATAAATTCTGCCTCTGTTCCTGCAGATTTGATATTTTGACTAATCGAATGCATAGAATCAGTGATAATCTTGCTTTTCTTCATCGTATTCTCAAGTTTATCCATAATGATGGATGCATTAGAAATACAAAGCGAACATTGATATTTGATTTCATAAGCAAGCTGTAGGATGTAGTAAGTTTCGTTTGATAAAGAAGTATTATCTTTAAAATCATGATTTAGTTTATCGAGAGATTCTTGAAAATTTAATATAATTTTTGAAATATATTGTGAAAGATGAGATAAAGAATTAAATGCATCTGAAGACTCATCAAAGCGTGGTAATTGATTGAGTGAACCGTATGTTAGCATCAAATTTTTTAAAGATTGATTAAAAGAATTATTGATTTTTTGTGTATGAGCCAGTGAATCAGAGATCTTTAAGATATATTTATTAAAATATAATGTTATTTTGTCTTGATGCGGTGATATCATATGTGAAAAATCTGCATTTTCTTGTTGTACCATTTGTTCCAGATAAATTTCAAAGAGATGCATATGATTTTCTTCTTGTTTTCCGTACGCATTGTTTAATAAAAAAGAATAGAAAATAATAGTACCTATAGCGAGTAATATTTGAGGTATATGTGCAACTAAGTGATAAGGAGGATAATTATTTTGCGTATAAAATCTTATGAAAGGATGGATATGAAATATGAAGATAAACATTAGTGTTGCAAATAATAATAAGGAAAATCTTATTTTGTTATAGTATAGTTTACTGAGTTGATATGTGCAGAAACGATGTGTTTGAAAGTAATGAAAAATCATTTGATTGGATAGTTCGAAAATTTTGCTGGAAATATACCATAGAATAATAATAAAACCATTTTGTAAAATCAGTAATTGTGACTTAGTAAAATGGGGTACCAGCTGTGACGTGCCAATTTCTTTATTATAAGCAAACAATAAGATAGCTAAAGGTATCCAAAATAGATAATGAAATCCATATAAAACATAATGCTGTGAAAAAATTGATTGCTCTTCTGAATGTAAAAATAATCGATGAATAGGAAATAGATAGTAGAAATAAGCTATTAATTGAACGATATGTGCAATGAATAAATACATTAAAAAAATAGGAATGTGAATCTTGATATTAATAATCGTAATAGTTTTGGAGTGTTCTAATAAAACATCAACAATTCCATTAGGTAGATAAAACTCTAAATAACTCCAGAGAAAAAGTAATAATGCATTTAATGGAAATAACATTAAGAGATTCATCATTATTAATTTTGTATTATTTATTCTAATATCTGATATTGTTATTGTGTAGTCACCAAATTCTTTAAAATGTTTAAAATTTTTCATAATTTACTCTATACTATCTTATTTATTTGAGCTGAGCGTACTGTCAATAATTTGTTTGATTTGTAATTCTTTAATTTGCCATTGATACTGTATGCTGTCTATTTTCTGCAAGGTGTTGAAATTATCTGAAATATAATTTTTATATACTTCAAGATGTTCATAAAGATCATAAGATAGTGGTTTATTTTTTGTAATATCATTACTTAATGAGGTTAAGAAATTGGTAATTGATATGGAAGATTGTTCTTCTTGTTCGAAAACATTAATATTCTTGATCACTCTATCAGTAAATGTATTGATATTGTAATTTAAAAGTTGTGTATTTTGTATTGAAATTTTTAAATCTTGAGTAATCTGTTCAGATTCTCTAATATTTTTTTCAATAGCTTCGATACTTTCTGTTGATAGAACAATCGAACTTTCAATGAAATGTTTGATAACAGAAACTCTTAGAGCAATGTTATTGACTGCATCATGTGACATGTCTGCAAGGACACGTATTTCTTCTGCAACACTTGAAAAATCAGAACTTGAAGACCCACCATGTGCTGCTTCTATTGAAGCACTAATAGACAGTAGTTTGGTTTGTTCAGTAATATGTTTAATAATATCTAAGATTTTATTAATATTGTTGGTTTCAATAGCTGTATCTTCAATAATTGTAAAAATTTCTTCAATTTGTTGTTTGATAGATCCACTAGTAGAAATAAACGATGTCAATGATGTAGTGCTTTCTTCTGTAGATAATAAACATTGGATATGTTCTTGATTCAGAGAATCAAAAGAATGCGACAATCTTTCTGAATTTATCGCAAGACTGTTGATTTGTTTGTTGATATTTTCGAAAATTTGTTGCTGATTATTAATGCAAACAACTAGCTGCTCCATATTATGATTAATGGTTTTTTTACTTATTGCCAAATCTATAAACATCACTTTTTGATTTTGAACCATATCAATAAATTCTGTTATTTTGTCTGTTAATTTCTGCCGATAATCTACCATCTCCGTAAAAGCATCAAATGTTTTTTTGAATTTTTTAAATATCGTTATGAAAAAAATATTTAATGAGCTAACTACACGTCGTATGATGTTGTTTTCTTGATAGAAAAACGATATCGGTTTTAAACCATTTTGTGAAGCAAGATTTAGAAAAGAGTAGATGTTATTTTTAACATTTGAAATCAAGCTATTATAAAAGTAAATAATGGTGAGTATACAAATTATAATCATAAAAATATTACCATTATTATAATTTATGACAGAATCAATTATTGTTAGATTTTGAGTTTCTTTGCTAAGATTATCCAAATTCAATATTGTTTTTAAAATGCTTAGAATAATTAACAAACTCATCAAAACATATAAAATCGATATCTTAGGTATTGATCCACGAATATTTTGTTGAGATTGATTATCTTTATCAAAGTATTGTTCAATAGTGGTATTTGCTTCTAAAAGTCCATAAACCATAAGATATCCTGTTACAATTTGCCATAAGACACGATAGATTGTATCTAGAATAAGTATTTTAGATTCATGTTGTTGGGACTGCTCCATAGCAATAAGATGTGTCATACTTAAGACTATTATACTTGAAATGAGTGATAACCATAGCATTGTGTTTGGATGTGTGAATCGTTGCAGTGCTTGTTCGTATTTTACATTGTATTTTAAGTATTTTTTTATAGGATTAATATATATAGAAATCCCAATCCACTGTATCACAGTAAAAAATAAATAAAATAATAGTGACTCGGAATGCCCGAAATTTGCAAGAATATCATTTAATGATAACGTCTTATTTGTATAGATCTTGTTCATATTGATAAAAATTTCTTGTAGCATCGCAAAAGGAATGGAAAGCATAAAACAGATAGCATAAACTTTACTAATAAAGACTTTTAAATAGGCATCACGTTCTTTTTTAGGATCTAAAGAAGTAGAAAATGATTTTTCTTGATTTGACATCTTTGACTCTTTGAATATAATTTTATATAGAGATTATCTGATATAAATATATTATACACAAATTTTATTAAAAATGAAAGAGAAAAATATAAAAAAAGTAGTAACTCTGCTAGTTACTACTTTTTTTGAAATTAGCATGATTTTATATTTTAAAATGATCTGGAAGGATTGTTTTTGCCGGAATAACAATAATCCCATCTTTGATGATATAATGATCATTGATTTGATTGTTAAGTTTGTTGTGATTAATAAGAGTGACATTATTACCAATACGTGCATTTTTATCAATAATAGCATCTTTAATGATACAATTTTTGCCAATACCAATATTAGGAATATTCATTTGACGGTTTAGATCCTTATCTTTGGAGGTTTCTATCCAATCAGATCCCATAATCACTGTATTTTCAATTTCAGTATTTTCTTCAATGACCATACGTTGTCCTATCACGGTATGATTAATCTTACTTTTTTTTATATGGCATCCATCAGCGATCAACGATGATTTTATATTGGATTCTATAAAGACACTTGGGGCTGATAAACTTGGTCGGGATAAGATATTCCATTCAGGATCATAAATGTTAAATCCATGTGTTTCATGAGTGAGATCAATATTTGCCTTATGAAAATTTTCAAGTGTTCCAATGTCTTCCCAATAACTTTTATGAACGGCAATATGTACTTTGTAATTTTTAATCACAAAAGGAATAATTTCTTTTCCAAAATCCATCATTTGTTTTTGTTCTGTTAATAACTGATCCAATAATTCTAACCCAATCAAATACATACTCATTGATGCAAAAACAGTGTCTGGTGGTAAATTGTATTTCTGACGTAGATTTTCAGGAACATACCAATCCGAATCTAATGTCGCATCACCTGGTTTTTCCCAAAAATCCAAAATTTGATAATCCGAACTGACTTTTACAATTCCAAAAGCATCAGCTTCAGATCTTGGGACTGCTACAACACCTAATGTTAAATCGGCTTGGTATTGATTGTGAATACTACGAAGTTTTTTAAAATCCATATGATAAAGCTGATCACCTGCTAAAATAAGACCATAGTTTGCGTTTCGTACTGATTTAATATGATGCATGCCTTTACGAACGGCATCTGCAGTACCTTGTGAAAAACCGTTATTTTCTAGATTTTTTGAAGCCTCACTTGCAATAATATCAACAAAGGAATCATGAAACAAATCAAACTTATATGTTTGAGTAATGTGTTGATTTAATGATGCTGAATGAAATTGTGTTAACACAAAAATTTTCCCAACTCCAGAGTGGATGCAATTAGTGATAGGAAAATCAATAATACGATATTTCCCACCAAATGGCACTGCCGGTTTTGATCGATTTCTTGTCAATGGGTCTAATCTTGTCCCTTGTCCCCCAGCTAAAATAATTCCAATAATATCACTCATGTTGATTGGATCCATGAGATACTCCTATTCATCCCATATAATATATATATTAAATTAATTTCTTTTTGAGTCTTTAGTTAGCATTTATTTAGTTTATCAAAATATTTAGCAAGACCACCTTTTGATGTTTCTTTGTAAGCTTCGTTCATATCACGACCTGTTTCGATCATTGTTTGTAAAACATCATCGTAAGAAATAGAGTGTTCAGAACCACTTAGCTCAACAAAATAAGCACATTGGATTGCTCGTACAGCAGCAGCTGCATTTCTTTCAATACATGGAATCAATACAAAACCTCCAATAGGGTCACATGATAATCCTAAATGATGTTCTAAAGCCATTTCTGCAGCATACTCGATATGATCTATGCTTAAACCTTTTAAGAAAGTATAAGCTCCTGCTGCCATAGAACACGCTACACCAACTTCTGCAGCACATCCAGCTTCAGCACCAGAAATAGAAGCATTGGTTTTGGCAATCATACCAATAACTCCTGCTACAGCAAGAGCTTTTTTGAGTTTTTCTTTATCTAAGTTCATCGATTCTTTGGCATAACGGAGTACTGCTGGCAAAATACCTGCAGACCCACAAGTAGCAGCTGTGACCACTATTCCCATAGAAGCATTTTCTTCCATTACGGCTAATCCATACGCTGAAACAAGTCCTTGTTCTTGGACAACAGGACTTTTTTGTAATTTGATTGCGTTTTGATATACTTGTTTTGCTCGACGACGTATTTTTAGTGTTTTTGGTGGAAGAAATTCTTCAGTACTTGTTAATCCATTTTCAATCGATATCATCATCGTATCAAGTATTTCTTCTAAATATTCCCAAATGTCTTCAACATCAAAACGATCAACATATTCCCATAAAGAAATATGTTCTTTTTTACAATAATCAATAATATCAACCATATGATTTTGAGGATAATATTGTTTTTGTTCCTTTAATGAAGAACCTTCATCTACTAATGTTCCCCCACCAACAGAATAAGTTTTCCAAGTATAAATAACGTTATCTTGTTGATCTAATCCTTCTAAAATCATACCGTTTGGATGTTGGATAGGCACTGTTTTTTCATCAAAAATAACTTCAAGATTATGTCCTTCAAAAGCTTTTTCTAACGCTTTATCTGTAAAATGCCCTCTTCCTGTTGCCATAAGACTTCCTAATAAAGTGACACGATATCTGTACGCATCAGGGCATTTCTGAAGCATTAGTTGTCCGGCTCTGAAAGGACCTATAGTATGTGAACTTGAAGGTCCAAATCCAATACGATATAATTCTTTCAAAGAATTCATAATCATATCTCCTTTATAAATGTACTAATTACTATGCGAAGCATTCAGTAATTTTTCGATACAATCTGATACACTATCAACAATATTATTACTATATTTTTTGAGTTCTGGTTCTGCATTTTTCATTACAAATGCATTATTTTTCCCAACTGTTTCAAACATAGGAAGATCATTATATGAATCCCCAATACCAAACAATTCAAATTCCTCTCCTAAGTGATGAGCCATATTGAGGATACCTTGACCTTTAGAGGATGATTTTGGAGCTATATCAATATAGTGTTGGTTACGAAACACATCTACATATGTACCCCAACGTGATAAGATATCTTTTTTGGATTGTTCTGACACCGTTATATCTGTGTTAAAAGGAGCAATGTTTATTGTGACAAAAGAATGAGTGTATTCTTGAAAATCTTTGATAGATTTTTTGAGAGCAGAATCTTCTTGAATGATTGTTGAGCTCATTGTCATTAAACGATCATCAATTTCATAAGTATCCTTGCCATCATCCCAACAAATCGTAAATTCTTTGAGTTTATAGAAATAATTAATAATTTCTTTTCCAATAGCATTATCAATTGCAATACTCGAAATTTGAGAAAGTCTGAGGGGATCTTTTTTATCGACATCAAAAAGTAACGAACCGTTACATAATATTAATCCATCGCAATGTAGATTATATTCTTGTAAAATAGGGATCGTCCATGTTTCTGTTCTTCCTGTGCATAATGCAAAATAATGCCCTGCATCTCTAAATTTTTTGATTGCATTCAAATCTTTTGTTGAAATTTTTTGGTCATGATGAATTAATGTTCCATCAACATCACAAGCGAGAAATTTTCTTTTCACTTTCCAGCCTCTTTTATTTTTTCTTTATCAATGCTTCCACATTTTATTTATATTATACATAAAATAATTTTTAAGTCAACTGTATACTTATTTTTTGAATCACTTTATCAATAGAATCATCAATTATTTAGATCATATTTCTTTTTTATATATAAAGATGAAGTATTCTTCTTTGAATTATCTATACCTTATCTTGCTCGAAAGGAAGTAGACTTTTCATTTAATTATTCTCATAGAAGTTATTAATTTTTGAAGATAGATTTTCACTTTTTGAAATTGTAGGGGGATGATTTATTTTTTATATGGTGCTTTTTTTTTATGATATAGCCAACCATAATCATTTAATGATAATATATATATACTTTTTTGGGGTGTGATTTTTTATGATACCGTAAAATAATAATTATTATATCGATAAATCAGCATATTTAATAGATAATCAAAACAAAAAAATCCATTACCAAAGTAGCGTTTTGGCAATGGATTTAAAAGGAGATAAAAGTACTATTCGTTAAGCATAACAGCATTTTATTGATAATTTATTATAAATAATTATAAATTATTTATAATTTGGCAATCAAATATAACATCATTGTTTTTATTTTTGATATTATTTTTTATTTGATATTAAATTAAAAATAATATTTCCTACTTTTCATGATCATTAATAATAAATTTATGCTTGAAAATTTTTGTGAAGAGATATATAATTTATTATGTTTATTGACAAGGAGCGATGAATGAATTTTCTTGGTATCGATCTTGGAGGCACAACAGTTAAATATGGACTTGTTGATTTATCTGGAAATGTTTCCCAAAAAAATGATTTCCCTACAACATCTAGTAATGCAGATGAATTATTAGATAAGATTTCTCAAATAATTCTTTTATTTAAAGAAAAATACGCTATTAAAGGAGTCGGTATTTCGTGTCCTGGTGTTATTGATCCTTATGAAGGTTCTGTTCAGTGGTCTGGTACAACTATGCCTGAAGGATGGTGTACTGCAAAAATTAAAAAATATTTACAAGATAAGACAAGTATGACTATAAGTGTTGATAATGATGTCAATTGTGCTGCACTTGGTGAAAAGTGGGTTGGGGCTGCAATAAATTATCATACTTTTATTTGTATTGCTATTGGAACAGGGATTGGATCTGGTATTATTATTAATGATCAACTCTATTATGGTGCTGGATATCAAGCCGGTGAGATTGGATATATTCATGCGAACCAAGGATGTTCTTATTTTTGGGAAAAAGAAGCTTCTACTTTAAATTTTGTCAAACGAGTAAAAGAAATTATTGCTCTTGATGATCCAGACCAAGAGATGTCAGAACAAATTAATGGTGAGTGGATTTTTGAGCAAGCACAGAAAGATAAAAAAATTGCTCATATCGTAGATCAATGGCTTGATTCTTTAGCTAAAGGGATTGCTGATGCTGTTTGTATTTTAAATCCCCAAGCAGTAATTTTAGGTGGTGGGATTTCAGGACAAGGTCAATATTTTATTGATCTTATTAAACCAAAAGTTTTTTCGTATCTCCCTACAGGTTTTAAGGTAGCCCTTGAAATTGCAAAAGCAGGAAATGATGCTGCAAAAATTGGTGCTGTGAAAAAATTAATGGATGAATTAGCATAACAAATATCCTCCCAAATTTGGGAGGGTATTTAATAATACGGCTTAATGATCGCTATATTCGATCTGATCTTGATTGCTTGAAGATGCAAATAATAAATACACCGTGTGTGCAACCATTCTATCATAAGGTCTTGTACGACCTGGTGATACTCTAATACCACGTTCAAACATTTCTTTGGCACGAATGCGTGTGAATCCATATTTTGGTAATTCACGCATAATATCTGCCATTTGTTCTACGCAAGGAACAATGAGAGCAATTTGTCCCCCATCTTTCAGCACATTTTTAGCAGCATGAAGCAAAGGGATAGCATCAGGGACATCAATATAGATTGTATCCACTTTTTCATCCAACCCAAATCCTGTCTCATGAACATCTTCTTTAAGAATAAATTCAGCATTTTGGAAACGTGCGAGTTTTTGAAAATTTTTAATAGCAATACGTTGATGTTCCGGACGACGTTCAAAACTATAAATACGGCCAGTTTCTCCCAGTATACTTGAAACAGCTATCGCAAATGAAGCTGATCCTGTCCCAATTTCTACGACTTTTGCACCGGAAAAAATATCTGTTTCTAAGATGACAGCTCCAATATCTTTTGGATAGGATATTGTCGTTGCACGTTTTACCTTCATGACACGATCTGCAAGTGTCGGATGTAGTATGGTAAATTGTTCTGTCTCATTATGGTTTTGTATGATATCTCCCCAATGTTGAATTTCACTAAAACGAATTTCACCTTTGTTCGTTGATAATGTTCCATTTGGAGTAAAAGGAATCATAAATGAAATTTTATGATGAGAAAGATATATTAATTCACCTGCTTGTATTTGTTCTTTATTATTCATTAGTATGATCCTTGAGGGTAGTTATTGTTGCTGTAATTTTTTTATTCTTCGTGATTATTCTAAGCTCCCCACCAACAGTTAAATGACTATCAGACTCAATGATTGCATAACCTTTTTTCAAAATATGCACAGGGTTGTTGGATTCAAGTTGGAGCTTTAAAAAATTTAATTGATCATATTGTTTGTCAATAATATTATTGAAGTGAGATAATAAATATTCTTGTTTTGTCCATAACCAGTTTTGTTCATTGTTAATTGTATCTTCAATAACTTGATCAATATCGCTTTTGATATAAGAGAGTTCTTTTAATAATTCTTTTTTGTCAGGTAATAAGATCATTGCTGCACCTGTTGGTGTTGGTGCTGATATATCCGCAACATAATCAATCAATGTTTTATCAATTTCATGTCCTACAGCTGAAATAATAGGAATTTCAGCTTTGGCAACAAGACGAACAAGGTGTTCATCATTAAATGCATGAAGATCTTCTTCGCTTCCACCACCACGTCCAATAATAATAGCATCTAATTGATAGCTTAATGCAAGAGATAAAGCGTTAAAAAGTGATTCCGGAGCCTGAGTCCCTTGAACTAAACAGGGAAAAACAGAAATTCGAACCAAAGGAAAACGATCTTTTGCAACTCTGATGATATCTTGCAAAGCAGCTCCATCAGCTGATGTAACAACTCCGATATGTTCCGGCAATAGAGGGAGTGTTTTTTTTCGTCCATGATCAAACAATCCTTCTTCGTATAATTTTTGTTTTAATTCTTCCAATTTAGTACGAAAAATACCCACACCCAGTTTCATCATTTCATCAGCAAAAAAATTGACTTGCCCTGTTTTGGTGTAAAAACTTGGTTGAGCAAAAATCATGACTTCATCACCGTCTTGAAGATGTTCTAATAATTTTGCAGCGTTTGAGGATTGGTGAGTAAGGCAGTCAATTTTTGATGACATATCTTTTAAAGAGAATCTGATGTATGCAGAATGTTTTCTTAGTTGAAGATTGGATAATTCACCTTTGATTAAGACAGAACCAAGCTTATCTTTAATTAAGTCTGAAATAAAAAAAGCAACGGCACTCACGGAGAGTGCCGATTTTTCTAAACCTTTCATATCTTAGATATTATATAATCAACAAACAGTTTATAAACATGATATAAACTATTTTTTGAGTTGGTAACGATTTTTGAAACGCTCAACCATTCCACCACGTTCTGTATTACGGCTGGTACCTGTATAAAAAGAATGGCATTTTGAACATACCTCAACAACCATCGTTTCATTAGTAGTTTTTATTTGAAAAGTTTCACCACAGCTACAGGTGACTTTTGTTTCTTTAAGTTCAGGATGGATTCCTTTTTTCATTGCTTATGCTCCTTGGACTTATTCCTAATATTATAGTCGATTTCTTTTTATTTTGTCAATAATTTTGTAAGATATTTTTGTTTTAATATATGATATTAGTTGAATAAAAGATGACCATTTTGTATAATATAATCAAATATCTTATTTTTTGAGGAGAATATCATGTCAAAAATAAAAGATTATCAATCAATCCTGATTAAATCACAAGATTATTCTATTCCTATGATATTAGAGTCTCAAAAAATATTATTGTCCGAAAAACGTTTTGCACATGTTACCCGTGTGAGAGAAAAAGCAAAAGAAATAAGTAAACGAGCTAACATGTCAGCAGAATTAACACAAAAAATAGATCAAGCCGTATTAATGCATGATTTTGCAAAAGGGATGAGTTCTGATGAGTTGGCTATCTATGCAGAGCTGTATGGTATTAAACTTGAGAATACAGTACCGTCTGTTTATCATGCTATTGTTGGGGCTTGGATGATGGAAACATTCTTTATGATTAAAGATCCACAAGTTTTGGATGCTGTTCGCTATCATACAACAGGTCATATTTCGTTTATTGATAATGTCGTAGGTGAAGTACTTTTTTTGGCTGACTATTTGGAACCTAAACGAACACACACAAATACTCATATTGATCAACTAATTCCCAATAATATGCTAGAGGCACAGTATATGGTTGTTAAGGAAAAAATTATTTCTGTTGTTGAACGAAATCGTATGTTATCAGAAGAAAGTTTATTGTTTTATCACGCATTAATCAAAGAACTTAAAATATGATATATTAAAAGAGTCTGTTAATTTTCAATGGACTCTTTTAATTCAATATACCAAGTCATTTCTTTAATTAATAAATTTGAATGAGGATGATATAAACGAATTTTAATCACACCAGATTTATTACCAATAATAAATTCAAAACTTCCTTGAGCAGGATTACTATTTTCAACATTATAAATAATCTCATCACTTGAAAAATAGGGTCTTGCAATTAAATAATTTTCTGTATCAGCCTTAATCATGATTTTTGAACCAGCAGATGTTTCAAGTGTGTTGATAACTGTTTGTAATGTTTGTGTACTATTTGAAATAAGAACACCCTTACTGTTGGTAGGAGTTACAGTATTTTTTTTTGTTTTATTTTCTACAGCAACAAGACCTGCTTCAATCAATATTTCGTCAGTTGAAATTAGTGGTTTGACAGAGACTTTTTTTATATAAGAAATGAAACTTTGGGTACAAGAGCTAAGACAAATGATTATTATTAATAAAATATATTTCATAAATTCCTCATTTCTACGATATTTCATTATCGAGATCATCCATAAAATCTTTAGATAACTATTGAAGATTTAATGCAAGCCATGCAGCTGCAATATTTTCATTAAGGCGTAACGCTGATTTAAAAAATCGTGTGTGAAGTGAATCTGTTGACTTTTTTTGGAGAAGAGTGCCAATGCGAAAGTTTGTTTCCGAATTATAAGGTTCCAGCTCCCAAGAAAGCAGATAGTATTCAAAAGCTTTTTTGTCATTATTTAGTTGTTGTTGGATTTCACCAAGATAAAAATAACTCAATGATTTTAGACGTTCGTTTTCCGTCATTTCGAGTACTTTTTTAAAATTTTTTTCTGACTGTTTTGTATCTTTTATTTTGAGATAAGATACTGCTTGTAAATATAGCAAATCAGAACTTTTTTGGGATAGTTTACTTTCTTTCAAATGCATTAATAATATTTGGTATTGTTCAAGTTTTAATAAAGAATGAGATTGTATGCTCAAGCGTAATAATTCTATATGTGGATCTTCAAATTTTTGAGATGGAAGAATTTCAAGAACATTAGCAAATTCCTCTGTTTTTGTTGCAGACATAAAACGAATCCATGCTCGAGCAAACATGACCCAATTATTCATCTGATATTCTTGAGGTGTAGATAAGAGTGCTTCTAAAATAGGTAAGTATTCTGTATGTCCATTAATGACTAATGCTAAAACAGCTTTGAGTTCTCGTGATTTATATTGAGGAGAGTTTTTAGTAGAATTTCGTTTTCGGAGTAATTCATAAGCTTGTTTATATTCTTGTTTTAAGAATAATTGATCAAATTTCATATTTGTCGTACAAGAAACAAAAACTAAAAATAAACTGATACATAAAAATTGTTTTTTCATGAATTTTCCTTATTTATTGATATTTCCAGATAAAAATACTAAATGGCCAAACTAAAAATTCCATATTATTTTTTTCACTAATTAATAATGATGACCCATGAAGACTTTTTATGATTTTTTTATCTTCAATAAGCGTGTTATTCATTGTTTTGTATGTTAATTGATTATTGAGGTGGATATTCATGAGATAATTTTGAGAATAAAGCATCATATGATCATGATCAAGATAATATATTTTAAATAATTTATTATATTTGTGTAAGAGAATAATAAGATCAAGAATATAACGATGTGACAATAAATCATAGTTAATAAAAATTGATTCTTGTTGGCTCAATAACCAAAAAATAACTCCAATCGTTACACCTGAGATATTTGGATCACTAATGAAATGAATTGTTGTTGGAGTTTTTTTTAAAAGCTTATTTAGAGAAATATCTTTATTGTTGAAAATATTTTTGAGATCATAGTAGTATGCTGACGTGATATTTTTATCTGTACCATTGACAAAAATAGTGTTAGGAATTTCTTTTTTGATTCGCTGAGTAAGATTTTTTCTTTGTTTTTCAGGTACTAAAGATAAATCAATTTTTAATCCAAACTTATTTGTTTGTGAAATTAATAGCAAACGATTGATCAGTAATTTGATTTCATTTTTATTTTGAAAATCAGGAATAAATTTTCCTGAAGATGTTTTTTGACTGAAAAAAATAGAAGTATTCATCTCTAAAGGATCAATGTCAAAATAAATATTATTTTGTTTTTTTTGAGCTTCTGTTCTTAATATCTCAAGCGTTTGACGATGGTAGTTTGTAAGAATATCTGAAACTTTTGATGAGCTTTGTGTTTTTTGGTAAGGATGTGATATAATAAACGTGGTGTTAGATAAAGCCTTATCATGTACAGATTGGATAATCTGATCGTATGATAAGCCATCAAAATTAATATACAAGTCAGCAAATGAAAGTGTAGGAATAAATAATAATATCATATACATTTTTTTCATGATATTATTATGACATAATTTTAAAAAAAAATAAAATAAATCCCCCAGACGGATACTGAGGGATTTATTGATTGACATTTCATATGTTAGCCGAAAATTTTTCCGATTCTTTCTAGTACTTTTTCCCGATCAAGAGGCTTTACAATATAGCCTTTCGCACCAAGTTTAATAGCTGTTTTAACAGTGTCAGCAGTTCCCAAAGCAGTAACCATAATAACATTGACATCAGGAGTGATTTCTGTAAGTTTTTTTAATGTTGTTAATCCATCCATTTCTGGCATTGTAATATCCAGTGTAATAAGATGAATTTGATCCTTTAGATCTTTATATTTTTTGATAGCTTCTGCACCATTAAGTGCTGTATCGATAATATTAAATTGTCTGGAACCAAGAATTTGTGAAAGTTGTTTAATGATAAATTGTGAATCATCAACACACATCACATTAATTTGTTGACCAGAAGGAGTCATTCCTATAGGAAACCCATCTTCATGAAATTGTATCTTCATAGTTATCCCTTTTATCTTTAGTTTTTATTTTATTGTTTAAATGCGATATTGATAAAGAGCATTCCATATCCGGTATCGATAGGAATTACAAGTGCTTCAACACCTTCGGTATTAACAACAGAAATTTTATCACCCATAATGAGTGTTGGAGCACTAAAGTTGAATGCAAGATTTTCAGATGCAAGTTTTGTCACAGCACGACCTGTAATCATGTTACCTATTTCTGAAACGGTACTGCAAACTAATTCGTTTAAAGAATCAAATGTATCATCATTAAGTTTTTCAGACAGTTTTACAGCTGTAGCTTCTTCCATTCCAAAAATAATCCTTCCTGCAACATTTCCTGTTACCCCGATAATAATCGAGATATCATACATATTTTCCCCAACCTTTTTAAGGTGTAATTGTCCACGCTTAACAGGTGAATGAAGAATCTCACTCATAATCTCAAATGTTGCTTCAACAAATGGATTAATATAATTAACCAGCATTAATCCTCCCATTTCTTTTTAAAATATATTTTTAAGATTTCCTATTCATTATTTATAAATAAGAGATCCTATGTTTCTTTAGTATTTCCATCATTTTTAAAATATCAAGCATTAAGATATTTTGATTTTCTTCTGTAATAATTCCTGAAAATATAGAATCAGCAGACCATTTTTCTAGATAATTACTGTTGCTATAATTACTTTTTGTGGCTCTGATATTTTTTTGAATTTGATCTACAGATAATGCAAAAAAATGAGATTCAATCTTTAAAGTAATAAAATAATTATCTTCATTTGCTGGAATATACGAATAATTTGAAAGAGTTAACGATTCATCAGCTGTGATACTTAAAATTTTTTTTAGTGAATAAACAGGGGTAATTTCACCACGAATATTTGTCACTCCAAGCATAAGAGGATTGGAATTTGGGATACAATAGATAGGTTTACTCATGACAATATCTTTAATGAACATAATATTGACGGCATATAGTTGAGAATCAAGAGAAAAAGTGACAGCGTAAAATAATTCTTCTTGAGTATGATGATCTATTACTAATTCACTCATGATTTCCTTCCTTTGTTATTTAAATAAAATTGGATCATTGTTGGAATATCTAAAATAAATCCAATTTCACCATTACCCACAATTGTTGCTGCAGAAATTCCAGGACTATAAATAAGGTCACGATCCATTGGTTTGATAACGATATCTTGTTCCCCTAAAATATCCGGTGCAATAATACCTACTTGACGATTCCCATATTTTATAATAATACAATAGCAGGTACTTACATGTTCGGATATATTTTCTACGGTACTAAAGTCTTTTTTCTTTTCGTTTAATGTTTCATAAAATGGTTTGGCACCGTAAAGTACATTTGGTAAATCAATCAAAGGAATCAATTTTTCTCTGAATTTTAAGGCGTGAAACCTATTTAATCGATGAAGATTATTTGGATCTAAAATGACAGTTTCTTCCACACCAATAATCGGGATAATATAATGGATATTTTCTACATAAATTAATAATCCTTGGATAATAGCAAGTGTTAATGGAAGTTTGATAATAAATTTGGAACCTTCTCCAATTTTTGAGTGTACAGAAACAGAACCACCAATAGATTCAATATTTCTTATAACAACATCCATTCCAACACCACGTCCTGATAAATCTGAGATCTCATTTGCGGTTGAGAATCCTGGCATAAAAATCAAACGCAATGCTTCTTCTTCTGAAAGACTGTGAGCTTGTTCAGGAGTGATAAACTTTTTATCGATTGCTTTTCTTTTTAAAAGTTCTGTGTCAATTCCTTTACCGTCATCATCCAGTTCAATAAAAATCAAATCTCCTTCTTGATAAGAATGTAAGGTGATCGTGCCAATCTCAGATTTTCCTGCTTTGAGACGATCTTCTGGTAATTCAATGCCATGATCTAAAGAGTTTCTAATCATATGCATTAATGGATCATAAAGGTCGTCAATAATACCTTTATCAATTTCGGTTTCTCCACCACTAATAATAAGTTCAATTTTTTTATTAAGTTGTTTACCTATATCTCTTGTTAGACGAGAAAATCTACTAAATACAGTTTGGATAGGAATCATCCGAAGGCTCATCATTTTGTGTTGGAGGATACCGGAAATCCGAGAAAATTGTTGAACATAGTCTGTATAGTTATCAAGGCCGTTACTAATTTGTAGATAGGAATTTCTAAGGATCGTATTTTGGAGTGCATTTTGCTGTGCATCTTTATTGAGGTGCAATAAATGAGATGAGTTTAGAAAATCACGTAAACTATAGCGAATATTTTGTAAAGCCTTATCTAAGTTTAGTTCAAATTGATTAAATCCTGAACGGATAATAACCAATTCCCCTAGTAAATTTAATAATTCATCAATACGTGAGCTTTCAATTTTTAGACCAAGATTTTTTTTTTCTGTTTTTTGATCTGTGTTGATAACAGGATTTAAAGAGGTGTCTGTTTTTTGTGTGTCAGGCGATGAAGAGGGAACGTTTTGTTCCATATTTTTTGTAGAGGATATTCTGTGGTACATCATACTATCTGCAAGTTCCTCAAACACTTGATTATTGAATTGTTTGACAGATACATGCGTTACAACATCAGGTAATGTTAATTTTTTTTGAATATAATCGATTTTTTCTGTGGTTGTACAAATCATATTTAAATAAGGAAAAAATTCATCATCTAGTAATTCAATAGTTGGATTCATAATAATTGGTTCTGCAAATCTATTAACAATAGCTAAAATTTCAAGTGCAGATACATCACGAAGCTCATATGTTTCGTTTAATTTAATCTCAATAATAACTAAATATTCATTATTTTTGATGGATTCTTCTAAGCTTTCTAGTAAATCAAAAGTTAAATTCAAACGAGCACTTAGAGGAAGTGAGTCAATTTCATGATTTTCTTCTGAATTAGTGGTTTGTTTGGATGGAGTGTCAGATTGATTGTTATTGGTGGAGGAATCATTTTTACGTATTTTTATTGATTCCAATTGAGTCATTAATTTTTGTGATCGAGACGGATCAGGTGTTTCATTGTTGCTATATTGATTAAGCAAAGATTCAAGTTCATCTCTAACTGAAAGTAATAAACTGATGTCATCTTGTGTAAGATGACATTTTCCATTTCTTACAAGATCAAGGACATCTTCCATAATATGTGTCAGTTTTGTCACAGCATCAAATCCAACAGCACCAGCACCACCTTTAATAGTATGGGCAACACGAAAGACTGTTGCAATTTGAGAAGGATCATCTAAATTTTTTTCCAAGCTTAGTAACGACTCTTCTAGATTGTCCAATAGTGAAAATGCTTCATTCAGAAAATCCTGAATTAGTTCCTTCCATTCATCCATGATTATACCTCAATTAAATACCATATGTTTCCAAAATTAATTTTAAGCCCTTATTTAATTCGTTTAAAGGAAGCACGATATCTGCTAAATTTTCTTTTACTACAGCTCCGGGCATACCCCATACAGCACTTGACTGTTCATCTTGAGCAATGATTAATGATCCTTGATCTTTTAGTTGTTTTGCTCCAACAACACCGTCTTTTCCCATTCCACTCAAAATCGTATAGATAGCATGTCCATGAAATCCACTCATTAAGTAGTTTATAGCAAGATTAATAGATGGTTTAAAAGGATGATTTTCGTATTCTTGTTTGTCTGTATAATAAACAAAAAACGTTCCAAACATACTTATCTTTCCATGTACTCCACCTGGAAAAATATATATTTTTCCATTTTCTAATCTCATATTGTGCCGTAGCTCATAAGCAGGCAATCCGCTGACAGCACTGAGTTCTTGTGCAAAAGAATAAGTAAATGTTTCAGGCATATGCTGAATCACAATAATAGGAATAGATAAATTTTTGTTTAAATTGGTAAGCATTGCACGAACAGCTTGAGGACCACCTGTTGATGCCCCAATAATTAATATATTTGGTTTTATATGTTTTTTGTCAAGAACATCAGGCAATGCACTTAAGCCACAAGGTACAGTAATCTCAGTTAATGTGCTGTTTTTAGTAGATTGGAAAGATGAATTAGGTGATGATGGAGTTGGATGCAGAAGTTCTCGTATTTCTTTAGCTTCGAGTCCGGCATTAATTTTTGGGATAAAAGTGTTTGATAATTTTGTCAAAAATGTTTCCGGAGTACCTTCTATTTTAACGATAAAATCACAAAATCCAAATTCAATAGCTTCTTTAAATAAAGGATCACCATGTCTTGCTCTTGTACTATGAATAATAACAAAAGGATATTCTCCTAGAGGTATGTGATTTTTAATTTGTTTCAAAACATACAAGCCATCGCCTTTTTCCATTTCTAAATCTAAAATAACGATGTCTGGCTTATATAAAAGAATTTGTTGAAAGCCATTTTCTCCATTAGATGAAGAAGCGACTAATTCTAAATTTGATGTTTGTGTGATCATTTTGGATAAATAAGTCCTTACCAAAATAGAATCATCAATAATTAGTATCTTTCCTGTACGAATCGTTGGCATAAAGGTCCTCTGCAAGCGTTAATTTTCATAGAAGATGCATTTAGGCAGCATATGTGCCTGTAGATTTGTCTTCAGATGGTTTAGGCTTTCTGTAGGGCTTATAAATAAATAACGATTTTTTTTCAACACATGAGTGAGATTAGTGATCACACGTTCTTGAGTTTCGTTATTAAAATAAATAAGCACATTTCGGCAAAATATAATGTCCACAGAAGGCATCATCTTTGGTTTCAACAAATTATGTGTTTCAAATGAAATTTTTTGTTTCAAAAATTCCGGCATCTCAATATAATTTGAAAACCCTGAAGGATCTGTTGCATCTTCTATAATATTAATTAAGTATTGATATTCAATAGGAATATGTTTTAAGTCATTAAGACTGTATCTTCCACGAATTGCAGATTCAAGTGCTTGTTCACTGATATCTGTAGCGATAATATTAAAATCCCAATCATGTAAATGATGTGTTTTGAAAAATCCTTGTACGCACATAGCAAGTGTGTAGGCTTCTTCTCCGGAAGAACAGGCTGCACTCCAAATAGAAATATGCTTAATTTCTTTATTTTTTGTGAGTAATTCCGGTAAGATATGATTGTCCAATGCAACAAATTGTTCCAAGCTACGAAAAAAAAAGGTGTGATTTGTTGTCACATATCCAATAAATTTTAAAAATTCATCACGATCGTTTTCTAAACTTAAAATTAATTCTTCTTCGGAACATTGTTTTTTACGTAGAATTGCTGTAACTCGTTGATCTAATACTTTTAGATGAGCATCTGGAAAAAAAATACCAACCTCTTTTTGAATCATAGATGCTAAGGTATTTAACGTCAGAATACTGGAATGAAATATCATAATAAAACCGAAATCCTTATTTTTATAAATTTAATGATTATCAAGAATTTCATCTATTTTGTCATTTAAATCATATTCTATTAAATCTGCAATCAGGATAAAATCTTTATTTTCAAAAGCAACCAGCATTTGTGATGATAAATCTCTCAGATCAATTGCATGACTCTCTGCAATATTATCTTGAGAAACGGAAGCCGTATAGCGTGTATACATTTCAATAGCATCAATGACGAGACATAAATCTTGGATAGCTTTTACATCATTTCCTGTTTGAAAATTTGTCGCAATTTCCGGAAGAAGGCATTGGATTTTTTCTAATTTATGAAATGTCGCTTCCTTATGATGCTGTTCCGTATGTTGCAGTTTGTTTTCTAAAATAATGATATGATTTGAAACTTGTGTTAACAACTCTACTAAATGTGACATTTGTTCAAACGAAATATCATCTTCATCAAGTTTTGCAACAATATTATTTACAATTGCTTTGATAATAGATAATTCTGACGGAGGAAATGCTAATGATAAACGTAACGCTTCCATACTTTCAACAATCCAACGAAAACTTTCTATCATTTGTTGTTTCTTTATTACAGATCCATTTTCTAATTCTTTGATGCTGTAGTTAATAAACTCTTTACCATTGGCTAAGAGTGATAACCCAATTTCAATATTAGTTGCAACAAGTAAATCAACTCGTTTAATATTATTAATTTTTTTTGACAAAATTTCTGGATTCTCTATAGCTGCAAATTCACCATCAATTTCCATCGATGCAATAATTAATCCTTCTTCCAATTCTTTTGTGACAGCATCAAGCATTGTTTGAATCGTGTCATTGGTTGAAGTTGTAATATCTATATGCACGTCATTAATAAATAATTCCATAAGAAGTCTCTCACTAACAATATTATACCATATTGTACACAAATTTTTGATTTTTGTCGATCAAATTCATTAATTTATTTTTTTGAGTCGTTATTTTATATATGCTAAGAAATATAGGCTAAAAACTCATTTTTGATCTGTTCATGAATTTGATCAATGTTTTCTATGCAAGCTTCGCAACCGATAGAATCATGACTCGAAAAATAAAATTTTATTTTTGGTTCTGTTCCTGAAGGACGAGCAATAATTCTAATATTTTCCGATAAAAACATGGCAAAGACATTGGATTTTGGTAAACCTGTCTGATCATTGAGATAATCAATAGTTTTCAGCACATTATGTGTTCCAATTTTTTTAGGAGGCTGAGTTCTAAAGTTCTCCATCATCTGATTGATTTTAGTTACTCCAGAAGCACCTGGTAATGTTAATGAAACTTGAGATTCTTTGTAGTAGCCATATTTTTTGCTGATTTCCAATAAAATTTCATCAAGATATTTTCCTTGTTTTTTATAATACGCGACCAGCTCTGCAAATAGGACAGCACTAGAAACTCCATCCTTATCGTAGACCATATTAGAAGAATTGTAGCCGTGACTTTCTTCAAATCCAAATACAAAATGTTTGTTTTGATCATGGAGTTCTTGTTGGATATGTGCGATCCATTTGAATCCAGTGAGTACTTCTTGATATTCTATCTGATGATCATCAGCAATCTTTTTGATCAATGGTGTTGTAACAATAGTGGTAATTAATACAGAGTTTTTTAGCACATCGTGGTTTAATAAATAATAAGTAAATAATGCTCCTATTTGGTTTCCATTGAGGAGTTTATAATCACCCTTTGATGTTTTATAGCCTACCCCAAGACGATCTGCATCAGGATCTGTAGCCACAAATAAATCTGCTCCTTGTTTTTTAGCATAATCAAGACCAATATTCATGGTGTTTGGATCTTCAGGATTAGGATAAGGAGCTGATGGGAAATTACCATCAGGTGTACTTTGCTCACTAAACATCTCAAAGTTTTTAAAACCAAATGCTTTTGCTAATATATGAGTGACTTTGTAGCCACATCCGTGTAACGGTGAATATAAAATACGTAAATCTGTTTCTTTACAAATATCTGGATGTCGAGAAATATTTTTTATTTTGTTGATGTATTCGTCTAAAATTTCATCACAATATCGAAATAATGATGATTGTTCCACTTCCTCAAAAGGTAAATCTTCTACTTCTGTTAATGATTGAATCTGATTAACTTCATGAATCATATTTGTATCATGAGGAGGTATGACCTGTCCTCCATTATCCCAAAACACTTTGTATCCATTATATTCTTTTGGATTATGAGAAGCTGTATTCATAATTCCTGCTTGTGCACCAATTGTTCTGATAGCAAACGATAAAATAGGGGTAGGACAAAGATCTTTAAAGAAATACACAGGAATTTGATTTGCAACAAGTACGGCCGCTGCCGCTTTAGCAAATTCTAAGGAAAAAATACGAGAATCACGCCCAATCACTACTCCTTTATTTTTATTTCCTGTGTTTTTTAAATAATTTGCAAGACCTTGTGTTACTTTTTTGATATTATAGATATTCATTCTATTGGTGCCGGCACCACGAATACCACGTAATCCCCCCGTTCCAAATTCCAATTCACGCCAAAAACGATCCGTTAGTTCTTCTTCATTGTTTTGGTCAAGAAGTATTTGAATTTCAGATCGTGTTTCTGGATCGTATTCGACAGATGTCCATTCTTTTGCTTTTTCTAAAATTTCTTTATTCATGTGATATCTCCAATATAAATTATATTATGTGAAAATTAATAAATGTTTGAAGTAATATCGAACCATAAAATAATAACAATGATGCTACCACATATGATGTAAAATAGCTCGCTAATATTCCTATCCAAGATGTTTTTGTGAAAATTCCTCGATTTTGTGCAACGAGACCTAAGGTACCCATGATTAAGATTACGATAAAACATACTAAATATTCTGTTGTAAATAGTAAAATAATTTTTCTAAATTCTTTGAGATAAATTAAATAAGGTAATGCTTTTTGTAGATTAATCGAGGTACGCTCATTCCATAGTTCAAAAACAAGATCTGCATCAAATGAAATATATGTTTCATAATTTTTTGCAGTATTGATTATTTGTTTGTCTGTTAAAATATCTGTTTTATAAAGAATTAATTGATTGTTTGTAATTTTTGCATATTTTGCAAGTAACGAATAGTCTTTTTCACCTTTTGTATGTGAATGAAAAAAGGCATTTTCAATCAAATAAATACCTTCATCCACTCGTGCCATAATACCAAAACTAATACAGTTGATACTGTCTTGAATCACTACTCCTTTTTTTTGAGGAAATTGATTGATGTTTTCAAAAGTTTTTTCAATAGGGATATCTTTATATGTTTGTGATTTATTATTAAAGAAAAAATGTACACAAATAACAATCAAACTAAATAATAAACACCAAAAAATAGAAGATTTATAATTTGTTTTATGAAATAAACTAATAAATAATGCCGTGCCTGACAATGGAATAAACATATTGTTGCTGATATCTGCAGATTCAATAAGATCGAAAGTTTGTAAATATCTAAAGAAAAAAACAAATGTTGTGCTAATAATTAATAAAAAAATTGCATTAATAATTTTGCGCATATTTTTTTTCCTCGTTTATGCGTTTTATTAATACAATTATGGAAGTAACAACGCTTAATATCCCAAATATTATCAGTTCTGAAATCATAGGGAATTTTGTCCATACAATAAAAAATGATAACAACGAATAGCAAATAGGAAACAAAAGACTAATCACTCCTACTAATCCAAACGTTCCAAATAAAGACTGTTTAAGGGTAGTTAGTAAACCAAACATGGTAGCTGACAGCATAAGATTAAAAATATGAATAAAAAGTACTAATAATCCCTCGATATTATTACTATTATATGAATCAATTTCTAGAGACTCTTTTTTATGTGGTATTGCTGAATCATCTTGTCGATTAATAGTTTTAGGGAGATCACGATTTAATATTAATTGATGATTGCTCATTACTATAATGGAAATATTATTTTTTGTATACGCTTTCAATATTAAACTGTTAAATTGTTTGATTGACTTTTGCCAAAGATCAAAGATCTCTTGCCCCTTAATATAAGGATATTGGAATGGTGGTATATATAATGATATATCAGCACTTCCTTCCTTTTCTATATAACCCAAATTATTAAGTATTTCTGCTTTGCTGACAGTCGCTATAATGTTGTTTGTTACAATATTTTTAAAGGTAGCATTTTGCTTACCTATCCAAAGTGCTTTCGTGTCTTTTTGTGCAAATAGTTCATTCGTCTTTGTTATCAATAATAAAGTTCCTTCTGTCGAAGAAATCATTGTGGTGTTTTCAGCAAGTATAGGATTAGGTTTTATTTGATTAAGAGATGGAATATGAAATTGTGAAAAAGGAAAAATAATAATAATGAGGCATGTTGATAACAAGGCAGAAAGAAAAACAGTTTTATTATTCAGAGAAAGATAGTTGTTAATTTCAAATCCTGCAAAAATAATTTGATGAAACCATAAAAACCAAGGAATAGTCCATAATATAAGATGAAGATAATTTGAGATAATGATATTATTTGGATATCGAAAACTTATTAACATTATAGGAAAGTACACACATCCCAATAAAATCCAAGGGATACTTTTAGATAAAGATACAATGTATTTTATTATCATAATTTATGATATCCTCTTGATCTTTTATATGTTATATAATATATTGTACTTATTTTTTGAGTAATTTTCAAGATTTATACTTGCAATTATAAAAAATATCATTAAAATGATAAGTAATCACTATGATAGAAATGCTTGAAAAAAATAATTAAATAATGTATAATTTAACTCTATGCTTAGGGAGTGATATATGCGTTGTGCGTCATTGATTAGTGGTAGTAAAGCCAATTCATTTTATATAGAAAACAGTACGGAAGCTTTGTTGATTGATGCAGGTCTTTCGTTGCCAAAAACAGAAATGGCTTTAGCCGGATTAGGCCTCAATGCTGATAAAATATCAGGTATTTTGGTTACTCATGAACATGATGATCATATCAGACATCTCAAACGTATTGCTCATCATTATCAATTACCTGTTTATATCACAGAAAAATCATACCACAAATCAGGATTGCAACTAAAAAATGTTCATTTTATCAAACCTGGAGATACCTTACATTTTGGTTCTATTGATGTTGAATCTTTTGAGGTTATGCATGATGCAGAAATGTGCCTTGGTTTTGTATTCCAAAATGATCAAAAAAAAATATTCTATGCATCTGACATTGGTTCCTATAATGATGATATTATTCAAAAAGCATACAATTGTCAGTTCATTGGCATTGAATCCAATTATGAACTTTCTATGCTCAAAATATCAAAATATCCTCAATACCTCAAAGATCGTATTTCCGGAGGTAGTGGTCATTTGGCTAATCATGAAGCGGCTTGTTTTGTACGAGATGCTGTAGGATCATTGACTAATCATGTTATGTTTTTGCATATTAGTGAAAATACCAACTGTCTTAATCATGTAGGACGTATGATTGACCAAGATTTGTTGCACTATAATGCTGAAGTTGTGTACAATATCAGTAATAGACATACTTGCAGCCCTTTAATTAATGTATAGGAGTTTTTGTATGTCAAAAAAAATATTACTCCAAACATGCTGTGCTCCTTGTGTAACCACATGTGTTGAAGTATTACGAGGTCATTTACCTTGGGAGAAAGTTCTTGAGTCAAAACCTGAGTTTGATGAAATAGTGATTTATTTTTATAATCCAAATATCCATCCAAAAGAAGAATATCATCTTCGTGCCACACAAACAAAACGTTATGCTGATATTGCAGGCTGTTCTTTTATAGAAGGTGAATATGAGCCTAAGATTTGGTATGATAGAATCGACGGGCTTCAAGATCAACCCGAAAAAGGACATCGTTGTACAACATGTTATGGGATAAGACTGCAAAAAGCTTTTGATTATGCATTAGTACATGATTTTGATTCTGTAGCCAGTTCGTTAACGTTAAGTCCTCATAAGGATGAAAAACGTGTTAATGCCATTGGTCATGCGTGGTCAAAAAAAACAGGTATTAACTATGTAGCATCAAACTTTAAAAAAAATAATGGATTTAAAATATCCAAAGAACTGAGCCGAGAACATTGTGTTTATTGTCAGAATTATTGTGGTTGTGAATTTTCGTTAGCAGAACGTCTTACTCAAATCAAAAATAAATAAAAAATAAAAAACTCCCAAATTAGGAGTTTTTTTATTTTTTAGGATTTAATTTTTCACTTTGAAGAGCTAGCACAATGCCGAGTATTGTTGTTGGTACGGCAACTATCCAAGCTAGTACTGATGCTCTAGCAGTAGTCATTTGAATAATAACTTGTGCACAAGATGCGAGAACAAGTCCCATAATAACATAAAATGTTCCACCAGCTTTATTTTCAAGTAATTTTGCAATAATGAGTGTTGTCATAATCAGTCCAATGATTGCTCCTCCACCAATAATCCCAATAGGTACGATGGATCGCTCATCAATATAGTGTAAAATATTTCCATATTCACCAAGAGCAACTAACAATGCTGAACCTGAGATTCCTGGAATAATCATTGTAGCAGCAGCAAGCATACCCACAATCCCAAGCCATATAATCCGTCCAACATGTGGTAGTTCTATTTTAAAGAAGCCAAAATCGTTGATTAATGTTGTTGTGGTAGCGATATTATTGGTAGATTCTTTTAAGGATGAAATCGCAAACAAAGCAGCAAATCCCATTATTAATAATCCTATTCTTAATACAGAAACACGTGTATCTTGTTGTAATTTTATGAGCACAGGGATTGATCCTAAAATTAACCCAAGAAAAAATCCAAATGTTGGTACATAACTGAACGGTAATGGTGTACCTTCAGGAAGATCCACTCCTAATAAGAATGAAATCAATTTTGCAAAAAGCAAAAATCCAATAACCACACCTGTGATAATTTTGGTTAAGAACAAAAGATATTCTTTTCTTTTTTCAGGTCTGATTAAAAAATATCCGATCGCTTCAGAGAGTTGTTGATAAATTCCAAGAATGAACGCCATGGTTCCTCCTGAAACACCAGGGATGATATTGGCAACACCTATAATCATTCCTTTAATCATTAATATAATAGTATTCATATATAATCCTTAAAATAGAGAAATAGCTTGATAAACATCATCCAATGTATTACTGCGAGCAAGACCTGATCTTATATCAGAGGCTCCTTCAAAGCCATTCACTAAATTCATTAACGCTCCTCTCAGTGGTGTAATAGTACTGAATTTTGTAATGTTAACCCATAATTCTGCATATTCTTTGACTAAAGAAATTAATTCTTCAGCAGTTGGATTTGTGTAAGAGCCATATGTACAAAAATCGTTTATTTGTTTAAAGAGAAAAGGTTTTGCAATAGCTCCACGTCCTAACATAATACCGTCTGCTTTGTAATGTTCTAAGATAAATTTTGCATCTTCAGGTGTTTTAATGTCTCCATTTGCAATTAATAGTTTATCCGTGGCTTGGCGTGCTCTTCGAAAACGATCCCAATCAGCAGTTCCATGCAAAAATTTGTCTTTGGTCAAACGACAATGCAAAATAATCATATCAGCATCAGATTTATCAAGCGTTCCAATGATCTGATCAAGATTATCTTCATCAAATCCAGCACGAATTTTAGCTTCAACACTGACTCCTGTATCTTTAACAGCATTGATAATTGCTGCTATTTTATGAGGTTCTTTGAGTAGATGTGAACCTGCACCGTTTTTCATTACTTTTGGTGCAGGGCATCCAAAATTAATATTAATAGATTTTACTCCAAATATTTTTTGGATTATTTTTGAAGCTTCTGCAAAACGACTGGGTTCTTCTTTTCCAAATAACTGAATAGATGTTAGATTGGGTGCATCGGATATGTCAGCATAACGAAATGTTTTTTGTGAATCACGAAGTACTCCTTCGACGCTTACCATTTCTGTGATTGTGTATCCAGCACCAAATTTACGACAAAAAATCCGCATTGGCATATGACTATACCCTGCTAAAGGTGCTAAAATAAGGTTGTTGATGGTGATAATTTCGCCAAAAGATAATGACTTTATCAACGACATTACATGCTTCCTTTTTTGATACAGTAAAATTCGATATATTCTTTTTTGTCAATAAATTTTGTTGTGTGTACAAGAATTAAGCCAGATCTCTTTGCAAGCAATTCGCCTCCTTTTAAAGACGCTCTGAAAAATCCTTTTGAAAATGCGTGAGATTCTTCAATAGGAAGACGAAATGCAACCATTCCTCCTACAGCAAGCATATTACTGATTTTTTTGATATAAGATAGAGGATCTGGTAACAGATGTAATTTATCCCAAATCGTAATAATATGATAAATAGGTTCTGTTGCGTATAATGTTTCCATTGAGTCAAAAATTTGAATATTGTTATCAAGTGCAATTCTTCTTGCAAAACTCGCTAATTCAACACCTTGAGCATTAAATCCATTATGACATGCTTCTTGGACAAAAATACCGTGATTCGCTCCAATATCTAATAATTTATAAAAACTATGATAGCTTGGGGTAGGAAGTAATTGTTTGATGAGTTTAATACGTCGATGACTGTCTTCTTTTTGTTCAAGGACAGCTACTTTATAACTTTGTTGTAGTTGTTCGTTGTTGGATCCAATAATACTATCCGAATCGATTGCTTCTTTTGGTTTATGTAAGCTATATGCATAGGAACTATTACAATTATTACACTTAAATCTATTGTCTTCGTCAGTTCTTAGCGATGCTGTTTTATTATGTGAACCACATAAAGGACAGAAAGCAGATCTATTTGCGATATTGTCAGAAATATCAAGCCACCAATCTGCAAAGTGAAAATCATCTGGTTTTGGTAATTTTATTGCTTGTGTGTCTTCAACAGCATTACGGATTTGCTTTGTTGTAACAAAAATGCCAAATAAAATTTTCAATCCAGGAATTGCTTGTAAGTCAAGAGCTTGATTCCAAGTGTGTGCAACAGCAATAATTTTTTTATTCGAAGCCATAGCTTCCAATAAAGTCGATCCCGGACCACAAATAATAATATCATTTTCTTGGATATATGGGAGTAAACTGTCAACATCATGTAGAACCGTTATATGAGCATTTTCTTCTTCTTGAAAAGAATAATTGTTTAAAGCTCCTGTGATGACTGTAAGACTGTAATGTTGATCCTTTAGTGCTCTGATAATTTTTCCTGTATTATTAAAGGGATCACTTCCGCCTAAACTAATTAAAATATTTCTGGGATTATAGTTTTCTTGTAATTCAAAATATTCTTCTTTAATAGGAGTTTGGAAGAGTTCTTTGAAGTTTGCATTTTTGATTTTTCTTGAAGGAAGAGGAGCAATAAAAACTTCAGAACATTTTCCAAGATTGGCATTATCTAAACTAATCATAGGTATATTTAAATTATTTAAAACATCAATGAATTTTGAATTGACGTAATCACAATCAGTTATCATTAAATCAAAATATTTTCGAGTGACAACATTTTTTTGTTCAAGATTATCATTCATACTGGAAATTTCATAAGGGATATCTTTGAGTAATTTTTCAAGAGAAGAGGTATCTTTTAGATCTGTCAAAACCCAAACAAAAGGATCATTATAATAGTTACTAATTGTTAAAGCTCGTTTTAAATGTCCAATACCATATTTTTTGCCGGATTGAATAATAAATAATACAGATAAATTTCTTTTGGTGATCATAAGCGTTTTCCTTTTGTTATTACTGGTAATCTAGCGTAACTCTTGTGAGATTGTGTGAGGTGTTTGTTATTGTTGAAATCAATATAAGCTCTACCTGCTACCATCGCAGCATTGTCACCACACAAAGCTAAAGGTGTATGAAATATTTGGTAGCCTTTCTTGATTAATAAATCTAATTCTTGTCGAAGTTTTAAATTTGCAGCAACACCACCAACAGTAATAATAGTTTTAATGTTAGTGTCATTTAAAACATTTTTTATTTTTTTTAATAAACTAAGAACGACTGTTTTTTGAAATGAAGCACAAATATCCTCAATTGGATACGGTGGTGTCAGTTCTCTTAAGCGATAATAAACAGCTGTTTTAAGACCACTGTAACTAAAATGATAACGATCTTTTGGATTGTCAGCTAACCCTAATGGTAATTTCCAAAAGTTTTCATTACCATTTTCAGCATATTGTTGAATGATCGGTCCACCAGGATAGCCCAATCCAAGCATTTTTGCTACCTTATCAAATGACTCTCCAACAGCATCATCTATTGTTGTTCCAAGTATTTCTCTATCTATATGAGAATTAACCTTGATTAATAATGTGTGTCCTCCGGAACAAACTAACGCAATATGTGGAAAAGGAATATCTTGGCTAAGATGTGGTGTATAAAGATGAGCCTCAATATGATCAATAGGTATAAATGGTTTTTTCAAAGCAACAGCAAGAGCTTTACCTGTCATCGATCCTATCACCAACGATCCAATTAATCCAGGTCCTACGGTACTTGCAATCACATCTATTTCTGACAACGATAGATCGCCAAGAGTATCTTTAATAATCGGAAGGATGGTCATTAAATGATTTCGAGATGCAATTTCAGGAACTACTCCGGAAAATGGAGCATGTAGTTTTGTTTGAGAGAAAATAGTTTGGCGAATAATTTCTTTTCCATTGCGAACAAGAGCCACCGCACATTCATCACAAGAACTCTCAATACCTAATATAAGCATCTATATACCTACCAAAGTATTTGTCTTTATATTATAACAGATTTTTTATTAAAATTCAAGAATCATTTACATATCACAATCATGAGTGATCAAGTAATGACAGTAAGTTTAGGTAGTGTATTTTTGATGAAGCAAGAGGGTAGAGTATTTGCAAATTATTTTCATGATAGTTATCAAAGATAATTTGTTTATTGTTATAATAAGTGACAAGAGATTTTAATATGGGGGAAAGGTTTTTTATTTGTTGCTTTTCGATATTATTGATCAATATAATCATATCCGATAAGTTGATTTCTCGTGCTAAAAATTCCCAATCACGTTCTGTAGTGATATATTTTTTGAGGAGTGTTTCAAACGATTCCCCTGAATGTCGACTCTCAAATAATCCTAATTTTTCGAGAATGATATTGAATGGTTTGATATGACTTTTTTGTATATCATCTAATAGACGGACTTGTCCTTCTTTTGAAAAAGCATTTTTTATAATTTTGGTATTTTCGGCAGGGCTGATCTTGAGAAAAGATAGAAGTTCGTGATAAGGAAGCTGATTGACAAATGTATAAAATTGAGGGCTTTGGTGATGCTTTTGAATAAATGTTAAGGAACTTAACATGATATTTTTGCTACTTTTAAATATAAAATTGTTTAAACGTTTATGATAAATAAGTTCATATTCTTCCAAAGCCTGAATCTGTTGTTTTTTTTTGAAGAATAGTAGGATATTTCGTTCAATAATATAATAGATTACTTTTGTTAAAGAGTCAGGCAATTCATTAATTTTTTTCATTTCCTCATTTAAAGTTTCTGATATACGAGATGAAAAATAATTGTTTGGTGATGGGAGTCCTATATGGACAAAAAAAATAGCAAGCATTTGCAAGGATACAAGATTATGAGATAACATTTGATTGAATAAGTTAGATAAGTGAATATATGACATCTTGTTCCAAATACATTCATCAAGCAGACGAGGTTGATAACGAAATAATTCTTTATCAAAGTCTTTAATAGTAGATTCATGATAAGTATTTATTATTAAAGATAATTTTTTAGCTAAGTATGTAAGAAATTCAACAGAAAAAATGAATTGAAAATGATGATTTTTAAAATCGATATGGACTTTTTTGGTATCAGTAATAAAACGATCAATAGGGGTATCTTCCATGATAAAAATATCAATATGCACACACTGAGAAATGGTTTGGAGTTGTTTTTTTAGGATGTCTGTAATATTTGGATTGTCAGAATAATTTAAGGTGATATAGAACAAATCATCATCAAGATGAATGCAGATAAGGCTATTTTTCTGATAAAGGGCGCTATGAGGAATAATATTTGCAGAAGGCAAAAGAGATTGGATAATTTTTTTCATCAGCTTTATAACCTTTTATATAAAAAAGATCCTTATTAAAAGGATCTTTTCTGCTCTCCCGGCAAGACTCGAACTTGCGACCAAGTGATTAACAGTCACCTGCTCTACCGACTGAGCTACAGGAGAAAAAATGAATCGCCTGGGGTTCGAACCCAGGACCCCGTGATTAAAAGTCACGTGCTCTACCAACTGAGCTAGCGATCCAACGCATTAACGTATCAATATTTTATCACATTTTGCTTTGATTGTCAATACTTTTTAATATTTTTTTAGATTATTTTGCGGAATTTTTTAGTTTCCAAAGTTCATATGTAATTGGTGAAGCAACAAAAATAGAAGAATAGGTTCCACTAATAATTCCAATAACCAATAATAATCCAAAATTTCGTAATGTATCTCCAGCCCATACAAAAATAGCTATAGCAATAAATAACGTAGTAATGGATGTTAAAATAGTACGATTTAGTGATAATTTAATACTTTTGTTGATGATTTCTGATAGATCTTCGTTTGGGGTGATGCTATGATTTTCTCTAATACGGTCAAAAATCACAATAGTATCGTTAATCGAATATCCGAGAATTGTCAAAAATGCGGCTAATATCGTAAGATCAACAGGGATAGACAATAAAATTGTGAAAATTAATAAAATTACCATATCATGAATAAGGGCCCCAATAGCTCCAAGACCATACATAAAATCAAAGCGAAATGCAACATACACTAAAATTAATGCAACAACAATAGCTAATAATCTAAGAGATTGTTTTACAAAATTATCACCAACACTAGGTCCAATAAATTCAGAAGCAAGGATTTGTACTTGATCTTTTCCTAATTGTTTAACAACAGGATCTAACAAATATTGTCCTGATCCTTCTTTTTGTAATTCAGAGGGAGCTGTCAATAAAAAACTTTGTTGTTGGTCTGGTTTTTGGAAAGTAGTAATTGCTATTTTATTGTTATCAATCATCTTTCTTAACGATTCTACATCAGAAGGAGCCGTAAATTCAATACGAATTCCTCCAGAAAAATCGGTACCTAGTTTTATTCCTTTTGTAACATACATGACAAGACCACTGAGCGTAAGAATTACAAAAAGTACAAGAGCGATAATTCGGTATTTCAAAAAATCAACGTGTTTTTCTTGCATGATGACTCCTATATTTTCATTTCTTTATTTTTTTGTATAAAGCTTTCTAAAATCAATTTGCTTACGAATAACGAAGTGAAAATATTTGAAATAATCCCATATGCTAATGTAGAACCAAATCCTTTAATGGCACCAGATCCAAATACAGACAATGATAATGCTGCAATGAGTGTCGTAAGATTTGAATCCCAAATAGTTGCAGACGCTTGTTCGTAGGCGTTATGAAAAGCATTTAAAAAATTACGTGAACGTTTTTGTTCTTCGCGAATTCTTTCATAAATAATGATGTTTGCGTCAACAGCCATACCAACTGTTAATGCAATACCTGCAATACCTGCTAATGTTAATGTAGCTCCTATCCCAGAAAGAATTGAAATTAAGAACAATACGTTCAATGATAATGCAATAGATGCCACAATGCCAGCCAAACGATACCAAAAAATCATAAACAACACAACAGCTAATGCACCAAAAGTAAGTGCTTGTAATCCTTTTTTAATAGAATCAGCTCCAAGCTGAGGTCCAATTACACGTTCTTCGATTATCTTCAAACGAACAGGCAATGCCCCTGCTTCTAGAATATTTGCCAAATATGATGCTTCTTGCTGAGTAAATGTTCCTGAAATTTGACCTCGACCACTAGGAATCTCACCTTGGATAACGGGTGCACTTCTTACTCTGTCGTCAAGAATAATGGCAAGTTGTTTGTTAATATTATTCTTTGTAATGTCTGCAAATATTTCGCCTCCTTCATCAGTTAAGGTAAACGAAACAACATTTCTTCCTAAATTATCCGTATCAATATTTGCTGATTTAATGGAGGTACCGTCAAGTTCAATTTTGTTGTGAACCAAATACCATCCTTTAAGCTGAGGAATATCCGATGTGTCGTTTTCCCAATAAGAAACCCATTCAGAATCTTTTGGCAAAATAAAAGAAATAGGAATTTCTTCACGAGATGTAATACCGTATTGACCACTTGTTGGAACACCTTGATTGGCAAGAGCGTTCATAAGTTCTTGGTTTACAAAACGTAATTCTAATTTTCCCACTTGTGATAATGCTTCTTTAAGCAGATTAGGATCACTGACACCTGGAAGCTCAATGGTAATTTTACCATCGTATGTTGAACGAATAGAAGGCTCAGCTACACCAAATGCATCAATACGATTTTTTAAGATCTCTAGAGCTCTTGTTAACGCATTGGATTTTTCTGCTTCAAAACTTTTTTCAACAGCTTCTTCATCATAATCATTTTGTTGTAGTAATTGTTCTTTGAGATCTTTTTCATCAGGAACAGTCGCAACATAAACACCACCTTGAAGATCTAAGCCTAATGATAATGTTTTTGAGCGAATTTTTTTTAATTTTTGCACATATTCTTTAGTCTCCTGATCTGCTACAGCTAATTCATCAGCTGTCATACTGATTAATGCTCTATCTTCTACAGAAATCAACTTATACCATTGGTATGTAGGATATAATCCATACAACGCAAATGCAATAAGTGCAAAAAGAATGATATAACGAAATAATTTATTCATTTATTTCTATCCTTTGAGATATTTATTCTATTTTTCCATTGTCAAGAACAGCTGCAATTCCTGATTTTACAATTTCAAATTTACTATCAATCGATTTGATATAGACAGTTTTTTCGCCAATAAAATCAACTGTTCCGATGATATTTCCTACAGTAACAACACGATCCCCTTGCTTAAGACCTTCAATTTGTTTTTGTAATTTTTTTCGTTTTCGGCTATCAGGCAAAAAAACCAAAAAATACATAAACACAACCATCAAAATAATAGGTAAAAATCCACCAAATCCACCAAATCCACCAACTGCAGGGGTACCAGCAGTCGCTGTAGTAGCTGTTGGTGCTAATTGAAAAAATAATCCTAACATAGTTAGACTCCTTCTATAGTATACTTTTATTCAAACATACAATCTATAAGATATATTTTAGCATTTTTCTATAATTATGTAAAATTATGAACCTTATATTTAAAGAATCATAAAAAAATCTCCTAGATTATTCTAGGAGATTTTCTGAGCGGCTGGGGAGAATCGAACTCCCCGCATTAGCTTGGAAGGCTAAGGTATTACCACTATACGACAGCCGCTTATTATAATCATATTTTAACAAAAAAAATAACCTTTGTCAATACTTTTGATAAATTTTTATATATTATTTCAATATTGTATTATTTATTTTGTTCAATCATGATATTTTTTAGTAATCTTATGAGAAGAATCTTAATGTTATTTATGTTGATAAAATATTTTTATTTTTCGTCAGATCTTTCGTTAGTTGTTCGATATATTTTTTGAAATTATCATCGTTGAGTAAGTTTAATAAATCAGTGATTGTCTGACCATTATTGTTTTTTAATGCAGGATTGGCTTTTTTTTGTAATAATTTCTTCACAAGAGGACGATTTTTCTTTAGGACAGCCAAATGAAGCAATGTGTTACCATCTTTATCCTTAATGATATTGATATTTGTTACTCGATCAATGAAAAGATTTACCTGATCCCATTGTTCTGTGTGAATCATTTGAATAATAGGATGTGCAGATACTTCTAATACTTTTAAATTTGTATCTCGTTGATCGTATACTGTTAGAAGTTTTGCGGTGATAAATTTTGATTCGGGAATTGCATTAACGGTTGAAGTATTTAAGTAAATGCTATTTTCTGGTTTTCCTTTAGCGAGAGCGTATTGCAAGGGGGTTTGTTTGTGAATATTTTGAAGATCAATTCTTGCACCTCCTCTAAGCAATAAACCTATCATTTCTGGATTTATCAATGCAGCCATATGTAGAGGTGTGTTTCCATTATGATCTGCAATATTTATGTTGGCACCATATTCTATAAGATGAAGAACCAAATCATAATTTGTTTTACTGACAGCCCAATGCAATGGGGTGCTACTAAATTTATTGAGAGCATTAATATCAATACCTTTTTGAATCAATAAATCAGCAGTTTCAACATCAGAAATAAGATGCAACAAAGACATTCCATTATGGTCTTTGACATGCACATTTGCATTTTGAGAAATCATTATTTTAATAGCTTTAAGATCGTTGCGACCTGCTGCCTCAATCAGTGATTGTCCAAATCCCATCACAGGAAATAAAAATAACAACAGTATTTTTTTCACTCTGATCCTCTATACAGTACTTTCTTCATCTATGTATTCATCTACTTCTTCTATCACTTCTATTTCTTCTGTAGTAGTTTGTTCATTAATTTTTAAGGCAGGAATAGAAGATGGCTTTGCTCCAAGGCGTGTTAATAAAGCAATCATTTCTTGATCTTTATTATCTACAGCAAGACTCTGTGCAGTGTGTTGATCAACAGATTCAATATTGTAATCAATGCCCAAGCGAATCAAAAATTCAGCAGTTGATTTATAACCATTTTGTACCGTAAATAATAATGCTGTCCAATTATCACTATCAGTTGCGTTGATGTCAGCTTCATAATCTAACAATACCTTAACAGCATCATTATACCCAAGCTGTGCAGCTGCCATAAGAGGTGTCCAATTTGATACAGTCGATTGCCGTGTTTCTCCGTTGACGGTACGTTCTACATTTGCCATCGCGCCTGCATTGACATTAGCTCCCATTTGAGCAAGATAGGCGATCATATTTGTATCATTATTTAATGTTGCAAAGATAATAGGTGTGGTGAATTGATTATTTCTGCTATTTACATCAAGACCCACCTCTTCAACCAAATATTGAACTGTTCCAAAATTTTTATTTTCAACAGCAAAACGAAGCATGGTATCACCATTATTATTTTTAAGAAATGGATCAAGACCGTCTTCCATCAATTCTTTTATCTTCTCAATGTTACCTATAGCAGCAGCTCTATGCAATTGATTATTACCGTTTTTATTCCATTGATAGAGCTTACTAACTTCCTTAGGTGTTTTAGAAGCAAAAATACTATATGATTTTTTGGGATAAGTATGATCGATGTAATAATTATTAGTATAAAAATACGAATTAGTAATAAAATTGGAAATAATTTTAGTTACATTATTTCCTCTCGATGTTATTACTTTGCCTGTATAAGGGATAATTTGCTGAATATAAACGTTTGTAGAATTAAACACACGAGGCACAGGCAGATCTGTTGGTGTTTCATAAGCACCATATCGTTTGAGAAGAGGCACAATAGACGGAGGTGCAAATCGCAATGGAGAGCTTCCGGATCTTGTTAATATATTTGGATTAGCTCCATAATCAAGAAGAGTTTTTGCTATGTCATAAAACCCATTCCATGATGCTACATGTAACGCCGTAAATCCTAAACTGTCAGTTTCGTTAACATTTATTCCTTGTTGTAATGCTTGTTTGATAGCTGGTAGATTGTTGTTTTCCGTTAATTGAATTAAGATACTACCAAAGATAATATTTGGAAGAAAAATGATAATATAGATTAATTTTTTCATAAATACCTAATTTATATGATCTTATTTTATTTATAATATCGGAATTCTATGGTTTCATATTAGACTAATTCAAAATAAAAAAGCAAGAGATTTCTCTTGCTTTTTTATCTAGGAGTTAGTATTGGTATTATTGAATATTCGTAGAAAATGTTGTCGTAGAAAATTTATCTGCTGCGGCTTGAAAAAGATCAAAAATTTCATCTTCTGTTAATCGGACTGATTTGATTAGCCAATTATTCACAATACGAGATATTTTTTTACGGAGTGTTTTTTGTAAGCTAGTGATTGCAATTTGTTCAGCACTTTTTGTATTGATGATTTGTTGTTCCATTTGTTTCACAATACTAATATTTTTTTGAAGTTCGTCAACATAAGCTTGATCATCACGTTTTTGAGTAACCAATTCGGAAAGATCTAATTTAGCCATATCTCTTTTATAGTAGGCTTGATCAAGTGCTGGACGAAATTTAAGCAATGTTCTTGCTTTGTCAAAATTATATGCAACGACAGCATCTTTAATTTTGATTTGATCTTCAGAAGATAACTGTTCTAAAATAGATTGAGCAGATTCATTATAGCATACAGGTTCTTCATCGGTTATATAGATCTCACTCTCTTCAATTAATTCAGCATCGTTAGTGGTGTCATTATTGGTTAACGATAGAAATTCACTGTAAGATATGGAGTCTGTTTGAGAAAAAGCGAAAGATGTTATAAATACTATAAGTAATGTGTTTGATAATATTTTTTTCATAAAAAAACCCTAATGATATGTTTATATTTTTGACTTAAAAATCTAATATATATATTTATAATCGGATTGTTTATAAATATATTTATAATTTATTTTTATTTCTCTTTAAAATTCTCTTATCTTTTTGGTAAATCATCGATAAATAATGTGGGATTTTTTGAATTTTTTGAATATTCAAGTATATGTGATGATATAAGCAATAGCTAATTTTATTGTTGAGATCTGATCCTATCATTTCTAAACTGTGACAAAGGCTTAGGTAGTATGTTTTTTTGCTCGGCATAAACAACATATTAGAGTTTTATACAAAAAATATCACTGATTTTGTATGATTTTATTTTACATCATCTTAAATCTTTTTATGTCATAAAAATGTGTTTTTGAATATATTTTTAAGATTTACAATCCTTTTATTAGAGGATGAACAGGAATGTCCTCATCAAGTAATCCTATGGATTGAAAAATATTGAGGACAAGAAAGCTATTATTCATTTTTGCAAGCTGGTAAGCAGACAGGTTCTCATTGTTTCGTGCAAATAGATCAGCTTCATACATTAATAATAAGCGTACTATAGTAGCATGATTGTAGGCACTTGCAATCATTAAAGTGGTGGTTTGTTCTTTATTTTTAAGATTTGGATCAGCACCATAGTCGAGGAGTAGAGATACGATTTTTTTATGTCCCTCTATGGTAGCTCCCATTAACGCTGTCCAGCCGTAATTATCTTGATCATCAATTTTGGCTCCTGCTTGCAAGAGAATTTTTACTATTTTTTCATGACCATATCCACTTGCAAGCATTAATGCTGTTGCACCAAGATCGTTTTTTTGATTGATATTTTTGACATGATAAAGGAAAGAAAACAATATTTCGTCATAGCCAAGTTCACTAGCGAGCATTAGCGGTGTCAAAGAATCAATATTTTTTACATTAATATTAGCTTTATATCGCATCAGCAAGGACAAAGAAAACGGATCATTGTATTTAATAGCGTAGAATATAGGTGTATTTTTTGAAAAATCTCTGATGTTTGGATTTGAGCCTTTTTGAAGTAATTGAAGAAGTGTTTCGTAATCTTGAGTTTTGATTGCTTCAACGATAGGAGAAATCCCAAATTGATTAAGAATATTGACCTGAATATTTTGGCTTAATAAATAATCAATTAATTCACCATGTTTATTGCGTATGGCAATCATCAATGGTGTATCTCCTTGGTCGTTTGTAGAATTGATAAGTTTATTTAAGTTAGGGAGAGATTTTATGGTCTCTAGATCTCCAAGTTCCGAATAAATAAAGATTGTCCGAGAAAAAGAGATAGTAGGTATGAGTAAGATCGTACAAAAAATCATTACCAACGGTATTTTTTTCATAATATATTGGCACCTTATTATTTCTTAGAAAATTGGATTGACTATTCCAAAATAGAATATTTATTGATTATCTTCTTAATGTATGGATCTGGCTCTATATACAATTCAGACCAATTTGTTCCACCAATAGTGAGAGCCTGTGTATTTGCATTTAGACTGAGCAGCATATCAAACAATTCATAATTTTTTGTCAGTATCGCAGCCATCAAAGGAGTGACTTGAATATTATTTTTTGCATTAATATCTGCTCCTGCCTTAATGAGTGAAAAAGCAATATCTCTATAGTTTAAAATAATCGCAATCATTAATAGAGATGTTTGTGATTTGGGTAATACTTCATTTGGATTCATTTGTTTTTCAAGTAATTGATCAACGATATTTTTATATCCAAATTTTGTTGCTACAAGTAGTAATGATTGATTGTTTGGATAAGGTGTATTAATATCAGCAAAGTTATTTAATAACAATCTCACAATGTCATCATGACCATTTTGAACCGCAAAATGGAGTGCTGTTAATTCTTCTTTATTTTCAATATTAATAATCGCTTTCTTTTTAATAAGCCATTCAACAAAAGCAGTATATCCTATCTCACTTGCTAAAATAAGAGGAGTGTTTCCAAAAGTATCTCTTGTATTAATACTAGCACCATGTTCAAGTAATAATTCCGCAATATCAAGATATTGATTCTTTACGTACATTAATGGTGTTTTGTAATGAGAGTCTCTGGTATTGGGATTGACACCATCTGAAAGTAATTGTTGGATGAGATTTATGTCACCGTTTTTTACTGCATCAAATAATTTTTTTGAGATATCATCTATATAAGTGACATTGGTACAGCTATACCGGACAGTATATTTAACGAAAGTTTCGTTATCTATAGGAGAAACTGAAGCAATTAATATTGATTGGAAATATCCTATCAATATTAATGTTATCACAATACGCATTAATTACCTTCTATAACATTAATAAGATTTAAATATAAAAAATAGATATGATGTTTATCAGATCAAAAAATGTCTGATGTCTTTCTATTTAGTATTTGTTATATTATTATCGACTGATAGGATCATCTAATTAAGATTAACGTTGATTTTTTGCTTAATCAAAAACACCTACTATCCTTAGTAGGTGTTTGAATAACCCCCTATAGGAGTCTACTTTTAGGTCTTTTTATCATACAAGTGTATATATTATCTACATATCAACTTTTTGGATTTAGTCTTTTTGAAAAATCTTTCTATATAATTTATTATATATTATTCCAATGATATTGTAAAGATTTTGCTTGTTATTTATATAATATCACTACTTGCTATTTTATTTCGTTTTATTAATACCATAAAATTAAGCCTATGATTTGAGTAGAGGTATTTATCTTATCTTTGTTTAAAGATATTATTTGATCTGTTATTTTATTTTTCTTGACATGTAATTTCATTTCTGTTATTATAATTATGGTTAAATCTTAGTAAATTAAAAATAGTTTGTTTTCTATCTTATGCTTTTAAAATAAATGATACAGAATTATCAACGAATAATTCTTTTTTATTTTAAAAGTACATTTTTTCACTTGTTTTTGTACCGATTATTTAGTAAATTTGTATTAATTGCTCATAGCAGTTTGTATATTTTGACGAATGATCGGTATTAGATAGAAATATTTAAAGACTGTCTTGTTAAGATTTAACCAATACAGCTGTTATGGGCTTTATTATTTATTATCTACAAAAAGATTCTCAATGGTGTGATACTTGTAGGATGTAAATTATCGAATTTTTCTATATATACTTATATACTTTTTGTACAAAAGTGATTTGGAATTTAAAACAAAAAAATCAAGTGTAGATTTTATCTACACTTGATTTTTTAAAAAGAACCTAAGTTCCTAGCCCCCTGTGGGAATTGAACCCACGACCCTCTGATTACAAATCAGATGCTCTACCATCTGAGCTAAAGAGGCAAATGTGAAACTTATTTTATGTATTATAACATTTTTGTATTCAAATGTCAATACTTTAATTTATTTTTTATCAACATTTTATTGAAAAATAGATAATTGTTCAGTGAAAAATTGTTAATTATCTTGAAATCGTAGTATAATTTGATAATATCTTATCAATAAATATCAGGATTGTTTATGAAAATATTATGTACTGCGGATTGGCATATTGGCAAAAAATTAGAAGCATTTTCACGTTTGGATGAGCAAAGAGACATTTTAAATCAAATTTCTACGATTTCTCAATCACATATGGTAGATGTTGTTATTGTGGCAGGAGATTGTTTTGATACTCAGCATCCAAGTCCTGAGATGACTAAATTATTTGTTAAAACCTTAGCTGATTTATCCAGAAATGGTGAATGTCTTGTATTGGTAATTGCCGGCAATCATGATAATCCTTTGTTTTTGTCAACATCAGAGGCTTTTGCGTCTCAACTTGGTGTTGTTATTGTAGGATATCCTGACGATATTCCACATCTTGAAGATCAAGATTCTCCTTGGAGTATTTTATCGCAAGATAAAGGTATGATTGAAATATTATTCAAGAAAAAGAAGAAAAAAATAAGATTTTTACTGACTCCCTATGCAAACGCACAACGTCTCAAAAAAGATCTTGGAACTGAGGATACAGATAAAAAGGCATGGGATATTCTTTGTGATCAATGGAGAAAAAATATTTCTCATGAGGATGATGTTACTAATATACTGGTAACGCATTATTTTGTACAATCAGAATCATCAGGGGATCTTTATCAGGATTCTCCATTAGAAGAAGATGATACAGAACGATCTATGGTTGGAACAATTGGAGCAATGTCTATGGCTACTGTTCCAGAAGGGATTGATTATATGATTTTAGGTCATATTCATCGACCTTATTCGCTTTATTCCTCGAAGGGAATTCATGCTATGTACACAGGTAGCCCTTTGCCGTATAGTATTAAAGAAACTTCTTATCAAAAAAGTATTTTATTATTGGATATCTCAAAAAAAAAATCAACAGAACGTATCCAACTTTCTGTAAAACGAACTATTAAAGAAATAATATTTAATAATTTTGAAGATATTTTTGAACGTTTGGATATAGAAAAAGAGAACTATGTAACATTGATTTGGACAGGTGATCGTTATTTTACTGCCGAAGAACATGTGAAGTTGAGAGAATCTCATCCTCGTATTCTGAGGATTGAGTCTTGTGCCAAGATCGAAGAAAATCCCCTCAATCACGATTTGGATCGTATCAAACACCAAGATCCACGGATGTTATTTGAAGAGTATTTTGGATCAAAAAATAAAGGACAACAACCACCAGAAGATCTTCTTGAAGTTTTTGACGAGGTATTGTCCGAAGAACACTCACACCATCCTCTGCTTAGAAAGCAAGGTTTTCTACCAAAAAAACTGCTGATTAAAGGTTTTTACTCTTATAAAAATTTAGTGGAGATTGATTTTTCAGAGTTTAACGGAAAGAACTTTTTTGGAATTTTTGGAGCTGTTGGTAGTGGTAAATCTGCTATTATTGAAGCAATGATTTTTGTGTTATTTGGTAGGGTAAAGCGATTCGGCTCTATCAAAGCATCATCAGGAAATTTTTCCGTTACTTATGGGATGATGAATCTTGAATCTACAGAGATGTTGATTGAATTTGTATTTGAAATTATGGGTCAGGATGGGTTAGAAGAGTATCTTTGTCGGATTTCTGGAAAGCGTGATAAAAAAGATTTTACAAAAATTCTTCCCATAAAACGTGAGTTTTTTATTAATCATCATCAAGAATGGATTTCTTTTGACTATGATTTGAGTACTGTTGGGGAAGAAATCTTAGGGATTTCATATGATGATTTTTGTAAAACTATCATTTTGCAACAACGTGATTTCGATGGATTTCTGTCTTCAAAACCTGCCGAAACAGCAGATACGCTTATGCGACTTTTTCAATTGGAACGTTTTGATTTATCATTAAGAGTAGATTTGGTAAGTAAAGGTTTGGCAGCAGAAGTAGATTCTTTAAAACAGAAAATTGATGAGCTATTATTAATTTCTGAAGAATATGTAGCAGAATTAGAATCTGAACATACACAGTTACAAGAAGAACTGAACGACGACAATATATTACTCCAACAAAAACGTACTTATCTTTATCAACTTGAGCAAAAACATGAACAAAAACGTCGTTTTGAAGAGATAAAAAAACATCGGCAGGAATTACTTGATCAAAAAGATGAATTTGATAAGGCAAAACAGCGAAATCATATCCAACCAATTATTGATGCTGTCACCAAACTCAAAGAATTAAATCAACAGCAGTCATTGTTGTTCTCTAAAAAAGAAGATCTTGAAAAATTAATTAATCAGTATGTATTGCAAGAACAAGTAGAAACAACAAAATCAGAAGATCTTTTTCAAAAAATTGCATCTGTTCAAAAAGATATTCACGATATCGAACAAGAACGAGAGGCTTTGTTAAGCGATACTTTGAATGATAATCATCATAAATTGATGTCTTTTGACGGATGTATTAAATTTGTGGAAGATAGAGAAGCACGTTTGGTAATTGTTTCAAAAAAAATAGAAGAACACAAGCAAAAATCTGAAAACATATCTGAACTTACAAAAAAATTATCATTATTGCAAGATCAAGAAAATGAAATCAGAAAAAACAAAGGAGCTCAGGCGTTGTTGATGTATTTAAAGGATAATGCTCCTTGCCCTTTGTGTGGCTCTGTGGAACATCCAAATCCTTGCCAGAGTGATGATGATGTCAATTTAGAAGAAATTTTGCAACATATTAGTGTCATTCAAAAATCCCTGCAAGAATCAACAACAGCAGCATCACAATATCAAGAATGTCTTTCTGATAAACTGTTGTTAGAACAAGAAATACAAGAAAAATTAGGGGAATTTACTGATATTGATTCCTTAAAAAAGGAATATCATTCTATATCAAGATTCCAGCAAGAAAAAGAAAAAAAGATAAAATTATTAAAGAAAAAAATTGATGAACATACATGTTTATTGAAAAACTTAGACTCAGAAAACAATCAATGTGCTAAAAAATTGCAGGAGATTGCAGCTCACTTAATTAAATATCATGAGCAAATCAACAATATTTCAGATCATGTGAATACTATTAATAACGAAATAGAGCAAGTAACGTTACAAAAAGATAAAGAAATTAGCCGATTAGCGATTACTAAAGAAGAATATTTAAAAATTTGTACATATCCACAAAAATCATATAATGATATAGATTCTTTTTTTTCAGAATTGGCTCGTGTCGAAGGACATTTTGAAACATTATCCATAATTTCTTTTGAAGATGAGATGGAATCAGATCTTGAAACAGCTACTAAAGAAAAAGATGAATTGGAAGTTTCTTATAGTCAAAAACAACAAAAACTTGGTTCTATTTTGACTAAAATAGAACAAACCAAATCATTACTCCAACAAAAAATTATTGTTGAGAAAAAATATCAAGTAAGCTTGATTCGTAAAAACAATTTAGATATATTGACAAAACTATTTAAAGGTAAAGGCTTTGTTTCTTTCATTGGGCAAAAATATCTGAAAAAATTGTGCTATACGGCAAATAATCGTTTTATCAGATTTACAAGCAATCAATTTGAGCTTGTAGCTCCTGATGATGTCAATAAATCAGGTGTTTTTTTAATTGATCGTTTATCTGGAGGTGCTGCAAGAGATACTTCTACTCTTTCCGGTGGTCAGCGTTTCCAAGCTGCCTTAGCGTTGGCTCTAGCGTTATCTGATGAAAGTGGAGCAGGTCATCGATTTTTCTTTATTGATGAAGGATTTGGTTCTTTAGATGAGGAAAATTTATACTTGGTGTTGGAAACATTACGAAAAGTTGCACAAGAAGAACACCGTATTGTTGGTTTGATTTCACATGTGCCTATGATCAAAGAAGAAGTTGAAATCTATTTACATGTGTTCTATCATCATATTAATGGATCAACCATAGACATGATCGAATAAAAAACACCCGTCCATATGACGGGTGTTTTTTATGATTATCTTTGTATTAACTTGGTCGGACGACTCTTCTTTGTGCTGGTCGTTGATTTGTTGTGACTACTTTTCTTTGAACTTTTTGAGTATTACTTCTTACAGTTTTTGTAGGAGTTCTTCTAGGTGTCGCATTAGTTTTTGTGTTGGTAGCAACAGTATTTGTAGGTTTGTTTACATAGTTAGGATCAACAAGACGTTGATACAAATCAATACTTTTAACAAAAACATCTCCAAGAGTTTGTACTTTAAGTCCTGTTAGTGTTGTATCTAGATAGCCTTTATCACTATAAGCTCTTACTTTAAATAATTTTAAGGGACGAGCAAAAAAGGTTCTGAGATCTACAACTTCTTTTTGGTTAGGAGTAGATTTCAACCAATAGTTATAGTTGACATCATAATCACTGAGACTTAATTCTGTTTCTTGGTTTCGTGATTGAAGAACTAATTCTGTTGAAAATCCTTCAGACACAAATTTTATTTTCGTAAAATTCATCTTTTCTTTTTCTAATTGAAGCAATGATGCAGGAGTAAAACTAGGACGAGTTCTGATCCCACGAACAGGAGACACACGAGAAATATTATATAAAATGGCAATTGCTAATGTACTGGTTCCACGATCTAATGTGAAAATATGTGGATAGAATGATAGTTTCCCTATATTAACACGTACTTGAGACCATGCAAAGGAACCTGTTAATGATGGAAAAGCAAAAAATGTTGTCTCAAATAAAACTCCACGATTCCCTGTGGTTGTAGAATTGTTTTCAGCATCTTTGTGATAGATAATGCGACCATTATCGATACTGTCTTCTAACGTCTTAAATGTTGGATCTCCAGAATAGACAGTCCATTTATACTGACCAAAAAGAGCATGAGGGACAGCTAATAAGATAGCTATTATACATAACTTATAATTCAATTTGATATATGCTCGAAATAAGTTCATTCTAAAAACTCCCACTGATAATATAATATAATTTCGGTAGTTAATCGGAAATAACTTTAATAAAATCTATAATATATTGTGATTGATATTATCATTATTTTTATTTATGAATATAAACTTTATCATACTTTATTATATCGACAATAAGTTGAAAAAACTAAATTATTTATTATTATTTTCTATAATTTATTTTTTGGTATGTTGTAAAAAAATATGGAAATAGTATACAGATCATGATTTATTCTAAGCTATCAGATATTATATTTGTATAATTGGTTTGAAATACTTGAAAAAATAAAAAAATTAACGTATAATTGATCATCATTTACTATAATTTTAGGGAGAAGTTTTGCATGTCTCATTTTTTATTTGAAATATTACTTGAAGAAGTTCCTCATAGTTTGTTACCTAAAACCACAGATCATATCCGAATCAAATTACCTGAATTATTACATAAATATGGTTTGACTTACCATCATATCAATCATTTTGCAACACCACGACGTCTTGCTTTTTTGATTGAAGGATTACCTTTGAAAAGTGAAGATCGTCATATTGAGCAAAAAGGCCCTTCTCTTAAAGCCGCTTATGATGATCAAGGTCATCCCACAAAGGCACTAACTGGATTTCTTACTTCTTACGACGTGACATTACAAGATCTTGAAGAACGAGAAATAAAAAATCAGCGTTATATTTTTATTCAAAAAACAAAGAGTGGATTGCCGTTATCAGATATTTTACCTTCTTTATTAAAGGAATTAATCGATAGTATCCAATTTACTCAGCCTATGCGTTGGAATCAAGGCACAGAAGTCTTTGAATTTATTCGTCCTGTACGAGGATTGGTTGCATTGATTGATCGTGATGTTTTGCCTTTATCTTTGTTTGGATGTTCTTCAGATCGTCTGATCAAAGGGCATCGCCAGTTTTTTCCCTTACCTGTTTCGCTTCAACACGCCTCGGATTATGAGGAAACCCTCATATCTGTAGGTTGTATTGCTGATTTTGACAAACGAAAACAATCCATTCAATCTCAAATTTCTCAGATAACAACATCTCTTAACGCAAAAACATTGTTAGATGATGATTTATTGACAACATTAACATCGTTGACAGAATATCCTCATTTGATTATTGCTGACTTTGATGAAACATTTTTATCGTTACCAAAAGAAGTATTGATTTCTGAAATGAAAATACACCAAAAATATATTCCTTTAGCAGATCAAGATGGAAATCTTTTACCACATTATATTATTACAGCAAATATTCCTGTCTCAGATGGTCTGACCCGAAAAAATATCTTAGCTGGTAATGATAGGGTCTTGACAGCAAGATTTACAGACGGTCGCTTCTTTTTTGATGAAGATCTTACAAAGGGTCTTTCTTTTTATGCTGATAGTTTAAAATCTATTTCTTTTGTTGATGGTGCGGGTAGTCTTGCTGATAAAATCAACCGTATGCAAATCATTGGTGAATATTTTAGGAAAACACTAGCTCCATCAATTTCTTCAGAGAGTTTAAAGACTACTATTGCATACTCAAAAGCTGATTTGGCATCATTAATGGTAGGTGAATTTCCTGAATTACAAGGGATTATTGGTTCCTATTATGCCCAACATATGGGGTGTGATGAGAGTATTTGTCTTGCTATCAAAGAACACTACTATCCTATGTTGATTGAAGGAGAGCATGTTGCTCCTACACAAGAACTTTCAGGCTTGCTTGGTCTTGTTGATCGTCTGGATAATTTATTAACCTTATATGCTGTCGGTAAGACAGTGACAGGTTCTAAAGATCCTTATGCTCTCAGACGTCAGACCATAGCATTGATTTCTTTAGTGACACAGTTTGGATGGGATCAATTCTCATTAAACAATATTTTTGATGATCTTTTATTTTTGTATCAGCCAATTCTCAAAATCAACTCAGCTGATTGGAAGAAAATGCTGATTGATTTTATTAGTGTTCGCCTCGAAGGCGTTCTAAAATCTTCTCATATTGAGACGGATACCATTAATGCAGTGCTTGCTACAAATATTGACTATATCCTTAATGATATCAAACGAGTTGAAGCTCTTCAAAAAATTCGTACCAAAGAAAAAGAACGTTTTGACAAACTCATTGAATTAGCAAAACGTATCCATAATATTATTAAAGAACAACCTCAGTATACTTTGGCACCTAATTTATTAGTAGAACCTGCAGAACAAGAATTATACCAAAAATATCTTCAAATAATTGAAACTTGTACCAGTCTTCCCCCTGAACAAGGGTTATTAAAATTAGTAGAATTAGAAACGTCAATCACATTATTTTTTGATCATATAATGGTTAAAACAGGTGATGAAAAAGAACAAAACAGAACTGCTCTGTTAACAAAAATTAGTTTATTATTAAAAACATATGCTGATTTTAGTAAATTATCGTAAAATATTGGAGGCTTAGATCATGAACGAAATGTTATCAAATATTACGTTTTGTGGAATAATGTTATGTATTCTTGCGTTTTTTCTAGGTAGTATTCCTTTTGGACTTATTTATGGACTGATGAGAGGGATTGATATTCGTAAAAATGGTTCTGGAAATATTGGTGCTACCAATGTTGGTAGACAATTTGGATTTTGGCAAGGAATGCTTCCGATTACGTTGTTAGATATGGCAAAAGGAATGATTGCTATTTTTATCTTTAGATATTTGTTTACCGTACAAGATTCCACCTTATTTAATACTTTTGAAATTTTAATAGGATGTAGTGCTGTGTTGGGACATATGTTTTCTCCATGGCTGGGATTTAAGGGAGGAAAAGGAGTAGCTACTACAGGTGGTGTTGTCTTGGTTCTTTCACCCTTAGTCATGTTGTCTAGTTTGTTGATCTTTTTTATTGTATTTTTTACTTTTGGTAAGAGAATTGTTGGTCGTGGATCTATTGTTGCCGGGATTTGTTTTCCATTGATTGCGTACTTTATTCCTAACACTACTCAAGAATTCCAAATTATGGCTTTTGTCCTATCTGTTTTAATGATTTTAGCTCATAAAAAAAATATTAAAGCTTGGATCACCAATGAAGATCTTAAGAAAAAATAAGCTTTAAAGTAGGATTGTTATGGATATATCAGAACGCCATTTTATTACTCATGCAGAAAACACACATCCTTTATTACAAGAAATACCTAAAGAATTTCGTAAGATATGGTTTGAACAATATGAATATTCTTCTACCGGAGAAAAATTATTTCTTATGATGGAACGGATTTTTGAAAATCCAAATAAAAAAGACAGCCGTTTTGCTGATTTATTGACTTTTGAAGTTGCATCTTTGGATGATTTGTTGGAATGGGAAGAAGAGTATGGCGAAAAAGAATTTGTTGCTTTAGATCCTGACTATATATTTTTTGATCATCTTATTGAATCAAATAAAGCACAATTTTCAATAGGAACATTAGACCAATCCACAATGGAATTTGATACAAGTATTGAAATTATTGTTACCTTAGCAGATGATGGTATTATCATTGATTATCAAGATGATGATGAGCCTATATTTTGGAAATTAATACGTTAATATTGTCAAACAATCCCCTAAAGCAGGGGATTGTTTATTTGAAATTTGATAATTGAGAAGCCCAAACAAGCAATAATTGAAGTGTTTCGATATTTTCTTCATTATTATTGTTTATGCTGAGATAGGAAACGATTTCGTCAGCAGTAATATGAAATTTTTCTAAAAGAGCAATCTGCTCTTTTTTTTCTACCTCTAGGGAGCATTCATACAGTAACTCACTAATATTCCAAGCCAAACGATGCGTCAAAGGCAATTCCGGTTGACTGTCACAATATAATTTCAATGATGCAATAATATGTCTCCAAGCATCGTTGTATTTTTGTTGACTAACAGATAAACTGCTTAATGTCCACAAGGAATACATTCTAAAAAAGACCCCATCTTCTTTCATATCATTAAATAAAAGTAAGGATTGTTGTCTTATTTTTGAAATGGAATTCCAATTTTTTTTGAATAGATCATTTTTTGGAGTCTCAAGATTTTGTTCTGTTTTTCCTAGTGCCGATAATAATGTGGAAAACTTGTCATTCCAGTGATCACTTTCTTGTGTAATAATATTTTCTACATTTTTATGGATATTTGAAGAAAATAATGTTATTTGTTCTTTCATTTTATGAAGAAGTTTTTTTTCACGTTCGGATGGATGAAAATCTAATGGCAAATCAGATGTTAATGCGTTGACAATATTAGTAATGAGATTTATTTTTTGATTAAATTGACGTGTTAGATTGGTTATTTCAAGAGACATACGTTTGATTTTTTTGTTCATCATATAAAATGCCAATAAAATACTAAGAATAAAAATAGAAGATAAAATGATTAATAATAAGAGATTAGACATAGTACGACCTTTTAGAAATTATCTTTTATTATACTATAATAAATACAAAAAACACAAGTATTTTAAGACAAATCATCCAAATCCCATAAAGGATTTTTATTAAGAATCTCTTTGATCGTTAATACATCCTCAGGATAGTCCACACTGACACAATTAATATCAGAAGATATATAAGGGCTTTGGGGTTCAAAAATATGAAATGTTTTACGATTTTTATATATATATTGTGTGACGTGTTCCTGTTCAAAAGGATCTGTTGATTCAATATAACTTTTTTCCAATGCTTCAAATTTAATCAATTCAACACCTGTACCTAAAGGATTCCCTAAAAAATGACTTAAATCATAATCCCCATGCATCATAATCAAACGTTCACAGAGAATAATGGAAATTAAAGGATTATCTCCTGTAACACGCATGATGATATCTGCTCCTGATAAATGGAAGGATCTTGCTGCTTGGTAGTATCGCTCCAAAACATGAATCTCACTACCTCCAAAAACAGGAACATTACAATTGTGTGTGTTTAAAAAATCAATAAATTCTTTTTCTTCATTTTTTGGTGTAAGAATGACAATTTCTAAAGGAGCATGTACTTTTTGGATTCGTTGAATAACTCTTATAATTAAGGGGATTCCCAAAATATCCACAAAAGCTTTCCGAGGAAAACGCGTTGAATTTAAACGACTTTGAATACCAACAAATATTTTTTTTCTCATATATTATAAATAAATTCTAAAAATAACGGATCTTTGGTTTTTAACTCTATAATTAATCGCAGAGTTGGATATATCTCATTCAAATAAGAAGCAATTTTTGTTTTTGTGATTGATGTGTCTGATCGTCCATGGATTATTTGAGATCGAACCTCGTATATTGTTTTGTAAAGTGTTTGATTTTCTTCAGGTGTTTTTAAATGATTTTGATTTTTTGATTTGATCATTATATGTCGAAGTAATGCTATTTTGGTTGCAAATTGCTTATTAATGGGCATCTTACTCTGACTAAAAGACGGATTATGTGCAACCAATAATTCTAAAGCAATACAATAATTAATAAATTTTGCATAAATATCATTGTTTAGATATGCATTTCTTAGAATTTTTGCTAACTGGATTGATTTTTGATGTGTTGTTTGAGCAAGTAACCCATCCCAAGCTCCCGCTTCTTGTGAAAGATATTGCAGATCAGAATCCGAATAGGGTAGGTTTGTCAATAATCGAGCGGCTTTTGGTAATTCTTTTTTCAACGCACGTAATAATTGACGGGCAGATAAATTTTTGATATCAATTACAAATCCTGCAGGATTTCTGACGTATGTTCCATCAGATCGATACCCTAACAAATAACCATAATCAACCAATCCTTCTTCAAAAGGAAGTTCTTTTTTTGATTCAATAACAATCCAAATCTTGGCTAATTCATGAACAAAAACTTCTGCAATAGAGTGATTTGATTGAGTCATGCCAAATGGATGAAGTGTATACAAAATACGTCTTTTTTCTTTATCAGATAAATTCCCACAAAGAATGTGTAAATTTTCTTCAAAGATAGGAAGTTCTTCAGATCTCAGATTGCGTAATGTGATTTGATATGTATTAGATAAGGCGATCTCTTCTTTTAAGGGTCGAAAATAAAATGTTGGTAATAAATGCACAATGTATTCCTAAGCTTATTTATTTGTTGCCACATTATATATCATTTTTTATTTTCAATCAAATTATAAATTTTTATGTTCAATATCATCATGTAAACCTTGCGTATAACTTTAAATTATAGTATAATTGAAATCTCTTTTTGAAAATTTAATGCTGTGGAGGCATCGCGATGGGATTTTCCTGTGGAATTGTTGGATTGCCAAATGTTGGTAAATCTACCCTTTTTAATGCATTAACTAAATCAGGTATTGCAAGTTCAAACTATCCTTTTTGTACTATTGATCCCAATGTTGGTATTGTTAATGTGCCTGATGAGCGTCTTCAAATATTGTCCGATCTCTCAAGATCTAAAAAAATAATCCCCACAACTGTTGAATTTGTTGATATTGCAGGTCTTGTAGAGGGTGCGTCCAAAGGCGAAGGATTAGGAAATCAATTTTTATCTAATATCCGTGATACGGATGCGATTGTCATGATGACACGTCTTTTTGATGATGAAGAAGTGATTCATGTTGCTGGTTCTGTGGATCCTGTACGAGATATTCAAATTATTCTTGATGAATTATCCTTAAAAGACCTTGAAACGATCCTCAATATTAAATCAAAACAAGAACGTCAAGCTAAAATTGGTAATAAAGACGCAAAAGAATTATTTGATCTTATGTGTATTTTAGAAAATACCTTAAGTGAAGGGAAATTACTTTATCAATGTCATACCTTAACTCCATCTCAACAAATCTTAACACATCATTATCGTTTTTTAACAAATAAGCCTATTTTATTAGTTGCTAATGTTGCGGAACATGAAGTAAATAATCCTTCGTCTAATATCCATTGGGATGCATTCACGAAAAAAGCAAAAGAACTCAACACAAAAGTTCTCCATTTATCAGCAAAAATCGAACAAGAAATTTCAGAGCTTGATGATGTCGAAGCAAGAGAATATATCCAAGAGCTTGGATGGGAAGATAGTGGTCTTAATCGTTTGATTAAAGCTGGGTATGAATTATTAGGATTGATTACATATCTGACGACAGGTGAAGTTGAAACAAGAGCATGGACGGTTAGGGACGGATCTCTTGCTCCGGAGGCTGCTGGAGTGATTCATTCCGATATGCAAAAAGGATTTATTCGTATGGAAACAGTGTCTTTTGATGATTTGGTGGCAGCGGGTTCTTGGGCTAAAGCGCGTGAAAAAGGAACACTGCGTCAAGAAGGAAAAGAGTATATTGTTAAAGATGGTGATGTTGCTAATTTCTTATTTAATAATTAATCGAGGTTGTTATGGATATGATGACTCTGTCTTTGATGTTTCTGGCAATGGTAGTAACAGCAATTCTTGGATATTATGTACTTCAGTTTTTATGGCCTCAACAAAATCATGAATTGGAGATTGTATCGCTGTTTGATCAAGGGGAATTTGAAAAAATTATTTCGATAACGAGTAGCTTATCGAAATATTCTAATTATTTATCCATCATACTTTATGGAGCAAGATCTAGGATTAAATGCGAACAATATCAAGATGCATTGATTTGGTTTGAACATGCCTTACTGAAGATTCCTTCGCACCATATAGACGATAGAGTGTTTGTTGAACTCGAAATAGCTGATATTTATACAAAATTAAAACAATTTAATAAAGCCGATATACATTATCGAACTGCAGTTTCCTTGAAAGAAGACCATGTACTTGCAAATTATAAGCTCGCTTATTTACATTTTACTCAGAAAAATTTTGAATCATGCCGTACTATTTTACGAACACTTCTTAAAAAGAATCCTAAACTTGCTGATGCAAGACGTCTCTATGCAGAATGTTTGGTAGAACTTCATCTTTATCCAAAAGCTGTTCGGCAATATGGTTTACTAGCTCGTGCTGATGAAAAAATAGTTTCTTATAATTATGCAAAAGCGTTGAAAGCATTAAAAATTTATGAAAGAGCCGCAGAAGTTTATAAGATGCTCCTTGAACAAAACTTATTTCCTGAACATAGAGAAGAAATGATCTGTGATTTGGCTGAATTATATGTAATCTTGAAACTTTATCCAAAAGGTTTAGGTTTGATTGAACAATCCTTACCAAACATAAAATCTACAGTAGCAAAAATTACATTACATTATATTCGTGCGAATCTTTTTTTTCAACGTGGTGATAAAATGATAGCACTTCAAGAATACAAAAATCTCCATGATCAAGCCCCAAATTATAAAGATTTAATAGCAATCCTTAATCTTTATGGAGAGTATTTGCAATATCCTTTTTTGTATCATTATTTTACATCAAATGAATCTCTTTTTGAACAACTAACTACGTCTATTGTTGGACGATCTTCTGTTATTCTTAAACGAGATTTGAATTATTATATTATTCAACGAGGTAATAATGTGCATCTGTTTTATCGAGATTTCTACAAGATACCGTCAAAATTACAGCATGAATTTGATCTTGTTATCAGGAGTCTTGAAGATATTGATTTTTTACATGTTTGGAGCTTGAATGGAATGGAAGGGCATTATTCTCTAACAGGATCATCTTATAGATGTGTTTTGAGAACAGGACAAGATTTTTTAATTAATATTAAAGATATTGTTGCTAAATTAGAAATCCTCGAAGTACCTAAAAAAATAAGCTTTGTCCAAGGAGTACCAGATGCACCAGAGTTAGTTCCTATTGAAGACGAACATCGGCTTAAACAATTATTAAAAGATAAAAATTTAGAATCAATGATTAATGATGATATTTTGAATAGAGCTTTTGACAATTAAAGGAGCTATTATGCGTATGATTATTGGCGGCGGCGGTACTGGAGGGCATTTAGTTCCGGGTATTGCATTATCTCAAGAATTTAAATCCCAAGGACATGATATCCGTTATATTTTAAGGACACAAGATTTATCATATGATATTACAACATTTCTTCAAGAAGAAGAAAAAATCACGGTATCATTATCAGGAATTTCACGAAAGATTTCTTTAGGATCTTTAAAAAATATTTGGTCCTTATTTATTCAATGGATTAAAGTATTTCGTCAGATTTACAAATTTAATCCTGATGTGATGATTGTGACTGGTGGTTATGTATCTAATATTGTTGGATTATCTGCAGTATTAATGAGAAAACCGTTGTATATTTTGGAACAAAATAGTGCGGCTGGAGTAACCAATCGTTTTTGGAGTAAGTTTGCTGTTAAAGTTTTTTCAACTTTCCCTCTTCCACAATATATTAAGAAAAAAAAGATTTATTATACAGGAAATCCTCTGCTTTTTAAAGAACAACTTTCTGTGGAAGACGCAAAAGATATTTTTGAACTACCAAATAATGATAAAAAAATAATTGGGATCTCCGGTGGATCTCAAGGTGCAAAATTTATTAATGAGATTGTATTAAAAATACTACCTCAATTAATCGCACAAAATTATCAAGTTATTTGGAGCTTAGGCACCAAAGAATATGATAGAATGATGTTAGAACAAAAATTAGCTTTTTTATCGGAGGAGCCTTTTAAAGATAATGTTCGGGTGTATCGTTTTATTGCTCGAATGGATGCTTTTTGGTCTGGATCAAGTATCGTGTTGGCTAGATCAGGAGCAGGAACAGTTTCTGAAGCATTATTTTTTAAAACTCCCACTCTTTTTGTTCCTATACATAATTCGCCTGATAATCATCAATATTTGAATGCTAAATTTTTAGCTGATTTGAATTGTTCTTGTATCTTAGAAGAACCTATCCTGACTGATGAAAAATTATTAGCTACAATGTTAATTATGTTAGATCATGCTGAAGAACTAAAACAATATTTTCCAAAACATGAACAAGAACCAGCAAAAATGATCGCTGATTATATTATTAAATCCATTTTTTAGCTTCATTACTGTCAGGATATTGTGTTGTCAGTCTATCAATAAATTTCTGTACGTTTTCGCTATCGTTTAAAATAGCATATGTCATAATAATATTATCTAATGCCTTAGGTGTATATTTTTCATCATATTGAGAAATAATATTAATATATAACCTAAGGCTTTTTTTGTATTTATTTTGTTTATTGTATATTGAAGCTGCTTTGAATGCGGATTGAGGTCCTGTCACAGAATCTGTTAATTTATGAGTATCCAAAAAAATCTGTAAGGCTTCGTCCCATTTTTCTTCATTTTCAAATTTTGTTCCAAGCATTAATAAATATCGTGAACGTAGAGATAAATCACTAGTATTTCGGATCGCAATATCCAATTCTTCTATTGATGAATTAGGAGAATATTTTTTTTCTAAATAATTTCTAATGGTCTCTGCTTCAGATGAATGAGGATACTTAGCTAAAATAATATACTTTAGTTGATCATCTTTTTTAAGTTCTGATAATTTATACATCACACTTGGAATTGAGTGATGAGAAGGATAAGTATCTAAAAAATTTTGTAATTTTATGATCGTTTCTGGTTTTTGTGCTTCTACATATCCCCATGTTTCTCGGAATGATGCATCCATAATGACATCTTTATTTTTAGAGTAAATAGGAATTTGTTGATAATGGTAGATTGCTTGATCAAATTTTTTATCTGTGAAATATGAATCACCAATTTTTGAATGGAGATCAACAAATATCATTCCATTTGAAAATTGTTCTTTTAATGTTTCTAAAATTGCAGTAGCTTTGTCAAGTTCTTTAATTTCAATATAACTACTAATGATTTCATTCCAAATTAATTCTTGTAAATTTGTTTGTGTACTTTTTTTCATACTAGACAGATATTTTTCATATTGTTTGATCGCTTCTTTATGACGTTCTAAGTTTCTTAGAGTTGATCCTTCAGCTAAAAATAATTCTGTTTTTCGTTCTTTATTTTTTGTCAGTTCACCTGCTTCTTGAAATAAGGGTAACGCTTTTGCGTATTCTTTCGTGCGAAAAAAACTACGTGCATGGAGTTCTTTAAATTCAGATAGAATTTCTTTATTGTCTGTTTTGATACTCGACAAGTCTAAAATGTTTTGAAAATTTTCTGCTTTAAATGAAAGTTTTGCCAAAGCAAGCACACTATCAGGATATAATGGTGATGTAGAGAATGTATTGGTAAATGTGGAAAAATTGTCCATTGCTTTTTTATGTTCTCGTAAGTTATACCTTGTTGCTCCTGCAAAATATAATGCTTGAGCTGATTCCAGAGCTTTCGGCCATTTTTGCCACACCTGATCATAATATTCTAATGAACGCACGGGTTCATCTTTGCTGTAAGTTCTTCCTAATCCAAGTAACGCATTACGCTTTAATTGATCATTTTTAGAATATCTTATAATCTGCTGAAAATAGGAACGAGCTTTTGAGAGATCATTGAGATTAGCATAAGAATGACCAAGAAAAATAGCGATCTCTTCATTTTTTTGACTTTGTGGTTCTCGTATCAAGTATTCATCAAAATTTTGAATGCTTTTTTTAAACTCTTTATCTGCCATATAGCTCTTACCAAGCCAATAAAGTGCCTCATTGGCATAAGAACTGTAAGGAAATTCACGTTGAATTCTATTTGCTGTTCGTCTTGTTGACGTAGTGTCGCCTTTGATGTAGTATACCTCTGCAATTTTTAATAGTGCCAATGCTTTTCTTGTGCCTGTAAAACCACTTTCAAACAAATAATATTTTAAAGCATTATCATAATTTTTAAGTGCTATATCTACAGTAGCAAGCTCAGCTTTAGCTCTATCAATATAACGAGAATTTCGATGGTAGTTAATGAGTTTAGTTAGCAAACGATGGGCATTGGTAAAATCTTGATTTAGTTTATAAATAAGTGCAGATTTGTAAAGAGCTTCATCTTGGAAACGATTTACTTTGTTTGCAAGTGGTAAAAAATATTTTTGAGCTTCTTGATAATTTTGTTCTGAAAGTTCTATTTCAGCAATCAAACGTTGTACTTTATCATTTGTGTTGTGTTCTAATATTTTGACCACATATTCTTTTGCTGCAGTTGGATGGAAATGATTAAATTGATATAAAGCATATAAGTAATGTAATTCTTGACGATAAGGAGAATTTGGATAAGAGATTTCAAAATTGGTCATCAATTTTGAAATCTCTGTATTTTTATTAAGAGATTTTTTATGATCAGATAAATAAAATGCTATTAGTTTTGCTTGAGCGATTTCTTTAAAGGATGTATTTGTGTTGTCGATGATTATTTGTTTTAGATAAAATTCTGCATTTACTAAATCATTGTTTGTTATTGCGATATTTGCCAAATCAAGAAAAGCGCGTTGCTTGATTAAAATATTGGTAGATTCTGACAAAGGAATGAGCTGGCTTTTTGCTTCAGACAAGTGATTTATTTGATAGAGAGAATGACCTTTTAACCATTGTAGTTCTTCACGGATAGGATTTTGTTGAGTTTTAAAGTACATAGATAATTCTGTATTTAAAAGAGAAAATCGCCCTTGTTCAAATAAAGAAAGAAAGTGATTTCTTTCTTCCTGATGCAAGAGCTGTTTTATTGCAAACGCTTGATTTACAAAAGTTTCACTGTATCCAACGAAAGGGATACTCAGAAAAAAGATAAAAAAAAATAAAATTTTCATAGCATTTTCTATTATAATAAATTATAATTTATTATATAATATTTTTTGTTTTTAATCAATCATCGATAATTAAGGAGTGATTTTTATGAGCAAAGAACGTTTACTAGAGTTAAGAAACATTATTACGCATCATAATAAAGCATATTATTTGTACGATGCTCCTGAAATCAGTGACGCAGAATATGATATTTTATTTAGAGAATTATTGGCATTGGAACAACAATACCCTGAGATGTATACATTGGATTCACCTGCATTAAAAGTAGGCACTGCCCCTCTTTCTTCTTTTCCTACACAAAAACATCGCTATCGTATGTATAGTCTAGAAAATGCGATGAACGATGAAGAATTTCTTAATTTTTTCCATAATATTACTAATGTATCTGTTGCTTCTCTTGCTACTCCCAGTATTGTGTTAGAATACAAATTTGATGGTTTAGCGATAGAACTTGTTTATAGAGATGGTGTATTGGTAGAAGCATCGACACGTGGTGATGGAGAATTTGGAGAGCTTGTTACAGAAAATATTCGTACGATTAAAAACATACCTCTACGTCTTGAAGGCAATTATCCTGAAGAACTAGTTGTTTATGGTGAAGTTTTGATGCTCAAAGAAGAATTCCAAAAACTTAATCAACAACGACAAGCTAAAGGGGAAAAAGAATTTGCAAATCCAAGAAATGCGGCTGCAGGAAGTATCAGATTACTTGATTCCCGACAAACAGCACAGAGAAATTTATTTTTCTACGCCTATGACTGCCGTACTGAAGACAAATTATCCGATATTGGTTTGATTAATGCTCATACGTCTCGTATGGATCTTATTCAATCGATGGGATTTCAAATTTCTCCAGAACGTAAGATTGTTGATCCTGGAACTTTACATCAAGCATTTGAATATTATCAATCAATTATTGCAAAACGCAGTTCTCTGCCTTTTGAGATTGATGGTCTTGTTGCAAAAGCGATTTTAGATGAAACTCGCGAAGAATTAGGCTATTCCGAACGTACCCCAAAATGGGCTATTGCTTGGAAATTTGAAGCAGAAGAAACACAAACCACATTACTAGATGTTGAATATGAGGTAGGACGTACCGGAGCATTAACTCCTGTCGCTATACTCGAAGCTGTTGAGCTTGCTGGTGTAACCATTTCACGGGCAAGTCTACATAATTTTGATTATATTGCTGAAAATGATTTCAGAAAGGGTGATATTGTTATTGTTAAAAGAGCCGGTGACGTGATTCCTTTTGTTGTGAGACCTGTTATTGAAAAAAGACCTGCATCTGCTGAAAAAATTGTAGAACCTAAACAATGTCCTATCTGTGGACGAATGCCAGAGCGTGACAAAACGGCACTTGATGAAGAAACTCGAGTTCTTCGTTGTGTCAATACATCTTGTCGTGGATCTATAAAAGCTCGTTTAAAGTATTTTGTATCAAAACAAGGCCTCGATATCGATGGATTTGGTGATAGGCTGGTAGATATTTTATTTGATCAAGGATTCTTAGGATCTCCAGAAAATTCTTATATCGATTCTTTTGCAGCTGTTTTCAAATTAAAAGAGCATAGGGATGTGTTGATTGCTATAGATGGATTTGGTGAGAAAAGTATAGAAACCTTGTTGATGCAGATTGATCAGAAAAGAAATCCCACATTATCTCAATTTATTCAATCACTTGGTATCCGTAATATCGGTACTGTTTCATCAAACAAATTAGCAAAGAAATTTATTAAACTTGATGAGTTTTTTGATGTTTATGATCAATATGGATTGGAGTTTCAGAAATTAACCCAAATTCATCACGCTCGTAATGAAATCAAAGCATTACAACTACAAAAAAAAGCATTAGAACATGAACCTTTACCAAATGACTACGAAGATCTTTTTTCACATAACCAAAAAAAAGATGAAAAAACAATTTTTTCAAACTATAAAAAACAATTAGATCAAAAGATCGCTCAACATCGAAAGATCGAGAGCGGATTAGTGGAAGAATTGATTTTAGGTGTGAATGCTACGGAAGAATTGGTTAAATTTTTTAGTGACGAAAGATCGCAAAAAGAACTCCGAGAAATTATCAATGCCGGTGTCTCTGTTCAGGATAATAAACCTCGAGTAACTTTTGATACTACGGAATTTTTTGGTAAGCGAATTTTGGTTACTGGAAAATCACTCAACCTTCCTTCTCGTCAAATGGTGAAAGAATTTATTATAGCACTTGGAGCATATCCTATGGCTGGTGTTACTTCGAATATTGATTTTTTGATTTCTTGTGAAAAGCCAGGTGTTGAAAAAATTAAAAAAGCAAAAGAGCTTGGTATTACAATACTTGATGAGATTGATTTTATCAATAAAGTTGGGTATGATATACTTGATTTATTTACTTCAGAATATCATAAATAGAAACAATAATCCCTATTCTTATTGAATAGGGATTATTGTTTTTAAACTAAGTTTCAAGAATAAAACCTTGATCTTGATCTGTCATATTTTGAAATTTATATAAATTACTGATATAATTAAGTAATATATGATTCGGAGTTTAAATAATGTTTGATCAAAAAAATAGTTTGGCACTATTACAAAAAGCATTTCCAAAAATGAATTTTAATACAGAATGTATGCTGTCGGACTATACTTATATGAAAGTTGGTGGTAAAGCCGCAATCATGACATTTCCAGAATCTTTGAGTGATATGACAGAATTACTCCAATTTTGTACAGAACAAAACATATTTTATATTGTCTTAGGAAAAGGTTCAAATCTTATCGTGAATGACGATGGAGTAGATGCTTTATTTATTAATACTAACAATCTTGTTGCTATTTCGTTATTAAATAATACAATGATTACTGTTCAAACTGGTACAACTCTTAGTGCTGTCAGTGATTTTGCGTTGGTACATGAATTGAGTGGATTTGAATTTGCATGTGGTATTCCAGGTAGTGTAGGTGGTGCGATCTATATGAATGCCGGTGCTTATGATGGTGAAATGAAAAATGTAGTCTTTGAAACAAAGGCATTTGTCCCTCATAAAGGAATAGTAACCTTTAGTAATCAAGAACAACAATTTGCTTATCGAAAGAGTGTTTTTTCTAGTACCAATATGGTTGTTTTAGAAACAACAATTCATTTAATAAAAGATAATCCACAAAAGATTGCTGATAAGATTAATGATTTGACTAAAAAAAGAGAAGAGAAACAACCTCTAGATCTTCCAAGTTCTGGAAGTACATTCAAGAGACCTGATGGTTATTTTGCAGGTAAATTAATTACAGATGCAGGATTAAAAGGATTTAGTGTAGGTGGTGCATCTGTGTCTGAAAAACACGCAGGTTTTATTGTTAATACAAATAATGCCACTGCTGATGATATTTTGAGATTAATCAATCATATTCAAACAACAGTACAAGATAAATTTGGAGTAATTTTAGAACCAGAAGTGAAATTTCTTCAAAAAGATGGCACCTTTAAGAAGTTTCATTTGTGTTTTGCGAGAAAAGATAAATAAGAATTTTTGTACGCTGTAAGGATTTTTTCTGCTTCTTTGTATTGTTTTTGAGAAATAAGTAATGTGGCAAAATTTAATGAAATTTTAGTGCCATGATGAAAGTTTTCGTTTGTTATGTCTTTTGTCATGATATGTTGATATTCATTTTTGACAGTATCAATATTTCCAGCATCTTGAACTAAATCGTCAAAAGATCTTAACTCATACAATTCCGTAGGAGTTTCATATTGTTTATTTATCAGATGAGCACAGATTTGACATTGTTCTTTAGCTAAATTTAATTGATTGATTTTGAGAAAGAGATCTGCAAGAAGTTCATGAACTTTAAGATGTTCAAAATTTGAAATTTCCAAGTTTACTAAGTTTTGTAGAGCATCGATGTAATTTTCATTTAAAAGTTGTTTTTCTGCTTGATCCAAGATCGTATCAAACTCTTCAAGAGCAACAGTAACAGCTTTTGGTAACTTAAAACTTTGAGTTTCATGATGAATAGTGACTCTTTTTTGTGTTTGAGCTGTTGGAGCAAAATTTTTATAAATTTTTCCCATAAAAAACCCTTATGACTATGATCATTGTTAATATTTAAAATGTATCGGTTGTATTTATTATTACCTTATAGTTTATGCATTCAAAATTGCATATTCTTTGATAATATTAAAAATAAATAACCAAGACAACTGTCTTGGTTATTTATTGAGTTAATGGATCAATTATTTTTTGTTTGCAGGTTCAACATTTGCAGAAATGCCGGATATTTTAGCTTTTTGCATATTTGTATAAACAATATCTGCTTTTTCTTCAGAAACTTCAAAGAATGTAAATTTATCAAAAATATTGATTTTACCTACATGAAGTCCCTCAAGATTACATTCTCGAACAAGTGCTTGAATAATATCTTTTGGAGTGGTTCGGTTAATACGTCCAACGTTGATAAAGAAACGTACCATTCCTTGTTCTGCACCTGTATCACTAAATTGTCCTGATATTTGTTTCTTTTTCTTATCACTACTTCCGTTACGTTCATCAGTGAACATTTTAAGAAGACTTGCGGCAATTTCGATAAGATCAATATTCGCAGCAGAACTCCATTCGTTAATTTTTTCTTTGTATGATTGTATATCTTCAGCTTTTGCTAATAAGGCAAGTTTTTCAATCATTCGTTCATTTTGGATACGTTCAACATCTTTAGGTGAAGGCATACGCATTAATTTTGGTTCACTTTTGGTAAGACGTTGTACAATTTTTAATTGAAAACGATCACGACGACCAATAAATGCATAACTTTTACCTGAACGTCCTGCTCGTCCTGTTCTACCAATACGATGGACATATTGTTCAGGATCTTGAGGGAAATCATAGTTAATGACGAGATCAATTTCATCAACATCTAATCCTCTTGCTGCAACATCTGTTGCAACAAGAACTTCAATAGTTCCTTGACGGAATTTTTGTAGTACGGAATCCCGTTGAGCTTGTTTCATATCACCATGCAATCCGTCAGCAAAGATGCCATGAGCTTGTAATTCAGAAACAACTTCATCAGTCTTACGTTTTGTGTTACAAAAAATTAAACTGAGACGTGGATTTTCAATTTTTAAAATACGCATACTTGCTTCAAGTTTTTGCTGTTCGGATATTTCTAATGAAAATTGTTCTACTCTAGGTGCTGTTAACTGTGAATTTTCAATTTTAACAGAAATAGGATTGTTTTGAAAACGTTTTGCAATTTCAAGAATTTGTTTAGGCATTGTTGCTGAGAAAAGGATGGTTTGTCTTTCTGTTGGAGCTGATGAGAGAATAGTCTTCATATCATCAACAAATCCCATATCTAACATGCGATCTGCTTCATCTAAGATGACCATTTTAATGGCATCTAAAGATAACGTTCCACGTTCTAAATGGTCAATAATACGTCCTGGTGTACCCACAACAATATGAGCACCTCTTTTGAGGGATTTTATTTGACGTTCAATAGATGTCCCACCATAAACAGCAACTGTTTTTAATTTTCTACGATGTGTAGCAATTTTTCCAATTTCATCCCCAACTTGGTTGGCAAGTTCACGTGTTGGACATAGAATGAGAATTTGTGTATTGGGATTGTCCATATCCATTGTCATTAAGGCAGGAATACCAAACGCGATAGTTTTTCCTGATCCTGTATGGGCTTGTCCAACGATGTCATTTCCTTCCAAAATTATAGGGAGACTTTTGGATTGGATCATAGTTGGGTTTTTGTACCCAAGATCATCAATAGCTCTAAAAATATCTTCAGGCAGATTGAGATCTGCAAATGTTCTTTCGAGGTCGAATGTTGTGCTCAAATGAAACTCCTTTGATGTTCGCATGCTTTCTATGATAAAGACGAAGTTTTGTCTAAAATACTTTTTAGTAAACGTAAGAGGGTATTGTATAATAAAATACATTTTTCAAAGCTCGCCACATAGAGTAAATGCTGTCTATAATAAAATATATTTTATATTTCTTAATACAAATATATTTTATATTCTTTATATCATAACATAAAAAACAAATTTTGTGAATAGTTTTTCAAATTTTTTTTATTTTACTTCTATTTATTAAATAATATGCTGATCAAATTTGATAATGATAAAATTTGACAATATGTACTTATAGTTTTATAATATATAATATGTATCTAATGTGTTAAAAGAGGTGGTTATGAAAAAATCTAACGTTCAGTTATCAATCTTTTTTCAACTATTATGCCTTTTTTTATTGATTCAAAATGTTTTGTATAGCCAAATCAATATCCAATCTCAACAAGATAGCGATAAAATATTTTCAGCTGCCTATGCAGGTAATATAGAATATTTGAAGTTTTTATCGGATAATGGTAGTGATCTTAATAGCCAAGATCAGTATGGTTTTACTCCATTGATGTGGGCAATATATAATAATCATACACAAACTGCTCGTTATTTGATCGAAAATTCTGTAGATGTTAATATAAAATCACTATTAGGTCATTCTGCAATTTTACTTGCTGCCCAACACAATAACGTTGAATTAGTCGTCTTATTAGGTACATATGGAGCCAATCTTAATGATACTGACCACAATGGTAACTCTGTTATGCATTATGCAGCAGCAGGTGGACGCTCTGATATGGTTGATTTTCTGATGGCTTTTGGTGCTAATATCAATGTTACCAATCAACATGGTTTATATCCGATTGACTATGTTTCTCGCAACGGACATTTTACACTAATGAAATATTTATCTGATATTGGTGCTCCTATACCGGATCATTTAATAAGAAATTCCCGATCTATTGGTATTCCTGACACAACAACAGCACAGATGCCTTATATAAATAATGTTCGTACTGAAATTCGTGAAAATTCTTTGTCGCTTACCTCTAAGTAAATATCAAAAAATTCCGATTAAATTTATAGAAAAATAAAAGTAAATTATATACATTGAGAGGACTCTACACGTGAAATTAAAAATATTATTAGTAATTATTTTTGTAACAATAGCTCCTTTGTCTCTCCAAGCTCAATCAAATCAAGAAGTGTCTTCCAATTATTCCCCTGTACATTGGGCTGCGGCACAAGGTTATACAGAAATGCTCAAAGTTCTTACCGACAAAGGTTATGATATTAATGGACAAGATGATTCAGGATTTACTCCATTGCATTACGCAGCAGCAGCTGGTAAATTTGATAGTGTTAATTTTTTAGTTTCTAAAGGAGCAGATCTTTATCTTGTGAATAAAGATAATTTAACTCCCATGTCTCTTGCTGCACAAGCTGGTGAACAAAAAATTGTTGATTTTTTATTTGTAAAAATGAGATCAACACGTGTAGAACAACTTAAAGCTCAAGTAGAACAAGAAAGAGTAAATACTGATTTAGCAAAAGCTGCAAAAGCTCGTGCAGAAGCAGAACGTCTTAGACAAAAAGCTGAACAATGGACTAAAGAAGCGTCTTTTTGGAAAGCTGAAGCTCAAAAATGGACACGAGAAGCTAATTTGCTTAAAGAAAAACAAATTCAATTGGATCAAATTACAAAAGAAAAATTAACACAGGCAATTGCAGATAAGAAAAATGCTCTTGAAAATTATGAAGCTGAACGATTGGCAAGAGCTGCTGCTGAGCGATTACTTAAAGAACAAAGTGCAAATCTTGATGCCCAATTAAAAGCATATCAAGCTCAAAATGCTGCTCTCGCTGCTCAACAAGCTACAGATATTGCTATTGAAAATCTTGCTAATGAATTTATTAAACAAGGAATTAGTCAAAATAGTGAGATTATTCCTCCAACAGTAACTACAAATAGTAATGGTCAATTATATTTTATTGATCCTAATGCTCCCGCTGTTCCTGTGAATATTCTTGCAGAAACACCTATATTGACTGATGACCCAAGTATTTCATTACCTCAACAAGTTACCAAATCCACTAATATTGGTGAAGTAACAATTGATCCAGGATTATTACAATTTGGTGAAGGTATTGCTCCTCAAAATTTTGAAGAATCTCTACCTGTTATTGTCCAACCACCTACACCTAAACCTGTCGTTGTTGAACCAGAAGAGCCTCCAACTCCTGTTGTTTCTCCAACTCCAGCTCCAACTCCAACTCCAGATCCTGTTGTTTCTCCAACTCCAGCTCCTGAGCCAATAGAAACAAATACAGATATTGAAATTGTTGAAGAAGATCCATTTGCAAATAATGATGTTATTGAAAGTTCTTATGGGTATGATCAATATGATCAATATTAATAAAATAGCTAATTAACATAAAGAGAGGATAGAGCATTTCGCTCTATCCTCTCTTTAATTTCATATTTTTTATCTTTGTTCATTTATTATCTTAATTTAGGAAAGATATATGGTGTGTTTTCTGAATATTCTTGCCAATCGCTGTATTTCGTCATTTTTTCTTCTGTCATAGGACCTGTTATTTTTGAAATAATGATATAAATCATTATTGGAGAGATTAAGGTGATCGTATTCATAATAATATTAAAAGTTATATTATTTGGTACAAATACTCTTGTTGCAACCCAAAGTCCAAACCAAAACATTATTTCTCCAAAATAATTTGGATGTCTTGAGTACTTCCACAACCCTTTTCGTAGTAATTTTCCAGGTTCTTTATAAATAACTAATTGTCTGTCACTTATTGTTTCTATTATAAGAGCTACAAGACAAATGATACTTCCTAAAATCATAAAGAAAATATTAAATCCAGATGAAATTATTTTTGTATCAAGAGAAAAATAAAAATACAATGGGACACACATAATCCAAATAAACAATGCTTGTGAAACAAATACTATTAAATACGATCTAAATGTAGAATAATTTGCCTTAAGAGCTTCATACCGCGGATCTTCTTTTATGTAAAACATTCGATTAGCAAGATGAAGTCCCAGCCGTAATCCCCAAAGGGTAATTAGGATTACGATTATTATAGGTAGATTAAACTCAAAACCTCGAATTAACCACCCTAATAATGCAACGCCAACAAATCCTGAACTCCAAAATACATCTACAATTGCCCATTTGTTTTTCTTCTGAGCATAGATGAAGACTACAGTAACAGCAATCCATAATAATAACGCACTAGATATAGCGTATAATGGTAATAGTATATTAAAATCCATTATAACCTCCATTAATCTTTATAATATAATATATACAAAGTTTGCAAAAAACGCAATATAATATTATAAATATCTAAATTTGTATTAAGGAGCCTACAATGGTATTCTTTTTTCCTGGTCAAGGATCTCAATTTATCGGGATGGGTCAAGATTTGATTAAAAAATATAAAATCGCACAAGAAATTTATTCCCAAGCAAATGATATTCTTGGATTTGATATCCAAAAATTGTCTTTTGCGGGTCCAGAAAATGAATTAACAAATACGAAATTTGCTCAACCTGCAATCTTAGTTTATCAACATATCTTAACCACTATTCTCAAAGAAAAACAAATGATTCCCACAGCTGTTGCAGGGCATTCTTTGGGAGAATTTTCTGCTGTATTGGCAAGTGAAATGCTGGATTTTTCATCTGTATTAACACTTGTTCAAAAAAGAGGTGCGTTGATGGCTGATTCTGACCCAGAACATAAAGGAGCCATGGCTGCTATTTTGGGTTTGGATGATGAAATTGTCATTGATCTTTGTAAGGAAATCTCAAAAACACACTATGTCGAACCTGTAAATTTTAATACACCAGGTCAAGTTGTTATTTCGGGTCTTAAAGAGGGTGTTTTAAAAGCATCTGACTTAATGCTCAGTAAAGGAGCTAAACGAGCAGTTCCGTTAGCTGTAAGTGGAGCATTTCATTCTCAATTAATGAATGCCGCTTCTGATGAATTTGCTTCTATCGTTAATCGTTTAGAATTTAAAAAACCTATTTGTCCTATTATTTCCAATGTTACTGCTCAATTTTATTCTAACGATCAAGTCAAAAAGCTACTTCCTCTTCAAATGAAATCTCCTGTTCAATGGGTCAAATCTATTAATTATTTAATGAATAATGGTTTTTCTCAAGGTATCGAACTGACTCAAGGATCTGTTATTTCAGGAATGATTCGTAAGATTAATAAAGAATTTGAATGCCAAAAAATTGATGCTTATCTTTAAACAAAAAAATAAAAAACACCTTTATAGGTGTTTTTTATTTATGCAATACTTCCTTCTTTTGGTGTCATCATTGCACTCATGGTACATTCACAAACAAGTTCATGATCAACATATGCTTTTGCTTCAAAAGAATTAATCACACGAGTAAATGATGCTCCATCTTCTGCAATAGATTCACGTCGTTTTGTGACATTGATACGATATTCTAAACGATCTCCAGGAATGACAGGTTTTCTAAATTTAACTCCATCAATATTCATAAAAAACATTAAAATCCCATTTGTATTAAGTTTTGGATAGCGATTTTTTAATTGTGTTAAGGCAATAAAACCTGCACATTGTGCTAACCCTTCTACTTGAAGAACACCTGGCATAACAGGAGCATCAGGAAAATGACCATTAAAAAAATCTTCATTAATGCTCACATTTTTATATCCAAGTCCAGAATCTTCATTAACTTCCAACACCCTATCTACCAAAAGCATAGGAAAACGATGGGGAAGAATGTTCATAATATCTTTAATATCAAAAAAATGGCTCACAACTATCTCCTAATTATTATAGATTTTTAAATTATATCGTATTAATAATTCTTTGTCAATATGTTATCTTATTTTCACATATGATTATTTATAAAATATTGACCTTTGTTTATTATTTTGTTATAATAGTTTATAAGAAAATAATATTAGGGTAACATCTATGAGAACTTTATTTTTATTTTGTTTACTGATAACATCTTGTTCTCTTACAAATTCAGAACGAGAACAAGTTATTCGTGATGCATTTGTATCAAATATTGTTGGTAGATATGTACCTATTAGACAAGAAATTTCTATGAAAACAATTGATGGAGTTAGAAAAATAACGTTCTCTCCTACAGGAATGATAGAAATTACCTCTAATGATTCTTATCTTGATATACCGATTGATATTAACATAAATACAGGAAGTATCGGTTCTAGTGAAATTATTTTTATATCACGTGGGGATCCGACATTAGATTCATCATTGATTGTCAATAACACATTATCAGCAACAGCATATCATTTTACCTTAACCTTAAACACTACTCCTGTTCTATCATTGACATTTTCTGATAGATTTTCTATAGCTATTAAAGATAACCAACTCTTTATCAATGGATCTGTTGTTGCTAATAAAGTTTCTTAAAAAGTACCTGTGAAAAGGTACTTTTTAAATGTTGAAAATAATTTATAATTGTATAAGAATATTATAAAAATCATTATACTATTATTTAAGGAGATGTGAATGTATAAAGTGGCTATTGTTGGAGCTGGTCCAGCAGGCATTGCGATGGGTGCTGAGCTTGTAGAAGCTGGTATTTCTGCAGAACAAATTATTATTTGTGAAAAATCAGATCAAGATAATGCATCTGTTCGACAATTTTATCCTGCAGGTAAAGAAATTAATTCTGTTTATAAAAATATCCAAACCGAACAAATCGGTATCTTAGGATTTTCTGGTTTAATTTCTATGGACACATACTACCAAATGATTAAAGATACCATTAACAAGTATCGTCTCTCTATCCAATGTAAAACAGAAGTACAAAAAATCACGAAAAATAATGATTCATTTACTGTTTATACCTCTGGAGATACCATTGAAGCAGAGTATATTGTGTTAGCAAGTGGTGTGTTTTCAAAACCCCGACGGCCTGATTATCCTTTATCATCTTCTATAATGCCAAAAATTTCTTTTGATATTATGAATCTTCAAAAAACTAATGCAAAAGGATTAGATATTTTAGTAGTTGGAGGTGGAGATTCTGCTTCCGAATATGTGCAAACTCTTGCAGCAATGGGTAACCATGTTTCTCTTTCCTATCGTCAAGATAATTTCTTTCGGATGAATGAACTTAATAAAGATCGTTTTAATTCCTTAGTGAATGATGGTAAAGTTTCATCTTTCTTATCAACCAATATCACATCTGTAGAGTTTGCTGAGGATAAAATTAAAGTTGTCTTTAAAGAACAAGAACCATTATTTGTTGATCGAATTGTTTATTCTTTAGGAGGAGCTTCTGCTACTGTATTTATGAATAATTGTGGTTTAGAATATGATGATATGAATGTTATACTACGTGATTATAAAGAAACCTCTATTGATAAAATGTTTATGATCGGTGATTTAGCAACAGGAAGAAAAGGTGGATCTTTAATGCTTGCATTTAATGGTGCAAAAGAAGTAATGAATGGATTAAAAGAAAAATATAAATTTTAATTTAACTGATAAGAAAATATTAAAAACCTCTCATCAAAATGATGAGAGGTTTTTAGTTTATTTAGGTAAGATCGTTGTGAAACTGATAGGAACACGAAAGATTTGTTTTTCCATATTTGCATCAGTTGTTCCTGCACTAATTGTTTTTTGTCCACCAATGAGATAAATTTTATTATTGTGAACAGCTAAGGAAGCACCGTATAAAGGTCCTGGACTAGTCCCTGGAGCTAATTTACCAGCATTTCTCCACGTAATACCTCTATTGATAGAATAGATAATGTCTCTTGTAGCAGGATTAAGCATAAAGATAATTCCTCCATAGACCACTCCTGGAATCAAACCATCATTTGGACTATTAGCTTTTGGTGGTCCATCTGTGGTACCATCATTAACTAATTTCCAAGTATGACCACCGTCTTTACTGCTCCAAACATCATTAACAGGATCAGCAGTTCCTGCATTATTAGTATAACCACCAACTAAAATAATTTCATCATCAATAACAAAAACATTTGGAAGAGTTCTAGGAGTCCAGTCAGCATTATCATTTAAGATGTTCCATATAACTCCATTAAATGAACTGAGAATTCTATTTAAAAATGTTCCTGGTTGAGGTGTTCCGGAAGGTGTAGATGGAGATTGTGTTCCACCAGCTAAGAATATTTGATTCTTGTAGTTGTAAAGAGTACTTTGGTATGTCAGTACCACTGGATCTCTATTTAAAACACGGTCTGACCAACCACTACTGGTACCAAAGTTATTTAGAAATAGGCGTTGATTATCAATAGCACTTGCACCAAAAGCGTATAATGTATCAAAATTTTGAATAGATGTTACCTTTGTAACCATTGCTTGTTGTAATGCTACAAGCACACTAGCACTACCAGGAAGTAATGCTTGACCTTTTACAAACGTTGTACTATTGAAATTATTATTTAAATCTTCTAATGTATATACTTCGCGTTCGACAGGAGGTAATGTGTTTGGTGGTACAATACTAAATAATGTTGCTGGTGTGGTGTACCCACCTAAAATATAAATTTTATTATCGGAAACAACAGTACCTAAACCAGAACGACCAACGTTTCCTGCAAGATTATTATTAAATTCAACATTTCTTGATTCAACAGCAGCATTATTGATAAAAAATCCACGCTCTTTGACAGCTGTTGTTATAAGGTATTGTGTTCCTTCTTTTTTATTGATCTTATCTTCAACAGCTTGTTGTGTGTTTTCAACAACAAAAAAGGATAATGTATCGTTTATTTTTGTATAACCAAAATATTTATGATGATATTGTCCAAGATTATTTAAGTTTTCTGAGGAAAGTCGATATATACCAAAGATAGGAGTTCGCTCCATAATGTAAACATCTGTATAAAAAGCACCAACTCTATTGTTATACACAGTGATTACTTCTTCAGATGCTGCAACAGACCATACTTCTAAGTCTTGGGGATTAAAGGCTTGCTCATTATCAGTACGTACCCATAATTGATTATTTAAAGGATTTAAAGAACCATTAGGTGTTTGAAGATCTGATTGTACGCCAAATTCCCATTGAAAATTATTTTTGATTTCATTAGCAAAAACAATTAACTCTGTATTTAACTGACTACCGTCGATTACTTTTTTTGTAAAATTTGCACGTATTCTTTCTTGAGAAAGATCAACAGAAATTCCTAAAAGGATTAAGTCACCTAATTCATTTTGAAAAGAGTAAATTGATTGGGTTGGAGATGTATTGGTACGGAATTGTATATCAAATTTTACAGTAGTATTGTTTTTTCTTTCTTGAATAATGAAGTTCCCTGTATTTAATCCTATTTCTTGACCAATAGGATAACCGGTAAATGTCCAGTTTTCAGAATCATCAGAATTGAAAATACCTGAACGAGATGTTTGAACCCATGGATTTAATGCTGTAATGATAGATAATGAAGAACTACGATTTAAACTTTCTATGATAGATATTGTTTGATTTTGCAGAGAGTTCAACGTCTGTTCCTTTGATCTTTGGATCGATACTTTAATTTTAGGTGATAATGAACTAGGAATGATGCTTAATGCAAGAAACGATCCGTTATAATTTCCTGTCCCTTCAAGTTTAAATAAAGCCGTATCGTGACCTTTTGTTGATGCTTCTGTTAATTTATAAATACCAGAGGCATTTGTTGAAGGACGAGTGATTAATACTTTTTGAGTATCTGCAAAGAAAATGAATCCGGTATCATCTTGTTCATATAAACGTGCATCAATGGATTTTAAAAACTCAGAATTAAAAGTTTCAGAAATTTGTGTTAGAGTACACCCAAGTAATGTTAGAAAACTTAAAAATAAAACATTTTTTTTCATATAATTACCTTAATAATGAGATTTATGATATTGAGAATATCTTTTATATATTATAATTAGAATATTAATTTGATAAAATAGATTCATATTTTTTTAAAATAGGAGCAATTTCTTGTTTAAGAAAATCATCTGTTTGTTGGACAGCAAATCCAATAAAATTACTTGCAGACAAAATTTCTTGAATTTCATGTTCTGATAAAGGAAACAAAGGATCATTTCCAAGTAGTTCAATTAAATTATTAGTTAAACCGTGTTGTTTGATATTTTTTGATGCTTCCATAGAATGATCTCGGATGATTTCGTGGATTGTCTGGCGATCCCCACCTTTTTTGACTGCATACATGAGAAGAGCTTCTGTTGCGATAAAAGGTAATTCTTCATTAATATGTTTTTCGATTATTTTTGGATAAATGTTTAGCTTATTTGCAATTTTATCACATAAAATTATTATTGCATCAGTGGCAAGAAATAGTTGAGGTATGGTCAATCTTTTATTTGCAGAGTCATCAAGTGTCCGTTCAAACCATTGAGTTGACGATACTAAACTAGGTGAGCTACTCAATGAAATAATAAATTTTGCAATGGACGCAATTCGTTCTGATAAAATAGGATTTCGTTTATAAGCCATTGCACTTGATCCAACTTGATGTTCTTCAAAAATTTCTTCCACTTCTTTTAAATGTTGAAGTAAACGAAGATCATTGGTGAATTTATGCGCAGATTGTGCAATTTGATTTAGTACGTTAGCAACAGCAGCGTCAATTTTTCTATCGTATGTTTGACCACTCACGGGAATTGTTTTTTCAAAACCAAGCTTGTCAGCAATGAGTTGGTCTAATTTTTTGAATTTTTCATAATCGCCATTTAATAAATCTGAAAACCCACTACCTGTTCCTACAGCACCTTTGATGCCTCGGATAGTTAATTCATTTAATAAATGATCCACCTGTTTTAAATCCATAAGAAAACTTTGGATCCAAAGAGTCGCTCTTTTGCCAACTGTGGTAAGTTGAGCTGGTTGAAAGTGTGTAAATCCAAGGGTAGCGACTGATTTATACTTTAATGCAAATATTGCTAGTGCGTTGATCGTATGTACAAGACCAATACGAATAATTTTTAATCCTTCTTTCATTTGAATGATATCTGTATTATCAGTCACAAAAGCTGATGTGGCTCCCAAATGAATAATAGGACGTGCTTTTGGTGCAAGATCGCCATAAGCTTTAATATGTGCCATCACATCATGATGAAGAATTTGCTCATATTCACGAACATGTTCATAGTTGATATTGTATTGTTGAGCTTTGAGTTCGGCAATTTGTTCTTCCGTAATAGGGAGTCCAATCTCATGTTCGGCTTCTGCAAGTGCAATCCATAAACGACGCCAAGTAGCGTATTTATTATCATTGGAGAAATTTCTGAGCATATTTTCAGAGCTGTAACGTTCCATCCAAGGAGTATTGTAAAATTCAGACATCTTATGTTCCTATCTCATAATTAATTGTGAACGATCACTACCATTAGAAATCATTGAAATACGACAGTTGATTAATTCTTCAATACGATAGATAAGTTTTTGTGCATTTAGTGGAAGTTCTTTGAAAGAACGACATTTTGAAATGTCTTCATCCCACCCAGCAAGTGTTTCATAAATTGGTAAAGCAATATTATTATGGTTAATATCAGCAGGAATGTATTTTATTTCTTGACCATTGATTTCATAAGCGGTACAAATATTTATTTCTTTAAGACCTGTTAGTACATCTATCTTGGTTAATGCAATGTCTGTTAATCCATTCAATTCTACAGAATGTTTGACGACAACCGTATCCAACCATCCACAGCGTCTTGGGCGACCTGTTGTTGAGCCGTATTCAGCTCCTTTTTCACGAAGCCACTCCCCTTGATCATTTTTTAGTTCACTGATAAATGGTCCTTCACCAACACGTGTAGCATATGCTTTACAAACACCAATGACTCTATCAATATGTTTGGGTGCTATTCCTGAACCAACACAAGCTCCAGCAGCTGTAGGTGATGATGAGGTAACATAAGGGTAATGCCCATAATCAATATCTAACATAGATGCTTGTGATCCTTCTAGAAGGATCGTGTGGTTTGAAGAGAGTACCATATGTAGATATTCTTCAACATTTGTTATACGTGGTCTGATTTGAAGTGCCATATCCATATAATCTTCGTATATTTTTTCAAAAGATAAAGCATTATGATTAAAAATTTTAGTTAAAATTTGATTTTTGATAAAAAGAACTCGAGTAAGTTTTTCTTTAAAAAGTTTTGGATTTAATAAATCTCCTACGCGAAGACCGATACGTTCAAATTTGTCACTATAACAAGGTCCGATACCACGTTTTGTCGTACCAATTTTATTTTCACCTTTGAACTGTTCCCAAAGTTGATCTAAGAGAACATGGTACGGCATAATTAAATGTGCACGTTCACTTATTAATACATGGTCAGTATTAATTCCACGTTGTTCGAGATTGTCAATTTCTTTGAGAAATACAGCTGGGTCAATAACAACACCGGCTCCAAGAAGGCATTTACTATTTTGGTGTAGTACACCTGATGGTAACAAATGTAGGATGAATTTTTCGCCACCAACATGAACCGTATGACCAGCATTATTCCCACCACCAAATCTTACGACACAATCAATGTTATATCCTAAGCTGTCAATGATCTTCCCTTTTCCTTCATCACCCCATTGGGTTCCAACAATAATATTTGCAGGCATATTTATTTCCTTAATATAATTAATCCATATCTAATCTAATTATCAAAAAAAAAAACGATGACAAATTACATCGCTTTTTTTTGTCTTTTTATTATACTATATTTTCTGAAAATTTCAATACTATTTTTAAAGATATTTTTTTATATAGGGAAAAAATATTGTTGTGATCATACAATCATACTACATAGTATTTTTTATAATTTGACAAGATGATTAATTATTTATTATAATATTAATTAACTATGTATTTTACTTGTTGAATTTTATATAAGTTTATAAGTTCTTTATAGCTATTAAATCGCATTTATTTTTACGTCGATTTAATGATGGAGATATTCACATGAAAAATTTTATCTTTTTTCTGATTCTTTTAGTGCCTGTTTTTTCATATACTATTGATGATGATCTCATAGAAGAACAAGACTCCTTTTCTGTTTGGATTAGTTTAGAACCTCAATTAGGTGCGATTGATAAAAAATTATTTGCTACAATGGGTTCTTCTATGGGTATCAGTATTCATGGATTTGCACTAGGTGCTGGGCTTCATGGTAGTTATCTTTTTGATGGTAAAACTGCCACACTAGGTGCAGATCTTATTAATATCATTTATGGTGGTGCCATTATTGGTTATAACACTCCTACTTTAGACGGTCTTGTGGGTATGCGTTTTCATGTTTTATTAGGATATGCGACACTTGCTAATGACGTAATGAAATCCGGATACTTTACTGTAGCCCCTAGTGTATATCTTGATTTTCATCTTATGGAGAACTTTGTATTAAGTGCCGGTTTTACATATCGTTATTTTCATAATGCTGATCGAGCTTATGGTTTTTCAAAACCTGAAAACACTCTTGCTGCGATTATCGGTTTATCATGGATGAGTGATTAATATCAGTAATGTTAATAAGTTGATTAAAAAAAGCCAAGTATATACTTGGCTTTTTGATTAATATTATTTTATATGGAATCTGCTGTTTTTCCAAAAATCTTCATGACGATGAACATAATTCCAAATAACAAAGCGTAGACAATAAATAACGGAGCTTTTGATACCATTGTAAATAGTAACGCAATAATAGATAATCCTCCAACAAATAAAGCATAGGGCATCTGTGTTTCAACGTGATTGATCATAGGACATCCTGATCCTACAGAAGACAGTATGGTACTATCTGAAATAGGAGAACAATGATCTCCAAACACAGCTCCTGCCAATACAGCACTACCTGTTGCGATCATAATAGTTGGGTCATTTTGAGAGAGTGCATGTGCTAAAGGAATCGCCAAAGGCATTAAGATACCCATCGTACCATAAGATGTTCCTGTTGCAAAGGAAATAATCATACCAATAACAAAAATTAACGCAGGTAAGATTTGAGGTACAATGACTCCGTCTAATAAATGAACTAAGAAATAATTTGTACCAAGAGTTTTGATGATAGCAGAGATTGACCAAGATAAAATCAGAGTCAGTCCTGCTGTTCCAAAGAGACTTTTTGCTCCTGTTAACCATGCATCTAATGTTTCATGAAACGTCATTGTTTTTGATAAAACAGTCATCAAAAATGCAACAATCGTTGCTAATAAAGCCGCTTGGAAGATCACAAAACTAGCACTTGATGCTCCTAATATCTCTATGAGCAAATCGTATCCTTGTAGTTGAGTGAACAAATCTGGATTTTTAGCAAGAAGACCTTTTTTCCCTTCTACATAAAATCCCAATATAGCTACAACAATCAATACTACCAACGGTACAATAGCATTCCAAGGATTGAGATTGATATTGCTTTTAGGTTCTAAAGAATTTTGTTCTATTTCTGTTTCTGAACGATTGATGATTCCTTTGAAAGCTTGTCGCTCAGCTTTAAGCATGGGACCAAAATCTCTTCTCATAAATGCTGTCATTAATACAAATCCAAGCATTAAAATATTATAAAAACGATAAGGGATTGTTTGTAGGAATATATTGTAAATATTTGTTTCAGGCTGACCAATGATCGTGTACGCACTTTGGATGGTACTAAGTTCAAATCCAATCCATGTCGAGATTAATGCAATAGAAGCAACTGGTGCTGCTGTGGCATCTACAATAAATGCTAATTTTTCACGAGATACATTTAGTTTATCAGTAACAGGACGCATCACAGACCCTGCAATCAACGCATTTGCGTAGTCATCAAAAAAAATGAATATGCCTAGTACCCAGCTTAGTAACTGAGCAGAACGTGGCGAATGTGCTTTTGCTGCGATTTTTTCAGCAACAGATTTAGCTCCACCATTCCGACCAATCACTGCAATTAAGCCCCCAATAGTTATAACTTGCATAATAATTCCTGCACTAAAACTACTGTTCAAAGAAGATACAATTGTTTTAGGTACTGTGGTAAAACTTGATATTAATTTCATAATATGAAATCCATCAGCGAGACCTAAGATAATGGCACCGGACCATAATCCTATAAATAATGATATAATCACTTGTCGTGTTAAAAAAGCTAATGTAATCGCTAACATAGGGGGGATCAATGTTAGGAATCCCAATTGCTCTGCAGTTGCTTTAGGATCTTGTCCCCACATGATCATAGGACATAACATAATTGTTAATAGTAAATATCTCATTTAATCTTCTCCTTAGTATGTGTTGCTATCCTAATAATTTACCATATTAACACATAGTATCGCATTTTTTTTTATTTATTGCAATTTTATAACTCTTCTTTATTTATAATAATTAGTTAAATATCATTAATCAATAAAGAATACTTGATATAATTGCTTTAATCTTAATAATGTTATTTAAATCCATATTTCTATTGTTTTAGTTACGAAAAACAATCTTGCATTTTTTGTTATTTGTGCTATAATTTATACTATAATACTCTTGTTTTTGATCAATGTAGTAAACTTTTTTTTATTTGTGCTGAAAATTTAATCAGTAAATGATCGTGATCAAATAAAAAAAATTTCCCAAATTATATGCTGAGTATCATCCTTCAAAAGAGATACGCAACTTATTTATTATTTTGGTAGGAAAATCTAGTTGAAATCAGACATAAATGTTCGTAAAACATATTTTAGATCATTATGTCTTTATTTTTCAAAATTGTATTTTAAAGTAAGTTATAAGATATTTGTTAAGGAGTAATATCATGTTAAATAGTTCGTTATTTGTTAATTTTCTGTCTCTTTCTGAACCTATGACATTTTTTACAATAGCATTGTTAGGAGTGACGTTTTTTATTATTAACGCGTTAGAAAAGAAAAAAATTGATTTTTCACTCAGAATGATGGCAGGTCTTATCCTCGGAATATTATTAGGTTTTGGGCTTCAAGCAATAGCACAATTTCCTGACTCAGATACAATCGCAAATACTACTTGGATTCAAGAAACTATTGTTTGGTATGGATTATTTGGACGAGCTTTTATTGGTTTTTTAAGAATGTTGGTTATCCCCATCATTCTTGTGTCAATGATTCGTGTTATTATCAATCTTCAATCCGGTTTAAATATTAAGTCCTTAATCCAAAAAACATTGTTTTGGCTTTTATTAACAACAGGTATATCAGCTGTTGTGGGAATAGTACTGTCTCTAATCGTAAATCTAGGTATGACACTTGAAGTACAAGAAACAAATCGTCAAGCAAGAGAAGTTAAAAATATCGTTGAAGTTCTTGTTGGTTTAATCCCTGTAAATCCTGTGGCTGCAATGACTCAAGATAATGTTGTAGCCGTGGTTATTTTTTCATCAATGATAGGTTCTGCAGCTCGTTTTATGCGTACTAAAGAAAAATATAAATCAAATATGGATTTGTTCGCAAATATCATAGAAGCATCTTACAACATTATCATGTCGATGGCAATGACTGTCATTAAATTTATGCCTTACGGTGTGGTGGCTCTCATGTCAAGAACCTTGATATCTTATGGATTATCTGCATTAAACGATGCATTGATTTTTATTATTTTGGTTTATGTTTCTTCTCTTATTATGTTAGTCGTTTATTTTGTGATTATTATGATGCATGGATTGAATCCTGTCGTCTTCTTTAAAAAATGCACAGCAGCGTGGTTGATGGCATTTTCAAGCAGATCGTCTGTAGGATCTCTACCTATGACTATTTCGACATTAGAACATCGTCTTGGTGTGAATAACAGCACGGCAAATTTTGTTGCTTCTTTAGGTTCTACAGCAGGGATGAATGGTTGTGCGGGTTATTTCCCTGCAATGGTTGCTGTTTTAGTAGGAACAGCTGTTGGTGTTCCTATGAATGCTGATTTCTTTATTATGGTTGTTGTGGTTGCGGTACTTGGCTCTTTAGGTATTGCTGGGATTCCAGGATCAGCAACAATGGCAGCATCGATTATGTTGTCTGGTATTGGATTAAGCCAACATTTTGGTCTATTAGCTATTGTATTAGCTATTGATCCTATTATTGATATGGCAAGAACAATGATCAATGTTGCGGGTGCGATGGCTTCGGCTGTTTGTGTAGATAAAGAACTTGGTTCTCTCGATGAAAAATTATATAATGATATGTCTGCTGGTATTGTTGAAGAATAAATAAAAAAGTAGGAAAAATGATGAATATAATTATTGCTGGTGGCAATGCTACAGGTATGTCTGCTGCTACTCGTTTACGTAAAAATATGCCTGATGCACGTATTATTGTTTTTGAAAAAGGAGATCTCGTGTCTTTTGGGGCATGTGGACTTCCCTATTATGTGGGTGATGAGTTTTCTGATCCTGATGAGATGATTGTCAAATCTGTAGAAGCATTTCAAAAATTAAATATCGATGTTCGATTGTTTCATGAGGTTATCAGCGTTGATTCAGATAAAAAAACGATTCATGTTAAAAATACACAAACAAACGAAAAATTGACAATGCAGTATGATAAATTTTTAATTTCAACTGGTGCTGTACCTGTTATCCCAAATATTCCAGGTATTGATTTACAAGGGGTACATACCTTGACCAAAATCGAAGATGGTATTGCGATTAAAAAATCATTAGATAATGTACAAAATGTTGTTATTATTGGTGCTGGGTTTATTGGTTTGGAAATTGCTGAAGCAATGTTACACCAAGGTAAAAAAGTGACCTTAATTGAGAGAGCTTCTCGTATAAGTGAACGTGTTTTTGATCTCGAAATGACCGAGCGTCTTGAATCTTTTGTGAAAAAATCAGGTGTCGATCTTTATGTTGATGAAGAAGTTCAATCAATCATAGGTCAAGGATCTGTAAAAGCCGTCAAGACTAATAAAGGTGAATATAAAGCCGATCTTGTGATCGTAGCCATAGGTTTTCGACCTACAACGACATGGCTTAAATCATCCAGCATTAATATGCTTCCAAATGGAGCTATTATTATTGATGATCAATGTCAAACATCTGTTTCGGATATCTTTGCCGGTGGTGACTGTGCAACCGTTAAAAATGCTGTTCATAATGGAGATAGCTATATTCCTTTGGCAACAAGTGCTAACAAATTAGGACGTCTCTTGGGTGATATTATTGCAGGTAAAAAAGTCTCATTCCAAGGCACTTTAGGATCTGCTGCTCTTCGTTTTAAAGATTTTGAAATAGCACGTACCGGACTCAGTGAACATGAAGCACAATCAAACAATATCAATTACAAGATAAATGTCATTAAAGATTACAATCATACAAGTTACGTTGCTGGAAAAACAGAAATTGTCTTGAAATATATCTATGATAAAAATACAAGAGTTTTGTTAGGTGCACAAATTTGTGGAGGCAGTGGAGCAGCATTACGTATTGATGCACTAGCTGTAGCTATTTTCTCAAAGATGACGGTAGATACACTTGGGATGATGGATTTTATGTATGCTCCGCCATTTTCTCGCACGTGGGATATTATGAATATTGCCGGTAATACAGCAAAATAATTTATTTATTATTCAATGAAGGAGTATATTTATGAATCAATTTATTCATACTATGCATAACAGATACAGTGTCAGAAAATTTAATTCTTCAAAACAAATTCCTACGGATATTTTAAATCAAATCCTTAACGCAGGAAGACAAGCTCCAAATTACATTAATGGACAACAATATTCTATTATTCTTATTGATGACGAATCAAAAAAAGAAAGACTTGTAGAACTCACAATGCCAAGTTCCGGTCATCCGATGTCTTTTATCAAGAAAGCTCCCATTTTTTTGTTATTTGTCATGGATTTTCACAAGATTAATGAAATGATGAAACTTCAAAATACAGAAATGCATGTTCAAGACACCTTGGAATCTTTGATGATAGGTACTGTTGATATTGGTATTGCCGCAGAAGCTATTTCAGCTGCAGCCGAATCTCTTGGTCTTGGTACGGTAATGGTAGGTGCTGTTCGTCGTTCAACAGAAGAAGTGATTAAATTATTTAACCTACCAAAATATACCTTTCCTATTTTAGGATTATCTCTTGGTTATCCATCAGATGATATCTCAACAGAGATCAATCCTCGTCTTCCTTTAGAAACATTAGTTCATAAAAACACCTACCATCTTGCTGATTTTAAGACAATTGTAACAGATTATAATAAAATCACAGAAACACGTTTTTCCTCACGAGGTATGGAAGGAACAGATTGGAGTAAATTTGTTTCAGGATTTTTTAATAAACCTGTATTTCCCAATATATCTTCTGTTTATCAATCTCAAGGATTTAAATTGAACTAAATTATTAAATATTAAAGACTTATCATGTGTTTTACATTAAAAATTTATGACTCGTAAATATTCAATCTAGATACTCTGATTAGGGTAGTTGTCTAATAAAAATTATATGATTAAAGGTATTGACTTTTATTATATATTATAAAATAATATGTAATAAAAGTATTTTATATTAATTGAACTAATTTTATAATAGTAAAGGAGAAATATATATGAGTGATTCAGCATTGCATGATTTTATGGAACAAGAATATCAATACGGTTTTCGTACCAATGTCGAATCTGATGAAGTACCAATAGGCTTGAACGAAGATATGATTAAGCTAATCAGTGAACGAAAAGGTGAGCCGGAGTATATGTTGGAATTTCGTTTAAAGGCGTTTCGTCATTGGTTGACAATGGAAGAGCCTCATTGGTCACGTGCAGATATGGAACCTATTGATTTTCAAGCGTTACGTTATTATTCTGCACCAAAGAAAAATAGAGCTCCCAAAAGAGAATCATTGGATGAAGTGGATCCAGAAGTTTTAAAGACATTTGAGCGTCTTGGAATTCCATTAGATGAACAAAAACGTTTAGCAAATGTTGCAGTTGATGCTGTCTTTGATTCTACTTCTGTTGCGACAACACATCAAAAATTTCTTGCACGATTTGGCATTGTTTTTTGTTCTATTTCTGAGGCAATCAAAGAACATCCTGAACTAATCAAAAAATATCTTGGTTCTGTGGTTCCACATACAGATAATTTTTATGCAGCATTGAATTCTGCGGTGTTTACAGACGGTTCATTTTGTTATATTCCTAAAGGTGTTAAATGTCCTATGGATTTAAGTACCTATTTTCGTATTAATGCTGTCGATACAGGTCAATTTGAGCGTACGTTGATTGTGGCTGATGAAGGAAGTTTTGTCAATTATATCGAGGGTTGTACGGCTCCTCAATTTTCCTCTAACCAACTCCATGCTGCTATTGTTGAAATTGTGGCACTCGAAGATGCCGTAGTCAATTATTCTACTGTTCAAAACTGGTTTCCTGGAGACAAAGAAGGTATGGGTGGTGTTTATAACCTTGTTACCAAACGAGGGATTTGTAAAGGCAATCGTTCAAAAATTACTTGGACACAAATTGAAGTCGGTTCTTCTGTTACTTGGAAGTATCCTTCCGTTATCTTGCAGGGGGATTATACGAGAGGTGAATTTTATTCTGTAGCCTTAACTAATAATAAAATGCAAGCTGATACAGGAACAAAAATGATTCATATTGGAAAAGGATCTACTTCTTATATTGTCTCAAAAGGTATTTCAGCAGGAGAAAGCAGAAATGTTTATCGAGGGCTTGTTGATTTCAAAAAATCTGCAGAAAATGCGAAAAATTTTACGCAATGCGATTCGATGTTGATAGGAGATACTTGTGCAGCAGTAACTTACCCTTATATTGAAGTAAAAAATCCTACAGCACAAATTGCTCATGAAGCGACAACCAGTCAAATCAGTGCAGAACAAATTTTCTATCTCCAATCTCGTGGTCTTTCTCAAGAACAAGCTGTATCCTATATTCTTAATGGATTTTGTCAAGAAGTATTCAAACATCTTCCTGCAGAATTTTCAGTAGAAGCTGTTCGTTTGTTAGAATTGAAGCTTGAAGATTCGATCGGATAGTTTTATTATTTTTATATTATTCAAATTATAATTAAAGGACATAACATATGCTTAAAGTTGAAAACTTATCAGTTGCTATTGAAGATAAACAAATCTTATTTGATATTTCTATGGAATTCAAAAAAGGTCAAATCCATGCAATTATGGGACGAAATGGATGTGGTAAATCCACATTTTCTAAAGTATTGGCAGGACACCCTGATTATGAAGTGATTGCTGGAGATATTTTGCTTATGAATAATCAAGGATCTTATGAATCTATTCTTGAAATGGAACCCGAAGAAAGAGCCCAAGCTGGACTTTTTATTGGTTTTCAAAGTCCAATTGCTATTCCTGGCTTGGATAATGAAAGTTTTCTTCGTACTGTTTATAATAACCATCGTGAAATACAGGGTGAAGAAAGAATGGATGCTGTAGATTTTCATGATTTTATCTTAGAAAAAATGACAAATCTTGGTATGAGTGAAGAATTTCTCAAAAGAGGTGTCAATAGTGGATTTTCTGGTGGAGAACGTAAAAAAAACGAAATGCTCCAACTTGCTTTATTAAATCCTCGTATGAATATTTTAGACGAGATTGATTCTGGTTTAGATGTCGATGCATTGGCAACAATCTGTAATGATATCAAATCTTTTCGTTCACAGGATAATTGTTTTGTTTTAGTAACCCACTATAATCGTATTTTAAAACATTTGACCCCAGATTTTATTCATGTGTTCCATCAAGGAAAGCTTGTTCTCACATCAGAAAAACCAGAGCTTGCACAACAAATTGAAGAAAATGGATTTGAATCTTTATTTGAAGGTAAGGAGTAACCATGAATAATGCTCGCTCTTATTTTGAAGCGGTAGTTCGGGATCGTGAATTTCCTTCCTCAAAATCTGAAGAATACCGCTATAGTAGATTGCCTAAAAGTATAGAATTATTATCAGTTAATCATGGTGCAGGAAAAAAAATCTCTCTTCCTTGGGAATCTGATGTTTCTTTTTTTGCTGATCATAAAACGGAAGATTTTACAACAACAATGTATAATCAATTACCTTCTATTTATCATCGACATCATAATTATTTCAAAGAAGCTTCAATACTTTTAGATCAAGAATTTGTTCAAATTTCTTGTGATCAAGAACAAATGACCTTGTCGTTTGTAGCTACAGAAAATTCTGTCTTGACCCAAAAAGTTTATCTGTGTATTCCTGCACAGAAAAAAGTACAAATTTTTATTAAACTTTACACCGAAAAAAACAGTTTAGCCATACCAATGATTTATGTTGATGCAGAAGAATATACTCATGTAGAATTGATTTATCTTGTTGATCAAGAGCATAATCAAGGGGTTGTGGCTCCCTTATTTGAACTTATTGCAGCTAAAAAAAGTCATGTCTCTTTACAAACATTTTGTAAAAATATTAATGATCATCGTTTGACGTTTATTGGATATTGTTTAGGAGCAGAGAGTCATATTGATCTCAGAACAGGCTTTTATCTCGAAAATCAAGAAACATGTGATCTTTTTGTTCGTATCTTCCATGAAGCAAAAGACAGTACCAGCAACCAAATGATCAAATCTGTTGCAGATCATGCTGCTGTTATGAATTTTAATGGTCAAATATATGCCAATCAGAACGCCCATAATATATACGCTTACCAAATGCTTAAAGGGATGATTCTTGGTAGTGATGCCGAGATCAATGCACGTCCACAATTAGATATTGAATACTATGAATTAGCATGTTCTCATGGAGTTTCTATTGGTCGTTTTGATCCGGAAGAATTATTTTATCTCCAAAGCCGTGGTATTTCTCATAAAGATATTTATCCATTATTATTTTATGGCTTTTTTTCGGAACCATTTGTTGAGATTGAAGCAACAGATTTTTGGGTTTCCCGTATTAAGGAATTGTTGAATATTGGATCTATCTAGGAGTACAGTGTGAAAGATTATAATGCAATTATTAATAATATTCGCTGTGATTTTCCTATTTTTCAAACACAACCTGATCTTTGTTATTTGGATACTGCAGCAACTGCTTTAAAACCACAATGTGTTATTGATGCTGTCTTAGCATATGATTCGGAATATTCTGCAAATATCCATCGTGCTGTCTATGATATGAGTCAAAAAGCAAGTGATCATTATGAGCATGCTCGTAAGGTTGTTGCCAATTTTATTGGAGCAAATTCTTCAACCGAAGTTATTTTCACATCAGGAACTACAGCCAGTATTAATCATTTTTCCGAATCTTTTGCAAAAGTATTTTTAAAGGAAGGGGATAGAATTGTTATTTCGCAAATGGAACATCATGCTAATTTTCTTCCTTGGCAACGGATCGCTGAAGATTTTAAATGCACTTTAGATGTTATTCCCATACTACCAAATGGAGAACTAGATATATCTCGCATTGATGATCTTTTGACAGCTCCAACTAAATTATTAGCAATTACAGCAGTATCTAATACCCTAGGTACCAAAAACCCTATTGATTTCCTTGCCAAAAAATGTAAAGAACATGGTATCTATATTCTTGTTGATGCTGCTCAAGCTGTGACTCATGATAAATATAATCTTGCTCAAAGTAATATTGATTTTTTTGCTTTTTCGGGTCATAAAATTTTTGCTCCGACTGGTATTGGTGTACTTTGGGGGCGAAAAGAACTTCTTAAAAAAATGCCTCCATTTTTTGTTGGTGGTGGGATGGTTTATGAAGCAAATAGTGATAAACCTATTTTCTTACAACCACCTGCTCGTTTTGAAGCAGGGACACCACCTATTGCTCAAGCTATTGGTCTCGCACGAGCAGTCGAATATGTTGAATCTATTGGATGGGAAACTATACAAGATATAGAACAACAACATTTAATCCGAGGAAAAAAAGTATTCCATAAATATCAAGACTATATACAATTATTTGGGACAAGTGAACACAAAATACCTATATTTTCTTTTGTTATTAATGAAGTTCATACGCATGATGTGGGATCGTTTTTAAATGAAATGAATCTAGCAGTACGTACAGGACACCAATGTACACAACCTATTTGGAAATATTTTGGAGTTTCTTCTGTTACAAGAATTTCTACCAGTATTTATAATCATCTTGATGAATGGGATAAGGTAGATCAAGCATTAAAAGTATTATTGGAGTTTTTTCATGTTGGAAAATTTAGCTAATCTTTATCAAGAATTGATTATTGAACATAGTAAAAATCCTAGAAATGCAGGGGTACTTGATGTTCCTCATGTAAAAAAAGGATTGGGAATTAATCCCTCTTGTGGTGATAAATTATTGTTGTCAATTCATATGGATAATGATAAGCTTGTTGCGATTAAGCATGATAGTGATGGATGTTCTATTTTTCGAGCTTCTTGCTCTTTGATGAGTCAATTGCTTATGGGTAAGAAGAAAGAAGAAATCTTAGAAATCTTGGAAATTTATATGCGATTGATTACTTTTGATGAGGACAATAAATTTTCTGTTGAAGAAAAACAGTTATTAGGTAAATTGCAGGTGTTTGAAAATGTTCGAAATTATCCTGCACGTGTTAAATGTGCAGCCTTATTTACAAGAACATTGCAAGATCTTTTAATAAACTATGATTCTGAAGATGATATTATCACTTCCACTGAAGATGAAGAATAAGATTAAAAAACAAGAGTAATCAATTTGATTACTCTTGTTTTTTATTAATATTTTTGTTAATTTAATGATAGTACTAAATAATCAGAAATTAACCATGTGTTTTGTCCTGTTCGATATAATGTAAATGTATAGCGAAGACGCCTATTTGTAAAACGTATACTTTCAACAGCATTAACAGTTACCGTAGCGGTATCATCTTTAATCACTGTTTCTGTAATATGATAGCTTGTTAAAGGTATATTCCAATGACTTGTGAAAAATCGTTTAAATTGATCGATGATATTAAGTTTGAAAGATCCTGTAGTTGCTTGATCGTACTGTGTTGCGAAATTAGGAAAACTATAAATCAAACGCTCCGGATCAATATGAAGAAGAAATAATTGCCAATTTTTTTGTTTTTGTGCATCAAAGAAACTTTCAATAATTTCATTAGGTAAGAGTTGTGCTAATCCATTAATTGTTGCTTGTTCAAGCAAATCATCTTCCACAATTTTTTGTTCAACGATAGCTTGAGCTGATTGAGAAAATGATGCAAAATATGATTGGTACATCGTGTTGTGATTGTCAGGATCAGGGTAGAATGAAGCTTGAATATAAAATGTTTTAGCATCAGTAATATCATAAAAATCACGAATGTTGAATACTTTAGTGAATGATTCATTTTTAAGCAATGTGATATCTCTATACAAAGAAGGATCTGCAGCTTTTAATTTAATTTGAGCTTGTACAATATTTTTTAGAGGTACTGTTATGTTTTGGGATGTTCGTAATTCAAAATCGATAGATTGATACCATAAAAATTCATCATTACTATCAGCTACAGAAAATGTAATAGGGTAATCATTTGTATTCATAATTTTAAGGCAAATATCTATAGATTCATTACTTAAGTAGTTTTGTTTTAAAAACGAAATACGTACAACATAAGGTGAAGGTGTGGTTGTTTGTGTAGGGTGTGTTGGTATAATGCCGATTATTGCCATTAACACAGACCAAAAAACGATCTTCATAAAAACCTCTATAAACACTTGTCTTTACTATTATCGGATTTTTTAGACAATTGCTTAGAATTTCGTTTAATGACAATAAAAATGATTAATTTTATTCTTTTTCAAATTTGTATTTGACCCAATTCAAATAATAGTGTAAAATTAATTGATGTTATAAATTGATGTTATAAAGTTATATATTTTATAAGGAGTTTTTTATGAAAAAAATGTCTCGTAAAGTTGCAGTTATTGGAGCAGGAAATGTAGGATTGGGAACAGCTGTATCTCTTTTATTTCAAAATATCACTGATGAATTAGTGATTATTGATCGTAATGAATACAAAGCTCAAGGTGAAGTTTGGGATATGGCTAATGCCGTTAATTATCTTGGTAAAAGAGTAGATGTACGTTTAGGATCTTATGCTGATACTAAAGATATGGATATTATTTGTATTGCTGCTAGTGCCGCTCCTCCTGCTGGTGGTGACCGTTTAGCTGAACTTGAATTAAGTTCTAAGATTGTTCGCTCTATTGTTCGAGAATGTGTTGACAATGGATTTAATGGTATTTTTATCATCGAAACAAATCCAGTAGATATTATGACAACACATGCTCTTGAAGAATCTAAATTTCCTGCAAACCGTGTCATTGGAACAGGTACATCTTTAGATACTGCAAGACTTAGACATGTGATTGCTGAAATTTGTGATGATATTAATGTCCACTCTGTTAAAGGTTATACAATGGGTGAGCATGGTAATTCTCAAGCTATTATTTGGAGTAGTATCACTGTTGGTGGAAAATCTTATCTTGAAATGCGTAAAGAAAATCCTGAAAAGTATGCGAAAATGTCTTTAGATGAAATAAAAAAGAAAATTATTGATATGGCTTGGGATATTATTGATAGAAAAGGATGTACAGCATACGGTATTGGTGCATCAGCAACACGTATTGTCAAAGCTATTTTTGGTGATGAAAGATCAGTTATTCCTGTTTCTGCAATGTTGAATGGTGAATATGGTTATTCCGGAATTATAGCTAGTGTCCCTGCAATAATCGGTGAAAATGGTGTTGAGAAAATTGTAGAACTTAATTTACCTGAAGACGAAAAACAAGACCTCAAAAGATCCTTAGATCTTATTAAAAAACATTCATAAATAATAAAATCACCTTATATAAAATAAGGTGATTTTATTATATGGATCTTTATAAGATATCTTTGAATTTCTATCGTATGATATTGTTATCATAAAATACTAGTCAATAATCATTGACAAAATCAAATATTCTTGGTACAATAAAAGACTCATGGGGGTGTTTGGCTTCGATCGGGAGGATCTTAATATAAGTTTCAGGCGGGTCTGAGTATATCCTTAAACGGCTCAACTTTTTAGTTGCAAACGACAACTACGCTTTAGCTGCTTAATAACGTAGCTACTATGGTATTACCTTTGATCTTTGGGTAGTATTATGGGTAATATTTAAAGATCTCGGTCGTTCATTGATAGGCTGAACGATTTAAATTTTACTATCTGCAACAAGGCAAGGTTCGTTTGTTTTCTAAGCCTTTGTTTAAGATTTAAAAGCAAACCAAGCTTGTGGATAAGGCTTATGTTAGGTCTCTCGGGACGCGGGTTCGATCCCCGCCACCTCCAATACCCTTTAGGGTGATTACAACGGTTAAGTATAGTATATTGCTATGTTTAACCGTTTTTCGATTTCTAATATTTTTCTAGTGTGTATATATTGTACCTAAATTTGTGTATGCCGTTGTACATCGAATTTTTGACGTTCATGTCAAAATTGATGTTATGCACACCTTGTGCTAAGGAATCAAATATGGGATTATATTAAAGATCTAATGGATATTATTATTTGCAAATTAGAGAAAATGAAAAATCTAAAAGAATCTCTCTTGAAACAAAAAATAAAATCTTAGCTCAAGAGCTTTATAATGCTTATTTACTAGATAGAGTAAAATCAAAACTTTATAAAACTAATTATGTTATGCAAGCTCATCATCAAATACAAGAGTCTACGATAGCAGAATCAAAAAAACTGATAAAACCAATTTATCAAAAATATATCACTCACTGTGAACTACAAAATTTATCAAAAGCTACCATTAACGGTAAGTTAAATCTATTATCAATCTTTCAAAAGCATAAGATTACTTATATAGAAGATCTCACTCAAGAGACTTTTAATAAACTCATTAAATCATGGGAAAATAATAAAAAAGATACCCTTAGAAAACATATTGCAAATATCAAAGCTTTTCTTAATTATTGTATCAAACAAAAATCATACAGCCGAGATGATTATGAAACCTTAACTTTTCCTAATCCCAAAGTAGGGATAAGAGATCTTGTTATCAATGAACAAGATTATCTAAAGCTCATCAATCATTGTAAAGATCATGATTTCACTCTTTATCTTGATACACTATGGGAAACAGGTTGTCGACCTAATGAAATTACTCAGCTTAAAAAATCAGATATAGACTTTAATAAGGGAATAGCTAAAATATATCAATTCAAAACAAAAAAATATAAAACAGCCTATTTAACAGATAGATTGCTAGAATTATATAGAGCTAAATCAGATGAAAATATTTTTAATGGACATGATAGGCAAAAAGAATATTATGCTAAAAAATTCTCGAAATTAAGAGATGAGCTTAAGTTAAATAAAGAATATTGTTTATATACTTTTAGACATACTTTTGGAACTAGAATGATGAATAAAACTAAAGATATACATCTTGTTTCAAAGTTACTAGGGCATAGTGATATTTCAATAACAGCAAAACATTATATAAATAGAAGTGATGACGACATCCGTCAAAAACTATTAGAAAATAATTAACAAGAAATTCATAGGATTGTTTTAATGTAATAAAAATAGGATCTAACGAAGTTAGTTAGAGAAAAATTGATAAATTAAAGCTCAAATTAGACTTTTTTAACTCTATTTTAGGGGTTTTATAAAATTCAAAAAAGACTTTTATGACTCTATATTTATGTTTTGAAAAAAATTATTAGTAATCATGGAAAGAGTTTTTTAGATTTACAAAATAAATTATTTATACTATGATATAGAACATTCTATAATTACAGGTACATTATGTTAAAACAATATCTCTCAGAAATACAAAAATTATATAATCCCAATGCAAAAGAACATGCTTACAGAACTCCATTACAAAACTTATTGACTAATTATGTGGGAAATACTTATCAAGTACATCATGAGAATAAAAGTGATGATGGTGTGCCTGATTTCACAATAAGAACTAAAGACAATAGATTGATTGGATTTATTGAATGTAAAGATATAGATGTAGATTTATCGTCGGCAATTCAAAATAAAAAAAGTGCTAAAAATGGATATAAGCAATTAAAGAAATACTTAACCATAGCTCCTATTCTTATTTATACAGACTATATCAATTTTTATTTATTGAGTTTGATTGATGATAAAATAGAAATTCTTGATAAATGTGTTTTGTTAGATGATATTCAAGATAAGATCAATCTTAATGATGAGCTTGAAGCTAAGTTTTTTGCGTTACTAGACATCTTCTTACAAAGTAAACCTCAAGCAATCAAAAATCAAAATGCTTTTATTGCACAAATAGCTCGACAAACTAAGATATTAAATGAACAAATATTAAATGAGTGTAAAGATAGTACTTCCTATTTTAAGCAAGAAATTCAAGAGCTTTTTAATAATACTATCTTTAAAGATTTAGATGATAGCGATTTTAGTGGTGCTTTTTCACAGCTTATTACGTTTTCGTTATTATTTTACCGATTGACAGAAAGGCAAAATGTAACTCTTGATACATTCAAAAAAATGCCTAATTATATTCCTATATTCAAAGAACTCCTTAATGTGTTTGATCCGAATCGTTGTCATTCTATTATGCTTTATACGATAGAGAGTATCGTAGATAGTATTAATGCTTATGATGAAGAGATGTTTCATAAAGAATTATCCTACAAAGACAGTCATGATGTACAAGATCCGTTTATTTATATGTATGAAAATTTCTTAAAAGAATTTGACTCAGATGTTCGTAATGCTCGAGGGGTATTTTATACGCCTTTAGAAGTTGTCCGTTATATGATTCGTTCATTGGATGAATTGTTGAAGGATAGATTATCTTTATTAGGTGGATTGCAGAATAAAGACGTGCATATATTGGATTTTGCTACGGGTACGGGGACTTTTTTACTGGGAGCGATAGAATATATCTATACCAATCTAGCCAAATCCAACAATCAAGGACTGTGGAAAGGGCAAGTCTCTGAATTTATCCTAAAACAGCTTTATGGTTTTGAGTTTTTAGTGGTGCCTTATGTGTTAGCTCACTTTAGGATTCATGAATATTTGAATGCTTGTGATTATCAATATAAAAAAGATGAGAGATTGCAATTGTACTTGACGAATACGCTAGATAATAGCGAGACTTCTCATGTACCTATGTTTCCCAATTTAAATCACGAAGCCGATATGGCGTTCAAAATTAAAAACGAAAGTCCAATTTTGGTAATTATGGGCAATCCTCCTTATAGTAATTACGGACAAATGAACAAAGGGGATTGGATCACAAATCAACTGACAACCTACAAAGAAAACCTCAACGAACAAAAAATCAATCTCGATGATGATTATATTAAATTTATTCGGTTTGCACATTGGAAATTAGAGAATGTTGAAAAAGGGATTATGACTATTATTGTGAATAATAGTTTTATTAATGGTATCACGCATAGAGAAATGAGAAACAAGCTCATGCAGACCTTTGATGAGATTTATATCTATGATTTGCATGGCAATGTCAACAAAGGCGAAGTCAATCCCAAAGACGGATCGATGGATTTTAATATCTTTGATATTAAAAGTGTGGGTGTCTGTATTGCTACTTTTATCAAGACAGGGATTAAGAATAACCCCAATAAAGGTGTGTACTATCAAGAAATCTACGGCACTAAAAAAGAGAAAAAAGCTTATCTCAATGATGCCAGCTGGGATCAAGATACTCAAGACAAAAAATGGATCAAACTAGAAGATGGTGAGAAATGGCACTGGTTCGTCCCTAAGACGGCTAATGTGAGGTACTGGAGTGAATTTATAGGACTAAAAGATATTTTCAATGTTATTAGTAGTGGGGTTCAGACTGACCGAGATTCTTTATTTATTGACAAAGATAAAAATACACTGATTAAACGTATGGAAATGTTATTTTCAAAAAATTATAATACTGAATTTATCAAATTATATAATGTTAATGATTCTTCAAGTTATAATCTGGTTACTAAAGTAGCAAACAATAATTTTAATAAACAAAATATTCACTCCATTCAATATAGACCTTTTGATTTTCAGCATATTTATTATCAGATAGGTATTACAAGTCGTCCTGCATACAATACCATGAAACACCTCATTAATAGGGATAATGTGGGGTTGGTGTTTACACGAAAAAATAGACAAATTACTAATGGATATTTCTTTATCTCTAATAAAATAGTTGATCGACATACTCTGGATTCTGCAGGTGACTCTATGGTTATAGCCCCTCTCTATCTCTATACAGAGTCAGATAGTGAGGGACTAGGATTCGGAGAGTCAAAAACGCCTAATTTTACGAAAGGATTTCAAGATCTCATCAAAGCTCATCCACTCCTACAAGACAAAACTCCTGAGCAAATACTCGCCTATATCTATGCGATACTCTATGCTCCTAGCTATCGTTCTAAGTACGCCGAAGATCTCTCTTACGACTATCCACGAGTACCCTTTATCACCGATGAAGATAAATTTGATGAGCTTGAGAAATTGGGGCAAGAGCTCATCAATCTCCACTTGATGAAAATGATTCCCGATCATGATATCGGCTATCCGATAGATGGTGATAATATTGTAGATAATCCTAGATATCTCGATAATAAACTCTATATCAACGATACCCAATATCTCACAAATATAGACGAAAAAACTTATAAGTACACCATAGGTGGCTATCAAGTCATTGACAAGTGGCTCAAATCTCGCAAAGAAACAACACTATCTCTTGACGATATCAGATACCTCCAAAATGTCTGTGTTATTTTAAAACACACTATTAAATTACAAGATGAGATTGATAGCGTATGGTGGGAGATAAGTGAATAATTGGTTATTAGAGCATAAAGATTTATTAGAGATTTATCTTGGTATTATAAGTACTATAGGTACAATCTTAATCCCTTTACTACTTACATGGATAAGATTTACAATAAATAAAATAAAGGTTGAAGAACAACAAAAGCGACAGAAAGAGCAACAAAAATAATTATATCTCAATGCTATAAAAAATGATAAATCTATTATAGAAATATATTTTGAAAATATAGTACATCTCTTTACAACACTTTTCAGTACAGAATTCCAAGCAAAACTCTCAGGAGCAACTGACGAAGAGATAGAGCAAGCTAAAAAAGAAAAGAATGCAAAATCGCTTATTATTCATACTACTAAGAATAGTGAAAACATAGTAAATGACAATAAACAATCTTAATAGTAAGTATCAATCGAACAAAGAGCGAACTTAGAGAAATTAGGATTTATAACTTAAAAACATCTATAAAAATAAAGTAATATGAACTAAGAAAAAACAAGTTCAATCACTCCATTTTACTATTTTAAAAGTCACTCCGATATGATAAGTAAATCGTATCGGAGTTTGTTTTTATGCAAGAAGATCAACTACAAGAATTAGATAATATATCTAAGCTCATCATAATATTTTGGAATGATATTAAAATATTGCTTATTAATCGTGAATTACTTATAAATACATACTCCGATATATATGAATTGAAAGAGCTTAATTTTATTACTAATGAGCAAGAGAAAAAATACTATATTGAATTTATCTTATTGACTTTATATACAGAGCTTGATTATTTCTTATACAATCGTTTTCGATATAGAGAATTTGAAGACAATAAAATAAAGAATGAACAAGAGCTGGAAAAAGTAAGAAAGTATTTAGAGTATATTTATAAGGTTATACCAGACTATGAATTAACAATAAGACAAGAACGCTCAAAAGATGAGCCTTTAAGTTTTTATAAGAACATAGAAAGTATTAATAAAGAGATAATAGAGTATCAAGAGCGTACTCAAGCAATAATAGATTCTTTGCCTTTATACTATAAAAATCCTACTCATAAAGCCTTTATAGATTTCTATTCACGAGAAAATAAAGACAATATTAATATAATTAAAAACCTTATTTTAAGATACTTGCATTTAGTTACTCAAATATGTTTCGGAGAAAGCAAGCACTATAGTTTGTTCTTTAAAATTTTGAAAATACTAACAAAAGATTATGGTAATAGTTACCAAAGACATTTTGGAGTGCTATGTAAGGAAAATAGTTGCACTGATGAAAAATATTGTAAGTGTGATAGGACTTTATGGGGAGAGTATACATATAAAAATGTATTAGATATAGATAATAACAGTGGTAAGCTAAAGATATGCTTTCAAGGTTTAATTGATAAGACTTTATTATTAGAAAAAGATAAAGAGAGTTTCGATAAGCTTAAATCATTTAATCATTTTGATTCTCAATTAGTAGCTCGTTATGAGGCTTTTATCTTTGAAAATATGTTCTTTGATAAGTATTCAAAATTTAAAAAAGAAATACATATATAATAGGGAAACTCGATTTATAAACTCATTTGAGTACCTCGTATATTTCGTAAAAAACATTAGGTATAATATTGTATCATGCATGATACAGAATAAAAATCAAAGGTACAATATTATGAGTTTAATAAAACGTAATAATGGAATATATTATATCCACAAACAAATCAATAAAAAAAGAATCCGTATTTCTTTAGAAACAAGAGATCGATTTGAAGCACAAGATCTGTATACTTTATGGATAACAAAGTATCGAAAAGCTAAAATTCAAGGTAAAAACACCCTGCCTACACCATTGAATAAACAGATTAATATTCATGCTAAAAATGAAATAGAGCTAAATAGACCGACCTTGCTCACAGCTTACAATCAATATTTAAAATTATCTGAGTTAAACATTAATTCTAAAGCTCATCTAAAAGAAAAACATAAGCTTAAAAGCTTTATACAGTCTCTTAATCTTGAATGGAATAATATTACTCAAGAGGGTATTATTGACCTGCAAGAGCGTTTAAAACAAGATCTTTCATTATCCTATACGTGTAAGATGGTTATTCATTTGAAATCATTTCTAAACTTTGCTATTAAGCAAGATTACTTTTATTTACATGATTTTAAGAAGATCGAATTTATGAAAACACCAAAATCCAAGAAAAGACATGCTATTTTTTCAAAAGATGATATTAAAGATATGCTTTCTTATTGTCAACGTAAGGGTGATCTTGATTTTATGTACTATATGATTACTCTATATTTGACAGAGTCAAGACCAAATGAAATCGTCAAACTAACCTACAAAGATCTTGATTTTAAAAATCTAAGAGTTTCTATTTGGATGAGTAAGGTACAAAAATATAAAACAATTGCTTTGAATAAAAATTTTTTAGATGAGCTTATGGGATTGGTAAAGTATAATGAGCTTGATAATGGTTGCTTATTTTTAGGAAGTATCAAAAACAAAGAATTTTATTCTAAAAAATTCAAAGCAATGCGAGAATCTCTTAACCTTGATAGTCGGTATACCTTGTATTTATTTAGACATACTGCTGGCACGAAAGCCCTTGAAAACTCTCAAAATATCTATCTTGTTCAAGAGTTTTTAGGGCATGAAGATATTAGAACGACATCTAAATACTATATGCTTGATAATCCAGAACGTACACGTAAAATACATGAACATCTAAAAGATGATATTTATGAGTAAGCATTGATAAAATCCCTTTAATAAGATATAATCATATATATCAATATTAGAGGGATTTTTATGTCAGATAATAAATTAACTATACTAGATGAAAGACCTATAGACAATAATGAGCAAGATGATTTCTCTAGTCTTTTCCCTCATAATAAAGTAGTAGATGGCTTGAAAAATGTTATAGATAGCTACTCAGAAGAAATCAAAAACAAGGTTATTTTATTAAGTGGTCGTTGGGGAACAGGTAAAACATCTGTGTTGAATAAGCTTAAACGAAAGAAAGATAAAGCTCCCTTTATTGAATTTGATGCATGGTCAAGTGATTACGACATGATTTTGAAAGAGTTTTTGAGAAAGTTTTTTGATAAGACAGAGTGTTCGGAATTGAAAGCTCAAGTGGATACGATAGAAAAAAAGAGTACATTTTTTATTTCTAAGATAACGCTAGCGTTCTACCTATTAATTTTTTTAGTATTACCTTTATTTAAGGATGTTTACCCTAGATATATGGATCATAACATTCCTATTTTCATCACAGTGATAACTGTTTTATTACTTATCACAATATCAGAAAAAGCTATTTCAAAGTGTTTATTACCTATGTTTAATGGTACAATACAGGAGTATAGTGAATATTCGGAGCAAAGCGATATAAGCCCTCAAAAAGTCCAAAATTTATTAGAAAAATATAAGGATGAGCATAAGAAAGATCAAATTATTATTACTATTGATAATCTAGATCGTTTGTCTATTGATTGTCAAAAAACGTATTTAGATGCTTTGTATATTTTTATCAATGAGATTAATAAATTAGATCTTAATATTTGGTTTATTATTGCTCTTGATAAAGATACTATTATCAGTAATGAAAATATATCTTTATCTGTTTTTGATAAGATTAGTCCTTATGAGATTGCTTTGCCGATGCTTGATGATCTTACTATGGAACTATATTTTAGACAGATCTTAGAAGAGAATCTTTCACAAGTAAATAATCTAACATTAAAACAACAAGACTATAAACATCTTATACAAGTGTATACCTATTTTGTTAATGCTCATTTTCCACCGAGTGTGCTGGCTAAATATCCATTAAAAGCTCATCATCAATTACAAACTCCACGAACAATAAAAAAAATATATAATCAGATGGTACTTATTTATAATGAAAATTTAGACATTTCTAATACAAAGGAATTACTTACGACTTCTTTTTGTTTAGCTTGTGCTAGGGTTTTTAACTGTATTGATCAGATTAATTATCTATTTGATAATCTTAATACCTATATTCCATCTAATACCCTTTTGTATGCGATTTCAAATAGACGTTTAATAGAAGAAGAGCAACGCAAGTTAACAAAACAAGAACAACAAGAAAATGAGAATGAAAAGAGTGCTATCAATAACTTTAAAGATACCTTTGATGTATTATTCCGAAATATTAATCTATTTAAAGAGCTTTTATATAATAAAAAACTTCCTTCAAAGGATGATATCAAGAAGTTTTATCAATCAAATAATTTTTTTGAAATAATATCAAACAGTATACATATATATGGTATTGATGCCTTAAGAGATAATATTCAAAAAGCAGTTAAAGAACATTATGAGCAAAACAAGAATGTTGAAATAATCATAAAAACTAATGAAATTTGTAAAGATAAAAATGATTATTCTATTTTTTCTGATGAGTGGTCTACGGAAATATTATCTATAATTGATTTTAGAAGTATTACTACAAATGAGTGGATACCTTATACATTAAAAGCTCCGATCGTAAAAAATATGAAGATGAATTTAACAACTTGTTCTCTAGTATACTATCCTATCAAAATGTCTATGATTTACTTACTTAGTTTAATGATGCTGTTGATGTTTTCCAGGAAAATGAGGATCTTATTTCTGTTCTTGATAACTACCTTACTCATATGATTGTGAGAAGAGTTGATTATCCTTTATTTTTGAGCTCTCCATTTTTAGATAGGCTATCTCTTGACCTTAGGTGTGCAATATATAGCAAACTATCAGATGATCATATCTCAGATATTATACAACAAATAGCAGATATTGATAAGGTACAGTATATTAGTATGTGATTAAAAGAATTTAGCGTAAATAGTAATTTTTCAGAAAATGCATTAGCACCACTATTGCAAAAAGCTATTGATAAGCACAATGATGAAAGTTTGTTTGATCTAGCTATCTCATTACTTGCGAAAAAATATAAAGATGATATTGATATTAGCAACTATTACGATCTATTTAATGCAATAGAGACTAAGTTTAAAGAAAATATATTCTACTATATGATTAGATTTTTATATAAGCAAAATTTTGATTTTATCACAAAAGAAAAGTATAAGAATATCTTTGATGCCTTTAAAAATATTAAAATAGATAAAGCTTATTTGATATTAAAAATACTTTATGATAATATCCCAAATGCAGACCATCTTATTGAAGTATTTAGAGATATGCGTGCAAATAATTTAGATATAGAACTGAGATATTTTAAAAAACATACTAATCCTCAAGTGTATGCATTTATTAATAAGTATCATGAACAAATCTTTAAAATAGATTGATATTTTTTTGTAATTAAGCTAAAATATAACTAAAATAACTGTACTCAAATTGAGCTTACATTGTGTACACAGAAAAAAGAATCGATCATTTACTTATATTTATAAAGTCTGTAAAATAGGGTGGATGAGCTTTTTAGGTTCATAAAATCTAGAAACGCCACCTCCAATAGGACTATCTCCCTTTTAAAAAGTACCATGTGAAGTGGTACTTTTTTTGTTTAAATATAGCCCAATCTCTTAATAATCAAGTGTCATAAATATAAAACAGCATTACAAATTTTTTGTTATAAAAGAAGTTAGATTTAATAGTCTCTAAGAGATTCTTTGTATTAAGAACTTTGTTTTTGTCTTATAATAACACCTTAGCTTCGTTCTTTGATTGAAGAAATTTATCGATATTTTCAAATAAAATAAACCCACTGTCTATTAACACAGTGGGTTTATTTTATTTGATTGTAATTCTTCAATATTCTTAAATTGTTTATCTTCGAAAAAAGTGATTCTTATTTCAAATAGTTGTGAAGATCTTTAGTTCTAAATCGTGCAGGAGGCATTTTTTCTGTTGTATAATAACCAGCAGGGGCATTGACAACATCTGGAAGTCTATTAACAATAGTAGCACATGTTAATTCAACAGTTGCAGGATTGGAGATTGTAACCGTAGTATCAGGCTCGCCATAAATTGTCCATACATTGGTATCACATTCTTCTGGGGCATAAACTTTTCCGATACATTCAGATTCGATCATGATCCCTTCTTTAGTTTCTGTTGTAACGACAGCTGACATTCCTGTTGCCACACCAGCAGGAATTTTCATGTTTAGAGTACTAGAATTTAGTTCTTTATCATAGACTTGAGGTACACATTTTTGTGTTTGGCGTTTTACTGTTAAACCAAGTTGTGAACAAAGCCATCCATTTTGGTTCCACATATAGGATGCAAGAAATTCTTCTTTTTCAATTAATTTCGCTCTTTCAGCATCAGAAATATTATCTGCTGAAGCAATCTCTTTTTCAAAATCTGCTAAAGTAAGACCTGCTCCATGTGCTTTTGCTAATGCGATTCCATAATCTTCAACGTTATAGCTGGAACTGCCTTTAATTTTTGTGATTTTATGAGTAGCACCAGCAAGTGTTGTAATTAAATTTCCCCAAAAAACATCTTGGTATCCAGATCCACAAAGAGTACAGTTATTTTCTTTTGCAATTTTATCGAGTTCAGAAGTAATTGTGTTAGATGAATTCCAAGGATAGATAGCCTCTTCACATGTTGAGATCGCATTAATACCATTTTTAGCACAAGAAAGAAAAGCTTCTTTAATATCACTCATTAAACTCATCGTCATCACCATACATACAGCAGGTTTTGTTTCTTGAAAAATACGATCAATATCTTTGACATCTGAAACAAGAACTCCTGTTTTTCCCATTCCACAAATTTCACCGACATCCTTTCCAATAACAGCTGGATTTGCATCAAAAGCACAAACAATCTTAGCACCTTTTTCTATTGCATAACGCATTGAATAAATAGACATTTTTCCACAGCCATACTGTGCTACTTTTAATTGAGAATTCATCATTAACTCCTTATATATATTTCTATATTATTAATTTTTATAGTATAATTTAATTATATCTTTTAATCAAGAGCTAATTTATTGTAATTTAATATCTTGTAATATTTTTTATTAGCTAATTTATGTCAAGATCCTGTCATGCTCAATTTGGAGAGTAATAAAATTATTCGTGATACCAATCAAAAAGAACATCTCTTTATGAGATGTTTTTAAATATATTATTTATTCTTACTTGATTATTAGAATTAAAATATTATAATGTAAATATATTAATTGATTAGGAGTTAATTATGAGTGTTTCACGTAAAATAGCTATAGTTGGCACAGGACTTGTTGGTTCTAGCTGTGCGTTTGCTATTGCAAATCAGGAATTATGTGATGAGTTGGTACTTATCGATGTTAATCAAAGAAGAGCTGAGGGAGAAGCTTGGGATATAGCTCAAGGTGTCACCTTTATGTCAAAACGTACGAAAGTCTACGTTGCAGACTATAGTGTATGTAAAGATATTGATATTATTGTTTTTGCTGCAGGTGCTGCACCAAAACCAGGTGAAACTCGTTTGGACAGTTTAGATATGAGTATCAAAATTACAAATAGCGTTGTTACTGAAGCTATGAAAAATGGTTTTAAAGGCATATTTGTTGTTCTTTCAAATCCTGTAGATATTATTTCTTATCAGTTTTATAAAAAAAGTGGACTTTCAGCAAATAGAATCATTGGAACAGGTACATCCATTGATACAGCACGTTTAAAATTCTTTTTATCTGATATTTGTGATCAAATTGATGAACATTCTATTGAAGGTTGTACCATTGGAGAACACGGTGATTCACAAGCTGTTGTTTGGAGTGGTGTACGTATTGCTGGAGTTCCTTATTTAAGTCTTAGAGAAAAAGATCCTAAAAAATATGCAACTTTAACACTTGATGAAATTCGTACAAAAGTAGTTCGTGCAGGTTGGGAAATTTATGATAGAAAAGGCACAACATACTATGGCATTGCTTCATCTGCCTGTAATATTATCAAGGCTATATTTAACGATGAAAAACGTGTTTTACCGGTATCTGCTTATTTAAATGGTGAGTATAACGAAAAAGGCATTTTCTCAGGTGTTCCAGTTGTATTAGGTAAAAATGGTGTTGAAAAAGTTATCGAATTAGAATTAACAGATGAAGAATCAAATAAATTCAAATTATCTAATAATGTCATTCGAGAATATATTGGTAAAATAAAAGATTAAAGGACCAAAAATGAAAGTGACCGAATATATTAAAGATCGGATTTTTAAAGGATCTGCAGGACTATCTCAAGGCATTTTTGTTATGTTGGGAATTGGTCTTTTATTAAAAAATCTAGGTATTTTATTTGAAATAAAATCTATGACTTATATTGGAACAGTAACAACACAACTAGTTTCTCCTGCTATTGGGGTAGGGATCGCTTTTGCTTTAGGTGGCAATTTGCTGACAATATTATCTTCAATGACAGCCGCTACTATTGGAGCTTCTGCGTTAACAGTTACTCCTTTAGGTGTGACTATTGTATCAGGAGAACCTGTTGGGGCAACTCTTGCTGCTATTGTAGCAACATTTGTAGGTAAGCGTATTTCTGGAAAGACACCTGTAGACATGATGCTTATTCCACTTTTTGCTATTTTTTGTGGAGGAATGGCGGGTGTATTTATTTCAAAATTTACAGGTCCTCTTCTTATTGATGTAGGAAGAATTATTACAAATGCAACTCAATCTAATGCTATTGTTGCATCAGTTATTATTGCAATGACTTGGGGTATTTTTGTTATCTCTCCAGCTTCATCTGTGATGATGGCTTTAGCACTTAATTTGAATCCAATGGCATCTGCAGCAGCTTTAATAGGCTGTTCCGCTCACTTTATGGCATTTAGTGTAATGTCTTATAAACAAGCTTCTCCAGGAGCTTTAATTGCAATTTTCTTATGCACTCCAAAAGTTCAATTGCCAAATATAACACGTAATCCCATACTTCTTATTCCTCCTACGATAGCTGCAGCAATAGTTTCTCCTATTGCTGTTAATATGTTAGGACTTACCGCTAATAAAGAAATTGCTGGAATGGGAATGAGTTCTTTTGTTGCTCCTTTAAATTTGTTTATTGATGGTGGAATTCAAAAACTTGGAGTTTTTATCATTGCAAATATTTTATGTGCTATAATCTCTTTCTTTGTTTTTGTATCTCTCAAGAAAATAGGAAAAATTGTTCCATCAGATTTAAAAATGTAATATTATTAGTGACTTGTATTGATCTAATATAAAGTTTTTTTATATTTCTATCTTTGATATAAAGATAGAAAGTATCCATATTCTTTATTGAATAAATATTCATGCTTCATCGTTGTATTTATCATCATAAGATCTTCTTCTATATTATAACTAGTTACGATAAGGTTACTAACTTTGTTAGTATTTGTCTCTGTATTAGTTTTTAAAGTGATAGTACTTCAGACTGAGATTCAGATGAAATCTGCTTATCGGTCCATACTCCGAATAATAAGATGATTAATAATCATTCTCATCATATTAAATCTCAATCTATAACAGTAATCCCAAAAGTGTTTCATGATACTTTGGGATTATTTTATTGTCATACTATTTATTTTATCAGTCTCTCTGTAATTTTCTGTTAACGATTCTTTTAGTGAATTACTTATTTGTCCTTGAATAAATTGATGATGATTGTTATAATGTAAGAAATATCATTAATTGTTACAAGATAAGTAAATCAACCTAAATCTTCTAAATGCAACACTCTAACATCATAAAAAATATACTAACTATACTAAGATAGAAGACAAGTGATGAATTAACAAGTATTTTATCTTATTACGATTATTTGGATTTTGATTGAGGATTAGGATTTCACGCTTATCGTAAATATATTTCTGCTCCAATGTTGATCTATACAGGATATCAAGAATAAAAAAAATAACACAATAATTATAAAGGATACTAGATGAGATTTTTATTACTGATCTTAGTTTTTTTGAGTACTTGCTCTCAAAAACCACGAATGATCAATATTACTTATGTAAAACCAGCACCAAATGCACCTATTATTTTGGGTAATAAAAAAGCATTTGTACAAGCTGCTTTTCAGAAGCAAGGTATTAAGGTATGTTATCATGATATCATTTCTGGCTATGAGCAATTAAAATCTATCCATAACGGAACAATCGACATCTCTAGTGTGAGTAGCGGGACAACAGCTTTAGCATTGCTTTCTAGAGGGTTTAATGGTGTGATTATTGGTTATTTGGCACGAGCACCAAAACTTTTTTCTATGATGACCATGAATCCTAAGATCAGCCTATCCAATCTCAAAGGCAAGAGAATTGCGGCACCTAAAGGGACAGGATTACATCAACTGTTAGACGCAATTTTGAAATCACAAAATCTAACATGGAATGATATCACCTATCTACCTGAAAATCTTCAAAAAGCTAAAGAAAGCTTACTTGATGGTAGTGTTGACGTGGCGTTGATTGCTGGTGTATTTGCTACTGATGCTGAAAAAGCAGGAGCAAGACTGATCACAAATGGTCAAGGTTTTTTTGATGGTGCCATGATTATTGTTGCCAATAAAGATTTTGCGACAAAGTATCCTGATTTGATTAAAACGTACCTTGATGCACAAAAAGAAAGCCTTAAATATCTACAAGCATACCCTGAGGAAAGTTACCATATTATTGCTGAAGAAACGGGAATTCCTATTGATAAGGTGCGTGAGATGATTCCTTATTATGATTTTCGCCAAGAAATCACAGAAGAAGATCTCACTAATCTTACCAAACTACAAGATTTTCTTTATGAGCAAGAGTTTATTACTAAAACAAAACCAATCGAAAACTATATTTTTCAACCATAAAAAAGCCCCTCTATAGGGGCTTTTTTATGAATTTATGGATAAATTTTCTAACTCGGCTTTAGTACGAATGATTGGTTTTTGAACGTAATGTGTATGTAACAAATGATGTGCCAGTGATGAGAGAGGAACATCAAGATATTCATCATAAATCTTTACAATCATTGGATTACGATGTGAGAATCTTTGAAGAGCTATTTTATCATCTGTATAAAGTCCTCCTGCACGTTGAATACGTACTTTGTCAGGATATTTTGCATAAGGTTGACCACCACCAGAAACACAACCTCCATTACATGCCATAATTTCTATAAAGTCATAAGGAGAACGCGCACCAGTATCTTTGACAGCTTGTACTTCTTCAAGAAGTTTACGAGCATTAATCATACCGTGTGCTACAGCAATGTTCACTTTTTTACCTTTGATATCAATTTCAGCAGTTTTTACACCTTGAAGTCCCCGAGCTTGTTCAAATTCAACACTATTTTTTGGTAAATCTTCTTTTGTGATATTAAAATAAGCGGTACGAAGAGCAGCTTCCATGACACCACCTGTTGCTCCAAAAATTGTGCCAGCTCCTGTATATTCTCCTAAAAGCTGATCAACACTTTGGTCTTCTAATTCAGCAAACATAATACCAGCTTCTTTAATCATACGTCCAAATTCACGTGTTGTGATTACTAAATCTACATCAGGAACACCTGCAACAAACATATCAGGATGACGAACAATCTCGCCTTTTTTTGAGGTACAAGGCATGATAGAAACACAGATTATTTTTTTTGGATCTAAGCTTTCTTTTTCAGCATAGTATGTTTTTACCATAGCACCAAGCATTTGGTGAGGAGATTTAGCTGAAGACAGATGCGGGATCATCTTTGGGACAAATTTTTCAGCCCATTCTACCCAAGAAGGACAACAACTTGTAATGACTGGTAGGCTTTCAGGTTGTGTTGTAAAACGTTTTGTAAATTCAGCAGCTTCTTCCATAATAGTCAAATCAGCTCCGAAGTTGGTATCAAAAATCTTGTCAAAACCAAGTAAACGAAGTGCTGTATATATTTTTCCTGTAACCAGTGTTCCTGCAGGCATTCCAAACATTTCTCCAAGTGCTACACGAACAGCAGGTGCTACTTGTACGACTACGTGATACTCAGGATTGGATAGGTATTCTTTTAACTCAGCTGTATCGTCTGTTTCGTAAATCCCTGCAACAGGACAGTGAGCTGTACATTGCCCACAAGAAATACAAGGTGTTTCATTCATGTTAAGTCCGTCTAAAGGATGAAGATGAAAATTACTCCCAATATCTGTCATTTCTAATGCTTCAACTTGTTGTAAGACCTTACAAGTGATCACACAACGAGAACATTTGATACATTTATTTGGGTTAATTTGAATCGAGAGACTATTTTTTTCAGCAGGATACTGTGTAGGAGTATTTGGAAAAGGATTTTCATGAATTCCCATTTCTGCAGCAAGAGATTGAAGTTCACAGTTTTGATTACGGACACAGGAAAGACAATCTAACGGATGATTTGCTAAAATCATCTGCATTGATGTTTTACGAGCAGTATCAATTTCAGGAGTATTTGTAGTGATATTCATCCCTTCTTTTGTTCTCATGATACAAGCACGAATAATTTTGTTGGTATCATTATTGTTAACAATACAAAGTCCACAAGATCCAGAACCATTGATCCCATTTTTATAAAAATCAGGATGATAGCAAAGACGAGGGATTCGAATGCCTTGCATTTCTATGGCTTCAATGAGAGGGATCCCTGTTGGAACTTCACACTCTTTACCATTGATCGTCATCTTAATTAATGTCTGTATGTCCATGATATCCTCTAATCTTTTTCTAAAAGTTCAGCAGGAATACTGATAAATGTTTTTTCCAATGCTACTTTTTTGAGAATATAATGTTCAATTTGTTCTTGATATGTATTTAGCATTTTATCAATTACATAAGGAGAATTCAAACCTCTTATACATAAACTTGCTGATTTCATCGTAAGGTTGATCTGTTGGATCATCTGAATATCTTCTAAAGTTCCATGACCATCTATAAGATTTTGAAAACGCTCTTGCCATACTTTGGTACCATAACGACAAGGCATACATTTACCACAAAATTCATTTCCACAAATATCAACATATTTTTTAAAAAGATCAAGAATTGTCCCAGGACTTTCAAGTGTAACATCATGAGGAATTGTAGTACGTGCTTTTATAGGATTATTCATACTTATCCCCTTAAATAATTAATCTTTATTTAATTGTATATACTTTTTAAATTCTTTGCAACAGTAACATTATTTATTTCATAGATATATTGATAATCAATCAATAAAATGTAATAAAAACAAATATTCATTATTACTATATTGATAACGGAGCATTATGAACACCTTTCCTCAGATAAATCATCTATTAATGATAAGATATGTGTTTTTAATTCATATGCTTTTTGAGAGTTTTCTCGTTCTTGTGGACTAAGAGTATTCATCAATGAGTGTTCTAAACATCCTTTGTTCATGATGTAGATATAATCTGCTAATATAATAGCTTCATCAATACTATGGGTAATAAAAATAATTCTTAAGGAGCGTTCTTTTTGAATCTTTACAAGTAGTTTTTGTAGATGATGTCTTGTGAGATAATCTAATGCAGCAAACGGCTCATCCATTAATAAGGTGTTAGGATTAGAAAATAACGCCCGTGCTAAAGAAGTTTTTTGAGCCATTCCTCCTGACAATTGATCAGGATAAAGTGTACGAAAAGGATCGAGTTTCATTTCTTTGAGGAGGATTTCAGATGACTTTGTTTTATCATGATTCCAAAATCTAATGTTCTCTTCTACAGTCAACCAAGGCATTAATCTTGGCTCTTGAAAGACCATCCCAAAACGAAGATCAGAAAAAATTATTGTGCCATCACTTGGTTTTTCTAAACCAGAAATTAAACGTAATAACGTTGTTTTACCAGCTCCACTATGCCCTAAGATAACATGTATTTGATCTGGAGTAAAGTTTATGCTGACTTCTTTTAAAGCAAAAAATTGTTCTTTATTGATAATGTAATGATGACTTAGATTTTTGATGATAATGTTAGACATGATCTGAACCTTTTTTTAAGTAAGGAAATTGTTTGATTAATACCATAAAGATCAAATCAATCAAAAATCCGATTAATCCCATTGAAAAGACTCCTACCATAATAATATCAGGACGTGCTAGCTCTCGTGCATCTAAAATCATATAACCTAACCCTGAAGAAGTAGCGACAAATTCTGCTCCTATCAATGAACGCCATGCATAGGTAAGACCTAGATGAAGACCTGTAATAATAGAAGGAAGACTCGATGGCAGGATGATTTTGAGGAAAATATCTTTTTGAGAGAAAGATCCTACTTTACCAACCTCTACTAATTTTTTATCAGCGTTTAAGAGTCCACTTTCCATATTCAGTAGGATAGGAAAGAACGCCGTAATAAAGACAATAATCACTTTAGATGTTTCTCCAATACCAAACCATAAAATGAGTAAAGATAACACAGCTAACGGAGGTATGTAACGTAGAATATCGAGGGTTGTTTGAAAAAATTTACGCAGATAAGGAAAATAATAAAATATGATGATTAAAGAACTAGCAGAGACGAATGCAAGAAAAAATCCCACAACTACTCGGCACAAACTATAATAAATATGCCTAAAGAGAAGTCCATTGGATAAGAGTATCCAAAAACTAGAGATCACTTTTTTAGGATGAGGAAGAAGATAAGATCCTTTAGATAAAGACCAACACAGGATCACCAGAAAAGGAATCAGCAATCCTACAATCTTGTTTTTAAAATTCATAAAAATTCCTGTATTACTGATTACTCTTTACAAAATCAACGATGAATAGCAATATCTAAAACGAATCATTCCTAATGACTCTACGATATAATAAGTGATTGATGGTATCACTAAATTAATATTATGTGACGATGTTTTTATTGTTCTTTTTATAAGCTCACTTTATAATAAAAGTTCAGAAGAATATAATATTATTAAAAAAAGGATAGATATATGAAAAAATACATGTTATTATTAGTTATTATCGTGTCTTGTGGTCGTACCGAAAAAATTGCCGAAATAAATCTTAGTTACGTTAAATCTCCCCTAAACATTCCTCTTATTGTAGCTTATGAAAAAGGTATCTATGCTGAGGCATTCAAAAAGCAAGGGCTTACTCTTCATTGGCATGAGATTAATTCAGGTGCCCAACAAACAGAAGCAATGGCAGCAAGATCGATCGATATTGCTCCTGTTTTAGGGGGAACTTCTGCGATTTTAGCAGCAGCTAATGGGGTAGATTTGAAGATTGTTGATATTTTTGCTCGTGCACCAAAAGCATTTGCAATTATGGTTAAAGAACCTAGTATCAAAACTCCAAGTGATCTCAAAGATAAAAAAGTTGGTGGTCCTAAAGGATCTGAATTACATCAATTGCTTGCAACGACCTTATTAAAAGCTCAACTAAATCTTGATGATGTCACGTTGCTATCAATGAAGATCCCTGAAACATTAACTGCGTTGAGTGTAGGTAGTATTGACGCAGGGCTGTTACCCGTTAATGTTAGAAAATCTGCTCAAAGCTTTGGGGCTCGTATTCTTGTTGATGGAGAGGATCTCATTCGAGGAATCACTGTTGCTGCAGTACGTGGTGAATTTGCTCAAAAACATCCAAAAATTGTCCAAACATTTCGTGATGCTCATCAAGAAGCTATTACTTATATGAAAAAGAATCCAGAAGAATCTATTCAATTAACAGCTAATGCACTAAAAATATCTACTAATGAAGTTCGAGATCTTCTTGTTGATTATAATTTTGATCCTCAGTTATCCTCTCAGGATAAAGAAGATATCAAAGCTACTCAAAAATTCCTCAGCGATATTAAACTTATTGAAAAAGAAATAGATATCGATTTGATTATTATATAGTCTCTGTATCGTACAAACCTCATATTATATTACAATGTGAGGTTTTTTTGATTTTATATAAAAATCCTTATCTTTAAGGATCTTAAAATGCTACAAAGATTATACTCTCTTGAGTTAAGCAAAATCACAAATCAACAAAAATTACCGATGATGGTGGCTTTTTTGGTTTCTATGATGTGGTCTTTGGGATTTAGACCTAGCTTTTTTATAAAAGCTCCAAAAAATAAGATCATTAATAGCAAATTACATAACATTTTACATCTTATTAAGTATTCCAAAGTATTAGTATATAGTATATTAGGGATTGTTTTTTTTGTCAAGACAAGGATATCGCAATACCTAAATTGATAGCGCTTCAGATGGTGAGAATAAAACTTAAGTATTACTTGGAAAAGGAGAAGAGTCAAGCACTTTCCTTATTCTTTAGATCTTTGTTAGCTTGACAAAAAGTGGAAATAAATCTATGCTATTGAGATATATAATAATTTAAGGACGTTGTATGAATCTGCATATTACTAAATATTATAGTGAAATTGATAAGCAAATCAAACTTGGTGCCAATAATGAACAAAATCTACGACTACAGTTTCATACATTAAATTCAAAAAACTTAACCCAGCTAAAGAACTTCATCACAAAACCCTTATCGATGAGGGACTTGATAACTTATCATTGGACGGAAATTCGATCCCACTTGCATACCCTAATCCTCAAAATCATTAATGTGAGTGTGCAAACAATCCGTATTTTAGAAGAATTGAAACATAATAATGCCTAAATTGATCTTTGCGAAAGTTTTTACGATCAAAAATATGATAATCATATTCTTGATCAATATTTAGTAAGTCGTCAAGAGGATACTTCACTCTTTGATCTTGTTTCATAAATAAGAATATAACGTTCTTCTCCATCTCTACTTCTTATATATATTATCTATAAAAATAAAAGAGCTTATAACTATATGATAAGCTCTTTTATTTTTATTTATAGAGATGTTATAAATTCTTCACCGTTACTAAAAACTTTTAGAATTGATAAATCTTTTTCATTAAGAAGAATGAAATCAGCATTGTTATTAGCTTTGAGATATCCGATAGTATTTCCCATGCCTAGGGCTTTTGCAGGTGCAACAGTATAAGAAACTAAAGCTTCTTCCAACGTAAACTCACAAAAATTCACTAAGTTTTGTAAGCATTCTATCGGGGTGATCATCGAACCTGCTAATCCTCCATAGTCACCAACACATCGATGTTGTTCATCAATATGAACGTTTTGGAAGCCTAGTTTAAATTCTTTGATATTTGTTCCCATCGCAACAATACCATCAGTAATAGTAATAAGTCGATCTTTTAAGCATTGATGTGCCATCATTACTGACTCAAAGGCACTATGATGTCCATCAGGTATAATAGAGGAAGATATGGTTTTGCTGGTTAATAAAGCACCGACGACGTTTGGTTCTCTCGAACTAAAACGGCTCATTCCATTATAAAGATGTGTCCCTAGACTTGCTCCTAATGTTTCGGCTATTCTTGCTTGTTGTAATGTGGCATTAGTATGAGCTATAGAAACTTTAATTCCTGCGTTAATCAGCCGAGAAATATAAGCTGCAGGAGCTACTTCTGGAGATAAGGAGACAATCCGAACTTCTGAAGAACAAATTTTATCAATAAGCTCTTCAGATAAAACTCTTATCAAATCAGGATTGTGAGCTCCTTTATGTTCTTGAGAAAACATGGGTCCTTCGATATGAAGACCAAGAACTCCCTGATCTTTTAAGGATAAATTTTTATTGACAAGATCAAGAGCTTTATGAATATCTTCATCATTACTGGTAATTAATGTTGGACAAAAAGAAGTACAACCATATTTTTTGAGGGTATCAGACATTTTTAGCAATGTTTCTTTAGAAATTCCTTCACCATAAAAATCTGCCCCACCGGCTCCATTGACTTGAATATCAACAAATCCAGCAGATAAAATTCCATCAACAGATTCACAAGGGATATTTTGGTATTGAGATAAGATATCTTCTGAACCAACGGCAACAATTTTATCTTTTTCCCAAACCAATACCCCATTGTTGATCATACGAGTTCCATCAAAAACTTTTTTAGCTTTAATTGCTTTCATTTTTAATTCCTATAATATTTTGCAGTATACTAAAGCAATACTGAAGGCAATAATAAACCAAATAATTGTGGTTGGAGATTTCCCTTTTTTAGAAATTAAATAATAAATGCCCAACGTTAACAATAAAGGAAGTAAGTTTGGCATAATAGCATCAATAATATCTTTTTGAACATTAACTACTTTTTCACCAACATTAAATTGTAATGCAAGATTCAAACGTACAAAAGATGCAATCAATGCACCTACAACAGTTACACCAACGATACTAGCTGCTTTTTGTACATGAACTGTTATTGTTTTTAAAGTATTAAAAGCTTTTAGCCCAAAAGAATAAAAATAATGAATCAAGAAAAAACGTAATGGCAAATGTACTAAATTAAATAAAACAAGAAATAAAATAGGTCCTAAGATATTACCGTCTAACGCTAATCCTGCCCCTAAAGAGGCTGTAATAGGAATTAACGTAAACCAAAAAATCGCATCTCCGATTCCTCCAAGAGGTCCCATCATCGCTATTTTTAATCCACGAATAACTTCAGGATCTTCCTTTTTTTCTTCCAACGCAAGAACAAGACCCATAATAGATGTTACCACAAATGGATGTGTATTAAAAAATTCCATATGTCTTTTTAAAGCATCTTGCAAGCTTTTTTTATTGTCGCCAAATATTTTTGTTAATCCTGGTAAGATAGAAAATGCCCACCCACAAGCCTGCATTCTTTCATAATTAAAAGATGCTTGTAGAAACATAGATCTAAAAGCCATGTTATTTAATTCTTTTTTTGTAATAAGTTGTTTAGATTCCATCTTCGTCTCCTTGTGTTATTTTTGTTGAATTCTGACCACCAATTTCTTGAGCAAGGTAAAATTCTATTAACGCAATAATGACAGCAATACCTGCTACAGGTAAAATAGAGGCATTGAAGAACGTTACTAAAATAAAACCAAGAGCGAGATAAATAGCATAACGTTTAGAAAACATAATTTTTAAGAGAATAGCAAGACCAACAGCTGTAAGCATACCACCACCAACAGATAATCCTCTTGTAATCCACTCAGGTAATTGAGCAATCAAATCAGCACTTTTGGTGCCTCCAATGGTAATTAATGTTGCTACTGCTGCATACATAATAAATAAAATAAACATTCCGAGATAGTTTGCTCGAGGAATTGATTTGAGACCATTTCCAGCTTCAATATCTGCATCGACTTTATGCATCACAGGGACAAATATTGTAAAATATAAAGTAATTAAACTTTGCATAAATACGGCAAAAGGTATCGCAATACCGACTGCTGCTTGTGCATCTAAGCCTGAAGTAATTGCTAATACTATTCCAGCAACACCACCGATAACGACATTTGGTGGTTGAGCTCCACCTACAGGCATTGCTCCTAATAAAATGAGTTCTAATGTTGCTCCTGTCATTAATCCTGTAGGGATATCTCCTAAAATTATTCCTATCACTAATCCTGAAAATAATGGTCTGTGGATATGGAGTAATCCATCAAAAAGATCAACTCCTGCAATACCTGTCCAAATAGCTATTAATAGTATTTGTAGAGTTGTGGGTTCCATAACATTCTCCTTTAAAAATATTGTGTGTAACGTATCAATTTAATTTAATTTGTTCTTTAGGATCTACAGGTAATTGTTGAAATTCAATAGTTACACCGAGATTTATCAATTCCTTTAAAGCCTCAATTTCTTCATTACTTGCAAAGGCGGCTTTAGCAATGGGTTTTTTGTCCCCACCACCATGCATATTTCCTATATTAATATATTCAATAGGAACCCCATTTTTTTTAAGCCACAAGGCATCAATAGGATTATCTACAACAATAAAAATATGCTGAGATGCAGATGCTTTATGAATGATATCTGCTGTTTTTTGTAAAGAAAAAAATCGTACTTGGATATGAGATGGGACAATAGTACTCATGAGGTCTTGTCTCATGGTATTATTGGAAACATCATCATTAGCTACCAATACTAAATTGGCTTTTGTATGTTGAATCCATGAAGTCGCAACTTGACCATGAATTAATCTGTTATCAATACGTACAAGATTGATATTTGGCATTGTATTCTCCTGTGATAATATTAATCAAATAATTTATTTGTTATGATATGGGTAGATATTTACCCCTTGAACAACCCTATTGATAGTTCCTGATGCACTAGGAGCATCAGGAGAAAGACCAAGATGAAGACTTTTGAAAAATCCTATTATTTGGCAAATAGCAATCGCTGGAAATAACTGAAAAAAATCATCTAGTTTTTCTGTAGAACAAGTAATCATATTAGGCATCGCTACTTCATCAGGATTAGGTCCAACAATAATATAAGCAAGACCTTGAGATTTTTGTTTTAATTCTTTGAGCATATCAATTTCGTATTGTCTTATATAAGGATCCTTAGATAAGACCGCTACGACGATTGTATTTGGAGTCACAAAGACCTGTGGTCCGTGTCGAAGTCCTAAAAACGAATCAATTCTTGTTGCTACTTGTCCATCTGTCATTTCTAATATTTTAAGATGAGCTTCTGTTAAGAATCCCTGTGCATCAGAGCTTCCTAAAAATTGGATTCGATCAATTTTTGGATTTGTTAATAGTTCGTTGATAGGATCCATTAAGTTTGAAAAAACATGCTCTGTACATTTTTTTACTTCTTGAATCATATCAGTAATACAATCTCCTTTTTTATATAGTCCACATAAAGCGGCAGCTAATACCATTGAAGAAAATGAACTAGTCATCACAAGAGATTTGTCGTTTGTTTCTTCAGGAAGAAGTACGCAAAAAGTATTTGTATCTTGAATTTGAGCGAGTTGTCCATCTTTATTACACGTAATGATTAAATGTTTTGTGGTAGGGCTAGTTTGTTTGATGAGATTCACTGATGCTACAGATTCAGGACTATTTCCTGAACGTGCAAAAGAAATCATTAATGCAGGAGGATAAGGAAAATTATATTTATCAGGATGAGTGACAATATCTGTTGTGGGTGCGTTAATTACATATCTGTTAGTTGATTTTCTAAGCGTATCTAAGATACTTTTACCAGCAAATTCCGATGAACCCGCCCCAGATACAATAATTGCTCTATTTTTATCTTTACATGCTTCTTCTAAAAAAGTATGTAATTGTTTGTTTTTTAAGATAAGCTCAACAGTTTTTTTCCAACATGTTGGCTGTTGAAGGACTTCTTTTAAAGTATGGGTATATTTTTTATCACTAGGATTAGCTAGAATTTTGTTCCACATGAGTGTCGCTCCTTTATTTATTGATTGCGTTGTAATATTTTTGGATGACTCTTTCTACACTCCAACGTAAAATTCGTTGTGCAGAAAAATCACTATGTCCATATTTTTCGTTATATTCTAATACCCAAGGTAAATATTGCGAAATCAGCGAATATGATAATGCTTTTTCCAAACTAGGCATACTTTTGGTAAGGATGTTAGAAACGGATGGATTATTCCAATAATATCGAATGCGATCGCTAAGGCTATAGATTCTTTTGAATGCAAGTTCTTGATCAGTTCCGGAATAATATTGTTGCCAATAATTAGGACTGTCAATCATGATTTGTTCGACATTTTTTCTGATATGTGATTTATTAAGAATAGCTGGATTTTCTTGTTCAATCATGTCCAGTGCAAAAAGAGCTTCTCTCCAAGCAAAGGTTAACTCAGGACCAACTTTTAAAATAGCAAAATGATTTTGAATAAGGTTTGATAGAGATTGGGTGGTTTGGTAGTCTGTTGAATGGGCTTCAAACACAAGATGATCATATTGCTGAATTGCTTTATTAAGATGGAAAGCTTGATCTTTTTGATAAGAAAATACAAAATCATCACCAAATTCCACCCCAGGCTGAACAACAATTCCTTTTACTTTATCCCAAATATAAGCCAATCCATACTGCTCTAAATATTTTTTAATAACAACAATCGTGTTTTCGACTTCGTTGATAGGAGTAACAGAAACGGAATCTTCATGCTCCTGAGAACCACCCGGAACAGGTACTTCCGTTCCGACTACATAAAAAAGACGATCTGAAGAACCAAAAACTTCTTTAGCTGTTTTTTCGGCTTCCTTAATAAGAATAGCTGTTCTCTCAGCAATAGTTTCAACAGATAGCGGAGTGGAATCATCCACACAAGACATACTTGGATCGATATGTATTTTGGTATAACCAGCTTTTACATATTCAGAAACAAGAACAAGACTTTTTTTCATTGCTTCAGCAGAAGAGAGATGTTTCCAAGCATTTGGACCGAGATGATCTCCTGCTAGCATGTACGATTTTTCAGATATATGATATTCTTTAGCGATATCTCTCACTTTTTTACTGAAATCAGCGGGAATCATACCTGTATATCCACCATCTTGATTGACTTGCTGAACAGTACTTTCAATAGATAAGATAGCCTCAGGATTTTTTGACAAAAAATCAAAAGAAGCATGTAGGACATCTTCATGTGCAGAACAAATACAAATTAATCCCGATTGATTCTGATTTTTATTTTTTTTAATAATTTTTTCGATCATCTCAAACTCCCTATGTCGTCATATGTTATATAAAAATATATATTTTTCTTTTATTATAACGAGTTATGATAAATTATTAATGTTTAAAATAAACAATTTAAAAAATCATATAACTCATTATATAATAATAAGTTATAATTTTTATTGCTTGTTTTATTTTTCTATATTGACAATTTTTATTTCAAATGATATAATAAAAGAAAAATAAAAAGGATTTTTGCTTGCCAAAAAAAATAAAAAATATACATGATCAGATTTTAACGATTCTCATTCAACAATCATCTGTTACCGCTATAGAGTTAGTAGAAGTGTTAGGTTGTAGTTTACCTACTGTTCGTCGTACTTGTAGAGATATTGCAAAAACTTACAATCTTATTTATAAAAGAGGAAGATTAGTCTTTCATTCAAATATTTCAAGAGAAAAATTAATTATTGCTCAACGATCTGTGTCATTTATCAAAGATGGAGATATTATTTTTTTAGGAGCAGGTCAGACAATTCTGAGTTTTTGTTGGTTTTTACATAGATTTAAACAATTAATAGTAATTACCAATTCTATTCCTATTTTAACAGAATTGCAAAAACTCCCTAATATTACTACTATTTGTGTGGGAGGTATCTTACAACATCAGGACAAAGCATTAGTGGGAGAATTTTCAGAAAGTTTTGTGAAAAATTTTCATATCAATAAACTTTTTCTAGGAACTGAAGGATTTGATGTTCGTACGGGAGCATCACGTTCTGTTATTCAAAAAAATATGGCGGAACATCTTATTTCTAATCTCAATGGTCAGATTTTTATCGTAACCGAATCTTTTAAGTTTCATAATAATTGTGCTTGGATATGGCTTCCTCTAGAAAAAATTGATACTATTATTACAGATAATGATATTTCTCCTGAATCTATTAATCAAATAAAAAAAACCTCTATTCATTTAGAAATTATTAATATACACTAAAAATCATCTCAAGGAGAAGGTTATGGCTTCTATTATTATTACAGGACATGGGAATTTTGCGACAGGTATCAAATCAATGCTGGATTTAGTTATTGGTGAAACAGAAAACACTTATTTTATTGATTTCACAGAAGATTTATCATCAGAAGATCTTAAGGATAAATTTGTTGAAATTTATGAGCGTGAACATGGACAAGTACTATTTTTATGTGACATTGCAGGAGGCACCCCTTTTAATCAAGCAGCAATGCTGATGTATTCACAACATAAAAGTTATGGTGTTATAGGGGGAATTAATATTCCTCTTATTATGCATGTGTTAGATTCGTTAGAAACAACTATTAATGACAATTCTCTCTTGTTGGATGCTAAAGAAACAGCCTATGAATACATAAAAATATTTGGGGAAGAAAAAGTCGATTCTTCTGCTAATACAAGTGACGATGGAATTTAATTTTTAAATGTTAATTAAGGAGATATTATGGATTATCAACCATTTTTATCTGTAGCTCTTGAATGTGAACAAAAAATATCAGCATTATTCAAAGAAGGTTTTGTTCAGCAGAACGAAATTACGTGGAAGTCTGAAAAAGATCCTGTTACAGAATATGATCATAAAATCGAAGCAATAACACGAGACATTATTTCTAGTTATTTTCCAGATCATGCTGTTCTCGGAGAAGAAGAAGGTCTTCATGCGAGCAATTCTGACTTTAAGTGGATTATTGATCCTATCGACGGTACGCTTAATTACACACGTAAACTACCTCTTGTTTCTTTTAGTTTAGCCTTGGCATATAAAGGTGAGTTAATTGTTGGAGTAGTCTCCAATCCTATTCTGAATGAGATTTTTCATGCTGTCAAAGGTAAAGGTGCTTTTTTAAATGGAAAAAAGATTTCTGTTAACACGGATCGGACTATTTCTCATAGTTATCTTTGTCTTGGTACGTATAAAGAAAAATATGCCTCTATCTATCATTCTTTAATTGATCACTTCCAATCAGTTCGTAATTTAGGTTCCGCAGCACTTGCATTGGCGTATGTGGCTGAAGGTCGTATTGATGGAGCTGTTTATTTTAAAATATCTGCATGGGACATTGCTGCAGGAGTATTAATTCTTCAAGAAGCAGGTGGTGTTATTCGTAATGTGGGTAGTACTGATTTTAATCTAGAGATTCCTTCGATTGTTGCGTCTACTCCTCAGGCACATACGATTCTTTATAACATCATCCAATAACCATTAACCAATATTTTTTACTGCAAATAAAAAAATTCTCTATATTAGGGAGCTTTTTTATTTGTTTTCACATAGTACGTTATCATAGAATTGATCGATATAATCAGATATAGAACAAATAGCAATTAGAGATGAGATATTATTTCACAAAGATATAAGAAGCTATTTTACATCTTGAGGAAAGAGAAAGTTTTGGAGCAATTAACTATCAAGATGAGATTTTAATGTTAGGTGGAAATAATAAAAATGCGTTGACTGATCTTTGGAGGAGTGAGAATCAAGGAAATATCTGGTATCGGCAACCAAATTTACCTTTTGAATTTTATGAGCATGCTTTGTCAAAAGTAAAAAATGATTTGTTTGTTGTGGAGAAGGACCATGTTTGGAAGAGTGTTGATCAAGGTATAAATTGGGAGAAGGTGCTTTTTGAGGCAGAATTTGGAGCAAGAACTGGTTTTGGGATGGGTTAATATTGGTAAAAAATTGATTTTATTTGGTGGCTACAATCCCAATTCACGAAAGTATTTGAATGATGTTTGGGAGAGTAAGTATTAAACTAACTTCGTCAGATTTTTCTATTATATCAAATAAACGCCCTTAATTGGGTGTTTTATTTTTAGAAAATGTGAATAAAATAGCAGCAGTGGACCGAGCAAAATCAATTTTGAGAACGACCTGCCGTCGGGGCAAAATATTCTCAGAATGAGATTCTCAAAAGTTTGTCGTATCTATGTATACAAGTCCGTGTTCCCCGTCTACGGTGGCTTTAAGCAGATGTAAATCGCCGTCCTGTAGACATCTGCACTTCGCACATCCTATGCTCGAAAGAAAAGTACCACGAAATAGTGATGCTTTTCTGAGATGTGACGACTGTCACTC
>JBOFGS010000013.1:0-27533 GCA_051649245.1 Brevinema sp.
AAATACCTTAATGGGATATTAAATTCTAAATTGATTCATTTTTGGCTTAAAAATAGAGGGAAACTTCAAGGCTCTCAATTACAGATCGATAAAGCTCCTTTATTACAAATCCCATTAGTAAACGAACCAAAAGAATATGAAACAATGGAAAAATTAGTAGATCATCGAATAAAAATAGAAAATACTTATCGAAACACTGATAATAAAACCCCTACAATAAATAATAAATACCATCAACAAGTCGATCAAATAGAGTACTCTATCAATAAAATCGTCTATGCTCTCTATGAACTCTCTGAAGATGAGATTAGGATTGTTGAAGCATGAGCAACTAATAATTCTTATGCAAAGCTTAGATTGATTGAAGGAGAGGTGGAATGAGTTTTTTAAATTTTATAAATGATCATTTTACGGCACTAACATTTTTAGGTAGCATTATAGCATTTGTACCAAAATATTTTCAAAATGAAAAATTAAAACGTGAACAAGAAGATAAAAAGCGAAAAGAACTTTCATTGATGGTTTATCGTCGTTATTTATATAATTATTTTTCAATCTATAAAAATAAAAATTTTGACCCAAATTCTCAAGATATGATAGAATACTCTAATATTATGCAGTGCGAAGCTCCTTTGTTATTGCCTGATAATATCATCAAAATAATGGTAAGTATTCAAGAAAATGTAAAAGAAGTTATTTATATGCAATTAAACAATCATTCAGATGCTACTGAAATAATAGAAAAAAAGTTATGTGCTGAAATTAATAATTTGATTGTGTTAATGAGAAAAGATATTATGCCTGATACAAAAATCTCTCAAAATGATATAGAAACACTTTTGATTGGAACAGATTTTAAATTTATTTCATTCGTTCGTGAAAAATTATTAAAAAATGACAAATAAACCTTGTGTAGATATTAAAAAACTAGTATGTACATCTACAAAAAGAGAAGTCTCTGATCAGTTTAAAATTATATATGATAAATTTCAAAAAAAAGCTTATAATTCCTACTCTAAGACATATGCAAAAGTTAAAACAGAATATGATCAATATGAAAAAGATCCTAATTTTTTCAAGAATTTAGCACCTTCTCTTAATTGGAAAGATTATATAAAACCCAAAATAGAGCAAGCTATTAAAGATTTGAAGAAAGAAGATCCTATTAAAAATTTTAGACATGTTGATAGCGATGGGGATACTTTTGATATAGGGCCAGGAGAAAGTAATTTTAATACAATGGATATGGACATAATGATCAAATCAATGAAGCAATTTAGATCAACAAATTTTATAAAATCACAAAGTTTGTACTATATGGAAATAGAAGATGAATTAGCTTACCATTTTGTTATCTCATAATTAATAATATTTAAAACCCATCAAAAAGAGTATGTCTGATAATTCCATTTTTTTTCACAGGTTTAAAAACAAGCCAAGCAACATGATTAATCCAATATTTCTTTAAGGACTCTATATCATTAGGCTCTATTTTTGAAATAATATATTTGTTTAGTTCTTCTTTATTGATATTTAGACTATCTAGCGATATAGTATTATTTTGAACTAATTGATTAATTTTAGTATTAGCAATACTAAGCATTAAATAAGAGGTGCTAGGAAAAATACAGTTTAAAATTTTTGTAAAATCAGTTGAATTATTAGACAGAATTTGACTTGTAACATCTGCTATCTGACTCAAAGCCCCATATTGATTAGTTAAAGAATATAATATTTCTTCTTCTGTGAAAGCTGTACAATCTCGATTTAAAAATAAGACTCCGTATTGATTGGTATAGGAAATAATAGTTTTTTTATTCTGAAAAGTTACATTATTAGTTTCTTTTACCTTAGAATCTATTGAAGATTCAAAAATGTACGCATCTTGTACTATCATTTCAGGATATAGCTCATTCGTCTCAAAAAAACGATCTAGTACGGTATAGTCACCTTTTTCGAGACCAGCGATGATAATGGCACGTTCTTCAGGAGTGATTAATTCTGATTTTTTATTAACTTCGTTAGTCTCTAAAATAGTTTCAGATTTATTCTTAGATTTAGTTTGAGAGTTAGTCTGTTTATCGGCACATGCTCCAAGTATTAAAATCATTAACAGTAAGTAAATTCTCATAATATGAACTCTCAATTTGTAATAGTAATCCCCAATCTATTTAATTATAGTTGGGGATTATTTTTTTGTCAAAGTATTTACGCATGAGCCTCGATGTTTTGATATAAGTATGTTATAATAGATATAGAAATAACCAATAAATGAGATAAACTTTACAAATCTCTCAAGATAATCTATAATTAAGGTAAAGTTATAGTGTACAAAAAGTGTCCCATTTTAGAGATAAGATGAGACATAACAATCCTTATGAATAAAGATGAATGCAGTGTATAGCGATTATTTTGATGAAAAATATTCGTTATGTTCTGAGCAACGAGCTTAGCTCGCCAAAATTGAAACAAACCATGATTTTCTTAGAGCTTGATTCGTTTTTCAAAACTTCATAATTCTAACTGTGTATGTGCCTTAGTCGATTTTGACATCGTGTCAAAATCGATATTTCTTTGATGAACTGTATCTTTACAGGCATTTTATCATCAAGGTATAAAAATACTACTTGATGAAATAACATATATTGACTATTTTAGTAATAATGTTATATTCAAAAAAGGAAGTAGTCATATGAGAAAAATATTAATATTGCTGATATTGGCAATAAGTCCGTTAATAGCACAAGAACAGAAACATTTTCCATATATAAATCACTCATTAAAACTTTATACAGCTCTGGGATTACCTACAGGAATAGGTTTCTTATACGCTCCTGAGATTCGAAGCTCTATCAATGATAATGTACTTCATATTTTAAATTTTGATCTGAAATGGATAGGGATAGACAGGACAGGTAACCTAAGTAATGGAAGCTTTAATAAATCAATATCTATAGGATTTGCATCTAGTTTCCAATATAGTGTGGGTTCCCTTCTATCCGATGGTTCACGTTTTTATATTGATCTTATCGGGATTGGATATCAAAGTGGGGTGGTAGATAAAGGTAATTTTGTATCTATTTATTTATTAGGGTATCAAAATACTTTATCAAATGGTTTTTACTGGGGAATAAGAACAAAAATGAATTTAATTACTAATCCATTAAATCAACAAATAGTTATTGGTTTTGGAGGGTATGTTGCTATAGGATATGATTTTGGTAAAAAATTAAATCCTAAAGACTATAATTCAAGAATGAAATAAATTACACTCATATTGTTATTTGTGTACAAGATAAAATCCTTGATATGACTTATTATATAGTTTTTTCAATGGTTAATCGTTGTATACTATCCAGCACTAATTGTAAGATATATATTATATACTCTTTTATAATATCCTTTACAAATCTTCTAAAATGACAATCAAATCGATAAGAAGTTTTGGGATAAGCTATGCGATGATGATTATAAGCGTTATTTAATATCTCTTTAGAATTGATCTTAACATAGGTTAATAGAATCTTATTTTTTAAGCTCTTAGAAGCTCAGCTTGTTAACTATCACCAAGATACAGATACAAAAGATCTCTATAAATTTCTCAAATATGATACAAATAAATTAAGTACATGGGATGATATTGATTGCTTATTTTTTGAAGTATTGGCAAAACCTTTAGACGATCCAAAGAGATCAAACAAAGAAATTCCTTATCTTAATAATGCTTTATTTGAAAAAACAGAGTGCAAAAAGATTATTTCTGTATCTGCATTGAATGATAGAGATAAACTTGATATCTCAAAAGAGCCTGTTTTAACTGATAAAACAGCAAAGCCTGTCTTACAATACTTATTAGAGTTTTTAGATTGTCATCATTTAGTAATTCTTACTTAGCCACTACAAGTTTGGACTAATATACCCTTCTTATTTTCATCATATGAGAAGAGGATGCGATAAAAATCTTGCTTATCATTATAATAACGAATAACTTCATCTGTAGAAGGTGATCCATCACCTATCTCATATTGACGTGCATACGGTTTTATAGAAGCACATAATGGATATGATTTTTCAGAATAAGTTATAGAATAGATACTATCATCAATTAATGTTAATTTTTTTATATATTGTTGACCATTACTATCTATATAAAATCGATCTGATCGCAGTAGCGAGTATTTCTCCAAAAAGTTTTCCAAACTCAAGAAAAAGCTGGATCTAAACTCAGCTTATACCTTATATATTTTTAGATATACCTTTGCTACAAATTTACTCAATAAAACTAACGATATCCACCTAGTGAGTAAAGCTTTAGGGCATTCTAATATTATCATTACATCCAAACATTATGCGAACCGATCTTCTAAAGATATTCAAGAACGTATTTCTGCTACTTGAGAGTGCAAAAAATAAAAGCTCATCTCTAGGATGAGCTTTTATTTTTTGTTGATTATTTACGAGGCATATCGTTTGCAGGATCTGAATCCGATTCCCAAAATACATTAGCAGGATCATCGTTATTTAACCATGCAGCCGCTAACTTGTTATTTCTAACAGCGAACGGTATTTTCATACATGTACCATCATAATCTGTTATATTATAAATAGCAAATATAATACCAGATACTTCTACTTCTTTACCAGAGTACTCTCCTTTGATATCAAAAAAAGGGTCTTAAGGGATAGCATCTTGCTTATAAGATGTGCCATCAAATCGTTGATCTATATTTTCATCGCCCCATAAACCTTGAAATGCTTGAACTGTAGATGATTAAGCCACTCTTTTCACTTGCTTCTTTAGCAGAACAGCTTATTACTGCAAATAAAGGCAAGATTACCATTAAAAATCCTCCTATATTTTTATATGGATCTATTTCCTAAAAATTTAAAAAACACGATAAACAGTTATATAGATAAATATTAAGCTTTAAACATTTTTATTTTTTTGTTATGTATCATGGGTGTAAAATTATACTATATATGTCAATAGGTGTATCTAAAAATAAAGCAACCTCTTAAAACGCATACGATGAACCAAAATAAGCATAGAATTCTAAGATCTAAAGAGTTAATGACCTTAGAAGAATTTAGTCTCTATTTATTGATTTTAGTTGCGATAATCGTCGTATGAATCGCACTGGGTAGAGAGTCCAAAGTCCTGTTCCATAGTCTCAAAAGGATAGAATTTTTCAAACTTTGTGCCTTGTTAAAAGAGAAAACCCCATGACAAAATGTCGTGGGGTTGATTGATATTGAATGTAAACAATAAAGCCCATAGACAGCTGTATTGCTTAAATCTTAGGTTCTGATCTAAATATCTCTACTTAGTACTTACATCCCAAAATATACAAACTGCTATGAGCAATTAATATAAACTTACTTGAATGTAAGTACTAAAGACAAATATCTAGACGTAATTCTTGTATTTAAAATGAAAAAAGATTTTCATATAGAAAATCCCTATCTTTAAAATACAAGATAGAAATTAAAAAGATCATTTCTGATCCTAAGATTTAAGCACTTTTATTATAGCAGATCACAATAAGATTGTCAAATATATTTTTCAAAAACTATTGACACAGATTTAAAGTGGATCTATAATTTTATCTGTAAATATCGATGTATTATGAGTTGAGTACTCTTTTGTCAAGCAAGCGATTGAGGCTAGATAAAAATATTTCGCTCAGTAATCTTGCTGACAATTTTCAACGAGCTTCAAGAGAGTTCCCGAGCTTAGCAAGACTATCTCGATATACTCTCGAAGATCTGATATTGAAAGGGAACAGAGGTTCCTTTGACTCGAAAAAAAAGGGATCTCTGGCAAAGATAGTGCAGAATTTTTAACATCCTGTTAAATTCTGCACTTCCCACATCGTGTGGGTCGGAGCTGAAATTTTTAATTGATGCTCGGAAAAATAGCTTTAAAATAGATTCTTATAGCCGTGAGTATCAATTTACCGATGAGGATAAGTTAGCTTTTGGGATGGATGAAAGGGAGTTTTTTGATTTGTTTGATCGACAAGATCAAGGTCTTGGCGAATACCTTCGGTACATTTACCAAGAGATGAATAATCGTTCGTTGCCCAACGCAGTTGCTTTGAATCATAAACTAAATGGATCTTGTACTCATCGTGATTTGATGGATAAGATTCAACGAAGTTGGTCTTCAAAAATTATCAAATTAGAAACCATTGCAACAGAAATATTGAAAAATATAGGTAATAATTCCCCGTCAAGTTCACAGATTTCTGATCTTGCTAAAAAGATCGCTGATGAAAATAGTTTGAACGGAGATCCTGCTAAAATATATATTTGGAAGGATCAACTTAGTAAATTGTCGACAAAAATCCTAAATGAGCTTTATACCCAGAAAGAGCTGACATCAGAGCAAAAAAGAGATCTTGAAAAGGGTTTTTATAAAGTATCTGAGGTTGATAAATTCATGTTTAAGATTAAATAAAGATCTATTTTGGAATAGTTTTTATCGAGACTCTAGTGATAAATCTACTAATGAAGAATCTCGTAAAGCTGTCGAACTTTCAGTGGATCAATTAGAAAGTGATAGAATTTTTATTGTTACTAAAATGGGATTGGATAAGATAGCAGTTTGATATAAAAATGGAGTTTCAAATACCTTAAACACTACTTATATTAGAAGATTGAAATCAATAGGAGTATATGCAAACTATTTAGCTAAGTCAAATATAATTAGCAAATTAGTAATTTCAAGTATGGCTCGAACAGAAATTGAGCAAGCTGAATTTGTATATCAAGATGCTATTGCATATCCAATTATTCCACATGATGAGGCATTATACAATGGAAATACAGGTATAGTCGCTAGAAAATATATAAAAGAAGGTTTTTCAAAATCACAAGTGCTTGAAAAAATAATAGAAGAAGGTATACGTAAAAATCCTGTAGGATTTAAGCATATTAGTAATAATGGGAATGTAATAGACCTAGGTGCTGGGGATAGTCGCCAAACAAGACATCCTAAATTCAAAGAAAGTTTTATAAAATTTCAAAATACAGATAAGTTTATTTATTCTGCAAATAGTATCGCTTGGGGAGATAGGGGAGAAAAAATGCATATCATATTGTATTTAAAAACTAGTAATGGCTAGGATCTTTATATTCTCGTAACGGAGAAAAAGGATATTTAGAATTAGGATCCTCAGGAATAAATAGATTTCTATAAAAATCTATTTGTAGGTTATTTGTATAAAAGATTGCCTTATATACATCTCCGCAATCTCCTGAATGGTAGCGAGCATATGGAAGCACTGAAGTTTCTAAAGGTATTAAGTTACCAGAATCATCGATATAGATATCATCATTAATTAATTTTAAACTCTTCATATAGTGTTGGCCATTAGTATCTATATACTAAAGCGATTTGTTAAATTAGCACTTCCTATATAGGTTAAAGAGACTTTAGAGTATGACTTATAATTAATGTACTGATTTTCATCTTTGAGATTATTGGTATTATAAGAAATATTATTCGTAAGTTGAAGGGTAGCAAAGTAATATTTCTTAGATATTGGCTCATAATAAATAGCTACATAAGATGAGTCTTCTAAAAGAACACCTGTATACTTATTTTCTTCTAACCAAAATAATTCTGGCTTCACATCATAGCTAGCTATAACTTGTTTGTTATTTTTTGTAGCAGATACTAAAAATAAAATGATTAGCAATGGATAAAATTTCATAAAATATGCTCCTGCATAGAAGTTATTATAAAAATGGTAATTTTCATATTGGTATTTAATGAGCTTCAAATCCTAAACAATATTTTCGTGGTAACTTACTATTAGTATCTGATTCAAGATACTCTAGATAATTAGTGAGAGAAAAGTTGGCTATTTCATTAGTATATCCTAATGCTATTAATCTCGTATACTATCCTATGGAAAACAATATTATAAAAGGAACAGATCATAAAGATAATAAGGCCTTAGATTTGTCAATTAAAAATATTAATAAAGAATTATATAATTTAGCGACGAAGAAATATTTCGGATACGCTAAACCTACTTATTATCATATAGAGTTAGTTAAAATAAATAATAATTCAATAAAAGCTAAAACAGATTATAGTGGAGGTCAATTTCATATTTATCTTTAATAAATTGAGTTGTCTAATGAAAGAACTTCATCAAGTTGTTCAAAATTATAAAACTGTAACCCATTAGTATTTGTATAATAAAAAATAGGATGAATATTAGACGTGATTATTTCTTTTCAAGATTTTTTATCTTGGTAGCTTGCAGCTTTGTAAACAGGGAAGATAGGAGAATTATTGTCATTTGTTTTTTCAGTATTTAAATCCCAATTGTAGTCAGAGGTATACTTGCTTGCATCAAATTCTTTTAAAGTTTTGATGTAATAATTATTTGAAACAGCATCAAGGTACACTCTCTCTAAAGGTGAAATACTCCCAATATATAAAAGATTATTGCTTGTTTTTGAGAAAGTTTCTAGGTAAAAAGCAAACAATATTGGTTTGTGTTGCAGATTAGGATCTATAGAATAAATAAAGTTAGTATTTGTTTCAGCTCTAAATCTGCGACTAAGAGAAAATCAGATCAATATTCTTATGTTTACATGTATTTTTTATAACCATAATATATCTAAACTTTTTCAACATTTCTTTTGCTAGTATTATAATTTTATCTTAGTTTATTTATTTTTGGTGCTTTAATCTATATACTTAGATCTATATTCTTTGAAAGAATCAATATCTTCTGTTTGGTTAAATTTTCTAACAAATAACATTGCTTCATAAGCATCTTTATATAAATTTTTATTTGTTAGTCGTGCTGGAAAACAGGAGTTAAAATTAATAGGGTTTGAAATAAATTCATGAGGGATGATATTTGTATTTCTGGGCTTAGAACTATTATTAATAGTCCAATGCAAGGTGATATTAATTATTTCATCTTTTGTTTCTAAACTATTTGTTAAGACCCCATAGATAAACGCTTCTTCTGGTGCATGCATACATTTAAAATACTTATATAGTTTAGATATGTCTGTTTTATTTTTAGAAAGTTCCAAAATTATATAAGACAGATGTCGTTGAGAAAAAGTACCGATAGGACCACTTTGACCTATTGTACTATTTATATCGGGAGTTCCAGGAGGACTAAGTTTTATATTATATCCAACTGCATACTTAGTAATAAATTTTGGATATCTAATATCTTCTCTCTTATAGAAACAAACATCCCCTTTTATAATCTTTAAAACCCATTGTTGTATTGTTTTCAAGTAATTTTTAAAAGAAATCTGTTTAGAGAATAGATTATCTGTTAATACGGGAAATAACAATAGAAACGCTTTTATCATTTTTAATACTTTATTTGAAATAAGTTGATTATTTTTATGAAATTCAATATATTCCCAAATCCCTTTATCTTCACAATTAGGACAAAATGAATATCCAGGATAATAATTATGGTATTTTTGATAAAAGTTTTTAATATATGTTGGTGATTTAACAGGGAAGCAGTTGTTTGATAAAGAAATAAAGTATTGCCATTTGAATGGTAATTTCAAAGCAATTTTCATAGCAGAAAGTTGTGCGTCTAAAATAGAAATATCACCCCAGTAGACTCGATGCTTTGAAAAAATATAGATATTTTTTCTGTCTCTAAAGTGATCTTTGAGCATATTCATATCTTTTTTGGAAGAATTTTTATTCCAATGAACTATAAAATAATCTTCTTCTGTATATAATTCTTCTATTTGTTTGATAATAATAAGCGGTTTTTCATATGCGATAATACTCTAAATAAGCCTTAAAAGATCACGATTTTCTATATTTTCTTGATATAACATTATTTCTTATTTCTCTTTTCTAAGAAATTCAAATAAGTTTGTAGATCTTCAGGTGTTCCTGTACCATGCATTTCGGACGCTTTAATCATATATGTTGTAAAACGCTTACCTCTTTTAATGGCGTAATTATAGGTAGGGCATTGAAAAAACTCATTATTTGCTCTATCATTATGTATGATAAGATCAACTGCTGCATCTACAAAGTCACAACCTTTTTTATAAAAATACCACCCCACAACTCCTTACGTAGAAAAAGGCACTTTAGCTTTTACTTCAAGTACTTCGTTTTGATTATTTGTTTTGACAAATGACCAACGTGAGCTTTGCTCTGTTTCTTCAAATGTTAATAAGCTCCCATCAAATTCATTATCTAGAGAAGAATTAATAAAGTCATCTACTTTACAATCAACTAATTGATCGCTATTTGCAATTAATAAAGGGGTATCATTATTGATCAAATCTTTTGCAAATAAAATAGAACATAAAGGTCCTTCTGTTTTATTTAAAATAGGAATTATCTCAACGTTATATTGATCTTTAATTTCTTTAAATTCTTGAGAATATGATTTAACATGTTCTTCCCTCATAATTAAAATAAACTTGGATGTTTTTTGATAGTTAAGATTATCCATAACATGTTCTATCATTTTTTATTATTCCACTCTATAAATGGTTTTAATATTTTCCATTTTGAGTTTTGAAATTTTTGACCATCTCATGCCATAGGAATGACAATATTTAATGAGTTTTTCATTTTCCCTCTCTCTTTAATAAGAATAAATATAGATATCTAATTACTTTAAATCAAACTATTCAGCATCTAAGTAAATACCACCAAATTCTCGTAAAAGATACCAACGGAAGTAATCACCTAAAAACACAGCATCTTTAATTTTATAGAGCTATACGACAAAGTTGCAACAATCCATTGGAAGGTTTGTTGCATCCCAATGTTTGATTTCATATTCAGGAAGTTCTTTGATCCATGTATCTAAGTATTCTTTATATAAATCTGGTTTTCCATCAAAACCAAAATAAATACGATGAATTGTTTTTAATGAATGCATTTATTCCTCACAGATGTTTTTATTTTTTTTATAAATAATACGAAAATCTTTTTTTTGATATTCTAATATAATTTCTTCACTATTGTCAGGAGAACAATCATTAACAATGATAATCTCTATATCTTTTAAAGTTTGATTAATAACACTATTAAGACATTCTCTGAGGTATTTTTCAACATTATAAACAGGTATAACAACTAAAATTTTAGCATTTTTCATTAAAAATCTCTATTTTTTATTAATTTTGTCAAAATAGTATCAAAATATAGCACCTAATACACTTAAGAAATTTTTTTGTGTATTTTGTGTTATTAATTAAAAAACTTATGTATCATATTATTTTTCAAAAGAATTTGAAAAATAATAATTTAGGATAAAATAAATGTTGTTTTTGACATTTGTGAATTTTTGCTTTAAGTTGTTCATAGGACGTTTTTCTAGTTAGATTATGAAAAACCGAACACTCTTTTTTTCTCAGTTCATTAATGAAACTTTAAAACATATAAAAGAAAATACTTATAGTTATAGATATGTACGAAATGACAATAAGATATTCAATATAAATCCTAATAATAGTAGGACGATTAATATTTTTTCATGTTCACTTTATATACCTTATAAATACTCATAGTAGGAAAACAGATCTTTAGATCTGTTTTTAATAAAATTTGACTTTACAATCTCTTCATGAGTTTTTACTTTATTGCATTTTGATACTGATAACCTTGCTAACATAAAGATTGATTATATTATCTATAAAATTGTGAGTAATATATAAACACAAAAATAGCCATCCTCAAATTTAGGATGGCTATTTTAAAAATTAATATCTGACTATGGTAAGACAATATTAAACCAAAACTCAAATTCATCGAATAAAGACATAAACTGTAGCCATTTATCACTATCATTAACCTTCATATCTTTATTAAGAGCATCTTTTAATGATAATTGTTTCAACAATAATTGATTAAACGTATTTCGTTCCATAGAAACTGAGATTTCAGCTTGAGGATTAAGCTTATTTTCAAATTTTAACACAGAGTTTTGTATATAGATAAAATATTTATCATTACCAATAGTTAAATTAACAGTATATTCTTTACCATTAACTTTATCAGGATTCAAACGAACTGCTAAATATCTTAAAAAGTCTGAAATAGGAAGTGATTGAATAATATCTGGGGATGTCGTTTGTGGTGTAGGCAAATTCTGTACGCCATTGCGTAATTCCAAAGAACCTGTTAAAAAGTATGATCGCCACACAGCAGATTCTGATTGATATCCTAATTGCTCCATGGCATCGGCACTTAAATTTCTTGCTTTTTGATTTTTTGGATTAGAAAAAATAACATGATTTAAGACCTCAACAACCCATCGATAATCACCTGAATCATAGGCACTTTTCGCCATACGAAGGATATTATTTTCTCCACCCATAAATTTAACATATCGTTTTGCAGATTCTTCTGGTTGATGTTTATATAAATTAGCTGGATTTCCATCCCACCAAGCTCCAAAATAAAAATCATACACTGCTTTTACATTATGATTAATAGAACCGTAATATCCACGATTATAAAATTCTTTTGCTAAATTATCTGGAATATTAATTAATTCTGGAATTTCAAGAACTGTATACCCCATGTTTGCGAATCTCAAGGTTTGATCGTGAATATATTGATATAAATCTCCATGTTTTGTTAAAAATACATCAATATTTTCTTGCTCCCATGTTGGCCAGTGGTGAGAACCAAATAATACATCCACTCGATTATGCAAAAACTTTTTACTTTTCATAATAGAATCTACCCAGGTAAGAGAATTTCTTGTTTTTGCTCCCCGCAACGTAGATAAATTATGGAAAGTGTGGTTAATTACTTCAGCACTCGAAGCTGCTCTATATTTTGGAATATAGAACATAAATTCCGCAGGAGCTTCGGTATTTTGAGCCATTAAAAATTCAAACTCCACTCCATCAATCGTGTATCGTTCATAATCTTTTTTGATCACTTTTGTTGGTTTAACAATAGTTGGTATCCCAACAGCAACCCCTTTCCCCAATCCCGCATCAACAGTGCCTTGCTCATCTTTAGGCAGAAGATTTCCATACATATAAGACGCTCTACGAGACATTACATTTCCAGCGAGTAAATTTTCAGAAACAGACTCCTCAAAAAAATGTTCCGGAGCAATAACAGGCACACCTGTATTGATATTTTCTTGACTAATAATCCCTTTAACGCCTCCAAAATGATCAATGTGTGAATGAGTAAAAATAACCCCCGTAATAGGATCATTTCCTTTATGAGCTCTGAATAATTCTAAAGCATTGCTGGCTGATTCTAGAGTAGTTAAAGGATCCACAACAATCCAACCTTTTTGTCCTCGGATAAAAGTAATATTTGCCAAATCAAATCCTCTTACTTGATAAATAGTAGGAGTGACTTCAAATAAGCCGGAAATATTATTTAATTGCGATTGCCTCCATAAAGACGGATTAACAGTACTTGGAGCTGGTTGATTGGAAATAAAAGTAAAAGATAGATTAGCTTCTGAATTAGCAATAAAACCTTTTTTTGCATTTTCAAAATCCACAGAATCTGATAATGACAAATATTCACTCATCTGCCTCTGCATTTCCTTTGTATGTTTTGTTGCACTTTTTCTTTCTACACCAGTATTTTTTGTACAGGATATTGCTAAAATACTCGTGATTATTAACATTAATGATTTTTTCATTGAACACCTCTATATTCATAGAATTAATTCTATGAATATAATATACAAAAAAAATTGAATTTTGTCAAGAAAATAGTTATAATAATGAGAATTAATGGAGTTTTTATGCAAAAAGTAATACGAAAAGAACAGGCAAAGCAAACAGAACAAAAGATTATCAACGCGATGATTGAGTTATTAAAAGATCATTCTTTTCAAGATCTACAGATAAAGATGATTTGTTCCCATGCACAAACTTCTGTCGGAAATTTTTATCATCATTTTTCCAATAAACATAGTATTATTATCCATATTTTACATAATTATTCTGATTTATTTCAACAAAAAATAGAACAGCTTGATCTTCCACCATCTTTTGAGAAGTTAGTTTTAGTTATACAAGAGTTTTGTAATATTATTGAATTATTAGGGGCAGAATTAGTTCTGGAACTATTTATTTACAATATTATTTCTGGAGATAATTTCTTATTAGATTCAAAGAGACCTCTATATCAAAATATTTTTAAGATCATCAATCATTTAAAAAATAACAAACAACTATCTTGTGATGATACTGCTAATGAAATTACCAAAAACTTGATTATATTTTTCCGAGGGTTTTTGTATGAATGGTGTTTATGTAAAGGTTCGTTTAATTTGTCTACAAATATTACCAAACAATTTAAACATTATCTTAGCTTATTTCAATAATTATCTACAAATAATCATCTAACTGTAGCTTGAATTCTAAGTTAATAGATAAGTATACACATTTTCTCAAAATCCTATCCAGATTATTCACAAACTAGTACAGTAATATGTTTATTAGAAGGCTATCTAAACACACCTATCACTCAATCGATGGATAATATTTACAATCACCGATGACAGTTGTAATGTTTTTCTTATTCTATGCATGATATACCATATTGTCTTTTGAGTTACGCCTATTTCTTTAGATAGGTGAAGAGATGAAATACCTTTTTTAGTTGTTGCTACAAGATATATTGCTATAAACCATTTCTTAAGAGGTAGTTTATAATTTTGAAATATAGTACCCACTTTAACAGTAAAGATTCTATCACAACCAACACACTTATAATCACCTTTTAACAGTTTATAAACTTCATCTGAATTACAATAAGGACAGCAAGGTTTATCTCCCTAACGAATAAAAGAAAAACAATCTTGATAGTCCTGTTCTGTTTTTAGTTGTTCCGTTATATCCAATAAACTTTTAAATTCTTGTAATACTATAACTCTTCTCCTTTCTTATATAAGAAATAAGGCTATGAGTGTTTGTTTACTAAACACATAGAGTCAATAACGTTAATATTCAAATGTTGACTCATTATTTTTATATGTTCACCTAATCTAACCTTAACATTATATAGTAGATAGCTAAGAATATTTTCTTAATTTTGAGGGAAATTCGCTGTTTAGAACAACAAGTAGTTCAGAATAATCTCAAGTATCAATCTCTATTGTTTTTATTTTTAGTGGTATCTCTATTTATATCCGTCTATTTGCAATTTTTCGATAGCTATGCGTTGTCCCTCGAACTGTAAGTGATAAATTCCAGACATTTTCTAATGGAGCAATACCACCAAATCCAGCATCACCAATATGAAGAATATCTGCACCAGCCATTTTTGCCATTAAGCCAATTTGCCTAATGATTTCAATAGGAGAAGTTTCTTGTGTTGTACCAATTGCCGCTTTAGTCAACATACCCTCTTCTTTTGCCAGTAAAAAGAGATCTCTTACTTTTTCTACTGTTTGGAAAGGTGTTGTACCGGGAGCGGATGTCATAAACACATCAGCACCAGCTTTTCTTAATTGTACGACTTGCTTTTTTGTAACATAATCATACGATCCGGCATCATGCATTTTTCCTGCAATTAACATGACATCGTTACCAACAACGGCTTTGATTTCTTTTACAGCATTAATAATGCCATCCATAGATACCCCTGTACCTGGATTTCCTGTAATCATTAAAAAATCCAACCCTAGATCCTTTGCCTTTTTGGCATTTTCAGCACTTGCTTTACGTCCTTCAGCAAAAGATTCTAAATTTGCTACTGCTGGTTCAAGATTACATCCGAAAAAACAACCTGTATTTTTTTTAAGAAAAGGGATTAATTCTTTTGAGGGTATATCTAAGCCCTCAATCTTAGGATTATTTACATCAAATACATTTAGACAAATGATATCACAAGCATTTGCTGCCAATAGCTCGGAAGTAGTAATTGGAGCAATAGGACTACGTACCGTTACTACGGTTTCTGCCAAAATAGTGCGTCCTTCCGAATGCTTAATAGTTTTTATTAAATCCTGTGCTGTCATAGATAAAACATCACTTACCGAAAGATCAAAAATTCGTTTCATTATACTTCTCCTAAGTTTATTTATTGTTTTTCACTAATTGTATGTAGTGAATCCAATTCTTTTTGATATTCAATTTGGTCCATTCTTTTAATAAAGAAATACCATATAAATGCAGAAACAACAAAGTTTATTACTTGAATAACTACTCCTTGCCAACCACCTAATAAAAATCCACTGATAATCATCGGTGTTGTCCAAGGGATAGAAATACCATTATGACGTGGTAAAAAGCCAATCAATGTTGCATTATATGCAATGATAACATTGACAAGTGGAGTACAAATCCAAGGAATCAATACTAAAGGATTGAAAACAACAGGTAAGCCAAAAGTAAATGGCTCATTAATACTGAAAATTGTCGGAACCACTGCTAAGCGACCTACTTTTTTAAGGTGTTGACTTTTTGCATAAAATAATAGTGGTACAACAGCGGCTAAGGTTGCCCCAGATCCTCCCAAAAAGACATAAACATCAGCCCACCATCTTGTTAAAATATTTGGTAAAGGTTCTCCGGCTTGAAACGCCAAGCGATTTTGATCTTGTAATAAAAACAGTAACGGTTCCATAACAGAAAGAATAATTGATCCCCCATGAATACCAAAAAACCAAAAAAATTGAATAAGAAATACCATTACTAAAGCACCCCAAATGGTTCCTGTCATATTAGTTAATGGTGCTGATACAAATTCCCCTAAAACTGTATGGATGTTGTCAAAAGGAGAAAAATCAATCATTACTCTTAAAATCCAAAATAATACTAATGTAACACCAGCTGGAATAATCGCGAGAAATGATTTTAATACTGCCGGTGGGACACTTTCAGGCAAGGTAATTTTGAATTTTGATTGCATAGCTCTTCTGTATATCTCAACAGACACAATAGCCACCAAAATAGCCGTAAAAAGACCTTTGGATCCAAGCCACATAATAGGAAGAACATTAGAAACAGGATCTACTAAATCTGCTACTTGTATTTGATACGGTGTCAATTGAAAAAAACAAAGCAAAGATACAACAGCACCAATTAATGGATCAACTGCATATGATTCTGATAAGCGATATGCAATAGTAATAACAGCAATAATACCCATTAAATCCAAAGTAGAAGATACCGGCAATAAAAGAATCTTATCCCAACCATTATCTGCTAAAAATTCACTCCAACCAGGTATCGGAATAGCAACAAGTAATAAAAAAATAGACCCAATAATACTAGGAATAATATTGATAACAATACCATCACGAATAGCTATTAAGTGTCGTTGAGATGCGAATTTTTGCATTCCTGTAATTAACTTTTCAAATACAAGTGTGTTTTTCATAATAATCCTCTTAATTCCATTATACATAATATACATAAAAATTGTAGTATATTATTAAGTTAAGTCAAGTAAAAAAAATATAAATATTTTTTGAATTTTCAGAACGTCCGCTTTGTTCTAATCATTGTGTAATAATGACAATAAATCCTTACTTGTTCATCAAGATGTACTAAAGTTCTTCACATAATTTATCTTCATATTGAGATCTTTTTTATTTTTACTATAAGAATTAAGCTCCACATATAACTTATCAATTAATTTGACAATCTTTTTTCTTGCCCTTGCCTATGAAGGAAGAGTTCTTGAATCTAAAAATTTACCTTGAGATATAAAAGCACTCAAAACACTTGATAAAAAGTATATAAATATATATAATATATATTTATATACCATAGAGATAAAAAATGTTTAATATACTTAACAATATCACATTTACCAATCCAACAGCATGAGTACTAACGCCATTATTAATGGTGTTTTTTCTTTTTTCAATCTGAAAATGAAAGCTCTTAGCAATTCTTGTACATTCATACAGGATTGTTAAGAGCTTTTCTGCATTTAAATTTTTTATGTTAATAATTAAATTAAGAAAGATCTAGTGAAAAAATTATTCTTGTTTTTAATATTGCTACCAGCAGTATCAACAAAAGCAAATTTTAAATTTGCTTTTGTTGGGGGGGATAATTTTAATCTTTCCTCTACAATGACAAAATATGGACTTGGCGTACCTGTTATTCATTATTCTGTTTGGGAATCTCGAGCATTTACAGTGATATCTGATTCACCTTATTGGGTGACACGTATTGAAGTCTGGAATAATAAACACACTTGGGCAATTGGAGCTGAAAGGATTCACTAAAACGATAACCAACTTGTAATTTTCCATAGTCATAAATCTTCTTATCTACCGACCAATCCAAACCAACCGCTAGCATAGGTATATTTGATCCTTTAAAATCAGTCACTCCATAGATAGTTGAGAATACAGATATATGTGGTGAAAATGTCTTTTTCTGATTATTTGTTTCTTGAGCAATTATTTTTAATGGATTTATTAATATTAATAATAAAATACTTAATGTATATTTTTTATCTCCTTTTTTGATTTATTGTTTATAATAAGATAAAGTCTTTACTCAACTTCCGTAATAAAAAAACTTACAATAAATGCAGTAATAAACGAGATCAAACATGTGACCAACGCATGAACGATATTCATAGGATTTTCACCGATAAAGACAGGTAGTGCCGCTAGCCCTGGAGATGCAAAAGCATAACGAACTAAACCACTCAAACCTGCATAAATCCCACCAATTCCTCCTCCAATCATTGTTGCAATAAGAGCTCTTTTATATTTCACGGTAACACCAAACAAAGAAGGTTCCGTGATTCCTAATAAAGCTGTAAAACCTGTCGAAAAAGCAAGTTCTTTGAGTTCTGTTTGTTTAGTTTTAAAAGCAATAGCAAGTGTAGACCCTCCTTGAGCAAGATTAGAGGCAAGCATCCCAGGACCATTTACTTGTTCGAATCCTTGTTTAGAGAGCTGTATTGTTGCAATAGGAGTAAGACTCCAAGCTGTACCTGTTAAAAGCATGAGAGGTTGGAAGATACCCATTAAAAGAGGAATCAGCCAGCTCACATACTGATTAACAATATTAGCACCAGCACCGATCATATTATTTAAAAAGGAACCAAAAGGTCCAATAATCATCAAAGAAATACTCCCTGTTAGTAAAAGAGTAATAAGAGGTTTTGTGAAAAATTTGATCATTTCAGGAGTGTACTTGTCAGCAAATTTTTCTATATAAGATTGCAACCACACAGTCAAGATAATAGGTAAGACACTACCACCGTAATCCACTAATGTCAAAGGAATATTAAAATAGGAGCTATCTTGTTGTGTATTAACAAGTGCAATCCAACTAGGATGCAGTAAAATTCCAGCAATCGTTAAAGAAAGACCTGTATTTGTTTCAAATTTGATCGCAGCACCATAAGCTAACAAGATAGGTAAGAAATAAAAAGCTGCATCAGAAATCATATTAAGTATATAATACGTATTTCCTGAAATATCGATTGATTTGGTTACTACCAATAAAGCAAGAACAGCTTTAATCATACCAGCACCTGTAATTGCAGGAATCATAGGAGCAAAAATAGTAGAAACAGCATTAAAAATCTGATTCATACTGAATTTTTTGGTGGAAGAATTAGAAGATTTCTCAGAAGCAGAGGGATTATTAACAATAGGATTGAGAACTTTGAATAATTGTTGAACATTTTGTCCGACAATCACTTGAAATTGACCTCCTCCTTGTACAACACCAATAACTCCTACTAAATTCTTAAGTTGATCTTCTTCTGCAAGACTCTGATCATGTAATTCAAATCTCAATCTTGTTGCACAATGCGTGAGTTTTTTGACATTTTCTTTTCCACCAATATGACAAAGAATGTTTTCACTAAGTGTATTAAAATTTGTTGTCATTGTTAGCTCCTTAATTCTATGTTATTGGTTCGAATGATATCCTGATACCAATAAAAACTATTCTTGAGTATACGTTTTTTTGTGCCTTCACCTTTATTATTTTGATCTACATAAATCAAACCATAACGTTTTTCCATTTCTGCAGAAGAAGCACTAACAATATCAATGATCCCCCACACAAGATAACCCATTAAAGGAATATGATCTTTTAAAGATTCTGCGACATATTGGATATGCTGATTTAAATAGTCAATACGATACGTATCATGAATCATATTTCCTTCGATAGTATCCACAGCTCCCAGTCCGTTCTCAACAATAAAGAGAGGTTTATGGTAACGTTCATAAAGCCGATTCAAGGCAATTTTGAGTCCTTTAGGGTCTATTGTCCAGCCCCATTTACTAGTTTTTAAATATGGATTGCTAATACCTTTGTTAATATTTCCGTTTTGGAGTTGTTTAACATTAAGATCTGCGGTTACTACACGGCTTGAATAATAACTAAAACTCACAAAATCAACCGTATTTTTAAGAAGTTCTTGATCTTTTGTTGTGATTTTGATCTGAAGTTCTTTAAGGAGATTTTGAGCATAAAAAGGATACTCACCAAATACTTGAACATCACTACAAAGATACATCTCTCGTTCCTGAGCAATGACGGCAAGAACATCATCTGGATTTGGAGTATTCGGATAAATAGGAGAACAAGAACTCATTCCACCTATCATAGCATTAGGAATAATCTCATGACAAAGCTTTACAGATAAGGCACTCGCTACTAATTGGTGGTGAAGAGCCGTGTATTTAAGTTTCGTTGCATCTTCATGATTTTCAATAATAACACCAGCTCCAGAAAATGGAATAGCTAAAGTGAAATTCAATTCATTAAAAGTAATCCAGTATTTAACCAAATTTTTATAACGATTAAAAACAGTGACGCAATATTTTTCAAAAAAATCAATGATTTGCCGATTTTTCCAACCACCATATTTTGTTACCAAATGCAAAGGCATCTCATAATGAGACAATGTCACTAAAGGTTCTATCCCATGTTTTCGTAATTTTTGAAAGACACGATCATAAAATAGCAAACCTTCTTCGTTTGGAGTTTCTTCATCTCCATTTGGAAAGATCCTTGTCCAAGCAATTGAAGTGCGAAAGCATTTGATTCCTAATTCGGCAAGTAATTCTATGTCTTGCTCAAAAGAATGATAAAAATCAATGCCATGATGAAATGGACATTCATTTTCACTAACATTAAAGTCAGGCTCATAGACTACCCCTTTTGGTGATACATCTGCTGTTGAGATCCCCTTACCACCGATATTATAAGCTCCTTCTGCCTGATTTGCAGAAATTGCTCCACCCCATAAAAAATCGTCAGGAAACATAAATTCCATACACCCTCCAAAAATATGATCCAATTATTAATTAAAGTATACAAAAAAATAGATTTAAGTCAATAAAAAATAATTTTCTATTGACTTTCTTTTTAGGTAAGTATAAGAAGATGGTTATGTAACCTTTACATTGTTCTTATTGACTAAACCGACAAATTTCGTCAACAAAAAAATCCTAGCAACAGTACTTAGTATTGAATGCTTTTATAAAAAGACAACAAATACCCAAGCCAGCTCAATGTTGATTTATAAAACAGAACTCTCATTGATCATACTTGCTTGAAATACATATCTGGAATAGAAATAACCGCACCAAATTTATGGTACGATTATTTTATATCATTTTTAAAAATTTATCAGTTTATTATAGAAAAATCCACCTTAAATCAAGGTGGATTTTTCTATTTTTATTGTTATAAAGGCACAGTCGGAGGTTTACTTATAGGATATTTTGATTCAGCAATAGGTGCAACAAGTGTCGGTACAAAATTTATCTTCATGGTTGAAATATCTCCCGAATCATCTGGAGAATAAGCTTGGATAATTTTATTATATCCAGCAATAGGTATTTGTTTTGTAATTTCTACCATTGCTGTTTTGTCAGAATCATCACCTTTCACAAAAAGATTAATAGGAGATTCCACATTTTGTATATAGTAAACTTTTTCTGCTATATTATAAATACTATACTCAATGAACAGTTTATTATAAATATCTTTTTTTAACTTAAAAATAAATTCTGTATCTTGATCTGTCTTAAAAGACATGGTATTTCCTATAGGAGGATCTAAAATAATGAAATTTTTAAGAGTTTTATATAGATCAACATCATAAGGATTCACATTAATATAAAGCTCACCACGATAGTGGTCATATAATTCTTCTGGTCGTGCAATTTGTTCCATTGGTAAATCTTTAGAACTTGAAAATCCATAGAATCTACATTTCTTACGTGGCTTAAACAAATCATACAGATATCGTTTGTTTTTTCTAGACAAAATTTCTATAATAGCTGTTGTTTCTTGATAACCTGCTTTCAAATATGTATTTTTAATAGGATTCGTTTCCATTGAAATATACTTATCATACTTATTACCAAAGTCATCTATTGCTGGAGTAGTAATATAGCATACCATTTGATACCGATTATTATCATCTTTGATAACTTTAAATGACAATATTTCTCCGTCTGATATAAGGTGAATCCAATTTAAAAGATGTCCGTTGTGACCCATTCATTAAAACAGCGAGAAAGTGATTCAATGGTGTACTTATTTCATCAAATTCTACCTTAACAGCAGAGTCATTAGATAAAGGAATATACAGACCAGAAGTATCTACATCTTTATAAAACTCTGTGTCCACAGAATCAAATTTAATCGATGATGAACTCTTAAATTGTATTGGCAGATCATAAGTGAGATTCCAAAGAGGTCGCGGAATAATTTGACCAATAAAATCAGATCCTGATTTTTGAACATAAAGATATCTATTCGGATCTTTAGATTTTCCAAGATCAATAATAAATTGTGAATCATCTTCGGTATTATAGATAACATTAAAGGTAGGACGTTTAAAAAGAATTCTTTTTCCATCAGCTTCGCTTGTAATGATACTATAATCTGATCCAAAACCAACATTTAGCCATGAATGTCCTGAGTTTGGATTGTTTGGATTTTCAATTTTTACTACTTCAAGCTTTCTAAAATCATCAAAAACTTTTGAAACACCTAGTTTTAAGATATCTTGCTCATCATAAGTATAGATACGTCCTTTTGATTGAGTGAAATCATCCTCTCCTGCTACGGCCTGTGGAATTTCTGCAGACATGTTGTATTCCAGTTTTAGTAAGGAATCAACATCCCACTTAATATTGGTTAGCAACGTTAGATATAAGTCATTATTTTCTTTTTTGACATATAAATATCTTGTGAAACCCAAAAAATAAACATCACCAAAATCAAAAATCAGTTGATTTTTATCATAGGGATGCAGAATAACATCAGGAATACTGATTTTATTTTGTAGATACTTAGGATTAAATGAAATAACAGGTAACGCATATAAATTCATCGTATTAGCTTCAAAGAAAGCGAAACTAAAATCAAAAATTACAGGTTTGTATCCTGGGGGTGGAGTAATGGATATTCTTTGGTTTTCACCTATCAAGTAATCTAGCAAAGGAGAAACTCCTTTAGGATATCTATACTCCATTTTTACAACATTAGTAGCAACATAATCTATAACAAAGTTTGTACTGTGAGCTGCTCCAGCAAATAAATTATTATTATTATTAGAATATTGAAAAAATAATACTGGATATTCAAGAGTAGGATCATTTTTAGAAAGATCCAAAATAGCTGTTGCTTCAATATTGTTACAAAGGAAAGAAAAATTCTTATCGCCTAGTTCAAAACTCTTATCGTATATTGACACCTTACGACCTGATGGATCGTCTTTAAAGACAGTAAGATTCAGAAACATTTCATCCGCAAATCTGATAAATCGGAGACCAAGATGTATCTCTTTATTTACTGTAATAAATGATCTTCTATATTTTGTATATAAATCTTTTATTAATGCAGGATCCATACCTTTTACTATTTCCGGAAGATTAAACACATTTTGTGACGTTACTTGTATATTAAGAGGCTCAAAATTCATTGGTCGCATATCTGATGCTGTTGGAACCTCATCTAAGCTGTTTATAATACCGGCTGTCCGTTTTTTTGCATTGATAATTAAAAACTTTCTCTGATTATCTATATAAAATGGTAAAACCAATGACTCTTGAGGCATACTTGAAAGTGTATAAACAAATTTTTCTTGGAAAAGCTCATCTCTCAAATGGTATTCACCACTTATTTTATCATAAAGCAAAATAGCATAAAGAATTTGATCACCAAAATCAACTTTAATTCTATGAGCGTTAAGAGTATTCTTAACAGTCTCTGCTACAAAACTAAAATTTTTATACTCTGATAGATGTACTTTATTATAGTATGTGAGAGGTTCTGGTTCATCCATAATTAAATTTCGTCCATACTCTTCTGTATAACCAAACGATATATCCCAATCAGGAAATGGCAACATTTTAATAGTTTGATTATATGTAAATGCTAACTTAGTAACAAAATCTCCTGGTTGTGGATCATCAATCGCTAATACAAAAGTATTTTTAGAACCATTTTGAGCTTGAAATAAATTGATCTCTCTCGTAACATTTTCTACAAGATATCTACCGTTTTGATCCACAATACTATAGACAATAACAGGATTATCTAACATACTGTGCAACTGAAATAATATTTTATTATTACCAAAGAATATATTTTCTGGTTGCACTGTTTTCAAAAAGTTTTTGTAAGAAAACATTGGATGCTGTATTTGCAGGATAAAGACTGTGTGTATTTTTGTTATCCAAAGCATAAAATAATGTTTCTTTCCAAGAAATAGACTCTTGTTTTTGGCTTAATTGAGTAACAGAAACATCCATTGAAGGAAGCCAATTAAAATATGGATTGTTTGGCAATAAAGTTTTTATAGAAAAGAATAGATGTGGCAACATCCCTTCTACATTTACGGGATTTTTGATTTTAATCATAACAGCCTGATGATCTCTCAAGGAATTATTAACATACAAGTCAACCATTGACTCTTGATGTTTCGCTAATATTTTACCTTCAGGAGATATTAAAGTATATGTAATACCGTATTCCCAGTTTTCTTTTCCATCATTATCAATACAGATAAGTTGTAGCTGATAAACTAAAATATGTCCGCTGTTTTTTCTGATTCTTCCTGATACAAAATCTTTCTTAACTACACGATTCAGAAACGGATACTCTTCTACTTTTTCAGCCGGAACATATTCAAATACATCTGGTTTAAGCTGGATAGATAATGATTTAACAGTATTTCTTAATACAAGATGTTTTGAAAAAGAAGTCTGAGAAGAATGATGTAGACCTGATTTTGGCTGTGATTTTTTAACAAATCCAAATGAAATCAGATCACTTCCGTTAAGCAATGGTTCTGGAGTTAACATTTTAAATCCAACCACATCCTTATCTTTGGTAGTATAGACATCGACTGCTGTTTGTTTATTTTGAATTAAGTAGGTATTGTTTTCATCTAAAATACTGTAAAAAAACTCATTTTGACTCTTAAAATAGTATAAAAATGTATATCCCTTACTATTAATTGTATACTCAAATTGACCTATTTTATATACATCTTTAATGAAAAATTAGATTGGATCTGCCGGTACCATAGAACTTAAATCATCTACTTTATGATATTGTACACTCGATGACAGTTCATCTACTTTCTGTATTGATACGTATTACTTTTGATCCGATATATGGATCAAAAGGTTTAATCGTATCCATTGATTTTAAAACCATTTGAACATTTACATCTATAATGGGATCTTTGGTATTCTCAGAGTTATTATTTACTGGCATAGGAACCCAAGAAAATGACAGGTGTTGTTTTATAAGTGAAGTTGATGGCTTATCTTGTAATTCTAATAATAAGACATGCCGAGGATATGTTGCGGAGACAGACATTTTGACGGGACTTGTAGTGGGTGCTACAATCATATTTTTTGAAATGATATCTTCAACAGAGTAACTTATGGTCGGACCAGTTGCATCGAAACCAAATTGATAAGAAACTAAATAAGAGTGATTTTCTAAATTAAGATTGAGATAACCGACATTTTTACTTTCAAAAAGAGGAAGAAAAGATGGTGGAACCTTACTTATAGGATTCATTTTATATTCTAACGTAGGTTTGGGGTCGTGACTGTGCCACAAATGATCTTTATAAAGAATATATTCCATATAATCCTTTAGATCAAGTGACACACCATATGATAATTCTTCTTGAAAATTATCGTTTAATGTGCTTCTAACAAATATATAAATATCTAGTTCTTTTTGTGATACAGGATCAATAAAACCAATAATTGCTGTATTATTTGGATTATTTTTTTTAACATAAAGTTCGAAATCTACAGGAGTATTTACTACCGTATATTCTCCTGTAGTACCATCAATGACAGAATAATAACCATTGTAACGATTGTTTTTTTCTTTTATTTTAAAGATAAAAATAGAAGGTTCACCTGTTTCTTCATTTTCATAAACAATAATATATTCTTTGTCTGATATATTAATAAATTTATTTAAAAATTTATAGTGTTTCAACTCATCATAAAAAGAAATTTTAACAGCTTCTTCTTTTTTATTCATAAATCTGCTTTTTTGTGTTGATAACTCTTCTCTGTTTTCTATATTAGTTACAGCACAACTGACTAATATAGGAAAAATTAATAATTGAAAGATTACTGTTTTCAAGGTAATTTATCCTTTTTAGTGAATTTCCCCCAATTCATTTTAGTAATTATTAAATGCTTTTAATTATCTTCCCAAAGTATCTTGTTTTCTTGATATAAATGGCATCATTCTTTTTTGGAAACTTCTCTATCGTATGATTTGTACAAATATTGATTGTCAATCAATCCATTTTTGTAAAAGGAGTTCAATCTCTCTATGCATTCATCACGCACTAGTTTGACAGTATGAATCATACCTTAAAAATCTTTCAGCTCTTTTTCTTGAATATTCTATGCTAACACATATTCCGTAAATAACAACACAAAAACATCATTTTTTATATTTTTGACACTTATTTTTCTATATTTGATCTCTCATATTATTTTTTATTAATTAATATATTATATAGATTTATTTTGTCAATAATTTTTCTATAATATTTTTTGTTATTGCTACAAATCTGTCTTCTACAAGTATGAAAGGGTTGTCTACATTTTAATACATATCTCTTAATTGTTTTTCAAGATCACTGATTGGTAAAATTTTGTACTGGTATAATCGAAATAGCATATCCATCTTTATTCAGTAGATGATTATTTATCTTAGATAAGATCTAATAATCAACATCATGTATGAACTGTTAACACTAAAGTTCTTTTTCCCAAGCAAGCGATCGTTCGATGGTATTTATCGGAAGGGGAAAGATTTTATATTTGATTGTTCATAATGAGAGAACCAATAATGATTTTTTTCCATTTCCTACTTATAATAATGCTATTAAAATAGAAAATATAAAAATAAGTGTACTTTTAATAAGTACACTTATTCATTTTCTTCAACGAAGTGATATGGGATCTGTTTGGAAATTATTTTTGAGAAATAATTTCAAACGTTATTCTTTTGTTAAAATCAATGGATCATTAATATCTATAGGATAAACCACAAAAGATGAT
>JBOFGS010000014.1:0-115425 GCA_051649245.1 Brevinema sp.
AAATTAGCTATATTAAATAGAATAAACGCTCTTAATAGAGCGTTTATTCTTGTAGAAAATAGGTGTGAATTTAATAGGAGTGGACCGAGCAAAATCAGTTTTGAGAACGACCTGCCATCGGGTCGTAATATTCTCAGAATGAGATTCTCAAAAGTTTGTCGTATCTATGTGTACGGCGAGAGAAAAAGAAAAGCACCACAAAATAGTGATGCTTTCCTGAGATGTGACGACTGTCACTCGGATGGTGTAGTTAAGAGCGAAAAACTCTCAAAAGTTATGAATTTAATTATAGCTTTTCTTTTAAAATACAGGGATAAAATTCCCGTTATCTGGGAAAAATACAGGGATTTCATCGTTTTTGAAAGAGTTAAAATTGCTACAAACTATTGTTATATCAATGCAAATGCCGACCGCATGGTCAAAATTAACAGGGAATTTAAAATCACTTATCAGGGAAAAAATTTTAAAGAACAGGGATTTAAATGCGAATATCAGGGATTGGAATATGACCGATTTTTTGGACAGTTTTTGATAAAATTAATAGTGACTAAAAGGAATACAGAGCTTTTGTCAAAAATTGAATGCCACAAGGTCTCTCTGTAAATTGTTGAGGACTTTTACGAAGTACCCTTGAGGTATAATTTAGAGTAGAGTGTTTTCTCTAAAGATTATAGAACTGGAATTTAGAACAGCCTCTCAAAATTGAGAGGCTGTTCTTTATTTTAAATGATTTTTTATTTTATGTTCTGTAAATAAAATGATATGTTAATATAAATGTTGCTGAAATTGAAAAATATTTCCAAAATATTAACAAAAATAGATAAAAGTATGCTATAATATCAACTAATATTGATAATTTGATAACGAATAATGAAATATTCCTTGGGTAAATCCAGTGAAAACGAAGAAATATGTTATTATTTGAAGTATTATCAATAAATGAAATAAGGAAATACTTTGTTTTAGCACCTCCATGTGCAACAAAGTATACGCGGCATCGTGCCGCTAGGAGATATTATGGCAAATTTTTCATCATCTCAAATCAGTGATATGATTTCAAGAAGAAAATACGAAGTCAAACGCGGTGACACTTTGTCGGAATTGGCGGAGAGTTTTCAGAAGGCGTTTCCAACGCTGAACAGGTTTTCGAGATCGAATATCGAAGACATGATCTTTAGTGAGAATTCTTCGAATGCTTTTAAAGATAGAAATAAATCACTATTATTGGAAGGAAAATATCTAGAACTGAAATTCATTTTGGAGGCAAGAAGACGTGAATTTCGCTTCGACCACTCTGCTAAAGAGTATCTCTTCACCGACGAAGATAGACTGGCATTTGCAATAAATGAAAGTTTGTTTTGGGATCATTTTTGTCGATGTGATCGGGATTGCGGAACATTTCTGCAGGAAAGCTTGAAAGAGCAGGGTTTGAGCTCCTTGCCCAAGTCGATGAGTTTGAATCACAAAATTTCAGGATCCTGCTGCCACAAGGATTTAATCGAAAACGTCCGCCGAGAGATCGGCTCCTTCAAAAAAGCTATTAAATTGGATTTGATCGCCGAGAAAATATTGACAAATATCGGCTATCATTCTCCATCTAATTCGCAAATTTCGGATCTTTCGAAAAAATTGATTGAGGAAAACCGTTTGAACGCTTGCAGGGACGAGAAATGTGTTTGTATTCCTTTCAGCCAAATCGAGAAATTATCGACGAAATGCGTCGACGCTTTCTACAAAAACGCGCCCATTTCCAGTCGCCAAAAGGATGATTTGAAGAAGGGAAGTTTCAAAGCGACGAAAAATGAATCCTTGGTTGGTTCGATTAAAGAATTGAAAGAACGATTAAAGAAATAGGAGAAGTAAATGATCGAAATATATACAGACAAAGGATGTAAATGTAAGGATTCGGATCCGATTTGTACGGATATGGAATATATTGTGGTGGATGAGGAAAGCATCAAAAATATCAAAGAAATTCACAGCCAAGAATTGCATCAATTAAAAATATTCGGGAAAATTATTTTGGGGCAGAATATTTCGGATACGCTCATCAATAACTGGGCAAAAGTAAAGCATTACTATCAACATCATATTTCAGACTTAAAAACCGAATCTTTTAAAATCGCCAAAGCAAAAAGCATTTTGAATAGCTTTAGCAGTTCGAGTAAAGTTGGTGACGACCTAAAGCTGACATTCTCGCATTCGTTGCATAAACTGGGTGCGAAGACCTTATTGTTTGATGCGGGATGTGCTGATAGCAAGAGAATTTTGATCACTTCAAACAGTCATAGTATATTTAACGACTCAGGAGTACAAGGCAATACCAAAATCAAATTTATCGCTCTTCTTCAAAACGTCTTCCACGATCTAGGATCAAAATACAATCCTGTCCGTCTTACCAGCGGCTTTAGAACTCCACAAAAACAGGCTGAAATTATGACGGAACTTTTAATCAAAGGTGTAAATATTGCGGCATACTATTTAGAGGCTACACGATCTCTTCCCTATCTTTGCATTCTTCAATCATTGTATGATGATGATTATACTTCTACTTCTTTAAGCACAATAGGAGCTGAAAATTTAGCTAAAAAAACACAATTTACAGAATTGATCTTAGATTATATAGGATTTACGGAGACAATTTTAGATACAATGCCCAATCCTTCAGTGCCTGAAAAAATTATTCTCATAGCAGGTCAATTATATAATCGTGAAACGATTAAAAAGATGTTTTATAAGAATTCGGTTGCCTATTATTTTTTATTGGAAAAAGGCATGAATAAGCAGATTTTTTGGCCGTCTCGTCATTTAGAAGGGGTAGCTTTTGATATTGAATTGAATACATCCGGCAGTGAAGGAAAAGCTTACGATCTTCATCGTCCAATTACTGCTCGAAGAGCAACAAAAAATGGTACTAATGATCATTATCATTTGACTCTGAAATGAGCGATAATGGATCACTTGAAGATAAAACTCCTTTTCTCGATCTATTGAATATAGCACCGTTTTCATTAGTATATTGCAGAAAATCCCATTCATTTATCATCGGATAAACGGTGACTTTTTGCATAATATCTTTTCCGACAGGAGATTCAGCATAGTTATAGTAGGTAAAATGATTGTCTATTATTGGATATAATGTTTTAACTAAGTAAATATTATTATCCGGTTTATAATATAGTCGTTTATTTGTCGATATATCAGCGATATAGATAATTTCAGTTTCATTAGTCATGCGTTCTGTTTCAAGATAAACAGGTTCGATAAAATTAGTGGGAAAATTCGTAATATCTAGAGGTAAATTAGATACTATTGTCATATTCTGAACGTAAAAATAATGATTGTTGTCATTTTTGTAGTATACAGCATCGTACTCTGGGGCATCATTCCAAGAAGGTATATAATAAATACCGTTACTGATTATATCAGTTAAATTTGAGTTAGGGGTATTCCAAGTTTCTTCAATTTTGTAACCGTACCATTCAATAGAATCTCTATGCTCTAATAAGTATAATTCAGGAGTAAGACCATAGGAGAGGATATAATTTGAGTTAGTGCGATCAAGATAAATGGGATTAGTAGACAAAGAAGTAAGAGGGTAATTAGTGATAATTTTATGAGAGCTGGAGTCCAGAATAAAAATATCATTGGAATCGGGTATTTCATTATCGATTTGATTATTGCCAGATGTAGCGATTTGAGATTGAGTAGCTGATTGTTTTTTATTGCTGGCACAGCCGCTCATTAATAAAATAATTAATAATAATATAAATCTCATAAATACCTCTATACTTGTAATTATAGTATGGAGGTGTTTTTTTGTCAATCAATCACAGTAAACGCCTTTCATTAGCCAATCAGTATTGACAGATTGTAATTCTTCTTGGATATCAATAATTTGTTGTTTTAATTGACATTTTTGATTTTCTATCAATTCAGAAAAGTTTTCTTCTACTACGATTATAACTTTCTTATTTTAATTTCCACGATATTTTCAAACCATTGTCTAGCTTTTATCAAAATTTCTGGGCTAGGATTTTCAAAATATACAACGAGATTGTTTTTTGCTCTAGAGCAAGCAACATAGAAAAGTTTTTGTGTTCTATGAACGACAGATTCTTTATTAGCTGTATTTTCAAAAAGATCTCCAAAATTGTAATTCTTCCATCCACCATTATCCATAATTACAAGCACATTATCAAATTCAGCTCCTTTAATACTATGCTGAGTAGAAAAAATAGCAGTTTCATTTCGATAATTATAGTATTTTCTAATTTCTTCTGCTTGAATCTGGGAGAGAGTGTTATATTTTTCTTTATGAGAGTCATCTTGATTGATATATTCAAGAAATGCCTCGTCTAGATGAATAATGTTCTTATCATGGGCATAATCAATCCATTCACCAATTAATTTATCAGGAGAATTTAGACAATCGATATATGTTCGTAGTTCAGTTTTATCAGATGCCAGCGTAATTATAAATTTTGTTTTCTGTAAAAACTCAGTAACGTTATCATTATTGTAGAGTTCTATTATGTTCTGCAATTTTAACAGATGATCAACACTCTTAGGTAGATTTTCTTCAGTTAGTCTAGCTCCATATAATTCAAATAAATTAGGGAATCCCATTTCTCTAGCAATAAGTTTGTGTGTTAAATAGAGAATTTTAGTATGCTCTGATGATTCTAAGTTCCAATATGAAAATATAGGATTAGATAGTATATCTCGGTTTGATAGAGAATTCGTAGAATATAAAAATGTGGTTGACCCTTGTAGGTTATTGCTAGCTGGTCGTTGATTTAAATCATCTAGTCTGAGTTGGTTAATCGTATTTATTACAGATACAGAGCAACGATAGTTATCTTCTTTGGGAATATTAGTAACAATATTCTTATCGATATAAGAATTAATATCCCCAATTCCTGTTTGATAAATCGCTTGCATACTATCCCCAAATAAACCAATAACGGGCTTGTTTGGGTGGGATTGGATGTGTTCTAAAAATATCTTAATGGTTAATTCATTGGTATCTTGGTATTCATCAATAAAAATATAATCATATCTATCAGCAATAATACGAGATAAGAGAAAATAATTAGCAAACATATATTCAGAAATTTTCAACAAATCATCGTGTGAAAACACACCATCTTCTAATTTTTTATAATCTTGATAATTGATTTTTATATCAGAATTTAAAATATCTTCTATTGGAGGTTTATCTCCATTCTTATTGTATTTGATTGTTCCGTTTGTTACTAATGTAATAACAGTTGTTTTTAAGTCTTGTTGGAACATTTTGATTTGTTCCCATAGAAATTCATGAATTGTAAATGCAATAGTTCCATATTGAGAAAAATGTTTATTAATTTCATTTTTTGCGATATTTGTATAAGTAATACATGCTACTTTAACTTTGGGATCTTTAGTATAAACATAATCTAAAACTTGTCCTAATGTATAAGTTTTTCCGCTACCTGCTCCACCATTTAATACAAAATTTTGTCGGTTATTACAGCATTCAATAATAGTGTCTATTGCTGGAGCCACTCTAAACCTTCCTTAATATATTGAGGAATATTCCAGTTGGAATAGTCTTCTAATGAGCAATAGAGAATATCCGCAGCAAATTCTGCTTTAGTAGAACGAAGCCTTTCAGCAAGGATATATGCATTTTCTTCAGTTATATTTTCTCTATTGTTTTGTGAAAAATGGTTCTTTAAATCTTCATGATTTGTAATAAAATCTCTATTACAATGGATGAAGGCATCTTCAAAACTTCGTGCATGGTAATCATTTTCTTTTATTTGGTAAGTAATTCGGAGATTTCCATCTTTATTGGGTTGCCATATACCATTTTGGAATTGAAATGTTTTTTGTTCACCCGTCTTAGAAGTAAGTTCTTGTAAGGAAGAAGGTGTTTCTTGATTCTTGAAAAAATAATTGAGCCCACTGTTGCTGCTACGAATACCCTCTGCTACACAACACTTTTTATTATCTTTGCATGAATCAATATCAGTAATTATAAGGGTTTTTACCCCAATAAAATCTAAAAATTGATTAAATATATGAGCATGAGCGCCTCCCATTTCTATAATTGAAATATATTGACTGTACAATGGAGCATTGTTTTGTAATGGAGTAATTTTTTTCATCATAGCTGGCAGTAAAATACGTTCCGTTGTGCCTTCAACAAATATTGCTTTATCCGTAAAAAACAATTCTGTATTTTGCGTGGTTAAGTACTTATGTAAAAAGTGAAAATCATTTTTCATAGAATTTTTTAATTCTTTAATGTTTTTTAGTAAGACGCTATTATCTTGCTTTTGCAAATAGCGAATTGAAGAAAAATCACTTTGAGAAATAATATGAGCAGAATGTGTTGATATTAAGGTTTGAATAGGCACATCTATCTTTTTGATAGTGTCAGTAATATTTTTAATGAATGTATATTGCATCTGAGGATGTGAATGTGCTTCGGGTTCTTCAATAATGAGTAGATTGATGGGGGTGCCGGAGTTCTTTAATTTATTACTGGAGGTATGTATATTTAATATCATATGAATAAAATTTAAATACCCTAGACCATTATAATGCTCTGGCAGAGTTCCTTGATCAGTCGCGTATATAAATCTAGTATTTGTATAATTTGATATATGTTGCTCATTAATTTCAGAAATAGCTTGAGTATTAAGGTTTGTAAATGTACGTAAATCCTCCGTTACTGTTTCTAGAGATTTACCATATTGATTATTCATTTCTGAATTCAAGTCTTGTAAAATACGGTTTATTTTGTTTTGATAATCTTCTGTGGTAGTCTGGTCTAAGTTTTCTTTTAGAGAATCTAGTAATTTGGTAAGAGGGTTTATATTTTTTATATTATCAGAGCTGTTAACTTCTCTTGAGGCGTGAATAAACTCAAGTGATATAACATCTGTGAGTTGTTTCAATTCGATTATTTGTTTATAACTATGCTCTGTATCAATAGAATAGTATTGTTTTATAAAGTAATTTGTTAATCCTAACTCTTTTAAAAATATAAATAAATTATCATCTTTATTATTATCAATAAATTGTTGATAATGGTGATAGAACTCCTTCTTTTTAGAGTCGATTAAGGTGTATTCGCATTTTATATGTATTTGATTATTTGTCTCTGAAAGGCTTGGAAGAATATAGGATAGTTGATTAAGATTATCCCGATCAGAGTATTCTATGATTAGTTCCAAAGAAAACTGTAGCTCAAATTCAGACAAGGTATTCTCAGTAAGGGTTGATAATTCCCGTGTTTTATCAGCTAAATAATATAGATTTAAGTCTTCGACAGAAAAATTTTTATTATTTAAAAATATATCTAATAATACAAACATGGATGTTTTGCCAGTATTATTTTTTCCAATAACAAGAGTAGCAGAGTCTTCTAATTCCATAGTAATATCTTGAAGAGAACGGAAATTTTTGATAGATAGAGATGTGATTTTCATTCATAGCACTCCGTAATCAGACTATCCCAGTAACTATTGTTGGCTCTCCATTGTGAATAAGGGCGCGCATTACCTTGATACATACCACTATCAAAAAATACAACCCCTTGTTGAATAAGCTCTATCCAGTTATCATAGCTCATAGGTTTACCAAAACAAAGCTCTTGATAAGACCCATCTTCTCCCTTTTTGCAAGTAAACCAACCAAGATTGTTGAATTTATCTTCAAGCTTTTCTTTCAAACATTTATCTGCTCTCTTTCTAGTAGGAGATGTAATACCAAACCACCGTGCTAAAATGAGATTTTCTTGCTGTAATTCTATAGGTACAATTTGATCTTTGTTAGGCCGTAAATCTTTACTATAACTATAGAGTGCTATAATATCTTTATTTTCAGATATTTCTAATTTTTGTCCAAATTCATTATACTTGTTGATCTTTGGTATAGGGCTACCAGACCAAGAAAAACGATTGTTTTTATTAATATTAGGCTTTCCAAAAATAGCACAAAAACTATCTTGTCTTTCTTTATAGTTTTTCCCTATGAAGTAACGTATATACTGACCAGTTTTAAAAATATACTGATTAGCAGACCAATCTCCAAATGTGGTTTTAGAAGCTGTTGAATTTTTTAATTCATAGCCAAACAAATCTGCACTATTATCTGCATTTGCCATAATACCAAATTGTCGTTCTAACCAATGTCCTTCTTTACCATCGTGTCTAGTATTAGATGCACTTGTATCAGGAAATCTATTTTTCACGTTTTCTCTAAATAATTCAATAATTCGCTCTTTATTCATATGTTGTATTCTCTTATTTCTATATATTTCTTTTATTATTTAAATAAATTTTTAAAAATAGCTTCTAATACAGGAACAACTATACTATTACCTGCTTGACGATAAAGTGCTGTATTACTAACAACCTGTTGAGCTTTTTTAAAATCACTTTCTGAACATCCCATAAATTTCCAAGTTTCATAAGGTGTTAGTCTTCTTGCAGCATATGTACTATTACTGAGTTGTTTTCCTGTTACCACTTGCCTTCTTTTTTTACTTAGAAAATCTTTGAGAAAAGTACCTTTCCAATAATTTGCATCGAGGCAATAACAAACATCTTGCTGTATAATAAAATCAGTTGTCTGATTTCCTGATAGATAGTACTTTTTATCAACATTTGTTTCTAACCAATCATTCATAGTAACCGTTAAAGGTATGGTAGAGGGAAATTCAAAAGGAGTAGATGCGTTTAATTCGCTAATACAAAATACACGTTCTCTATTTTGAGGCACTCCAAAATCTTTTGCGTTAAGTACTTTCCATGAGTTTGTATATCCAAGGCTTGTTAAATATTCTAAAAATAAATGAAAATTATGAATATGATTTTTACCTATTAAGTTTTTAACATTTTCCATCATCAAATATTTTGGACGTTTATATTCAATGATTTTACAACATTCCCATAAAAGTGAAGAGCGAGTTCCAGAGTTAGTGTTTAATCCGTTTTGATATCCAGCAACAGAAATATCTTGACAAGGGAATGAATAGGTGAAAAAGTCAAAATCTGGTAATCCTTTTGGGTCAATACGAGATATATCTCCAAAATTTTTAGTAAGTTTATTAGCCAAGTGAAAGTCTTGGAGCTGAGGTAGTTTTAATTTTCTTGCTTTATTTTCAAATGTTCGGTAATCAAGTGGTACATTTGTGTGTTCTAGCTCAGCAATCATATCTTCTTTTAAGGCAGGAATATTTTGAGTCTTTTCTTGTAAAAAATCAGTATGGATAGAAGCATAAGACAAAATAGCATCTTTATCTATTTCAGAAATTCCTACCACGTTATGAGTAATTCCTATATTTTTTAAAGCCATTCGTTGACTACCATATCCAGCAAAAGCTTCAAAAACATTTAGCATCTTTATAATTCCTTTGATTTAGTGAGAATATTTATTATAACATGATGCTAGTCAAATGACAATAAAATAGTATTGAAAAGACTTCCAATTTATAAATAAATGTGTTAAAATTAGGACAATATGACCTCAGGAGATGTTTGGTGAATGAGACGATAAAAAAGAAAAGGCAAGATCTTGGATTAACTCAAAAAGAGTTTGCGGATGCTTTAAATATGGGTAAGAATGGTGATAGAACTTTACGAAGGTGGGAAAATGGAGAAACAAAACCCTCATCTTTAGAAGTAGATAAACTTTTAGAATTTGCTAATACAATACCTTTTTCTAATCCAAAAAATAGTAAGTTTTCATTTATAGATTTATTTGCAGGAATCGGTGGGATAAAAATCCCATTTACAGAATTAAAAGGTAAATGTGTATTTTCTTCAGAATGGGATAAATTTGCTCAAAAAACATACAGAGTTAATCATGGAGAAGAGCCACAAGGAGATATTACACAAATTGATCCTAATACCATTCCTGATCATGATTTGTTATTAGCTGGATTTCCATGTCAACCATTTTCCCAAGCAGGGAAAAAACAAGGGTTTTCTGATACGAGAGGAACGATGTTTTTTTATATAGAAGAAATATTAAAACGTAAAAGACCAAAAGCCTATCTATTAGAAAACGTAAAACAATTAAAAGGACATGATAAAGGAAATACGCTAAAAACGATTGTTAAACATTTGGAACAATTGAATTATAGTGTTGACTTTAAAGTGCTAAGGGCTGCTGATTTTGGAATACCTCAAAATAGAGAACGAATTTATATTGTTGGATTTGATAAAACACAATTGTCTACTGAGAAAATTACTTCCTTTAAATTTCCTATACCACCTAAAATTCAAACTCGATTGGGAGATATATTAGAAAAAAATGTAGATGAAAAATATACAATTAGTGACACCTTATATCAAGGTCATTTAAGACGTAAAGAACAACACAAAAGTAAAGGAAATGGATTTGGATTTAGTCTTTACAATGAAGACTCAGTTTACACTAATACTATTAGTGCAAGATATTACAAGGATGGAAGTGAAATTTTAATAGAACAAAAAGGTAAGAATCCACGAAAATTGACACCAAGAGAATGTGCAAGATTACAAGGATTTCCAGAAGAATTTATTATTCCCGTATCTGACACACAGGCGTATAGACAATTTGGTAATTCCGTGGCAGTTCCTGTAATTAGAGCAATCGCTTTAAGTATGATGCCGTTAGTTTTAGAAAATACGCTATGAGATGACTTCTAAATTAAAACTTGGCTTCTTTTGAGGATTAACCATTACAGGATGATCTGGTAAATACTTTCAGAGATTACCAGAATCTGGAGTTCAGGAAAGTGCCAAAAAAATTATCATATTTAATCTTGAGTTTTACTGAGAAGAGAGTTTCTTTTTGTTAGGAAGATCTTGACAATGAAGAAGAGGTATGGTATACTGATAGTGCTAAAATCCTTGCAGACGGGAATAGTCTGTTATTTATATTTTATCTTAATACTTTAGAATAAAAATCTTGCTTGAAAGTTATGCTTTTTGGGCAGGTAAGATCCATTAATTGCCGATGCTCTTATGGCTCTAAAGTATAGGACAGCTTCAAGCGGTTCTTTTTTATTTTTAAAAGGAATTCCACAGATTCCCATGCCGGTCACACGGTAAATTTATATTAATTGCTCATAGCAGTTTGTATATTTTTGTGTGATCGGTATTGGATAGAAATATTTAAGACCATGTCTGCAAGGATTTTAGCAATACAGCTGTCTATGAGCTTTATTGTTTTCAGGAACGAAGTGACTAGAAAATAATAATCCAGCGAGTGCTTTAGCACAAGCATGATTCCTTGATATTTCCATGTATTGCTTAGAAAATAACAAGAGAACAAAGTAATCGACTTTATTTTTTATACAGTAAGAAACAAGGTTTCGATACTGTATTCTTCATAATATCAATAACTCAACTCATAGAAACGGGATGAATATCCTCGGCTCTATGAGTTTTTTTATTTTAAATATAATTACGGGATTATTATCCCTTTTAGGAGTTTTTTATGAAGAAAATGTTGATTATGCTGTTACTGTCGTCATCGCCGGCCTTTGCGGATTTTAAAAAAGTCAAAGAAATTAACGGCATTAAAATACCGAAGGGAGTTATTGCTCAATACGATGATTTGGAAAATGAATATCTGATCGGTACCGATAATTTTTATAAATTTGAAGGATTTAACGGCGTATACAATCATATCACGCTCCACTATACCTATAAAAACGATGTTATCTATCCCTGCATAGAATTAAGCATCAATACGACAAGCCGAGATATGAAGCCGTTATTCAAGACGGAAGTTTTTATTGATGTGGATTCTGTGACCATATTTATCAGAAATAAAGGCTCGGATGTCAAAAAATACACGGTCGATTGGTCCGAAAAAAGTACAACGAAAGACGAATTCCAAAAATACAATGTCGTATCTGTCAGGGAATTCACCAAAAAGAATGATGCGGAACTCTTTAATTTTCTGCTTGAGAATATTGATAAAGACAGTGCGGTCACCGTGCGTTTTCAGAATACAAAGAACAATACAAAGATTGATGCAGATGTAAAAAAACGCGAACTGAAAGATCTGTTTAACATGCTGCAGCTGTATAAACTGCTGAATCGGGATTCCACAGAAAAATAAAGTATAGACAAGATTCTCCTATCGTTTTAGAAAAAAACAGACACCATACTTGGTGTCTGTTTTTTATTATGTATAATTTAAAAAAGAAAAACAATCCTGAGTTAGGATTGCGGTTTTAGAGATTGTATGGTATAATGTTAAGTTCTTTTCGGATAAAGAAATAATTGTTTCAATATATACTAAATTATAACATAATTTTTATGCTTTGTCAATAATTTTCACAAAATAAATAAATTATGTTCATTGGAGGGGCAAAATTTATGAAAGTACAACAGATAAAGATTGGAGATTTGAAGCCGTATTCAAGGAATGCACGAACGCATAGCCCGAAGCAGGTTGAAGAAATCGCTCGAAGTATTAAAGTATTCGGTTTTACGAATCCCGTGCTCATTGATCAAAATAATATGATTATAGCAGGTCATGGCAGAGTTATGGCAGCCAAAGAATTGGGAATGGAAGAAGTGCCGACTCTTTGTATTGATTATCTCAGCGATGCGGAAAAACGGGCTTATATCTTGGCGGATAATAAATTGGCAGAAAAAGCCGGCTGGGATAAGGAAATTTTGGCGATAGAATTGCAAGAATTAATGGTTATTGAGGATGATTTTGATATAACACTCACAGGATTTGAAACTCCGGAGATCGATTTAATATTGGAGTTAGACAGTGATAATGTAGACGAGGAAATTGACTTGCCTGTGGAAGCACCGAAGGTGTGTCAAAAAGGAGATTTGTGGCAGCTTGGGGAACATAAGCTATATATTGGAGATTCTTTATTTGAGGAGAGTTATCGGAAGTTATTAGGAGATGAGCTTGTGGACATGGTGTTCACGGATCCGCCGTATAATGTGAAAATTGAAGGTAATGTTGCGATGAAGGGAGTGAATTCAAGGAAGGAATTTGGAGAATTTGCTTATGCCAGCGGAGAGATGAGCAGAAAGGAATTTACAGACTTCTTGGAGAAGGCTTTGTCTAATGTGACAAAATATTCCAAGGATGGCAGTGTCCATTATATCTGCATGGATTGGCGACATATGCTTGAGGTGCAAACAGTGGGCGAGAAATTGTATTCGGAACTTAAGAATATCTGCGTCTGGAATAAGGGATACGGTGGAATGGGAAGTTTGTATCGTTCTCAGCATGAGATGGTTTTTGTTTTCAAGTATGGTGAGGGAGAATACACCAATAATATTGAGCTCGGCAAACACGGCAGAAACAGAACCAATATTTGGAATTATGCCGGCATGCGTAAAGGCAAAGACGGTTGGGGACTTCATCCGACAGTGAAACCGACACGAATGGTTGCCGATGCGATTATGGACTGTTTCAAGGTAGGAGATATTATATTGGATATTTTTGGTGGAAGCGGCAGCACCTTATTAGCTGCTGAAAAAACAAAGAGACAAGCGCGTATTATCGAGTTTGATGAAAAATATGGAGACGTAACAGTATATCGTTGGGAGAAATTGACGAAGAAAAAAGCTGTGCTGTTGGAAAGAGTTTCTCAGGAGAAGATCAATGCCTAAGACAACAGATAGAGTACAAGATGCTGAGAAAATTGGTTACAAGCAGCCGCCGAAAGAAACTCAATTTCGGAAGGGAGCATCAGGAAATCCCAAAGGCAGACCTAAAGGAAGTAAAAACCTGAAGACGATTTTGAAGAAAGAACTTGAAGAGAAGATGACGATTCAGGAAAAAGGGAAAACAAAAAAAGTTACCAAGCAAGAGGCGATTGTGAAAACATTAGTAAACAATACCTTAAAAGGCGACAAAAATGCCATGCAAGCCTTGCTGCGTCTTATTAACAATATTGTGGGAGATGAAGTGGAAGTTGTAGCACCGGAACTTCATGCGGAGGACATGGAAATCTTAAAAAGGTATATGAATCATGAGTAGAAAAACAGATGAAAGACAAAGACTACTTAGAGCGCTGCTTAGGAATAATTTAGCACCATTTGTTGAGAAGGTTTACAAAAGTGTGGATAATTCCCAGCCATATATTCACAGCGAGCATATTGAGTTGATAGCTGATAGGTTGGAGAAATGTTATGAAGGAAAAATCAAGAGATTAATTATTAATATGCCTCCACGAAGTTTGAAATCTATTTGCACAAGTGTTGCGTTTCCGGCGTGGATTTTGGGAAAAGATCCAAGTAAACGGATTATTACGACAAGTTATTCGGATGAATTGGCGAGCAAACATGCCAGAGATTGTCGAGCAGTAATGGATACGTCTTGGTATAAAGAGTTATTTCCATTAACGAGAATCAATCCCAATAAACGTACGGAAACAGAATATGAAACCAGACAGAACGGTTATCGATTGGCGACGTCTGTCGGCGGCACCTTGACAGGCAGGGGCGGAAATTTTATTATCATCGATGATCCTATCAAACCTCAGGATGCCCTATCCGACACCAAGCGAAAATCCATAAATCAATGGTACGCAAACACTTTATATAGCAGGCTTGATAATAAAAATACGGATGTCATTATTATTGTGATGCAGAGGGTTCACACCGATGATTTATGCAGCTTTGTCCAAGAGAATGAAGCTTGGGAGGTCTTGAATCTACCGGCGATAGCAACAAAAGACGAAGTTTTTGAACTGTCTAATGGAAAAACAATCCATCGTTATATTGGAGAAATATTAAATCCGCAGTTGGAGTCTCAATTTATCTTGGAAAGCATCAAGAAAAATCTTGGTAGTTATAATTTTGAAGCCCAGTACCAACAAAATCCTATGCCTGAAGAGGGAGGATTATTGAAATGGAAGTGGTTTGAATATTATGATGAACTTCCTCAAGGTGGGATGATAGTACAGAGTTGGGATACAGCAAGCAGTAATAATGATTTCAGCGATTATTCGGTGGGAATGACGGCATTATATCAAAACAATAAAATCTATATTATTGATATTTTGAGAGGTAAGTTTCTTTTTCCGGAGTTGAAGAGAAAAATCAAATCCTTGTACGATCAATACAATCCGAAAAAATTGATCATAGAAAACAAAGCGTCGGGAATTGCTTTGATACAGCAAATCAGACAAGAATATCATATTTATCCCATCGCTTACGATCCCAAACTTTCTAAAAAAGACCGAATTATGGTCAATTCGGGGATGATCGAGTCAAGACAGGTCTTATTACCAAGAGGAGTAAGCTTCTTAGATGAGTTGGAAAAAGAAGTGGTGACTTTTCCTTATGGAAAACACGATGACCAATTGGATGCCTTATCCCAAATGCTCGACAATATGAAATCCTTTGATTCCATTGAGCCTATATTTCTTGTGATATAAGAGTTTTTATAACTGCTACGATTAGAAAAGTAACGAATTTAACTTGGTCAATTTTTATGCCGTCCATGGCAAAATTGACATAAAATGCCCTATGGGTACTTCATCCATCCTTGGACTTGACTATATCTCCTTTCCAAGCTAAAGTGTTGTACACGCAAAATATACAAACTGCTATGCTTGGAATTAATGAAGGGATTCTAAGGTAGATGTACAGAAATAAGTCTCGAGAGGAGACTTGTTTCCGTTGTGGGTTAATTCTTTATTATATAAAGAATTAAATCAATAAAATCTCAATAAATAACTTGACTTCTATCTGTATTGAAGCTAACATGTGTTACAGAGATAGATAATACCAATATTAGGAGAGCGTATGACGGTAAGAATAAATAATATTGAAATTAAGAACAAGAACTGGATGCAAGTAGTTATCAACAAAGAAGACGGTTATGTTAACGGAAGCTTACTAGAATATCAAATTGGAATGAGCTTGCATGGATTTTTCAAGCTGGACAATATTAAGGAATCTGTAGAACATATCAAGGTTTTAACAAGAAATAAAGAAAAATATCAAGGTGAAAGTCCTTGGAATAATGTGAAAGGGGTGTATGTGCATCCCTTTCTTGCATTAGAGATGGCGGCTATTAAGAAATGTGAAGATAGTAATTATGAAGAATATTATGAATTTCTTAAAACAACTATTATTGAATTTCTAGAAATTAACCAAGAATTAAAAGAACAATATAACTTTATCGAGGAATTTCATGGATAAGCTAAGAGAAAAATACGAAAAACTAACGAAGAAGAAAGCTCCGTTGAATATGTCTAAAGTATTGCTAGAAAAGTATATAACGTGGCATGACCAAGTAAACAATCATGAGCTTAAAGAGTTGATCTCTTTACTAAAAGGTAATTCAACTATTAATGTAGTAAAATCCGGCACGAAACTTGTCAGAGAATACCAAGGTCAAAAACATGAAGTCTCCATCATTGATGGGGACTTTTTCTATGGTGGAATCAAGTATAAAAGCCTATCAAAAATCGCAAGAGAAATCACAGGAACGAATTGGAATGGTAACCTATTTTTCGGGGTCAAATAAAAGGGAGTAGATATGGAAAGAAAAGTAAAAGGGGCATTGGATGGAATCAACGGAAATGCTTTTATGTTAATGGGGTATTTTCAGAAGTTGGCAAGACAACAGGGATTTAGTAAGGAGTGGATAAAACAAGTTTTGGATGAAGCAAGAAGTAAGGATTATAATTATCTCGTAGCTACATTATTACTACACATGGAAGAAAATGATAATGGATAAAGAGTACAGTGACGACTCAAAATATTTAATCAATTTATTCAAAAAGGAAGCAATAAGATACGGTTATGATGAGAGCTGGATAAATAAAATCATGAGAGATGCAACGAGCCGAGGAGAGTGGTACCTAAAAAGTACGCTGTTATTTAATCTGCAGTTGTTAGAGGAATATAATGATAGAGAAGAAGAGTAGGAATACCAATGCTTTGATATCTCCCGTTCGGGAGCAAGGGGGAACTGCCATGTCGCATCGACATGATAACCTCCGTGTCATCAAATCAGCGATCTACACAAGAAAATCCTCCGAAGAGGGATTAGAATTGGATTTCAACTCCCTAGATGCACAAAGAGAAGCTTGTGAATCGTATATCAAATCGCAAAAACACGGTACGGAATCGCACGCAGGCTGGGTATTAGTTGAGAAAGAATATTCGGATGGTGGGATTAGCGGGGGTACGTTGGAAAGGCCTGCACTTAAAGAATTGTTGCAAGACATTAAAGACGGTTTGGTGGATATGATTGTGGTTTACAAGATTGATAGGCTTACGAGAAGTTTAAACGATTTTTCGAAATTGGTGGAAGTATTTGATAAATACAATACAAGTTTTGTAAGCATAACACAACAGTTTAACACATCAACAAGTATGGGGCGATTGACTCTGAATATGTTGTTGTCATTTGCCCAATTTGAACGAGAAGTTACAGGAGAGAGGATAAGAGACAAGAAATTAGCAACAGCAAAAAAAGGACTTTGGGGAAGTGGAGGACAAACAAGTTTTGGCTATAAATCTGTTCCAACTAATCCTGAGTTACCAAGTGGTTCGAAGAAATTAGTTCCTCATGAAGAAGAATCTGTGAAACTGAAAAGAATTTTCAAATTGTATTTGGAGCTGGGAAGCGTGCAGGAGCTTATGTATCGATTAGAAGATGAACAAATACTCACAAGAAATAATAAATCCTTCACAGCCGGTAATTTATACGAGATTTTAAAACGGAAGATTTATATAGGTAAGATTGAGCATAAGAATCAAGTATACGACGGTATTCACGAGCCGATTATTGATTTTGAGATATTTAATAAAGTACAGGAATTACTTGCTAATAACTGTAATTCTCACAATCGAAGATACAAAGCAGAACAGCCTTCATTACTTGCGGGAAAGTTATACGATGACAATAATTTTATAATGAGTCCTAGCCATGCCGTTAAGAAAGGTAAACGTTATCGCTATTATATATCACAAGCCTATCTTAGGAAGCAAAAAGAACTAGCCGGATCGCTTCCACAAGTACCTGCAACAGATCTCGAACAGACTTCGTCTGATTTCATAAAGAAAAAGATAGAGAGTTTATTAAGACTCGAAAATCAAAGTATTGAGCAGTACCAGTTATATAAAAATAATCTTGAAAATTACTTAGAAAATTGGAATCTACAAAATAAGGAAACTCATTTTGTAGTGAGGCAGATAATCAATAAGCTTGTGATTTCCTATATCAATATTATTTATTATCTCAATCATAATTCACTACAAGAGTTATTTGATTTAATTACAAAGTGCCCTTGGGGTATCACTAAACAAAACATATTAGATTATGAAGCTACAGATATAGAAGATAACGATTGTGAGATCATCATCCTACCGTGCGAGTTAAAAAGAGTAAACCAAGGCAAAACATTGATTATTGGAGAAAATAAAAATATCAAGAACAATGGAGTGATAAGTTTATTAAAACAAGCATGGAAATGGGGTGAGGAGATTCAAAATAGCAAGAGTATGAAACAAATTGCTGAGCAAGAAAAAGTAAGTGTGGGTTATGTTGGAAAGGTATTAAAATTGAGATTTTTATCGCCTAGAATACAGAAGATGATATTGCTAGGAGAACAATCTGAGAAGTTAACAAGCCATAATTTGAGAATGGTAACGAGTGTGGATTTTAAGGAACAAGAAAGAGAAATAAGGATATAAATATTTATTTATAATTTGCTCCAAACACTTGATTTATATACAAATACAAGAAATACTTAATAACAATATGGAGAATAGAATGATAAGAAAAATAATTGATTTTAGAAATATTAACGTAGAATCTTTAGAATATATTGTTCATTTTCAAAAAGAAATGAGAAAAGAGCTTAGTGAAAAAGAACAAAGCGAAGTGTTAATAATACTAACAAATGCAGGTCTTCTGAAAACTAAAAAAGAGCAGATAAGTTATCTAATTGAAACCATGAAAAACTATGCTGATATTATTGTATAATAATTATTAAATGTATTGAAAAATAAACGCTCTATTTAGGAGCGTTTATTTTTGTAGTAAATGAACATAGATTTGATAGCAGTGGACCGAGGAAAATCGGTTTTGAGAATTCTTTAAATTTAAAGAGTAAATTTCTCAGAAAAATGTTCTCAAAAGTCCACTGCACCAATAGATGAGTGGCTATCTGTCCCCTGTACCGCGGTTTTTGTATCTAATTTGGGTAAAAGAATGGAGCTAGGATATACCTAGCTCCAACTGAAATTCGGAGAGAGAGGGATTCGAACCCCCGGTACATTACTGTACAACGGTTTTCAAGACCGCCGCTTTCGACCACTCAGCCATCTCTCCCAATTATTTAGGATATATTATAATATAAAAATCATTTGTTGTCAATAGTTTATTCAAATAATGTATTTACAAATATATCAAATTAATTCAATATTATATGTTGATAGAAGTGTACCTTGGATTGCTTCAATTGTAAATGAAGATAATATTTGATTAAATTGATCTACTGCAAGCTTAATTTCTGATTGACGTAGATTTTCTTGGTATTCAAAAAAATCAATAAGTGATATTTCTGAATTTTGATATCTTGTAGATGCTTCTTTTGCGATTGATCTTTCTACTGAAATAATATCTTCTTGTTGAAGAATCCGATTTTTAATCTGTTGCCAATATCTAACTTTTTCTCTTGTGGCTAATTTAATCTCTAACTTAGTATCTTCTTCTGTATATTTCAGATTAGTAATTTGAGCATAGGCTTCTTTTATTTTTGCATTTTTAGTAATGAGAGAAATTGGTGTTTTTAATTGTAATCCAAAATAAAATTGATCCTGAGGAATAGTAAATCGAGATCCATTGATATTTAATGTAGGATGATTTTTAAAGAATGATTCGGAAGTTTCGTAAGAAACAATTGCATTTAATTCAGGGAGATATTTATTTTTTGTAATATCAAGTGCATATTTTGCATTTTGAAGATGTAAGGATAATTGAACTAAATCTATTGAATTCTCCAAAGCTATACGGTAGGTATCTTGCTCAGAAAATATTTTTTCAGATAAGAGTGAATATTCAAAGAAATTTAATTCATTTCTATCCAAGCTAACACCAAGTTCTTCTTCTAAATTTTGAATATCTAATTCTAATTGTGACATAGCGTCATTAATATCTAAAGCAATTTGTTTGATTTTAACTTCTAATTGTTGAATATCAAAAAGAGATCTGGCACCAACATTTGCTAATCTTTTTTGATAATTATAAACATTTGTTATTTCTTGAAGAGTTTTTTCTCTAATTGACAATATTTTTGTATCTAATATTAGCTTATGGTATTTAATTAATGCTTTAAAGATAATATCTTGAAGCTTTAATTTTTCTTGTAGGTATTCGATACTTTTTCTATTTCTAGCGATTTTAATTACTTTACTATGTATATTGTATGCAAAACCGTTTTGTAAAAGTGGTTGAACGAGTGTAATATTAAAATATGGCAAGAGACTTTTCTCTCTAAATTCTTGTAATTGAGGTGGAATTTGAGTAGGACTGATATCAAGCATTTGTGATCTGAAATCAGTATTTTTAATCCCACCTTGTACTTTTAAATAAGTACCCAGTGGATATATTAATGCATCTGCACCAATACTAAAAGCATAATTTGTGCCGTCTACTCTTAAATCTTTACTTAATGCTTCTCCATTAATAGCAATATTTTGAAGAGGTATGGGATTTGTCGTGTTTGCATATCCAATGTCTAAATTAGCAAAAAATGAACCTGTATATGGCTCAAAAGCAATATTTACTTTTTGATCAGATATCTTTAAATTTTCTTGAATTATTTTTTCTTTAAATGAATTTTCCAAATAAATACTAAGAAACATATCTTCGTTATAAATAACTTTATCCTCAAATACTAAGTTAGTATTTGTTGTTTGAGAAAATATAGGTGATGTAAAAAATAATGGTAACAACAATAATAATAGGTTTAGTTTATTTTTATTTTGTTTAATAAGTGGTTGTAATGTTTTGGAAATACCTCTTGTCGATTTTTCAGTAAAGATTTTGTTCTTACGTTGATCTAATTGTACAATACTGATAATAAGTGGTAGGAGTATCAATGTTATGAGTGTCACAGATAACATTCCAAAGAATATTACAACAGCAAGAGGCTGTAATAAAAATTCATTGCCAGCAAATCCAAATGCTAATGGTGCGACACCAACTAATGTTGTTATCGTTGTCATAAAAATAGGTCTAAAACGTGTACTGACTTTATCAACAAATTCAGGAATAAAGTCTTTTTTGAGATCTATATTTTGATATAAAAACTCCAGCATAACAATAGAATCATTTACCACCAATCCTAATAACGATAGTACCCCTATTAACGCCATATTACTCAGTGGTAAACTCATGATAAAAAGTCCTAATATTAATCCAAAGAAAATAAAAGGTATCCCAAAAGTAGCCAGTAATGTTGCAATAAAAGAATTAAACATATATAAAATAATTAAAAATACTAAAATAACACCCACAATTAATGCAATAATTATTTTTTTCACACCTTCATCTACTTCTTGTTTTTCATCATCAAAAGATAAAAATGCATCAATTGTATTTGAATACGATGCAAACTCTTTTTTGACATCATTTAATAATTGAGAAGCATTATTAGCTATATTTTTAGTATCATAAAGAGAATCTTGTATCCGAATAATATAAAATCCTGAATCACTATAGATATCAGTACGATAAGTATTTGAACGTATCTCAGCAATTTGATTTAATTGCACGAATCTATTGAAATTATTTGGTATACGCATATTCATTAATGAGTCGACGGTATGGTATGTGGAATCGTAAGATAGTCTAATCGTGTGCGAATCTCCACCTGAGACGATACTACCTGCAACAACTCCTTCATAAGCCATACTGATATTTTGAGCAATATTTTTAGGAGTAACACCATAAGAACGTGCTTTATCGTCTTTTATAATAATTTCTTGTACCAACGTAGGAGCGGAAATATTGATACGTGGATTATCAATATTTGGACGTGTTTGTAAAAATATTTTAATTTTTTCAGCAAGATCTTGAACAGCTTGTAAGTTAGTCCCTTTAACAGCAAAATCAAGCTTATCAAAATAAAACGAATCTTCTCCTATAGGATTGAAGCGATATTGAGAAATATTTGATATATTATTGTCGATATAATTTTTCAATTTATTTTTAAAAGATAACCAATCATAATTCGGATGAATAGCTATATTGACATCTCCTCGAATAGCGGTTTTATATTTTTCTCCTTGAAAACCTGACACTGCATAAACATCATCAAAAGCAGAGTTTTCTAAAAAAAAGTGACTAATTTGATCTGTGACTTTTTTATTCTCTTCCAAAGAGCTATTAACAGGAGTTTCAAAAAACACACTTATTGTTTTTATGGGACCAGCAAAAAACAAAAAAGGAACTTTAATAGCCATTAAAGCTGTTAACGTAAAAATAATTGCAATTAATATAAAAAATGATTTTTTTCTATGTGTTACTAAAACAAACAAAATATGAGAGTAGTTGTTTTTCAAAAAATCAAACATTCTATTTTTGAGTTCCGTAATCTTAGAAATCTTATCTTTTTTAATGTGTGTGAATGAATGCACTAAGTGCCCCGGTAATACAAATAATGCTTCAAAAGTCGAACTCACTAGTGTAAATATCATCACAATAGCAAGAGGACGAGATAAATCTCCTATTTTTAAATCAAGTATAAATATTGTTACTACGGATGCTATTGTTGTTAAGGTAGCAAAAATAACAGATAAAGAAACTTCACTCATTCCATCAACAACAGCTTGTCTTGGTGTTTTTCCCATTTCAAAATGTCTATAAGCATTTTCTGAAAAAACAATCCCATCATCCACAACTACCCCTAATATTAATAAAAATCCAATAATACTAATTGTATTAAGATCAATACCTGTAAAGAGAACACCTGTTACCAATGCAAGAGAAAAGGCGACAGGAACACCTAATGTTGTCCATAAAGATGTATAGAAATTAAAAAATAAAACTAAAACAATGAAGACAAGAATAAGCCCTATAGAGAGATTGCTATTTAATAAATTTATTCTATTCTCAATACGTCGTGATTGATCTCCAAAGATAGAAAAAATAATATCAGGATACTGTTTTTGATATTTTTGAACTAACTTGTCTATTACTTTTTTAATACTTAGAATATCTGCGTCTGTTTTTTTTATAATATTAAAAATAATACCGACATGTCCATTAACAGAATGATAAGATTTAGGTTCTTCAAAAGAAAATTCGACTTCAGCAACATCTTTGATACGAATAGTATTTCCTTGTTCATTTGCTCTAACAACGATATTTTCAACATCTGTAATATTTTCCAAAGGAGAAACAACATTTACTTTATAATAGTGATCATCTTGCTTTACTTTACCACCTGGAATATCTGATTTTTTCTCTTCAAATGAATTGTAAATTTCACCTAAAGATATTCCTCTTGTTTGTAGTTTATAGGGATTAATTTTTATTTTATATTCATATTTTTGTCTTCCATCAATAATAGGAGGTTTTAATGTAGGAATAAGTAATAATTCTTGTTCTATATTTTTAGATACTTGATACAATTTATTTTGATTACTACTTTCTAAATGTATCGATAAAACAGGAAGATCTTTTAATGTAAATGTTGATAATTTTGGAGTAAGAACTTTTTCTGGAAATGCAATATCATTAATAGTATTTTGAATTTTATCATATGCAATAGAAAGATCTTTCGTGAAATTTCTATTTACTTTTACTTCAATAGTGGCATAATTTTGGCGAGAAATAGAGGAAACTCTTTCCACTTCAACTAAAGGTGTAAGTTTTGTTTCAACAGGATGCGTTATTTCTTGTTGAATTAATTCAGCTGATGCACCAGGATAAACAATTTCTATATTAATATAACCTTCTTTTAATTCTGGAAGAAGATCTTTCGGTGTGATTATATAAGTATATATGGCAACACCAACAATTATTAAAACAAGAGAATTAAAAAAACGTTGATGATTAATAGAAAATTCTATCATTTTTTTCATAATCATTGATTCCTCTCCTAATTATTGTTTGTACAAACTAAACCTCCACCTTTTTTAGGTAAGGAGATCTTTTTTTTTTTGGAGATCTTTGTCACCACAGATATCAAAAATTTTGCACTATCTGCATAAGTATACGTTTGTTTCATGATTCCTTTAGTAGGATGTTGATATTGCACTTCTATTGTACCACCTCCTGTTAATCCTTGGCTGAGACCTACTAAGTTATGGTAAATAAGTGTTCCTTCAAATAAACCTGATATTTTAATGGGTCCATCCATAATAACACCTGGAGGAATAATAGAGGGATGCATATTTGGAACACCATTAAGTATTGTTTCAAAACTGCTATAATTATTCCAATTACTTTTAGGATGAAAGAGATTCGCCGCATATTCGTATTCTCCTTGGACAGATCCTTTAATAACATGAGAGCTACCTGCTAAACCAAAATTAGGTATCTGTTGCTGAGCATGGGCGATAGTAAAATCAATTTCTTGTAAAAATTCTGTGGGATTTCTAGGGTAGGTATATACTTCTGGAGAAATAAACTCTTGTATTAAGTTATTTTTCTTATCATATGCTTTAACTAAAAAAACATATCGTCTTCGTGGAAGTTGATTTAAATTAGAGATAGTAGTGAAGTTGGTTGATAGGGTTGATATTTTATGAAAATCTTTATTTTTAATATATTTTACTTGTGCGAGTTTATTTTCAAGAGTTGCTTTATATACTTCATATGTAGAAGCATTAGTATCTGATATCCATTGTAATTCTACATATAAACTATCTGTTTGATTTCCTATTACATTTATTGTACTATCGTTTGCATAAGATCTTATAGATATAATTAAAATTAATAATAATATTTTCATAATAGTACTCCTGATAAATCATATATGTTATTAAATAATAACATATATGATAAATATAAATCAATACCAAAACTATACTTCAAATAAAATATTGACATAAGCTTGACCCTGAAGTATAATTTAAAAAAATATTTTTATCAGGAGAATTGAGTGAATATTATATCTATATTTATATCTATCTTCTTACTTCTTTTTAATAATAGTACTCTTTTTTCACAAGATCTTGATACACTTTATCAAAATGAGTCTTTTTCTACGATGACAGAAGATCTTTATTCTTCTTATTATCCTGATCAAGTTATAGAGAGCAATACCACACTTTCTAATCTTTATTTAGATAAACAAATCACAGATACAAATATAAATCAAGGTACTATCAATTTATTAGCTACTATTACAAATATTAATATTCCTGCCTATAAAACCTATAATAGAAATAAGTTATTAAAATCTCTAAATTTTCCAGAATTAGTAACATCAAAAAATTTATTAGAAAATCTTAATAATACGTTTTGGCAATTAAAATATTTTGATAGTTGGGATACAAAATTTTACACAACAGTGCAACTTTCGTTTTCAAATTTAGCCATGAATACATCTGTTATTAACAATCATCTAGAGATAGTGGATCAAAAACAATATCGCTTATTACCAGTAAAAATGATCACGCCGAATGAAGGTATTTTTATTCATGGCTTACCTGATGGAACACAAATTTTTATTTATATAAAATTATTCCTTCCACATATGCTGGTTGTTAAGATTGTAAATACTTTTGAAGATGCAGAACGAATAGCAAATGTCTCTATTACAAAACTACCTATTTTTATCATTTTATAATGAAATCAATATTATTATAAAAATAATCCTTGGATTGTATCTAAAAAATTCTAAAGAGTATTCAACGAAAAACGTGTTGGTTCAATCTCAAAATAATTATTTTAAAATTAATTGAAGTTTAATATAAAATATTTATTTGTTTTATTATTAAGTTCTTGTATTTATACAACTTCATCAGGTATTGTACGTCCTACGCCTGATGATCCTGAATATCAAGAAAAAATGAAGATCTATTTAATGGAATTAGATGCAGATTATAAAGAAACCAGCATTATTGATATGTGGGCTTCAAAGAATGTTCATTACACAACTATAAAAACAAATAAAACGCCTATTTTATGAGGCGTTTTATTTGTTCGATTTTGATTTTTCTAACAAAATCACAAGACTTGATATGATAGGAGGTATAAAAAAGTATCAATTATTTAAAGTAAATTTTCTAAAAGATAGTGCCTTATTTTCCTGCTACAACTAATTGAGATCTAACATTTACATTAATAAATTGATATTTGTACCAACCCATAATGTTGAAGTATGTATAACCCTCAATCTTTTGAATAAAGCCTTCAGCAGTATCTTTTGAAGCAAAAGAAAAAGTTGGATCTGATAGCCCTAATGTACCAGGAACTCCTGAAGTCCAAAGAGGATCCATGATAAACACAACAAAATAGGCAATATCGCCTGGGTAATCAATTCTAACTGTTGCTCGTTTTCTGATCCATGTATAAGACATTTTCTTTAAATCTATTTTTATTTGAAAATGATGTACAGGATGTTTAGGTAAAATATTAAAATCTTTATCTAGAAGGTAATATTTATCTCCTTGTTTTTTTACAGGCATAACTGCTAAATATGGCTTGTTAACGGTTGCTATATAGGACATACAATCTTTAAATTCAAGTGTCTTTCTTGCTTGAAAAATACTTTGTTTTAGTTGACCGTTTGCAATTTCTTCCGTATATTTGTCATCATTAGAAATCTGACAAGATGTCAAGAACAAAAGAATCATAAGTATATTAAATTTTCTCAATGTTTTCTCCTTATTATTATATATAAGTATATATAATAATAATTAATTATTAAAAAGTCAAGGATCAATCTATTTTATTATACAAAATATTCATAATTTCTATTCAACTTAGAAAAAGTCATGGTAATTAATGCTTTCCCCAAAAATTATTCAAACAAAATCCAAATGATTATTATCTATGCAATAACTAAAATTTATTTTCCTTAGTATCAAAAAGTCTTAGAAATCACTTTAGAAACGGTTCTTTGATGTAGATTTGATAAGAGCTCATTAGCTTAAGTTTTAAATTTTTTGGTATGAAGCACTCTAAAGCCTCTGAATCTATTGTCAATATCTTACTCATGAAATAGATATGCTAATCAAATAATTAAATAATAAAAGTTTACTTCACCTAAATAGAAGCTAAGATTTATTATTAAATATTTTTAAAGATAGAACATACCTATCTTTAAAAATATATTTTCACAAAACATAAGAGGTTCCAAGTTTAGCAAGGATATCTAAATATAGTTCTAAGATTTGTTTTGTTAACAATATTCTAGAAACACTAAACCAAGATCCCGAATAATCTTTTCTATCTAAAAAAATTCTGCTTTGATTAAGATAGTGAGATTATTAAGTGTAGCATTCATATTAATAAGTATTTGTATAAAGTTTGTCAGACTAGATGATAAATTAAAATGCAAAACCTAAAGTCAATGCATGTGCAGAACTCCAAAGCATTTGATTAGGCTGAAATTCAGTAAAGATATGATGATCTATACCAAATTGTAACGCAAAGATAGCATTTAAATGAAAACGAAATCTCATTGTGCTAACTGTAGACAAACCTAATTTTAAGCTTGTGGTTACTCCAATACCAAAAGCAAGATAATTCCAAGCAATAGACCAGCCTTTTTGAGTAATACGATCTCTATTATCAAATAAAATTACTCCGGCTCCTGTAGATATAGTCCATAACCATTCTCCCTTATTGATAGCAGTGATAGAATTGTACCAATAATGGGTTTTACCAAGCATAAATTCCATAGATGAAACACAAGAAAATCTTGTATTAAATATATCCACTCCTGCCCCTGTTGTAAGAGATAACCAAGGATACTTAACCTTAGATTCTAATTGAGCAAACATTGGTGTACCCAAAAAAACGAGTACTATTAGTATCATATTTCGCATGATGTGTCCTTATATTTTCCCTTTACCATTCATCTCGTTTTTTGACATACTTAGGAATATCGCTTGCAAGCTTTGAAATAGTAGAAGTATTATTTTTAATAGCAGATATCAAGATTTCTTTCATCCATGCATGACGATTTGCATTATAAGGTTCTAATATTAATGAACGAAGATGAATTTGTCCTCTGCCTAAATTTTCAGCACTAAACAATTTTGGATTAATATGTTCTATTAATTTAATTTGTAAATTAATAGATTGATTATTCTTGTTAATCTCATTATCTTTTGAAGAAAACTCAATAATTAATAAAAATAAGAAATACTTCTCATTTTGTGGAGTGTAGTAGTTTATTAATTTTTGAATAGCAGTAATCTTGGCGATGATAAAGATTTATCGTTATTGTGAACAACTAAATCAATTGCGTAGTGATTATTATCTATTATAAATTGAAAATTACCAATAGTTTTTTGTTCATTTGTTGCACCTAATTGTTTAATAATATCTGGAATAAAACCATTAATAATCTTTTTCATTTGATCATTATATAGAATAATTTCTTGATATTCTTGTATCTTCTTTGTAAGATTTTCCTTGATAGTGTTCTCTATCTCAGTTAATGATTCTAAGTTTGGCATTTTCTGCCTCCTATATTTATAGGAGGCCCAAGTTCTATACTTATATAAGCAAAAACTATGCCAACCAATCACTTTTTCTTCTTTCTCACCTTTTTGACGTCACTTTTAATATAGACAAGAGTATTAGAGTAGCGATAATCTCTTTTTACTTGTCCTGCCACAGAACGTAGCCTTTCGTTTATTATCTTTATTGATATGTTTTGTTTTGATAAACTAAGCCAGTAGATTTTTTGTTTTTCAAAATCTTGAGATACAAGTTTTTGTTTTTAGATAGTTAGATTAACGCCATACCTCTGGTAAATAATAGGTTTTTAGTTCTCCTAAAATAACATTCTGATTTGATTCTCGATCTCTTGGGATACCACTAAAGCCTATGAAAGCATGGGTTTGTATATTTGTAAATGCATATCGTTTAACTGCAGAATCTCTTTCATGAGAATCTATGAAAGGAATTAAAGGAGATGTGATTTTTATGATTTCTCCACGCCCACACTTATTAATATAGTAGCTGATATCTATTTCTGAAAGTGTTTTAATATATTACTGACCATTTGTATCTATGTATACTCTATGGAAAAAATCTGTATTTCCAATATAGATTAATGGATCTTTTAATACAATAATTACTCCATTATCTGTGTATGCACAAGCATCATATTCAATAAAGGCTTCTTCATTTTGAATACTGTTTGTATCGTAAGAAATATTATTTGTTTTTTCAACGGTTGCATAAAAATATTTATTAGATATAGGCTCATGATATATTGTATACGCACATTTAACCCACCAATCACTTTCTATAATTGATGACATATAACCTTTATCTACCCAAAATAATTTAGGTTCTATACCATAGCGAGCAATAACAGATTCTATTTTTTTACGGTTACTAACTTCGTTAGTCCTAGATTCAGACTTAGTCTGCTTATCGGTACACGCTCCAAAAAATAATATCACTAACAATAAATAACGTAACATTTTACACCTCATTAAATAATCCCCAATTATATAAAGAATACAGATCAAAAGATCTGTATAAGAAAATAATGTCGACCAAAGGAAGTGCTTATGGTACGATAATTTCGTTCTCTCGTTATTTTCTAAAATTATAGTTGGGGATTATTTTTTTGTCAAGCAACTTCTTTGTCTACATGCGTAGGACATCATATGTTACACGACTCAAACTTATATAAAATGCCCTGTGGGTAGGATGTCGACTATAAGTCTAAAAAGAACATGAATTGACACTAGACCTACCATTTATATCAGATTTTGTGTCTAAAAAAGAAAGTACGTTCGTTAGAGATATGTCAATACTAACAAATAAATTAGGTATTGCAGCTGATAATTTCAAAGAGCATTATAGATTACATGAAAAAATGATTAAAGAGAGTGGGCATACAAAAAGCACAGTTACTAAAAAAGATGTACGAGAAGGGATTTATAAAATTACACACAAGATCATTAGCAAACTCTTTAGACACAGAGGAAATTAAAGATTATCCGATGTCATTCTTTAATGATATGAAAAAATATTTTGGCATGAAAATATTCTCATCACTTTCAAAACACCAAATAAAAAAACTTGACGAACACACTGGGTATACTCTCTTAAATAATACACAAACATGGGAAGACATGTGGAGTAACTTTGTGTCTTCTAGTTTTATAAGAGATGGAGTAGAATCTGTATTAGATAAATTAGGTGTTTCTTATGACAATCAATTATCGATAATGGATATTATGTAAAACCAGCATGTAGCTGGTTTTATTTATTTTAGAGGAGGTTTTTTATGAAGGAAAAAACTAGGATGTCAATTCGTAAGGCTGTTGATTTAGGTTATCTTGATGATTCTGTTTTATTTGATTATTCTGATAAGACTTTATTGACATGTGATTTCAAATTAGGTTTTGGATATAATAAATCTAAAGGTATTAATTTAGAGTTAAATCTTTCTTTGCATTGGTAAAAAATTTATAGGAGGTACCAAATGAGATTATATACAGTTTTTAATTTAAGTATTGATGAGGCGACAAATCCTTTTATGTGCAAAAGTGACAAGGTTGCTATTTTGAATTTTAAGAATGGTCTTCAATCTGTGGCAGATAAGGGAGATGATGTCTCTTATTTTAAGTTATATTATCTTGGTGAATTTTGTCCAGAAACTATGCTTTTGAATGTTGTTAGTTCTCCTCAATTGGTGTATTCAGGAGAGGAATATGAAAGATAATTCTTTGACGAATCAGGCGTTTCAGGGTGTATTTCAGGATACTGCTAATCCTATGTCTGATGTTGAAACTGTTCATCCTCGAAAGTCTTCGTTTCCTCTTGGTCAATTAGCTCAAGGTACTGTTGATGCTGGTCAAGTTTTCCCTATATTCGCTCGTCTTGCTGTCCCTGGGGATGTTTTCAGTATTGAGAACCAAATGATTGTTCGAGCTAATCAGCTTGCAAGTCCTGCTATGACTAATTATAAAGTTAAATCAGCGTTTTTCGCTGTTCCTTTGCGTATTTTGTGGAATCATTCTAAAGATGATCGTTTTACTGTTTTTATTAATGGTGGTAAGGAAGGTACTTTAGCTCCTAATATTCCAAAATGGGATAATATAGTTGATAATAAAAAGTATTCACTTGCTGATTATTTTGGTCTACCTTTAGGTAAGAAGTGGGCTGATGTTAAGCCTAATGCTTTTTTTCCTCGTGCTTATCTTCAAGTTATCAATGATTATTTTATTACAGAAGAAGTTTTCGCTCAAGATGGTTTTGATATTACTGATGTAGATAATTATAATCTCCCTTTATTTAATCCTGCTTGGGAGCCTGACTATTTTAATAAAGCATTTACACGCCCTCAACGTGGCGACGCTCCAGCTATTCCTATTATTGGTGCTGGGGAAACTATATTTGAAACAGTTTCAGGCTGGATGACTACTTCTCCAGTTAATTATATTGGCATACCTGGTGGTGAAGGCGAAGTTAAGCTTCGTTCGAATGCTTATAAGCCTACATCCTCAGGATCTTATTTGAAAGATAAAACAATTGATGGAAATACTCCTTTTACATCTTCTCAAGGTACTAATCAAACATTCTACAAATTAGAATCTGATCTTAAGTGGGAGGTACTCAAGCCTTTTCTTGAACAGAATAGGGTTGATTTTACTAATAATTCAGGTGTTTTTATAAATGATCTTCGCTTGGCAAATGCTGTTCAATTGGCATTAGAGATGTCTATGAAAATTGGGTATCGTTATAATGAATTTGTCTTTGGTAATTTTGGTGTTAAGACTTCTGATGCTCGTATGCAACGTGCTGAAATGATAGGAGATTTAGTGGAAGCTCCTATCATAATTAATCAAGTCGAACAAACTACACCTACGGATAATAGTCCTTTAGGTTCTCTTGGTGGTAATGCTATTACTGCAACTAACGGATTTGTTGGTAGTTATGAAGTCGAAGAACATTCTGTGATTTTAGGTTTGCAATGGATTATGCCTGAGCGATCTATTTATTGGCAAGGTTTGCATCCTGAATGGACTTATAATGATCGTTTTGATTTTTATTTACCTATGTTTGCTCATTTGGGAGAACAGCCCATTAAGTCCCAGGAATTATATTATTCTGATGATCCTGTTTATAATGTTTCAACGTTTGGTTATCAGCAAGCTTTTGCTCATATGAGGACTGGTACTACTATTTTAACTGGAGATTTCAGAGACTTTATGAATTATTATGTTACTTCTCGGAATTTTGATGAAGCTAGTAAGCCGATTTTAAGTCAAGAGTTCATTCATCAGCAACCGAATAAGAATATTTTCGTTGGTCAAAACAAGGATTATAAGTCATTTATTTATACGTCTAATGTAATTGTGAAGGCTTCTCGTCCTTTACCTGTTATCTCTGATCCAAGTTTATTACTATAAAATAAAATATTTGGAATTGGGGGGCTGGACGCAGTCCCTCCGTCCGAGTAGGACATATAAGGAGTTATAAATATGAATAAATTTGATATTTCAAAAAGTTTTGAAAATTATGACAATGTTGATCGTCTTACAATTGATTCTCCTACTATGTCATCAAAAAGTATATATCATCAGATTGAATTAGGGCAACGCATTTCTCGAGATCGTGATGAATTTTATGATAGTGTTGATCAGAATTTAAATCCTAATGATATTGCTTTGCGTCCGCAATATTTAGATAAGGTTACAATGTCAGCGTATATTCATCGCTTAAAGATGAAGCAATTAGTTATGGAGGATATTTTGAAAAGACGTACAGAAGAGTTTGACCGTTCTCAAGAAGAGCTTATTGAACGTTATAAAGTTCAGAAAAAGTTAAAATTTCCTGAATCAGGTTTAGAAGTTGAAGAGGGTAGAATTTCCTGAATCAGGTTTAGAAGTTGAAGAGGGTAGGGGGGGTTAATCCCCCCCTATTCCTATCTGTGCGAAACGGCCCTTGATTAGTTTCGCACAAGTGACACACTTGTTATATACAGTGTTAGGAGGTTTTATGGATCCATTTACTATTGCTGGTGCGTCAGGTGCTGCAATTAGTGCTTTGTCTTCTCTTTTTGGTAGTGGTCTTAATATTGGTTTGCAGAAAAAAGTATTTGAATATCAGAAGCAGTTACAGCAACAAATTTTTCAACGTGAAGATACTACAGTTCAGAGACGTGTTGCTGATCTTAAGTCGGCTGGCTTGAATCCGATGTTGGCAAGTGGTCAGTCTGCTCAATCTGGTCAAGTTTTGACTCCTCAAGCTCCTCAATTTGGAGGTGTTGATACTTCAGGTATTTCACAGTTAGGTCAATTATATTTACAAGGTTTGTCTACTAAATCCCAAGTATCTTTAAATGATCAACAGGTTAATTTGTCTAGAGAACAGTTAAAAAATATGTCTGTTCAACGTGAATCTCAAAAGTTAGAGAATGAGTCAATGAAAATGAATTTGGATTTTAGTAGAAAGTGGGGTGTTCCACCACAGATCTTGAATAATGTTACATCAGGTGCTTTCGGTTTTGGTGGTATGTTAGGTGCTGGTGGCATGGCTTTATATAATTCTCATAATATGAGAAAAGAATCAGAGGCTAATAGGGCCTTTAATGCAACTCAAAAAGATTTAGACCGTCGTACATTTCGACGTCCTAGATAATAATAATTTAAGGAGTTAACTATGGGATATGGTGTAAGTATGTCTTCAATGGATGCTAAAAGACGTCGACGTTATCATGCGTTGCGTTCAGGTTCTCAAATTTGGTAGAGTAGGGTATTTTTATGGCTTGTTCAAATCCTTATATTTTACCAAGCAAGGGTATAGAATGCCCTTGCCGAAAATGTTCTTTGTGTAAAAAGGCACGTTCTCGGCATTGGTATTTACGTTGTGAACATGAACAATATTATCATCAAGATTCGTCATTCTTTTTAACATTTACTTATAGTAATGAAAATATTGTCCCACGAGGTACACTTTCTGACAAATCTAAGCAACAGTTATTAGGTATGACAGAAAAAGATTATAAAAAATTAAAATTAGAAAATAAATTGCCTGAAATCGATTTGGATGATAATTTAGTTAAGCATGTTGGTACTCTGCTTAAATCTGATATGCAGAAGTATTGGAAACGTTTACGTATTACTTTGAAAAGACGTGGATTTGATTTTAAATTTAAATATTTTATGTGTGGAGAGTATGGAGGTCGTCGTGGTCGACCTCATTATCATGCTATTGTATTTGGTCTTCCTTTTGGTTCTGAATCTTTAATTCGTGATCTATGGAAAAATGGTATTGTTGATATTAAAGTATCTGTTCCTCAGACAATTAAATATGTTGTTGGTTATATAAATAAAAAGCAGGTTGGTAAGAAAAGTGATTTATATTATCTTCGTAATGGTTGTTTGAATTCGTATCAGTCTATGTCACATGGTATTGGTTTGCAGTATGCCATAGATAATTCAGAGAGGATTAAGCGTGAGTTGTCTTTGAAAGATTCTTCAGGTTGTATTCATCCTGTTCCTCCATATTATAAGGATAAGTTATGTTTAGATAAAGATGAGTTTGAAAGGAAAGGGTTTGAAAATTTTAGTACTGATTTGTTTAATTGTCTTCAGATGATAGATACTTATAGTTATTCAGATCAGGATCATTCAATTTTCGAAAATTTGTTTTATGATTCTCATTTATTTAATTTCTATTATAATATTTTAGGTAAGTTTTTTAATGACGTTTCTGAGGCTTTTCTTCGTGAACGTTCTATGTTTTTAGATTTGACAAAGGCATATCGTATTCGTAGGTCTATGCTTATTAATAGTAATGAGATTCAAAGAAAAAAAGTAGAAGCTCAAGCGTTAAAAGAATTATTTTAATTATTGACATTTTTTATTTTTCCTATTAATATATATATATAATATGTTTTAGGAGATATCATGAGATATTTATTATTGTTGGTTATGTTACTTTCTTCTTGTACTTATGTTACTTCGAGAGGTTTAGTGAGACCTAATGTTAATGATTCTGAATATGAAAGAAAAATGCGTGCTTATTTAATGGAAGTCGAGTATGATAGGATTACTTGTCGTTTTGGCTCATATAAGTTAGAAAAAAATATTACAAATTAGTATTTATATTTATTGTAAACAAAAATTTTTTAAGTGTTGGATATTACAGTATTCATTTATTTCAATTATCGATAATGGATATTATGTAAACAAAAAGATAATTGTATTTAGAACGAAACGCTATTGAGAGAAAATATGAACATCGCTACATAGAATAATCTAAAAACACCCCTATAGGGGTGTTTTATTTTCAGTATTAGATCAACAAATATATTTTTTAGCATAAATATCTTTTGATACATATTGATTTTTTTTATTGAGCAAAGTATTTTTCATAAATAGTATCGTAAGTGCCATTTGTTTTAATTGTATTTAGAGCTGTATTTATTTTCTCTTTTAAAATATCATCTTTACGAAGAGCCATTGCATATTCTTCAGATGTTTGGTTTCCTTGAATTAGCTTAAGATCTTGTGTTGATCCTTTGGTTGTAAAATTTAGAGCTGTTTGATAATCAAGAAGAACGCTATCAATTTTACGATCTTTTAGATTTTGGATTGCTTGAAATGCATTATTAAATCGTTCTACTTGAACATCTTCAATAGCACTTGCAATGATATCTCCTGTAAAACCAAGAACTACCCCTACTTTTTTTCCTTTTAAGTTATCTATATTGGTAATATTTGTGTTATCTGTATTAATAATTAGCATTTGTTCTGGGGAACTATAATAGCTATCTGTAAAATCAACTATTTTTGAACGATCTTCTGTTTTAGTAAATCCAGCAATAACCAAATCAACTTTTTTTCCTTGCAATGCAGGTAATAAACCTTCCCAAGATAAATTTTGTAACGATATGGTCATCTTTAATTCTTGTGCAACAGCTTCGATAATCTCAATATCAAATCCTACAATTTTTCCCTCATCTAAATATTCAAATGGTGGAAATTCAGCATTGGTACCTACATAAAGTATATTGTTATTAGAAGCACAAGAAATTGTTGTGATAAAAAATAAAATTATTAAAGATGATAACTTAAAAAAATTCATAAAAGCTCCTTGTTATTTTAATGGTATAACACTTTATTTAAAAATTCTTTGGTTCGTACATGTTGAGGATTTGAAAATAATATCGAAGGAGAATTATCTTCAATGATATTCCCTTGATCCATAAATAATACACGATTAGATACATTTTTTGCAAATCCCATCTCATGAGTTACGACTATCATTGTCATACCTTCTTTGGCAAGATCTTTCATCACATCAAGTACTTCACTGACCATTTCAGGATCAAGTGCTGAAGTTGGTTCATCAAACAAGATAAGTTTTGGTTGCATAGCTAATGTTCTTGCGATAGCAATACGTTGTTTTTGACCACCTGACAGTGTGTTAGGATAAACGTGAGCTTTATCAGAAAGCCCTACTTTTGTTAGTAATTCTTCAGCTATACTGATAGCTTCTTTCTCTGTTTTTTTTAGGACACGTATAGGTGCCAATATTAAATTATCAAGTATCGTTTTATGAGGAAACAAATTAAAATGCTGGAAAACCATCCCAATATTTTTACGTACTTCATTAATATTCACAGACGGATCATTAATATTAATTCCATCAATATATATGGTTCCTTGATTAAAATCTTCTAGTTTATTTAAACAACGTAATAAAGTTGATTTCCCACTTCCTGATGGTCCAATAATCGAAACTACTTGATTTTGATATATTTCTGTAGAGATCCCTTTTAATACTTCCAAGGATCCAAATTTTTTATATAAATTTTGAATCTTAATCACTAACGTTCATTCTCTCTTCAATTTTTCTCATAAATTTTGTAAATAATGCTATGATAAATAAATAAATAAATCCAACGAGTAGTAATGGTTCTACTCCACGATATGTTTGACTCGTGATAATATTAGCAGAACGTAGAAGATCAACACCACCAATAAACCCAACAACAGATGTTTCTTTTATGAGAGAGATAAATTCATTCACTAAAGTAGGCAGAATTCGTTTAATAGCTTGGGGGATAATGATTTCTTTCATAGTCAAACTATAAGGCATTCCTAGAGAACGAGCAGCATCCATTTGCCCTTTATCAATACTTTCAATACCAGAACGAATAATTTCAGCGACATAAGCACCTGAATTTAATCCAAAAGCTATTCCAGCAATTATTAAAATTGGTGTGCTTCTAAGAAAGCCGACAAATATAATATTTGCAAGAATCATTAATTGTACTATTAATGGTGTTCCTCGTACAATATCAATATAACAAATAGCAAAATTTCGTAAAGGATTGATATTATATATTGATATTTGAGATAGCCTCATAAATGCAAGGGTAATCCCCCAAATAATTCCAAATATTGAAGAAAAAAGAGTTACACTTATTGAAAAAGTAAGACCTTCCAGCACATAGAGATACCTATTTCCATCAATAAATATATGCCGTAATGTTGATAAATATTCCATAATAATTCCATACATTTTATATGATATTTTTTTGTTTTTTTGTCAATTTTTTGAGTGATGATTTTTTTTAATGTTTATCATATATAATTATCTTTAATTAATCATCGAATAATTAATTTTCTTGATTAATTAGACCAAAATATGATAGACTTTTTTGTAATACTAGTTTTCTATATATAGAAATTATTGTATCATTTTTGTTATGAAATAATAGTAAAAAATTCTGAACTTCTGTATAATGCTATCTTATGTATGGATAAAATATCCACAGAATATTAGTACTATGATATTAAATTTTTTAGAAATAAAAACTCCTACTCTAAAAAATCAATTAATATATATTAGGAGTAATAATAAATTAAAATTTTAGGAGACATTATGATTGTTTTTACGACTGTCTATGATGCAATCAAAGAAATTCGCACCGGAAATGCTATCATTGTTATTAACAATCAATATGATGGCTTACTTGATGCGTATATGGTTTTTTCGGCAGAATTTATAAGTGTTGAACAACTTGATTTTATGAAAAAATATAGTAATCAAGTTATCATGGTTTCTATCGATCATCCTACAGCTGAACGACTTGATATTTCTGCATGTAATAATAGTGATTATTTATGCTTATCATTGCAATTACCAGAAAAAAATCAAGAAAATATTTCTATGAATCAATTTCTTTCAATTAAAAAGTTATGTTTAAATTTATCTACAAAAGAAGAGTTTACAAGTCCTGGATATATTTTTCCAATTGTTATTCAAGAAAAAAAAGAATATGTGCAAAGCGATCATGCTGCAGTTGCACTTGATATCGTAAAATGGGCAGAACAAGCTCCAGTTGCTGTTATGACAAAGATTAATGCCCAAATTTCTTCTACAGTTGGTAATATATATGAATTTGCAAAAAAACAAGGACTAAAAATAATTACTATTGATGATGTTAATGAATATAAAATAAATTCAACTTCACGTGTGGTAAGAGAAGTCTCTACTCTACTACCAACAAAATATGGAGAATTTAGAATTTATGGATATTGTGATCTATTAACTAACGAACAACATATTGCATTTGTTAAAGGTAATATTCATAATAATAAAACTATTTTAACAAGAATTCATTCAGAATGTTTGATAGGTGATTTATTTCAATCAGAAAGATGTAATTGTGGAGATCAATTTAAAAAAGCAATGCATATCGTTAAGAAATCAAGCGAGGCAATATTTATCTATATGAGACAAGATGATAGAAGACAAAGTGTTATGAATCAATTAAAATCGTATATTTTACAAGATATAGGGCATGATGCTGATGAAGCAAATGCGAAGCTTGGTCTTTCAAGCAATCTAAAAAAAATGAGTACTGCTGCTGGTATTCTGAAAAATTTAAAAGTTAAAAAAATAAAATTAATCACAAACAATATTAATAATATAAGTATTCTTGAACAAGAAGGAATCCAAATTACAGAAAGAATTGCTCTCGAACCAAAATCTAATGTTAAGAATAAGGTTATATTGAAGCAAAAAAAAGAAAGAATAAATCATTTCTTGGATTCTAATTAAATTGTAAAATCACTACCAAGATAAGTACGTCGTGCTTCTTCGTTTTCAACAAGATCTTGAACTGTTCCACTGACAAGAATCTGCCCATCATAACAAATATATGTTCTATCAACAATTTTTAGAGTTTCACGAACATTATGATCTGTAATCAAAATACCTAGTCCCCATTTACTCCGTAACTCCAAAACGAGCCGTTGAATATCAGCAATAGCAATTGGATCAATACCTGTAAATGGTTCATCCATGAGTAGAAATCTAGGTTGAATAGCTAAAATACGTGCAACTTCAGTACGTCTTTTTTCACCACCTGATAACGTATAACCCTGTTGTTTCCGAATTTTTTGTAATCCTAATTCTGTTAATAAATTTTCTACAGAATTATCAATCTCTGATTTTTCTAATCCACGAATTTCTAACACTGCACGGATATTATCTTCAACACTCAAGCGTCGAAAAATAGATAGTTCTTGTGGAAGATAACCTACGCCCTTACGAGCTCGTTCAAACATTCGCAAATGAGTGATATTTTCTCCGTCTAACAATACTTCACCATCATTTGGACGAAGTAATCCTACCAGCATACTAAATGTTGTTGTTTTACCGGCACCATTTGGACCTAATAACCCAACTACTTCACCTGGCTTGACGTTTAGTGAAATTCCTTTCACAACAAGACGCTTTCCATAACTTTTAATTAAATCATTTGCTATCAAACCATTTAAATCATTAATTGGTGAACTACCTTGTTGAATACTCATATTTTTATACCTAACTTGTATAATTAATTAGCTGATAGATTGTATTTTTAAGATCATTACGATGGATAATCATATCAATAAATCCATGTTTTTGTAAAAACTCAGCTTTTTGAAATCCTTCAGGAAGTTTTTGTTTAATTGTCTGAGAAATAACACGAGGACCTGCAAAACCTATCAATGTTTTGGGTTCTGCAATAATAAAATCACCAAGCATAGCAAATGACGCTGTAACTCCACCTGTTGTAGGATTTGTTAAAATAGGAATATATAATAAACCTGCATCCGAATGACGTTTTAGTGCTGCAGATGTTTTTGCCATTTGCATAAGAGAAATAATTCCTTCTTGCATACGTGCACCACCAGATGCACAAACAATAATGACAGGATGTTTTTCTTTTGTTGCTTGCTCAATAGTCCGTGTGATTTTTTCTCCAACAACAGATCCCATACTTCCACCCATAAAGGAAAAATCCATGACAGCAATATGAATAGGTTTAGAATTAATTTTTCCTTTTCCTGTAATCACAGCATCATTAAGATGTTGTTTTTGTCTAGAAATTTTTAATTTGCTATCGTAGTACGAAGTGCCATCAAAAAACTCTAAAAAATCTTCTGCTAACAAAGATCCATTAGTCTCAATAAAAGAATCTTTATCAAGTAAAAGTTGAATTCTTTCATGTGCTCCCAATCGATCATGATAATTACATTTTGGACATACTCGATACGTAATTTTAAAATCTTCTAGATAAATAATCTGATAACAGTCTGGACATTTAAACCATAAATTATCTGTGTCAGATTTATTAAGTAATAGTTTTTTCTTTAATTGATATTTTGATGGTAAGATCATATTTTTTCCAAGAACAATAATATTAATATAATTGTTCTGCCTTATTTTTTTTCTTAAGTTCTTCTAATGCTGCAATCTCAGCTGTTTTTAATTCTTCAATTGTTTTAGTTTTATGATTATAGATATAATTTGTGTTATTATTTGTTTGAATAATTTTCAATGCCTCTGTTAGCTGTTGATCTATTTCAAGATCATAAATCTTATTAGATGTAAAATTCATTCGTTGACGAATTACATTATTTAAAGATTCTAAAGAAACATCAATACTATTTTCTTGCTGAATTTTTTTATGAAGATTTGTAATGTCTATAGGCAAAGGATTTTTATTTGAATATAAAAATTCTGGAATAATATTTGTAATCTGCAATCGAATTAATTCTGTTTTTTCAGAATCATTAAGATTATCGTACCAAAGATTCACTTCACTATTAGGAGCAATACCAACCTTATCAATAACATTTCCTGATGGTGTATAATACTTAGCTACAGTATATTTTAAGATAGAGCCATCAGAAAGTTGTCTTGTTTTTTGGACGCTACCTTTACCAAAAGTTGTTTTTCCGACAACAATAGCACGTTTTGTATCTTTTAACGCACCAATTAAAATTTCTGAAGCAGAAGCGGAACCTTGATTGCCAAGAATAACAACAGGTAAATCATTTGGAATAAGTGTTTTATTTTGATGTGCAACAAATTCATAATTTTCGTTAGTGATACGACCTCTTGTATACACAATTAATCCATTATCAATAATATTATCAGCAATATTAGCTACACTGGATAAGAGTCCACCAGGATTATTTCGAACATCTAAGATTAATCCTTGTGGTTTTTCTTTAAGTAACGTTTTTAGATGTTTTACAAAATCTTTTTCAGTAGGAATACCAAATTCTATAATTTTAATATATGCAATTTTTTTGTTCTCATAAGAAATAAGACTACTTTCTATTGTTTCAATATCTATTTTAGCTCGCTTGAGAGGAATATCAAATGATTCTAATGCTCCAGCACGTAAAAGAGTGAGTGTTACTGTTGTACCCAATTTGCCACGAATTTTATTTACAGCTTCAAGAGATGTTATTCCTTCTGTAGACTCACCGTTAATTTTGATAATACGATCGCCAGGTTGTACATTTGCTTGTGCGGCTGGAGTCCCTTGGATGGGTGAAATAATAGTCAATAAATTATTTCGCATCTCAATACGAATCCCTACTCCATAAAAAGAAGCATTGATATTATTTGAAAATTCTTCTGCAATTTCAGGTGTTAAAAAATCAGTGTAAGGATCTTCTGTTGCAGATAGCAAGCCTTTAATTGCACCTGTTAAGAGTGTTTTTGAATCAAGTTTTTCTGTATTAACATATTCATCCTGTAATATTTTATAAGCTTCACGAAACATATTATAATAGCGAAAATAATTTTCATCAACTTTAGACTCTTTACCGTAAATTAAACTTTTTAATTGAAAATTAGCAATAAGGATCCCTGAAAAAAATGAAACACCAATAATACTAAATAAAAACGTAACACGAAGGATTTTTAAAATTTTATTAGAATTCATGCTATGACTCCTCAATATATAAGACTCTATTATAATATAATACTTTTAAATAATTGTCAACAAAATTTTTTTATTATAAATTCTTTACTAGAGATTTATTATATCTTATAATTATCATCAGGAGAATAGAAAATGATTAAAAAATATTTTGAATCTCATAATCATATTATTGCTGGAACAACATTAACAGAATTTGGTAATATGTCAGTGAGTACTCTTTTTAGAGCTAAAGAAAATACAGAGGTTATCAAACGTAGACAATTGTTAATCCAAATGACAAAGAGTAATTCTATACATGTTCCTTCTCTTGTACATTCAGATCATGTATTGGATCTTAATAAAGATAATCTAAAAGAACCCGCAGATGCTTTGATTACAAATCAAAAACATCAATTAATAGGTGTTACTACAGCGGATTGTATTCCTATTTTTATTTATGATCCAGTAAAAAATGTCATCGGGATTGTTCATAGTGGACGAAAAGGTGTAAAACTGAATATTGTAACAAGAACAATCGAAAAAATGATGCGAAATTATTTAATTAACCCTCACAATCTATATGTACATATAGGTCCTCATATTTGTGGATCTTGTTATGAAGTAGATAAAGATATATTAGATGAATTTGGTATTGATAATCAACATCAATTAAAAGGATTTCTTGATTTAGAAAAAATTGTCATCAACGATCTTAAAGCAATAGGTGTTTCACATATTTCTAGAGAAATATTATGTACCAAATGCTCTGGAAGTGATTTATTTTACTCTTATAGGAATAATGATAAGAGAGATAGAATGTTATCTTTTATTGGATTACGATAAAAACACAATTGTAGAATTAAGAATATATAATAAGATAAAAATATTCCCCTAGATTAATCCAATCTAAGGGAGTATTTTATATTAAGGATCATATGATTTGTAACTGTTAGATTATATAGAGCTTATACATTTTTCATCGTTCAATAAACAGTCTCTTTATTGAATAAATGTAGCAGTTTCATCTCAAAAAAGTACAATTATCAATTAATTGCACTCAAAGAAATCCCTCCATATATATAGTTCATGTTTGATTCTCTTAAAATTTTTTGTGTTTCATAATCTGCAGCATTAACAAGAATATCTGCCATCAGGAAATTAGGTAAACTATATAAAACATATTGAATAAAAAACGGTAATTGTTCTCCACGAATTCCATCTTCCATAATATCAGTAATTGTCCATACAGAGCCATTGAGTCCATAATAAATTTCTTTTTCTTTTTCTTGTTTAAGAATAAGACCTACTGTTTTATTATATAGATTTTTTTGGATAATACTTATATGATTTGTTTTTAATTGTTCTTTTAACTGATACAGTATATAACTTTCAACTCCTATTTTTTTTATCAGAGGAGTGTAGTACCAAGGAACAGGACGTCTTTTAACGATTTCTTCAAGTGGTTCAGCAAATATAGAAGCTGGTAGGAATAGTCTTTTTGATGCTTGAGTTGATAATTTAAAGGTTAATTGATGTTTATAAATACGATAGATATGAAAATTCATATTTACTTTAAATCCATATTTTTGGTATAAATTTAAAGCTGGTTCATTACCATAGTCTGTGTTCACACGAAGTAAGCCTACTCCATCTTTAGCACAATTCTTTTTACACATATTTATCAGTGCTGAAGCGACATTATTTCTTCTATAAATAGGATCAACAGCAAGAAAAATAATAGATCCACATCTTGGTGCCTCGAGATCTTGTAATTTAAGATAATTAGATAAACCATCGTCATAACTATAGATAATAAATCCAATAACAGTTCCTTTTAATTTTGCAACAAGAACTTTAAAAGAACTATTAGAAAGCATCTGATGAGATAACAGCATAGGTGTAATAATATCGGTCATTGTTGTAAATATTGGGTCAACAACATATGGTGTTAACCGAAATTCTTTTCCTAATTCAATTATTCTAGGATAATCCTCTGGTATCGCTACAGATATACTAAACATTTTTTCCTCAAATATTAATTATATGTTTTTTGATAAAAATTATCAATTATTTTTTTACCAGAAGTTGTTGTGTAAGCATATTCCAATAAAGTATTTAAATAAGCATCATGATTTCCTGTATCAAGAACCTTTCCTTCGAGTTCGTGAACGAGTAGTTTGTTTTCTGTAGCTAGTTTTATCATAGCTGACATAGGATAAAATTCTCCAGAAGTATGCATTTTGTATTCTTCTTCTAAAATTTCTAAAAATTCAGGGGTATAAATAAAACGTCCTACAGAAACAAGATCAGAATTTATTTCTGAAGGATTTGGTTTTTCAACAACATTAGTAACATATTTAAGATTATTTTTTTCTTGATATTCAATAACACCGTAGGCTGATATATTTTCTAATTCTCTTCGTGCCCCAAGTATAGACTGTCCATGTTTTTGATAAATATCAAGTAATTGTTTTGTTCCTCCAACGTGATGAAAAATCATATCATCAGGAAAAAAAACAACAAAAGGCTCTTTATCCAAAAGATATTTTGCAGATAAAAGAGCATGACCAGTACCTTTCATTTCTTGTTGTCGTACAAAAGTAACATTAAATGTTGTTGGTCGATTAATTTTTTCTAGTTCTTCACATTTATTAGTATTTTTGAGCGCATACTCTAATTCAATTTCTCGATCAAAATAATCTTCTAGTGCTTTTTTTCTTCGACTTGTCAAAATAACAAGATCTGTAATGCCAGCCTCTTGACACTCATCAAGAATAAAATCCATGACTGTTTTATTATATAAAGGAAATAATTCTTTTGGTATTGTCTTTGTTGCTGGTAAATTTCTAGTTCCGTATCCTGCTGCAAGAATAAAAGCTTTCATGTTGATAATTCCTCAGTAATTTAATTATTGGTTTTAAATTTTTTGAGCCATCCGATGATAAAATCATCCAAATCGCCATCCATAACAGCTTGAGCATTGCCTTTTTCAATATTTGTACGATGATCTTTAACAATCATTGATGGTTGAAATGTATAAGATCTTATTTGATTCCCCCATTCAACTGATTTTCGATCAAGAGCTTTTGCTGCAGATTCTGCATCTTTTTTTTGTCGTTCCAGTTCATATAATTTTGACTTTAACACGCTAAGGGCATTTTCTTTATTTTGAAACTGTGAGCGATCATTCTGACACGTAACAACAATTCCTGTAGGAATATGTGTGATTCGGATTGCTGATGAAACTTTATTCACATGTTGTCCACCGGCTCCACTGGCTCTAAAGGTGTCAATTCTAAGATCTTTATCTTCTATGATGACTGTCACAGTATCATCAATTTCCGGAGAAACACTAATCCCACAGAAAGAGGTTTGTCTTTTATTTTGTGCATTAAAAGGAGATAAGCGTACCAAACGATGAATTCCATTTTCTGCTGATAGGTATCCAAAAGCATAAGCTCCTTTGATCAGAAGAGTTGCGTCTTTAATACCTGCCTCATCACCATATTCTAAAGAAATAACTTCAACTGTAAATCCTTTTTTTAATGCCCAACGTTGGTACATTCGAAGCAGCATTTCTGCCCAATCTTGGGATTCTGTACCACCGGCTCCTGGATGAATATCTAAAAAAGCATTACATTGATCCATTTCACCATTAAGAAGAATTTGAATTTCAAGATCATCAACTGTTTTTTCTATCTTTGTATATTCTTGTTCAAGCTCGTTTAAAGAAGAGGTATCGTTTTCAGATTCTGAAAACTCAATAAATTCTACTAAATTTTTTATGTTCTTTTGTAAGAACAACCAAGGTTCTGTGATCTTATCATATTTTGATATTTCTAGTCTTAACTCAGCTATTTTTTTATGATCTTCCCATACTTCAGGGGATACCATTTGTTCTTTTAATGAATTTTGTATTTTGATCTTTTGATCAAGATCAAAGACACCTCCAATCTTCATCAAATCTATCTTGTAATCCTGTTACTTTTTCTAATAATGCACCCACAATAACTCCTATATCAGACTCTAGATAAACGAGATAATGCTTTTTCTTTTCCAAGAACAGGTAAAATAAGGAACATTTCTGGGCCATGTGCCTTACCTGTTAAAGCAACTCTAATAGGCATAAATAATTTTTTACCGCTTAAGCTTGTTTTTTCTTTTACGATAGCAGTTAGATCTTTATATACTTGTTGATCAATAAGACGTGTTTCTTTTTCTAGAGCATGTTTAAATGATTTGATAACATTTTGTGCATCTTCGGAACGCAGTAACTCTTTTACTTCGTCATCAATGCTGAAATCTTCTGTAAAGAAATAATCCGTATAATTTATGATTTCTGAAAGATGATTACAGTTTCCACGAACAATTTCTACTACAGATCTGAGATACGATTCATTAGAAACATCAAATCCTTTCTCAGACAAATATGACTTAGATAATTTGACAATCCTATCCAAATCAGCATGTGCAATATGATGCTTAGAAATCCAATTTAATCGCTTGAAATCAAAGACACTTGGAGATGGAGAAACACGTTCAATACTAAATTGCTCAATCATTTTATCAATACTTAAAATTTCTTCAGCACTTGGGCTTGACCAACCAAGTAATGCTAATGCATTACAAAGAGATTCGGGTAAATACCCAAGTTTTTTAAACTCATCAATACTTGTAGCTCCATGACGTTTAGATAATTTTTTTCTATCTTCTCCAAGGACTAATGCCATGTGACCAAATTTAGGTTCAGGTTCTCCAAGTGCTTTATAGATCATTTGTTGGCGAACAGTATTAGATAGATGTTCGTCAGCACGAAGAACATGAGAAATTTTCATCGTTAAATCATCAATAACGACAGCGTAATTGTATACGGGTACTCCATTTGCACGAACAATAACAAAATCACCAACCATACCTTTTGGAAAAACAACTTCTCCTTTAATCATATCATTAAGAATAAAATCTTGCTCAAAAACTTTAAAACGAATAACAGGAGTACGCCCTGTAGCTTCTAATTTTTGTTGTTCTTCAAGAGTGAGATTTCGACAACGTCCATTATAATGAGGTGGTCGTGATTCTTTTTCGGCTTTCTCTCGTTCTGCTGTTATTTCTTCATCTGTACAATAACATTTAAATGCAAAACCATTTTCTAGAAGTTTTTGTGTATACTTCTTATAAATATCAGTTCTCTCTGTTTGAAAGTATGGTCCGTATTCACCACCTACTCTAGGTCCTTCATCCCAAGTTAACCCTAGCCATTCCATATCATCCAGCAACATTTCTGTATATTCTGGTTTAGAGCGTTCTTGATCAGTATCTTCAATACGTAAAATAAATGATCCTCCTTGGCTACGTGCAAATAACCAAGCAAAAAATGCTGATCTAACATTACCAACATGAATATGCCCTGTGGGTGATGGTGCAAATCTAGTACGAATCATATAAGTTCCTTCATAAAAATAATATGTATTATTATAAAATAATTTGTAAAAAAAATCAAGTTTGCATACAAATATCATAAAAATCAAAAATAATTTATGTAATATTAACAAATAATATCAATATTTTTACCATTATGCTCGTCTAATATTGCTTTTTCGACAACTTGTTGTTCTGGTTGTGATGCTGATTCATGATTTTCTTGAAAGTGTTGTTGAGATGAGTTATTGAGACCGCTTTTAATATTATTCATTAATTCGGTGTTATTATGATCGGAAATCTTAGAAATTGATTCTTTTTGTTTTTCATTTTGTTCTGACAATATTTGAGCTTGCTGTGCATGCTTAAGATCTTGAGAAGGATCTATAGGTTTTAAATTTTGGGATTGAGTGATAGACATAACATGTTCAAGGGGTCGCATTGGTCACTCCTTGAGGAATATAAAAATTAAAAATAAAACACCAATAATAAGCCGGATTCTGTTATTGAGAAAACATCTATCTTGTTTTATTATTGCTAATAAAATCTTTGCGATTTACCCATATACACCATAAAATCAATGGTATTTGTATATTGCTTAATCTTGCCTTAAGGAGGGTTTATCATGCCTCTTTTTTTATAAAAAGAGCGGTGAGCTCTTACCTCGCCTTTTCACCGTTACGTTGTCTAAAGACAACGCTGTTTATTTTCTGTGACACTTTCCCGCATACTCTAAATAAAGAGTACGGACGGCTATTAACCGTTCCTTGATTTTTTAAGGTCCAGACTTTCCTCCCTTTCCAGTGTAGGATTTGGGCGTTTTCTATTGGTGTTTTATTTTTTGTTTTGTTTTGCAGCAAGAATTTTATAAGTATGAAAAACATTCGCAACTTTTTTCTTATCACGTAATTCCATATACAAAATTGGATTTTCTTCATTAGTGTACTTACCAACAAATCCGATTTGCTGACCTTTTACTATCTCTTGTCCTTTTGTTACTTTTAAAGTATCTAAACCCGCATAAACAATAGTTCTATCATTAGATAAATCAAGAATAACAACATTTTTTAGTGCATTAATGTATCCTGCATAAGATACTTTTGCATTTATAGGAGCTGTGAGTGGAACTTCAGATTTAAGTTTAATATCAATTCCACGTCCTGATGAAACAGTATATAAAATTTGAGAGGCTTTAATAGGAAGTCCTACATCTTCAAAACGATTACTTCTAATACCTGTTACACGAGACTGTGCATTATATTGAGCTTTTGCACTTTTCTTTTTAACAGTCACACTTGTTGATGATGGAATATAAATTTTTAAGCTTTCTCCAATATAAATATTAGAATTACGTTTTCTATTCCAAGAAAGTAATTGAGATCGAGATACCTTATATCTGAGAGCAATTTGATCCAATGTGTCTCCACGTTTTATTTTATAACGAATTAATTTTGTATTATCTATTTTTGCTCTAGGATTTCCTTCAGTGATTTTCTTTGGAATACGAATAAAGAGACGTTCGCCTACATAAAGTTTATCTGATGTTTTCTTATTCCATCGTTTTAGATCGGATGCCCGCACACCAAATTTGCCTGCGATTAGCAACAGATGATCGCCTTTTCGTACGGTATAATTAATGGTACGATATGAAGAGGCAGGTGGTGTATCTTTTTTTTCTGTATAAAGTATTAATTTTTCACCAACATAAACAGTGGATGATGTTTTGTTATTCCATTTTTTGATATCGTTAATAGAAACATGATAACGTAGCGCGATACCACCAATGGTTTGATTTCTAGCGACAATATGGCTACTTTTTATCATATTAGGTCTGAGTACATTTGTATTTTGTTGTGATGATATTGCTATTTTCCGGTTACCAACAACCAAACGCTCTCCAATATAAATTTGACTCGAACGTTTATTATTTAATTGTCGCAACGCAGGTACGGTAGTTTTATATTTTAAGGCGACATCACTCAAAGTATCACCGCGTTTAACACGGTATACAATAGGAGAATAGCTGATTGGCTTTTCAGAAGATGCTTTTATTTCTTCATGTTTAGAAATATTTTGAGCCACAGGAATTTTTAGTGTTTGTCCAACATAAGTATGGTTATCTGCAATATTGTTTAAGGTCACGATATATTTGATTTTTGTATTAAATTTTTCAGAAATGGATTCAAAAGTGTCCCCATCTTTAACAATATAAGTTTCGATTTTATCAGGAATAAAAATACTACGCCCTACTTCTAAATGATTACCATAAAGATCATTTATTTTACGGATTGTTGTCATGGAAGTATTAAATTTATTAGAAATTTCCCACAAAGAATCACCTTTTTGTACTTTATAGATAGTCGCATTTAAATGAGAAAGAGCAAAAAAAGAATATAAAGTTAATAAAAAATGCTTCATCATACACACCTTTTCATATTTCTATTTTTATATTTGTCGGCATTAGAAGTTCAAAACAAAACTATTTTTTGTTTGCAATTATTTTTTTTAAAAGTTATAATATTTATAAATATACAAATCAAGGATTGTGCATCGATGAAAAATTTTCTAAGGAATACAAATATTTTAACAAGTTTTGCAACAGATGCATACAAAGCCAGTCATTTTCTACAACTGCCACCAAAAGCTGAAAAAACTCATTTTTATATAGCTCCCAGAAAACCTCTACGAGAGGATCTTGTTGAATATTTAACGTTTGGAATTCGTTATTTTATTGAAAAATATTTAACAACACCAATTACTTTTCAAGATATAGAAGAATGTGAAAAAATTTGGAATCATTTTAATATTAATGGAAGTAAGTATCCTTTTCCAAAATCAGGTTTTGAAAAGATTATTAATCAATATCAAGGATATCTTCCTATCACTATTTTGGGAGTTAAAGAAGGTCAAGTTCTTAATCAATATAATATTCCTGTATTTATTATTAAGATTTCTGATCCTGATTTAGTTTGGTTGCCAGGTTTCATTGAAACCGCCCTGCAACGATCTATTTGGTATCCATCTACGGTTGCTACCATCTCCTATCATGTCAAAAAGCAGCTACATCATGCATATAAAAAAAGTGTTGATGATCAATATTATCATTTGATCGAAACATCACTTCATGATTTTGGAGCACGAGGTGCCTCTTCTGGAGAAAGTGCTGCAATTGGTGGATTAGCAAACTTATTAAATTTTAAAAGTACAGATACAATGGAAGCTGTTTTATTAGGACATGATCTCTACGACATTCCTGTCTCAGAACTAGCATGTTCAATTATCGCATCAGAGCACAGCACTGTAACAAGCTGGGGCATAGGTCATGATAATGAAAAAAAATCATTAATGAATCTTATTAATATTGTTAAAGAAAATAATGATAAAATTTTTTCTTTTGTCTCAGATTCTTATAATTTTTACTACTCTATCGATCATCTATGGGGAGATCCTCAAATAATAAAATTAATCAAAGATAACCATATCACTCCTGTTGTTCGCCCTGATTCTGGAGATCCTAGTGAAGTGGTACTTTATGCATTACATTCGTTATCAAACACTTGGGGATACACGATTAATTCAAAAGGATACAAAGTCTTAAATATTATTCGTATTATTCAAGGTGATGGTATGAGCATTGATAAGATAAATTCGTTAATTAATACTATATTAGAACATGGTTTTTCGATTGAAAATCTTTCATTTGGGATGGGTGGTGGCCTACTACAAAAACTCGATCGTGACAGTATGAGCTGGGCTATGAAAATGTATAAAATTAAAATTGATGGCAAATGGTCTGATGTTCGAAAAATTCCTAGTACTCAGATTAATAAAGAATCTTTTAATCCTCAAAATATTGTTGATGATAGTGATTGGGTTACCCATTATCAATGGGATAACTCGCTTAGTCAGCCTACTATATATAAGGAAGATTTTAAAGAAATCAGAAAACGAATTATTATATCATAAATCATACTTTAATTGATTAATCTTGAAAAATATCTTGGAGTTCTTTCCAAGATATTTTGTTGATAATATTTTGGAAGATTCTATCTCGATCCTGATTAGAAATATTTTTAGGAAAAGTTAAACTGAGTAATATTCCTGAAATTTCAAGTGATTTTTTTTGATTATGATTTGAAAATAAATAGACATAGTGTCCTAGTGCTTCTTTCGGATACCATAGAATAAGATTGTTACTAAGTTCTAATAGTTCATAAGGAGCTGATGGTGGTATATAAAATTGAGATTCATAAATATAAGTTTGATAGTATTTTACTGACTCAAATGAATAATCGAGAGATAAATGTATCGTGGATTGATTGATATTCATGTCCTTAAAATTATAAGACATGTTAAAGCTAAAAAAGGAATTATTGTTGTATAAATTAATCCCATAACTAATATTTGTTTCTGTTGCTTTGTTTAAATAAGGAAGAGCTGATGCAGTTTTATTAATAATATTTGTGATAGACAGATGAATCGCAGACACACTTTCATTAATAGCTGGAGCAAAATGTTTTTCTTGATACAATATCTGAGCTTTTTTAAAATCAGCAAACATAAATATAGGAATGATTGATAATACAAGTATTAATAATAATTTCATGATGTTAACCTATGTTTTTGTCGTATATTCTAGGTATGTTTTCATGACTTCATTTGCATCGCCGATCATCTTAACTTCACCAAGATGTAACCATAATGCTTTATCACAATAACGTTCAATAGCACCTGTATCATGAGAAATCATTACTACAGTTTTATCTGATTGAATCATACTTTCAATACGATTTTGGCTTTTTTTCTTAAAATGAGCATCTCCAACACTAAAAACTTCATCAAGTAATAATAATTCCGGTTGGATACATGCTGCAACAGAAAATGTAAGTCGAGATCTCATACCACTTGAGTAAGTATACATAGGATAGTCAATAGCTTCTTTGAGCTCTGAAAATTCAATGATTTCATCAGCAAGACCTGCATCAAGGTCTTTTTTTGTGATTCCAAGTAATAGTGCATTTAAATATAAATTCATACGACCGGTTAAATCATTCATAAAACCTGCCCCTAAGGTAAGGAGTTGATGGTTATCTGTATTAATAACAAGTTCCCCAGAATCAGGAGCAAAAGTTTGTGCCAACACTCTGAGTAGTGTTGATTTTCCAGATCCATTTGTCCCAACAATACCTAAATTACTTCCTTTTGCTAAGGTAAATGAAACATTTTTTAAAGCTTGAACACGATATTTATCAATTTTTTGTTGTGTTTTAGTGAACATTTTTTTTAAGCTAAAGCTATTTTGAATTTCATATGTTAGAGAAATATTATTTGCTTCTATCATATTATGAGACATAGATCGTATCTCCTTATTATGTAAATACATATATTAAGATTTTTGAAGCATGTGATCAACTGCGATCATTCCCATAACAGCAGCTTGATTAAGTCCACTACCATACCCAGAACTATCTCCTGCAACATATAATCCTGCAATACTTGTTTGCATATGCTCATCAATATTTACACGGACACTTCTAAATTTAATTTCAGGAAAATATAATAATAAATCTGCAGATGAAAACCCTGGTGTAATTTTACCATGAACCTCGATAAATTCAATAATATTATCTAAAATTCTTTTTGGACAGGCCAAGGAAATATCACCTGCTACATAATCAGATGTGGTAGGTAAAATATTTAAATGTGATAGGCGATTATTCGTAGAACGACGATGTGCTAATAAATCTCCGTAAGATTGACATAAAATCTTACCACCTGTCAACATAGCAGACATTTTAGCAATAGATTTGGCATACTCAAAAGGTTCATTAAAAGGCTCTGTAAAACTTTGCGTACAAAGTAAAGCTAAATTAGTATTTTGAGATTTCTTATTTTTATATGCATGCCCATTGGCTAATACTGTCCCATCCTCATGTTTTTCGACAGCAATAAATCCACTGGGATTACTACAGAAAGTCCTCATTTTATCATTGTATGCTTTTGTATAATAAATCATCTTAGCTTCATAAAAATTTTCATTAATTGATTTCATAACAATATCAGGGATCTCTGCACGAACTCCTACATCAACACTACCTTGTAAAAACTCAATATTATATTTGCGTGCAATTGATTGCATATAGCTTGCCCCACTACGACCTACTGCAATAAGAACATTTGGGGCATACGCTTTATATTCCTGTTGATCTTGTGTATAAACCACACCTTCTATGTGGCCATTATTAATAATTAAATCCGTCCATTCTGCTGAAGTCTGAAAATGAGCACCACTATCAAGTAAAGATTTAATCAAAAGTGTATAAAGCTCTCGAGCTCCATCTGTACCTAAATGCATTGTCAAAGTATCAACTAACTGTACATTATTTTCGATACATGATTTTTTTATTGCTGCGACCTCACAATTGTCTGTTCCTCCAATAGGATCAGCAGTACACCCTAATTTTTTATAAATATCAACAATTTGAGCAATTTTTTTATTAACAATATTTGTTCCCACAACAGTATACACATCCCCACCAACACGATGATCAAGATTAAATTTACAATCAGAAAAAGCTCCTGCACCACCTACTCCATAAACAATAGGTGACAGTAGAGGTTTATTTTTGGACGAAACTGCTTCTAAACGATCTTTCCACATTAGTCCTTTATCAATTAATAAAACTTTTAAGTTAGGATTTTGTTGCAAAGCTTCATAAGCTCCCATCACAGCAGATTGTCCTGCACCAATAAAAATAATATCATAGTTGAGCATAGTATTTTCCTAAAAATTATTTTGGACTAATTCTATTGTAGACTTGATCATATCTGTAGAGGATCTTAAGTCCGAAAAAGAGTCCTAATACAGTAAACAGCAACAAAAACAAAAGAGCTGACATATTTGGTGGTTTTCCATATGTTATAACGTTTCTAAAAGCTCCGGTTAAAATCGCAAGTGGATTTAATTTAAAAAGAAATTGATATTGAGAAGGAATTCTAGATATGTCATAGAATATAGGAGTTGAAAACATTAATAATGTTAATAAATGTGGTAAAATATTTCCAAAATCATTAATAAATGATGTAATATGAGCAACAATAATAGAACACAGAAAAGTAAACATCAGTAAGAGCAATGCTAACAACGGCAAGTATAACAAATATATTGTAAAAGTTACATTAAATAAGAACATCAAAACAAATAAAATACTAACAGACACAAAAAAAGGATAAAGACCTGATAATGTCAGTGCAAAAGGAAAAATAAATTTAGGAATGTAAGTATCTCTACAAATATGTGTATAAGAGATAATACTTGTTGCAGCTTGAGTGACGGTCATCGAAAAATAACGCCAAACAAGCATTGCCGAAAAGAAAAAGACAGGAAAATTAGGATCTCTTTGAGAAAAAACAAGACGCACTAAAATTACATAAATTCCCATATTTAATAAAGGATCTAAAAACCACCAAAAATATCCGAGGATTGTATTTGAAATCCTGACTGTTTCGAGGGCCTTAACAAAATGAAATAAATAATCTTTATATTTAAAAAATTCAGCAATAAATCTTTTTGGAGTATTCATTGATCTGATATTCATAGAGAATCCTCATCAACATTTTTAATAATAATTTAATAAATCGTAAAGCTATTATACGACATTTTAATACTATTTGCAATAAAAATATCTGTGAAATTATAATAATATTTTTTTTATAGGTTCATATAATAATTCAACTTGAGCATTTCGTTTTTCTTGTGATAAAATAATATCATGAGACATAACAATAAAACTATCGTAGGTAACTAAAAAAATCCAATCAGAAGCCTGAGAAAGTAATAAATGCAGTATTTGTTTCCATGATACTTCTTCAAGTAAGGACTCAATGTACTTATTTTGTTCAATAATACTACTCCAAAGATGTTTTGTTTTATTGTTGATCCAAGAATCAAAATTATTATGCAATCCCCATGTTGATAAAGCAGGGATGGTTGATTCGAGAAATACAATATTCTTGTAATCAGCAATAGAAATGTCAAATGAATGCTGAAGTAATGATTTTAAAATAAATATTTCTAGAAAATCAATCCCCTCTTTCCACCAATGACCAAATAATTCCATATCAAAAAAAACAGAAATACAAGAATTATTCTGCTTTGTCTTACGTTCTGTGAATATTTTTTCTAAATACTCAACATAAGATGTTGCATCTTCATGTATTTGAGATTTTGCTTTTTCAGGATCATAGATCTTTTTTTCTTTTACAGAACGATGTGTTATAGAACGAATAGAAAAACCAGCTTTTAAATAATGATTGGTTTCTAAAATTTTTGATATTTCATAAGATTCATCAGCATAATCAGCATAAAAGTCTTGATACTCGACATGTGCTGGAAATCCCAGATCAGCATCCCATATTTTATTATTAGCTTTGAGATCTCTGATAAAATAATATAAATTATTGTGAAAACAAATAGGCTCATTGTTTTTATCGCTGACAGATGATCGATCAGCAAAGAAATATTTAAATCCATATTCAGATAATATTTCAGACAAATCTGAAAAAACAGCACATTCAGGACTCCAAAATCCTGTCATTTCACCAAAGTAATACTCAGATATCTTCTTCCCAATAAGGATCTGTAAATTTAAAAGTTTTGGGGTTTCGTATAATGTCGGTAATAAGGGATGGGTAAAAGCACTTGTGACAATATTCAGAACCCCTATTTTTTGAAAATATTGAAATCCTTCAATAAGATTATTAAGACATGTAGACTCTTCAATTAATTGTTCTAATTTTTTGAGCTCATATTTACGAGCCTCATCTTTTTGAGGATCGCCAAGCTTGATCGATAAAATTTTCTTACGTACATCAATATATCTATTGAAATTTTCAGCGAAATTCTCTGTTCCTAACTGTAGTAATAAAATCGGAGATAAATTGAGTGTGATTTTAAAATCAGTGTTTTTTTTTGTCACTCGATTAAGCATGTTAATAAAAGGGAGATAAGAATTTAAGCAGGCTTCATATAGCCAAAATTCAGCTTCGGTTTTTAAAACAAAGGGTATATGTGCATGCAGAACAAAATGAAAGTAATTGTTTTGTTTCATTTCAAAATCCTCTTGTATATTTATAATAAATCTGTTATAATATAACATATTAACAAAAATATTGAAATTAATAAAATATTTTATCTGTAAGATTTTATGTTTTATTAATTTTAAGTGATTCTTTCTTAAATGAAGAAGGTTTTTATGATTTCTATATCTGAGGACGATGTATTAAAACTGACAGATTATATATTACTTGATGTCAGAACTCCTGAAGAATATGAAGAGGCTCATTTGCATAATGCTCAAAATATTCCTGTAGATGAATTGATTTATTTGAAGACAATTCCATTTTTGAAAGATAAAACTATTATTTGTTATTGTCGGAGTGGTGTGCGTTCGCAAAAAGCTACTGATTTTTTGATTGAATTAGGCTATAAAGCATTTAATTTAGGTGGATACTTAACATTTTCAGAGACATTTATTGCTGACATGCAACAAAAATAATATGTCATAATAATTTAATTAATTAAAGAAAAATAAAAAATTGAAGAAAATAATCATGAATCTAATAATTTCAGAAGAAGATTTTTTAAAATTAGATCTAAACGATGTTTATATTATCGATGTAAGACATCCTTTTGAACAAGTAACGGGATACCTTGGGATTTCTGTAAATATTCCTTTTGTAGAGCTTATTTCTATCCCTTTGTCTATCCCCAAGCACAAAACTATTCTTACTTATTGTAACTATGGCAATAGAGCAGGTAGAAGTGCTCTCATTTTAAGAGAACATGGATATGATGCTTATAGTTTAGGTGGATATGCTTTATTTTCAGAAAAATTAAAAAAACGATGTCATAAGCCTAGCTAATATATGTTACTAATCTATCTTAATATAAAGGAGATGATTATGAAGATTTCACTTGGTGCAGATCATGGAGGATTTGAGCTCAAAGAAGCCGTTAAAAAATGGTTAATTTCGCGACAGTTTGATGTACAAGATTTTGGAACTCATTCAACAGATAGCGTTGATTATATCGATTTTGTATACCCAGCAACGGAAAGTGTTTCCAATCATGAATCTGATAAAGCTATTGTATTTTGTGGTACAGGACTGGGTGCCAGCTATGTTGCAAATAAAGTAAAAGGCATTCGTGCAGCTCTATGCGACGATGAATTTACAGCTCGTTTATCACGGCAACATAATGATGCTAACGTGCTTGTTTTGGGAGGTAGAGTCTTAACAAGTGATAAAGCTTTAGCTATTCTTGAAGTTTGGTTGACAACACCTTTTGAAGGTGGTCGACATCAAGCAAGAATTGATAAAATAACACAAATTGAAGAACAACAGTACAAAAAACATCATACTCAATAAAAATTATTTAGATTATGAGGTAATCGTATGGAATATTCTACTCCTAATATTTATTTTGAAATAGAAATTGCTAATAGTTCTGTAGAAAAAATTTGGGATGAATTTATTGAAGCAGAGCTATTTTTAAATCTATTCAAAGAAAAAAAAACTTGTGAATCATTTCAAAATAATGAACAAGGATCTATAGAGTTTACAATAGGATTATTCAAAAAAATTAATGCAGAATATCATGTTTTATCTTATGAAAAAAATAAAAACTTATTATTCGATATCGTATCTCCAGAATGCACTTCTACGATTTTATTAACAATCGATCAACATAATGGTAATATATTACTTCGTTTAGATCACAGAAGTTTTGTTGGTATTTATAAAAAACAATATCATAGAAGCTTTAATAATCGTTGGAAAAAAATTTTTAATACACTATATAAGAAAGAAAAACAAGCTGTTTAAGGCTTGTTTTTTTTATATAATTACATATAATTTGCTTTTTTTTTATAATTACAATATAGTATATCATATCTATCAATATAGATTTATCATATTATGAGGTATCTTGTGAAAAAAATATTATTTTTACTATGCTTTATTTATTCGACAGCACATACTCAAAGAGTACAATTATCAAGTATTCCTGGACAAGATGCAGACATGAATATCAATGATATGCTGAGTCAGATTATGGCGCCTTATCATCAAGAGCTTTCTAATATTCAAAATAAACGACGTGATAAAGAAATAGAACTGGGATTACTTCGTGAACTACGAACGAATATCGATACCTTTGATCGAATAAATCGTTATATTTTTGGATATGAATCCGCGTTTCGATCATTGACCAATGAAAATTCTGATCCAACGGCCTTGGCATTACAAGTAGAACGTATTGCAAAAAAAGGAGAATACAAGATTCAAATAGATCAACTTGCTCAAAGCGATTCTTTTTCGTCCCCTGCAGTTACATTAGATAAGATTATTCCTCCCGGAATGTTTTATGTAAAAATAAATGATCAATCTACACCTATTAATTTTATGGGTGGTAATATCCTTAATCTTGCAAATCTTCTCCAGCAACAATTATCCAATAATATCGATGTTCGTATTATAAACACTTCTGATAATACGAGAACGTTATCTATGAATGGTAAGAAAACAGGAGAAAATCAAAAAATTATTTTTGATGGAGATTTGAAACCATTGTTAGATATTGAACTCTTATCAAAAGGAACGCGTGAAGAAAAAAATATTACATGGCCAAACAATCAGACTAATCTTCATATTTCAAATAATACCTACTCTTTAAATCTAAAAGAAAAAATAAAATCTAATAGCACCTTATCTTTTACAATCAATATGAAACAAATTACTCAAAACATTGTTGAAAAAAAAGAAAATATTTCTTTATCTAATCTTAATGTAAGTAGTGTAGGTAGTTTTAATATTGAAGAAATTGTGATTCCCGGAACAACACCTATTCTAGAAGACTTTACAGTTAGTGTATCTACTAATTCAAATATGCCTCCCATACAATCATTAATTTTAAAATTTACAGATAATTTAGAAGAAAAAGTACCTCTTAGTAATCAGTCTTATCTTATTGATTTAAAAAAATATGCCGAAAAATGTTTAACAAATATACAAATAACTGCTGAAAAAGCAGAAGTTGATATTTCTTCATTTCTTATTTCAACCACTCCTGAAGGAGCATTGAGACCGTACCATGTTATTTCTGAAGCACAAGATGCTGTGATAAAACTTGATGGGGTCAAAATAACTAGATCTCAAAACAATATTACAGATCTCATACCAGGTGTCACTTTTAATTTATTAGAATCTCGTTCTAATACTATTAATGTTAAAATTAAACCTGATATCCAACTCATTAAGGATACAATTACAGAATGGGTGATTAGTTATAATTCCATCATGGAGGAAATTTTCACATTGATTACTATTCCTATTGAAAAAGTTGGTCGTTTAAAACGACTTCATCAACGTGAAAAAGATGGAGAAGACCTCAAAGAAGGTGCTCTTTATGGTAATACTAGTTTGATCGGATATAGAGATCGTTTAAGACGTGTAATTGGAACTGCTTTTGGAAATGATCCTAATAAAATCAGCCTTCTTGATCAAGTGGGTATTTATGTTCGTCGTGCAAATACAGTTAGTACTGATCCTGAATCTGTCAAAAAAGGTACTCTTACACTTGATATGGGACAATTTGAAACAGTTTTAACAGATAATTTTGATGCTGTATCTGATTTATTTGTGAAAGATACAGATGGAGATCGTGTTGGTGATATTGGTGTGACGGTTATGATTCAAGAAGTAGATAATATGATGATTGGTAATACGGGTTATTTAACACGTATGGATCAAGAAAGTCGACGTATCATGTTGGATTTTAATTCTCGTATTGCAAAAAAACAAGATGAACTTGATCGTGTGGAACAAAAAGAACGTAGAGCTCTTCTTCAAATGAACCAAGCTATTGCAGCAAGTAAAGCTCAAAATGAATCTTTGAAACAACGTTTTGGAAATTAATAAAATAATTTTACGATGTAAAATATCATAATATAAGGAAGAATTTGAATGAATTATCGAAGATTAGGAAAAACAGGCCTTCAAGTAAGCTCATTAGCATTAGGAAGTTGGTTAACATTCGCTAATACCATAGAAAAAGAAACCAGCATTAATATTATTGATAAAGCATATGAGCTTGGTATTAATTTTTTTGATTGTGCAAATGTATACACACATGGTGAATCCGAAAAACTATTGGGTGAAGTTTTAAGTCGTTATCCTAGAGAAAATTATATCATTTCAACAAAAGCTTATTGGCCAATGAATGATCTACCAAACGGTAAAGGTTTATCACGTAAACATCTTATGGATCAATTTCATGCATCTTTGCAGCGTTTAAAAATGGATTATGTGGATATTTTTTATTGTCATCGTTTTGATACAGAAAGTGATTTATATGAAACATTACGTACCATTGATGATTTTATTCGTCAAGGGAAAATTCTTTATATTGGTGTAAGCGAATGGTCTGCCGTTCAAATTATGGAAGCATTAGGTACCCAAGATAAGTATCTTTTGGATCGAATTGTCACCAATCAGCCTATTTATAATTTATTAAACAGAAAAATTGAAAAAGATATTTTACCAACATGTCTTAGTCATGGTATTGGTGTCATACCTTTTTCACCACTAGCTCAAGGATTTTTATCAGGTAAATATCGAAAAGGAAAAGAAATTCCAAAGGATTCTCGTGCAGCAAACGAAAAAATAAATGAATTTATGCAAACGTATCTTACTCCTGAAAATTTTGACAAAATTGAAAAATTTATTTCCGTAGCAAATAAAAAAGAATGCTCTCCATCTCAATTAGCACTTGCATGGCTTTTACATAAACCAGGAATATCGTCTGTATTAATAGGATCCTCCAATGTAGCTCAGATAGAAGAAAATGTTAAAGCAATTGATGTTTTATTATCAAACGAAGAAATGATTGAATTAGAAAATATTTTCGGATAATTATTGACAAATCAAAGATTATAGTATATAATATTCATATACAACAATAAGGAGTCGCTAGAGACTCCTTATTTTCATTATAAATAAGGATATGATATGACTGATTCTGAAATTATAACTCTTATCAATGAAAGTGTTACTTCATTAAAATTTGTTCCTTTAGAGTGCCGTATCAGTCGATCAAAAGCTAAAAATTTGCTCAAAGTGGTCATTCTCAATCCTCATCAAGATATTACATCAGATGATTGTACTTTTGTTGCTGATCTTTTATCTCGTCGTCTAGATATTGCAGATCCTTTTGATAAAGCTTATGATTTAGTTGTTGAATCACCTGGATTAGAACGGGAAATTAAATCTTGTTCAGAATATCAGTATTTTATAGGAAAAGAATTTTGTGTGTTTCCAACACCTGATATTCTTACAAAAGAAGGGTTGTTTATTGCAAGACTAATTAGTGTTAGTGGTGAAACAATAATATTTAAAAATGAACAGGAAGAGTTTACTTTAAATATCTCACAAATCATCAAAGCACGGTTGTATTGTGATTTCAAAAAAATATTAAAAGAAAAATAAAATATACAGAGTAGTTTGAGTTGGAGGAATATATGGCCTTTCCTGATTTGATTGTCGCTTTTGCAAAAGACCATGGAATATCAGAAGAGCGTGCTGATGGAGTTCTCAAAGAAGCATTTATCACATTATACAAAAGAGAGCATGGAAAAGAATATGATAATATTGAAATAGAAATAAAAAAAACAGGCATTTCATTGTGGCAAATAAAAACTATTGTAAATGAAGATGATCTCGAAGATCCTGTTCTAGAAATCTCGCCTAAAGATGCTGCTTCATTTACTTCTAATGTTAATGTTGGAGAAGAAGTTCGTATTGAAATTCCAATCGAAAAATTTGGTCGTCAAGCTGCTCAAATTATGAAACAATTACTTAAACAAAAAGTAACAGATATACAAAAAGATCTTATTTTTGGTGAATATGCAGATAAAAAAGGAACTCTCTTTACTGCCCATGTAAAATCAAGGACAGACTCTAAGAATGGTGGATATTATATTTCTCTTGATCCTAAAGGAACAGAGGCTTTTCTTCCTTATTCAGAGGCACTACCTGATGAAGTTTTGTCACCAAGTGATAATATTAAAGTTTATCTTAAAGAAGTTCTTCAAGTTACAAAAAAAGGTGAAAGTCAATTGATTTTTACACGTATAAATCCTGCGATTGTTCAAGAATTGTTAAAATTAAATATTCCTGAAATTGCAGATGGTACTTTTGTTATCAAAGGTGTTTCTCGTAAACCAGGTGAAGTGACAAAAATTATTTTACATTCACTTGTTGATGGATTAGATCCTATTAGTGTTACCGTTGGTAAATCAGGATCTCGTATTAAACCTATTCGTCAAGAATTAGGTAGTGAACGTATTGAAATTATTCGTTATAATAATGATATCAAAGAACTTATTATCAATGCAATCAGAGCAAGTCGTGTTCTAAAAAATCGTATTGCTGAAGTTTTTAATGTCGATCTTAATTATGACAGACATGAAGCTTCTATTGTAGTTGCAGATGAATTTCTAGCTCCTTTAATTGGAAAGCAAGGTTCTCATCAGCGAATGCTTGAAGAGATTATAGGATGGAAAATTCGTTTCTCTGCTTACTCGGAATTTGAGGAAATTTTAAAAGAAAAACAAAAAGAAGTTGATGATTTACTTGGCATTTCTGATACTCAAGATTATGAAATTATTGAAGATGAATCTATTTCTCTTCATATGCTTCCATTCACAAAAGATCAAATTGATGCTCTTGAAGATGCTGGATTTAAAAGTGTAACTGAAATTATTGAACTGACTGTTGAAGATTTAACAAAAGAAACAGGTCTGAGTCTTAATGAGGCATTAGAAATCTGGAAAATTATTGAGGATAATATTGAAATTGAAGAAGATGAAGAATAAAATGACAAAAGTTTATAGAGTTTGTTATAGAGAATTACTAAGGAGAGTGTATGCTTAAAGACGATGCGCAAAAAAAAGGTCCTAAAAAGATTAAACTCAAAATAAAAAATATCCCAACTAGTGAAACCTCTAATGTTTCAGATAACCAAAATGAAATTGGACCTGTTTCTACAAAAGAAGTTAATCAAACGAATGTCGAAAATAATCTCGCTACCTCTACAAAGAGTATAGAAAGTTCTCGTCAATCATCTTCTATAAAAATTGGAAGTAATAACGAAGAATCTGATCAAAGAAATTTGTCTTATAATAACAAAAGTAACTCCTCTAACTCTCAACGCATGAATGATCGTCAACAACAAAATCAGTATACAGACAGACCTCGCTATAATAACAACAATGGTGATAGACCTCGCTATAATAACAACAATGGTGACAGACCTCGCTATAATAACAACAATGGTGACAGACCTCGTTATGATAATAACAATGGTGACAGACCTCGTTATGATAATAACAATGGTGATAGACCTCGCTATAATAATAACAATGGTGACAGACCTCGTTATGATAATAACAATGGTGATAGACCTCGCTATAATAACAACAATGGTGATAGACCTCGCTATAATAACAACAATGGTGACAGACCTCGTTATGATAATAACAATGGTGATAGACCTCGCTATAATAATAACAACGGTGACAGACCTCGCTATGATAGAACATCTGAGAATGCTTCTAGACCAACAAATAGAGGTTATAATCAAAATCAACAAAATAATAATTCTAGATTTGCTCACAATAATAATAATACAACATCAACGACATCAAATTCCTCAAAAACAGAAAGCCATCGTCGCCAAGTAACACATAAAGATAAAAAAGTATTTGAAAGAAATAATAAGCGTATTCAAGAAGAAATTGCATTAAGCAAGCTTCAACCTATGAAGAAAAAAAGAGGTGAAGCAGCTATTCCTGAAGAAATTGAAATTGGACCTATTATTAAATTGTCAGATCTTGGACATAAAATGAACTTAAAAGCTGCTGAATTAATTTCAGCATTATTTAAACTTGGTCAACAAGCAACAATAAATGATGATCTTGATGCCGATACAGCTACACTTTTAGCAGATGAATTTAACTGTCGTGTTATTGTCAAAGATGAACATGAAGAAGTTCAGATTAAAATTGAAGATGATCTTACAGAAAATTTACAACCACGTCCTCCTATTGTAACAATTATGGGGCATGTTGATCATGGTAAGACAAAATTACTTGACACTATTCGGAAGACAAATATCATTGCTCATGAATCTGGGGGAATTACTCAACATATTGGTGCTTATTCTGTTAAAACCCCTTCAGGTGAGATGATTACATTTTTAGATACACCTGGACATGCTGCTTTCACATCAATGCGTGCACGTGGTGCTAAAATTACAGATATAGTTATTTTAGTAGTATCAGCTGAAGAGGGTCCTAAACCGCAAACAATTGAAGCTTTGAGTCATGCAAAAGCCGCAAATGTTAAAATTATTGTTGCTATTAATAAAATGGATTTACCTAATGCAAATCCTGAAAAAATCAAACAAATGTTGGCAGAACAAGGACTGCTTTCTGAGGAATGGGGTGGCGATACTATGTTTATTCCTGTCTCAGCTATGACAGGTGAAGGAGTTCCAGAATTACTTGAAGCAGTATTACTTCAATCTGAAGTTATGGAATTAAAAGCTAACCCACAACGTTCTGGTTATGGATTTGTTATTGAATCAAAAATGGATATTGGACGAGGAGCTATTGCAACCGTTATTATCAAAAATGGTGTCGCAAAAATAGGAGATAGCTATGTTTCTGGAACTACTTTTGGTCGTATTCGTGCAATGTTTGATGAAAGTGGTAAAAAAGAAGTTTTAGCTGGACCTTCTACACCTGTTGAGATTATGGGATTTGATGCTCTGCCGGAAGCTGGAGATGATTTTCATATTATGACCACAGAAGAAGAAGCTCGTTCCTTAGCTTCACGTCGTGCTATTCTAAAACGTAATGAAGATATCATTCGTCAGAAAAAAGCAACGATGAGCAATGTAATGGAAAAAATCCAAAATCCAAACCTTAAAGAATATAAAGTTGTCATTAAAGCAGATGTTAATGGATCTCTAGAAGCTATTTTATACGCACTGACTAAGCTAAAAAATACAGAAGTCAAAGTAACTGTCGTACATTCAGGTATTGGAACTGTAAGTGAAAATGATGTTATGTTGGCTCAAACATTGGCTGATTCAGATGCTGATGATGCTGCAATCTTAGCATTTCGTGTTCGTGTTGATTCTCTTGCAAAAAATAGAGCAGAAAGCGTTGATATTCCTATTCGTCGATATAACGTAATTTACGATCTTGTAGAACATGTTCATAGTGTTATAGAAGGAATGCTTGACCCTGAAGTGTCTGAAACAAAAATTGGTGAAGCAGAAATCAAAGAAGTATTTAAAATTTCTGATGTTGGTAAAGTTGCTGGATCAGTTGTTACAGAAGGATTTTTACGTAAAAATAATGTTGTTCGTCTTTATCGTGAAGGAACACAAATTTGGTCTGGTTCTTTTAAAAGTATCAGACGTTTTAAAGATGAAGTTAATGAAGTTCAAGAAGGATTTGATTGTGGAATTACTTTTGTAAACTATGATGATTTCAAAGCTGGTGATATTGTTGAGACATATCTTGTTGAAAAAAGTGCTCGTAAGCTTGATTTATCAGAAAGCAATAAAAAGGATTAAGAATGATCAGAAAAAATTTTGGAACAACTACTCCTTCTCGACGTACAGAACGCTATGAAAAAAATATCAAAAAAGAAATCGCAGATGTTATTATGAAAGAAATCAAAGATCCTGGTGTACATGCGTTAACAAGTGTTCTAGATGTTAAAATATCTAAAGACTATGAAACAGTATATGTCAAGATACGTATTTTTGGTTCTGATAAAAAAGATATCGTCAAAACATTAGAAGCGTTACGACGTTCTGCTGGATATATTTCTTCTTGTGTTAGCTCAAATCTTGCTCTAAGACGAAGCCCCAAAATTCGATTTGAGCCTGTCAAAGATGATGAATATGACAACATTTGGTTACATGAATCTAATTCTAATCAAGAAGATCAGTAATATAAGGGAAAAATATGTATCTTTTATCAGAAAAGGTGAACGAATTAAAAACTTTGTTAAAAAAACAGCATCATATACGTATCATCTCTCATCGTAATCCTGATGGAGACGCTATCGGTAGTATGCTTGCGTTTTCTTATATTTGTACAAAATTTAATATATCTCATGATTTATTTATCTTAGATAATATTCCACAGAATTTGACATTTTTACCAAATATTGATAAGATAAAATTGTACAATCCTACTAATGAGTATGAAGAAATATTACTTAATGAAAAAACAGATATGGTAGTCTTTCTTGATTGTGGACAAATAAATCGTGCTGGAATTTTTGCTGATATCATGACACCAAATCAAAAAATTATTAATATTGATCATCATATCTCAAATACTGATTTTGGTGATATTAATTATATAGTAGATATTTCAAGTACATGTGAGCTTCTTTTTCATATTATTCAAGAACTAGAGATAGAAATTTCTTTAGATTTAGCAAAGGTTCTTTATGCTGGAATATTGACAGATACTGGTTGTTTTCAATATGATAAAACAACTCATACAACCTTAGAAGTAGTTGCAAAATTACTCCTAATTGGGGTAAATCCTTATGAAATGTTCTCTAATATTTATCAAAGTTATCCTTTATCTTGGCTTAATCTACTTAAGCAAGGACTTAATCATATAGAATTCTATCACAATAATTCACTTGCTATGATTCCATTCTCTCAGGAAGACTTTATAGATGACTTTGATGAAATTACAGTATTGCTCCCAATTATTGCAGCAACAGAATCTATAGAAGTGTATGTATTAATTAAAGAAAAAGAAGATAAGACAATTTCTGCCTCCTTGAGAAGCAAATCTGATCGTATTGATGTTTCAAAAATTGCAGATGTATTTGGTGGTGGTGGTCATCAAAAAGCAGCAGGTTGTAGGACAAATAACCACACATTGCATGAGTTCAAAGAAATGATCAGACTCGAAATATTAAAACATCTATAAAAAATAATCTCCCTTCAAGGAGATTATTTTTTATAGATGTTTTAATTGTCTTTGACCTTTTGAAATTGGTAAAAAAATTTGACAAAACGCTCCTCCTAATTCACTGTCTGTCATAAGAACAAAACCCCCTACTTCATGAATCATTTTATTAACTAAAGTTAGTCCTAATCCTGTTCCATTTTTTTTTGTCGTAAAATAAGGTTCAAAAACACGATTCCTAATAGAAGAAGAGATTCCACTACCGGAATCTTCTATACCAATAACAATATGATTTTTCATATGATCTTCTGATAACGTAAGTCGGATAATTTTTTTTTCTTTGTTTTGAAGTGCTTCAATAGCATTACGAATAAGATCTGATAAAGCTTGTTGAACCATTGTAGGAGCTGTAAATATCTTAGGTACTTGAGAAATTGATATTTGAAAGTTAATATTTTTTTGTAGACACTCTTTTTCAAATACTTTTCCGGTATTAGCTATAATATCAGATAATTCTGTAAATACAAGAACCGGTTTCATTTTACGAGTCATATTGAAAAAATCATCCAAAATTGAAAGTAATCTCTTACTTTCATGCTGTACTACTGAAATATAGTCTTTAATGTCAGGAGATACGGATAATAAATTTTTATTAATTTGACGTTGGATAAATTGAGTATGAATATCAATTGCTGATAAAGGATTTTTTATTTCATGAGAAATTCCTGCAGCCATTGTTTCTAATGCATCAAGACCTTTCCGTGTTTTTTGAGAAGATAGATCTTGTTGTGATATTGTAATATCTGCAATATAAAAAACATCTAAGTTATCAATATGTTGATAATCAATGTCTAAGACACGCTCTTTCTGATAAATATCAATTAATGAAATGATTCCTAACTGTGTTTTAGAAAGAATAAAACTACCACACTCTTTTAATAGCTGAGTTGTATGTGCTGATTCAAAAATAACAGTATCATCTTGATAAACGACAACTCCTTTTGGGTTCATTTCAATAAGACGAAAAATTAATGATCGCTCTGTAATTAACATTTTACTCAAGCGAATTAATTCATCTTTTTGAAGTTTTGGTAATGTCTCTAAAGCTTTTTTAAAAAATCGTTCTTTTTTATAGTAGTTGTTCATACTAAACTTCCTCAAATATCTAAGTATTTTTTAGTATTTTCCGATTTAAACAATAATAATAGTTTACTGAAAAATTAAAGGACTTTAATAATTATGTTAGAAAATATAAAAACAAAATATGAAATGGCAAAATTAGATATCGAACAAAAGCTATTATTTCAACAAGAAAAACTAAAATTAATATCAAAAGAATTAAAAAAAGATCAAGGTTTTAAAAATTCTTATACCATAATAGCTATGGTTGTTTATCATCTCTCAATTATTGAACTATATTTTGAACAAAACGATATTTATATGTCTTTTTATCAAAGGAATAGCGAACCAATATTAGATAAAATAAGAAAAGAATTCTCAAGTATATTTTCATTAACAGGTGATTTTTTTGGACGAAAAATCCCCAATAATTTGACAGAAAATTCTTCAGCTATTTCAGAATTAGAAAAATTTACTCCAAAACGTATCTTAAATCTAGTTACTAAAATGGATTTATTATATGATAAATTGAAACTTTCTTATGGTCTTAAATCTCGTTATTTAAACAATCTTGCCAATATGTATGGAGATATGTGTTCTTTTATATTAAATATCATTGATTTCAAACAATATTTTAATCGTATTCGAGATATTGCAGATGAAGAATATCTCTATATTAAAAATCTTTTAGATTTTATTTCTAATTTTCTTATTAAAGTTGCAGATAATTATATGGAAACGCACAATATCACTGATTCAAAAACATTTGTAGCTGATAGTATTGAAATATTATCTTTTACAGAAATCTATTTTCGAATGAGGAAAGATAATCGTCTGTCTGAAGTTATACGCAAAAAACAAACTTGGGAACGATTGCTGAACTAATTAAGAAACTTTTAATTTCTGTATCGTTCTTATCTAATTCTTGTTTTAATAATTTTTTAAATTCTTGCCAATGAGATGTAATATTTTTTTCTAAGATTGGATTTATTTCAAGAATATATTTCACTCGTAATGATTTTGATATCATACCATTTGTACAAAGTGGCTGAGGTCTGTATGTTTCAAGAATATTCAAATCCTCATCCAAATAAAAAATGGTCATATTCAAATAGGTATTTTTCATCCAAAAACTAACTTGTTGAGGCTTTTCATTGATGAATAACATTCCTTGAGATGTATCTTTCCATTCTTTTCGAAACATTAATCCTGTTGCTTTTTCTGTTGGGGTAATAGCTAATTCAATATGGTATTGTTGTGATAAAAACAAAAATGCTATCATTAATGATGTTTTCATAAAAATTCCTAATTTATTTTATTAATTAATTTTAGTACGTTCTACCAGAAATTTCAAATTTTATTAACACATACAAAATCAAAGAGGTATACAATAATGTATCAAGAAAAAAATATGTTAGTTCCTATGGTTATCGAACAAACCGGTCGTGGTGAACGTTCTTACGATATTTACTCTCGTTTGTTGAAAGAGCGTATTGTTATGCTCAATGGTCAGGTCGAAGATCATATGGCTAATTTGATTGTTGCTCAATTACTATTTTTAGCGGCAGAAGATCCTGAGAAAGATATTGAATTGTATATCAATTCTCCGGGAGGTGTTATTACTGCCGGTATGGCGATCTATGATACGATGCAGTTTATTAAGCCGGATGTTACTACTATTTGTATGGGGCAAGCCGCATCTATGGGAGCGTTTCTTCTTTCTGCTGGTGCTCCAGGAAAAAGAAAGGCCTTACCAAATGCCCGTATTATGATTCATCAACCAAGTGGTGGTGCTCAAGGAATGGCTTCAGATATTCAAATCCAAGCTCAAGAAATTATCCGTATGCGTGAAATGCTTAACAAAATCATGTCTGAAAATACAGGAAAACCCATTAAAACATTAGAAAAAGATATGGATAGAGATTATTTTATGTCATCTTATGAAGCTAAAAAATATGGTATTGTTGATACCGTCATCGAACCAACTCCTAAATCAAAAAAATAAGAGTATAATATGAAAGATAAACATAGACCAGAAGATATCTCATGTGATATTTGTGGTATATCGGCTACTACGATACAAATCTTTGGGAATGAAGATGGCTCATTAATTTGTAAAAATTGTTTAGAACGTGCATCTGAATTAGCAGAAACTGAGTTTAAAAACAATATGGAATCACAACAAGATGCTATCCAAAAACTTCCGAAACCTGCAGATATTAAAGAATATCTTAACCAATATGTAATCGGCCAAGAACACGCTAAAAAGGTGCTTTCTGTTTCTGTTTACAATCATTATAAAAGAATCCTTTTATCATCTTCAGTTACATCAGAAGATGATGTTGAGCTTGAAAAGAGTAATATTTTACTCATTGGACCTACCGGATCTGGCAAGACATTACTTGCTAAAACAATTGCAAAAATTTTAGACGTACCTTTTGCTATTGCTGACGCAACAGCATTAACAGAATCAGGATATGTGGGTGATGATGTCGAGAATATTTTAGTACGATTACTTCAAAATGCTGCAGGACATGATATGGTTCATAATTGGAATCCTATTGTAAAAAAAGCAGAAAAAGGGATTATTTATATCGATGAAATTGATAAAATTGCCCGTAAAGGTGAAAATGTATCAATTACCAGAGATGTTTCCGGCGAAGGTGTCCAACAAGCTCTTCTTAAAATTATTGAAGGAACAGTTGCAGGCGTCCCCCCACAAGGTGGTCGTAAGCATCCTCATCAACAACAAATTATGATTGATACAAGTAATATTTTATTTATCCTTGGTGGGGCATTTGTTGGTTTAGAAGAAATCATTAAATCACGTGTTGGAAAAAATAGTATTGGATTCAAAGAAACAGTGAGTACTAAATCAGAACATGACCATATATTATCTGAACTAGAACCTCATGATATTATTAAATTTGGTTTGATTCCTGAATTTATTGGACGTGTCCCTGTAATCAGTACACTCAATCCACTAACAAAGGAAGAACTTCTTAATGTGTTAACAGAGCCTAAAAATTCATTGATTAGGCAATATAAAAAATTACTTAACTTAGATAATATTGAGTTGGAATTTACAGACAAAGCTCTGTTAGCTATTGTAGAAAAGGCACATTCACGTAAAAGTGGAGCACGAGGATTAAGAGCTATCTTAGAAAGTGCGATGATTGATATTATGTTTGATGCACCAAATATTTCCCCAGCAAAAATAACTATCGACGATAAAGTTATTAACAATGGATCAAAACCAAAAATAACAAAACATAAATAACTAAAAACTCCTCTTTATAAAAAGAGGAGTTTTTAGTTATTCAGCAATAATGGATTTAGTAGATAAAAAAATACTTCTTTATAATATCATATCATAAAGAAGCTTTTTCAGAAGATTCTTTGATAAAAAACTCTCTAAATAAGAGAGTTTTTTGAGAAAGTAATTATCGTTTATTATCCAACTGATGAAGAATAAGAGCAGGAAATTTTTTTGTACTAATATATCTATCTCGTATTCCTTCAGGCATATCAACATAAATAGCACCGGGAGATAGATAATAAGCTGCATAGTTTTTCCCTGCGTATTCAAATTTAATTCGTGTAGGAAATTCTTCCGTTATGATAACATTATCAAATTCTTTGGTAGAAATCCCTTGTATTCTATGCAATACTTCAAAATATACAAAATAAGTCATACGAAATTTTTTTATCTCAAATTGTACAGCAAATAATGACGATGAACATCTGATGATTAATCCGACAAAAATTAATGTCCATAATTTTCTCATAACATACTCCTAAATCATAAATTATATTGTATTAAAATATTTGTTGTATATAGTATTCGGTTATTTTTCAGTTTACTAAATATCTTTTAATAAATATAAGTATGTATATTAATATATTGATTTGATAAAATCAATTATGCTATAATAAAATAGATATTGACAATAGAGTATTTTTGTCGAATCAAGTGACAAACAAGGAGTATTGCATATGAAAGCAATTCATGTATTTATCTTATTTTTAATATTAAGTGCTTGTGGAGAAAAAAAATCCGTAGACTCCACTGTTACAGAGACTAAACCTTTAGTAGTAGGAATGGAGCTAGCATATCCTCCTTTTGAAACGAAAGATGCATTAGGTAATCCTACAGGAGTTAGTGTTGAAATAGCAAAAGAATTAGGAAAATTTTTAGGTAGAGAAGTTATTGTTGAAAATATTGCTTGGAATGGATTGATTCCTTCCTTACAAACAGGAAAAGTTGATTTTATTATCTCGTCTATGACAATTACCGAAGAACGAAAAAAACAAGTGAGTTTTTCAGATCCTTACGCTCAAGTTCTTTTAAGCATTTTAGCAAATACTAATGCTAACATTACTTCGTATGATCAATTAAATGATCCTACAAAAACAATAGCAGTTAAACAAGGTACTACGGCATTTTTCTTTGCAAAACAATATTTCCCTGTAGCAAAAATTAATAGTTTTACATCAGAAAGTACAGCTATTACAGAGGTTGCTCAAGGAAAAGCTGATGCATTCATTTATGGAGAATTGACTGTTTATAAAGCTTATTCACAATATCCTTCACAGACAACCATTATCACTATTCCTGCAGAATTGCAAGATAGTTCTTGGGGAATCGCTGTTAACAAAGAAAATACAAAATTATTAGCGGATATCAATAGATTTTTAGCATCATTTTTAAAATCAGAAACCAAAGACAACCTTATTCAAACTTATCTTCAAAAAGAAAAAGAATTAGCTGATAAATTTGGCTTTAAATTTATTTTCTAATGAAAAATATCATGAGTAATTTATTTTTTTTCTCATCAAAGTATCGTGTATTAAATTTTTTTTTCAATACAATACTTTTGATCATTATTACTATTCTTTTTATATTTGTCACATTTCAAAAACTTGGTATTACTCTGAATTTTAGTATTTTAGTGGACTATATACCTCAACTAAAAAATGGTTTCAAAATGACCTTAATTATTAGTGTTTTATCATTATTTTTAAGTATGTTTATTGGATCATTGACTGCTTATTTTTATAATTCTAAGATTGTTATTGTATCATATTTAGCTCAATATTATATCCAACTAATTAGAGGTACTCCTCTCTTAGTTCAAATTTATTTCTTCTATTATATTGTAGGAAATGCCTGGGGTTTAGATAATAGATATTTAGCAGGAATATTAATATTATCAATATTTGAAGGAGCTTATATTGCTGAAATTATTAGAGGTGGTCTCACATCTATCAGTCCTCAGCAATATGAAATTGCGAAATCGATTGGTCTTAAAAAAATACAAACATTCTATTTGATTATTTTTCCACAATTAATGATTAGAATTTTGCCGTCATTAGCAGGTCAATTTGCATCTATCATTAAAGATTCTTCTTTGTTATCAGTTGTAGCTATTATTGAATTAACTCAGATTACTCAAGAGATTAGTTCGATTAATTATGCACTTTTTGAAAACTATTTGTTTTTAGGAGTTCTTTATCTACTACTAACGATTCCTATCTCGCTCCTCAGTAAATATCTCGAAAAAAGGTTTCATTATGCATATTAACATTAAAAATATCGTTCACAGTTTTCAAGACAATGAAATAATTCTTAACAATCTAAATTATGAAGATGAATGTTCTTCTTTAGCTCTCATTGGACCTTCTGGAGGAGGAAAATCCACTCTTCTTCGAATTTTTGGAGGATTGATCACTCCTAAATCAGGACAAGTATATATTAATCACGCACCTATTTATTACGATAAAAATAGTCAATATATGTGGCATCAAAAAGTAAGTTTTGTTTTTCAATCTAATGGATTATTTCCACACTTTACAGCACTACAAAATATTACTCTTCCATTAGAACATGTGTTCCGTAAAAGTAGTAAAGAATCTACTTCTATTGCAATGGCGTTATTAGATCGTTTTGAACTTTTAGCACATAAAAATAAATATCCAGGTCAGCTTTCAGGTGGACAACAACAACGAATTGCTATTGCTAGAGCAGCTGCATCAAGACCAGAACTATTACTCCTAGACGAACCTACATCTGCTTTAGATCCTGAATATACGGCTGATGTCTTAAATATGATTCATGAGCTTACTAGCGATGGACTAAAAATCATTTTAGTAACCCATGAAATGGGATTTGCACGAAATACATGTGAAAAAGCTTTATTTTTATACAATGGAGAAATTATAGAGCATAATAAGAGTGATCAATTTTTTCAAAATCCACAACGAGATGAGTTAAAGATATTTTTAAACAAAATTTTAGAATGGAATAAATAAATCTCCAAATAAAAAACGCCTCATATTTTGAGGCGTTTTTTATTCTGCTTGTATATTTTCCCAAATTCTTGAATAAATACTAATAATATCATCACTTAATGCCTTAAGCATTGTTACGTTACTAAGCTTTTCATAAACAATAGGTGATTTTATTTGAACTAATTCACGTGCAGGTACATTTAACGATAACGATGTTATATAATCCATGATACGAGCATAAATCTGAGGTCTATGGATAAAATTTATAAATTTAAGAGCAGCTACTTTATTAGGAGCATTTTGAAGCACAAGGAAACTGTCAATCCATACCATGCCACCTTTGTTGGGAACAATAAATTTTGTATGTTCTAATTTTTCTGGACTTAATACAGGAATAATCGTATCAAGATAACCATGTACAATATTAACTTCTCCATTTGCATAGGCGAGATGGAATGTATCTGAATCAAAACGAAGAATATTAGATTTCCAAGTAGTCAGTAATTCTGTTAATTTATTCATTGCTTCTTTATTTGTTTCTGAAATTGTGTAACCTAATGTTAGTAGAGCGGATCCTACTACTTCTCTCATATCGTTCAATAAAAGCATTTTATTTTTATAATCTGGATTTGAGAAAATATCAAATCCATTGATCTTATTGGATACATATCTATCATCATAAGCAATCAATGTAGGTCCAAATGCAAAAGGAACCATGAATTTTCCTCTTGGATCAATCTGTTTAATATCATTCATTAATTGAGGATCAATATTAGAAATATTAGGAATTAAGTTGGTGTTAATTTCTTCAACAAGTCCTTCTTTAATCATAATTTCAGCATAATCTAAAGATGGCGTTACAATATCATAAATACCAAGACTTGATTTTATTTTTGTATACATTTCTTCATTAGAAGAAATTGCATCTTCAATAATTTCAATTCCTGTTTCTTTGGTAAAATCATCATATACATCTTGAGGAATATTATCTGTCCACATATAAATACGTAATTTTTCTGACGATTTGCCACAAGAAGTAAAAAAAAGAATCATAACTAGTAATACATATTTCATATTTGCTTCCTTTAATTTAGATAAATCTTATTTGAATGCTATTTTCATATACTTTTTATTCAATGAAAATAAAATAATGGAAATTCCAATGATTAAAACAGATAACGCATTGATTGCAGGTGAGAGCCCAAATCTAATTGCTGAGTACACATAAATAGGTAAGGTTGTCGATCCCGGTCCTGAAACAAAAAATGTTATAGCAAAATCATCTAATGACATTGTCAACGTTAATAAAAACGATGCTACCAATCCTGGAGATAAAATAGGGAGTAAGACGCGTATCCATGTTTGAAAATCGTTTGCTCCGAGGTCTTTTGATGCTTCAATTACCGAAAGATCACTATTATCAAGAATAGATAGTATCAGCAATAATGCAAACGGAATATTCATAGTTGTATGAGCAATAAAAACTGTGCCTACTCCTAAAGGAAAAGCCATGAGTACAAACAATGTCAGTAATGAAATCCCCATAATCAAATCAGGTAGCATTAAAGGCATATAAGAAAAGAGCAATAAGGTAGATCTTATTTTTTTTGAGCAATGCCATATTCCCCAAGCTCCTATACAGCCTAACATAGTTGACAGTAAAGCTGATCCTAGTCCTATGACCAAACTATTGATTAATGCAGCTATCAAGCGATCTGATCTTGTGAATAATTCATAATACCATTCCAAACTAAATCCTTGCCATTGAGCAGATTTACCTTGATTAAATGAAAAAATCAAAATCAGGACAATAGGTACATAAAAAATAAATAATGTGATTATAAATAAAAGAGCATTAAATAATTTTTGTTTTTTCATGATACTTTCTCCTTTTGGCTTTTTTGAGAAAACATCATTAAAATTAAAGCGATCAGACAAATGACTGTTGAAATTGCTGCGGCAAGAGGCATATTTCGACCTACGGTTGCATTGTGAACAACAAGACTTCCTAAAACATAAGAGCTTTGACCACCCACAAGTCTTGCCACAGCATAGTTTCCAAAAGTATTAATAAAAGTAAACACAAAAGCAGAAATGAGCCCACTACGAATACCTGGTATGTAGATATAAAGAAAACTTTGCCAATTTTTTGCACCAAGATCTTCAGAAGCTTCCAATAAAGAAAAATCAAATTTTTCTAATGCCGAAAAAATAGGCATGATAGCAAATGGTAAACAAATATAAATAGAAATTAACGTTACTGAAAAATTATTATAGAGTAACGACAGTGGTTTTTGAATAATCCCCATAGATAATAATGCAGAATTAAGAAGTCCATTATTTCCAAGAATTTTAATCCAAGAAAAAATTCTGATCAAAAAATTAACCCAGAAAGGTAAAATTAATAATAATAACCAAAAATCCTTTTGTTTTGATCTTGAAATAAAATGTGCAGAAGGTAAAGAAATAAGAACACAGATGATTGATGTAATAAATGCAATTGTGATTGTTCGCAGTATAGTTACTACTACTCTTGGCTCTCCTAACTCGAAATAAGCTGCTAAGGAAAATTTTAGATCCAAATCAAAAAAAGTTTGTGTTGCTTTTTGGAGACCTTGAGATTTTAGTGTAGATGAAAAATCTCTGATTGTAATTAAAATATCATTCCAAGATTGATTATCAACAAAAGAAACCAAAATAACTAGAAATGTAGGGATCACAAAAAATAAACTCATCCATATAAGATAAGGAGCTACATATAATTTGAGTTTTTTATCCATTCCCTTCTCCTACTTCTACAATATAGGAATCATCAGAATCCCATAAATACCAAGCATCTTCTCCCCAATGTACTACTTCTGTTCCATCTTCATAAAAAATATCATGTTGCTCAAAAGCTTTAATATATTCGTTATGATTTGCGACCTCTAAGAAATATTTACTTTGAAATCCTGCATAAATAACGTCATAAACTTTTCCTTGGATCAAATTATGCCATTCATTAGGAAGTTGAGGTTTATTTTTGAGAACTTCAATTTTTTCTGGACGTACACTTAACTTAACGCGTTCCCCTACTTTGAGTGTCTTATCAAGCTCAACAATAATGTCACCAAAAGAAGTTTTCATCATTGCATGAGAGGTGTCTAATAATTCCGTAATATGACCTTCAAAAAAATTATTTTCACCTATAAAATCAGCTACAAAAGTAGTTGCAGGGGTCTCATATAATTCTATCGGACTACCAACTTGAAGAATTTCACCTTCGTTCATCACAGCAATACGATCAGAAACACTTAATGCTTCTTCTTGATCATGTGTCACTAAAATAAATGTGATTCCGACTTCATCATGAATCCGATCCAATTCTAAGAGCATATGTTGACGTAACTTAGCATCTAATGCTGAAAGTGGTTCGTCTAGAAGAAGTACTTTTGGCTCATTTGCCAACGCACGTGCAATAGCAACACGTTGTTGTTGTCCACCTGAAAGTTGACTTGGATATTTATCTTTATGATTTTGCAATCTTCCTAATTCAATATAAGACATAACCTTATCATGAAATTTAGATTCTGAAATTCCTTTGATTTTAAATGAAAAAGCAATGTTTTCATAAACAGTTAAATGAGGAAATAAGGCATATTTTTGAAAAACTGTGTTGATAGGTCTTTTATTTGGGGGAATATTTGTGATATTGGTATCACCAAGATAAACCATCCCTTCATTAGGAGTAATAAATCCTCCAATAATACGTAATAAACTAGTTTTACCACAACCGGAAGGTCCTAGTAATGAAAAAAATTCACCAGAATTTATTTTTAAATTAATATCTTTTAAAACTTGAAAATCACCATAAAAGTGATTGAGATGTTCAATGTGTATAGAATTTTTATTTGACGACAGCATAAAACGTTCCTTAAATTATTTTAATATCAAATATATCAAAAATCAAAATGACAAAAATAGACATGAAAAAGGGTATGATACGATAATAAGAAAATCAAATTTTAATAGAGATAAAGTACATAAAAAAAACATGAAAGTGTAACAAATGTGACAAATAATAAAGTGCAGGATTGATAGGAATAAGTGAAAAGCGGTCGAAACGCTGTAGAGTAGCCATAGTTAGCCCTCCAACGCAAAAACCTCGTTTTGGTGATAAAAACGGTATTATATAGTAATCGATTTTTCATTATTTGTCAATATTTTATCATGTATTTTTTTTATTTATAATACATATATTGACCAAATAATCAAAAATATGCTATAATCAGATACATTAAACGTAAAGCATATACTTAATTATTTTCAATCTCATTTGTAGTATGAGGAGTATTTGATAATGTGTACACAGACAAAATCATTTGACAATCATTATAAAACGACATTAATAAAAATCATCAAAAAATACATAAATAGTATATTTTTTATTATATTGTCCAGTCAAATTTTTTATATAATAATTCATCTACAATTTTTATTAGGTATTCCTCAGGCTGGTTTATCAGTAACAGATAGTTTATTTATGTTTTTACTTGGAGTGTTGAGTTATTGTTTATCTAATGGTAGTAAAAAAAGATATTTTTTCATATTATGGTTATGTGCCTTTGCGATTTTTCAAATGCAGTACTTTTATATATCAATCTTTGAAAAACCTTTCTTACTCTCTGAAATGAAAAATTATGTTACGTTAATTCAAGTTTCTTCTTGGTTTGAAAGAATATTATACCTTGGAAGTTTTGGATTTTGGTGTATTGGAGTTATTTATATTATTGGTATTAATATAAAAGAACTAATTTTGCAAAAAAAATATCGCATATCAAAAATTATCCTTATATCTATCATCTCTATAATTATTTATCATACATTAAATAAAACAATACCCATGTCTGATTGGCTTGGAAACTACACTCAAACTTTTTTTATAAAAGGCATTATAAAAACTATTCAAACACGAGAAATAAATACGGAACAAATTATTTCAGAAGAAGAAGTTAAGAAAAGTTTCTTACTTCTGAAACAACTGGAATTAAAACGAAAAGAATTTCCTATTTCAAATTCTCCATTAACAGCTCCTTTAATTAAAAGACCTATTATCATGATTACTTTTGAATCATTTTATGATTATCATGATTTTTATAAATTATTTGGTGAAAAAAATCCTTTTCCTAAAGAATACTTAAATTTAATTATGGAAAATACATACACAGGTCCTAACCAAACACATGGCAGTTTCTTGTCTAGATTTATTCAATTAACAGGAAGTGCTATCATAACATCTCTTAATGAAAATAGGCAACATTTCTATACATTACCAGCTGAGTTAAAGAAATATGGTTATACTACATATGCATTAGAAAGTGTCACACCTACTTATGGATTAGAAAAACATTATAAAAATTGGGGATTTAATTATGATCAATATAAAATTTTTGGAGATGATTGGAGTGGGAAACACTTAGATCCTTACCTTTTTGAAGAAAAAGTCAATAAAATAATTCAAGATACTCCGTCCAATATTATCCCATTTTATTATGGATTTACGTTTTTAGGACATGCCGGTAGCACAAAATTTACAGATAAGTTAGAGGATCCTAAAAACATTGATCAATTTTTAAAATATTTTCCTAAGAACAAAGAAAAAATAAAAGCAAAACGTTTACTTAAAGCTGCTATTTTTAATGCAAGACGTTTAGTGGTATTCAAAAATAATATTCTAAAAAAATACCCAAATGCTCTTATTGTTTTCAAGACAGATCATTATTCCTATGAACTCAATCACAGTATACGTAATTCAAGTATTCCAGAAGAATATAAGATAAAATTTTTGAACAATCCTGCTGGTCTTCCTTTCATAATGATTGATGGAACTAATGGTTTGGTAAATCTTCCAAAAGGATCTCCACCAGCAAATATACCGTTAATAATTTTAGCAAAAGCTGGTTTACCATATAAAGGTACATTATTATCATTATTTTATCGTGAAAACAATCCAAATATAATAAATATTTATGGAAAATTATTTGATAGAAATTCTATGAAGCCATTATTAAAAACTCATCCAGATTATGAAAAATTAGTCAATCAATATAAATCAATAGAAAATATTTCTATTGATTTATATAAGGGAAAAGCATTTGCTGCAAGGATTATTTCTGAAAATAAAAAATAATTATTTAAAATATAATAAAAAGTATTGACAATTCATACTTTATAGTATATAATATTATACTAATATAACACGGGGTATAGCGCAGTTCGGTTAGCGCACCTGCTTTGGGAGCAGGGGGCCGTAGGTTCGAATCCTACTACCCCGAAGGGATAGATGTGTCTGTAGCTCAGCTGGATAGAGCATCGGCCTTCTAAGCCGCCGGTCATAGGTTCGAATCCTATCAGACACGTAGTAAATAATATATAGTATTAGTCATGGTGGGTATAGCTCAGTTGGTTAGAGCACTGGATTGTGGTTCCGGGGGCCGTGGGTTCGAGTCCCATTATCCACCCATATTATGTGCACCCATAGCTCAGCTGGATAGAGCGCCGGACTTCGAATCCGTAGGTCGTAGGTTCGAATCCTACTGGGTGTGAGAAATGTACTAACAATGTCAGTAACTCTCTTCACTTATATATAATAAATTAATGCGAGAGTGGTGAAATTGGTAGACACGCTAGATTTAGGATCTAGTGCCCAAAAGGTGTGTGGGTTCGAGTCCCACCTTTCGCAAGTATCCCCCTTTTTTTATGAATTATTAAACTGTAATAATATATAGTATCTCGCGGGAGTAGCTCAGGGGTAGAGCATCGCCTTGCCAAGGCGAGGGCCGAGGGTTCAAATCCCTTCTCCCGCTAGTAGATAAAAAACCGTCCTCATGGACGGTTTTTTATCTTTTCATAAAAATTAAAAAAGAACTTATCAAGGACTTATCAATGAAACAAATTCTTATTATACGTACAAAATATCCTAATACAAATGGTGTGCGAAAAGGAAAACTTATTGCACAAGGAGCACATGCTTCAGTAACAGCTGTCTTTGATGGTTTGTCCAAATCACATACAAAACAACATGTGGAAACATGGTTTAGAGAAGGTCAAACAAAAATTGTTGTTTATGTAACAAGTGAAGAAGAATTATTAGATTTATGGGATCAAATCAAAAAAACAAATCTTGCCTGTTCACTGATCAAGGATGCCGGAAAGACAGAATTTGGTGGACAACCTACTTTTACAGCTATAGGCTTTGGTCCTGCTCCTATTGATCAGATTGATCCTATCACAAAAGATTTACCATTGTTATAAAAATTGTATAGGATATCTGAAAAATTCTTATGAACACATTATTTTTTATGAAAAATCTTGTACACAATGTTACCGTTGATAATCTGAGAAATTATTTTTTTCTCAGAACTTAAAATATCAAGATAAATAGATATTTCATCCATAGATTTATCTGAAATAATCATTAAATCTTCAAGAGACATAGAACGACGTTCTAAATTTAATGTAATCGTGTCTTCTACTGAGTGATGATAATTTTTCATTTCATTACGATGTTTAAACTTACCAATAATCTCAATATTCTTAAGTCCAGATTTTATAAAAGCATCTTGTATTTTATAAAGTGATTCCATTGGTGCTGGTACTAGATCGATCTTAGTACCTATACGATCAAGACGATTCAATTGGATTCGTGAATAAGAAATTTTTTGTAATGTATCAATAAAGTGTTGAATCTCGCTATCAGTATCATTAATATTTTGAACAACAAAAATCTCTAACCACAACTCTTTATTCGGTTGTGCAAGATATTTTTGAGCAAAGATCTGAAGAGAATGAATAATCTCATCAGTTTTAATTCCTTTCATTGGTAGATCAATCGCATTAAAAACATCCTGTGTAACAGCATCCATTGATGGAGCAACAAGATCCGCCTCCATTAAATCATCTTGCACGTCATCTAGTGTCAGCATAACAGAATTTGTAATAACAGCAACCTTTGTTTCAGGATAAGATTTTTTAATAAAATTAATTAACAACCCCAATCCAGCATGAAGTGTTGGTTCACCAGATCCTGAAAATGTAATAAAATCAGGAGGATGATTATGTGCCATAAAATGTTTTATTTCAGTAATAATTTCTTCTGTTGATATATATTCTTTTCGTGTTAGTGTAAAATTATTTGTTGCTCCACATTCACAGTAAATACAATTTAATGGACAAGTCTTAAAAGGAATGAGATCTACACCTAATGATACACCTAGTCTTCTTGATGGAATTGGACCGTATAAATGCTTATATGTCATAATAATTTCCTTAATAACGTTTTAACATATTATAAAATAATTTTAAAAAAAAAGATAGAGATAAACCCCTATCTTTTTTTTGATTATGCATTTATAAAGAATGCTTTGTAGCCTTTAATCATATGATAAAGATCTGCCTTATTAACCAGTTCATAAGGAGAATGCATCCCCACAACACCGATACCACAATCAATAACAGGAATACCAAATTGAGCAATAAACATCGCAATAGTACCACCACCACCTTCATCAATTTTCCCCATTGATGAAGATTGCCATAGCACTTGATTTTCATTGAAAATTTTACGTAATTTACCTACTAATTCAGCAGAAGCATCAGAAGCGTTTGATTTACCACCAGCTCCTGTATATTTTTTAATGATCAAGCCGGAAGACATATAGGAAGCATTGTGTTTGTCATGAACACCTGGAAATAGAGGATTAAATGCTGCACCAACATCTGCTGATAAGCAAAGAGAGCGATTAAATGCTCTTCGAAGCTCAATATCTTTATACCCACCTTCTTGTCGGTAAAGAAGTTCTGCGATTAGATTTGGTAATGCGACAGAATCGCTTCCTGTAATACCTTTTGATCCTATTTCTTCTTTATCTGTAAAAAAAGCAATCATTGTTTTCTGAGGAATTTCTACTATTTCTGTGATTGCAGTTAATGCTGCATAAGAACAAACTCTATCATCATGCCCATATCCACCGATCATACTTCGATCAAAACCAACATCTTTTGTTTTTAAAGCTGGTACTACTTCCAACTCTGCTGATATAAAATCTTCTTCAATCATACCATATTCTTGATTAAGAAATTCAAGAACAAATTGTTTTACTTTTTCTGTAGCTTCTGCATCCTCAGAAATCATTGTTCCAACAAAAATATTGAGACTCTCCCCTTCTATACCGTCTAAAAGTTTTTTTTCACCTTGAATTTTTCGAGATAAGTGTGGCAATAAATCTGAAATAACAAATACAGGATCATTGTCCTTATCTCCAATATGAATCTCTATCTTAGAGCCATCTTCTCGTACAACAATACCATGCAAAGCCAACGGAATATTAAGCCATTGATATTTTTTTATCCCTCCGTAATAGTGCGTTTTTAGCAAAGCAACACCATGTTCTTCAATCAATGGATGAATTTTTAAATCAAGTCTTGGAGCATCAAGATGGGCACCAATAATATTGGCTCCATTTTTCAGTGACTCTTTTCCTATAACAGCAAGAGAGATATTTTTATTTTCGTAGAGATAATACACTTTATCTCCTTCTTTTAAAGAATCTTTAGTAGTGATATCTTTAAAATCATGAGATTCAGCATAGTTTTTAATCCAAGCAACTGCTTGACGTTCTGTTCTAACTTCATCAAGAAATAATTTATAAGATTCAGCAGTTTCAAAAATTAATTGTTTTGTATTTATATCGATATTTTTCCAAATATTAGGACGTTCATATTTCATAGTGATCTCCATATATTATTTATTTCATTAATTCATTTTGAGCTATGTTTTGTTTTTGACAATAATGAATATAAAAAGCCAAACGTTCTGCATCCATTTGACTCATTTTACGGTAGCGAAAAATGAAAATATTTTCCTTATGATATACAAAGTCTACATAAAGTCGGATATTCATATTTTGCAAATACATCAAAAAGTTATCTTCAATTTCTTCTATTAATTCCATTTGTGACAATTGATCAGTTACTCTGATCGCAATTTTAGAACTGTTAAATCCTTCCAATGTAGCATAGATCCATCTTTTAGTATTTGACATATGGATCGCTACATCATCAATATTTTTATGATGATTATTTGGGGTGACCGTATCATTTTGTTGATATTGTATAGATTTGATTGTTTCTTTATCAACACTGAGATTGTGAATAATCATTTCTACAATTTTCGTAGCATCTTCTGAATAAGGAAAGACTGCTTGAATCCCAAAATTTTGTAATTTTAGTAATTCTGTTGTAGAAAAAGAAAGATGAAATAAAAAAAATATTTTTGTTTTTGGTGAATGTACTTGAATTTTTTGATAGAACTCTACATTTATATCTTCTGTTAACAGCATAGCATCTTTGTGTCGTTGTAAAAGAGCAGGTATTTCCTCAAAAGATTCAGCTTCTATGGGGAAAAATTTTTTACTTGACAAAATAATAGCTAAATTATGGGACAATTCACGATCGTAGACACCTATAATAATTTTCATAGTACTCCACTAAGATAATAAAAATAAAATTTTTATTGTCTTAAGTAATATATTATTTTTCCGACAAATAATATATTACTTATCGGAAAAATATCTAGTTAAACTAAAGTTAAATCTTATCTCATTATTATTGATAAATTTCCAATAACACGTTATAATTATCAACAATAAAAAATAAATTCAATATTTTTTTATAAACATTTTTTTTATGAACAAATATAAAGGAGTACTTAATGAAAAATATTTATTTATTAAGTCTGTTCATTTTTCTTAGTACAGTATCATTTGCTCAGGAGTCTACGATCCAATTTCCTAAATTAGATTTTCATATGCAAATGAACCAAAAACTCTCTCCAAGTATCTCTTATCGAGCACAAACAGATATTGTTGTTGGGGATCAAAGTGGACTAATTTTTGGTATTGGTGTTGCTGGGGATAATTTAAATCTTCAGAGTGGATTAAATGATTTGATTACTCTTGATACCATTAAATTATCTATTAATCCTAGCACTCGTTTTAATTTTCATACATTTTTTGGTAGACACAAATATTTAGGCGAAGATCGCGTAATACCTCGAGGATTTCAATTTAACTATACTCCTGGATTTAATTATTATGGATATCGAGCTATTAGTGGTGCAGGTGTAAGCTTCACATTCCCAATTCAAGATGGACGTTATGAACCAGAATTAATGCTTTATTCAGATAATATTAACGGTTTAGATTTTTTTAATGCAGATTTTCTCACAACATTTCGTTTTGAACGTTGGTATATGGAACTTTATGCGGGTGTTGCAGCTCCTACTATCGGTTCTTTTGATAGTAAAGTTCGTGTACGTGCAGGTTTGAGTATCAATTCAGCATTAGAATATGCAAACGTATACTTTACAGTGTATTTGCCTGCACACTACGGAGACCAATTAACAGCTGATGATCTTTATATTCGATTTAGTCAACATCTATTAATTAATGGATTTGAGCAATCATTCTCTGTAACATCATTAGGGAGTGAATCTGAAAACTTTGCAGATCCTATTGTTGGTTTAAATAACATACCTGACCTTAATATATTTTTATCTCTAGGTGGACGTATTAATAATATTGGATTTGGTGTTGATTATGGATTTATTTATGGATTACATGAAAGCGAATTTCGTGTTGATAATCTTGCCCATTTCAATAATCGATTTGGAGCCTATGTTGATTTCACATTCCTCACACTTACTTATAAATTTGGAATTTTCTATAGCTTACCGGATAGCCCATTATATATCCAAAAAGCAGGACCAAGTGCTGGTGATTTAGGATTATATGTCAGTGTTTATGGTGCTACATAAAAAACATTATATCAAATATGATGCTAAGTTTAATATATCAAAAAATTAAAAATTAAAAAAATAAAACGCCCTTAAAATAGGCGTTTTATTTGATTAAAAAGAATATTTAGTACAATATAATGACTTTAAAAGATTATCAGATTTCGAAGAAGATTATGATAACATCACAAGTATCCCTCTTCTTAATTCTGAAGAAAAGAGTTTAATCATACCATAATTTTTTTTAGTAACAAATGAGTTTTTTTTATATTTTCCCTTATATCCCAGAAGCTTCTCTTCAGTTAAGAGCCTAAAACCATGTCGCATAGCCCCTTTTTTTATTTAGTATATTATCTGTCAAAATAAACTCACGTATTATATTAAAAAAGGAGGATTAAATCCTCCTTTTTTAATATAATATTTTTTACGATTCTATTGTTAATACTCTTAAACTATTTGTTGTACCTGAAGTAAAAATTTTCTTACCATAAGAAACAACAACTAAGTCACCTTTTTCTAATTTTAAATATTTTTTACATTCATTTAAGGCTATTTTTTCCATATCATCATGATTTGATGCAGTTGTATCAACCATAGGAATAATACCTTTAACCAGAAGTAATTGACGTGCTACTTGTTCATTATTAACAACAGCTAATATAGGAGAGTGTGGAAAATATTTTCTCACAGCGAGGGCAGACCGACCTGTATTTGTTCCAATTGCGATGGCTTTAGCTTGACAAGCTGCAGCAACTTCAACAGTACCTCTTGCGACAGCTTCTGTTAAATCCAAATGATCTGTAAAATCAGCAGGAATTTGTTCGATATAAGGATCAATTTCCAAAGCAATTCTATTCATTACACAGACAGCCTCCACAGGAAATGCTCCTTTAGCAGTTTCACCGGAAAGCATAATTGCATCGGTACCATCAAGAATTGCATTTGCAACATCATTAACCTCAGCACGTGTTGGATTTGGATTTTTAATCATAGAATCTAACATCTGAGTAGCTGTAATGACAGGTTTTCCTGCTTCATTACACATGGCAATCATATTTTTTTGAGCAAAAGGAACCTTTTCCATTGGAATTTCAACACCAAGATCTCCTCGAGCAACCATAATACCATCTGACGCAACAAGTACTTCAGCAAAATTATCTAAACCTTCTTGATTTTCAATTTTAGAGATAATTTTAATATCCTTACCACCATTTTCTCTTAAAACTTTTCGTACTTCTTCAACATCACTAGCTTTACGGATAAATGACGCTGCTACAAAATCAACTCCTACTTCACAGCCAAATTTTAAATCAGCAATATCATTTTCAGCTAGAGCAGGAAGATTAATATTAATATTAGGAAGATTAACACCTTTTTTCTCACCTAAAGCACCATTATTCATTAATGTGGTATAAACAGTATCGCTTTCAATTTTATCAACAATAAAACGTAGTAATCCATCATCTACTAAAATTGTTTTACCAACAGAAAGATCTTTTGCAAAATCAGCATAAGTAACAGAAACGCCATTTTCATTTCCAACGATTTCTTTTGTAGTAAAGAAAAATTTCTGACCGGCTGTTAGTAGAACATCTTTACCATCTTTCAATTTTTGAGTTCTGATTTCAGGTCCTTTTGTATCTAGTAGGATAGCTACAGGAATACCTGTTTTTTTTGAAGCTTCTCTGATCATCTTAATTCTATTGAGATGCTCTTCATGTGAACCATGTGAAAAATTTAAACGAGCAACATTCATTCCTGATTCTAATAAGGAACAAAGTGTTTCTAATTTTTCAACAGCTGGTCCCATTGTACAAACAATTTTAGTTTTTTTCATAGTGTTCTCCTATGGATAATAAATATTATTTAAATATTATTCATTTTTATAAATAATGATTTTTTTGCATCTAATGAAAGAGGTTCTTCATTTTTATCTCGACCTAATAAAACTATTCCCTGAACATCACCTTGTTGATCAAGAATTGGTTCAATAAATAATTCTCCCAGATTTTCAATAAATTTTTGTGGAAAAATTTCTTTTAAATAATCAAATTCTGATATATTTCCAGAAAGAGATAGTACTTTATGTTGAGATAAAATCTTATCAAATAACTCAGAATTTTTAGAAAGTTGAACTTCTTGCCCATCAATATTAAAAGTATATTTATCATCTTTTAATTCTGCAACAGGTGAATGTGTGATCTGGTATTGATTAAGAAGAGGAATCAATTTATAGATTCTTTCTTGAACAACAGGATTTTCAAATGAACCAAACGATTCTAATAATTGATTAAATTGATTTGCTGATATTTCTTCTAACTCATCATCAACATCTAAAGCAATATCACTTATTGTTTGGGGATCTTCTTCTTGCTCTTCAACAATAGGAATATCGTGAATGATAGGAACACTTGAGTATTCAGTCACTTCAGAGCCAAGAGCTTCATCTCCAATAACAATATCATTAATGGTTTCATCTTCCGTTAACGGTACAATAAAATCATCAATATTTTCTATAGGAAGAGTTATTTCAGATGCTATATTTTCTTCATTTTCAATTGTTTTCATCTCAAAATCAGAAGATGTCTCATCAACAGAATTTATTGTATCAGTTTCAAAATATTCATCTAAGAAATCTTCATGATCATTTTCTAGAATATTGTCATTAATCAATTCATCTGAAGAAAGATGTTCTTCCATAAGATTGTTTTTATCTTTATCAAATTCTAATGAATCCAAAGTATGCAATTCTTCTTGATCAAAATTATAATTATCCATCGATTCATCATCAAAATCATCGATTTCATCAGAGTGTATATCCAATATAGGAACATTTACTTTTTCTTCTTCAACTACTTCTTCCTCAAAATCAGAAGATAAGTTTTCTTCTAAATTATTCTTATTATTTAATAAAAGATCTTCAGATATTATATTAGGATCATTAGTATAACTAGGATCTTCATCAGCAATCATATTTTCAAAGTTCTCATCGTCAGGAGTGAAATTAATAAATTCATCTGTTGTTAATGGAACATTTTGTATAGAATCAGCATTTTGAGATTTAGTATTGTTAGTATTAATAAAAGATTCCAAATCATCTGCATCAGATTCTTTTTCTAATGGATGAATCTCATGTACTACACCAAATTGTGTTGCATCATTCATCATAGCAGATGCTGTTTTTTGATCATAAATGACACCATTTTCAATATCAGAAAATAATTGAGAAACAGAATCATGTTCTGATAAATCAGAGATATTATCAACAAAATCAGTTAAATTAATTTGTTTTTCTTGATTTCTTGTTCGGAGAAACATAAACAAAGAAATTAATGCAAACATTAAAAATAAGACAGTTACAAAACCATAAAAAGGTGGAAAATAAAATTGATTTCCAAAATAATAAATAACAGGTGCAAAATAAGGAATATAAAGTATAGAAGCAATATGTTTATTAATTGATTGTGGTGCTTTTTGATAGTTATTTGCAATAACCGAGAGCATATTCTCTGGAAGATTTTGAGTTTCATCAAAAAGCAAGATTGGAGGATATTGATCGATGGATCGGACATGTATTTTAGATAAAGAATCTTTTGGTAATACTTGATCACTAGCAAATTCAGCAATAATATAACCAGTATTACTGTTTTCAACAAATGCAGGATCAAGATATCTTATAATACCAACAAGAGTATTTGTATTCGAAAAAAAGAAAAATGGTTCCGTAGTCTGATTCCATGAAATGATATTAGAATAAATAGATTTTCCAGTATAAAAAAGTTGACTCGAAAAAAGGATATTTCCAATATGATCTGTAAGATGAATAGAAGAAAGATCAACCTCGTTCAAAAACGGAAAATCCATTTCAGCTACTGTTTTTTTTGATAAAATCTCAGCTATTTTTTGTGGTTGTATCATTTCTTCCATACCTTTCACAAGATAGCGAACATTTTTTTCAATAATTTTTTCTTGAGCTTTGATTTGTTTATCAAAAAACTCTGAACGTTCATTATATATGATACCAGATTGTGTAAAAATAATATAAGAAAAAACACTAACAACTATTATGCTGAAAACAAGTCCAGATAACCATACATTTTTGTTAAGCATACGAATCTCCAACATCTATTAAAATAATATTTATATTATAACTCATAATATAAAAACAATCCACTAAATTAATAAAATATTTTAACAAAATAAAAAAAAATCCTCTCACAAATTGAGAGGATTTTTTTATTTTTTACAAAGAGTAATCCATAGCTGCTAAACGTTGATAATGTTTAAAACGTTCTTTTGCTTGTTGTTCAGCAAGTGTAAAGAGATGTTGAGCTCTTTCAGGAAAAACTCCTCCAAGAGCAGTAAAACGTACTTCATGACCAATAAATTGCTGGAATAATTCAAATTTTGGCTCACCTGAATCAAGCGTAAATGGATTTTTTCCTTCTAGTTTTAATGATGGATTGTATCTCCATAAGTGCCAATAACCAGAATCAACAGCTAATTTTTCTTCAGACTGTGAATTTGTTAAGCCACCTTTCAATCCATGAGCAATACATGGTGAATAAGCAATAATTAATGATGGTCCAGGATAAGCTTCAGCTTCTTGTATGACCTTCAGAGCATGAGCTTTATTTGCACCCATAGAAATTTGACCAACATATATATTTCCATAAGTGGACATCATCAATCCAAGATTTTTCTTCGCATTTTGTTTACCGGTATAAGCAAATAATGCTTGTGCACCTAATGGAGTAGATTTTGATGCTTGACCACCTGTATTGGAATATACTTCTGTATCAAGGACTAAAATATTAATATTTTCACCAGTTGCCAAAACGTGATCTAAACCACCAAAACCAATATCATATGCCCAACCATCTCCACCAAAAAGCCACATAGATGATTTGACTAAATAGTCTTGAAGATCTTTAATTTTTAGAGCTAATGGGCTTGTTTCTGTTTTTAAAGCTTCTTTCACTTTTTGAGTAATATCTCTTGTTGTTTCGCCATCATTGTTATGATCAAGCCATTCTTGGAAAACAGCAGTATTAGATAAAGCATTTTCAGCAATTGCTTGTTTGATATAGTTAGTCAATCGTTCTCTAAGTTTTTTACGTGCAATATACATTCCAAAACCAAATTCAGCATTATCTTCAAAAAGAGAGTTTGCCCAAGTAGGTCCATGTCCTTCTGAGTTAGTAGAATAAGGAGTAGATGGCATAGATCCTCCATAAATAGAGGTACATCCTGTCGTATTTGCAATCATCATACGATCACCAAATAATTGAGTAACAAGCTTAATATATGGAGTTTCACCACAACCAGGACATGCTGCATGGAATTCAAATAATGGTTGCTCAAATTGAACAGCTTTTGCATTACTTTTACCGAATGGATTTTTAGGTTTACAATTTTTAAAGAGCCAGTCATAATTAACTTGTTCTTGTCTTTGAGTTGCAATATTATCCATAGCTAGGGCCTTATTTCCACCTTTTCCAGGACAAATATCAACACATGCAGAACAACCTGTACAATCTGCAACTGAAACAGAGATTTTATATTGAAGATCAGCGGCACCTGTTGCTGGTAATGTTGTCATATCAGCTGGGGCATGTTTTTTTTCATCTCCGTTTAATAAGAAAGGTCTAATAACAGCATGAGGACAAACAAACGCACATTGATTACATTGAATACAGTTTTCTTCAATCCAAGCAGGCACAAAATCTGAAACATAACGTTTTTCATATCTTGTAGAACCTGAAGTAACAGTACCATCAACAAATTCACCTGAAAAAGCACTAACAGGCAAAGATTCTCCTTTTAATTGATTAACTGCAGCAGCAATACTTTGTACAAATATAGGTGCACCTTCTTGTTTAAGAAGCTCAAATTCACCCTTAAGATTTTTCCATTCAGGTTTAATCTCAACTTTTTGAAGCTTTTCTGCAGCAGCATCAATTGCTTTATAATTCATTTGAACAATTGCATCACCTTTTCGGCTATAACTTTTTTTAGCAGATTGTTTCATCAAATCAACAGCTTTTTCATAAGGAAGAATATTAGCAAGTTTAAAGAAAGCTGATTGCAAGATTGTATTAGATTGACGCATACCAATTTCACGTGCAATTGCATTAGCATTAATAATATAGAAATTAATATCATGTTCTGCTAAATAACGTTTTATATGGTTTGGCAGTTTTTCATCTAGTTCTTTAATTTTCCAAGATGTGTTTAATAAGAAAGTTCCACCTTTTCTCAGACCCTGAAGAAGATCATATTTATAGATATAAGAAGGAAGAGAACAGCTAATAAAGCTAGGGGTTTGAATTAAATAAGGTAGGTTGATATCTTTTTCACCAAAGCGAAGATTAGAAATTGTATAGCCACCACTTTTTTTAGAATCATAATCAAAATATCCTTGAATATTAAGATCTGTATGATCTCCAATAATAGAAATAGAATTTTTATTAGCACCAACAGTTCCATCCGCTCCAAGTCCATAGAATTTACATTCAATGGTTCCTTCAGGAATAACATTCATTTCTTCAGTTATAGGTAATGACTTGAAAGTAACGTCATCAACGATACCAATAGTAAAATCATTCTTAGGTTCTTTTAAAGCTAAATTTTCGAATATAGATAACATTTGACCTGGAGTAACATCTTTTGAAGAAAGTCCAGCACGTCCACCTACAATAATTGGACGGGTTGCTTGATCAGAATAGGACTCACAAATATCAAGATACAATGGCTCTCCTGTTGCTCCTAATTCTTTACAACGATCAACAACCGCAATTTTTTGAACACTTTTAGGCATATTTGCTAAAAGATGTTTCGTTGGGAATGGTCGGTACAAATGAATACACATTACACCTACTTTTTCACCCTTTTTCAAAAGAGCATCAACCACAGCACGTGCTGTACTTACCATTGATCCCATAAGGACAACAACACGATCAGCATCAGCTGCTCCATGATATTGTACTGTAGAAAGTTCACGATCTGTAGCTTTGGATACTTGATCCATAGTTTCTTGCACAAGTTCTGCTAAATTATCATAATAAGGATTACGTGCTTCAAATGCTTGAAAATAAATATCAGGTGTTTGAGCAGTACCACGAGTAACAGGACGATCTGGTGACAATCCTCGCTGACGAAATGCTTCAACAGCATCAAAATCAACTAATTTTTTATAATCATCATATTCCAAAACATCAATTTTTTGAATTTCATGTGATGTTCGAAAACCATCAAAGAAATGTATAAAAGGTACACGACTTTTAAGTGCCACAAGATGTGAAACTAAAGCAAAATCATGTGCTTCTTGAACAGTTGCAGAACAAATCATAGCCCAACCTGTTTGACGACAAGCCATCACATCACTATGATCTCCATAAATAGATAGAGCATGTGTAGCAACTGTTCTAGCAGGGACATGAAAAACTGCAGGTAATAATTCTCCTGCTATTTTAAACATATTAGGAACCATTAACAATAAACCTTGCGATGAAGTAAAAGTGGTCGTTATAGCTCCTGCTTGTAATGAGCCATGTACAGCTCCAGCTGCACCTGCTTCGGATTGAAGCTCTGAGATGAGCATGGTGTCACCAAAAATATTCTTAACACCTTGTGCTGCCCAAGCATCACAATGTTCTGACAAAGGAGTGGATGGTGTTATTGGAAATATAGCAGCAACTTCACTGAATGCATAAGCAACATAAGCAGTAGCTTTATTACCATCCATAATCATTTTTTGTATAGCCATGTGAACTACCTCTTAATACATTAGTATTTATTAAATTATTAATATAAATGGTATAATATATACACAATAATATATATTAGTATTTATTCTAAAGATTCTCTTGTACGAAATGCTTGAATGATACTTTTTTTACCAGCAAAATGGATTTTTGTCCCAACAGAAATCCCTCGAGCCAATATAGAAAGTTTAATATTAGTATCAGATAAAAATTCTTTAAGATACATAGAAGTGACATCTCCTTCTGTTGTTGCTCCTAAAGCAATAATAAGTTCTGAAATTTTTGTTTCAGTAATTATATTTTTTAAGCGATCAAACGGTAAACTCGAAATCGTTTTACCTTCTAAAGGTGAAATCACGCCCCCAAGAACAAAGTAACGTCCTTGATAGGATGCTGTTTCTTCAATATCAATAATATCTAAAACATCTTCGACTAAACACAAAATATGCGAGTCTCTTTTTATATCAGAACAAATCAGACACAATTGATTATCTTCTATAGAAAAATAACCGCATTGTGGACAAACACCTATATAATTAGACAAATTTAACAAGTAATTCCCTAATTCTTTTGCATGATTTTGTCCTTCTTGCGAAAACCATATTGCTATTTTTTCGGCACTTTTTGGTCCAACATTTGGAATTTTAGTTAGTAATTTTGATAAATGTGTTATCGCTTTTGGAAGCACAGAAAATCCTCTCTAAATCTATCGACCCTGCAATAAATTTGCCATTGGGGAATTTTTGAATGTTTTCTTTTGAATCGCTTCTAATTCTTTAGAAGCTGTTTTCATTGCTTCTCTCACATATTTTGCGAGTTCTTCTTTTGATAATTTCATAGCATCATCGGAAAATTCAATTTGTTTTAATGTTTTTTCACCATCCAGAGTGACTTTAACATAGTCTCTTTTAGAAGATGCCTTAACCTTTGTTTCTTCAAGAATTTTTTTATAAGAATTCATTTCTTCACGCATTTTCATTGCTTGCTTTACGTTCTCTAACATAGTATCTCCTTATAATGCTGCTGTTATATTTTTATAATATTTCAAATAAATTCCGTAAGAGACCTTCTCTATCATCACTATCCATAGAAATTTGTTTTTTCACATCAGTAGCTGATGTTTTAAGCTCTTGATCAGTAATAGGAACAACAATCTCTTTTTGTGTTTCTGCAACAGCTGGTAATTTTTTACGTTGTTCTTGTTGTTGCAATGCCGAAGATAATACACCTGTCTGAGAATGTAAAATATTATTTTCATTATTTCTTGTAGCAGGTATTACAGCATCATTACTTTGTTTAATTTTTTGAGGTATTGCTAAAGATGAAAGTTGATTTTTAGATCTAAAACCAGAATCCCGTCCTACAATTTTTAAGATTTCCTGACGTAAAGTTGATATAGGAATTCTATTCTTATAATCAAGCATCTTAAACAATGTACTTTCAATCCAAAAACGTTCTGCAACTTCTTTTCTGAGAATATCAGATAATTCTAACGCCAAATTTACTAAAATTAATAGGTCTTCATCTGTAAATTTTTGAAATAAAGAAGACATTTTTTGATATGTATTATCACTCATATTAATAAGAGGATGTGTAGCTGGTAATTTTTTGATTAACAACCCTTGTCGTAAAAATTTAGTTAAGTGTTCGGTAAAAGAAACCCCATCTCCAGCTTCAGACAAATAAATATCTACTTGCTCTAAAATAATGATAATATTTTGATTTAAGAGACCTTCAATTACTCGTTCAAAATAAATATCTGCAGGAATACCCAAAACTTCTTTTGTTTGATCTATCGTTAAATTTCCTTGAGTATATAAAATTACTTGATCAAGAATAGTCTGAGAATCACGCATAGAACCATCACCTGCTTTTGCAATCAACTCAAGAGAATCTCTATCATAATGATACTGTTCTGCTTTTAAAATTGTTTCTAATCTACTGATAAGCATATCTAAAGGAATTTTTTTTAATAAATAATGCTGACAACGAGAACGAATTGTAGGAAGAACTTTATTAGGTTCAGTGGTAGCCAACATAAATATAATATGAGCTGGTGGTTCTTCTAAAACTTTTAATAAAGCATTAGAGGCTTCTTTGGTAAGCATATGTACTTCATCAATAATAAAAATTTTATATTTAAAAGAAAGAGGTGTGTATACAGCATTATCACGAATTTCACGAATTTGTTCTATACCTCTATTTGAGGCACCATCAATTTCACGAACATCTAACGCTTGTCCTAATGTGATTTCTTGACACGCAGAACAGATACCACATATATGTGGGCTTTGTTCACAATTTAATATTTTTGAAAGAATTCTAGCTGTACTAGTCTTACCAACACCTCTAGGTCCTGAAAACAAATAGGCATGAGGGATTTTACCACTATTCACAGCATTAATTAATGCTGTAGTAACATGCTCTTGACCAATAATCTGATCAAAATCTTGAGGACGCCATTTACGAGCAGTAACTTGATATTTTTCCATGATCCCTTCTTAAAATAATAAGATATCTTCTTATATTATTATTATGGATCATTTTGAGAAAAAATTCAATCCTTTTTTATTATTTTTCACCTAAAATATTATATTCATAAATAAAATTAATAAGTTCATTCATTTTAGGCAAACAAAAAAGCCCGATATCGGGCTTTTTTGGGTAGTTTTCTATAAGCTCTTTTTGAGTTTACCAGAAATAGCTGCCTTAACTCTTTTTTTTGCAGGAATTTGAATCACTTCTCTAGTTTTAGGATTATGTCCTGTTCGAGCTTTAGACATTTCAACAGATAATGTTGCTAAACCTGTTAATTCAACAGATGTTCCTTTTTGTAAAGTATCCACTACTTCACTTACAAAGTTACGGCCTAATTCTGCACCTTTGCTTTTGGGCAAACCCATTTTAGCTGCAACAGCTTCTCCAATTGCAACATAAGTAACTTTAGATGTACTCATTGGTATTCCTCCAAATTTAGTTCTGAGTTTTATATCATCTTGATATGTAAGCATATATTGTATTTAATAATAATTTACTTTATAAAAAAAATCAAATATTTTCGTTACTTTATTATATTTTTTATAAAAAATTATTTGCTAATTTTATGATACGGTTATAATATCGTCACTTCATAGACTAAACTTTATCATATGGAATAACAAAACAGAAATTTAGTGATTAAAATATCTTTTTAATTACTAATACAAAATTATTAACATTTCTAGCTACTGCCATATTGTACAGTATATAGGTATTATGGAGTGAATCTTTGTACTTCAAAAAAATCTCTGTTTCAGTTTCATTATTAATAATATTAATCAGTTCATAATTAAGAATGTAACCTTGACAATACTCATAATTAGGTTTTTCTAAATTAAATTCTTCTGTAAATTCAGAGAGTGCTTCAAAATTTTGCTTTACAATAAAATTACCTTGTTTTATTGTAACCTCTAGTTTATTGAAAAAATACACAATAGATTCAAATGATATTTTGATCAGTTTTATATAACCAATTTCAATATTCACTCCCCCTATCGATCGAAAAATAGGATAATTTTTTTTGAGTTTGATAGGATGTAAAATTGGAACATGAGCTGAGTTAATTTCTTCTTTAACTTTCATAATATCGATAAATAAAAAATGATTAATCAATGATTCTTCAGACCATTTTGTTTTCATAAAAACCTCTACGTATCAATTTATGATTTAGTTGTCCATGTTTGAACACCATCCCAATTTTTTGGTGGATTTTTAATTAGGTAATGACATCGATCTCGATACAAGGTTAAAAGTGGATGAGTAAAAGGAGATTCTACTTCTAAAAGATCAAATGCACGTAGTGCAGTAGTAAAATTACCATTCAAATAGTCTTTTTGTATATTACTAAATTGTTTATAAAAAGACAACTCATTTGCAGGAATCTTTCTTTTATCAAAAGGATAATAAATTTTAACAGGATGAACTTTTCCTTTGACCCTTACAATATCAACGTTAAAAAACAATAAATCACTATCAGAAGAAACTGCATTTTTTGTAAATTCACTTACCAAAATAGGCATATGGTATAATTTTGTAAGACCTTCTAATCTTGCTCCCAAATTTACAGGATCACCCATTACCGTATAATCAAGTTTTTGATCAGAACCGATATTACCAACAATAGCTTCTCCAGTATTAATTCCAATGCCTATCTCAAAAGTCACAAGATTTGTTTTTTGTTGCTGATCATTGAATATTCTTAGGGATTCTATCATGTTTATCGCTGCATAAATAGCAGCTTCAGCATCGTTTGAATGTTTTTTAGGTGCCCCAAAAATCGCCATGATTGCATCACCAATAAATTTATCAACAATGCCATTTTTCTCAATAATATGACGAACCATTAACGTAAAATAATTATTTAATGAAACAACCAATTTTTCTGGATCTAATGACTCTGAAATAGTAGTAAATTCACGAATATCCGAAAACAAAATAGTCACCATTTGTTTTTTACCAATCAACATTGTATCTGTTGAGTTTTCCAATACTTCTTCAATAACATCACTAGGAACATATTTTTGGAAAATAAAACGTATTCGTTCTTCTCTTTTCTTGGCTAAAACAGTATTATAAGCATAATTCTTAATATAATTATAAGATTTTTCAAGCTCTTGGATCATTTGATTAAAATATTCGCCTAATAACCCTATCTCATCAGGATAAAAAATCTTAATACGTTTACTAAAATCCATGGTATTTGTAATTTCTTTAATAGTTGCTAGAGAATAATTAAGTGGTCGTGTTAAAAAACTTACAAAAAATAAAATTAATATGATCATGACAATCAATCCAATCAAAACAATAATGATAATATAACGTATAATATTATTAACAGGTTTATAAAAATATTCATGTTTAGAAATTAATACAAACCATGCATCAGCGTTAAAGTTTGGAATAAAAATCCCAACATAGTGGATATTGTTTTGATCAGTATATTCAAACCAACTACTCCATTTTTCAGGAGTTTCTTCTAATATTTTTTCACGTTCTGTCAATAAATCATATACATTATTAAGATCATTTTGTGACCAATTACTTTCAGCAGAAAAATAAGTTTCAGTCAATATATTTATTTTATCATATGGAATAATAAAAAATATTTCATCTGTAAATTTTTTAGTATATTCGACGGTATTTTGTTTAATATTAAAAGTAACATCAATATTATTTTGATCAAGAATCACTTTTTGTTCAAATTCACCTTGAAAAAAAGAGTTTACTTCTTGAAGCTTATATCCAAGAAATTCTTTTGCGATACTTGTGATACCATTATTTGAAGAAAAATAAATAGTAAGGCTCAAAAATAAAAAAATAATTAAAAAAAAGGGAATAATAACAAGTAAAATCTTATATTTAATATTTTTTCTTATAAGAAATCCTTTTTTATGACCATGAAGAAAATCATCCATTTCAAACAACCATCCATAAAAATAACTTTATAGTTTTTATATATTATTAGAGATTTAAATAAAAAGCAAATAAAAAGTAAATGATATTTTTATTTTTATACTATTGATTTTTTTTATGATCAATAGTATACTATTAATATTTAATAAAATATTATACTATAGGTCATTATGGAAAACAATCATTATGAATCATACATCAAAACATTAAAACAAATTCATTATCTCTTTGTATCAATGCAAAATAGTAATAACATGCGAGATATGCTTGATATCACATTAAAAGAATGTATCAGCATTACTAGAGCTACTTATGGTGTCATTATATTTAAACATCCTTTATCAGATCAGTTGTATTGCTACACAGCACAAAATATTCCTAATGAAATAATACAGACTATAAGACTGAATATAAATGAAGGAATTTCAGGTACAACAATCAAAAATGGGTTGCCTAAAATCATCAATAATATTGATTTAGATCCAAAATATATATCGATCATTCCTGATACTAAATCAGAGCTATCAATGCCTATCAAAATCAATGATTCTACAATCGGTGCTATCGTTCTTGACAATTTCGAAAAAAATAGTTTTACAGAAAAAGACTTGGAATTTGTACAAATGATTTCAAGTTATGCAAGCTTTGCTGTGAAACATTTTATCACAGACTATCTTCAAAAAAAATTTCATAAATTATTAGACACATTATTTTCAATTCGTTTCTTACAAAATCCAGACGATATATTTCAAAAACTTGCAACAGCAATGAATGTAAGAGGATGTTGTATTATTACTAATAAAGGAGAACAACTGTTTTCTTATGGTACCTTAGTAGATGATATTGATCTCTCTAAAGATTTATTTGAAAACAATCGCTCTTTTATTTTGAATACTTCTAACAAAAAAAATATTCCTTATACTAGATTTACTATTCCTCGGAGTCAAAAAGATATGGTGTTTATAGCGGATAAAACTTATTATTTTTGTGATACTATTGACATGGACATGATTTTTTGTGATAATATATTAGAATTGTTAGCATCAAAAGAGTCTACGATTGCAAAATATGAAACATGCTCTACCCAAATTTTAAAATGGATAGAACAAACAATAGCTAGCCAAGACCAAAATCTGTATGATCTTGTAATTGGAGATATTGAAAAAAAATTAATAGAATGTACCTTAGCACGAAACAAAAATAATAAGCTCCGAACCTCTCAAATCTTAGGGATAAACAGAAATACATTACGTCATAAAATGGAACTGTACCATTTAGAATAATATTTTTGCAAAATATATTATAATTTGTAAAACTAATCACACACTATAAACTATTTATGGGGGGATTTATGGTAGATAAAGATCAAATTATTTGTTCATGTTTAAATATTACACTGGGAGAAATAGAAAGTGTTCTTACTGAAAATCTTGGGATTACAGTAGAAGAGATTATAGACAGAACCGGTGCTGGTTCTATTTGTGGAATGTGTGTTGATGGTTCTAATGGTGTTGATCCTTGTATTGACACACTTGTAAATAATCAATAACTTCAAGTGATATAAAATAATAAAACCCACTTATTTTGAGTGGGTTTTATTATTTATTCGTGAGATTCTTCTTGAAGAACAAAATGATCTAAAAATGTTGTGGTAAAGTCTCCTGAACGAAATATGGAGTCTTTCATAACTTGTTTATGAAATGGAATAGTTGTAGAAACACCTTTTCCCATCAAAATTGTCTCATCCAACATACGATACATGCGATCTAATGCTTCTTCTCTTGTCTTACCAAAAGAGATCATTTTAGCAACTAAAGAATCATAAAATTGAGGAATCGTATAACCAGAATAGGCATGAGAATCTATACGAACACCAAATCCTCCTGGAAAATTAACAACATCTAATGTTCCAGGAGTTGGCATAAAATCTTTAAAAGGATTTTCTGCATTGATACGGCATTCAATTGCTGTACCAAGTAATTGAATATCATCTTGTTTGAATGATAATTTTTCTCCTGAAGCAATTAACAATTGCTCTTTTACGAGATCGATACCTGTAACTAATTCTGTAACACAATGTTCCACTTGAATTCGTGTATTAACTTCCATGAAATAGAATTTTTTACTAGATACATCGTAGAGAAATTCCATTGTTCCAGCACCAACATACCCTACTTTTTTCATGCCTTTAACACAAATATCACCTAATTCTTTTCGTTGTTTTGGAGTTAATGCAGGGCTTGGAGCTTCTTCAATCAGTTTTTGATGTCTGCGTTGAACGGAACAATCACGTTCCATCAAATGAACGACATTTCCATGGGTATCACCAATAAATTGTACTTCAATATGACGTGGATTTTCATGAAATTTTTCCATATAGACACGAGCATCTCCAAAATTTATCTCTGCTTCACTACAAGCCACTGCATACATTTTGAAAAGCTCATCATCATTCCAGACAACACGCATTCCCTTACCACCACCACCAGAACAAGCCTTGATAATCAACGGATAACCGGCATCTTTAGCAAAACTAAGAGCTTCTTCAACAGAAGAAAGAGCTCCTGTACCAGGGGTAATAGGAACACCTACTCCACTCATTTCTTTACGAGCTGCTGTCTTATTTCCTAAAAGATCAATGACTTCTGCTGAAGGTCCAATAAAAATAATATTATGTTTTTGGCAAATTTCTGCAAATTTCGCATTTTCTGATAAAAATCCATAACCCGGATGAATTGCTTCAGCTCCTGAAATTCTAGCGGCAGAAATTAATGCTGGGATATTCAAATAAGACTCTGCAGAAGGTGCTGGACCTATGCAAATTGCAATATCAGCAAGCTGAACATGCAAAGAATCTGCATCTGCTTCTGAATAAACAGCGACAGTTTCAATTCCAAGTTCCTTTGCAGCACGAATAACACGTACAGCAATTTCACCTCTATTAGCAATAAGAATTCTTTTAAGCCTCTTCATTTGATATCTCCACTCTGATAACAGGTTGTCCATATTCTATAGGTTGTTCATCTTCAACTAACATTTCTATAATTTTTCCTGATATATTTGCAACAACATCATGTCTAATACCAAGAACCAAGATATGTCCTATAACTTGTCCTACTTTAATAGTATCTCTTAATTTAATATAGTATTCACCTGTTCTTGGATTGCTTCGTTCAAAGATCCCTACAGCAGGTGAAACAATATCTTTCACTAATTCTGGTAATTTGGATTTGGATGTATTTATAGTTTTTGTTTCAGGATTAGGTATAGGAGCATACTGATGTTTAGAATAATTATTTTCATTCCCAAAACTAATAGAAAAAGAACCTTCAGGTGTTTCAATATCTATAAAATCAATGTTTAATCCTGAAAATAAATCGTATATTTTTTTTATTTCTGTAATATTACTCATAGAATCTCCAGACACAAGATTGCCAAACGAACCATTATCCTTTTACACGTTCAATATAACGATCGTCTCTTGTATCAACTTTAACAATTTCACCAACGTTGACAAATAAAGGCACTTGTATCACAGCACCTGTTTCAAGTGTTGCGGGTTTTGAACCACCACTCACGGTATCGCCTTTCAATCCTGGATCTGTTTCGGTAATTTGAAGTTCAACAAACATAGGTGCATTCACAGCAATAACTTCGTCTTGATAAATTTTTAATTCAGCAATTCCTTGTTCTTTTAAATAAAGTTCTGTATCGCCGACAATCGATGCAGAAACAGGATATTGATCGTATGTTTCTTGATCCATAAAAATAAAATCAGTCCCCTCTTTATACAAAAATTGAGCTTCTCTGTTATCAACACGTACTTGCTCAACACTATCTCCACCACGAAACACTTTGTCCAACATATTTCCTTTAATCACATTTCGAAGTTTCGTACGCATAACAGCACCACCTTTTCCAGGTTTATGGTGTTGACACCAAGCAACATACCAAAGTTGATTTTCAAAATTAAGGATCATCCCCTTTTTAATATCTTCATAGTTCATAGTTCCCCCTCAAAGGTTTTTATTTATATTATTTTTTTTGTAATATTTGATTAAACAATTCAATTTGTTTTGTGAGTAATTCTTCTGTTTTTTTTGTATTATCAGCAATTTGAATGATTTTTACAAAAAACATCATATTCATAAAAGTAGGTAACAAAAACATTGCTGAACCAATTACCCCAAGAGCCATCCAAAATTTTTTATTCCGCCAATCAACAAAAGTAGTTAAAATTTGCCAAAAATTATTGATCAGCAAGTATGTTGCTAAAATACAAAAAGCGATAAAAAACAAAGCTTTTATCCAAGAATTAAAAAAAATATTTTTGAATAAATCCATCTTTAGGTCTACCTCTCTATTTTATTTAGATTCTCTGTACAGATGCATATTCATACTGAAATAAAAGCATAAATAATAATGAAACTTAAGAAAAATAGCCACACAAACAATAAAAGATCAAATCTAAATAATAGTATCTAAGAGATTCTATTAAAATTCATACCCACAATCTGTAATTAATTCAAATTTATCAGATCTCATCACAACAACATCTTCTAAACGAATCCCACCTATGTTTGGAAGATAAATACCTGGCTCAACAGTTAAAACCATATTTTCTCTGATCGGTTTATTCCAAACAGTATTTAAACGTGGATTTTCATGCACATCTAAACCAAGTGCATGCCCTAGTCCATGAACAAAATAAGCCCCATATCCTTTTTCAGTTATATAATTACGAGCGATGGCATCTATTTCTTGTCCTGTCATTCCACAACGAGCATCTTCTATTACTTTTTTAACACTATCTTCGACTATTTGTCGTATTTCATGAAGCTGAGGGTCAATATTACCTAATGCAACCACACGACTAAAATCAGAACAATATTTATTTCGATAAAAACCAAAATCAAATTGAACAAATTCATTATCTTGAATAATCTTGTGTGAAGCAATCCCATGAGGTAAAGCACCTCTCACACCAGAAGCAATAATTGAATCAAAAGCCATCTTATCAGCACCTTGTTTTCGACAAAAATATTCAAGCTCAGCAGCTACTTCGATCTCTGTCATCCCAGGTTTTAAAATGCCAATAATATAAAGAAACGCAGCTTTTGTAATATACAAGTTTTCTCTAATAGTTTCTATCTCAACTTCATCTTTGATCGATCTCAGCTCAAATAATGACATATCTTTAACCATTTGTGCTTGAGGAGGCAATGCATCGATCATTTCTTTACCTAAATTATAAGACAAAGTGTCAGTGGCAAATTTCAATAACATCACATCATGTTTTAGTAATATTTGATGAAGAGCTTCACCAAAGCTTCGTTTTGGTCCTATCTCTTCAATATGAAGAGAACTGATTTGAGTTTGTTCGTCTATTTGAGTGAGATAGCGACCATCTGTAAATAAATAAACATCATCATGAAAAATTAAAACATGGTTATTACTTCCCGAACATCCAGTTAAATAATAAATATCTGCAGCACCAACAGTAAGAAAAGCTTCTTTAACATTTAAAGTAGATTGTAGTTGAACAACTCTTTTTTCAAAGATAGGATTTTTTAAAGTTTTACGCATATAAAACTCCTTTAATACGCTATTAAATAAAATTAATAAATTTATCATACACTATTTGTAAAAAAGAATCAAGTTTAAATAATTTACAATATTATTACAACAAAGACTTTAGATTTTAGATAATAGATTCCGAATATTAAAAAGTATTTTATGCAAAAAACTATTGTGAGGATTTCATGAAATTTTTATGGTTGATTATAGGTATTTTTTTCCTTCCTTATCATTCTTTTACACAAAATATAGGTTCCGAAACCTCTTTATACAATAATGATTTTGATAGTGACAAAAAATATACTGCAGATGCTTTAAATCGTTTATATATTATCGGACTACAATACCTCAACGAAGGAGAACTGACTCAAGCAGAGATTTCATTTCGTAGTATACTTGCATTTCCTTATCGTTCTGATGACTGGCGTACGGTACGATATTACAAAGGAAAAGCTCATTTTTATCTTGGTGATATCTATTTTATTATGAAAAAATATAACAAATCGAGTGAACATTACCAACAAGTAGTTCAAGAATATCGTACTATTGAAGAATACAGCTCATCATTATTCAAACTAGGTCGGAGTTTAATTCTCGGAAAAAAAGAAAAAGAAGGAATCCAAGTTTTGAAGGATTACAATTATAATTATGCCGTGAATGAAGGATTTGTTGACAATACCTTATATTGGATTGCAAACGCTTACATCTCGTTGGAAGACTATTCTTCCGCTCTCAAAACATTACACCAGATACTCCGTGATTTCCCAGATTCTCCGATGGCTTATGATATTCGTATTTTGATTGCTAAACTTGAAACAGATCTTAAATCGGAAATTCCTAATAGTGAAAATCAAGATTTACAAAACACCCTTAATCAAACAAAAGAAAAAGTTGAAAAGATCGAAAAAGAAAAAGAGCTCATCATCAGAATGAAACAATTACTTTCTTTAAAAGAACAACTACTTATTATGAAAGAAAAAAAGCTTGAATTACTTGAAAAAGTAAGTAAATCACGAGCAGAAGCATTGGATAATAATGTATTACTTACTGATCCTGATACTTTGTTGATCCAGTAATAAAATCGAGGAATTACGATGACTAAATTCAAATTTTTGATATGTTTAATGATTTTAATATTCACAGCCAATATATCTTTCTCTCAAATATCCAATTCTTCTTGGGTTAGTATTTCTAATGAATACATTACTATTGCCATGGATAAAAATACAGGACGTTATTTATTATTTGATAATGAAGCTCAGTATGCACCTCTTAATCTTGATTCGTTGTTGAGTAACAATTTTATTACAACTGCATCTCCTCTACCAGAAGAATGGGGAACAAAAGCTACTGTCTTGGGGAAAACACCGGATGCTTTAAATATTACGACATTAAAGATTAACAGTAACAATATTGTTTTCGGATCTCCTCAAGGACGATGGATCGCTCCTCCGTTAATCGAACAAAACAAAATAAGTTATGGGTGGAAGCTCGGTGATCTCGAAATTATACAAACATTAAGCATTGCAACAAATGTTGATACTCAATTTGAAGATGCGTTGACAGTTGAATACACAGTAATAAATACTTCTGAGTCACGATTCAATACTATTGAAACAAGAGTATTACTGGATCCAACAGTAAATGAATACTTAGAAGTCCCTTTTTTCTTACTAGACAACAAATCAATCATTAATGAACAAGAATACACAAAAAGCACCATGCCTGAGTTTTGGTTGGCAGCGGATCCTTCGGGAAATATCTCTTCACTCTCGATTAAAAGTTTTCTGAAAACACCAAATATCCTCACTCCTAAAAAGCTCTACATCACATCAATGGATCGTGCGTTACAAGATTCTTGGGATTTTTCATTTAATAGACGAAACCGTATTGCAAAAAAAGACTCAGCTGTCATTATGTATTTTGATGAATTAAGTGTACCCCCTTCTGATTCAAGAATTATTGCTTCGTTCCAAATATCCAAACCTGCATTAATAAATACATTTCAAAATAACGGGCTTGAAGCTCGAGCAAGTAGTTTCGCAACCAAAAACACAACTCCTATGATTATTAATGTTTGGTTAAAAAATACCACTAACACAATATATGACGATGTTGAATTAACATTAAACGTCCCAGAATGGTTATCCATTCTTGATGCACCAATTAAGCGTGTCTCTCAAATTGGAAATTTAGATATTCCAACCCCTGTTAGTTGGAATATTACTTCCAAAGAAAGTGTAGGACGAACCGCTGATTTGAAAATACTGGTACAAGGAAAACAAAACGGTGTTATTACATCAACATTTGAAGTGCCTATCACCGTCAATCTTGTTCCTGATTACCAAAGTAATAATAGCAAAGCTTTGAGTCAGACAATTCAAGAAACACTTGCTCAAAATACTGTCATACCTCCCACTATTCGAGTTGAGAAATTTTTACCTGGTGATGTATCCGGTGCTAGAATAGATAATTTAGAGATTATTTATAACAATCTAAAAAAAATAAATTCGATTGAAGCACAAGAAATAATTAGATTAATAGATACAGAAAACGAACTATTGAAAGAAATTGAAGAAACAGAAAAATCGATTGATGAAATTAACAAACAATATCAGATTTTACTTGGTATTTATAATAATCTCTATCTTGATGACAAATCTATTGATCGATCTTATATTAGGATTGAAGATATTGTAAATAATATCCAAAAAATTCAAATACGATTAAAACAACAAGAAAAAATATACTCTAATATTTCAAATAGTGTGAAAAAAGAGAGTATATATTGATCTTTCTATATTTTTATGATTGAAAATATATCTTAATTTTTTTATTTGATTTTTTTTTGATAATAACATAAAATAATAAGTAAGAGCTAAGGAGTTTTTGTTGTTAAAACAAAGTGCTGAACAGCATTTTTTCTTCTCCCAACAAATGATTCATAATATGTCTATTCTTCAAATGAATAAATATACATTGGATCAAAATCTAAAAATAATTTCTGATATAAATCCTTTTGTAGAACATAAATCATATTTTTTTAAGAATCATTCGTCTGTGGCTGTTATTCCTGAGATTGTAGAAAACACCTTGGCTTATCAAAAGACGTTATATGAAAAAATTCGGGAAGAATTATTTCTGATATTAGATGACGATGATTTAGTGCTTTTACAGCTACTTATTGGTAATTTAAATCAACATGGGTTTTTGACTGTTTCATGTAAAGATCTCTGTTATGGAACATCAATTGATCAACTAAAATTAGAAACAATCAGAACAAAAATGCTACAAAGTTCTTATTTAGGATTAGGTGCATACGATTATAGTGAATACTTGTTATTCATTACTAAACATATATATACTGAAGAAAGCTTAGAATATAATATATCCAAGCTCATCGTTGAAAACAAAATAAAATCACCCACTTCTATGCAACGGATACTAAAGGTGCCTCTACAAAAGATCACTGAAAAATTAGAGCATATCAGGCTACTCCCAAAATCACCATTACAAGAAGAATCTATTGCTATTTTACCTGATATTATAGTAACAAAAAATAAAAAAGATTTATTAATAGAATCTATTTCTTATGGTTATACCAAAATAAATACAAATATAGATACTGACAAATCATCATACACAAAGCAAGAATTAAAAAAATTTACCAAAGAAGCTCTTAATTTGGAAAAAGCATTGGATATGAGAAAATCAAGCTTACAGACATATGCCGAAATATTAATAAATACAAGAAAAGATTTTTTTATTCCTATGGATTACGACTCAACACCAATCACATTAAAAGATATCGCAGAACAGACAGGTAGAAATGTATCGACAATATCAAGAGCCTTAAAAGAACGATATTTTTTATTTGACACAAAAATTTACCCTTTTTCTATACTACTAACAAGAAAAATTGGAAATAGTAATGATTTTGAAATAAAAGAGCAACTCAAACAGTTGTTATCTCAAGAATCATCAGAATCACCTCTTACAGATGAAATGATTGTTTTAATTTTAAAGAAAAAAGGATTTAAAATCGCACGTAGAACCATTGCAAAATATCGTTATCAGCTTAATATTGGTTCAATTTATCAGCGATAGGTATTATTATGAATCTATTAAAACAACTTATAGAACGAGATCAATGGGCAGAACTTATTACTAATGCTAAGATAATTAACAATCGTTCGCATATGAGTTCGATAGAGATTTGTGCATTTTCTGAAGAAGAAGCAATAAAAAAAGCATCAGAGATCTTTCATGTCAGTCCATCTGCTGTTGAATATGAAAAAATCACAAAAAGTATTTTTGGGTTTTTCGGCTGGATTCGTATTCCATCTCGCTATCGCTTTAATATTAAGGCAGAGGTACTTGAACAAGTACAAGAAAAAATTGACTACAATAAATACAACAAATTAGCTGAATCAAAAAATGGATCATTTCGTTTACAAATGCGTAAAAATGGTCTTAATTTAACAATTTTTCCTCCTGAACAAATGGGAAAACCTGTTGTCTTGGAAGATATTTTAACCGAATTAACGGCACAAGGATACAAAGATTTTAATAAAAATCTCTGTCAAAAAGCATTAAGTTCTCCTCAAAAGACATTTATCATCGCACCTTATATTAAATTCCCTGATCAGGATGCTACATTTTCTATTTCAATTTCTCAAGATGAAATGAGTGTATCTATTATTATAGATAAACCAAAAGGTCAAGGATGCATTCCTGATGCTCAAGAAATTCTCTCAGCATTAAAAAAAAATAATGTCATACATGGAATCAACAATCAATACATTGAGGAAATTTTAGATCATAATTTATTTAATGTTATGCATATTATTGCAAAAGGGACAGAAATTGAATTAGGTCATGATGCTCATATCGAGTATCATTTTATGCATGATAGTGAAAGTATAAGACATGCCGTTCGAGAAGATGGTAGTATTAATTTTAAAGAATTAAATATTATTCATAATGTTCACAATGGAGATATTCTTGCCACAAAGCATCTTGCAACACCAGGTAAAGATGGCAAGACAGTCACAGGAAAGATACTTCCTACTACACACGGAAAAGAGACAGAATGGCAAATTGGACCAAATGTCACAATATCACCTGACAAAAAACATGCTATTGCATCAAGTGCAGGACAAGTTTATATTAAAGATAAAAAACTTTGTGTTGATCCAGCTTTGGAAATTTCATCTGATGTTGATTTAAGTGTTGGTAATATTGATTTTTTAGGAAACGTTATTATAAAAGGAAATGTCACAGATGGATTTAGTGTTATTTCCGGTGGGAATATCGAGATTCATGGACATATTGGAAAGTGTTTTATTCATGCTGCTGGAAATATTATTGCACATCAAGGTATTCAAGGTAAAGATGAAAATCGTATTGAATGTAGTGGTGACCTTTATGCTCGTTTCGTTGAAAGATCTAATATTTTTGTTGGTGGTAATATTTTTATTACTAAAGCATTGTTACATAGTCATGTTATTTGTGAAAAAAATGTTTATGTATTTGGTAACAAAAAAGCTATTATTGCAGGTGGTAATATCAAAGCTCAAAAAGAAATTATCTGTCGCCAGTTAGGAGCAGAATCTTATATTGAAACGCATTTGGAAGTAGGTTACTCTCAGCAATTATTAACAGAAATCGGAGCTTTACAAAACTTATTACTTGAGAAAGAAAAAAAAATAAATTCTATGAAAGAGGAATTTGCAACAATAAATTCTTCATTATCTATTGACAAATCTATCCAATTCGAAAAACAGATCTTACAACAAGTCGAAAGTCGCAGAATAACTGAACAAAAATTAACGGAAAAACGGAAACTGTTACACAATCTTCAACATTCGTGTTCTATTTCCTCAGAACAATTTATGCCAGGTTTAAAAATAAAGATTGCATCATCAGTGTTAGATATTAGTTTAGTCCAATCAAAAGGATCTTTAATATTAAAAGATCATGCTATTTCTTTTGGAAAATATCGTCCATCAGATTTTTTTATGCAGATGTCCATAAAAACAACAACTAATAATAAAAAAAATAAAAAATAATTAACAGAAAATAAGAGGCATGATAATGATTAGCAATGAACCAAGTCAAATTATAGAATTACTATACCAAAAATTAAAACGGCTCGAACGTAAGCTAGAATTATCTTACTCTACCACAAAAAATAATCAACAAAAAACGTTGCAATTAGGCAAAGATTTATTAGATCTTAGAGCCGTATTAACAAAACTCGATCAGAAGACTCTTTCTTGGAATGATTTAATTCCCTTTGGAATCTCTAAAAATAAAATTTATCAAGAAGCCACAGCACAAAAAGAAATAGCAAAAAAAGAACTTTCTGATTTTGGTTTACTTTCTTCCATTCCAAAGATTAAGCTTATTGAATCATCAGGTTATGATTTCATCAATGAGCTTTACTCTATTATGAACTACCTCAATGATAATTATCAAACTATATTTACTCAAAAAGTACTACTTACATCATCAAAAACAAACACAGTAAGAGAAAAATTTTATATTTTGTTTCAAGAAATATTACGCTTATTTCGTAATTATCAACAGTTAATAGCTATAAATCATTCTCAACGTTCCAATGATATGGTGATTCAAAAAGAATATAAATTATTATTAAATAAAATCTTATCGTTACTTGAATTAATGAAACAATATTTTAAATTAATTCAAGAAGATCCTACATTCTCCCAAGAAGATTTTCTTCATTTAGTAGTTTCAACGAACAATCACTCAAGTATCAGCAATCTAACTCTTCAAACTGCTTTTGAAGAATGTAAACATTATATTGATGAAACTATTGAATATATTAATATACAAAGCACATTTGATAACATATAATTCTTGTATTGCTTATTTATATAATTAAAATTAAGACAGAATATAATTTTTAGAGGTTCATTTTATGGCTCATCGTATTTCAAATACCACTAATATCATTGGTGAAAACTCAAAATTTGAAGGAAGCATAAAAATTAATGGTTCCTTACGTATTGATGGCAAATTTCTTGGTTCTGAGCTTTCTTTAGAACATATAACGGTAGGAAAAACTGGTAGTATTAAATCAAATATCGACGTAAATTCTATTGTTGTGGAAGGAACAGTCTTAGGTAATATCCATGCAAACGTAAGAACAATTCTTTTACCTACCGCTAAAATCGCAGGTGATATTTTTTCTCCCGAACTTATTATTCAAAACGGAGTCATGTGGAGTGGAAAATCCTATATCAGTCCAAATGCTGATACTGATATCACAAAAATTATCAATGATCATTTTGCATAATCTTTATTAATATAACTAAAATGAACAAAAAGATATTAATCACGTTAGGTGATCCTAATGGAATTGGACCGGAGATTGTAAAAAATGCCTTGTCTTTTTATCCTAAAGAATGTCAACAATATTTTGAAATAATAGGTTTAGAAGAATCTTGGAAAAATGCTTTACCAGATATTTATTTGCATCCTATTTCATCATGCTATAAACCTCAATTAGGGATTCTTTCTCCAGAAGCGGGAAATATTTCTCTACAAACACTCAACAAAGCAATAGAACTTCTCAAAACAAATCAATACGCAGGTCTAGTAACAGCTCCTATATCTAAAGAAGCAATTGTCTTATCTGGAGTAAATGGTTTTTCTGGACATACAGAATATTTGGCTGAAGCCTTTAACACTCATGTAAGAATGATTTTTTGGAGTGAAAAATGGTCTGTTTTATTGATGACGATCCATGTCCCTCTTAAAGATGTTCCCAGTTTAATCACAAAAGATCTCCTTCGTTCTTCAATCAAAGATGCGTTAATATTTCAAAAAACATTTTATCAGAAAGGATCTATAGCTATTAGTGGTCTAAATCCACATGCTAGTGAAAACGGACTTTTCGGAACAGAAGAAGACGTGATTTTTAACCCCATTATCAATGAATTTACTGATGAAGATATCGTTGGTCCTATACCACCGGATACTGTTTTTTATCAAGCAGAACAAGGTCGATATAATATGATCGTATCTCCTTACCATGATCAAGCACTTATCGCATTTAAGCTTTTACATTTTCATGATGGAGTAAATGTAAGTATGGGTTTACCGTTTTGGAGAACATCCCCGGATCATGGGACAGCATTTGATATTGCAGGAAAAAATATAGCTTCTCCTAAAGCAATGATTGAAGCAATAAAATTTATTCTTCAGACACTTAATTAAAAAATGTTCTTTCCGATATTAGCAATAGTTTTGAAAAACTTGCCTTAATTTTTGGAGGACTATATGTATGGACATGAAGCCTATAAAAATACAGATATCGAAACAGCAAGCCGACTAAAATTAGTCGTAATGCTTTATGCTGGTGCGATTCGTTTTATAAATATCACTATTCAAGCCATTAAGAACAATCAACATGATATCGCAAATCAACATGCTATTAAAGCACAAGATATTGTTAGTGAATTATTAGCATCTTTAAATTTTGAAGCTGGAGATATTGCTGATGAACTTTCAAGTCTTTATATTTATGTGCATAAATTGCTCATCGAAGGCAATATCAAAAAAGACCCAACCTTATTTCAAGAAGCTATTGATTTACTTGAAAATTTAAAGGATGCTTGGGATAATCTGTTAGCTCAAGAAGAACAAAACACACCTGTCCAAGAAACTAAAAATATCAATATATCAGGCTAAGGAGAGAACATGAAAAGACCATATTTTAATAAATATCCCCATGACATTCATATTGAAACATTCTCTCTTGACCGAAATACTTTTGAAGAATATGACTTGGATAGTTTTAAATACAAATCAAGTAACACTTCTACATTTGAAGAAGATGTTATCCCTGTTTCCGGTGAAGAAATTACAAACTCTTTTCATATAGGGAAAGAATTACAATCCCTCAATCAAGATGATTTTAATTTCAAAGAATCACCATCCTTGGACAATAAAAAATTACATACAAGCCCTCATTTAGAAAAGATCTCTCCATATCAAGAGCTGGATAAAGTCTTTTCAGAATTTGACAAAGAAGTTTCAGAATTATTGTTAGACAAATCAGAGTTTGGATTTTCTGAGAAGACTCAAAAAGCTAGTAGCCCCCATCATCAAACTATACCATCGAAATCTTTTTCAGGAAGTAGCACAAAAGGAATGGATGAATTTGTAACCTCTATCAATGAAGATCCTATTCAAGAAATTAGTAACGATTCAAATTCTTTGAACAATGTACAAAAAGATCCTTTTATTGATTTTGATCATGCTGTAGAAGAACACAAACCTCTTATCATAGACGAATCTTTGAAAAACAAAAAAACTATGTTTTCATTTGATAGCAGTATCTTTAATAAAGATGAACATAACCTAACAAGCACAGAAAAACATCAAGCTGATCCTGCAGAATTTGAAGAATCTGAAAACACCTTGCAACACAACACCATGGAAGCTCATACGCTAGATCATGAAATTTCTCTCGATCAACACAAACATCAA
>JBOFGS010000015.1:0-11250 GCA_051649245.1 Brevinema sp.
ACTAAGATCATTCAAAACCTGATAAGGCGAGCGACCGTTTCTACTCAAAAAAGCCCGATCAGGATTGGGGATTTGCCCCCAAAGTTGGAGTAATTTCTCACTAATAACCCGATCTATTTTTTTATTGTTGTTTATCATAGTTCGACCTACAGGATGTAGGGAGTGCAGAAATTGTACCCAAGGGCATAATAAACATGATGTCAAAATTTCTGTATTCCTTAATTCCTTTTAATTTGTATTTTTGATTGAAGAAGCCACATCGTGGCATAAACAAAGCATTTTATAACCATTTTACAGCATTTTAATAATTTTGATCCGAGTACTATTTATCTCTTCAAATCCATCGATAAAGACGCTCAAACTAAATTCATCGAACTTATGCTTCAAGTTAAAAAAGAAATGGGGAGCTCTTTTCAAAAGTTCGAGATTACGAGTGGAAGGAGGAATAATTTGGAGCATGCCGTCTCAGGATTTAGACAACACTTAGAGCTAGATGATCTAAACATAGTTTACACAATAGCTGGACCAACTAGAAGTTATTATTTACTGATTGGAGACTTTTATTATGGTAGAAAAATTAAAGAAGATCGTTTTAATTTAAGTGGTATGAGTACAACCTTCTTGCTTATTGCTCGAAGATCCTCAATAGATCTATAACCAGTCTCAATTATCTTTCTAAAAAAGACGGGGTCACGATCATTAATTCTCTGCAAAGATACCATAGGAATTAACCTATGGAAACAAACATGCTCCAATTTATCCGAAATATCTCAGATTCTGATGAAGAGTTTCTTGCGATTATTGAAGAAATAAACAGGTGGATAGCTAATGAAGAAGAACAAAATAGATCACACACTATTTACTTGCCTGCTAACCTCGGAAGGATTAATTTTTCCAGAGATGAATATCGAAAAGCCATTAGGACAAGCCGTCCTCAGGGTAGAAGAACTAATTAAAGTAATTGATGAAATAAGCCCCACACAGGGCGAGTTAAAACACTGGCACTAATGTATTATTTTGGTAGAAGAAGCGTTCACATCCCCTCCTTATCCAGTGCAAAACGGCTCATCCGTAACGAAGAGATCTATAGATCTTATAAATTAGGATCTTCTTATCAGGATCTATCCACAGAATTTCAAATATCAGAACGATGGATAAGAGTGATCATTGAAATAATGAGAAAACGCTGTAAGAGTTGATAATATCTATAGTGTCGTCGGTAGTGTTTATAATATTTAATAAAATATTTATGTCGTCGGTTATATAGATGCTTTTTGAAGAAAATATTATTGTAAAATTAGTCTTAAATATCTTTTAAGCTTTATTTTTAGCTGATTAAAAGAATATTAAAATTTAAAATAGTGATGTTTAGGTCTTGTCGTTGGTTCAAGAATTAAATCTAAATAAAAGAAACCCCCAGATATCGGTTTATTCGATGAATGGGGGATTAAACTTAAATATCACTTATAAAAGTTATAGATGTCGTCGGTTAAGGCTTAAAAGTATGTTATAAAGCTTTATTATTAGGCACTATACGCCACTGTAAAACTATACTTCTCACTCTGCAATAATAAACTACTCATAACAATTCTACAAAAATGCAAAAGCAGTTTAGTGACTCAGAATGATTTCTTGTTTAAAAGTACATGTATGATAATCATGCGATACAATAATGCTAAGAGTATATCATATCATATCAATAATTAAACAACAGCCAAAATAAAAATTATTGACAAAATAATCTTTTAAATATATAATTTTAAGTATAAAAAGAAAACATTATAGGTGTATTTTTTGAAAACAATAGCTTTTATTCCAGCAAGAGGTGGTAGTGTTTCTATCCCAAAGAAAAACATTAAACTTCTAAACAACAAACCCTTGATTTATTATGCGATTGATGCTGCTAACAATTGTGATAAAATTGATACCATAGTTATATCAACAGATTGTGATAAAATCAAAGAAATAGTAAAACAACATCCGTCAAAAAAAATAATCATTATTGATCGTTCTCCTGAAGTTTCAACCAATACATCGCCAACGATCGATGTTGTGATAGAATTTTCTGAGCAATATGACTATGAAACTATGGTATTAATACAAGCCACTTCTCCATTAACTACACATGTAGATTTGAGTCGAGGTTTAGAAATCTTAAATAATGGGTACGATAGTTGTTTATCAGTAGTTCGAGAGCATCGATTTGTTTGGGATGAAGAAACACTCAAGCCGTTACACTTCACTCTTCCAAATAAACCACGTCGTCAGGATTGGAAAGGCATCATCGTTGAAAATGGGGCTTTTTATATGAATACAAAAAAAAATATTATGAAAGATCGGTTTCCTGTTTCTGGAAAAATAGGCTTTGTAGAAATGCATCCTTACTCAGCCTTAGAGATAGATACTCCAGAAGATTGGCTACTAATGGAATCGTTATTCACAGAAAAGCATCTCGATTTTTAAAATATTTAAGCTATGCTTATATACTTTTATGACCTAATATTACGTACAGGAGCTTTTGTTGATGATACGCAAGAATATTGCTATTATTTTAGCTGGAGGATCTGGATCAAGAACAGGGTTAAACAGCCCTAAACAATTTTTAAAACTCGCAGGAAAAACAGTTTTAGAACATACAGCTGAAGCATTTGAAAAAAGCAAAGACATTGATGAAATTGCTATTGTAGCGTCATTAGAATATCATGACTATATCCAAGAACTCATGCAAAGATCCCAGATCACAAAACTAAAAAAAATACTCTGCAACGGCTTAGAACGATATCATTCTACTCTTTCCGCAATCAAAGCTTATGAAGATCAAGCTCATCATGTAAACCTCATTATTCATGATGCTGTGAGACCTCTTGTATCCTCAAGAATCATTAATGATTGTGTTCGTGCATTAGAAAAATATGATGCTGTAGATACAGCTATTCCGAGTGTTGATACGATTATTGAAACAGATAACAAACATATTATTGATATTCCTATTCGTTCTCGGTTTTGGAAAGGACAAACACCACAGTGTTTTAAATTAGATATTTTGAAACAAGCTTATGATAGGGCATTATCTGATCCTGAGTTTGAAACAACAGATGATTGTAAGACTGTTCACAAATATTGTCCTGAAATTACCATTCATATTGTTGCTGGTGACGAGCATAATATTAAATTGACTTATGTTGAAGATATTTATATTTTAGATCGATTATTTCAGCTCCGAAGCGAAGAAACATCTACCCAACCACAATTATCATTAAAAGCACTTAAAGATAAAACAATTGTATTATTTGGTGGCACAGAAGGAATTGGCAAATCCATACATGATCTTGCTCTAAAATACGGAGCAAATACGCATGCGTTCAGTCGTAGAAATGGAGTTGATATCACTAATATAGAAGATGTCAGAAATGCTTTGATGTCTATCAAAACACCTATTGATTCTGTGATCATTACTTCTGGAATATTAAAAAAAGAAGCTCTTGAAACAATGTCCTATGAAGATATTTTAAATGTTATTAATACCAACTTTACAGGAAATATTATCTGTGCCAAAGAAGCTTATCCTTACCTCAAAAAAACTACTGGTTCGTTGTTATTTTTCACATCCAGCTCTTACACAAGGGGACGTTCTTTTTATGCCCCTTACTCCGCTTCAAAAGCAGCTATTGTGAACTTAACACAAGCACTTGCAGAAGAATGGCACCATGATGGTATCAGAGTTAATTGTATCAATCCTGAAAGAACACTCACACCTATGAGAACAAAAGCATTTGGCATTGAAGATCCGTCTACGTTGTTAAATTCAGAAGATGTAGCATTATCATCATTAAATACAATTCTCCAAAACTTTTCCGGTCAAATCATCGATATAAAAAGGAAAAAAAATGAACAACATTAAATTTTCTATTATTATCCCTATTTATAATGGTGAAGATCACTTAGAAAAAGCGATCAATTCTGTTTTAGAACAAGAATATAATAGTGATAGAGAAGGTTCGTTTGAATTAATTCTTGTCGATGATAAATCAACCGATTCAAGTTTAGAGATCATGAAACAATTCGAACAATCCTATTCTTGTATTCGTGTTATACAACACGATCAAAATAAAGGCTTATTCGCAGCACGTGAGACTGGATCTCTTGTAGCAAATGGTGACTATATATTGCATTTAGATGCTGATGATTGGTTTGAAAAAAAATTATTAGCAATGATTATTCCTCTAACAAAAAAAAATCCAGATCTAATCCTTTTTGATGTATTAAGTGTGAAACATTATGGGATTGAAAAAAGCTTTTGGTGCAATAAAGGTCAACAAACATACTCTCATCATGAGTTGTTTAATGCTCTTTGTAACCAAACTATGACATCTTGGAGTATGTGGGGAAAGGTCTTTAAAAAAGACTTAGTGATTCAAACATATAAACAAATAAACCTCACACAAAGACTTCTTTTTGCAGAAGATTTATTATTTTTTATTTATTTCAGCTACCAAACTCAAATCACCTTGCATCTACCATACAATGGATATCACTACAATCTTACAAACCAAAGCATCACTAGAACTAAATTTACTTTAGAGCGATCTACTCATCATTTAGATAATTTAGAAATTCTTACGAAAAAAATTCATGAATTTTGTACTATGCATGATGTAGCATTTTCACGATTTGATCACATTTATAGCCAACTTTGTCATGGATTTTTTCTTGATACTTCTGATCTTGATAATGATGATATTGAAATATTATCACCTAAAATTATGAAGATCTTTGGGAGAGTACTTATCAAAAATCAACATTTTTACGCTAAGTTTAAAAGTAATTTCATCAGACAAAGTTCTGATTATATCATCCATAAGCTATTTCCGACAAACTCTCTACAATACAATTTTATCAGAAAAATAATATTAAAAATACGTTCTATTATTAAAAAATGGTAACAAATATAATGATAAAAGATTTTTTTAAAAAAATAATGTTTGGCTTTATTGAAAGAATACTAAGTCAAACTCGTACAACAAAAAAACTAGCAGAAGCACTTGGTAGCAAAAATAAAATTTTTCAAGAGTGGCTCAACCACAGTACATATAAAAATATTATACCATTTGTTATAGTCAATGTTGACAATTATCCGACAAAAAATATAGACACTATCACTACTCACTTTACAGAAAAAATACCCATATACACCATCACAAGAGAATATGAAGCGTCTCCGATGGAGTATCCCCTTGATGTATGTTTAGATTTAGTCAAGACGCCTGTTATTGTATCTACTGGAGAACATGGATTATTTAATATATTATTATCAGATCATCAAAAATTAATTTTTATATGGCATGCTTGTGGAGCTTTCAAACGTATGGGTTCTGTCTATACATCGGGATACAAACATCGAAAACCAGATTATGTTATTGTAAGTTCAGAATCAGTACGAAAACATTATGCAGAAGCTTTTGAGATAGATATTGATTGTGTTCTTGCACTAGGAATTCCGAGAACCGAATCTTTTCAAGATCATGAGTATATTGAAAACATCAAAAATAATTTCTTTAATAAATATCCTACTCTAAAAAATAAAAAAATTTATCTCCATGCTCCAACTTATCGTGAATTTCCATGGCGATCAGAATCAGGTTACAACATAAAAGAAATAGCAGAACTTCTTACAGATGATGAAGTAATTATTTATAAAGAGCATCCTGCTATTATCAATATGATCAAACAAAACAAAGCTTATTCAGAATTTGTACCAGTTAAAGATAAAATAATCTGTATGAATCAAGAAGATATTCTTGAATTAACAATTATTTGTTCTGTTATCATGACAGATTATTCTTCTGCTTTTTTTGAAGCAATGCTTTTAGATAAAGCTTGTGTTTTTGTTAGTCAAGATATCGACAAATATGAACGTGGTTTTTACTTAAATTATCGAAATGATCTTCCTGGGGAAATTATTGAAAGCGGTAAGGCACAAGATGTTCTTAAAGCCTTACGAAACGCATCAATAAATCATCCAAATTACCAAACATTTAAAAAATATCATTTAGAATCCTGTGTTGGAAATATTTCCGAACGTATTGCAACATTTATTAAACAGATACAATAAAATAATCACCATCAATGAGTAATTATTTTTCTTTCATATTGATATTTTTTCCACATTTTTTTTGAGGATTTGCACAAGAACATGTTGAACAAGGATCTTGAGTAAACAATAATTTAAGACAACTGTACAACCCCCAAATAACTAAAGGGCTAATAAGAGTTAACACCAAGATATTTTTCATTAAAAATCCTTATTTATTGATTTATTTAATCACTATATACTATATTATAGTTAATAGGAGAGATATATTTCAAGAAATACATAGAAAAATATTCTAAGATATTGATTTAATCTGTTTAATTATGGTATAATTTTTTATTAACTATTAACAAGGAGTTTTTATGAGTTCTAAACCAAAAATAGCTGCATCTTGTTTATGTCAAGAATGTGGTATCATTGATCATATTAATAGCACAGACAATATATTTATTAAAAAATTATTCAGTTTAGGTATCTGTACAGGATGCCCTATCAAAATAGAGAAAATTTCTGTTTTCAAAGATCCCATCATATTTAATATTAACGGTTCATCTATTGCCCTACGAAAAAAAGATGCTCAAAAAATAATTGTAACAAAAATTTAAATTTGCTAAAAATTTTGAGATTTCTTTAGAGATCAGGGAATATAGATGAAAAAAGTTTTATTAATTGGTAATCCTAATGTTGGAAAAACAGCAATTCTAAATAGATTATCACATTCTTCATATAATATTGGAAATTGGGCAGGTGTTACCGTTACTCGCCAAGAAAGTACAGTAACAATAGGTAAAAATATTATACAAATCTTAGATACACCTGGTTTATATAGTTTAAATCCTACAAGTGAAGATGAATTCGTATCAAGTAATATCATTTTTTCAGAAGAATATGATTTAATTATAAATGTCATAGATATTCACAATATTCAACAACATTTCTTATTAACACTGGAGCTTGCCGAACTAGGGATTCCAATGATTGGTGTCTTGAATTTTTATGATGAATTCAGTAAATCAAACAATATGGATTTTGAAAAATTACAAAATCTTGTTGAATTCCCTATTTTCCCTATCAGTGCAAAAACAGGATATGGTTTTGAGACGCTTGAAAAATATCTAGGATTAACAGCAAATTATCATGATTGGATTCCTAAAAAAACAATTTGTAGCCAACCTGAATATAAAGATCTTTTTTCAGACTTAGAAGATCTTTTTATTAGATACCCTTTTGCTGGATTCTCATCAAAAATCAATAAATATTTTATTGCAACTCAAATATATAATGAAAATAAATTTATATTAAATAAATTCGCAACAAATATAGATCAAGTACAACAACTGATCAAAAAAAAACTGCCTAATTTTTATGATCAGTTAATTGATAAAAAAAATCATCTATTTGATCAAATCTCAATTAAAAAAATCAAGAATACCAAAAGCGTCATTGAAATAAGTCAATTAATTGATCGTGTTATTTTACATCATGCATGGGGATATTTATTTTTTATAGGATTTATATCTGTTTTATTTACGATGGTCTTTAACAGCTCTACTCCACTTATTGATTTCATTGATTGGTTAATCAATGAAAAACTTTATTCTTATATTCAAATATTGATTAGTGGTACGGCTCCTGAAATTCAATCATTTATTTTGGATGGGATTATTCGTGGTGTTGGTAGTATTTTGAGTTTTGTTCCCTTGATTTTTATTTTATATATATTTTTGGCCTTTGTGGAAGAAAGTGGATATTTATCACGCATTGCATTTTTATTGGAATATCCCTTATCAAAAATAGGTCTCTCAGGAAAATCATTTTTCCCATTAATGTTAGGATTGGGTTGTACGGTGCCGGCCATTTATGGAACAAAAATACTAGAAACACCAAAGTTACGTCGTATCACAGCTATTGTTTCTTCATTAATATCATGTGGAGCACGACTCCCTGTTTATGCATTATTTGTAGCAGCTTTTTTTCCAAAAAATGGTGGCGTGATTATGCTTAGTATTTATCTAACGGGAATGATGTTTGTTATTTTATTAGCCTATATTTTATCTAGATTATTAAATAATAATAATCTAGATAACCATAATTTTATCCTTCTATTACCTCCTTACCGTATTCCAAATATATCTGTTGTTCTAAAAATAGCATCTTTTCATGCACATGGATATATAAAAAAAGCAAGTGGTTTGATTCTAGGATTATTAATGATTATTTGGTGTTTTTCATATTTCCCTGAAAAAGGAGATGTCAGTAAATCCTATCTTGCAAAAACAGGATTAGCCATTCAACCATTTTTTGAACCATTAGGATTTGGAGATCGATGGGAAATTGTTGTTTCTATTATCCCTTCTCTTGTTGCTAAAGAAGCTGTCGTAGGATTTCTTGGTCAAATTCTTCCGAGCGAAGACGAAAATCTTGCGATAACAACTCCTGAACATGAAAACAAACTATCAATTACAAATGAAATCTTAGAAATCAGTAAAGAATTAATAAACAGTATCAAAAATTCTTTCATAGGACTGATTTCATGGAATGTTTTTGAAAACTTTTCTCCCCCAGATACAGATAGCCTTGAAGAAGAAGGAGGGCAAGGTATTATCACAAGATTACAGACAATTTGGCAGGGTGATCCGTTAGCTCAAAAAAAAGCATATTCTTTTTTACTCTTTGTCTTGCTGACATTACCTTGTGTCACAGCTATTGCAGCATTAAAACATCAGCTTGAATTATCGTATTTCTTGTTAGCCATAGGTATTTATATATTATTACCTTTTCTATTTTCATTCCTATTCTATCAAGTATCATTGTTCTTTTAATTTAATCAAAATATAAAAAAGCTCCTTAAATAGGAGCTTTTTTATATAGATTTCAAAGATAGGCTACTCTTAGTTAATGAAACCAAATGCAAAAATGAATCTAAAAATATATGTAACTGTATTAATACAATAAGTACAATATCAAACCATACAAATAACTGTTGATTTTATGAAATTATCTAAGCTATGCTGTGAACAATATATTATAAAAATTATTGTTTTTAAAGAGGAGTAGCTGGATGAAACATTTGTTATATATTTTATCAGGAGCTATATTTGGAGGAATCACAAGAGAATTAGCGCATTTTTTTTTCATTCAACAAGAATCTTTTTGGAATGTTTTTGGACTTAATATCTTAGGGTCTTTTATCGTTGGAATATTCAGTATTTTTATCTATTATCTTAATATAAAAATATTTCCACAAAAAAAATTAGCATTAATATTTGGATTTATTATTGGATTTATTATCGTATCCACACTACAATTAGCAACATATGTTATTTTAGGAAAAAGCACCTATATTCAAAGCATTTTATTTAGTTTACTAACTTTATTTTGTGATATTATTGCTATAGGATCTGGAATAATTACTGCCTTTATTATTATCAAACTAACATAACAATATTCATCAATATTAACATTATGAAGATCTTTCCTCTAATATTTCTCTTGATACGATAAAATCTAATATAATAAAGCTATAATCTTAATACGATAAAATCTAATATAATAAAGCTATAATCTTAAAAATAATAGTTGAACTGTTTGTTGCTAATATAATATAATATATATATATATTATATAGGAGTTCAACTATGAAAAAAACATTGCTAATTCTTTCACACCCGACATTCTCAGACTCTATTGTGAATAAAAAGATTATTGAATCTGTTAAGAACCACTCCAATATTACTATTAGACATCTTGATTCTATCTATTCGGATTATCATATTAATATTGAAACAGAGCAAAAAATATTAACAGAACACGATGCCATCATTTTACAATTTCCTCTTTATTGGTATAATTGTCCTGCATCATTAAAAATATGGCTTGATAGTGTGTTTAGTTATGGTTTTGCTTTTGGATCTACAGGAGACAAACTAAAAGAAAAAAAATTTCTTATATCAGTAACCACAGGTGGACCAAAAGAATCATATGCACCAAATGGATCAAATGGTAGATCTGTTTCTGCATATTTAAATAGTTTTGAACAAATAAGTATATTAACGCAGATGAAATTCATAGGATTTACAATTAGCCATGGTTGGGGACCAAGGGTCAGTCTAAACGATGCTAATGAAAATAGTTTAAGAGAGTTAGAAAATCAAATCAATACTATTATCACATTAGCAGATTCATAATTATTACTTGTTCTGCATAATATTTTTTATATTATCATTGATTTAAAGATCATATCAATGATACAATTAATAACAATATCTTTTTTTAATAAATTTATTCTTAGGAGAAAAGTTATGAAACATTACATATCTGTATTTTTTTTATTTTTAATCAGTATCTATGTTACACCCATCTATAGTGAAGAAATAAACATTTTCGGACCTGGAGGTCCTCATACTGCATTAATTGACGTTGCTAAGCTTTTTGAATCTAAAACAGGAAATAAAGTAAATATTATTTTTGGACCTCAAAACAAATGGCATCAAGATGCTCTACAAAGAGCAGATATGCTTTTTTCAGCATCTGCAAATCAAATGACTGCATTTTTAAAAATATATACCAATTTTGTAGCAGAATATTCGTATCCTGTATATTTACACGATAGTATTATTCTTGTTCAAAAAGGAAATCCTAAAAAAATTCAAGGTATCCAATCTCTCATAGAAATGAAAGATATTCGTATCATTGTGAATGATGGTGCAGGAATTACATTAACAAGTGGTACAGGAGTATGGGAAGATATTCTTGGACGTACTAAAAATCTTAAAGAAGTCGCAAACTTTCATAAAAAAATTGTAGCCTACGTATCAGGAAGTGGTGCAGGACGAGATTTGTTTACAAATACAAATCAAAAAATTGATGCATGGATTACATGGCTTGATTGGGCTAAATCTAATAATTTTGGTGAAGCGATCCCAATAGAAACAAATTTAAACATTTCACGACCACTAGTTATTGCTATAAAACCTAACTCAACAAAAGTTCAAAAAGAATTTGTAAGCTTTCTCTCTTCATCTGAAGCTCAAGAAATTTTTAATAAGTATGGTTGGTATAATAAATAAATTCGATATCGATAAAAAAAACGATCTCTTTTAAGAGATCGTTTTTTTGTGTTATCAATTATTTCTTATGATATTTCAGTTCAGAAACAA
>JBOFGS010000016.1:0-8871 GCA_051649245.1 Brevinema sp.
ATTCTCATCGATAATGTTTGCATCAGTGATGCTTGCTTTGGATACAGATTAAGGGAAGATCGCTCCTCCCCCCTAATCCAAAATTTATTGACAAAAATTGATCAACCCTCGTGTCAAAAATATACTGATATCGGTATCCAACTCCCGAAACAAACGAGCCCACATGATAGAGATTGTCTCTAGTATCCAGTACTTCTCTACTCTGTCCACCACCCAAAGATACAAATACCTGATGCTGATGCCCTCCAAAAATACTCATCGGCAACAGAAAAATCATCATTCTAATGATTATCATTCAACTTCTCTTTTTATTATATTTATATTTTAAAAGGCAAAGCCAAAGTTAAAGCCATATAAGAAGGTTTGTTTTTGACTACCTATATAAGCGGCAATATTCAAACCTAGTTGTACAGCACTAAATTGATTAATATAATACCGTGCATAGAGTGATAATTCAGGACTAAAAAAAGTAAATGCTCCGATTCCATAAAATACTTTTTTCAAATTACTCCAACCTTGATTGTTGACCATTCTCCAAATCCTTCTTGAGGACCAAAATAAGCAGAAAGACCTATAGAAAAATTCATCACCATCGACCAGCCCTTTAAGGTCTCTTGATTTCTAGTATCAAAAATATATCCACCGATTCCTAAAGGGTTTAATTGTAAATTAACTGGTGAAGTAAAACTTTCAGGAGCATTTTTAAAATCACCAAAACGATATCCTATTTGTAGTTTTCCATAGTAGTAAATCTGCTTACCAACTGACCAATCCAAACCAACTGTTATTAACGGTAGTTAGAACTAGAGAAATCTGTAATCCCATATATTGTTGAAAAAATAGACACTTTTGGAGAAAGTATTTTCGTGGGGTTGTCTACCTCTTGTGCTATTAATTGGTTTATTGGCATTAGTAATAATAAAATTAATATAAGCATTTTATCTTCATTCTATAAATTCATTTTATATTATCTTCATCAAAAGTGTGTACAACAGGAACTCCTAATAGGTATTGCCAATGAGGAATCTTTCCCCAGCTGTCAGTATAATGAACCCATGTTGGAAGAGGTATTGGTAATACAAAAACAGCCCATTGATCAAATATTAGTTTAAAAACATTCCAAAGAAGATTTGGTCCATTATTAGCATAATTTAAAATTATATCACCAATAATCTTTAAATCTCCTAAACCATTAATTTTACTTAATTCTATAAACCAATACCCAAGATTTTTAAGTCCTGTTTTTCCAAATTCAGATTCTAAATTAGATAATATATCATTTAATAAAGAATTTAATTGTTCAACATTATTTTTAATATTTACAATTTCTATTAAGGCAGACAAGCCAAATGAAAAAACTAGTTTTGTAGTTTGTGCAACCCAGCAACCTGCATGATTTTCTGAATCATTAATTAAATCTAACCAGTAAGAAATAGTTCCTGTAAGTCTTTCTAAAGAGGTAAGAAATTCCTTTATATTTTCTTGAGTTAAGTTTTTGTTGCTCAATTGTTCTATACTAGCACTCGAATTAGGATTAAGCTTATTATTCCAAATCTCTCTAAACTCTTGTTCATTTGCTGAGTGTAAGCTTCCGTATAAAGATGTAACAATGTTACTATTTTTTAAATGGAATCCAGTGTATGTAGTAAGATTATTAACATGCTCTAAATCTGATATTAAAAAATACTGATGTAGTAATAAATTGTCTGTATTAATACTTTTATTAAAGCTTTTATTTTATTTCGAAATCAAGGATATATTAAAGGGAATAATCAAAGCTTTTATTATAAAGAAATATTAACAAAAAATCCCTATAATATGAGCTTCTTAAAATATGATGCTGGTAATTTTCACATTAATTAATTATTGTATCGACTATAATGTAACCTAAAATCATTTTTATCACAGGCCATCATTCTGTTATTTAAAGCTGAAAAAATTTGCTTATTACTGTCAGTATAATAAATAGCATTAGAGAAAATAATAGGATATACAGGAGAATCAATGATATTTGTCAGTGGCTTATCATTATCGTCATAACTAATATGAAAAGAAGTATCAAAGAATTGAAGTTTTTTAATATAATCATTTTGATTAGTGGGATCGAGATAGACTCGTTCTAGAGGAGAAATACTACCAATATATAAGAGAGGTGTTTTAGTATCTGGAAAAATTTCTTTTAGAGAGGAATCAAAAATAGGTTCATGTTGTTTTTCTTGATCAATTGTGTAAATAAAATTGGTATTAGTCGAAGGTATAGGGTACAGCATAGTTATAGAATTAGATACAAAGTAATAAGTATTATTATTTGAGTCCCAATAAATAGCTTCATAATCTAAACCTTCATCTCTGTTATCAAGTATTCTAAGTAGAGTGTCCTTAAACGATGTCTCTACAAGCATAAGATCTAGCTCCTTATCATATCTCGCAACGGTAGCATCAGGATTCTGAGCTTGTAGTTTGTCCATTTATTTGATATATTCTTCAGAAATGACTCTTGGTAGCACCTCTATATTATTAGTAACTTCATTAGTCTCTACTCTCGTTTCAAGAATAGTTGAATCAGACTGAATCTCAGATGAAGTCTGTGGTAAATCTTGCTTATCAACACACGCTCCAAGTATCAAAACAATCATTAACAGTAAGTAAATTCTCATAATATTGTATCTCAATTTGTAATAGTAATCCCCATGTACTTATATATAGTATATTTGGGATTATTTACCTTGTCAAGATATTTCTATAACAAATCATTAAAAAATCTCTCTAAACCTTGACAAATCCATCATTTTAAGCTATAATATTCATATAAAATAACTGTGCACTTCTAGTGTACAATCTGTGTACAGAAAAATGAGATTCGACATTCAGATATTCTCTCTCCTGTATTGATTTTTTCAAGACTTCATTTGATTATGGTGTTAAAAGTTGAGTAACATTCTCTCCGAGAATCAGTCCTAATGTAGGATATACCTATATTAGGACTTTTTTTATTATCAATTAGAACCGCCGGTACCGCAACATCTTCTCCTTTTTCAAATTATTAAGTGGACCTGTGAGAATCTCATTTTGAAAATGAACAATATATTCTAAAGGATCTGCCTTAATATTTCTTAAATCAATTATTTTTCTTCTCATTCTATTCTCCATAATACTTTTTCTGTACATCACTAGTATTGCTTGTATTCATAGACAAATCAAGTGTTTGGAGCTAATTATAAATATTAATTCATAGCCCTATTTGTCGCTCTTGTTCCTTAAAATTTATACTCGTAACCATTCTCAAATGATGGCTTGTTAAGATATCTGATCTTTCTCCAAGTAGTATCATCTTCTGTATTCTAGGCGATAAAAATCTTAATTTTAACATCTTCGAAACATAGCTTGTACTTACTTTTTCTTGCTCAGCAATTTCCTTGATGGTTAATCCTTCCAATATCAAGTCACTCCATTCCCATGCTTTCTTTAATAGCTCAATCAATCCTTCATTCTTCTGCTTACTCTCACCACCAATAATTAAGCTTTTCCCTTGATTCACTCTTTTTAATTCACATTGCAAAATAATAATCTCACAATTATTCTCATCAATAGGTAGTACCTCATAATTGTTAATATCTTGTTTTGTGACAATTAAATCAAATAATTCTTGAAGTGAGCTTGAATTGATATAGTAGATAATATTAATATGAGTACCCTCAATCTTGACATCCATGTCATCTTGGGTACTTCGGCATCCGTGCCTAGATATTACAACCTTATGAATAAATGCCCTTACAACAAAATGTGTTTCTTTGTTCTGTGAGCTCTCTCTCAAATTGAGCAAAGGACAAGAGCATATTCAAAGTCAATCTTCCCATACTTGTACTCGTATTGAATTGTTGAGTAATCGATACAAAACTTGTTTGATATTTATCAAAAACTTCCACCAATTTTGAAAAATCAGTGACTATCCCCATCGATGATGGAGACTTCATATTTCTTGCCTTGGTATTCTCGAACTAACTTTGTACCAGATTTTATTATATTTATTACTACATTACCTTTTAACAATTGTTGTAATTCTTTCAACTCACCCTTATTAACTTGTTCATACCAAACGACATACTTCTCGAGCATCACTTTAGAGATATTATTTGGGGCTTCTTTGCCTACTAGTTTTTTATACTTTTCTATTAGCTTATCCATGGAATTCCTCGATCCATTTATATCTATTATCTTCCGTTATAACCTTCTTCAAAAATTCATAATATTCTTCATAATCACAATCTTCGTTTTTCTTAATTGCTACCATCTCTAATGCAAGAAAGGGATGTATATACATCCCTTTAATATTATCCCAAAAGCTAACACCCTCATATTTTTCTTTATTTCCTGTTAAAACCTTAATATGTTCAATAGATTCTTTAATATCTTCTAATTCCAAAAATCTATACAGGCCCATTCCAATTTGATCTGCTAACAAACTTCCATTAACAAATCCATCTTCTTTATTTATAATAATCTGCATCCAACTATTATTTTTAATATCAACTTCTCCTACTTTCACCATCTTTCTCTCCTTATTTCTTCCTAACATAGTATTTATCTATATCGTCAACACATGTTAGCTTCAATACAGAGACAAGTCAAGTCATTTATTGAGATTGTATATATTTTTATTTTATAATATAATATTCTTGTAAAATATAGAGATTATAGTTTTTAAGGAGATACTGTATGCAGCCGTCTAAGAAGAATATACAAAATTTAATGAGTATTCAACACGATAAGTTTGTAATTCCATATTTTCAGCGTTCTTATGTTTGGGATAAAAAAAATTGGGATGCATGGATTGATACACTTAATGACCTTCTAATATATCCAGAAAATTCTTCGACTACTTTCATAGGGTCGATTATATTAAAAGTATCCAAAAGAGCATCTCAAGGAAGACCTAATCAATTTTTAATTATTGATGGTCAACAACGTTTCACAACATCACTAATATTTCTTAAAGCATGCTCTGATATTAGCGATAATCTGAAAGACGAATTTAAAAAATATTCTCATTGTGATGATTGCAGTAAAAAATCTTTAAAACTTGAAAATTCACATCTAGATAAAGATATGCTCAAGCAAATTTTAGACTCATCTTCACCTTTAGATATTCAGAAAGATCTTGATGAAGTTATGCCTTTTATTTTAGGTCAGCAAAGAACACGTAAAAAGTTTAAATATCCACATCGTTTATTACAAGCTTACTGGTATTTTTATAAAATTATTAACTCTGGTAAATTGAGTGAAGAAAGTGAACAAGAAAATCCTTCTTCACTTGCTCACAAACTATTTTTCTTTGTTGTTGATAACTTAGAATTAATTTCTATTGAATTAGAAGAAAATGAAAATGAACAAAAAATCTTTGATACAATTAACTCGCTAGGAGTACATCTTAGTACTGCTGAAATCTGTAAAAACGATATTTTCTTAAAAATTGAAGATGAAACCTTAAGATTAAATAGTTATAATGAATACTGGAAAGATATTTTTGAAGGAGAGCATACAAATTTTTGGAATACCCCTATCACTGTTGGTCGCCTTACAAGAACCCACTTAGACTCTTTTCTACATTCGTTTTTGGTTATTAACCAACCACCCACTAAAAACTATATCAAACATGAGGAATTACTAACAGAGTATAAAAGTTACTTACATTCTAAAAAGTCAGATCAAGACTATATTGACCTATTAAAAGATATGATGTCATATGCTAAATCTTATTTCAGTATATTTAGCTTTAAAGAAAGCTTGCTTTATAGTGATTATAAAACTCGCCTCATGATACTAGTAGAAAAATTAGATGTTAAAAGCTTATATCCATTATTGATATTTATTGGAAATAAAACAAATATTAATACCTCTAATGAAAACACACAATTACTAACAGTGCTTTTTAAATATATTGAATGCTTCATTGTAAGACGATTTTTAACTCAAGAAGATGAAAAGAGCTATACAAGGTTATTTACTTCTTGGATAAAAAAACTACAATCAACTGATATGAAGCTCTGGCAAGAAACCTTGAAAAATGAAATTACAAATACACAATTCCAAAATATCAGTAGAAATTATCCTGACGACGATAAAATCAAAGCAATTGATCAGATACAATATCGGACAAAACATAAATCTCTCACTGCTATTTTACTTGTAATTGAAGCATATCGCAGAAAAGATCCTCGTCAACAGTCCCAAGAAGTGCCTATCCTTCAAAAGATGACTTTAGAGCATATCATACCTCAAAAATGGGAAACTAATTGGAGTGATATCATTAGTGAAGGTTCTGAATATTATATTTACTATCTAGGAAATTTTTCACTTGTGACACAATCTCTGAACTCGTCTATGAAAAATTTAGACTGGTTTGATAAAGATAATAAAGAAGGAAAATTTAGTAAACTCAAATCTTTTGCTCATGATTTCAAAATCAATAGCGATATATTAAAAGACTCTAAACCATCTCTACAAGATATTCAAACTAGAAGTTCAAATCTTATCACAGATATTATTAATATATGGTCTATATAAATCAAAAAACATCACCCGATTAAGGTGGTGTTTTTTGATTCTATGCTGATTCTTTCCATTTAATACCACATGAAGATGAAATTTGATCTTTAAGCTCCCTAAAAAAAGCATTTTTATCACCAATGTTATTAAGTATGGCTTTTGGTAAATGAATAGTATACTCATGCTTGGTAGACAAAGCATCAAACATTTCTTTAAATATTTTTTTTAACTCAGTGATATATGTTTTATTATCTATATGAGATTTATCTGTATAGTATTTTCTACTAAGTAATTTACAACGACTAGCTAAATAATCTACTTTTTCATTTATTGACATTCCAGATATTGCATTATATGTGTCTTGACAATTTTCAGAAATCTGAATAATATTATTATATCTAGGCATTGTCCACTTTCCACAATTGTTGTTCAACGTAGTTTGTGAAATCTGGATATTGATCTATAAGAGCAGTATAAAATTTCAGCATATCTTTATCTGTCATCTCCCCAACTTTGTTTTTTCGCCCTACGATAGGTTCAGATTCTCTCTTATTGTATTTTGCATTCCATTCTGGGGTGTGAGTAAGATCACTTAAAATATTGCTATTTAACGGATATAGCTTTTTTTCTATAGCATTTTCCATTATATCAACTAATTCATCGGATACCATTTTATAGTACTCCAAATTATCCAAATCTAATTTCTTAGGTTTTTTAGTAATACCTTTCTTACCTATTTGAATATCATAGATTTTTTCAATAATTGGACCTTGCCTATATGCTTGAAAGACATCACGGAAAATTGGCATACCATAAAAATATAATGATAGTGTTTGTATAGTATATAGAACTTTTTGCTCTAAGATTTGCTTTTGATGATCAGTTAAGTTTTGATCTTTAACGTTCTTTTCAATTAAAAGGTGAATTTTTTCATAAAGTAAGTAATCAGCAGGTGGTAAATTATCAAATGCTTTTTTCATTCTTCTCTCTTTTCTTTAATTATATTAAAATTATTCATTCTCCACCACTCGAATCTCATCCTCAGTGAGTCCATACATTTGGTAGACTAGCCTATCGATTTGCCGATCTAGTGCTTCGATTTGGAGTTTGGTGGTGTCGTTTTTATCGTCTTTTTGTAGTTCGAGCATGAGCTGGACTTTAGAGACGAGGTCATCATGCAGAGCCTTATCTTTTTTATTAGTGAGGTCTAGCGTAGGTATAGGGAACTGTTCTATATCCTTAATAACAACTCTAGGAAATAATTTTCTAGAAGATTTAAATAACGCATTATCCAACCAAAAAGATGTTATCTTTGAATTAATAATACCTAGTACAAATAAGGAATCAATTTGTTCAAACTCTCTAATAATTTTCACACTTTGTTCATTAAATAAAGGTTCTGTTGTATATACAGCGTTAATCAAATAGGGATATTTTGCAATAACTTGTCTCACCAGTATTCTTGGCTCAAGAAAAAGCTCTTTCTTTCTAGGAGCTGCTAACCATTCTCCATAAGAAATCCAATTATCACTCCATTCAAGATTATATCTTTTCACATCTGAACCGAGTAGCATTTTTTGATAACTATCATCTTGTTTAAGATTAGCGAAATATTTATTAGTTGCTTTTTCTTCACCTGTTTGAGGCGGTTTACCCTTACCCTCTTCATACATTTTAAGGCCATCAGAAACTGTAACGTATTGAGACAAAGGTTTTGAGAGCTCATTCATCTTATCCATAATCTTAGGGACAGGATTGTTTGGGTCGAGGCATTGGGTGGTATTGATAATATAGTTTTTCGTTAAAAGCTCTGTAAAATCCCCACTAACTAGCTGAAAGGCACCGTTTCGGAGTTCGCCCATACTGTGCCTAGTTGTGTGTTGATATTCTTTACCAAAAATTAAAATACAGATGTCGACATTCGCTCCACTAAAGACCTTATCAAAACTATTAACAATATGTAAATAGCTCATTTCATCCACTAAAAAACGTCTAAAACGATCAAAAGAATTAATCGTCAGACAGTTATTCGGAATGATATAGCCCACTAATCCCTTTGCCTTGACAAGAGTTGAGGCTCTTTCTGTGAACATGAGATACGTATTAAGCTGGTACTCAGAAATAGGATAATGTTTGTAATAATAGTTTTTTTGTTGCTCTGTGAACATATTATTTCGTGCAAAAATATAAGGAGGATTCCCCACCACTACATCAAAACCGCCTTTTTTGAAGATTTCAGGAAATTCGTCTTGCCAGTTAAAAACCTTGATCTTGTGTTGTTCTTTTTTATCAAATAAGCTCACTTGTATATTGTCAAGATAGTCT
>JBOFGS010000017.1:0-4966 GCA_051649245.1 Brevinema sp.
CCCCGAATGGGGTACACAAAAGTAACACAATCGTAACACACTATAAAAATCGTTTAAAATAAAAAAAGACTAAACCTTGATTATACCAAGACTTAGTCTTTAAAAAGTAACGAAGTTACCTTACCCAGAGTGGGAATCGTTTTTCACACTCTGTCGAAAATCATTTCCTGTCTTTATAAACACTTACAAAGATTTCTCTGTCCCACTTTAATTTTAAAGTGATCCCTTTTTGTACCCTGTCTGTATCCTATGCAACTTTATATTATTGTAGCTTATTTTTAGATTTTTGTAAAGACTATAACAAAACAATAATGTTATATCTCTTTGTATATCCTATGTTTATTATAGCATATTTACTTAAAAATATCAAGGTTCATCTCTAATACATTGACAAAAAAATAGCCCCATAGTACTATATACTTATGGGGCTATTCTATAGATATATTAGGAGCATGAATATGAGGATCTCATTACTAATCATCTTACTTTTCGGAGCATGTGTTGATAAGAAGACTTCGTATCAGACTAACTCTGAATCAATATCACTTGAAACAAGCTTACCTCAATCCACTATTTCCACCAATCCTATTTATCTTGATAAGACTAACTCTAATTATATTCTCTCATACGGTCTCACTCCTGAATTATACTTACTTGAAAATACAGGAGATATTCAGCATTATGGCTACAAAATAGAATTTATTTCTCTTGAGCAATCAGAGTCAATTTCTGATGGCACAATATCTAACAATACTTATTACATAGTAGCTGACGAAGGACTCGTTTATAATGCTATATATTATGAACCAAAAAATACTCAATTTTATTCTGTTGTCGATTTGCAAGAAGTCAGTAATATCAAACCCTTATTTTCAAATATCAATACAAATATTGAAGAGCCGTTCTTCTTTGAACTTTATCAAGAAAATCATCTAACAAATATTACCTATATCGCTGATATATCCTCAAATCAACGACTATACTATAAACCTGATAACAACACCTATTTTGTCAAAACTCTTGAACTAATAAAAGATTCACAATATGAATACACTGTTATTTCTGAAGGAAAAGTAGTATTCCAAACAAACATTATACAAAATCTAACTTTATACCCTATCTCTGGCAATCGTCCTTGTGCAGGTATTGAATATTCTAATACAGCTGGTCTAGTTTTTTCAAGAGATGATCGTACTTTTGAACCTTATATACTTGAATTTCAAGAGCCTATATCAGAGTAATATGAAGATGAGGATTATTACTATTTCTTGTAATACCTTTATTGTTTAGAAATTTTTTGGAAATATATTCTGCTATATAATTCAATTCAATATCAAAAGCTTGTCCTGTGGTATGATGGGAAGGATTTCCCATACTGTTGTGCATTCCTAAAGTTAGAAGATGTTGGCATATCATCCTATTTTTATAAAAAGTTGATTTAACCAATTGTCTTCCATATACTTTCATATTTATAGCTATGTTATCTCCGTATGATAAATCAAGTGGGTAACTAGTATGTTCTTTAGGAATTAATGATGTGATAATATCTGTATATTTCGGATTTTTGTTAATTTCATCTTCATTGATTTCACCATCATATAAATTTTGAACAATCTTTATATAGGGTGTTGCGTCATAACCATGATCATAATAATGATACATATTTGTTGACCAATCAAGCATATCACACATAATTCTAGCTTGATCGGCATAGGTTCTATACCCACTAGTAATATGTACAGGATTATATTTTTCTCCCATCTCATGGAAAACATCTTGAAGAAGCTTGATAAATTTTGTTTTGGTATTACTGTTAACCCTCATATCCTCAAATATACTCAAACCTCCCGAAGCAATCAATATTCTCTTGCTGTCCGCACAGCCCGCATCAAACAATAAAGTCTTCGCACCCAGTTTATGGAGCGAATGCGACAACATCAATAACTCTTTCCCACATTTTAGGTCGTCACCAACTTTACTCGGATTGTTAAAGCAGTTCAAAATACTTTTTGCTTTGGCGACTGCAAAAGAGTCGGTTTTTAAATCTGATGTGTGCTTTTGGTGGTAATGCTTTACTTTTGCCCAATTATTGATCGTCGTATGCGAAACATTTTGTCCCAAAATAATTTTCCCAAATATTTTTAATTGATTTAATTCTTCAAAATGTATTTCTTTTATCTTTTTGATACTTTTTTCGTGAACAACAATATATTCCATATCTTCACAAATAGGATCCGAATCTTTGCATTTACAACCTTTATCTGTATATATTTCCATAGTTTTCAATCTCCTATTTCTTTAATCGTTCTTTCAAATCTTTAATAGAACCTACCGAAGCATCTCCTTTATTTGCTTTGAAACTTCCTTTATCAACACTATCTTTTTGCTGGTTTGAAATAGTGGCATTTTTGTAAAAAGACTCGATCACCTTCGTACTCAATTTTTCTAATTGATCCTTGAATAACAATAATTTCACAGGATCACCATTGAGTCTATTCTCATCAGCTAATTTCTTCGCAAAGTCACCAATCTGTGAATTTGAGACAGAATTATAGCCAATATTTTTCAATAATTTCTCAGCTATTTCACCCAAACTCATCACTTTTTTAGAGCAACTTTTTTGTACTCTATTCATCAAATCACGGTGTATACAACTATTATTCAACTTGTGATTGATCCATACTTTACTTGGTAACGAACGACTACCAAAAGCTTGATATACTTCTTTAATATAAGTTCCTAAATCTCTATCTTGTCGATCGAATAGATCAAAAAACTCTCTCTCATCCATCGAAAACGCCAATTTATCCTCATCAGTAAATCTATATTCTCTAATATTAGAGTCTATTTTGAAGATATTTTTCCGAGCATCAATTAAAAATTTAAGTTCAATATCCTTACCCGAAACTCCCTCTTTTTTACTATCAAAACTATTGCTGTTTGCTCGATATATCAAGTCTTCAAGACTATAATGAGACAATCTTGCAAGGCTAGGAAACTCCCTCGACGCTCGTTGAAATTTGTCAGCCAAACTACTCAACGAAATATTTTTATCCAGCCTCAACCTTTTACTCGACAAAAGACTACTTAATTCTGAATACAAGTACAGGAAGTACGAAGTGTACGATTTAACAGGACGTTAAAAATCCTACCGAAAAACTCATAACACACCTACTTTTCTGTAATATTATAGATATAATTATAGATTTACTTTAAATCTGTGTCAATAGTTTTTGAAAAATATATTCTTTTGTATACTTTGTTATATCTTCTAATGACTTAGGTATAATCGGACAATAATCTTCAAATCCCAAAAAACAATATCGATATTCTAAGGGATTTTTATGATAATCTATTTTTGAAATGTACTTTGATACTTCATTTTCAGGTAAATCATAAATAGCATCTGTTTCTTTTTTATCATAAGAAAAAACATAAGCTAATAATTTTAATATATAATTTGTAAGCTTCTTATGTGTACCAAAGCAAATTTGACATATTAATACAATATATCTTAATACTAAATTACGGAATCCTGTTCTTGAATTACTTCCCTAATACTAAATGCAAACTCATTAAGATACCAATCTAAAACTTCTTTTGTTTTAATATCTTCACTTTGCTCCATTAAAAAAGAAATTTGTTCACTAAGAATATGAAAATGTTCTAAAAGATTACAAACATCTTTCCCTTTGAAATCCTTATCCATTTTTTCTCACATTTGTAATAATGACATGATGAGATTCATTTGATATTTTTCTCTTAGCAATATGGGTAGTACCTTTAATTGATTGATAATTTGCTTCTTTTCTTTTTTGACTCTCTTTTCTAATTTACTGTTTTCTTGATGTAATTCATATAAATGTATCGTATAAGGTATTTCAAAATAAAGTGTTAATAATATAAATAGCAAAAAAGAATCTGATAGATCTTGATGATCAGTATATAAGTCATTTGTTTCTGAATTTACGAATCCTATTTTAAATCCTTAAATATATCACCTTTCACCAATAAATTATAAATATTATCCTTCCATTTTTTCACTCTCATACTTTCTTTGTGATCTTGTGAAGGTACACCAAACCAATACTTGTATAAAAGTGTAATGCTCTTGCTGTATCTCTATATTCTTTACTAATAGATAATAAATAAGTCTCTGATAACATACATAACTCCGATCACTAATTCTAATAGATATATCGGGAAGCATTCGCTTCTTTTCAACCAACTGCGTTGGATTTCATTTAAAAAAGATTTGACAATCTTACTCGTTTCTGTTATAATAATTATGCTTAAATCTTCATAGGTAGTATAAACCTATTTTATTTCTATCTTAAAATAAAGATAGAGGTTTTCTGTATAGAAAGTCTTTTTTTATTTTAAATTGCACTTCTCGTATCCAAATATTGTAGCACCACAATAGATTTGTATTAATTGCCCGTAGCAGTTTGTATATTTTCAATGTGGTGTTACAGTAAATAGAAATATTTAGGTATAGCATATGAAGATTTAAGCAATACAGCTGTCTATGGGCTTTATTGTTTTATATTCAATAAATTCACCTTATGATAGCTTTTCATAAGGTTTTTCTTTTTTAAACAAAACGCAGGGTCAGAAAATAACGTGTGGTTTTAGGTGCATAGAATTGGGATTCTGGCTCTGTGTTTTTTATTCAATAAATATATACTTATATAAATAAAAAAGGAGTTTTAACAATGAAATTATTTATTCTACTATTACTAATCTCAAGCAATAGCTTTGCTCAATACAAAAAAGTTAAAGAAATTAACGGTATCAAAATACCTAAAGCGATCATTGCTGAATATGATAAGCTTGAAAATAGATACTACATCAAATTTAAACAATCTTTGTTCCGAACGATTGGATTTCTTTTCTTTACGTATCAATATCATTGATTTTGAATACTGGGCTCATCATTGGCTTTTTGTCCATTCTGCAACAATCT
>JBOFGS010000018.1:0-166615 GCA_051649245.1 Brevinema sp.
ACCGAACCTAGAAGTTAAGCCTTAATTCGCCGATGATACTCTTTAATTAGGGGAAAGTAGGTACTACCAGTTTTTTTTGTATTTATTTTTCTTATATAATATTATAAAAATTTAATCAATAAAGTTTTATTATTTTTTATTTTCTTACTTCCATCTTCTTCTTTAGAAAAAATGGTTAAAAATTATATCTTCGATTGGTATTGAAAATATGGAAGTGAGTCTTGCAACTACTTGGAAACGTTATTCTTATGCTACTTTTGGATCTCTTCAATTAAGTAACTCTTTTATGATTTGATGTTTATATCAAAACAATAGATAGATATTTGACTCTAAATTCTAGAGTTCAGGAGTATGTTAATGAACTGATATTAACAATTCATTTGGTAATACAATATGATAGTTACTCTTTTTATAGTGATATTCAAATAAAAAACACCCCGAAAGGTGTTTTTTATTTGAATATTTTTTATTTATAAATAATAATCGGTATAATTTCTTTCTTATCTTTTGTTTTTATAATCCATTTTATTTTAATACTCTTATCGTTTTCTACAATAACATTTTCTCCGTTATTTTTAATGATCATTTTATAATCATTAAATTCCTTTTGGTTACTCTTAACCTCTGAAAAATAGTATGTTTGATTTTCTTTTTTATCAAATTTAAATATCATATTATGATAAAAAGAATAAAAACCTATTTGTGTATTATAAAATTTATCTTTGATATTTCCTTGAGGATTCTGATGATCTCCACCAAGTCTATATAGTACTGGAATATAGCAGATATTTTTTTCAAATATATCTGCTATATTGTTTTGTTCTAATTTTTCTCCGAACTTTATGCTCTGCGATGTTTCTGTTTTTGTATATTCTGTGAACATTTGATTATTAGTGCTATACGTTATAATTTTTATTTCTTCTTTTTTTATATTTTTTAAAAAATCATTATTTAAGAATAAATCCCCTATAAAATTATCCCATTCTGTTACTATTCTTTCAGAATGTAATTCTCTTGTTTTGCGATCGAGACTCGCTTTTTTTTTCATGTCATTGTAGTTTTCTGAAGCACTACAAGCATTAATAAACAGTATCATTAATACATAAGCTAAATATTTTATCATAATATCTCCTATTTTATTTTTTAATCTTTTTATGATTAAGATTAAATGTTCTTTATTATATTTAGTTTATCATATTTTACTAAAATGATTCAATGTTTTTTGTTTATTGTTATTTTTTTATATTATATATTACTATATATAAAGATATTCTTTAATGATTTTTTTTATTTTAGTAAATTTTATCGTGTCGTTAAGAATAATAATAGATTATAGCATTTTCTTATTTAATTTTTCATAAGATCTCTTTGATATTTCATCTGTATTATTTTGTTTTAGTGAAATATTTTTCTCAATATTATTTTCTTGTGAAACATTATCTTTGTCTTTCTTATTTTTATACAAATGTTTTTGATTTGTAATATCATATGTTGTTTGAATATCTTCTTTGTGATCATCTTTTATGATTATCTTATTTGTGTTTTCTTTAGATTTATTTTTTTGATCATTTATTTCTTTCTCTTTAGAAGATATAGTACTATCAATGATATCATATGGTGTTTTGTTTTTTGATTCTATTTTTGTGTCATCATTAAAGATTTTAGGATTTGGGGTATCTTTTTTTTCATTTATTTCTATCCTTATTTTATGATTTTTTGTTTGGTCTTTTGTTAACGGATCTCGATCTTTATTTTTATGATCAGGAATTGTAATAATTGGTATCAATCCTGTAGGAATCCCAAGGATAGGTGGGATAGGTATTTTTGGAATACTTGGTACGGAATTTTCAATCTTACGATCAAGGGTATCTTTTTTATCTATATTTCTATCCATATGATTATCATTTTTAAATCTCTCTTTCTCTAATACTTTTGTGTGTTTTTTCTTTTTTCTTTTTTCTACAGGTTCTAAATCTTCAGAATCTATTACTTCTTCCTCTTCTTCCTCTTCTTCCTCTTCTTCATATTCAGATTCAATCATTGATAATGTTGTATCAGATCCTGAATGATTTTTCTTTTCATCAAGTACCATTGGTTTATGTAGTTGATGAAACTGATCTTTAGAAATGGTGCTTATAGAAATCACTCTTGTTTTTTTTTCAGGAGAGCTGCTGATTATCCAAGTAAACGTTTCATTTCCAATACTCTCAGGAGCTTCTGAATATTCATCTGCAAATGTCAGTAATAAATATTCTTGATCGTTTTCTTTTTTTCTTATTTCTCTAAAAGTATAGTTGTGTTGATCAATATAGGAGATGTATTCAAATTTGATTCTTTTTCCTAAAAATATTAGTACAATGCGATCATTATATGTCTTTAAGCTTTCAATCCCTTCTGGAAATTCTTCTGTTCCTCCTTCTCTCACAAAGAGAGGATAACTATTTATTTTGTTTTCTTCAATATCTTTTTTTAATTGCACTCCATATGTTGACTGAAACTTTTCATCAACAATCTTATAAGGATTGTTCATTTCTTCTTCAAGTTCTCTGATTCTTTTTTGTGCTAATGTTTTTAGATCTCCTCTGATCTTTTTTAAAGAATTAATTTGTTCATTTCTTCTTGTGTCATCTAGATCAATTTTATAAGCTGATTGAATCTGAGATCCCATTTTTTGATCTACAATTGTTAAAATGATTCCTTCTTTTTTATTATGATAGGTAAAGGTTAGTGTTTTTTTATTTATATTTGGTAGAAATAAATCATTCTCTAGTAATCTACCTATGAAATGGTTCATTATCTTATCAATATTTTTTCTCTCTATAACTTGTTCGTTTTCTATATGAGAATTTATACTACAATAAGAAAGTAAATATAATGACACTATTAAATAGAAATTGTATTTTTTTATCATGTGATGACTCCTTATAAAATCATTAAGATGTTTATATATAATTTATTATGTATAAACATCTTAGATTATTAAAAAAACAAAATACAATCATTTAAACATCTATTGATATTTGATCAAAAAATACTGTTAAGTAATTTTATGTTCATATGATACAAAAATATAGACCATTATTTGTGAATAAACAAAAAATGAATGTTGATATGATCAATATATTACACATATTTTATATATGTCATGTATAGAACTTTTGATCTTTGTCAGTAAACAGAAACCCCCCCTCATACACTATAATGTATGAGGGGGGGTATTGGATGTCTTTATATTGTTATTTTTGGTTACCCATGTATCTTAAAATGTCGATGACAAGTATTTCTTGAGCATCCTGTGGATATTTAATAATTTCATCTTTATCATTGTCTATTTTGTTTATATGATCTATATCTCGAGTTATTCTAGTAACGTTTTTTTCCTCTTCCTCAACGAAAAAAACGTTATCACCCCCAACAAAGAAAATCTCGTCCTCTTCATTGTCCTCAACGTTTTCGTCTTTATCAAAACTAGCAATTATTTGATTTTTTTTATTATTATTAGAGATCTCGATATCTGTTTTTTGATCATTGTTGTTAATAAAAAATGACCATTCGAAACGAGATGCGTAACCGACTTCTATATCTTTATACGGCACTCCTTTCTCATTATTTCTAATACGTAGGATGTGTGTTGGTATATTATTTTCTTTTTGATCACTATGAAAAATAAAAAGATCATCTTTTTGTTTTGTAAATGTAAAACGACATGTTTGGTTATTAAATGATAAGATCACTTTTTTATTATAATCTTTCATGTTTTTTATTCCTTGAGGATTATCCCGAGATCCTCCCAAACGATAAAATATAGGTTCTGCTTTTTCTAATTCAGCATCACCAATCTTATTAAATTGCTTATCATCTCGGTTCAATCGATACCCAATTTTTTGATAAATATCATTATTCATCATAACACAATAGATTATTACGACGCGAGGATTAGATAGAGAAGTTCCAAAAATTTCAAGCTGTTTTTTTTGCTTTCCAGGCAGGAGATTTTTATTTTCAAAAATATGACCAATAACAGCATCAATTGTTTTAGAGACATCGTCGAATGATGAATCGACTCCTATATCTACAATACCGGGTCTCGAGCTTATTTGTTCTAATTTAGTACATGTTCCTACGAACAGCAGTGATATTAAAAGACTAATTTTATGCACCTTGTTCCCCCTCATTAATTGCATATTAATTGATTGTGTGCATTTTTAACACTATACTATGTATAATCAATAATAATAATAAATACATAGTAACATAGATAATTTTTAATTAGTCAGTTATAATCTATCAATATATTATAATATTATATTTTTTGAATTACTATAGGAATAGTATAAGACGAACTTGTGACGATTTTCCAATGAATAATATTATTCTTATGCATAGCATGTGCTATAGATAATCCTTTTTTATTAATAAGTAACAAATATGATTCTAAGGTGTTGTCACTTAATATTTTTTCTCCTTTAAATACAATAGTATTACGATTTATTTGATTTTCAAAAAACGTGAATATTATTTCTTTTCCATCATAATCTTTTAAAATAATAATGTTATCATAATTTTTGGCAGTACGATCTCCTTTTGGATTTTCAGGATTTCCTCCTAAACGATAAAAAAAAGATATACAATTATTTCCTGAGACAGATATTGAAGAGGATATGTTTTTTTTTCTTTTTTTTGTAGATTTTTCGGCACTGTCATGTAGACTATGATTTATCCATTGAACAATAGAAGCTCTCTCATTCTGAATATCGAAAAATTTTTTGTTTTCTATCATTGTACCAACCATTGAATCAATAAACTTCGATACGTAGAAACTTTTTTCTACATAAATGGGAATGATAAAAGGGGAGTATTTTTCTAATTCTACATGCCACGTCATTTCTACGTTTTTTTTGTTTGATTTTTTTCTGATATTTTTACCATCGTTTCTAATGATTAATGTATATCTATTATAATTTAAATGTTCTTCCATATCATAAAAATAAAAATTACCATTTTCTTCATGATCAAATTTAAAAGAAATAGACTTATCCATGACCTTCAATAAAAGTTCATGGTTTCCATATTGATTGTTTAGTATTTGTATTTCAGGAAATGGGGTCAAAATTCCCAATTTTATTTTATGATTAAGTTCTTCTAGAGTACTATCCTCATGTTTTATATATTCAATTTTAATTTTTTTAGATTGGTTTGTTTTGATCAACGCATTTTTTTGAATAATTGCATTTAGATCAATACCTTTATCAAAATCTACATAATTAAAAATAATTTTATTTTTTGTAAATTGTGGTAAAAAATGATCATTATCAATGATATTTTTTTGATTAAATAAGTTCATGATTGACGATATTGTTTGTTTTTGTTTGTTAATATTTTCTTCTTGATCTGTCAGATTACATGAGGTGAACAATATTATTAAAGATAAATAAAAAACATGTTTGATCATAAGAATCATAATCATAGGGTTCTTCCATTATTTATATTCATGAGATATTTGATATAGTTTTCTATATCTGCTATTTGTTAATAAATAGATTTAGGTAAATATTTTATAATATATAAGAATACATAGTCTATTATCATAGTATGATAAATATTTTCGAAGAAGGTAATCAATCATTTTATATTTTGATCAAAGTTTGTTTTTAATAATGGAGTATGAGTAACTTTGATTTATATTTGTGAACAATCTTTGTTCGATAATAAAAATAATCACAAATCATATTTTTTTATCTAATGAATTAAGCATGCTTAAAAATGATAGATACAATTTCATACTCTTTATTTATCTAAATCAAACGAACTTTTTAGTTCATTTTTTAATCGTTGACTAATTATTATTTCTATGGTATAATTATCTTGAAACATATATCTAATAACACAATGTTATTAATTTTAGAGAATGTCACACTCAATAATCATTAGTATATTCTATCCATTTATTATATTATTTTTAGTAATTTTGAAATTAATATTAATAGTATATAAAAATATCTTTTACGGAAAAATGCTTTTTGTACGTGACAGTATAAAAAACATTATTTTTTCTTTGCTACACTTTTTGTAGAACGAGAAACAAGAAAACTTTCTTGTTCTTTTTTTTCTTTATCTTTATAAAAGGAGATCTCATCCAATGATAACAATTTATTATGATTCACATACAGGTAATGTTCAACGTTTTATTAATAAATTAGAAAAACATAATACCTTATTTCGCTGTATCAAAATCACATCCGATTTATTTATTGATAAGCCAGGGCATCTTATTACATATACTACTAAAATTGGAGAGGTTTCCGAAATTACCAAATCATTCCTCTCGCATCAAGATAACCACAAGTATATTTTATCAGTCAGCTCTAGTGGCAATCGAAATTGGGGGATCTACTATGCTGTGGCTGCAGATATTTTGTCGGATCAATTTAATATTCCTATAGGAATTAAATTTGAGTTATCAGGCACTCAAAGAGATGTGTTGAATTATATAAATAAGGTTAATCATGTGGAGATGTGTTATGCTGAATAAACCGTGGATACATTTGAATAATGAAATTATGTCTAAGACGGTAGATGGAAAATTTCAATTTGAGAAAGATCATGAAGCACTAGATGCCTATCTACAAGATTATGTGGATGTTCATCGTAAAAAATTTTCTTCTCTAAAAGAACGTTTTGAATATATGATTCAGAATAAATATTATATTGATTTTTTTAAGATGTATACAATAGATGATATAGAAGCAGTTTATCTTGCAATTAATAATATACAGTTTCGTTTTGCTTCTTATATGAGTGCCTTTAAATTTTTTGAAAGTTATGCTTTAAAAGATTTTCACTTAAATATTATTTTGGAAAGTTATGAAGATAGAATAGCTGCTGTTGCATTGTTTTTAGGTCAAGGTAATACAAAAAAAGCAATTTCTTTCGCTCAACGTATTATTAAACAAGAGTATCAGCCAGCAACACCTACATTTATGAATGCTGGTCGATATAATGCAGGCGAATTAGTATCTTGTTTTTTGGATGAAATGGGAGACAGTTTGAGTGGGATTAGCCATATCATTGATTCTTCAATGAAACTTTCTTCAATTGGTGGAGGTATCTCAATCAATCTATCCAAAGTACGTGCTCGAGGAGAATCTATTAAAGGTGTGGACAATCGTTCTTCTGGAATCCTACCTATTATGAAGATTTTAGAAGATGTTTTTTCGTATGCCAATCAACTTGGTCAACGTCCTGGTGCTGGTGCTGTATATCTTAATATCTTCCATCAAGATATTTATGAATTTATCGAGTGTAAAAAAATTAATGTGGATGAAAAAGTCCGTATCAAGTCATTGTCTATAGGGGTGATTATTCCTGATAAATTTATGGAATTGGTAGAGAAGAATGAACCTTTTTATGTTTTTGGTCCTCATTCTATTTATCAAGAATATGGTCAATATCTTGATGATATGGATATGGATCTTATGTATGATCAGCTTGTTGCAAACACAAACATTAAAAAAATACTTCTTGATGCACGTTTATTATTTATTGACATTGCAAAAACACAAAAAGAAAGTGGGTATCCTTATTTGTTCTTTAAAGGAAATGCTAATAAAAATCATGCCTTAAAAGAGATAGGGACTATTAATTTTTCTAATCTTTGTACAGAAATTATGCAATTGTCTGAGCTTTCTGAAATTAATCATTATTATGAAGAGGATAAAATAAAACGTGGTATTTCTTGTAATTTAGGATCATTGAATATTGCTACTGTTATGGAAAATAAAAGTATCCAACAAACTGTATATGATGCCATGGATATGCTGACACAAGTTTCTGATTTGACTAATATTAGTATAGCTCCTTCCATTAAAAAAGCAAACGAAGAACTACACAGCGTGGGTCTCGGTGCGATGAATCTGCATGGATTTTTTGTTAAAAATTTAATTGCATTTGAGAGTGAGGAAGCATTAGAATTTTGTGATTTATTTTTTATGATGGTTAATTTTTATTCTCTCCAACGTTCCATGGAAATTGCAAAAGAAAAAGAAAAAACATTCCAAGATTTTGAAAAATCAGAATATGCAAACGGTAATTATTTTGATCAATATCTTTCCCAAGAACTTTCTATTAAGACTGATAAAATGAAAGAACTTTTTGAAGGTTTATCTATTCCTACTGTTGCTGATTGGAAAAATCTCAAAGAATCAGTACAAAAATACGGTCTTTATCATGCTTACCGTTTAGCTATTGCACCTAATCAATCTACCGCTTATATCATGAATGCTACTCCATCAGTAATGCCTATGACGGATATGATTGAAGTTCGTGAAGATGGAAACAGTACAGTGTTTTATCCAATGCCTTATTTGACAAATAAAAATATATGGCTCTATCAATCTGCTTACAATATGAAACAAGAAAAAATCTTAAAATTAATATCAGTAATTCAAAAACATATTGATCAAGGGATCTCTACAATTTTATTTACAAATAGTAACCAAAGCACTAAAGATCTTGCTAAATTATATATTTATGCTTATAAATATGGTTTGAAATCATTATATTACACAAGAACAAAAAAACTCACAATCGAAGAATGTCTCAGTTGTTCCGTGTAGGATTTTAAAGGAGAAATAAATGTCAGATCAAACATCTTTTAAAGCTGTTAATTGGAATTCCCCAGACAATGATTATGTAGAAACATTTTGGGAACAAAATCTTCGCCAATTTTGGATTGATACAGAGTATATTCCTTCCCGAGATATTGATAGTTGGCACTCCTTAGATCATGATATGCAACAAGCCTATCTCTATGTTTTGGGTGGTCTGACATTGCTTGATACAATCCAAAGTCATACAGGAATGCCAAAAATTATTGATCATATTGATTCACTACAATGCCGTGCTGTCTTATCATATATGGGGATGATGGAAACAATCCATGCAAAATCATATTCAACGATCTTTACAACAGTGACGACAACAGCTGAAATTGATGCGACCTTTGAGTGGGTTGAGAACAACCAGTATCTCCAATATAAAGCAAAACGTATTGATACTTATTATCAAGCGTTAAATAATCCTAATGCTTCTAAAAGAGATATCTATATGGCTTTGTGTGCTTCTGTATATCTAGAAACATATTTATTTTACAGTGGATTTTTTCTTCCTTTGTGGTTGGCTGGTCAAGGCAAAATGGTTGCGAGTAGCGATATCATTAAAAAAATTATTGCTGATGAATCAATCCATGGTATTTTTGTGGGATTGTTGTCTCAGGAATTGTATCATAAATTTTCTCCAGAAGAACAAGAAAGTGTCAGATCAGAATTAAAGACGTTGTTATATGACCTTTATGAAAATGAAAGTAAATATGCTGAAGAAATTTACTCATCTATTGGTCTTGTTGATGAAGTAAAAGAATATGTCAAATATAATGCCAATAAAGCATTGATGAATCTTGGATTTGAAGAAGAATTTGATATCGAAGAAATAAATCCTATTGTGTTAAATGGTCTTGATGTTTCCAGTACACAGCATGATTTCTTCTCAAAAAAATCAACAAACTATGAAAAAGTTATTGAAGTCGATTATCTTGATGATAATGATTTTAATATTGAATTATAAAAAATATTCTTTCAAAAATAATTTAAAAATAAAAACACCTCACAAAAGGTGTTTTTTATTTTAGGATGTAGTTGTATAAACTACATTTTATTTTTTCTTTCTGTTGCAAATAAAATATATTGGTGTGTTCTTTTGTTAAACAATTTAATTTGTACACGACCTAATGAATCCATGTCTATTATTACTGTTTTATCTTCTATACTATTGACTTCTCCGTTTTTTGAAAACGAAGAATTTTTATTGACATATAATATTTGAAATATTCCAGTATCTTTATCAAGAGCTCTTTCCAGTTTATAACAGAGAGTTTTAATTGGGCTTCCTTGTCCTATGGCATTACCATCAATTAAAATAGTGCCATTGGAATCACTTTTTATGATCTTAAATTTATCAAAATAAACAGTGCTTTGTATCTGATTGTTAAATACCATATTTAAGTCTGATTCACTTTCTTTTGATGTGATAAATGTTTTGTTTGCAATTTTTTTTCTCAAATCATCCGTAGTATATTCTTGGATATTTTTAAGTTCTTCATAATTCATATTTTCTGACGATTTTGTGGAATTGCATGCGTTTGTTATCATGAAAAAGATAATAAATATTATTCTATCTTTCATACGCTGTCCTGTTATTTGTTCTTATTAAGATTCTTGAACGCATATGATATTTTTGCTTATCATAAAAATAATACCATCGCTATTATTATAAATATTTGATGATGATCTGTATCGTTAATTAATAACACAGATCATCATCAAGCATATTAATGTTATTTGTTATTTTTAGTGTTATGAATTTATAGGTGGTTGTGGATTGTCAAGAGATTCTGTGTCTAGTGGTATCATTTTCTCTGTTGCAAATGGTTTATGTTCACCATCGCTTCCTTTTAGAAGAATTGTCAATCGGCCATCTTCTTCTATTTCCAATTCTATTGTTTTGTTACCGATATCTGTTGCTTCTTGTATTGTACCATCTTTGAGATAAGTAATGTGGTACAATGCTGAAGATTCGCTGATTGCTTCTTTAAAATAATAATTTAATCCTTGTACTTTGCTAAATGGGGAAAAATATTCTGGATCATTGAGAGTCATGCCACCGTTTTCTGCTACGGTAAATTCTTTTCCACTGTTAAAACTGGCCGTATCTAGATGTCTGAAAATAGGTGTTGCGATATCTCCAATATTGACTGTTACAAACGTTTTGCCACTTATTTTTTTTTTGAATTCAAGAGAAAGAGGGTCTGTGGCTTCTACGACCTTGCTTGTGTTGGATACGCATCCAACGAGAAAATAGAATGCAAACAATACTAATGATTTGGCAAATTTCATGGTGTACCTACCTAAAAATATTAAATATCGTTGGTGGAGAATAAAGCACCCCCAACGTTTTGAAATGTTACTGATTAAATATAAATAATAATCCATCATAAATACACCAATAATTTATGCTGGATTATCTTATGTAAAACAGATATGATCTGTTTTATTGTATTGATAAATATAAAAATAAAAACGAAAATCAACTCTCTTTTATAAAGATAAAGAGAGTTGATTTTCTAAGTTTTGTGTCTTTCTTGTTTTATTAGATAGTGGTTATCTAAATCGTGTTTTATTTTAAATATTTTTATATTAAGTTTTATATTAAGTTTTATATTAAATATCTGAATATTTATCAATACCCCCAGAGGAGTCTTCCATTCAAGACTCTCAGTGTATTGATATCATGTTAATTTTTTGAAATCTAAATAGCTGTGTTGTTCGAGGATCAGCTATTTAGAATCATGTTTTATAAATAACTTTATGGGTTAGATTATGATTATTCTTCAGTAGCTAGTTTTTTCATTCCTGTGTTATCGGTTTTAGTAGATTCTAAGTTTATAGAAACTTTACTATTTGCTTCAGAGAGTTGAACTTTAGTAAATTTTTCGTCTGTAACTTCTTTAACGGTTCCATTAGTTTTGGCTTGGTAGTATACTTTATAGATCGCATTGGTCGCATCTGTCGCATAATCCAGTAGATAAGTAATAGCAATAACCTCTTTATCTTTTTTAATACCTGTTTTATCAGCGACTAACATAAAGTTTCCGTTTGCATCTGCAGTGAACTCTTTCTCTTTGTCAAACTCAGCTTTGTCAGACCCTGTAAATGTGATTTCTAAATTTTCTGTACTAGGATCTGCAGTCTTAAACTTCTTACTGGCGATCTTTTCTTTAAAAGCTGCTGTTTGCGCAACATACTTCTGAGCGTTACTTAATATCACGACACTCCTTTTAGTGCGACTTCCCTTACTACTGCCAGCATTGTCTGCTACAGCCTCACTAACACCACACCTTACAATACTAAATAGTGCCACTAAAGCACTAAGTATATATTTTCCATTTTTCATAGAAAACCTTCCTTTTATTTTTTTGTACATATATCTAACTATATGTATTTATAAATGATAGCAGGGGCTATATAAATAAATAATAAAAATTAAAAAGATTTTTTGGGAGGTTTTTTATAAAAATAGTATGACTCTCCTATTAAGTAATATCATGATTAATAAAAATCAAATAAAATAATAATGTTATGAACTGTTTATTTTTCTATAGCAAAAGCGACATGTTTTCGCTGATTAGCTGAATATAATCTAATGACTATTTTTCCGTTAATCCGAATAGCAACTACTTTTTTGTATTGTAAATTTCTTTCTTCTTTGGGAATACCGGAATCCTTATAGGTAATTTTATAAATTCCCGTTAATGGATCTGTTGCCGTTTCAAAGGTAAATGTCAAATCAGTGATGAGAGAATGTTGTTGTTGCTCAAATTTTTTGTTTAAAAATTGAAATGAACCGTTTTTATCTGTTGAAAAGTCAAAACTCTCGACAAATAATATATTATCCGCTCCATTGAGCATCAAACGTGGTAATTCATAAGTTTGATCATTGTGTTTGATGTTTCTGTTTACAATAACAAAATCTTTATTAGCAATTTTTTGTAAAAATTCTGATTTAAATTCTGCATTGTAGTTACATCCCGTCAATACAATGCTTATCAATAATAACTTGCAAATGTTCATAAAAAAGCCTCTTGAAAATTGAATATAAATATTAATTTTTAGATGATATTTCGGAAAATATTCAATCAAAGATTAGGATATTCATAAGAGGCTATTCATAGAACAATATTAATATACTGATAAAAAAAATCTGTACATCTATATATCATAATTGTGTTCTTCATTATACATGATTTTTTTTTTCAATAAAAGTCAAAATGATTTGGTGGATATTTGAGCCTATCTTATGATTACTCCAAAAAAAAGAGATGCACATCTCTTAAGACTTCTTTGATGATATAAATATATTAATGAATAGTCTTTTTTCTTTGTGTGTAGACAATCTTCAAGACATAACCTATCGTTTGCCCTTATCTTATGTCTTTCTTACAAATGGAAAAAAGTAAACACAAGGAATATTTCCATGTTCTTTAAAAAAATGTTTTCCTTTATAAGCTTCAATATGGTACTTGTCTGTGTAAGATGGTTTTTCGGATAAGGTGTACCCATTATCAAATAATGTATAGCGATATTGAAATTTGTTTTTATCGCAAGATGGTGTCCATCTCCACCAAGAAAAACAACTTTTGTATTTTTCAACGGGAGAAATTTTCTCAATCTCAAATACCCCTCTCCAATGCCAGCTTCCCCATCCTTTGCCAATAGTCAAATAATTAATCAAACTGCCAATAGGCATTCTGTGTTTTTTCATATGATCCATGATTTTTTGTGTTTGAAAGGAGAATAGAGGAAGTTCACTAATCCGATAAGGTAATGTTGCAAATGGAGACGAAGGTGTTTTGAATATTTTATTCAATCCCGGAGCAATAACAGGCCCTGTCCCAATGATCTTTTCAATACTTTTATATAAATCACGAATCCCTGATGTTGATTTATCTTGTATGTTCCCTACAACACTAACAAACCAAGTCATTAATGATGGACCACACCATCCATAAATACTATCGGCATACTCAACAATCCAATTCCAATGTTGATCATAATCTGCACTCACTTTTTCACTAACTATTTTTGTTAAAGGATCTACCTTAATAGAATTATTTAATATTGTATTTCGGTGATCTTCAATATACTCCCAAAATGATTTGACATCGCTATTATTTATTTTCGTGTGACGTGCTGACTCATTACGATAGTTATTTGTATCGAATCCAAGGAATTTTAAATCATTAGTAGGATCTGGATCATGATTTTTAACTTGAATCTCTTCAGAGTCACTGTCGAAGTAGTGTATTTTTAAAGTGTCTTCTTTTAGATCTTCACAATAGCCAACAATCGGATATCCACAGTCAATTAATGCAAAATTTGGAAAAGTTTTGTTAATTTTTTCAAGACATTGAGGATAATCAATTTCAAATACTTGTGGGAAACCTTTTGATTTATGGATATGCAAGGTAATTGCTCCAACAGTTTTGTTATCCTGATTTTGTATACGAAATTCATAATATACAGGTTCTTTTTTATAATCATAGATCACAATAGGTAATTCTACTAATGTTGTGTTGATCCATTTTTGTTCTTTATGATTCAATAGTGCTAATTCTATCTCAGCAAATTTTCGTGCTAATAAATAATCAATAAAACGTTTGTCAGAAGCAATGTCGTCAAGAATATTAATTTCTGTATGGTATGTTGTATAACTCATCATCATATTTCCTTAAATGAAATGTTCTATATGAATATAATACACTTATATGGTATGTACATTGCAATCATACTTTTTATTCTTCAAAATTGTTATTAATTTTCTATCTTATCAATAATCACTTTATATTAAGTATAAATCAAACTTGACACGACAATCAATATAATTTATACTTAATATATTATATGATTATGTTTTATTATTTCTGAGGAATATTGTATGAAAAAAATGTTATTATCTTTATTATTTTTAAATTATTTGATCGGTTTTGTACACATGACTTATGCAGTCACTAATAATCAAGAAAATGTAGAGACTCACAATAATTCCTCCACACAATTATCAAAATTCATGGAATGGTCTTTAAAACACAAAGGCTATGACAATATTGATGAGTACACCTATAATCACTATGGGATGTTATCATTAGGATTTATGAGTGTGACAGAATTTTTTGCCAATCAAAACAATTTTACTTTATCTCAAATAAATCTAGAACTCACATCTTTAGCTCATTATAAAAATAAATTTTATTTTGCTTATAATGTTTTGGCTACTTTTTCTTGGGAGCATACATTTCGATTTATGTATGGAATTTCTTTAAACTTAGGTGGTTCTTTTTACGATAAACGTAATGAGTTTGGACAAGGATGGCTAGCCGGTATGGATATTGAATTTGGAGCGAAAACACGTCCTTTTCATAATCCTGATAATGATTCTGCAGTTATTGTGTTTACAGGAATAAATCTTAGAATGCTCTATCGAGGAAGTACACGTTTAGGCACTGCTCTTATTTTTCAGATTCTTTATGAATATAATCCCTTTTTCAATAAAAACTATGACAGTCATAATCTTTCTATTGGTCCTAAAATTGCTCTGATTTTCTAAATAGTTTTTTTGTCTTTCAGATTATATTATTAATAAATCTAAGAATAAATAATTAATTCATTATTATGAGATAATGAGGTATTATATTTTTTTGTGAGATGTTAATAATTCTTAGGCTTAAAGGTACGACAATGGAAATCAAAAAAATCACCATTGATTATTTCACATCACCTATTGGTTTATTGGAATTAAAAGCAGACAATCATTTCTTGTGTGGGATTAGATTAGTGGATAGCAAAGAATATGGTGTAGGATATAATGCTATTTTGACAAAGACAAAACAAGAACTTGATGAATATTTTTCTAAAAAACGAACACAATTTACAATTCCTATGTATGTAGAGGGCACATTATTTCAAAAAAACGTTTGGACAGCACTTCAGAAAATTCCTTATGGTATGACCTTATCTTACCAAGATGTTGCTTTAAAAATTCATCATCCAAAATCATCTCGAGCTGTTGGAAATGCAAATAATAAAAATCCTATACTTATACTCATTCCTTGTCATCGTGTGATAGGATCATCAGGTAGACTACTTGGTTATGCAGGGGGTTTGGATAAGAAAAAATGGCTTTTAGCTTATGAACAAAATCATTGATAAATAGAATAACATATGACAAACTAATACAGAATCTAATATTAAAATCAATCAAAAAAAGAACCGTATGAATCGGTTCTTTTTTTGATTGATAGAAATTAATTTATTGTGTGTTCTCAATATAATTGAGTAATATTTCCTTAGTAATAGATTGTCTGATAGGAAGTAAATTATACTCTGAAATATCGATGTTAAGAGCAAAAGGTAGAAAAATATCATCTTTCTCAATCCATCCAACAAACCATCCAATATCTTTTGCCCAACCTGTTTTTCCATATAATTTCCAATCTTCTGTAAGAGTTTCTATATACGATATTTCTTTTATTTGTGAGACAATATTAGCATCAGCAAATTCATTTTTTAGTAATTTTGTAAGCCATTGTGTTTGTTCAATAGCACTGATCATCAACGGCCCTTCTAACCAAAAATGATTAATAATAGTACCTATATTTTGATTACCATATTTAAATTTTTTAATATAAGTATTCATTTTTGACAAACCAATCATTTTGGCAATTTGTTGATATGCAAGAACATTAGATGTTTTAAAAGCTTCTTTGAGACTCATATTGTTGCTCCATTCTGATAAGAACACCTCTTCGCCGTTGTATTCGTAGAATATCTGATCAATGTTTGTAACAATTTTTTCAGATAAGGCAATCACACTATTTGGTAACTTAAAAGTCGATCCTGGTAAAAAACGTACTGAAGATCTCTTTGGATTATATGCCATCGTACTGTCTGTTTGGGGATCATAAAGTACAAAGGTGGCGTTTTCTTTTTGTTGATAGTTTATGAACGCTGATTCTATCCATGGTTCTTCTTCAATAAGTATTGATTTTGTTTGTGAGCAAGCCATACTTAAAAAGAATGTTATCAATGAAAAATAACGCATGCTACTTCCTTATCAATTGTTACAATATCGTTGTTATTAATTTTTTTGTACAGAGTGTTCATTATTTGGGTTATGATGTTTTTTAGGATGTACTAAAACTATTTTTAAAAAATTAAAAAGAATATGTCCAATAAATGCAGTAGTCACAAATAACATAATTCCAACAACAAAATTCGCAATCTTAGCAATATATGTTCCGACAAAAAAATCTTCAATTTTCATCATCGCAAGTGTAGCAATAGCTGTAGGGAATGTTAATCCTGCAAATATTGGTGTAAAATGAACGGAGAAAAATTCATAAGTGTGACATAAAATATAAATGATTCCAACTAATAACACGAACGCTAATATTTTTAGGATAAGAGGATTTTGATCGGCATACCCATATGTAATATAAGTGATAATAACGAGTGAAATAGGTGCTACAAAAATACCTTTGGTATGATTTACAGAACCTGGTATATGATAGCACAATACCCGAAAGATCATAGGAATATAAAGCAAAGGAATAAGAATAAAACCGAAAATCATCAAGCCATTAATCATTTGTGGTGGCATATTCATATTTTCTCCGGAAACTGTTCCTACTAAAATACCAAAATAGGTTACAAACCAAGAAGGAAGAAATGTATGAAAATCAAATTTGATCAATAAATGTTTGATGGTAAAAACAATAATTAATACAGCGTGATATATCATACCTACAGACCAGATAGTTTTTCCGATAACATAATTACTTTGGACAAAAGTAGACCCTATCAACATCATGAGCATACCCCACAAAGGATATAAGCTTGCTAAAATAGGATTATTATATTCTTCTATACATTGCTTCGGATATATTAAGAATTTGAAGAACTTTGCTAATAGGACAAAAATACCTAAATAAACAGCAATATAACGTAATGCTGGAAAACCAAGACTATTAAATATATTTGAAAGTGTTGTGAGACCAAGCCATGTAGCCACAAAACCAATAGGAAGTTTTTCGATTCTTTGCATTTTTTCTCCTTTTTGTTGTTAATATAATATATTATAACTTATTTTATCTATTTTTGTCAAAGTCTTTTTGATGGAATTGCCAATAAAGAGAAATATATAAAAACAAATACCCCTTTTTTAGCAAATTATTTGCTAAAAAAGGGGTATTTGTTTTTATATATTTCTCTTAGATATTTGAAAGTAGGGTATTCATCAAGACAATTTCTTTTTCTTGATCAGCAATGATGGTAGCAGCAATATTCTGTATTTTTTCATTTTTTGAAATAGCAGCAATATCCTGAGCATCCTTCACTGCTCCTTCATGATGTGCAATCATTGCTTCGATATATGCTTTTTCAATGCTATTTGTAGAGACACGCATCATTTTGGTCATCATTTGAGACATATTATCAGATGCCATTGTATTAAAATTACTGATTTGTTCTTCCGTATAAGTAACAGTATTGGTTTTTAATTCTGTTAATAATGTTGTGAATTCGCTTACTTCTTTTTCTTGTGTGGCAATGATATTTGATGCTAAAGTAATGAGTTCACTGTTTGATGTGCTTGTCAATAATATTTTTGACGATTTGATCGCACCAAGATGGTGTGGGATCATGTTTTTAATAAAATTCCAATCTAAATTAGCTGATTGTGCAAACTCACTATTTAGCATATCTTCATGCATTGATGCTAAAAGTTTGCCTATAGGGCTGTTATCTGTTGTATCTAATGTGTGGTTTTGGTGAGTAGATGATGTTGTGTTTTTATTGTTTTTGGCACATGCTCCTATGAGCAAAACTGATAAGATTAAAAGATAAAATTTCATGAGAAATCTCCTTAAATATTATATATCATATAAATAATATCATTTATATTTAATAAAGTCAAATTTTTATTTTTATATGTTGTCGTTATATATATTATGTTAATGATCTTATGATTTTACTCTTAAAATTAATAATATATACATAAAATAATTAATACCAATAATGTTTCAATAAATATTTTTATTGATTGTTGAGTTGTGATTGTTATATTCTGTGTAATCTATAATATAAAAAATATTATCTATTTATCGATAGCACAGTGGAGGTGTTCTTGTGAACAAAAATAATAACAGAAAATGCTTTTTTATTCTATTGCTATGTTTCATCTTTACATCATGTAATATACAAGATGAAGATTTTCATCAAAGAGATCGTACTCCTATCCTTACTCGAGAATCTTCTCTTTTGCCAACAGAGCTATCTTCTCACATACTACATGGTGAATTTACAGAGTATCAATCTTACGGAGGTCATCAGATTGAAGAGATTGTTTGGAATGCTGCTCATTCTTATTATACTAAAGGGTCAACTTCTCATTATCCTATTTTTCTTGATCGTGTTTTGCAAGATAAACAGATATATAGAGACACCTCACAACATCCATGGAAAGAGGGAGCTATCATAGGGATAGGAGAAGATCTTAACTATTTATTATATCTCGATAATAATTATCAAGGTAAGAAAATTATTGGTTTGAAACAGAACTGGCAACATTCTAATTGGGTGGATTTTTATGTACAAACTAATATCATGACATTTTATGTTCAAGAACATAACAATGGATTTTTTTGGTTGAAGGGAATTGATATGACGACAAAAAGAGAGAATGGGTTGTCATTGCTTTATTTTGCACCTATTCATCAATATCTGAATAATCATATTAATGAAACAGATTATAAAAAAGCACTCCCTAAATTTAGAAAAGCTGTTGACATGATGAACCAAGTGTTTATTCTTTCTTTTTATTCTAAGGATGATTATAAATTTAATATTTATCTTTATCAAGATAAATATTATCATGATAAACAATAAGAATATAAAACATCCTGATACATTGTATCAGGATGTTTTGATTTAAATTTTATGTTTTGTTTGTTTCCATAAGTGCTTGTTATCTTTTATCCAAGTAATAAGATCCCTGACTGTTTCTTCGTAAGGTCTAACGGTATAGCCTAATTCTTTTGTTGCTTTATCGTATCTGAGATCAGCATTTGAAAATAAGATCTCCAAAGATTCATAAGTCAGAATAGGGGTCAAATTAAATGGTTTATAAAATGGTGATAAGAAAAATGCTCCAACATAGCATAAGAATTTAGGTGCCGCAATGTAGAAATGTTTTCTGCCTAACACCTTATCTATCATTTTTTTCTTATCTCCGATTGAGAGCAAGTGTCCTGATAAGATGTATCGTTCACCTAATCGTCCTTTTTCAGCAGCAAGAAGAATTCCATTAACAACATCACGCACATCAACAAAATTGTAACTGCCATTCATGCCAGCAAATAAACCGTTTATCATAAAATGATAAACCAAACCAAGCTGGGAAGGCATGTAATCAAATGGTCCAATAACACCGGCAGGTTGCACTATGACGACATTTAATCCTTGATTTTTAAACATATCCAATAATGCAAGTGTTGCTGTTGCTTTGGTACGACCATATTTACCAATAGCTTTTGTGATACAAATTTCTATATCTTCATTGATTGGTTGACCATGTGGTTGATCTGCAATAGCATGGACAGAACTGGTGTAGACTAGTTTAGGGATATTTAATTCAACACAAACCTCACCAACATTTTTAGTGCCTTGAATATTGACTGCTTCAAGTTCAGGATCAATTCCTGGAAAAATAGAAATAATTGCCGCAAGATGATAAACAATAGATGCACCTTCAAAAGCTTTTTTTAATTCTTCTTTATTACGAATATCACCATAGATTTTTTCAACATTTAACCCTTCCAAAGGAATCTCTGTAGATCCCGGTCTCACTAAAACACGAACGTGTATATTTTTTTTAAGTAATTCTCGAACCAAAACATTTCCAATATGCCCTGTTGCACCTGTCACAACTACCATAGACATACTCCTTTTGTTTAATATAATATTTTTAATTTTACTATATAATAGTTTATTTGTCAATACATTATAGTTGATGATATCTTCAGTAATCGTTTTTAAGATCAAACTTGATTTTTTGTTTATTCTATACTATAATTAGTAACTAAGAATCTGTTTTGTTGTTATATTCATAGGAGTACTTTATGGCTAAGTTTTTCTTATTGTTTGTGTTTATTGTATTTCAAGAATTACATGCACAAGAAGAAAATATACAAGAACTAAGCCCAAAAGAACAAAAAATTCAGCAAGAAATAGCTGATGTATCTTTGCCAAAGCTTCCGAAAGATGAAAAAGATCTTGCTATAGATGTTCCCGAAAAACTGCAAATTAATGCTTCCACAGAAGCTGTTAAAAAAGAAAAATCTATCCCAAATAAAGGGAATCCTTATTTTACTTTCTCTGGAGGACTTTCTCCATATCAGACCAGTATTGGGATTTTAAAATATTTTATTCCTGAATGGTGGGGTCATTTGGAACTGAATTTAAGTTTTTTCCCCACTATCCCTGTCGAAAATTATTATACTGTTTCTCGTTACAGTCCTTTTGTAGCTTTTAAAATTATCACAGGCTACTCTTTTTATTCTATGCAATTTTTTGAAATGTCTTTATTTCTCCAAGTTCAATTTGCTTTTGTTAGTACCACAGATATTCCTTTTATATTATCCTTAGGCTTTAGATTTATGTTTCCTGTTATCTGGATTGACCTTGGGGCTAGCTACTCTGTCTCAACAACAGGTGTTGAAAGTAAAGTGTTTAAAGGATTTCACCCAACGATATCTGTTGGATTTCGTTTTTGATTAATAAACAATACATTTACTTGGTATTTTTGATTTATATTTTAGGAGAGAGTTTATGCCTCATATCCATGGTATTGCGTCTCAAATCTTTTTTTATAGTTCTTTTGTTGTATTTTTTGCGATGATTTTTGGAAAAATCACAGCACCTTATGGTAAACATGTCTCTTCAGCATGGGGCTCTTTTACAATTCCTGATAAATGGGGATGGGTACTAATGGAGTCACCTTCTTCCATTATTTTTTTGATTTATTTATTAATGAATCAATCTTCATTAACAAAAGAAACAATAATATTATTTGTCATTTGGCAATTTCATTATTTCTATAGAAGTTTTATTTATCCTTTTAAAACATCAAATCATAAACAAATGCCTATTGTATTAATGTTCTCGGCATTCTTCTTTCAATTTGTGAATACTTATTTTCAAGCCAGCTGGATTTATGTTTATGCTCCTAAAAATATTTATGCGAATGGTTATTTGACATCAGTCAATTTTATTGTAGGTCTTATTATTTTTATGCTTGGTACAATTATTAATAGAAATGCCGATCATATTCTTCGTTCGCTTCGAAAAGAGGGGGAAACAGGGTATAAAATTCCTTATGGAGGCATGTACCGTTTTGTTTCTTGTCCTAATTATCTTGGTGAAATGATTATCTGGTTTGGTTGGGCAATTATGCTGAGATCTCTTGTTGGTTGGGCGTTTTTCTTTTGGACGATTGCAAATCTTGCCCCAAGAGCAATTTCTACACATCGTTGGTACAAAGAAAAATTTGACAATTATCCCACAGAAAGAAAAGCATTACTTCCATTTATCTTATAAGCTAAAAACTCCCCATATCGGGGAGTTTTTTATTTAAGATTTATAAGGGTCTTGTGTTGGAAAGTGTTACGAGATAAAGGGCATCAAAGGCTCCTATCAATATCAAATCCCCTTTTTGGTCTAAGTATTGAAGGGGAGGATTGTCAAGGATATCTTCAACAAAAATCTCATCTTGTTTTTTGATTTGTTCATGATCGGATATATCAAAAAAAATCATTTGTCCTTTAATACTATCAATGTGGACTAGTGTGTTATTTGTTCCAATGAGTTTTGTGTTAATTTTTCCTGCATGTTTTTGATTTTCATATGATATATATCGAATCTGATCTAATGTTTCTTTATCAATTTCTCTGAGAATACCTGTTTGATGTTGTCTGAGCCAGATCTTACCTTCAATAATATCCAAAATGCCATTAGTAAATTCAGCGTTTTGATTTATTTCTTCATTATTTTCAAATAAATGAATATTTTTGTCGGTAGGAATATAGATATAATGATCCTGTGTCATTGGTTGTCTTACTGTCTCAAAGCTAGTGTTCAGACTTAATAAAAGAATATTTGATTGTTTTTTCACAGGATCTAATAATAGGGTTGTTTTGTTTTTGAGTCCCACAAGAATTTTATTATTAAAAATAACAGGTAGTGTTTTTGGGGGACTATTTAGGTTGAGTACATGAGTCCTTAGCAGGCTATTTGTGTTAAAAGAAAGTAATTGAGATCCCAAAAAAACATAAATATGATCACCTAATAAAACAGAATGCCGTGGCATAAGCTGTGTGATTTGAAATGCTGCTCGACGAGAAACATCATAATTGTAATGATTAAGCATTTCCCCTGTATCTGTATTGATTCGCAACAAAGAATCCGAAATCACAATGATTATTTCATGTTCAGAAATAGGGTGTATTTTTGCTTGCGAGCAAGCACTTTCTGCGGGAAGACCGTGAATCCAAAGCACGTTTCCATTTGTGTCCAAGGCAATTAAATTATATGTGTTTAATACAATAATCTTATCTCTAAAAAAAATCCCATCACGCCAAAATTGACCTGTTCGAGGCGATGGTTCTCTTTCATCCATAATATAACGCCATTTGAACTGTGGAGGAAGATTATTGGTTCTGGTTTCTGCATGATTTAAAATCACACAAAAACCACATAACAGCAACCAATATAATACTTTCATGGAATAAATCCTATTTTTGTTTCTTTTTTTTACTTGGTTTCATAACCTTTTTATGTTCAAAAGAAGAATTTTCTTGGATTTCTAAACGACACAACAATGCTAATGTATCTAACTGTAATTTTTCTTTCATATGACGAAACATCTCTGACGCACGCATTTTGTATTCAACAATAGGACTTTTTTGAGCGTAACCTTGCAATCCAATACCATCACGTAATTGATCAATATTTCTTAGGTGATCTTTCCATGCATTGTCTAAGGTTCTGAGAGCAATAAATTTAATAGCATGACGTGTCATTTCAGGAGGAACGTGTGCAAAACGATTAAGGATTGAATCTTTAATGATTTTTGTTAATTCTTCTTTTGAAATATTAGAAAGAATTTCTTCATTTTTTTCAATCATAAAATGATTGTGTAACCATGAGCTTAGCTGTTCTGTATCCCAACTATCCACTCGATTTGGTTTTTCATTATAACGAAGAGCATAATCTGTCAAGCATTCATCAATCATTTTTGTGATTATCTCAGTTTCATGATCAATGTCCAATACACTATTTCGAAGCTTGTAGATATAAGATCGTTGATCATTCATCACTCCGTCATATTCTAAAATATTTTTACGGATATCAAAGTGAAAATTTTCAAGACGTTTTTGAGCCATTTCAATCACACGAGAGAACATTTTATCTTGAATTTCTTCATCTTCAGTGAATCCCATCTTGATCATTAATTCTTTATGTTGATTGATATTAACAGCCTTCATCAAAGGATCGTCACAAGAAACATAAAATACCGAAGCACCTAGATCTCCTTGACGTCCGGAACGACCTCGAAGCTGATTGTCAATACGTCGTGCTTCGTGGCGTTCCGCACCAAGTACTAATAATCCTCCAAGCTCGCGAACCCCTTCTTCCAGTTTGATATCAGTACCACGACCAGCCATGTTTGTGGCAATCGTGACAGCATTTTTTTTACCAGCATTTTTGATGATATCGGCTTCTTGAGCGTGGTATTTTGCATTCAAAACGGAGTGTGATATTTTTTCTTTTTTAAGCATCTTGGATAATTCTTCAGAAGATTCTACAGAACCTGTTCCTACAAGGATAGGTTGTCCTGTTGCATGAGCTTTTTTGATATCATTGATCAAGGCCTTGTATTTTGCTTCTTTAGAAATGTACATTTTATCAGGAGCATCTACACGTAATACAGGAATATTAGTAGGAATAACAATAACATCTGTTTTATAAATAGAATACAATTCTGTTGCTTCTGTTTCAGCGGTTCCTGTCATTCCTGATAGTTTTTCATACATACGAAATAGATTTTGGAATGTAATAGATGCGAGAGTTTGGTATTCTTCTTTGATTTTAAGTTTTTCTTTTGCTTCAATTGCTTGGTGAATGCCGTCAGACCATCGGCGACCTGCCATTTTACGACCGGTAAATTCATCAATAATGACAACTTCACGATTTTCAACAATATATTCGACTTCTTTATGGTATAAGTGATGTGCTTTGATGGCCGCTAAAATATAATGAATATAAATACTGTGTTCAGGGGAGTAGAGGTCGTCAATTTGTAGTAATTGTTCAATATGTTTGGCACCTTGCTCTGTAAGAGTGACATTTTTTTCTTTCAGGAACAAACCAAAATCACCTGTGTCCTCAATAATTTCATCTTTTTCATTTAATTGAGCTATAGTTAGTTGAGGGATGATTTTATCTACGGTATAGTACAGATCAGTGGCTTCTTCTGAGGGGCCTGAAATAATTAATGGTGTCCGAGCTTCATCAATCAAAATAGAATCTGCTTCGTCAACAATAGCAAAATTCAAAGGACGTTGGCTTTTTTCAGATGCATCAAAGACCATATTATCACGAAGATAATCAAATCCTAGTTCATTATTTGTGATATAGGTAATATCACAAAGATAAGCCTCTTTTTTGCTGACAGGTACTAATATTGTTTCAAATTTTTCTCCAGAAAATTTAACCTCAAAACTTTGACGATCTTGATTGATAATCCCGACAGTAAGATTTAAAAATAAATAAATAGGAGCCATCCATTGGGCGTCACGTTTTGCGAGGTAGTCATTGACGGTCACAAGATGAGATCCTTTTCCTGATAATGCATTGAGTGATGTTGCTAATGTAGCTACAAGTGTCTTTCCTTCTCCTGTTTTCATTTCGGAAATATTTCCTTCATGAAGGGCAATACCACCACATAATTGGACATCAAAATGACGCATACCTAATGTTCTTTTTGATACCTCTCTGATAACCGCAAATACTTCCACTAATAAATCATCTAATGTTTCACCATTACTTAGTCTTTCTTTGAATTGTGTAGATTTGGCTGAAAGTTCTTCATTGGATAGGGTTTCTAGAATAGGTTCTAGTTTGTTTATTTCTTCAATTCTGCTCTTCATTTTTTTGAGATCACGATCTTGTTTACTACCAAAAATAAGTGCTAAGACGTTATCTATGAATGCCATTTTGTGTCCTTATACATAATTTATTACATAATATTATATGATTGTTTTATTAAAAAATCAAGATTGCTACGATATAATTATTTTGATAAATTTATCAGTCCGATACTTGATGAAAAATATTTTAAAATAAATCATACATACTCTTGACATCTTTATTTTATACATGTATAATAAATGAATCAATTTCATATGGTGGTTGAAATGACCAATCTTAGATCATTCATGATGTTCAAATATTTATTCTATTTTTATAGTGTTGTATATAATATATTAGATAATCTCTATTATTATGATTAATTATTTATATGGTTAATCGTGATAATAGAGATTTTTTTTTAACCCTTTAAAAAAATAAAATATCATAATAATAGAGGAGAAAAATGATGAGATTTATGGGGATTTTAGGGATTTTATTTTTTGTGGGAATATCGATTGTATTTTCAAAAAATAGAAAGGCGATTAATTGGAGGACAGTATCATGGGGTTTAGGATTACAGATATTGTTTGCATTTATTCTGCTAGGAAATAATATTCTTTCATTCATTGCGTCAGGTTTATTACTTGCGTTGATTTTTGTATATATAGCATGCACACATCAAAAAACATTTACATTTCTATCCACTGTTCCAACATATGTTTTAAGTGCAATTGCGATTCTAAAACTAGCTGTTATTATTGCGATAGGGTACTTTATGGGAACCACGGTATATGATGATGGTGTTACGAGAGCTACTATTACTCCTATTATTAATATCCTGTGGATTTTGTTTGTTATCAGCTGTATTCTTCATAAATATATTGCTAAAACAAAATTTGGTAAGCTGCCAATCAATTCTTCTATTTTTCTATTCAATGTTGCTTTGTCTTTTGGTGGAACAATTGCTTTAGCTGTGGCAACTAATTTTCAAGAAGGGACAATGTATCATCATTTATCTCAATTGTCTATTTCTTTTGGAGATTTTCTAACAATTCCAACTGCAGCAGGTGCAAGCTTTGTTTATGGTCCTTTGGCTGACATCGGTGCCAGTGGATTTATCTTCTTTATTCAGGTATTATCTGCCATTGTGTTTTTCTCTGCATTTATTTCTATTCTTTATTATGTTGGGATTGTTCAGGTTTTTATTACTGAAATTGCAAAATTTATGCGTTGGACAATGAAAACATCCGGTGCAGAGACATTATCATGTTCAGCAAATGTTTTTGTTGGTCAAACAGAGGCTCCGGTGTTGATTAAACCATTTGTACCTGATATGACAGATTCTGAGCTTCATGCCATTATGACCGCAGGTTTTGCAACAATATCTGGAGCTGTTTTTGCAGGATTTGTGGCTTCAGGAATTAATGCAAGTTATTTAATCGGAGCAAGTACCATGAGTGCTCCTGCAGCGTTGATGATCTCAAAAATTTGGTATCCAGAAACAAAACATTCTGTCACAGAAGGTGATACAGCAATTCCACAAATTAAAACATCCGATAGTCTTGTAGGTGCAGCTGCGGTAGGTACTTCTGATGGTATTCAACTTGCTATTAATGTTGGTGGGATGTTGTTGTCATTTATTGCATTGATTAAATTACTTAATCTTGGTATAGACTTTGTTTTTCCAGGAGTTACACTTGAGATTATCCTTGCACAAATCTTTCAATATCTTGCTATTATTATGGGTGTCCCTATGCAAGATATTCATAATGTCGGAACATTGTTAGGATTAAAAGTAGCTATTAATGAATTTGTGGCTTACTCACATCTTGCTGATTTAATCAAACAAGGTATGTTAACTCAAAAATCTCAAGTTATTGCAACATATGCTCTTTGTGGTTTTGCAAACTTTTCATCTATTGCCATTCAAGTAGGAGGACTTTCTTATCTTGCCCCAAATCGTCGTGATGATATCGCTCGATTAGGTTTTACCGCAATGGTTGCTGGTGCTTTTGCTTCATGGTTGACAGCATGTATTGCAGGTATTTTATTAGGATAAATTATGAACAAAAATATTATTATAGGGATTGCCGGTGGCACAGCTTCAGGAAAAACAACCATTGCTCATTCTATCGAAAAAGCGTTTTCTAGTGACGAAGTAGTTATTATCAAACAAGATAACTATTATAAATCTCAAGAACATTTGAGTGAATCAGAACGTGTGAACGTTGATTATGATCATCCGAATGCTTTTGATTTTGATCTACTTGTGGAACAAATGAGTCAACTAAAAAAATCACACCCTATTGAACAACCAAATTATGATTTTACCCAACACACACGTATTGACAAAAAAACAATAGTGAATCCTGCAAAAGTTATTATTATTGAAGGTATTTTGGTCTTTGCTGATCTTAGATTAACTAATTTAATGGATATTAAAGTGTTTGTCGATACAGAAGCCGATCTTCGTTTTATCAGACGTCTCTTAAGAGATACTACAGAACGAGGTCGAACAATTCAGCAATCTATTACTCAATATATCGAAACAGCAAAACCTGGTCATGATCGTTTTATCGAACCATCAAAAAAAATGGCAGATCTTATCATCCCTTATACTATTCATAATACAGTTGCTATTAATATGCTCATTGATAAGGTTAGGTATATTATCCAACAACATTGACAATCATCTGAAAAATAAAAAACAGCACATATTAAGTGCTGTTTTTTATTTGTAATAAGATAAAAATTTTGTTATAATTTAAATGTTATTCAAATGTTTAATTTATTTTGTGTAAAATAAACACAATAACAATATAAAATAAGGATATTATTTATGATACTAAGAATTTTGTGCAGTGTCTTTTTTTTTATGAGTAGTTGTGCAGTCTTTCCTCCAACGCTCGAAAAAAGTGATGATGTGTACCTTTATCAAGGAAAAGAACGTGTCATTGTTTCTTTTACCACAGATCCCTCAAAAGAAACTCTTCTTACAACAGCAAAGGCAATACAGTTTTTATTATCTCACTTACCTGAAGAGCTTTCTCAAGCTCAGTTTCTTGTAGAAGGACTGACTGGTGAATTTTTTGTAGATTTCTTTATGATTGCTGATCATATGTTGTTAACGACATCATTATATCATAATAAAATGTTTATTTATGCCTATATTTCTTCATTGTATCAAGAATTTATGATCAAACAAAAAAAATACTCTTTTATTCCTATTCAGGATTTGGAATTACTGATAGGACAACAACATTCAGCTAAGTATGATGATGTTTTATTTAAATTTGCTGTACAATATGCTGTCGATGATATCTATTTTGTTTCTGTTTTGGAATTATTAGAACGTTCCAATCGTTATTTTTTCCCAAAGAATACTTCTAGTGAGTTATTTAAAATATTAATTTTTCCTGAAATTTTAACATTTTGGAATTATATGGAATTTCGTTTTGGAAAACAAATGCTGTTGGAATTCTCTAAAAACCAATATACTCCTGAAGATTTTCATGTTGTATTTGGTGAAAAAGTATCTGATATTGAAAATTCTTATGTGAAGATCTTATCGAATAATATTCAAAAAACATCATTGACTAATATCCAAGATAAGCTCACTAATATATTAGGATTGTATATGTCAGGAACAAAAAAGAGTTTAATGTCAGAGTAAAAAAAATATAAAATAAAGGAGAATTAACATGAAAAAAAATGTCCTCATTACATTATGTATATTATATGTGCTAGGATTGGTTTCTGCGATTGTTGCCATTGGTTTAGGCAATAAACAATCAAATACTGTTGCGAAACACCCTCTAAATTCTATCTCAAATCTTTCTAAGAAGCAATCAATAATTGGAGTGATCAATATCGATACACCAATTAGTTTTACATCAAAAGGTGGTGGATTTCTGCCAACGCCTGCAGGTGCTGATTTTTGGTTGAATCAGATGAAAGTTGCTGAAACAAATCAACAAATCAAAGCCGTTCTGATTAAGGTAAACACACCTGGTGGTGCCGTAGGAGCATCTCAAGAACTTTATGCAGCCGTCCAAAAAATCCAAAAAGCTGGTAAACCAGTTGTGGTGAGTGTAAGTGATATCTCTGCATCAGGTGGATACTATGCTACGGCAAGTGCTGATCGTATTTTTGCTAATGGAGGATCTATTGTTGGTAGCATTGGTGTGATTATGCAAGGTATTGAATACTCGGAACTTCTTACCAAAATTGGTGTGAAAGCAAATGTTATTAAAAGTGGTAATAATAAAGATCTTTTGTCTCCTTTCCATGCAATGTCTGAAGAACAAAAAAATCTTTTGACAACCAGTGTGCTTGATGCCTATGATCAATTTATTGCTGTTGTATCTCAAGGAAGAAAAATGCCTCTTGATAAACTTAAACCCTTAGCGGATGGACGTATTTTTACTGGGAGACAGGCATTGGAAGAAGGTTTGATTGATGAGCTTGGTACATTTGATGATGCTGTATCATATACCAAAAAAACATTTGAATTGGAAGATGCTGATGTTACGGAAGTATCAGTTCCTATGGCTCCTTTTAAATTTTCAGATATTTTGCCTCTTGCAAAGGTTTCTACTCCAAAAATCGAACTGTCATTGAATCCCTCTTCTTTTTCTTCTCCTATTTTGTACTTATATCAATATTAGGGGATAGATATGATTATAGCAATATGGAAAAGTTTAGGATTGTTTTATGAACCTCGAAAAACAATCACAAAATTATTACAATATTCTCCAAATTATTTATTAAAAATGGGCATTATATTGTCCTTTGTAGCACTCTTGGCTACAAATATTGGTTCTATGTTAGATCGTGGAATCTTATCGTCTATGATTTTACTTAAATTTGTTCCTTATTATGTGTTAAGTTTTATCTTTTTAAGCATTACTATTTGTATCTATGCCATCAATCATTCTCCTGTTAGTATCAATAAAATATTGGGTATTTATTTATTAATGGATTTTCCTTTTATTGTAGTCTTTCCTTTGATGATGATAGGCTTTGGTATTCAATTTATCTCTCCATTGATTGGTATTTTAATTATATTGGTTCATTTTTATAGTTTTTATCTTAAATTATTATCTTTATCATTAGCACTAAATCTTTCGATATCAAAATTAGTTCTCTTAATATTGATCCCTTTTGTATTTTTATTAGTATCTTCTATCATAGGAATTTTTGAGTTGATTCAATATTTTTTCTAAGGATGAATAAATAACTGAATGCATACGTTTATCAAATTTCTCTACACTCAATTTTTAACGGTACTTGACCGTTATTTTTACTCTCAACTATTTGTCAATTACTTGATTGGATTATCGTTTTTTTCCTCAATTATCATGATCAACGAATTATATTATATTATTCGTTATTATTTTGAGCAAAACGTTCCTTTATATCATGTCTTAAGTATGATGGGAGCTTTGATTCCGTTTTTGATTTCTTTTTCAGTGCCATTTGGTGTTCTTCCTGCATATTTGCTCCTATTAGGAAAACTATCTCAAGACAGTGAACTTGTTTCGATGCGTGCGTGTGGTATTTCGCAAGGACGTATTATGTCGCCGGGAATTGTTTTTGGTGTTATGATTATGCTTTTTGCCTATAATTTTAAAAATACTATTGAAACAAGTTCTAATGCTTACTATCTTCAACTTAAAGCAAAAGTGCTTGCACAAAAACCTGTTATCCAACTTCTTGATAATGTCTTTTTGAATATTGGTTCTGTACAAATTAGCTTTTCACGGACTGGTTTAGTAGAAGGCAGTGAAGAAGTCCTTTATGATGTTTATGCTGTTGATGTTAAAAATAGACGCACAATTAGGTCTAAAGAAGGTCGTATCTATGTAGATCCAGATAATCCTGAGCATTATATCATGAAATTTCTAGATGGTGATTTGAACCAAATAAACTATGTGACAAACAATCAAAATAAAACAAATACAACAAATCAAAATACTAATCTTTCAAATCAACAATCACTGAATTCTGATACAGTTGTGAGAGAAGAGTTTTATTTGTCGTCATTTGGAGTAATGACCTTGCATAATTATGTCTGGCTTCCTGGTGACGGTTATTTTAGAGGCCCTGATACCATGACTTATAAAGAGCTTGTTCAAGATATTGAAGAAAATGAAGAAAATAAAACAAATATAAGATCCTTCAAAGAAATTCAAAGTAATAAAAATGTTATGGATCAACTATTTTATTTTAGTAAATATTTTCCTGAAATTTTATATGCTCAAACAGAAGATCAAGACGATTTAATCGCAACAAAAGAATTTTATAATGAGCAGTTTGATCTTATTCAAATAGCTCGTAATAATCTAGGGTTTTTATTAACAGAAGCACGTTCGGAGTTACCAAATTATGAACTTATGAAACTATATGACAAGATTGTTCTTCCTGTATCAGCATTAATCTTTGCTATTTTATGTCTACCTCTTGGTATGTTTTCTGCACGAAGTGGTCGAGGAGAAGGTCTTAGTATTAGTTTGGTTGTGGTTCTGATATTTTATGGTTTTAAATCTGCGATTGAAAATATGATTTCTCAAAATAAACTGCCACCAGAAATGATTTGGTTACCCACATTATTTTTTGCTGTAGTTGCGTCAGTATTATATATTAGGAAGGTCAATGAGTAGTATTAAAACATCAATAAAACAAATAAAAAATATGTTTTCAAAATTTATATCTCAATTAATCAATCCACCCACACAAGATGTTCATTATCGGAGAGTTCATTGGTATGATATAATTATTGAGACGATAACAGATTTATTTCGCTTTTTTAGTGGTCTATTTAAGACATTTTTCTTCTTCTTTCATAAAGATCGTTTTGTCAGTAACATGCGAATGCTTCGCTGGAATAAACTTGATTCTTATATTATGAAACAGTTTTTATTTTCTATGATAGGATCAATTACGTTGTTTGTATCGATTTATGAAATGTCTCAAATCTTCCAAGATATGCGTCGTTTACCTGATGATGTTGATAGGTATTATTTGAATTTACATTATTGGAATACTGTTCCTTATTGGACTTTTATCCTGCAACCTTTTGGTTTTTTATTTGCAACAGCTTATGTCTTGAGTCGTCTTTCTGCAAGTAGAGAGATGGTAGCGATGGTAAGTACAGGAACAAGTATTTATCGTCTTACATTTTATATGCTTTTGTTGTCAGTTTTATATTATATTTTTATTGTTACTTTTTTGATGAATAATTTTATTCTACCAAGCTATCAAAACTCGTTTATTTATAGGCGTGTTGCTTTAAAACAAGCTAAACTTGGTGAACTGAGTTTTTTAAATGATAATAAAGACTTTACGATTTTCGGAAAAAATCAATTATTGTACCTTGGTTCTTACTACAATGCTACTGATAAATATATTGAAAATGCTACCATTGTACAGTATGAAGATCCTGATAAGGTAGATACTTCTGAATTTACACCCTATGACTCAGAATCAGAATGGCTCTATACCAATAGAATTAAACTTGAATCTTTAAAAAATATTAGGGTTAAAGATAAACTGACTTTTAAACTCCGTATCGATGCGGAACGTTTGTACTGGAATACCAACACAGAGTCATGGGCAATCTCTAATGGAACTATTCGTTCGATTGAAGATGGTGGCAAAATTTTTATGTTAGAAGAAGTTGTCTATAAAACGATGCCGGACATCAATGATCCATATTGGTTTTTTGAGAAAAATTGGTATCCTATTGATGCGATGACCGTTGAAGAAGGTCTTCGTCATATCCAAAAATTAAAACAATCAGGTCGCTCATACCATGCCGAACTTACCAAATATTATGCCAAAGATGCATATCCTTTGGGATTAATTTTTGTTGTTATGGTGGGAATAGGGATTGTTAATATGGCTTCTAAAAAAGTTTCTGTACCTATTAATAGTGCTATTAGTATGGCATTATTTATTATCTATTATTTAATGTATACCTCATTCTTAGGTATGGCCGGACGAGGTGATGTAACTCCTATTGTTGGTGGATTTGGTGGAAGTATTATTTTTGGAGTTTTGGCTTTGATTCTCTATGCAAAATCAACAACATAATAAAAAAACAAGGTTTTTTACCTTGTTTTTTTATTGTATTTTAATAAGAGTTCGTGCTATTTCTAAAAATAACGGTGGTAACAGAGCATCAGCTTTGATAACGGAACGAGCGATTTGTCTTTGTGTATTTTGGATTAAATGTACAAACTCCTCCAATTCTGCTACGGTCGCTTTGGATAATGTTGAACTATATACACGATAGGACTCAACACGCAATGGAAGATTTAAACCTCGAAGTTGATTTTGTCGTATGATAAATGCATCCTCAAAGCATAAAAGCAATTCTTCAAGAAAGAGTGTTGCTTGATTTTGTTTTGCAAGCGATTCTGTAAATTGTAAAAAATTAACGTTCTGATCTACTTGATTGACACAATGATTAAAAAAATGATCCAGTAATTGTTTTTTTATGGCAGATATTTTAAAGAGTGATTCTTTCATGATGTTGATGGTGGATATTGGATAGACGCCACTGCCTAAAAATGAAAGATCTGTTACATTGGGCATTGTGAAATTTATTTTTATGGTACGAGATAAGATTGTTTGAATAATATTTTTTGTATTTTCTGCTGTGAGAATCACCCAATGATTAGGATGAGGTTCTTCTAATAACTTCAACGCTGCATTTTGGGTTGTCTCGTCTGCAGTATCAAAATCACCAAGAATACTGACTCGACCATGGTTGGAATGCACAGAATGAAAAGCAACAGCTTCACGAATGACATTAATAGGAATACCTGATTTTTTATCAAAAGATTCACATAAATTAATAAGCTGACTAATAAATTTTTGATCTACAGGAAATTGTTGAAGAGCAAGGTATTCATCAAATTGTTCTTTTATTGTTCCGAGTTTTGCACCTGTTGAAAGTGTTTCATCGATTTGTTTTGATATGTTGATCCGTCGTTGAAGAAGAAAAAGCCATTCCCAAGCTTCTCTTGAATGGGGCATTTTTGTTAAAAAAAATTCTGTTTTTAATGTAAAATGATCATTTCGAAAGCAAAAAAAATCACTGCTAGCCAAAGGATCTGTATTAAGAATATTTTTTGCAAAGTCAATTCCAGATGAAAATTTACCCCATCCTGTTTTTCCAATAAAAAGTAATGCTCTGCTTTGAGTCAAATCATGTTTACAAAATTTAATCAATTGCGATGTTGCATTATTTGAAATTCTAAAACTCATTGTTATCTACCATTAATGTCAATAATTTGGAAGCGTACCTCGGCATTATCATTCCATTCATTGATTTCAGGAATACCTACAACATCAAATTCTGCTGAATCTTTTAGTTCATTCCAACGACTTGCAAATCCCCAAGCAATCGCACTAAATTGCTTTTTTCCTTTACGAAATTTGAAAAATACATGTTCTTTATTTTTACCAATATTTTTTTGTTCAATCAAAGCCACATTTTTCACTAAGAAATTTGGAGATTGATTTTTACTTCCGATTGGGCTGAATAAATGGTTCATATAATTGATATTTTTGACGGTTAAAATAGATAAATCGGTAAGTTCAATATCGATATCCAGGGGATTTTTTAATGTTTCTGTAGTCCAATTGTTCATATATTTTTGTAAATATTCTTTGAAAACAGATATATTTTCTTCTTCAATGACAAATCCACCGGCAGATTTATGTCCTCCATAACGAATAAAGATGTGTTCATAAGAATGGAGAAACTCGACAATATTAAAATCACCTGTAGATCGTACAGAACCTGAGTATGTACCGTTTTCTATCTTCGCAATAATAATAACAGGAACATGAAATTGATTTGAGAGTTTTGTGGCAATAAGCCCTGTCAATCCACGAGCTATATTATCAGAGACGATAAAGACATATTTACTTTCTTTAATCTCATCATGGTTTGTTGAACTAATAATTTCTGATTCAAGTGATGTAATAATATCTTTTCGTTCTTGATCTTTTTTAATCAATTCCTCAACCAGTACATTTGCTTGATTAATATTACTTGAAATTAATAATTGTACTACTAACCCAGCTTGTCCGAGACGTCCCGGAGAGTTAATAATAGGTCCTAATGTCCATCCAATGGTTTTAGAATCAAGTGTATCCATAATACCCAGACGTCTTAATAAGGTAATTAATCCTATGGTCGTTAATTTTACGTTTTTTTGATCGATACCCATCTTGACAATAATACGATTTTCGTCTTCTAAAGGCATAATATCTGCTACCGTACCAATAGCTGCAAGTGGAAAGAGTTCTGATAAAATTTGTTTTATGGGCTGAGATTTTGTTAATATCATCCGTCGATAAATTTCTGCATTAAGTCGAACGTCATTGAGTGCACGATGTAATTTTGTTTGATCGACAAAAAGTCCCAAAAATTCACCTATGACAAATAAGGCATGAGATTTGAGATGTTTGAACATAACACGAGAAAGAGGCAATGTATCAATAGGGTGGTTTGTAATAGATGTATTAAGATATTTTTTTAATTGGATTTGTATAAATTTCATATCAAACCCAATAATATTATGACCAATTAAAACCCTATCCCCAATAAAATTGATAAATTTTTGGAGTGCTTCTTGGATACAAATGCCTTCTGATTCCAGCATTTTATTGGTAATTCCTGTAATTTCGATAATTTTTGAATTAAGAGGTTGCGATGTTTTGACAAGGCATTGAAAATGATCAATTTCAACACCATTTTTAGTAATAATCGCTGCGATTTCTGTGATTTCGTCATGTTCAGGATCGAGACCTGTAGTCTCAATATCAAAAAATACCAATTCTTGGTTATATTCTGAGATATAAAAAGCTTCAGCCAGTGCTTGAGCAAGTTTGAATGCAACACCAGCACCTGCTAAAAAAGGAAAAGGATAATCATGAAGTTTAGGATTGATTAATGCAAAAGCGTCCGGTAATTCTTCTAACGGTTCGTGATGATCTGTGATAATCAAATCAATCCCCAATTCTTTTGCATAAGCAGCTTCTTTAATAGCAGTAATACCACAATCTACAGTAATGATTAATGATATTTCTTGTTGATAGGCCTCATCCAATGCTTCATAAGAAATTCCATAATGCTGATCCCCTTCAGGTACACGAAAAGAAATATCTCCTTTAAATCGTGAAATAATTCGGTAAATAATTGCAGTAGAAGTAACACCATCAGCATCTTTGTCGCCAAAGATAAGAATTTTTTCTTTTTTATTTATTGCTTCAATGATACGAGAGACAGATTTGTCCACATGATGAAGCATAAAAGGACTTGGTAATGAAAACATTTGTGGAAACGCAAAACTCATGATTGCCGGATACGTGTCAATACCTCTATTTTTAGCAATATTTAAGATAAACTCAGGAAGTAAAAGTGAATTCTTTATCTCACGATGTAGTGGTACATCAGAGCGACGAAGATTCCATTCGAAATAAGGCATTTTGTTCTCCGTCTTTATTAATATTTTTTATTATAAAAACATGTTTTTATAAGCATGATGACAGCTTAAAAGATTATGAACAACATATCAACAGCTTAGATCTTATGGTAATGGTAGTTGTATAGTAAAAATATACCTATATATATAGTAACATAATTTTTAACAAATATCAACATTAATAATGATATAAATCTCATCATAAATAAAGTATTATCCTGAAAATTTTTATTAAAAAAATAAACCTATTCTTGATAAAAAATATAAAATAGTGTATAATATTAAATGTGTTTTATGATACATTAATGGACTGAAATTTTTTGGAGGAATATTGTGAGTAAAGAATTTGTAGCTAATAGCTTAGTGGGCGATGGAGCTGTTTTTGAAGGTAAATTTCATGTAGCTGGTTCTTTTCGTTTAGATGGTCAATTTGATGGTGAATTGACTGTTGAAGAACATTTATTTATTAGTCCTGTGGGACGTCTTAAAACAGATACTGTTTATACAAAAACAATTGCTGTTGCCGGTATTTTTATCGGAAATATTGAAGCATCACAAGAAGTACAATTATTATCAACAGGACGTGTGTTGGGAAATATAAGATCCCCAAAACTACTAATGGAACCTGGTGTTGTTGTGCAAGGACAAATTGATATTACGGGAACAGGCGGTATTAATATTAAAGAGTCTATTGCCGAAACTAATCAACATACAGTTCTCAAAAAAACATCAAAAAATAATGCTGATTTTGAAGAAACTGTTTGATATACATAGGAATAAAATATTATCATGATAAAAAACACACTCCAACTCGAATATTTAAGACAAGCTGGGAAAGTTGTTGCTGATATTTATAATCATTTGAAAACAGTTATTAAACCTGGTGTGACAGGTTTGGAAGTAGATGCTATTGTAGAAGAAATGATTTATGCACGTGGTGCAAGACCGGCATTTAAAAATTATGTTCCTATGAAAGGAATGCCCCCTTTTCCATCTAGTATTTGTTGGTCAATTAATGAAGAGGTAATACATGGTCTCCCAAATTCTCGCATCATTAATGATGGAGATGTGGTTTCTGTAGATATGGGTGTTGAATTGAATGGTTATTATGGTGACTCTGCTTATACATTTTTAGTAGGTAATGTTAGTCCTGAAGTTAAAAAAATGTCTGATACTACACAAGAAGCTCTTAAAGCCGCTATTCGTATTTGTGAACCTGGTAATTATATTGGTGATATTGGAAAAGCAATAGAATCTGTAATTAAAAAACAATACGGAATAGTGAGAGATTATTGTGGACATGGCATAGGAAAACATCTTCATGAAAAACCACATATTGTTAATTACTATGATCCAAAACGTCGTGGTCCACGAATGGAAATAGGAATGGTTCTTGCCATTGAGCCTATGGTTAATTTAGGTACCCATAATGTTATGCTCAAAGAAGATGGATGGACAGTGGTAACTCAAGATAAAAGTCCTTCCTGCCATTGGGAGCATACGGTTGCTATTAGTAAAGATGGTCCTATCATTCTTACTGATAGAGGTGATTTCCCTATTTATGATTAGCAAATGATAAAATAATAAAAACAAAAAAATCCTATAATAGTATAGGATTTTTTTGTTTTCCTCATGTAATCTAAAAAAAAATCCGATAATTTAATGAAACAAAAAAATATTGTATTATCGGAGGATGAATATGATTCAACAAGTGACCTCTAATATCACTGTTAACCAAATGCATTCTGTATCAGCATGTAGGACTAAAAATTTAGTTCATTTTTATCGAGCAGTTGCGTTATTCTCAATACCGATTCGTTCTTCTGCACTTGGTCTTAGACGTCGTAAATAATTCTCTTTTTATCATAAAAAAACCCTTATATTAAGGGTTTTTTTTGTATTTGATATGTTAAAATATCATTTGGTTTTTTTAATCTAATAGTGAATTTATTCATAGTGCTTGAGTTTATTTGGTCACTATTCCATTCAGCAAATCCAAATTTCATCCCTGCTCCTTTTGCAGCTAGGTATGCTTGCTGTGTGTTTCCTATAAAAATACATTCTTTTGTTTTTTTGGATGTAAGAAGGACATATTTTAATAATAACGCAGGAGGAAAATTTGTGTTTTCATCAGGAAAAATAATATGCTCAAAATAAGAGTCTATTTTTTGATATCTTAATGCTCCTATTATATCAGCATTATCTCTAAAAGAGATAAGACCACATGCAATATTTTGTTTTTTACATTGATCTAGTATTTCTTTGATACCATCAAATAAGATACCATTATTATTAATAATGGTATCTTCTAGATTAAAAATAATAGTATGATGTTTCATCTATAAGATCCTTTTGATAATTTAAATTGTATGTCTATATGTTCTAATGAGAAAGAATTATTTGATTATTAACTTTTTAATATGTATATTTATAATATACAATAAAAATATATTAGCGAATAAATAAAGGAGGATAGCTATGATATTAGCAATCACACCTGAAAATAATTTCTATTCCAAACAATATACTACGTTATCAGCAGAAAAGTTAGCAGTCAAAACATGTATTATCAGAAATCAAAAGAGCATGGACTATATTGTCCTCCATGAACATTACAAAATGATGACCAAAATATATAGAAACATGCTCTATAGTCTAGCTCAAGGCAAATGTTTTTATCTCATTTTCCCTAAAATTATTGTCTGTGATATTATTTATATCGAAGAATTTTACAAAGAAATATTTTTATTAATATTTGAAGAATTAAAAGGACATTTTAGTATTAATTTTGTTGAACATAAAGAAATTGAACAAAAATATTCCCTATAATTTTAATGATTGAAGAATTTCAATAATACCATCTTCTATGTTATTATCTTTATTATCTTCAATATATTTTAATGTTTCTTCTAAATGATAGTCTTTTTGATCCAAAAGTAATAGACTTTCATAAGTATACATAGTATAAGAAAATAAATCATCAATATTATCTTCTAAAAGTTCAAAATGTGTTTTTTTCAATAATGATTCATTATATTTCATCAAAACGACACTTAATTTTTGAAAAAATATAAGTTCTGATGATAATGTTACTAATTCAGGATACAAAATAATCATATCTTCTAATGTTTTTTTTGTAATTTCTTGGACATTAGCAGGATAATGGGATGAGATAAAATTCATTGTTTTTTCAATGTCTAAGTTACTTTTTGAAAGTGCATAAGTAGTTAAAAATCCACAATATGAGATATTGGCTATATCAATTTCGTCTTCATAAGTGAACGATTCTTTTTCTAAAGATTGTTCAATAAAAATAGATATGTATAGTATATATAGTGCTTCAAAATTAAATATAGTCATTCTGATTATCCTGTTATTCTTCTCTATATTTATATTAGTATATATAAATATCTGAAAAGTCATAATTTATTTGAATTAGTTTTTTCTTTTTTATTCCCTAAATGATTCCATAGAGTCTTTATAAATTTATTTCAAAGACTCTATGGAATCATTTTTTGTTGAATTTCCGTTGCTAATATTGTTCTGAAGTATCTAGAGATCTATTTTTTTGATGATTGTTGATGGAATAATCTCCATATTTTTAATCATTTGATAAGGTTTCCTGTTATTGATACAATATGATCATTTGTTAAAGATATGTGTACAAAAAAATCATACGATGTTATCTCCAGATTGTGTGATAAATTAATTGAATAATTTATCTTATGAATTGCAATGCTATCGATAAAAGATGAATATAATTATTTTTCTGCTGAATATTTACTGACTTTGTTTCCCAATAATAACATTAATACGTATACGAGATTGATTTAATCTATCAATGAAACATAAGTTAAGACTGCTTTCTATATTTATTTAAGATCATTGATCAATGAAATAGATTCATTTTTATATATTTTTTAAATTTTTGTTTGACATTTGTATATCGTCACTTTATAATATGAATATATAATTGTTATTATTTATGTAGGCATATATTTATGTAATTTAGTTAAGAATCAAAAATGGAGGATTTATATGATTATTGTTGGTACAATGATGGCATTAATGTGTCTCGCAGGTTTAATAGTACTTGCTTTGCACATTAAGAAAAAGCAAGGGAATATCCCTGTATTTGCAGCAAAAACAATCTTGGGTGGGTTTATTGGGTTTTTTACCATTATGGGAGCTTTATTAATTGCTTCAATATTTAATGTGTCACCAGCTTTTGCTTCTGAAGCAGCATCTGTTGCTGGAGCACTACCTGCTGAAGCATACGCAACAGCATTTTTAGGTGCAGGTCTTTCAGTTGGTTTAGCTTGTATCGGAACAGGGATTGCTACAGGAATGTCAGCATCAGCAGCTATAGGTGCAGTAAGTGAAAACCCAAAAATGCTTGGTACATCTTTATTGTTTGTTGGTCTTTCTGAAGGTATAGCAATTTATGGCGTTATCATTGCTATTATGATTTTAGGAAAATTAGGTTAAGTGTTCATAACGTTTAACCTAATTTTTTATTTTAAATATTTAGGAAATTACAATGAAAGTAGTTGCCCTTGTTGGTGAGCAAGTTGCTCCTATTTTTTATCTGAGTGGAATGGAAGTTATTTCAGCAGAAGGAATAGAAAACCTGAAAAAGAAATTTGAAGAATGTACTAACAGGAAAGATATTGCGTTACTTGTTATTTCTGCACGCTATGCTCAAGCTTTAAAAACAGAGATTGAAGAAGTTCGTTTTTCCACAAAAGATCTTGCGATTTTAGAAATTAGTTCTTCTCAAGGTGATTTTAAAGCTGGGGAAAAATTAATGAAATATATTAAGGAAGCAATAGGTTTGTCATAATTGTTTTTTTATATGTTTAGGGAGAAAATATGGCATTGAATCATATGTTTGACCATGTTCAGAATGAAACAAAAAAAGAAGTCGAAGAACACATCAACAGTATTAAAGTTTCGATGGCAAAAAAATTAATTGCTTTTGGTGAAGAAGAAGAAAAACAATTACACCAAAAAAAAGAGCGATTAATTTCTCAATTAATGAAAAAAGAAGAAGTACTTAAATCTGAGCAAGAATTTCAATATAAAGCAAAAGTCCATGCTATAGAAAATATGCTAGCTGACCAAGTATTAGATTTTATTAAAGTTAATTTATTAGAATTTGCTAATTCGAATCAGCGTTATTATCAAATTTTATTATCTTGGTTTAGAAAAGCATTGAATCTTATGCAAAAACAACAAATTGTGATTTATGTTGCTGATAAAGATCAACAACATATACAAGCACTTTTAAACGAAATGGATTGGCAGTACACATTTGAAGTTTCTGCTACAGTAAAAGCTGGGTTTATTATTAACGGTATGTCAGGCGAAACAATTGATCTTAGTTTTGATACCTTATTTCAAGAACGAAAAGAGTACTTATTGCAATCAGCAATGAGTATACTGAAGGAGAACTCGTGAATATCATTGGCATAATTACCAGAATAAATGGTCCTTTGATTTCTATTACTGTCACAAATAAACTTAAAGTTATGGAAACAGTTCATGTTTCAGAATTGAAATTAATTGGTGAAGTTCTTAGTGTTGATAAAGATACTGCAGTTATTCAGGTTTATGAAACAACAGATGGTTTAAAACTTGGAGATAATGTTTACGGTACAGGATCAATGCTATTTGTAGAACTTGGACCTGGATTGCTTGCAAATGTTTTTGACGGTATTCAACGTCCTTTAAAAGATATTGCAAAAGCAACTAATAGTATTTATTTAGAAAGAGGAGTTAGTGTTTCATCACTAGATCGTCAAAAAAAATGGGAATTTACTCCTACAATTACTGTAGGTGAACAAATTTCTTTTTGTGGTATTTTAGGTACTGTTCCTGAAACAGAACTTATTCTCCACAAAATCATGACTCCACCAAATATTGCTGGCGTTGTACGTTCTATTGTTCCAGCAGGTCAATATACAATTGATGATGTGATTGCGGTTGTTGAAGATAAGCAAGGTGCATTGCATGAACTAAAATTAGTTCATCGTTGGCCTGTTAAAATTCCTCGTCCTTATAAAACACGTTATCTTCCTACAGAACCATTGGTCACAGGACAACGTGTGATTGATGTCTTTTTTCCTGTTGCAAAAGGTGGTGCTGTTGCAATCCCAGGTGGATTTGGAACAGGTAAGACCATTACTCAACATCAATTAGCTAAATGGTCTAATGCTAATATTGTTATTTATATTGGTTGTGGGGAACGTGGAAATGAGATCACAGAAGTAATTGAGGAATTTCCAAAACTTATTGATCCTCATACAGGTCATTCTCTTTTTGCAAAAACAGTAATGATTGCTAATACATCGAATATGCCTGTTACTGCACGTGAAGCGTCTATTTATACAGGGATTACAATTGCTGAATATTATCGCGATATGGGATATGATATTGCTGTTATGGCAGACTCATCATCTCGTTGGGCTGAGGCGTTAAGAGAATTATCTGGTCGTTTGGAAGAAATTCCTGCAGAAGAAGGTTTTCCAGCATATTTAGGTTCTCGTTTAGCTTCTTTCTATGAAAGAGCAGGTAAGGTTGAAACGATCAATCAAAATACCGGTTCTGTAACAATGATTGCTGCGGTATCCCCTCCTGGAGGAGATTTCTCTGAACCTGTAACTCAAAATACAAAACGTTTTGTACGTGCTTTTTGGGAATTAGACAAATCTTTAGCTTCTGCTCGTCATTATCCTTCTATTAATTGGATTCATAGCTATAGTGAGTATTCCGCATATGTATCTAATTGGTGGGAAAAATATAATTCTGAATTTGTTAAGATGCGTCAAGAAGCGATGGATATTCTTCTTAAAAATGATAAACTGCAAAAAATTGTGAAATTAATTGGACCTGATGCCTTGCCTGGTAATGAACGTTTGATTGTAGAAACAGCACGTATGTTAATAGATGGTTTTCTCAAACAAAATGCTTATGATGCTGTTGATATGTATGCTTCTCCTGAAAAACAAATATTGATGCTACGTATTATCTTGACTTTTTATAAATCTGCAAGTGAAGTGATTGCATTAGGAGCTCCTATCTTTGAGATCAGAGCTTTGGATAGTATCGCTATGATTCTCAGAGCTCGCTTTGAAATCCCTAATGATAAGCTTGATGAACTTGAAAAAGCAGAAAGCTTTATGAAAGATGAATTGCAACACTTACAATTAAAATATCAAACACTAGCGGAGGGACAATAATGGACTTAAAGATTCTCAAAAGTTATAAAGGTCTCCAAGCAGTAAATGGTCCTTTAGTATTTGTCAAAACTATTCCTGGTGTATCTTACGGTGAAATTACAGAATTGACTTTTGAAGACGGTACTACAAGTTTAGCTGCGGTGATTGAGATCACAGAAGAACATACTGCTTTGCAATTATATGGCAATTCAGCTGGAATAAATTTAAAAACAACTTCTATTAAATTTACTCAAGAAACATTAAAACTTGGTGTGTCTCAAGATATGTTGGGTAGAATTTTTAATGGATTAGGACAACCAATTGATGGACTTCATATCCCTCAAAAAGAATTTGATCGTGATATTAATGGATTGGCATTAAATCCAATCCAACGTGAATATCCTCACGATTTTATTCAAACTGGTATATCTGCAATTGATACAATGAATACCGTTGTTCGTGGACAAAAGCTACCTATTTTTTCAGGAGCTGGTCTTCCACATAACCTACTTGCAGCTCAAATTACAGCACAAGCTACTTCAAAAAGTGGAAACCAATTTGCTGTCGTTTTTGCAGCAATGGGTATGAGACATGATGACGGTACCTATTTTATTGAATCATTTCGTGAAACAGGTGCTTTAAATAATGCTGTTCTTTTTATGAACTATGCAGACGACCCTGCTATTGAACGTTTAATTACTCCAAGAATGGCATTAACATTAGCTGAGTATCTTGCTTTTGATAAAGAAATGGATGTTCTTGTTATTTTATCAGATATGACTGCTTATGCTGAAGCATTACGTGAAATTAGTGCAGCTCGTGGTGAACTTCCATCTCGTAAAGGTTTTCCTGGATATATGTATTCTGATTTATCTACAATTTATGAGAGAGCTGGACGTGTACGTGGAAAAAAAGGTTCTGTTACCCAGATTCCTATTTTGACAATGCCTGGAGATGATATTACTCATCCTATTCCCGATTTGACAGGATTTATTACAGAGGGACAAATTGTTCTTGATAGAAATTTACACAGTGCCGGAATCTATCCTCCATTAGCATTGATTCCATCGTTATCTCGCTTGATGAAAGATGCAATTGGTGATGGGTTGACACGAAAAGATCATCCATCTTTATTTATGCAACTTTATGCTTCATACGCAAAAGCGTTAGATGTTCGTGCGATTGCTGCAATTGTCTCTGAAGAAGAAATGACAGATGTCGATAAATTATATTTGAAATTTGGACGAGAGTTTGAGTACAATTTTATTAATCAAGGTATGACTGAAAATAGATCGATTGAAGAAAGTTTGACGTTAGCGTGGAAATTAATCTCAATCCTTCCAAAACGAGAATTAATTAACTTAAATTCTCAAGATCTTGATCGTTATTATGTTGGTGCGGAAGATTTGTAATTAAAATATTTTAGTTAAAGGTGCTGCTATGCCTCAAAATAACATAACACCTACCAAAAGTAATTACACAATATTGAAAGAAAATCTAAGCTTAGCAAAAGAAGGTTTTTCATTATTGGAACAAAAACGTGAAGTTTTAGTAATGAATTTGAGTAGTTTGATTGGATCAATCCGATCAAAAAGAGCTGAACTTGATAACTCTTTAATAGAAGTATTTACTAATTTGAAAGCACTTCGTTTGGAATTAGGTCAATATTCATTAAATGCGATTGTTCAAAACACAAGACAAGATTATGAAGCTGATATTGCTATGCATTCTGTTATGGGAGTTGTTGTTCCAAAGTTATTTTTTATTGATAAAGATAAGGAAAAAAAATCACTTATACCAATGGGGATTTCAGGAACAACACCTGCATTTGATAAGATGCTCTTAAAAATTAAGAGTATCCGTTCATTGATGTCTGAAGTCGCTTATCTTGAGAGTACAGCTTGGAAGATTGTAAACGAAATTAAAAAAACACAACGCCGTATCAATTCATTAGATAATTTTGTAATTCCTGAAACTGCTACGACTATGAAATTTATCAAAGAGATTCTTGAAGAAAAAGATAGAGAAACTTTATTTCAAGTAAAACGAATTAAAGCAAATAAACTAAAACAAGCTCTTAAAAAGGAGAAAAGTAATGAATTGTAAAATTTTTATTCCTATTACTGGTTCTGATACAAGTAAGATTGTCACTGACAGAGCTGTTAAAATTGCTGCCTTTTTAAATGCAAAAATAGTTGCTATTCATGTATTAGATCAAGAAGCGTTAGCAAAACTTCAACGTTACAAAATTTTTATTGAAGAAGAGTCTTTTAGATTTGGTGAAAGCCTCAAACGAGATGCTGAAAAATATCTTGAATATGCAAAAAGAGTTGCATCACATTATCATGTTGATCTTGAAACTGTGCTTTTGGAAGGAGATCCTTATCATGAAATGCACCAATATATTAAAAATGATAATGGTCATCAAAAATTTGTGATGATTGCACGTGAACCAAGAAGTGATAATTTTATTGATAGTTTTGGTTCTTTAGAGAAAAGATTGCTTCGCTCTGAATTACCAATAATAATAGCAGGAGAAGAATGATGGCAATTATTGATGATATATATTATATTGAGTCTACGATTTCTGAAATTAAAAATAATGCAACTTCTCAGATTACTCATCTTCAAGAAAAAGAACAAGAAAAAGAAATCCAACTCAAAGAACAATTTTTACAAGAATTTGAAGAATTTAAAAAAGAAAACGAAGCAAACTTGCATAGTCGGATTAATGTATTTCATAATGAATTATTTTCAGGTATTGATTCTTTATCTGACTCATTGTATCAAAAATTTGAGAATGCTAAACAAGCCATCATCAAAAAAACAATTGATGAATTTTGGCAAGAGTAGATTATGATATCAGTTCAGTATATTCCATTATCTGTTAGGGTTAGAGCTTGGAGTGTGTCGTTATTCTCAAAAAATGATTTGATGGATCTTATTCACACTGATTTACCAACTTTAATGTCACATATTGCCCAAAAAGAAACGAAAATATCTCTTACCACAGATGACCAAACTATCTTTATTCAATCATTAAGACAATCATTATCATATTACCTTAGTGTTGCAACTCGGCTTACAACAGCAGAAGGTAAACATTTTATTACCGAATTAGAACGTGAATATGAAATTGATAATTTAAAATTACTTGCAAGAATGATTTCTTCTGGAAAACGTTATGGTCAATTTATACAAGTGAATTTTTTCTCCGCTATTTCAGAACAACATCTTCTTGATACACGTACATTTCATGATTTTATTAATTTACTTACTGGTACTATTTATGAGAATCTTATTCCAGCACTCCAAAAAACAGAACAAGAAAAAAACACCTTATTTTGGGAAACTGCGTTAGATAATTTTTATTTTGCTCGATTATTAACAGCCGTAAAACGATTAGATCATCAAAGTCGTTTATTTGCTAAGAAACTTTGGCTTTTACCTATCCAATGTGAGCAATTAGTAACTATTTATCGTTATCGTTTTCATTATAATGTTGATCCTTCAGAAGTGTTGATGTTGGTACCAAATATTTTTCATTTGTTAAATTTTGATCAGTGGAAGCGAATTATTTATTCAGTAACTCCTTCTGATTTTATGAGCTATATACAAGAAATCTATCACATCGATACACATGAAATTATTGATGCATCTCAGTTAAGAATACTCTTTAGAAGAAAGAATGAGCAAATCTGTCGTCAACACCTTCATAAAGGAATGACAGAAATTTCTTCATTTCTTGCATTCTATCAGTTAAAAAAAATACAACTCCAAACAATTCTTACCATTATTGAATCTAAATTAATGCTTGATACAATAGATATCAATCTTGATAAATTTTTATAAATTATTTGGAGAATTTTGAGGATACTTATGTTTACAACACAAAAAATGCTACTTATAGATTTACTTGTTCTCAAAAAAGATGTTGATTATATTTCTAAGGCCATTGTCAATTTTGGAGAATTTGAAGTTTCTCAGCATTCTGCTTTGTTACAAAATCAAAATTGGGATTATGATCCCTTACATGAAAAAAAACGAATGATCGCTGAGTTTCAACGTGAAACAAAGGAACTCATAGATTTTTATCGATCTTTTGATCAAAATACTAGAAATTGTCAAGATACTCAAGATATTGCATTGCCTAAGATTAGTGATTTTTTGCGTAATTTTAAACAAGAAAAACAACATTTGTTAGATCAAAATAAAGATATTAAAAAAAAGAAAGAAATCTGTGCCGTTAAAATGGCCGGTCTCCGTATGCATAGTGAATTATCAACTCATCAAGACTTACATGAAATCAGAAATTTTTATTCTATTTTGGGTGTTATTAATAATGTTAATCTTTCTTTATTACAAGAGGAATTTCATTCAAAATTTAATGGGGAATTGATTTATGAAGGTTATGTAAATGATTCATCGATTATATTTATTATTGTCTCTCATGAACAAGTTAAAGAATTAAAAGCATTATTGGATCATGTATATTTTAAAAATTATGGTTTGCCACCAGAATTTTTTGGAGAAGGAACCAATAATATTGTCACTTTAAGTTTAGAATATGCAATATTATGTGATGAGGAAGATATATTAGAAAAGAAAATAACATCTATTGCTCCTAAAATCTTAGATACTTTATATCAAATTTCTTATTCACTTGGTCTTTATAACAAAATTAATTCTGTACGCAACAATATTAAATATTCTGATTCTTTTGCTTTATTATCAGGTTGGGTATCACAGAAAAATTATTCGGCAATAACAGATGTCTTATCTCAAACATGCCAAAATCATTATCAAATCTATATTTCAGATATCGATGTGTTTACTCAAGAAATTGAAGTGCCTACAAAACTTAATAATCCTAAGATTTTTAAACCTTTTGAAACATTAGTTTCATTATTTGGTATTCCAACCTATAAAGAAATAGATCCTACAGTAATTTTTGGATTTTTATATATTTTAATGTATGGTGCGATGTTTGGTGATGTTGGTCAAGGATTAATCTTATTTTTAATAGGATTAATAGGATTTTTTACTAAAAAAGATCTACGATTGATTTTTGGATTGATGCTTTGGGTAGGTATCTCATCTACTATTTTTGGATTTTTATATGGTTCATATTTTGGTTATGAAGCAGCAGCTGGTTATACTGTTCCAAAAGCTCTATGGATGAGTCCGATTCATAATATCAATAGTATTCTTATGGTTACAACTATTTTTGGAATAGGAGTAATTATGTTCAGTTATGTACTGGGTGTTATTAACTTTATTCGTATGAAAGATTGGGGTGGTTTAATTTTTTCTCATAAAGGGATAACGGCATTTGTGTTATATGTGTTATTATTGTTATTTGGATATTTGACTTATGCAAAAATATCTATGCCTATTATTGTAGTAATGATTGGTGTGCTAAGTTTGTTTCTTGGTTTGGAAAGAATTTGGGAGGCATTATTTTATAAACATGGTTCTCTAAAAGATTGGTGGATGGGATTTTTTGATATGTTTGAATTTTATCTCTCGTTGATTACAAATACACTCTCTTTTATTCGTATAGGAGCTTTTGCTTTGACACACGCAGCATTGATGATGGCAGTTTTTACATTAAGAGATCTTGCTGGCGGAACAGGACTTCTTGCAAATATTACAGTTCTTTTTGGAAATATTTTTGTTATTATTATGGAAGGATTTATTGTTGGAATCCAAACACTTCGTCTTGAATATTATGAATTCTTCTTACGATTTTTTAAAGGAACAGGTAGAAAATTTACACCAATCACTATTCAAGAGCAAAAGGATCTTAAATAAATGTATGATCTTATCAAAATAGGATGGTGTGATTTTTTTGAGCATCAAATTAAAAAACACCAAACTCATTTTGTTAAAGCACGTATTGTGAAAAAACATAATTTTGGTTATGATCTTATTTGTGAAAAAGGTGTTTATTTTGCTCGTTTGAGAGGAAAATTTCGTGAAACAATTTCTTCAGAATTTTGGCCTGCTGTTGGTGATTGGGTTTTATGTACGCTAGAAAAAGATTATGCTATGATCGAAGTAATGATTCCACGTAAAAGTAAAATTTCACGTAAAGTTTCCGGGAAAACGACAGAAGAACAGGTAATAGCAGCAAATGCTGATACAATTTTCTTAGTAGTATCATTATTTGAAGATTTTAATCCACGAAAAATAGAACGTTATTTAGCCTTAGCTGCAGAAAGTGGAGCACAACCTATTTTAATTTTGAACAAAGTGGATCTTGTTGATGATGCAGAATATTTTCTCTCTGAAGCTCAAAAATTAGTTGAGCATATTCCTATTTTATTGACTAATGCCTTAAAAAAAGAAACTTTAAATTCTTTATCTCAATATATTTTTGATAGTCAAACAATCGTTTTTTTAGGATCTTCAGGTGCAGGTAAATCTACAATTGTTAATGCTCTTTTAGGTGAAGAAAAACAAGCTGTAAGTATGCTTGGGAAACATAAAAAAGGAAAGCATACTACGACATCAAGAGATATGCTTTTTTTACCTAATGGAGGAATACTTATTGACAATCCTGGTATTCGGGAGCTTCGTGTTTGGTTGGATGGTGATGAATCGCTAAATGATAGTTTTGCAGACATTGATGCATTAGCTAAAGAATGTCGATTTCGAAATTGCCATCATGATATGGAACCTGATTGTGCTGTGCAAGAAGCCATTGCTAATAAAAAGTTAGATTTGCAACGTCTTGAAAATTGGCGAAAACTCCAAGGAGAGGCTTTTGAATTGATGCTAAAGCGTCAGGAATTTGGTCGTAATGTTAATAATAATAGATCTCGTGGGATATCAAAATATATTAAACATCGAATTAAATCAGATCGTAATAAATTACGTTAAACCATAAAAAAATAACTCCTATGCAGGAGTTATTTTTTTATGGTTTAAATCTTTTAAAATAATGGGGGAATTTCATTCGTTAATACCCATGCTTCTGTACTATTTAAAAGTTGTACAAGTAAAAAATCATCTGTTTTTGCAATTACTTTTATCTCTGTTCCTGCAGGTAACTCTTGAAGTTTTGTGCTGTTGGTTGATGGTTCTTCGTATAATGACGTTGTTTTTAGAATAACACGCTCATCTGTTTGAAATAATTGGTACTGAATGATCGCTTGGATCATAAGAAAAATAGATACACTACAAACAATAATAGGAACAAAAATAGGTATCTTTATTTGTTTCAGTAACAATAAACTGATAATCCCTGCTCCTAGGATAAATAATACACCAGCAACAAATGCATTCAAATGTGGGGGGAAACTTTGAAATATAAATGTTATTATTTTACTTGAGAATTGTTCTTCTGAAAAAATAGTAGGAAGACCAATATCTTGACGGATTTTAAAAAATAATGTTCTTATATTTTTATTTGAAGGATCAAGTGCACGTGCTTGTTTTGCATAAAACATAGCATATCCAAAATCATTTTTTTCATATGCTTCAAGTGATTTATTATAGAGATTTTGAGGATGCTCATAGTATTCTGCAAATGATGGTACAGAAAATAAAATGATGACACTTAAAATAGCTTTTGATACTTGCATATTGTTTCTCCATTTTTTATTAAATCCTGTTTTTTTTTGATGCGGTTGATAATTTGTTCTTTGGTTGTGAGTAATGATTTAGTCGGATTATTATCAGTGATTCCATGACCTGGTAAGATAAGATTAATATGATAAGTCTCTAATTTTTTTATACTTTCAAATAACGAAGAATCCGATCCTGAATGGGTAATTAACGCAGGAATTCCACGTGCAAAAAGTGTATCTCCAGAAATTAAAATACCGTCTTGTTGCTCAAGAAGACAAATACCATCAATACTATGTCCCGGTGTAAAGATAATTTTCCAAATTTGTGAACCATTTGTTATGTGATCATTATCTTGTAACAATGTTATTTTTTTTGGGAGTATTGGTAGTTTGGCTTGATATTTAAGAGCATAAATACATTCTTCATCTTGAAGATCTAATGCACTAAAACATAAAGGATGACATAAGATTTCAGAGTTGCCAAAATATTCTAATGCTCCTGTATGATCATAATGAGAATGTGTTAGTATTACTTGATCAATATCATCAATGTGCAAATTCAAATAATATAATTGTTCTTTGAGATGAAAAAAGGTTTCTCTTGTTCCCACATCAATCAGAATATTTTTTTCTCCAGTTAACAAATACGAATGAGCTGTAGGTTTGATAGCATGAAGTTTGTAAATTGAATCGGCTATTTTTTCAGGAGAATTCATACTACCTCCAAAATTTTTTGTAAACGTTTTATTTTTTGTTGAATATTTATTGTTTTAATGTTTGAGTGAAGTTCTTTATAAAAATATTCTTTAATAATTTCATTTGTTGAATCGATAGTAATTTTTTCATTTTTTAATAAATCTAAGAATGTTGTAATAGTTTTTTGATCGATTTTTTGTGGTATGATACGAAATAAGTTTGTTTTTTTTGATGATGATTGATACTGAGAGAGAGTCTGATGATTCCAACCATTAAAATACGCACCATTTTCTGAAGCATTGATAACAGAACCACACAATTCAGGATTTAATTGAACAGATGTCTCAAACCATGATTTAAATTGCATAAGTAATTCATCACTGTATGTCATCTTACCCAAAATAGAAGGTGTTTCCATATCAAAAGGAACTTTTTGAATGTGAATGGTATCCAATGTGTTTAAACGATTGCTTGTTAAACGATACTCTTGATCATAAGGCGAACCTGTTGCATGTCCCCTGTGATTTGTATAAGCGAGATCTTGTCCGACTAAAAGAATTTTTTTTGCTTGATAGAAAATGGTAGCATGAAATGCTGTGTTTGCAACAGATCCACCCGTTTGCAATTCCGGAAAACAAATGCCTATATCTTTTAAACAATCAAGAAGAATAATTCGTTTCATAATCAACCCTCGATCTGTAGTATGTGGTTGTACTGTGGATGTATAAAGTACTTGTTTCCAAGCTAACGATGATATTTGAGGACTGACTGTTATATCAGCAAGCAAGGTGATTTGTGAAAATGTATCTTCAGAAATTCCACAAAAATCACCAATATTATGTATCTTGGCATCAACAGAAAATACATAATCAGGAATGATATCAGCTTCAAGCAATGTTTTTAATGCTGTATCTACAGCTAGTATTATTAGTTTTGTGCTTAGTTTTTTGATGTAAGGCAAACTTTCTCGAAGTGATGGACCTGCTGAACAAATAATGACTTCTTGATCTTTAAAAATAGGGTCAAAAGTGACATGTGCGTGTTGAATATTTATTAAAATATGTTTATGCCAAGAATCCATAAGATAAGAATAAATAGTATGGGTAGATCGGAGAGCATTTTTTCCTTGTTCAGCTCGTTTGAGATATATGGGATCAATATCCATACCAAGCATTCTGATATCAATAAATGTTTTTGTGAGTGCTGGATTAAGATTGACCAATGCATTAAAAATATCTTCAGGATTGTCCTCAACAAAGGCAAGTAATTGTTCCATAGGAAATATTTTTTTGAACACAGTTGCGGTTTTAGGTCGTGGTTCAATAGCGATTACATGATAACCTTGTTTAATGAGCATCTCAGTGTGATATCCCAATCCAACACCCCATAGCAGAACCACTGTTTGATTTTTTTCAGAAGAGGTGATTTTTGATAGAAGACGCTCAGCTTCTTTGATTGGCGATCGTGAACTATGAATGAATTTTTCGTTTTCTTTGAATGTAAACGCACCGTCTGGAGTAGGGATCATATTTGAGTCTGATAGTGATCTGATACGATTAATAAGATCCATAGATAAATCCTGTAGCAAGACTTGCAAAAGTAATTCCTATTTTTGAAGAAATATAAGCAACCACGATCCCTCCAAAAATATCTGTTGGATAATGTACCGCTAAGTAAATTCGTGATAAAGCAATGATTAACGCAATAAAAAATAAGTAAGGCCAAATCATAGGAAATAATATTTTTGAGACAAAAAACATTGTAAATGCTGCACATGTGTGACCAGAAGGAAACGAATAAGGATCTGGTGGAGCATACAAATAATTCAAATCTTGATAAATAAGATAAGGTCTATTACGTTTAACTAGATGCTTCAGAAAAATTTGAGCATATAGTTGGGTGATTGATGCCACCAAAAATGATAGTCCTGTAGGAACATGTACAAAAAGCATCACAATCGAAAATAATAACCACAATTGCCCATTACCGATTTTTGTAAATAAAACAGCCGTTCGTGTAAAAAATTGACGACGTGATTTTGTAAGTGTTGCTAATAAAATACGATCAGGATTAATTAGTTCTCTGAAAGATAAATTAGGAGAAATTAATTGTTTTTTTTGTTTAGGTGTTGCCAATCTTTACTCCTAATAGGATATTTTGTGATTAGGTTCTACCAAATTTATAAATTGATTTACAATATTTGTTTCTAATTTAATTGCAGAACGTGAGTTTGAATCCATGAAAATATGTTTTGAGTATCCTATGGTGCAAATAGTATCATCACGCATGATCTTGTAGTCAAAACGCATTGTTCGTTGTGTCATTTCGGTCACAGCACATTTGATACAAATAATATCTTCATAAAAAGTAGGTCGCTTGTAACGAAAGAAAAGTTCCGTGACAGGCATCATAACTCCAGCTTCTTCGACAGATTTGTAACTATGCCCAAGAGTGTTAAGTAAATCTGTGCGTGCGACTTCTGCCCAAACCGCATATACAGAATGGTGGATAACGCCCATCATATCTGTTTCTGCATATCGTGCAGTCACAAAAAAATCATGTATCATTGTGATTCCTAAAATAATTTTTTCTCATCTCTTATGATATTTTATCAGATAATCATAGATCTTGTCAATATTTTGCTGACTTTGATATTCAACGATAAAAGCCTTCCTAATATTAGGAAGGCTTTTATCAGAAAAGAAGGTAGTGCTAAGGTTATTTCTCTCAATAACCTAGCTGGAAGGATCCGCCAAGTATCCTGCCGATAGCGCCTTACTAAGATTATCTGCTAGGAGATCGATCGTGTGATTCAAATAATTTGGATCATTGATTTTTTCTCGTAGAGATTTAGTCCTTTCGGGTGTTAAGGAACCAGCGTTTGTCTTAACAATGAGACGCTGAAAATTTCTCTTTCGATCAAATAGCATATGAGACACTATGTAACCTCATTAAAAAAAATTTGGTCTGTGCCCAATCTCCGCAACCTGATCTCGTTTATTTATTGTTATGAATATTGCATCAAATCGTGTTTCTGAAAATACGATTTTTGTGTCTTCAATAAAAATTTCTGCACTTGCATATATTTTTTTTGCCTTTGATTGATTGATAGAAATATCAAAATTTTTGTTATTCCTTCTTGTTTTTACTTCAACAAAGATCAATATATTGTCTTTTTTAACAATAAGATCAATCTCTCCAAATCTTGTAAAATAATTTTCGGTAACAAACTCAAAGTCTTGATCAATTAAATATTTTTTTGCTGCTTTTTCACCAAGACGTCCTAGTGATTGTTTTTTATTTGTGGACAAATTGTTTTTTTTTTCACACATGATACTTCATTTTTCGGAGTATTATGCTAATGCTTTATATTACAAAAATCTATTTTTGACTTATTTTTAAACTTTTTAATAACTCAAACATTAAAAGAAAAAGAGATAAAAACTCGATTTTATTATTTTTTTATGTTATAATTGCAGGATATTAATTTGCAAATATTTTGAGGAATCGTATGAAAAAATTAAAATTTGTTTTTGTTTTTCTTTCTGCTCTAATAGTTTCCAAAACATTCTCACAGGATCAACTATATCCTTTTCCTGATAAAGGAAAATGGGGATATATTAATCAAGAGGGTAGGATTGTATTGCCGGCACGTTATGAATCAGCTGGTTTTTTTTACGATGGATTAGCCAAAATTTCTGTCATTAATGAACGAAATGAATATCTTTATGGATTTATTAATACAGCAGGAAAAGAAATTATTTCTCCTAAATTTGTTGCCGTTTCGGAGTTTTCTGGTGGCGTTGCACGTGTTCAGATTAGAGGTAAGTATGCTTTATTGCTCCCTAATGGATCGTTATCTGGCCCCGTCCAGTACGACTACATTTATCCTGCAACCAACGGTGTTTCTATTTTTAAAAAAGATTCACGCTACGGATACATTGATAATAATGGAAATGTTATTGTTAATGCATTATATGATAGAGCGTTTAATTTTCAAGATGGTATGGCTTTAGTTGGTCGAAAAGAACGAAATAAAATGTATTATGGCTTTATTAATATGAGAGGAGAAGTAGTGGTTCCTTTAAAATATGAAGGAGCACGTTCTTATTCTGAGGGATTTGGTGGTCTTTATGAAAATAGAAAATGGTTTTATGTTAATAAAAAAGGTCAACAAATCTTTGAAAAACGATTTGATTCTATCGGTGCTTTTTATGAAGGATTAGCTCGTGTTAGACTTAATAATGAATGGGGTTATATTAATACTCTTGGCGAGATGGTTATTCCTCCTATGTATAAAGAAGCTGATGATTTTCATAATGGATTTGCTATCGTAGGTGACGGATCATATTTTTCTTATATTTCAAAATCAAATAAACAAATAGTCCCTTTTGTTTTTACACGTGCAACACGTTTTGATGGAAAACTTGCTCGTGTATCCCAAAATAATAAAAATGGTTTTATGAATGCAGACGGTCGTTATAATCTTACAGAAAAGATTAATTCTATAGGATCTTTTTATCATGATAGGGCTCGTATGCGAGTCGGTCGATATTATGGATATTATGACAACAATGCAAGAGTTGCTATCAAACCTAAATATCTTTACACATCTGATTTTAAAGGTGAGTTGGCAATGACAATTGCAGCAATTCCTGGAGGATATGAAGCATCATATATTAATAAAGAAGGTGTTTCTATTCGTTCTTGGAAAATATTATCTGAAATCGTCCCTAAACCTGATGAACTTTTGTATACAGTCTCTTATCCAAATGTGCCGTTTTATAGAGAAAGTGATCCAAATTCACGCCTCATTATTAAGGCAAATTACAGTACTGCTTTTCAAAAAACATTCCAAACTACTGCGACACCTATTATTGGACATGGACTAAGTGGATTTCTTTATTCTGCGACATATTTTGGGCGACCGGGTTTTGTTTTTTCTGAAGCAATATCATCATTTCCTGCACCTAAGCCAGATATGGGTATTTATACTTACTTTCAAGAAAAATTCGGGATTGTTTCAGAGACTAGTTCTCCAAATGATTACACGAAACCAATGAATACGACATTTTTTAATGGCTCTACATTAAAACGCACAATTAACAAAAATATAGTAATGGATACATATTTTATCCCATTTATGAAAATGGGAGAAGCTTTTTTTATCTTTAGTGCGGCTGCAGGATTCCCTACTTCTGAATATCCTGAACGTTCTATGTCAATGCCAAATTTTCTTTCAAAACAACATCAAGCACGTTTTAATGGACGAAAGGATCGTGAGAACAAACCTTTAGAGTTTAATATTTCTTTTGATAAAGAACGAATTGTTGCTAAGCGTCAAAATTTTGGTGTTGAAATAATACATTATTATCCTATTCCTTTTGTATATGATACTCCAAAAGAAAATGAAAAAGTATTTGAATCTCAAATTAAACAAGATTTACCAATAGAACCTATCCAAACAAATGATATGCTTATTCAAAAAAATATTACCAACAATAATATTTTTCAAACAAACCAGCTTATTATTCAAACAAATGAATTGAATACCAATACGATCATCCTTGATGAGCGACCAGATTCTACTAATAATATTGATATCACAACCCCTGTGCTTAATACTGTAGAAACACAAAATTAAAAAACAATCAAAAAAAGAGTCTAAGAAGACTCTTTTTTTGATTGTATAATAGTAATTGATTACTCTTTTGTTACGATATTTGATTGTGATGGTTCATTTTTTTTTGCTCTTTTTCGCTTGCTTTTGCTTGGAAGCTCAACCAATTTTTTAATATGATGTTTCAATTGCAGTTCGTCATTATCCAATGTGACATTCATTTCTATTAATTCTAATTCAGTATTTAATACTTTTCCTATTTTTAATGCAATGTTTGTCGCAGGAACTTCGATATATTTTGAGATTGCTCTACGTAATGAACGAGCACCATACTTAACTTCAAAACCAAGTTTAATAACATGTTTTAAGGCATCATTAGTTACTTGAAATTGGATTCCGTTTGGTCTGATATTATCATTCAATTCTTTGATCATACGTGCTGCGATATCAACTAAGGTATCTTCGGTTAATTGATTGAAAACAATAGCATCATCAATACGATTCAAAAATTCTGGTTTAAAGTAATTTTTTAGTTCTGTTAATACTAAATTTTTACGTTTCTCATATTCTTGTTCATGTTCTGAAAATCCTAGTGTCGATTTTTGTGTCAACTTATCTGTTCCAAGATTTGATGTAAAAATGATTAAGCAGTTTTTAAAGCTGATTTTTTCTCCTATAGAATCCGTAACATGTCCTTCATCTAAAATTTGGAGAAACATATTAAAGATCTCAGGGTTTGCTTTCTCAATTTCATCAAATAAAATAATAGAATAAGGACGTCGTTTAACATGTTCTGTTAATTCTCCACCATTTTCATGCCCGACATACCCCGGAGGTGCTCCTAGCAAACGTGATGAATTATGTCTATCCATAAATTCACTCATGTCAATTCGAATCAATGAATCTTCTGTTCCAAACATAAATCGTGCTAATTCTTTTGCTAATTCTGTCTTACCAACACCTGTTGGTCCTAAAAACATAAAACTACCAATAGGTCTTCGAAAATCTCTGATACCCACAGCATTTTTTTTCACTGCATTAGATACACTTTCAATAGCTTCAGGTTGACCTTTGATTGTTTCACTCAAAATTTCTGTTAATGTTAGGTAACGTGAGTATTCTTCATCAGTATTGAGTTGTTTGATAGGGATATCTGTCATCCGAGAGATGACTCGATAGATTTCAGCAGAATCAATAACAATATCTTCTTTTTTTGTAGATGAAAGCCATTCTTCTTGTTTTTCAACTAATTCTTCTCTTTTTTTACGAAGAACATCTCTTAATTCAGCAGCATTTTCATAATGTTGTTTTTTTACAAGATCGTGTTTTAGTGATTCAAGGCGTGATAGTTCGAGTTCCATTTCTACTAGATGTTCGGGTTTATCTGTTAAGTTTGATGCTACTTGTGCTCCCGCTTCATCAATAATATCAATTGCTTTGTCAGGAAAATGTCTGTCTGTGATATAACGTGCCGCTAGTTGAACAGCTGTTTTTAATGCTTGTGGTGTGTACGTTATATTATGAAATTCTTCATATTTACTTTTCAAACGTGTCAAAATAGTAATTGTTTCATCCATATTAGGTTCATCAATACGGATAGGTTGAAAACGACGAACAAGAGCTTTGTCTTTTTCGATACGTTTTTTGTATTCATCAAATGTTGTTGCACCAATAGTTTTAATTAAACCTCTTGCAAATGCAGGTTTAAGCATATTTGATGCATCTAATGCACCTTCTGCATTACCAGCACCAAGAATAGTATGAATCTCATCAATAAAAATAATAACATCTTTATCTTTTTCAGCTTCTTGTATTAACGCTTTAAGACGTTCTTCAAATTCCCCACGATACTTTGTACCTGCAACAAGAGCTCCCATATCGAGCTGTAATATTTTTTTTCCGATTAATTGTTCCGGCACAGAATTAGAGACAATCAATTGTGAGATTCCTTCAATAATAGAAGTTTTACCCACACCGGGTTCTCCAATCAAGATGGGATTGTTTTTTGTTCTACGAGATAGTACTTGTAAGACACGTGTGATTTCTTTTTTTCGTCCCACAACAGGATCTAGTTTGCCTTCTGCAGCTTCATTAGTAATATTTTGACAAAATTTATCTAAAAATGGCGTTTTAATTTGTTTTTTCTTTTTATTCCACGTACGTAATTCACCATAGCCTACAATACTGATTACAGCATTTCTTAATTGATGGATATTAAGTCCATGATTTTCGATAATAAATGGAATAATAGCTTGAGGAAAATTTTCTGAATAAATACCAAGCAATAAATGTTCTGTTCCTACATAATTATGACCAATTAATTTTGCTTCCTGACGTGCATTTTCGATGACTTGATAGACACGATTGGAAATTGGAATTCCACCAAGTGTAAGAGTATCTCCACCTTGACCTCTTAATGCAAACTCTACTTCATTTTGAAGCTCTTCGATACCAAGACCTAGATTTTGTAATGTTTTGATAGCTGTACCTTCAGACTCTCTGAGGATACCAAGAAAAATATGCTCTGGAGTTAATTCTTCGCTAAATAAACGTCGTGCCTCTTGTTGGGCTAAGATAGAAACGACACGTTGTGCACGATGCGTAAATCCAGTAAAATCGTACATATTTCCTCCATATGTTTTTTGTTATTTAATTAGAGTGATATTTTTTTCTATAGTTTTATATCGGATCAATTAGTTTGGATCTTGAAACTTTTTTTGTATGTATGCATTGCAAGAACATACTAAAAAAGATCCTAATAATAAAATATACGCAATTATTTGTATCAAAGACAATTCAATTTTGAAAAAAAGCATGTCTGTTAGTGCCGCAAAAAAACTTTGTAATGATAAAACAATTGGTACCAACACCGGATTACTGTGTTTTTGACCTAAAAAATATAGAATATAGCCCATAGTTCCTGCTACGACACCTATATATATTAAACTCCATAAAAGAGATGGTGTGTCAAATATCATAGGGATTTTAGAGAGAAATTCAGGATCTGTTTTAATCAAAAAAGGAATACTGCACGCAATAATAGTAATACTTTGGTAGAATTGTACCCCAAAAGCATATGATGTATCATGCAATACCCGTGCACTCAATAAGATATATATCGTATATGCAATACTTGCTAAGGAACATAGAAACGTCCCTTTATCATAAACAAAAGAACCGTCTCCCCAAGATAATAATAGAGAACCAATACTTGAAAGCAAGAGACAAAAAATAATAATCATTGATATTTGTTGTTTGAATATCACAAAACTTACTAATGGTACCAAAATAATATACAGAGACATCATAATCATTCCCATGGATCCATGAGTGATATTTTGAAGACCATATATAGAAAGACTAAGCGCAATAAATAAAATAATTCCCATCAAAAAACTTCCACATATGATTTTTTTTGAAATGGACATTATTTCTTTGATATTAAGGATAAAGATTAGAATCGTTGGAATAGTATAACGAACAAAAATTTCAAAGAATACACTAATGTTATGCTGACCTAGAATTCGTGTAGGAATATAAGCAATTCCCCAAATAATAGAGGCTCCTAATAAGGAAATAAGACCGATTTTATCAGCAAAAGAAGGATTTTTTTTCATTGAGTAACTCCATTATTGGTGTTGACAGGTGTAGATACATCGTAAGGAGAGAACAAAATTATATTTTTATATGACATCGTAGCACCTAAATTGTTAAAATATAAAGGAAAAGAATTACTGTTTATAATATAAACACTATTTTTTTCAAAATTTTTGCTGAGAAAATCTTTTTTTTGGGTTTCAATATTTTTGCGATAATTTGAAGGAAAACGAATCACATCTCCTGCATTAATCTTCATATTGTTTTGGTATGCAATATAAGCAAATTGTTCATAAAAACATGGTGTTACAGGAATGTTTTTATCTTGAAAAATCCAAATCAATTGTTTTTTATTTGTTAAAAAAGAAGAGACCGCATCAGGTAATGTTTCATAAGATATGTTAAGAGTACCTTTAAGTGGTGTTATGACATTGATTTGACTAAAAACTAAAACTGCCAATATAGCCGTTCCTAACATTTTTTTCTTTTTTTCCAACATACTAATTGTATGCATTACTATAATAGGAGCTAACCACAAAATAGGAATTAAAAATTTTGATCCAGAGGTAAAGACACCAAAAATATGTTCTGTAATCCAATTATTTTGAGAGAATAATCGTTTGTATGCCCATATATTTCCAAATAAACTAAGAAAAAAAAATAAACATAAGCTTGAGATAAGAGGTTTGTAATATTTGATATATTTTTTTGTTTTTGGAAAAAATAATAATGCTGTACTGATACTGATAATAGTATAAATAAACAAAGAATATCCTAAATTGAGATTGGGATTGTGAAAATAAATAACAGGGATACTTTGTATAGGATCATAGAAAAAAGGAAGATAGAAAAATCCCAACACACTTAATAACAAGACTTCCATTGTTAAAAAATGACCAAACGTTGACGCTGCTTTCACTACTGAAATACTATGGTTATAAATGTACAAATGAAATAAGTCTGAAATCATAATCAAAGAAGTAATAAAGATAAAAAATGGATGTACTAAACATGAAATTATTAATAAAGGATACCATTCATAAGACATCTGTGATTTTTTTTGGAAGAAAATATAATATGCCCAAATAATAAGCCATTGTCCTGCCATGTAAAAATGTGAAATTGTTTGGTTCCAAAGGAAAGGCACTGTTACAAAAAGCAAGCTTCCTAATCCTGCAAGAATACGATTTGATGTAATCAAATATGAGATACGATAGCCAAAAAATGCTGTTAATAAAAATGAAATCACCAGCCATAATCCAAAGTATTGTAAAGAAGAATTAACAACCTTGAAGATTAAAGCAAATAAAGGAATCGTGTTTGTAAGACTTAACGGAAGACCTTCTCCTATATTTTTTGTCATAGTAATAGGAAAATGCCACGTATCCACACGAAAAAATAAACTTGTGATATGTGCATTTCTGATATTTTGAGGTAATTCTACAAATGATTTTGGATTAAGCGTCACCCCAAAAACAATAAAAGTAAACCATAATGTCATACTTAATGGTAACATGATAGAAAGAAATGTTATATTTTTTTCTCTGGTATTTTCGTTAATACGAAATCCTTTGTTATCCATAGTATTCTCCAAGTCCTACAGCTTTTCGTACTTGTCTGATTTTTTTCTGAGAAAGTGTACGTGCTTTTTCTGCTCCTAATTTCATTAATTTTTCTACTTCATCGTGATTATTATTGAGATCTGTCATTATTTGACGAGCCGGCTTGAAGAACGTCAGCATCATCTCTAAAAGTTCCAATTTAGCATGCCCATAACCATAATTTCCATTTTTGTAATTTATTTGCATTTGTGTTAGCTGTTCTTTAGTAGCAAATAATTTGTACATATTATAGATAATACACGTTTCAAATTCTTTAGGTTCTTCTATAGGTGTTGAATCAGTTGTGATGCTCATGATGGCTTTTTTGATTTCTTTTTCGGAACCAAAAATAGGAATGACATTGTTTTTAGATTTTGACATTTTTTCGCCGTCTGTACCAGGAATAATAGCTAGCTCTTCTGTAATCATTGGTTCAGGAATTACAAAAATATCTCCATAAATTCTATTAAATTTTTCTGCAATGTCACGTGCCATTTCAATATGTTGTTTTTGATCTGCACCAACAGGTACAATTTCTGAATCATAAATCAAAATATCAGCAGCTTGTAATAAAGGATAGTTAAAAAGTCCCATGTTAGGATTGTGTTCCTTAGCAACAATATCCTTGTATGCATGACCACGTTCCATCAAACCCACAGGAGTTACTCCTGTGAGAAGCCAACACAATTCTGTGTGTTCAGGTATATCGCTTTGAACAAATATTGTACTTTTATGTGGATCCAATCCAAGAGCAATAAATGCTTTAAAAATATCAGTTGTGTACTGACGAAGTTTTTGAGGATCAGGTTGGCTGTTTAAAGCATGATAGTCTGCAATAAAATATAAATTATCAAATGCAGGATTATGTTGAAGTTCTAAAAATTCTTTGATGGCTCCGAAGTAATTTCCAAGATGCAATTGCCCTGTTGGTTTGATTCCTGATAATGCTTTTTTCATTGATAAATCCTAGATATGTAAATGTTACTTATTATACAAAATTTTAAAATTTAAGTCAACATCCTATACTTGATTCTTAATAACGAATTATGCTCAAAATATATTTTTTCATTTGATTAAACTACAAAAACAATTTATAATAAAAATATAATATAAAACAACATATTTTAAAGAGGATATCATGATTTTATCGCTTATTGCATTAATACCTATTTTGGTACTTGTTATTGGATTAATGGGACTTAAAAAGCCTTCAATAATCATTGCACCAATGACATTAATAATAACAATATTATTAGCATTTTTTGTTTGGCATCAGCCTGTTAGCTATATAGGGCTTGCAGGATTAGAAGGGGTTTTATATGGTTTATGGCCTATTGGGATTATTATTTTCGGATCTATTTGTTTATCGAATCTAATGGTCGCTAGTGGTGCTGTGAAAAATATAGAAAAACTTATTGCTTCTGTTTCAACTGATCAACGTATCAGTGTTGTGTTAGTTGCATGGAGTTTATCAAGCTTTTTAGAAGCAATAGCAGGGTTAGGATCTGGATTAGCACTTCCTATTAGTATTTTGATGATTATGGGAGTCAGTCCTTTTAAAGCTGGGCTTGTGGCTTTGCTTGCTAATAGTGTTCCTACAGCTTATGGTGGTGTTGGTATTGGAATTGATACAATTATTAGAATCACGGGTCTTCCAATTGCTGATGTTACAAAATTTATTGGATATCAGTTATTGATTCCTTCATTGGTTATGCCTTTTATTATTACATTTGTGATAGCAGGGTCTTTCAAAAAAGTAAGAGAAGTATGGTTAGTACCTTTTTTTGCAGGACTTGGACAAGCAATAGGATTGATCATTCCTTTAAACAATCCAGGGATGACAGCTATTGCTTCAGGAGTATTAAATATAGCTGCAGGATTATTTGCAGCATCTGTCTTTTATCCTCAGTTCAGAGCATCATTTTCTCTTGATCGTAAAACGGCACTCAAAGCAATATCAGCATTTCTCATTGCTGTTGGTTTAATTATTATTACAGGTCCTTTGGTAGCACCAATTAATGATATTCTTAATAATTTTTATACAAAACTTACAATCTATCCTAGTGAAAAAGCAAAAGCTCTTTATTTCAACTGGTTTACAGATGCTGGAGTGTTATTATTTATTGCTGGTATTTTGGGTGCAAAAATTAACGATATGTCAGTATCAAACATTCTCAAAACAATTGGTAATACAGTACTACAATTACGTAAAACATTAGTAGTATTGCTATCAATTTTAGCAATGTCTAAAATTATGACATATAGTGGAATAATTGACTCATTATCAACAGGACTTGCAAATGCTGTTGGTATCTTTTATCCTATTTTATCTCCATTATTAGGTACTATTGGTGTTTTTGTAACAGGAAGTGTGGTTTCTTCCAGTGTATTAATGGGATCTCTCCAAGCAGAAATGGGTATGTTATTAGGTGTTCAACCAGCTTGGTTAGTTGCTATGAATATATCCGGTGCAACTGCAGGAAAAATGTTAGCTCCACATAGTGTTGCTATTGTCATGGCTGCTATTGGAACTAATAAAGAAGAAAGTCGTATTACTGGTATCTTATTTAAAGTATTAATTTCTTATGCAGTTGTGATGATGTTTCTCTCTGCTATTGGATCGATATTATTAAAATAATTTTTACATAACATGATAAAAATTCCTTCTAAATTTAGAAGGAATTTTTATTTAGATATTACTGCAATAAAATATTTTAGTGTTCTTTCAGAGCTAATTGTCCACAAGCTGCATCTATATCTTGACCTTTAGGAGTTCTTAATACAAAAGGAATAGAATGCCGTTTAAGACGATTAGAAAAATCATTGATACAATTTTTACTTGGAGCATCGTATGGCAAGCTTTCTACGGGATTCAACGGAATGACATTGAGGTTATATTTGATATTGTTTAATTCATGCTTGAGAGCAAGAACATCTTCTTCAAAGTTATTGTATCCTTCAATCAAAATATACTCTACTGTGATACGTCTATTTGTGATTTCTTGGTATTTTCGAACAGCATCAAGCATATGTCTTGTGTTTTCTTTGCGAGCGATAGGCATAAGATTTTTTCTTTTTTCATGGTTTGCAGCATGAAGAGAAATAGCAAGACGAATTTGTCCTTTTGCATAACTGAGACGTTCTATTCCCTCAATAATTCCTGACGTGGAAATTGTAATACGTCTTGTACCAATATCAAAAGCTTCTTGAGCGTTTAAAATTTCAATCGCTCCTATGACATTCTCAAAATTTAAGAATGGTTCCCCCATTCCCATGAAAACCATATTGTCAATTGCTCGTTCGTGAGGATTGAGTTTGTATAATTTTTTGATCGCTGCATCAACCAATAATACTTGTGAAATAATCTCTGATTTTGTGAGATTTCTTTTATAACCAAGTAATCCTGTTGCACAGAAAGAACATTTTAAGGCACAACCTACTTGTGATGAAATACAAATAGTATAGCGTGAGTCATCTTCATTTGGAATCATGACACTTTCAATGTTAAGACCATCTTCTGTTTTAAAAAGAAATTTTAAGGTTCCATCTTTAGATTCTTGGATATTTTCTTGGGTGAGTGTAATGATGCTACATAGGTTTGATAAGGCTTCTCTATCTTTCTTAGCTAAGTCTGTCATGTCTTCAAAATCAAAGGTGCTTTTTTTGTAAATCCAAGTCATGATTGCTGTTGCACGAAATTTTGGATATCCTTTTTGTACTAAAAAATCTAATAATTTAGGATAATCAAATTCCAATAATCCGATTTTATCATTGTCGATATGAGGCATTGTGATTCCTTAGTATGGTTATTTATTATGATAGTGTGGTATTATAATATAAGAGTCTTTCTTTTGTCAAGAAGTATTAAACGAATATCTATAGTATTTGAGTAGGGTCAATATCGATTTCTACTTTGATCTTGTCTTGTGAGCCTATTTTTTTAAAGACGGTATAAATATATTTTGTTATTTGTAAAATATATTTATGCGAAGGAGCTTTTAAAATAATATGATAGCGATATTGATTATTAATTCGTTCAATGGGGCAAGGAGATGGACCTAAAATCTTAATCTTCTCATCCATAAGTTCTTGTTTTTTTGATTTCAGTTCTTTTTTTAAGATCTGAATTAATTTCTCTAAAGAAGCTGTATCGCTGCTTCGAAAAACAAGACGCCCCATTCTAGTGAAAGGCGGGTAGTTTGCTTCTTGACGGATTTTTATTTCTTTTTTATAGAAGGATTCGTAATCTTGTGTTGCGGAACATTCTATGGCAAAATGATCAGCAAGGTACGATTGAATAATAGCATGTCCTTTGGTTTTACGACGACCTGATCTTCCTATTGCTTGTGCAAGCAATGAAAAAGTCCGTTCAGATGCTCTAAAATCAGGCAGTGAGAGCATTATTTCCGGAAATAATGCTCCGACAAGATTTATATTTGCAATATCATGACCTTTAGCAATCATTTGAGTCCCAACAAGAATATCTGCTTCTTGATTTTGCATTGCTTGGAGAATGCGATAAGATCCATTTTTTTTACGAGCTGTATCTAGATCTAATCGTAAAATTCTTGCTGATGGTAGGAGTTGTTGGAGAGATTCTTCTAGTTTTTCGGTACCATGACCTACGTTTTTTATTTCGTAACTACCACATTCAGGACACATGTCCGGTGCTATATCTTCAAATCCACAATAGCGACATTGGACTTTTTTGTCTTGTTTATGCCACGTCATGCCCACATCACAATGAGGACAACGGAAAAAAAAACCACAATCTTCACATAAGAGTGTAGGAGCGTAACCACGTCGATTTAAAAAAATTAAACTTTGTTTTTTATTGTTTAAGGTCTCTAAGAGTTTTGTAAACAGCTGTTTTGATAGGAAGGTATTGCCTGTTTTTTCCTTACGAAGATCAATAATATCAACACTTGGAAGTTCTGTATTATTATATCGTGCATTCAAACGGAGATGTTTGATCATATTTTTTTCAGCAGCATATCTCGTTTCAATACTTGGGGTGGCTGAACCTAGCACAAGTAATGCTTCTTCTTTTTTTGAACGCATGAATGCAGCACCTTTTGCATGGTAGCGAGGCGAATCCATCGCTTTATATGAAGGATCATGTTCTTCATCCAAAATAATTAAGCCTAAGTTTTGAACCGGTGCAAAAATAGCACTTCTTGGTCCAATGACGAGCTTTGCTTCGTTATTGAGGACACGGTGCCATTCACTTACACGTTCTGCCGGAGATAGTTTGCTGTGGAAAAGAGCAATTTGTGATCCAAATTCTTCCGTAAAACGTCGTAGTGTTTGATCTGTTAATGAAATCTCCGGCACCAAAATAATCCCACCCTTACCTTTTTCTAAACATTCTCGTGCAAGAAGTTTATAAACTTCAGTCTTGCCACTTCCTGTAACACCTTGTAATAAAAAGGTCTGCGTTTTTCCAACGAAATCTTTCATTTGTTCAAAAACATGTTGTTGTTCTTGATTTGGGGTAAAGGAGCTTTTTTTGTTAAGATGGGGATTGGAAAGAGGTTTGGGATCTTTTAAGGGGGGAAGCATCGTAAAAATCACTTCACCAATAGGAGCGTGATAGTAAGTAGAAACATTTTTTGCTAACGCTATTAATTCGTCGACAAGAATCGCTTTTTGATCAATGACGGCTTCAATTTCTTTAACGGATTTTAGTTCTTTGAGATTTATGGTTACTTGGTCTTCCGTAGTGACACGAAGAACAAATCCAATTTCCTGACGACGTCCAAAATGGATATGGACACGCTTATGTGTAAGATCTTCTTGTTGAAGGTGTTTTGGGACAATATAGTAAAACGAATCGTGCAAAGGAACGTCAACGGCAACTTCTGCAAGAATCCATGAATCATTCATTATTTATTCCTCAATATTTGTAATAGCATAACCAACAAATGTTAACGCTTTAATGATATCATCTTCAAATAATTGTAAAGGATATGCCCCACGAATAATAGCTGATGGGTGGAGAGTAGGCATTACCATACCAAAAGAAGACTCTTGAATAGAACCCCGAATTTTTGTGATCCCTGTTTTTGTTTCTAAGATAAACTGTGAAGCAAAATTTCCTAAAGTCAGGAGTAGTTTTGGTTTGATGATTTCAAGTTGTTTGCGTAAAAAAGGAGTACATACTTCAATTTCTGTAGGTAAAGGATTTCTGTTGTTTGGAGGTCGATGTTTGAGGATATTGGCGATATAAACTTGTTCTCTTTCTACTCCATATTTTTTCAATGTTTTGATGAGCAATTGTCCCGCACGACCAACAAAAGGACGTCCTTGTTCGTCTTCATCAGCACCAGGAGCTTCACCAATAATCATAAGTTTGGCTTGAGCATCTCCTTCCCCAAAGACTAATTGTGATGCACTATCACATAAAGAACATTGTTGACAAGAAAGGCATGTTTTATAAAGAGCTAAAAGATCTGGATGGGTAGGTTTGGAAATAATGAAATTATTCATTGTTGGTGTATCCTGATGAGCTATTTTTTCTGTGTAAGATAATTGGGAATTTTCTTGATTGTTTTCAATAAATTCAGCATGTGTATCACTACTTATTTCTTCTATTTTATTATTAATAGAAATATGATACTCATCAGCGAATAATTGTCTAATCATATCATTAATAGAAGACATTACTGTCCTCCTAAAAAATACAAATAATCACGTATCCCTATTAATGCTTTTTGTCGATGAGAGATTTTGTTTTTCTGTTCTAATGTGAGATCTGCCATAGATATTTTGTAGTTGTATTCTTGTGGGAGAAAAAGAGGATCATAGCCAAATCCTTCTGATCCTGATTTTTCTAGGGCTATACGACCAAAACATTCTCCACGGGATACAAAAATATCACCTTTTGGAGATTTAAGAAGCATGTAGCATACAAATTTTGCCGTACGATTTTCAAAAGGGACATTACTTAATTCTGACAGTAATTTATTAATGAGATCCTCTTGGGATGAGTTTGATCCAGCCCAATCAGAGGAAATAACTCCTGGTGCATTTCCTAAACATTCAACTTCTAACCCAGAATCATCCGATAATAGATAATGTTGGGAATATATTTTTGACCAAGCGTTAGCTTTAGTTAAAGCATTTTCTATATAAGATGTACTACCTTCTTTGATTTCCAGTGTTTGATTTGGGGTTAAAACAGAAATTGGTGAAGCATTCAACATACAAGTAATTTCATTAATTTTATGTTTATTTTGGGTTGCGATAAATATTTTCATGGAAGACTCCATTATTTTTAGTTCAATATAATCATTATGATCATATTGTAACATAATTTTTCAAAAAATTAAATAGCTTGATACAAAATATTATTATTTTATATTCTCATGATTCTATCATAAATCAAATATTTTCAAATAAAAATCGTTAAAGATCTTGACCTAAATATTAATTCATATTATTATATTATTACATTGTATTAATGCTGTTTGATTTTTAGAGTGTTGATAAGAGGAGTTATTCAATGCATGTTATACAAAATTATCTAATGTTAAGCATCTTATTTATGGGTGCCGTAGCTTGTGATGACACAAATAATAAGCAAGCAATAGATCAGGCCGTAAATGAAATTAAAAAAGAAGCTCAAATATTAGATACAGCTTCTATAAGAAATTCTATTGATTTGATTTCTGATGAGATAGTCAGTAATACGAATGGAATTCCTCTTATTTTGCAAGATGATGTTGTCACAGATGGGGTGGAAATTGATTCTTTATTAACAACGACAGAACCAATAATTACAGAACCTTCTATAAATGAATATATAGCACAAGATACTGTCAAACAACCTGCTATCACAAAATCAACAAGACCAAAATCAAGATCGAAATTAAAAACTATTTCTTATGGGTCCTATATCAAAATTGGAATTGATCGTCCTAAAATAACTGTCAGTAGGACATCTAGTCAAAAAATTACTGTTGTCGTCATAGGAGATTCTTCTATTAAATTAACAGATGTATATATATATGCTATTCCTATAGGTAGTCGTTTAGTAAGAAATCATAATACCTTGATTGGGTTTGTGAACAACTTGGAAGTAGTTAATAATCAAGCTCAATTTACCCGTTTTTGGAATGGTAAACGATCTAATGGATCTTTTATGAAACCAGGTCATTATAATATTTACGTCGAATATCGTTATAAAAATGCTCAAGGTGTGATTATCAAAAAACAAGGACGTTACTGGGGTGGAAGTAAACGTCGATGGACAATAGAGATTCTTTAAATAAAGATAATTTTTTCTTCAAAAATTAAAGAATAACGAAAATTTGCCGAAAAGTAAATAAAATATTTATAAATAAAAAATACAGAAATATATTGAATGTCAGTCTTTATAGATTAAAATAATGTCCTTAAGATGATATTTCTGTTAACAAAGAAGGAGTTCCTGAGATGAAAAGGGCGAATCTTCAACGTAGTATAGCGTTGTTTGCTTTAGCAGTTATGGCTGTTCCATTTAACGTATATGGGCAACATAAAAAAGAACCATTTGTATTTAAGAATTTTACCTTATCTGATTTTGGTGACGGTAGTGATACTGCTCAATCTATTGTTTGGAAGCCTACCTTTTCAGAATTTGCCGTACAAGCAAAAGGTGAAGATCAACAAAATACACAAGATCCTGCAGGTGGAGATCAACAAAATCAAGCAACAGGAAACCAAACTCAAGGTGATACCAATACTGTTGTTGTTTTAGGTCAAAATCCTGATCCTAATATAAATGCTGTACGCTATTCTGAGGCTGTTCCTGAAGGTGTTACAGATCTTGTAAGTGGACCTCAAAAATATGTTTTAGGTGTTAAAGCTCAGTTTACTCAACAAGGATATAATTGGATTGAATTGTATCCACATCGTATTGGTAGCTCAGAAAATCAGCAGGCATCTAATCCAGAAGATCCTGCTGCAACACCAGCACAACAAGCTACACCTACATCAGAAAATACTACAACTGCACCTGATTCTCCTCCTGATCTTAATGCCGAGAGTACAAAATTTAAAATTCCTTTTAAAGGTATTGCAACCGATATATCCATGTGGGTTTGGGGTGGTTACTATGCTTGGTGGGTCGAACTTTATGTGCGTGATTATCTAAACTATGACTATCAATTTCCAATGGGAGATTTGTTATATACTGGTTGGAAACAAAAACGTGTTCAAATTCCATCAAGTGTTATTCAAACTAGAAAAAGACTTCCAGCTATTCAATCATTATCATTTGAAAAGATCAAGTTGTGGAGTTTCCCTACAGAACATGTTAATCAATTTTATGTTTATTTTGATCTGCTTCAACATGGTTCTATTGTTGAGATGGATGTGTTCAACGGGAAAAATCTTGCAGAAGATATTTGGTAGGATAAGGAGTCAACAATGAAAAAACAAAATAATTTACTGGTATTATTATTTGTGTTGCTTGCAGTTCCTCTTCTTTATTCTCAAGATCAAGCTGTGGATCCTGCAACTGATAATCAAACACAAACAACACAACCTGAAACAGTAATCACACCACAAGACACAACACAAACAACAGCTAATCTTCCTGTGATAGAAAATGATCCTGAAGTAACAAATCAAAATATTGGAGCAGCAAGAACTGCTGAAGAAATTCTTCAAACAATATTATTAGATGATTTTGAAGTACCACAAGGTTGGAAACCAAGTATTCCTTTAGATTTCGGGATTTCTCGTTCTATTTATAGAGAAGGTGGACCTCAAGAAATCATTACTGAAAATAATAAAATGACATTAGGTGTCAAAACATTTTTCTTTAAACGTAATTTTGGCTGGATGAGTATTGATAAAAACTTTCCTATAGATATTAAAAATATTGTGCGTTCTTTTTCTGTTTGGGTTGTTGGTAGAAACCGTACTCATAAACTTTATATTAAAGTCAGAGATCTCAATAATGATCATATGAGATTACCTGCTGGTGAGATGAAATGGAGAGGATGGAAAAAAGTCATTGTTCCTGTTAGTGATAGTGTTATTCAAAATAGTGCAAAACATAATAATAAAGGACTTGATTTTTTTGGCTTTCATGTTTCTTTTAATGCAGAAGATATATTAGTTTCAGAACCTTATTTTTTGTATTTTGATTACTTAACAGCGACCGTTAATATGGGACAGCAGTCTCGTGTTGATGACATGATTGATGATTGGTAAAATATACGTATCATTTAAAAACACCTCGAATATTCGGGGTGTTTTTTCTTGCGATTAATTTATAATCAGAATATAATAATATGATTGAAAATGATTATAATTTTTATCTAGGAGAAAAATATGCTTGGCAAATTTTATTGGTTGTGTGCTTTTTGGGTGCTACTGCTGGTATCTTGTTCTAATACTAATGATGAGGATAGAGATAATTTGGTTGTAGGGGTTCGAGCAGAACCTGTAAGCTTGTATCCTTATGGTGCTAATGATAATGCTTCTGCTCGTGTCGTTGTTCAAATTTACAATCGTTTGATCGAGAAAGACAAATTAGGTCAATTTCATCCTTCTTTAGCTTCTGAATGGATTTTAATGTCACCTACTATTTTACAAATGAAAATTCGACAGGGTGTATTATTTCATAATGATGAATTACTAACAGTCGAAGATATTAAATTTAGCCTTGAAACAATGATGCAATCTCCTGAAGTAAAGCATATTGCCAGTCCCATGAAAGAAGTCCAAATAATAGACTCGAATACTATACATATTATCTTGAAAGAGCCTTTTGCTCCTATTTTGGCACATTTAGCACACCCTGCTGCTTCGATTGTACAGAAAAAAACAATACTTGCTGCAGAACAAAATCTTAAACAAATGCATCCTATTGGAACAGGTCCCTTTAAATTAGTTGAATGGAATCGGGGACAAAATATTATCTTAGAAAAATTTTCATCTTATTGGGATAAACAATCTGATATAAAATCAATTGAATTTAGAGTTATTCCTGAGGATTCTACACGTACTATTGCGTTAGAGAGTGGCGATATTGATATTGCATATGATATTCCTACAGCAGATTTAGAATCTGTCCGAAATAACCCTTCATTAAAATTAATTGAACAAGCTATTCCACGTATTGAATACCTTGGTTTTAATATTGAGAAAAATTCACAAAAATTTTGGAAAAATGTAAAAGTTCGTGAAGCAGTAGCATTGGCTATTGATATTCCTGGAATTATTAATTCGGTATTATTTGGGGCAGGTACGCCAGCTTCTTCTATTATCTCAGAAGGAGTGGTAGGATACTACCCAGGTCTTCCACCTCTTCAAAGAAATGTCAATAAAGCAAAACAATTACTAGCTGAAGTAGGTATCCCTTCTGGTACTAAAATTAATTTATGGACTACAGAAGGTGAACGTCAAAAAATTGCTGAAATTATTAAAGAAAATCTTCGTGAGATTGGATTGAATGTAACTATTTCTATTTATGAATGGGGTCGTTTTTTAGATGGCACAGCAAAAGGTGAACATGATATGTTTCTCTTAGGTTGGACAACAATCACAGGAGATGCTGACTATGGAATCTATAATCTTGTCCATTCTGATGCGTTTGGTGCTGTAGGAAATAGATCATTCTACTCTAATCGTAACGTTGATAAACTTTTAGATTTGGCTCGTAAAGAAATTCTTCCTCAACAACGAGATCTTTATTATAAAGAAATTCAAGAAATTTTGTATAAAGATTTTCCTATTGTTCCTTTATTCTATAAAATTTCAAATGTTGGATTATCTAAATCTATTAGAGGTTTTGAATTTGATCTTTCTGATTCGCATAGACTTCAAACTGTTTATTTTCAATAAATTAAAACAATATTTTACAAAAAATATCCCTTGTAAAAAGGGATATTTTTTGTTATAATTAATTTATTAATAAGATATCTAGAGGAGAATATTATGATGAAACTTGTTCTTGTGTTTTTTATCATGTTATTTACAGGATGTAGTAAATCAGAAAAACTGAAAAATCACGATTTATTAAAAGTCGCGGCGTCTGTTGAGGCAAAAAGCTTGTACCCTTACCAAGCAAATGATCCTCATTCTTCTCGAATTTATAGCCAAATATTTGAGACCCTTATTTTGCATGATGAATCAAATAATTTAGTTCCAGGTTTGGCAACAGAATGGAAATTTTTAAATGATCTCACTTTAGAAATTAAGATTCGTCAAAATGTGTTATTTCATAATAATCAAATCATGACGATTGATGATGTTAAATTTAGTTTTGATCAAATTCTTGCTTCTCCAAATCTAGCACATACTGTTAAATCTATTAAAGATACAAAGATTATTGATCAATCTACTCTTCATTTGATTCTTAAAGAACCTGATGTTACAGTTTTGTTTTTGCTTGCATCACCCACAATGGTTATTGTTAACAAAAAAGCCGTTTTAGAAGCTGGTGATGATGTCTCAAGCAAACCTATTGGAACAGGACCTTATCAATTATCAGAATGGATTCGTGGTCAAAGTATTGTGTTAAAGGTTTTTGAACAATATTGGAATGAGATCGCCAAGATCCCTACAATTGAAATAAGAACCATATCAGATGTCGCGGCTCGTGCGATTGCATTAGAAGCAAACGATGTAGATCTTGCTTTTGATATCGAGGGGACTGATATAGAACGTATTGCAGGAAATCCGGATTTAATACTTTATGATGTTGAAATTCCTCGTGTTGAATATATTGCTATGAATATAGGCAAAGGTTCTAATCCATTATGGAAATCAGCAAAAGGTCGCCAAGCCTTTGAGTGGTTGATTGATAAAGAAGGATTAACGGAGTATGTTTTGTTTGGAGCAGGAAAAGCTGCAAATACTTTAGTTCCACCAATGATTGACGGACATGATGACACGATCGTTATACGTCAAAAAAATTCTCAAAAAGCTAAAGAATTACTTGCTGAATTAATGATCACCAATCCTAATGTTAATATTTTAGTTCGTGAAGGAACAAGCCAAAAAATAGCAGAAGTGCTGCAATCTCAATTACTCGAAGCTAATATTCAAAGTAGTATTACAATTGCTGAATATGGACGATTTTTAGAAATGATTGCTCAAGGGCAACATGATGTGTTTGTATTGAATTGGACTGTTGTGACAGGTGATCCGGATTATGCTCTTAATAATTTGTTGAATTCTAATTCTTGGGGTTCTAAAGGCAATCGTTCTTTCTACTCATCTCCTGTGATAGATGATTTACTTCAAAAAGCTAAAATAGAAAAAAATCCCCAGCAACGTATCGAATATTATAAAAAAATTCAACAAATTGCATATGAAGAAGTGCCTTATATTCCTTTATATTATCCAACACTCAATATAGGAGCATCAGCACATCTGCAAAATGTATTTATTAATATGTTTGGGTATATCTCATTTAACAAACTTTTGTTCTAACATTTTTTTTGGAAATATAAAAATAATTTGACAATAGTATCTTTGGATTAATATTATTAAGATATAATCAATACAAGGAGATGCGTATGTTTTTAGAATTTGGAAAAATAATCATTAACAGACATGATATCCCAAATCAAGAAACAGGTGTGCTTATATACATGATTGTCTTACCAATATTATGGATTCTAAGAGGATGTTCTCTGTTTGGTGTTGTATTTCCTGTTTTTAGGTCATTGTATAATATATTTTTTGAAAAGACACATTTTCCTATTCTTATATTTACAATTATTTGGATTTCGATCAATATTAGTATTTTATATGCTGATATATCATTTTTTTGGAAGTGGTTATGGATCGATTTTACAGGAATAATTATTTTTATCAATACAATCTCTTTTTATATTAATAAACTAATAACCCGATCTAAGTGATCGGGTTATTAGTTTATTATCAACAAATTATTGTTTGTTATATGTATCTTGAACTAATTTATTTTTTTCTTTTGTAGATTTATCTTCATAAGGTGATATATTATCTTCCATTTCTCGAATTGACGAAACATAAGATAAGAATGCTTGTTGAGCTTTATTGGTGCTATTTTTAATGTAGTTTGTATTATTTTCTAATTGTTTAGATTTTTCTGTCAAAAAAGACGCGATATATTGCATATCACTAATTTTTGTATTACCTGTTTCTAAGACTGCTGCTGTATTTGTGATAACTTGCTGGACTTCTCCAATAATAGAAATAATATTTGTTGTTCCAATGGACATTTGAACACTTTGGTTTGTAAGAAAGGAAATGCGATTCATAATATTTTCAATCGTCTCAGAAAAGTCTTGGATGATTTGATTAATTGCAGACAATGATTGATCTGTTTGTTTTATTGTTTCAACAGTTTCTTCAATGGATTGCATATTAATCCGAAGCGTTTTATTAATGATATCAGCATTATGAGATGTTTCGGTAGAAAGTTTTTTTATTTCTTTTGCCACGATCGCAAAACCACCACCAGCTTTTCCGGCACGAGATGCTTCCACAGCGGCATTCAGTGCGAGTACATTAGTTCTTTCTGCAACTTCCATAATTAAGGAGATCATATCTAAAATATTTTTTGAATTTTCTGTGACTTTCTTAACAGCATTCATTGAATTGACCATTCTATCTTGACCTTGGTGTGAAATATCAATTAATTCTGATAATTGTTGACGTTTGCTTTGAAACATTGTATCAATTTCTTGAGATGTATCTGAAATTTCTTGTAGTTGATCCTTGTAGTTTTCCATATTTTTCTTATGCTTGGAAAAAGATACAGCAATATTTTGTGAAGATGATAAATGCTTTTGATTAGTTGCAAGTATATCTATGAGGATACTGTTTAATGATGTTACTTGTTCAAGAATCTGATTGTTTAAATTATTTAATTCAAAAATCTGATTATCCTGAAAATGATATTGATTATCAAGAGATATTCCAGCTTGTTTGTTGTGTTTATAGATAGATGTAATATTGTCTATTTTCTTTTTTTGTACTAATACGGTTGTATTTTCAACGATATATTTATTAAAAATATTTCCTGTAAGTAGAAAAATTTGATCACTAAGCAAGCCAAGTGTAAAAAGAATAACATATGTGTTTATGATATATAATTTATGAGTAAACCCTATGAGAGGAATTTGTACAGCAAAGATGTAGTAGGATAATAATCCCATTGTAATTCCTGTAATAATAATTGTAAATGAACGATTTTTGGCTAAAAATCCTGCATTGATAAGTGGTAGTGATGCAAAAGAAACAAATTCATAAATAGCGAGATTATTCCGTGGATTTTGAGCAATTAGTATCCCATAACATGCAAGTATCAGTCCTAAAGATGTGATATAACTTGAAGATATATATTGCTCTGATTTTAGAAGAAAAATAGAACAACCTAAGATAATAGCAATAAGAACTGCAAGAATCATCTTGTCTATTGCTCCCGAGAAGAAAGATGCAATCCCTAATAACACACTGACACTTAAGAAAAAACTGTTACACATAAATAATAATCTTTCCTGCAACTGTTGGTGGTAATTTTGGTTATTTTCTTGAATTGACATCGTTAATACCTCTAAATTAGATGATGATATATTATAATATCCTTTATCACTATTCGCAACCGGTTTTTCTATATTAAATTGTTTAGTTGTTGTTTGTTATTTTATAGAGTGTTGCCAGCATTTCCAACCGTAAAATGAGATGATAATATAACTGATAAACATCATCGCTAATGTATAAGAACCAACACTAATATACAATGGTACACTGATCATATTGACTATGATCCATAAATACCATGCTGCAATATATTTTCTTGATAGTAACCACCAAGCTAAAATCGAAAGAGCAGTAGTGATGGAGTCTGCACAGGCTTGTAGCATAGATGTATACCTTCCAATACAATATCCAATGATAAATAATAGTACAATGATAATAGTACTAAGTACAGTATAAAAAACAGTTTGTTTCCAAGAAAGATACTTTGGTGCTGTATTCTCAAAATTTGTATTACTTAGTTGTTTTTTATTCCAGTTAATCATGTTATAAATACTAATAATAATATAAACAATGCTAAGGCTTATATCCCAAATTAATGGCGAATAAAACCACAAATAAAGTATATTAAAAAACGAAGCAATAATACTAACAACAAACATAGAGAATTTTTCTTTTATCTCTAAGATAACAAAAAAAATAGCAAAGATCGAATTAAAAGCACTTAATCCAAGCCCGATTTTAGCATTGATTGTTGATGCATGATGCCAATCAACAAAGATACCAATAGCAATCAATACCATAGCAAATAAAGTATAAAAAAATAAAAAAATATTTTGTTTGATGAATGTGATGATCATAATCTACCGTTACAAGGTTTATCTAAAAACCAAAAATGATCTGTTGGTCCTGCCCCATTCCCGACACTTTGAATACTTGCAGATTCGATAGCTTTGGAAATATATTTTTTTGAAAGATCAACAGCTTCATTCATTTCCACACCACGAGCTAAATTTGCTGCAATAGCCGCTGAAAGAGTACATCCTGTTCCATGAGTATTTTTAGAGATAATTCGTTTTGATTCATAGCATCTTGTATCATTTGATGAAATAAGTATATCTGATGATTTTTCGTTATCGTAGTGTCCACCTTTTACCAAAACATATTGTGAGCCTAATCTTAGCAATTCTTGACCAATTTCTTGTTGAGACAATGATTCTGACGGATGATCTAACAATGTTAACGCCTCAGGTAGGTTTGGGGTGATGATTGTTGCTAAGGGGATTAATTTTGTTTTTAAGGTATTGATTGCAGAAGATAAAAGTAAAGGATCATTACTTTTGGCTACCATCACAGGATCTAATACAATAGGAGTATTACGAGCATTATTTTTCAAAAAATCAGCTACAAGATCGATAATCTGTTCATTAAAAAGCATTCCGATTTTTATCACTGTGGGAGGTATGTCGCTGAAAATACTTTCTAATTGTTGCTCAATGACATTTAATGGAATCTCAAAACAACTCACGACTCCTGTTGTATTTTGTGTGGCAATCGCTGTCACAACGGTCATTCCATAGCAACCAAAAGCAGAAAATACTTTAAGATCTGCTTGTAAACCGGCACCACCGGAATTGTCAAATCCGGCGATGGATAAAATGGGATATTGAATCATAACTTACCTGAATTTTTTTATTTTTAGAGCATTTATTTTTTCTTCGATATACTCATAATTTGGGTTAGCAAGTGTTTCTATGAAATACGATTCAAAAAATCCAAGCGATCTTGTTTTCTGAACTGCTAATTCTCCACAAAGTGAATAAAAAACAAAAGATGCCACTACAGCATTGAACCAATCGTCTTCAATAGCACAGAAAGTTGCAGTAAGAGCAGATAAGATACAACCCATGCCTGTAATTTTTGACATTAATTCGTCCCCAAATCCTAAATTGATATATTGGGTTCCATCTGTAATAAGATCGTTTTTTCCTGAAATTCCTGCGATCAACATGTTTTTTTGGGAAAAATCTATGATTTTACTAATCATCGAGGTATCATTTGAGTCTATTGAAATCTTAGTGTCGACACCTTTCATTAGGCTATCTTTACCTTGAAGGGCAAAAATTTCACCACTGTTGCATCGAAGTACTGAAGAATAAGGAATGAGTGATTGTGCTGTTTGTGTTCTGATTTGTGATGCTCCGGCACCTGCGGGATCAAGGATAAGAGGCTTTTTTTTGTTATTTTCTTTAGCCACTGAGAGAGAACGATTGATAAAATCATCATCCAATGTGCCAATATTAATACTCACAGCATCTGCTAACGAAAGTAATTCTAAAGAATCTTTTTGATCGGCACTCATAATAGGCGAAGCTCCTAAAGCAAGGAGAGCATTAGCAGTGCTATTCATCACAACAGTATTAGTTAAATTCAGAATAAGAGGATTTTGTTGTTCAATTTTTTGTTTTAATTTTTTAATATCTATCATCAGATCTCCAAAAATAACATATTAATCTAGAATCGAATCAATAATACCTCTTATTTTTTTTGTGGTTTGATAAGGAGTAGGTGAGTCATGAATAGCTCCAATGACAGCCACACCTTTAGCTCCATGTTTGATAACATCGTCCAAATTATCTATAGTGATGCCACCTATAGCTGTTAGGGGGTGCATGCTCATTTGTGAAAGTTCTTTGATTCCTTCTAAGCCCCAATATGTGGTGATGTTTGATTTGTTAGTGGTGGGAAATACGGCACTTGCTGTGACGTATGCAATATTAGCAAAACGATTTGCATGAATGATATCGCCTAATGATTCAATAGAAATCCCTAATTGAGCAGAAGGATATATTTTTAACGCATGATCAATAGAGTCATCTTGTTGTCCTAAGTGGACATAAGGTGTACCTATGTTTAATGCGAGATCAGTGTTATCGTTAATCACTAAAGGAATATGATAAGGTGCAAGAATTTCTTTTAATAACAATCCCAATTCTATCAGTTCGTTGGTATCTAGTGTTTTTTCACGTAGTTGAAGTGAAGTTATCCCACCATCTGCACAATGTTTGATGAAATTTATATATTGAGATAAAGGAGTCTTTTTTTTTTGTGTAATGAGCATAAGACGATAAAATGGTGCCATAATTGTAATCCTTTGATAATAAGCCACAAATTCTCAAATAATATCTGCAATTATTATATCTGATTTTTATTATATAATCAAGCGTTTTATTGTTTCATCGTTATTTTATTCATAAAGATAACTATTTAAAACAGTATTATTATAATAAAATATTTGTGTGTTGACAATTATTTTATTATATGATATAATCTTATGATTAAATAATACTATTATCTTGATGAGGAACCTATGCAATTGATTGGCGTATTTATTATTATGATAGGATTTATGCTTAAATTAGATGCAATTGCTATTGTCGTAATTGCCGGAATAACAACAGGGTTAGCTGTTGGGATGGATTGCCAGCAAATTTTTTCTATCTTGGGACAATCTTTTGTTGATACAAGATATATGTCTTTGTTTTTAATAACATTACCTATTATTGGTCTTTTAGAACGAAATGGGTTACGCAATACATCAATGCATATGATCCAAAAAATCAAAAACGCAACCACAGATACTATTTTATCATTATATATGATTATTCGTGTTGTAACTTCTATTTTTGGGGTGCGAATAAGTGGTCATGTTCAATTTATTCGTCCTATTATTTATCCTATGGCTGAAAGTGCTGCTACATTAACTAATCATCAGTTAACAGAAAAACAAAAAGATAATCTAAAAGCACTAGCTTGTGCTATTGATAATTATGGCAATTTTTTTGCTCAAAATGGCTTTGTTGCTAATGCAGGTGTTTTATTAATTGTGGGTACCTTGCATGAGCTTGGGATACAAGTTCAAAATTTTAGAATCGCTCAAGTATCCTTGATTATGGCGGTGGTAGCTACAATTCTTGTTGTTATCAGTAATAAGACTGTGGTTAAAAATATTTTGGAAAAGAATAAATGATTTCAGAACTGTTATTAGAAATAATTTATATATTATCTGGTATGATCTCTGTGATTGCAGGAATTTATGCATTTAAAGATTCTAAACATCCTACACGTTTTGGCACAGGATGTTTTTGGATTATTTTTGGATTGATTTTCATTATAGGAAAGTACATTCCTCCTGTTATTATCGGAGTGGGTATTGTTGTTATGGCAATACTGTCTCTTTTTAAACAAGTAACAATTGTTAAATTAGAAGATTCTTCTGATGACTTCAAAGAAAAACAAAGCTTAAAAATAGGTTCTAAAATATGGATTCCTGCTTTGAGTATTGGTACTATTGCTATGATATTATCACCAATTCCTCTTTTAGGTGGGCTTACTGGTTTAGGGATTGCAGCTGTTATTTCTTTTATCATAGCATTATTTATTGTTAAAGAATCTCCTGTCACAGGTTATGGATATGATGCTCCTCGTTTATTGCATAATATGGGTGCTGCAGTTATTCTTCCTCAATTATTAGGATCTCTAGGTACTGTTTTTTCAAAAGCTGAAGTTGGTTCTTTGATTTCAAATTTTATGAGTACCTTAGTTCCTATTGGTAATCCTTTATCTGGTGTCATTTTATATTGTGTCTCGATGATGTTGTTTACAATGATTATGGGAAATTCATTTGCTGCATTTGCTGTTATTACCGCAGGCATTGGTATACCATTTGTTATTGCTATCGGAGGAGATCCTTTGATTGTTGGTGCTCTTGGATTAACAGCCGGTTCTTGTGGTACTTTGATGACCCCAATGGCTGCCAATTTTAATCTTGTTCCTGCTTCAATTATGGAAATTAATGATCATTATTCTATTATTAAACAACAAATTCCTATAGCTCTAGTATTATTACTTATCCATATTGTGTTAATGTACTTTTTGGCGTTTTAGTAAAGAGGTCGTTTATGAAAATACTAGTAACTGGTTTCGATCCATTTGGTGGCGAACCAATTAATCCTGCATGGGAAGCAGTACAAAAATTGCCTAGCATGATTAATAATATTTCTATTGTCACTGCTCAAATCCCAACAATTTTTAATGAATCTATTGATGTTTTATTAACTCATATTAATACTCACAATCCTGATATTGTACTTTGTACAGGTCAAGCTGGTGGTCGTTTTGATTTATCAATTGAACGAGTGGGAATAAATATCAATGATGCACGTATTCCTGATAATAAAGGTAATCAACCCTTAGATCAAAAAATCTATGAAGATGGCGAAAATGCTTATTTTACGACATTACCTATAAAAAAAATGGTGCAAGCTTTAAAAGATCAAGGAATACCTAGTTCTGTATCCTACACTGCTGGGACATTTGTTTGTAATCATATTTTTTATAGTCTTTTGTATCATATCAATAAAAAAAATATTTCTGTGAAAGCTGGGGGATTTGTTCATGTGCCATACTTACCAAGTCAAGTTATCACAAAACAAAATCAACCTTATATCTCTCCAGAATTAATTGTCCAAGGTATCACAGTAATGATTGATACATTGAGTACAGGAATGAAAGATATTTCTTTAATTACAGGAAAGATTAGCTAAGAACATATATCATCTTATAATTCAGGAAAGATGGCTGAGTGGTCGAAAGCGGCTGATTCGAAATCAGTTATACAGCAATGTATCGGGGGTTCGAATCCCTCTCTTTCCGATTTTAACTTGTAAGTAATGGTATATATATTACTTACAAGTTTTTGTTAGCTCTATAGTTCTACAAATATTCAACATCGTTACTACGAATTTTCAATACATTGAGTTATTATAATAATCCTAGTTCTTTTCAATCTATAATTTGTACCTAAATAGGCCTCTTGTTATTTAGTCTTTTAGACTACTCATCTCTTAGAATCATGAGTTAAAACTTCAGTATGCAATAAAAAGTCCATTAGTTCTGCTAGTGGACTTTTCTTTATATATATTAAGTAGTCCCAGATTGTTGATCTTATACCACTGTCGTTAAAACATACTTCTAATTTTTCTCACTATCTCGAAAATATAATTCTTGGCTTGGATGAAACGATCGTTTCTTTCCTTTTCATTTGCTATAATATATATTTTTTCATGTTTTTATTTCAACGTACATTAACTAAAAAATAACATGAATATTACATTTAAAAATGAACTTGTAAATTAATTATAGTATAGTATATATTTTTATCTTATTTTTAATAAGGAAAAGTCTATTTTACATGTAATATTCTTGTTTGGAATCATAGACCTATGTCATAGTCTATGATGGTGATTATAGCGGATAGAGTAGTTGATCAAAATTTTCCAAATAATAAGCATCTCTCCAGAAATATCGCTCATGAAAGAAAGCAATACGAGCAACGTGATACATTTTTTCTTGGAGATGTGGGGATTGATTCGCAAACTTATTTAAAAGATTCTCATATGTCTTTATTATCTTTGGATATTCTGGGTTGCCATTTGAAATAAGCCAATGCCGATAAGGATGATCATTTGCGACATCTTGTCCAAATAATTGTCCAATATACATATAAAGCCATGGACAAGGATAAAGTCCAGCAAAAGCAACTTCAATGGGATGTTGATGACATATTTCATATAAAAATGATGTGTAGTGTAGATTTGCTGAAGTTCTTCCATCGGTATGAATAAAATCAGACGCAAGAGTATAATGCTGATTAATGTTTTTGATCTCTATTTGACAAGATTCTTGCATCGTAATAAAAAAAGAAACATCTTCCGGTGCTGCCTTAGATGCACAAAGTGCAGCCACTTGGCAAAACTTCTCTAAATAAATCGTATCTTGAATGATATAGTAATCAAATATTTTTTTATCAAGTGATCCATCAACGAGCTTGGTCACAAAAGGATCTCCTATAATAGCATCAATGATATCCTTATTTTTCATAAATACTGTATCAGAATAGTTCATTTCTTCTCCTTATTTTAATAAGTTGATTGTATTTATCATTCATCTTTTTTATTTTCTCAAATATTTTTAATAGTTTCTATATGCTTTATTATTAAAAAGATGGTATTCCCATATGTAATTATTTTTTTCTAAAAATTTTAAATATTCTTTATTTTCTTATAAGATATTTTAGTATGGATTGGGTTACAAGTCAACTTACTTCGTGATATGTTATTTATACAAGATTATTTAAATATAAATAACAGAAATCAACTTAATCATAAGGTTACTTTGGAAAGATAGTCAAGAATCAAAGAACCAATGACGTTCATATTAGTAGAATAGAATATTCAAAAAATTTTAATTAGAAACATATCATCTTTATAAATCATGATATTTCTTAACAAAACATTTCATCACTAAACCCACTATCAGAGTGAAATTCTTGTATATGAAACATCTTATATTTTGCTATACAAAATCTAATTTGTTGATAACAAAGAAAAAAATATTGCATATATTTTTATATATCGTATAATTTATAGAAAGTCTTGGATTTATTAAAAAATTAACATGAGGTTTGTATGAAAATCGTTTTTATTCCTTTAGATAAAAGACCCTATAACTATTCTTTTTTGTACTCATTTAGCGATTTAAAAACAGATATCGAGATTGTATTGCCAAAAAGTGAGGATTTAGGATACCGTAAAGATCCTGCAAATATCTATGCTTTAGATCAGTTTTTATTCAATCAAATGGATGTGGATGCATTTGTCATTTCAGCAGAAATGCTTATTTATGGAGGATTATTTGCATCTCGTATTCATCATTTATCTGATGAAAAGATCCAAAATCGATTAAATATTTTTAGAAAATTAAAAGAAAAGTTTCCTAAGGCTAAAATTTATGTAGCAAATCTTATCATGCGAAATCCTTCTTATTCATCTTCAGAAGAAGAACCAAATTATTATGCCATATATGGCGCAGATATTTTTCGTTGGGGAGTTTTGAAGGATAAATATGATCAGTATCCAAGTCAAGAAACACTCAAAGAATGGGAGTTAGTTAATAAATCAATCGATAAATCTTGTTTAAATGATTATCTTGAACGACGCGAACTTAATTTGAAAACTACAGAATCTATTATCAACTTGACTGATGAACAGATTATAGATGTTCTTTTTATACCTAGAGATGATACTGCTGAATTTGGTTTAGGAAGTATGGATCGAAAAAAAGTTTTTTCCCAAATTCAAGGAAAAAAATGTATCTATTCTCATCCCGGAACAGATGAAGCAATGTGTACACTGATGGCTAGAGCTTATAATGATTTTTATCAAAAAACTCCAAAAATATATTCAATATTTTCTAATGGAGATGCGTTCATTCCTAAGTATGAAGATATTAGTCTTTCTAAAAGTATTGAATCACAGATTAATCTTATTGGAGGCGTAATCTCAAATAATGCAGAAGAATCAGATATTCTTCTTGCAATCCATACTCCTTACCAAAAAATGGACGAAGCTCGTAACCAAGAGGCTTCAGAATCTCACAAAAAATCTCTAGATCATTTTTTATCACTATTAAGATCATTTGACAAACCATTTATACTAGCTGATGTAGCATACGCAAATGGTGGAGATTCTGAATTAATTAAATTGCTTGATGAACATTTTCTTCTCGAAAAATGTTTAGCTTATGCAGGATGGAATACCACAGGGAATAGTCTGGGGACTTCTTTATCTCAAGCAGTATTTACTATAGAACCCTATGATCATCAAAAAGCAACAACAAATCTTCTCGAACGTCTGTTATCAGATTGGATTTATCAAGCGATTGTTCGTTGGGATATTGAGAAAAACGATTTACCAACTCTCGGTGCAAGCTATTCTCAATTTAATGGAAAAGATAGAGATATTTTAGAAATTGTTAAAATAAAAACATTGTCTGAATGGCGAAAAAATATCAAAAACAGCTTTTTAAATGATTCCTTAGATCATTTATTTGTTTCAGCACCATTCAAACGAATGTCAGGATTAGATTTTCAATTAACTAATCATAAATAGGAGGAATATTATGAAGTTTGAAGATAAACTCTTAATGTTTTTTAATAAGTTTTCGCAGCAACCCCATCTGTTAGCAATTCGTAGTGGATTCTTCCAGATGATGCCTTTGATTTTGGCTGGATCATTTTATGTCTTATTAAATAACGTCATTCTTAACATACCTATTTTTGAAGGTGCAGAATGGGTAGCAAACATCAAGAGTGTTGGTGATGCTGTGTTTAGAGCTTCATTAGGAATTTTATCCTTACTTGCGGCATTTCTGACAGCTTATCATTTAGCAGTTCACTATAATAAAGATGGTATTCTTTATGGAGTTGTTGCTTTAGGCTCTCTTGTCGCAGTTCTTCCAGGACTTCAAGAAATCAACGGATCCTTAGCATGGGGTGTTCTTGTATTTGCAGATACTTCTGCTTCAGGACTTTTTATTGCGATCTTAATTGGTCTGTTGTCTGTTGAAGTTCTTATATTTTGGACTCACTTTAAACCATTGATTATTTCAATGCCAGATTCTGTACCACCAGCTATTGCAAAATCATTCAATGCTCTTATTCCGATTTTTCTGACACTTAGTATATTTGGTATTATTGGGGTATTTTCTATTACAGTGATTGGTAAGCCACTTAATCTTTTGATTGCTGAAATCATTCAAAAACCAATTATTACTGCAGTCCAAAACCCATGGGGTATTGGACTAGTATTATTCTTACAAAACTTTTTGTGGGCATTTGGTTTGCATGGGGCATTTATCCTCGGTCCTATCACAGAACCAACCTACATAAGTGCAATTCAAGAAAATATCGATCTTATCCAACAAGGAAAAGAAGCCATCAATATAGTAACAAAACCATTTCTTGATTCGTTTGCATTGATGGGTGGTGGTGGGAACACTATTGGTTTAGTGATTGCATTGTTTTTGTTTTCGAGACGTGCGGATGAGAAAACAGTTGGGAAGTTAAGTTTACTCCCAGGATTATTCAATATTAACGAACCATTAATGTTTGGTCTTCCTGTTGTATTAAATCCCATTTATGGAATTCCTTTGGTTTTAGTCCCTTTAACAAATCTCATGATTGCATATTTTGCCACAGCTATTGGCTTAATTGATAAAACAATAGTATTGATTCCTTGGACAACACCACCTATCCTGAGTGCTTATCTTTCAACAGGTGGAGATATTAAAGCGGCGATCTTATCAGCTTTGTTACTTGTGCTTTCAGTTGTCATGTACACTCCATTTGTTCTTCTCTCAAATAAAGTTAATAATAAGCAATCTTAGGGTAGATATTTTATAAATAGTATCGACTCTCTTAAAAGACAGCTCGTAGTTTCTTGCCAAGCTCTTCCTGATGAATCCTTGCACAGTTTTCCTTTTAAAATTATGTCAAAGATGGCACTTATAGCTTTCAAAGGTGATGCAAAAGGTATTGGAGCGAATACTGTGTTTCTGATATCCAAGTAATCCGAAAAGAAACTATTAATATCGTAACAAAACTATTTAAAGATGTAATAACTATTAAAAAATCTATTGGTAACAAAAAAAATAAAGATAAATTCACTATAGTATTACTATAACAATATGTGTTTTTATATTAATAATATGATATAATTAATATAAAATATTTAAAATGTAATTTTTTCCTAAATAAATACTATAGGAGTTGTTAATGTTTAAAGATCTTCAAAAAATTGGAAAATCTCTTATGTTACCAATTGCTGTACTACCAGCTGCAGGAATATTGCTTGGAATTGGAGGTGCTCTTTCCAATACTAATACGATAAGAGCCTATCCTTTTCTTAATATTTTTTGGTTACAAGGAATTTTCAAAGTTATGACTTTTTCAGGTGAGATTATTTTTGTTAATCTTGCTCTTTTAATGTGTATTGGTATTACAGCTGGTCTTGTACAAAAAGATAAAGCAACTGCTGTTTTAGCTGCTGTTGTAGGTTTTTTAGTGATGAATGCATCGATTAATGGATTTATTGAAGCATTTAATCCAAACATTGCAAAAATAGATACAGGCGTCATTGGTGCGTTAGTTATAGGATTTGTTGTCGCTTTTCTTCATAATAAGTATCATGATATAGAGCTTCCTGCCTTTTTAGGATTTTTTGGAGGTTCCCGTTTTGTTCCAATTATATCTGCATTTTCAGGGATATTCGTAGGCTTATTCTTTTTTATGATCTGGCCAAGATTTCAGCAAGAACTTATCAAAGCTGGAACAAGCATTGCTGGATTTGGTGCTATAGGAACATTTTTTTATGGATTCTTACTCAGATTAACAGGAGCTTTAGGTTTACATCATATAATCTATCCTTTATTTTGGTTAACAGAGTTAGGTGGTTCAGAAATTGTTAACGGGACTCAAGTAATAGGAGCTCAAAATATCTTTTTTGCTCAGCTCGCTGATCCAAATCATGTAGGATTATATACAGAAGGAACACGTTTTTTTGCAGGTCGTTTTGCTACGATGATGTTTGGTCTGCCAGGAGCTTGTTTGGCTATGTATCATGCTGTTCCAAAAGAAAAACGAAATCTTTTTGCTGGTTTATTTTTTAGTGGAGCCATTACTTCTTTTATTACCGGAATCACAGAACCAATCGAGTTTATGTTTTTATTTGTAGCTCCATTTTTGTATGTCTTACATGCGTTTTTGGATGGACTCTCTTTTTATATTGCCGATATTCTTAATATCTCTATTGGGAATACATTCTCCGGTGGATTAATTGACTTTATACTATTTGGAGTTTTACAAGGTAACAAGTTTACTAATTGGGTATATGTACCTATCGTAGGTATTATTTGGTTTTTCCTCTATTACTTCAGCTTTAGTTTTTTCATTCGTACTTTCAATATTCTAACTCCAGGACGTGGTGCTGATGAAACAGAAGAAACAAGTATTCAAACTGACTCTCTTCAAGATCTTTCTGAAAAAGTACTTATCGCCTTAGGTGGTAAAGAAAATATTGAAGATATTGATGCATGTATTACACGTCTTCGTGTGAGTATTAAAGATCCACAAAAAGTTAAAAATACTGATCTAAAATTGCTAGGTGCTACAGCAGTCCTTGAAGTAAAGGGTGGTATTCAAGCAATATTTGGAGCAAAAGCAGATCCTATCAAACAAAGAATTCAATCGTTATTGGAGAAATAAATGGTGAATAGTATCGATTCTCTTAAAGGACAGCTGGTAGTTTCTTGCCAAGCTCTTCCAGATGAACCATTGCATAGTTCTTTTATTATGTCAAAGATGGCACTCGCAGCTTTCAAAGGTGGTGCAAAAGGTATCAGAGCAAATACTGTTTCTGATATCCAAGCAATCCGAAAAGAAGTTAATGTACCAATTATTGGAATTATTAAACAGGTATATGGGGATTCTCCTGTATTTATTACTCCAACTTTGACAGAAATTCAAGCATTGGTTGAGATCAATGTGGAAATTATTGCCGTAGATGCAACTCGTCGTCCTCGTCCTGATGGACTTTCTACAGTAGAATTTTTGCAAACGATCAAAAAAACATTTCCTCATGTGAAAATAATGGGTGACTGTGCTGATTTGGAGGATGTAACATTATCAATGGAATATTGTGATTTTATTGGTACAACACTCTATGGATACACTGATTATACAAAAGGATGTGATATTTCAAGAAATAATTTTGAACATCTACAAGATGTGATTAATATATCATCAAAACCAGTGATTGCAGAAGGAAAGATTAATACACCTGAAAAAGCACGTTTATGTTTAGAGATGGGATCTTGGTGTGTTGTTGTTGGAGGAGCTATTACTCGTCCTATGGAAATTACAGAACGATTTGTTTCTGAAATGTTTCATTCTTAATATATTCGTATTATCACTTGTAAGTATTTTATTAATAATATCTATTTATTTGATTGTGACAAAATAAACAAAAATTCGGTATACAGCTTTCCATTATGATAACCATATCAAAGAGTTTATGACAAAAAACTCAACAGGAGAGGGGAGAACGATATTGTTATCGAAGATTTTACATACTAAACACTCTTTTTAATCAAATAAAACGCCCCCAACATGGGGGCGTTTTATTTATGATCTGAGATAAATTTATCAATAACTTGGATATAACGATCTTTTTCATCAATAAAAATGGCATGTGCTGAATGCTCAAATTCTACTAATGGAAAATCAGTGAGAGATTTTCCATCAGAAAGTACTTTATACCAACGTTTAGTATCTTCTAAGCATGCTATTTTATCCATTTTTCCAGCCATGACTAATGTTGGAATATTAATAGCACTTACGTTTGGTTTATTGCTATGAACCAAAGAGCATTGTGAAATATCTAAATAAGTCCTGATCGCTCTCTGACTATCATAGTAGCTATAAAACTCAAAGGGAGAGTTAAATACCATTTTTACAGTGAGCTTGGCAAGAAGTTCATCTCTACGTTTACGTTTTACCACCATACCACCAGCTAAATCAACATAATTAAAATGATCTGTTACATCTTGTCCACGAAAAACACCATTTTTTTCTTTGTACCAAGTTAAGATTTTCTTCCATTGTTTGGTGTCCTTTCCTTTTGCAATTTGTTCATTAGCAAAATTGGTCACAAATTTTGTGCCGTTAGTTAAAGTGTCTTGCACATCCCATACGGGATTTAGATTGATAAAACCTTTGAATTGACGTTGCCGTTTTTGAGACAACGTTGTATCACCATTGGCAATCAAATAATATGCGGATAGCAACCCTCCCCAACTATGACCCAATAAAAACATATTACGTGGTTTATATTTTTTTTGTACAATATTAAGTATTCCTTGGACATGTTCAGCAAAATTAGATATCGTAAATTCGGACGCATCAGGAGTACCAAATGTTCCACCTGATGATAACTGATCCCAATAAACTACTCGATATTTTTTATGTAATTGTGCAACTTCTTCCATGTCTCCATAATACAAACCAGATGATCCCGGTCCACCATGAACCCACAGAATATAAGTATCAGCATTTGGATTTCCACGAACATAGATGGGATGATAAGAATTTTGTGTTTTCATGTATAAAAGATCGCCATCAGGAGCGATCGAACATCCACCTAATAATATAGTGAAATAAATTAAAAATTGTTTTATCATTTTTTATTTCCTCACTAAATCTGATATTTTTACGTTGACACCAATCTGAAAAAACATATGACTGTTGATTCCTAAATTTGTTGGATATCGTCCATTCCAGCCAAAACTAGCAAATAAACGCACAGGCTTAGCAAATCGTATCGCAAAATCGTATCCAATATCCCATTGTGCTAAAGCAAACAACCGAACCAATCCAGGATCTCTAATCTGATCACCATTCATATTGTATAATGGTACGATCAACCATTGTGTATCCAAACCCAAGCCTAATGCTAAAGAGGTATAAAAACCATTTTTAGGATGTACATACCTATATGATAAGGACGTATACAGTGACAAAGAAAATGAATTGTAAGGGAAAACAAAAAATCGTAGAGACGGAAATGTTAATCCCACGCCATGTCCCTTCTTATTTAAAAACTCCCAATCAATCCCCAAAACACTTCCAGACTTAAAAGACGGTTCATACCAATAAGAAATTTGTATTCCAACTCTCTGAGATAAGATGGGTGGATTCATTTTTTCTTGGGTATAATTGATTGAAGAAATAAATATCAAACATAAAGTACCAAGTCGTATATATGATTTAATCATAATAATAATCCTTATTATTTATCTATATAATTATTATAAGTGATCTATTTATATTTAACTATAAAATAATAGAGTCGTTTGGTGATAAAAATGTCAAACAAATATTGGTATTATAGCTTGTAATTTTTTGATTGTGAATATATATATATAACTGTCTGATGTACTTATCCTTTATTTAAAGAGTTCATATTGTGATTTTTGAGAAAATAAAACGTCAGATGGATAACTATTGATTGATCATACATGTTCATCATAAAACAATAACGGACTATTGTTGACAGTAATAATATCAAAAAATAAAGATTGTTCTTAGCGTATTCCACATAAAAAAACAAGCAATTTTGTTATAAATTGCTTGTTTTAAAGGGAGTGTTTTTTAAGATTTGTATCCAATCATATCAGCCAATTCTTGGTCAATAAAAATAGTAACATCATGATGTAATTTTAATAAGGTACAAGGCGAATTAGTAGAAATTTTATCGTCATTTAACAACGCTTTCATAGCTTCTACTTTATTGGCACCTGTTGCTAACAAAACTAATTTTTTAGCATTCATGATATCGCCCATTCCTTGAGTAAAAGCTTTTTTAGGAACATCTGCTTCACTTGCAAAATAACGAGCATTTGCTTTGATTGTAGAAGGTGCAATTTCTACAATATGTGCATTCTTATGAAGAGATTCGGAAGGTTCGTTAAAGGCGATATGCCCATTAGGTCCAACTCCTAATAATTGAAAATCTCTTGGCAAAGTATCTAGCTTTTGTTGAAATTCTTTTAAAGATTGTTCATGATTGGCATTGCCAATAGGAACAAATGTATTTTTTTTCTCAATATCTACTCTGTCAAATAAAAATTTATTCATAAAATAACGATAACTTTGATCATGCTCTGGTGATAAGCCTAGATATTCGTCAAGATTAACTGTCTGAACGTGCTTGAAAGACACTTCTTTTTTTTGGTATGATGAAACCAATTCATCATAAACTTGTTCTGCAGTTCCACCTGTTGCAAGACCAAGAACGGCGTTTGATTTTTCCTTGATGACATTAATGATAATATCAGCTGTTAAACGGCATGATTCGGTATGATTTTTAGTAATAATTACCTTCATTGCATAACTCCTTTAGGATGATAATGTTATTATTTATTATAATATATTGTATTAAAAAAGCAACTTATATTATTTTCTAAATAAATAAAATAATGGTAACTATATACTTATTAGGTATAATTTACTGTCAAACTCACTGTTTCATAACAATTGGGAAGTTTTTTATCTTAGCATCTTTCTTGTAAATGCAATCATGAAGTATGATGGCAACAATACTCCAAAAAATCCTTCAATATTTGATAAAGCACGCATAATAGGACCTGTTGGAATGAGATCTCCATATCCTATAGTAAAAAGTGTGATTCCACTATGGTATAGACTTCGTCCTAAACGTGTAAGATCTTCGGAAGAACTACTAATAGAAAACGAATCAATATAATAGTACGCCCCTGCAAAACCTAACCAAACAATCACAATCCCAATTAATGCACGCCACGGATCTGTACCGTATCCTCCCCATAAATCTAACACCAACCATTCAGCAAATCCTGATATCTTTTTTATAATATTTTTTGAGTGAGTGTTATAGGCACGTAAACTTCTTCGATAGGAGATATAGGTGGCATCTTCATCGGGATATTGATTGATCTGGTTAAAATTATCTTTTAGAACACGAAAAATTTGAGTATAAAAAAACTTTAATTCTTTAAGTTTTTCATCTTTGATTTTAGCAAAAAAATGTGTTGCTATGTTTTGAATTTCTGCTTTGTACATATTGTTGATTGCATTACTTACATTGTTTTCTTTCCAGGAAATTATTATTTTACCTGATATTACCATCGATGATAATTGTAAGTAAGAAAATACAATACTAGGACTGATTGTAAGAAGTTTCCCAAGAGAAGCATTTTTGAGAGATAAGGCATAACATGTTCTTGCTCTTAAATTAATTGTTCCTGTACTTGAAATAGAATCTAAAGATATTGTTTCAAGTGTTGCTTCAGAAAAGTTGAGAGTTGCTTCTCCTAGGTTTGCATAAGAAAATTCTAAACGTGCACCAATTAATGAATATGAAAAATTAATTTCTTCAATTTCAAAAACCGTATGTTTAAAAGAAATAAGGCATGTATTAATAGTTTCTGCATAAGAAAAATTAATCTCTCCATGTCCAATATAACTATTATCTAATAGTAGGTTTGAATTTTGAAGATATATTTCATTAAACAATTTTTTCCCATTTCCAATCTTCATATAACAGAGCAACACAATACTGTCACGCATCTCTGTAGACGCAAACAAAATCTCTTCGGTGGATGCTTGAAAACAGTTCAAACAAATGTTTTTAAGGTACATTTTATTCAGATATAATCCACCAGAAATTTGTGAAAAAGATAAGTCAACATTTCCTCCAAAAAAATGGCTGTCTGTAAAATAAATACTACCATTATGTAAAAATAATGAAGTAAAATAGTGATCCCCATTTTCAAAATAGGCGGATTGGAATAAAATATCGCCATCTTTTATATGAGTAAATGAAAACGAAAGATTGACATCTTCAAGAATAAATACTCTATTAAAATCTAAAAATCCTTTATTGATATGCATTTGTGAAAAGTCAGCTGTATCTCCACAAAAAAAAGAACCGTAGCATAAAAATTCTAATGAATCTAGAGATAGCCGATTAAAACTTATATTTTCAAAAAATGCTAGATGAGCTGAAATAGACAGAGGAAAAGGATAGGGAACACTTTTTAGATCTGTATATTCATCGAGACCAATCATCAATAAGTATTCTTCAAATGAAAAGTTTGAAATAAAACATTCATCTAAATTTAATTCGGTATTTCCTTGTTGACATAGTTTATAAATATCTTTTGTATCTATTTTTGCATAATAGACTTCATAGCCGATCAATGTATGATTTTCATAGATTAATCGAGCTGATTTTTGGTAATTTTGTAATGTGTAATAATAGTGATCCAATTTATCTGTATAAAATGTTACCACAATCGTGGTATTTGATATTTTTTTTCCTTTTAGAAAAAAATCTTGTGCTTCTTCTCTAATACTGTATCTCATAGTAACCTATATGTAAATTTATAATCTATATATGATATCTGCTAAGGTGCGAAAAAACTAGAAAAAAAGTTTTATATATTATATAATAATATAACATATAATTTTTGAGGAAACTTATGATGCAATCTTTATCTAAATTTTTTAAAACATTATCTATAAAACAACGATATCTTATACTTTCTTTACTATCTCTTTTATCGACATCTTTAGCAATCTTCTTTATTTTTGTCTTTATCCCAAAACAAAATGATTTATCTAAAACTTTTGATGAGGCTGTGTTACAGTATTTGCCTAGAGAGATTAGTTTTTCATTGGATAAAGAATTAATATCTTTTGCTTCTTTTGATGATGCTGTTGATCAATGGCAAGAAAAGTTAGCCATTAGCTTTGATCCACCTTTGCAAGGTGTGTTTCGTCCTAATGGTCGCCGTGAGATTTCTTTTCTTTTGGATACAGCATTATCTCATGATGTCCAAATTTCATTTAATTCAAATATACTTAATCTTGCTAAATTATCTATTAATCAACAACAAGTCACTAATACTCCTTTTATTCTCAAATCAAATCCACCCAAAATTACACAAGTATGGCGTACAAATGATTCATTAAAAACACCTCTTTTTATTTTGTCTGATCAGCCTATTAAGCTTCAAGAATTAAAAAAAGCTATTACTATTACTGAAGGCAAAGAACCCCTTACTTTTAGCTTACACTATAATGTCTTTACCAATACTTATCAAAACTTATCAGTAGAAACAAATTATACCCAATTTCAACTGTTTTTACCTTCTCTTCAGCCGAATAAAACTTATCATGTGACTATTGATCAAACTCTTTTTTCTAATCAAGGAAATTTTGACTATTCTTTTACGACCTATGATATTCCAAAATGGCAGGAATTATCTACAAAACCTTATCCTAACGATGATCCTCTTGAGGAGTTTACTGTAGCAAAGCCTCTTTGGGTTCTTCACAATAACATGATTGATACAAAAAAGGGATCTGTTAAGATTACTGTTACTCCTGAGGTGTCTAATATCCAACATAAAATTAATCCCACAGGAATTTGTATTACTGCTGATTTTTATCCTGATGTTGAATATAAGATAGATATTGATCCAAAAGGTATGAAAGATATTTTTGGTCAGAAAATCAATCAATCATTTTCAAAAAAGATTCTTTTTAAGAACGAAAAACCCAACATGACATATGCTAAAGATATTATGATTATCGATAAACGTAATCCTTTGATTCCTATCCAAAGTATTAATATGACAAATATTCGTGTGACATATCAATTAATTAAATCTGATTATTATACAGCGTTAGCTTTATTAGGCAAAGATATTCCTGTTGTAACCTATCATACTAATATTACCCTTTCTAATGTTGAGCCAAACAAATATCAATGGCATTATTTTGATGCGTCTGCCATTACTACCAATCAAAGTGCTTTATTAAATATTAAATTCTATGATCCAAAAGAATCACAACCAAAAGAATTTATCAAAACATTTTTTACTGAACATGTGTTATCTGCGCATATTTCAGAAAATGCACTGTTATTTTACACACATCATATCAACACACAAAAACCTATTGAGGACATGAATATTTTAGTTTGGGATCGTGTTAGAGGTTCTTTTCAAGATCTTGGTCAAACAACAGCGGATGGAACATTATATGTTCCCAATCCTAAATTGCCTGATGTTGTTCTTCAGCAACCTATTTTTATAGGAATTGTAGACTCTGATGAAGGTGATCTTTCTTATGCCGGAATAGGGAACACAATTTTTAATACCTTAGATCGTAAATCATTTTTTAGTTCAGCACAACTTCTTTACGGTAATATTTATCATAGCAGCAAGCCTAAAAGTGTTTTATTTACTGATAGGGAATTGTATCTCCCCGGTGAAACTGTATACTTTCAAATCATTGCACGGGTAAGAGAAAACAATAAATTGACATCCATTAATCCTTTATTGGCACAACCTGTGACAATCAAAATTTCTGGACCAAATAACAAAATTCTTACAAATTTTACTCAATCATGGAATAAATTTGGATCCATTAGTGCTTCTTTCGTATTGCCTAATAATGCAGAATCAGGATATTATTCTATTCATATTAATAATCAATTATTAAAATTTTCTGAATATAAGGGATTTGAAGTACGACCTTTTGAGCCTCAAAAATCAGAATTGCTCATGATTCAACAAACAAATCAATATCTTTATCATGAGACCTTTTCTGCACAAATTCGCCCTCAGTTTTTATTCAAGCAAGCTATTCATGCTCCTATCTCGTATCAATTGAGTGCTACCCCTACAACATACCATAGCAAGCTGTTCCCAAATCATACGTTTAACAATATTACTGATATTTCAAGAACATTTGCATCAAAAAAAATCAATAATAATATTTTATTGCGTAACAAGAAATTACCTAGTCTCAAAACAGGTACAGTCTCTATCAATCATAAATTAATACCAAAATTTGCTTATAATGCTCGATTATCGTTGAATACTTCTATGATTTTAGACCATTTTCTTCCTATTACTAATGCTCAACATGATCTTTTTGTTTATTTTCCTATTCAGTTGGGTATTAAAATGGATCAAACAAATCTTAATAATCTTGACGAAGTAACTTTTGATTTTGTTGCTATTTCTTCCTTAAAAGAAGTTGTACAAAGCAATATTCCTGTTAAGCTAAATATTTTTAAAAATCAAAAAACCTCCTTAGGTATTTTTTCTTTTCTGACTAATTATATACCTGAACTTGCTTCATTTAAAAAACGTGTGTTTCATGATGAGCTTGAGTTGGGTCATACAAAATATACGTTTACACCTTCAGAAGAAGGAGAATATACTGTTCAATTATCTTTAAAGCAATTTGGCTTTTGGACATCCAGCTCTTTGGCTTTTACCATAAACAAAAATATCAATACTTCTAATTTATTATATATGACAGCAAATAAAACAGCATTTGTAGCTGGAGACCGTGCATGCATTGAAATTAAAAATCCATTTCCTAAGGGACGATTAGTATTAACTGTTGAACAAGATTCATTACGTGAATTTTATATTTTTGAAACAACAAACAAAACAATCAAACATTTTATTCCAATCACCTCTGAAGATGAGCCAGGAGTCAATATTTCTGCTGTCTTGATTTCATTACCATTGTATTATCAAATGTCTGAAGAAAATGATTTTGGGGATATGGCTGTTGGTCAATTATCATTGCCCATTGAACCTATAAACAAAAAATTGACTGTCCAAATTGATAACCTAAAAGAACATTACTTACCTGGGGAAAAGGTATCTTTTGATATCAGTGCATACTCAAAATCATTGCAAATTGACGGACAAGCTACAGTGATTATTAGAGATAAAGCTGTCCTTTTTGGTGCACCACTACCAAATTTGTTAGACTATTTCTATCAACCGTCTCCATTTGGATTTAGTGCTTGGAGCTCTGGTCGTATGATTTATGATCTCAATCATTTAACAAATAAAATACAAGAACACCAAGCTGTTCCTTTGTTTCGTCAAGCATCCTCATTAGCAAACAGTGCCTCACCTGCTGTCTTCCAAGAACAAATGAAAATATCATTACGTTCTAATATTGTCTACACACCGTACTATCAGTCTGAGATTCCATTATATCGTAATAAAAAATCACAAATCTCTTTTACTTTACCTGATAATATTTCAGGATTTGATGTTACAGTAATTGTTTATAACAAGGATCAATTATTTGGTCAAACAAATACAAATTTTTCAACTTCTAAACCATTTATTACAGAACCTATTATTCCAAATTTTGTACGTTCTGATGATATTGTTAATTGGGGAGTCTATGCTCACAATCTCACTTCAATGTCTTTGAATGCGACTTTGCTTATGAGTAATAATTATTCGAAAATATCTACAAATATCAATTTAACACAGCATTCTTCCATGCCGGTATTAATTCAAAGCAAAATCCTAGATGATACTAATAGTATATGGCATATTCAGGGTATAGCTAATGAATATGAAGATGGTTTTGTCAAAAAAGTTCCTGTTGTTCCTTTTTATCCTTCTAAAATAAATAGTTACGTAGGTCTTCTGGAAGCAAACCAAACAAATTTATCTATCCCTATTAATCAACAAAATAATATGATAGAACAGCATTTGATGATCCAAATGTCATCATCTCCTTTACTGGCTGTTTCTGATTTGTTATATCAAACAATAACAAATAAAAGTATGTATCTAGAACATATTCTTGATAAAATTTTAGTTATTACAGGGAATGAAGATATATTGGATATCTATACGAGCTTTGATAAACTTGAACTGCAAAATATCGTACAATCATCTTTAGACCAAATCATTTTGTACAGTTCTGACACATTACTGCATCCATATCCTATTGATGCGAAAATACCTTATGTGGAAGATCCTGCATTAATTTTAAAAGCATACGAAGCATTATTAAATGCTCAAGATCATACCTATAAAATCAATCCAAATCTTTATACTCAATTGACCAAAAAAATTCAAGCATATGCTCAAAATAAATTTTTAGGCAATAGTAACAAAAATAATTTTTACCGTATTTTTGCGATGAAGTTGCTGGCCTCTCAAAATTTACTTGACCAAATAATGTTTGAGAGTTCTTATGAGAGTTTCGATAAGACTTTGGATACACAAATCCTTGTGTTGGAAACAATGAAGTTGCTTGGCATGTCCACAAGAACGATTGCCTTACAAATATCAAAAGTCATGCAAGAAATAACCTCAAAAGCATTAGTGTTAAATATTGATTCTGTTTCACCTATTGCTGTACAGGGTTTGTTGAGGTTTTTTAGTAAAGAAATTGATATGATGAAAACGTTAGAATCTATCGTAACCCATACCACAGATAATCTTAGAAACTATCTATTTTTTGAAAAAAACTATCCTCAAGATCCTAATAGCACCCTAAAAGTTCAAATTGATCAACAACAAACTATTTTAAACAAAGATAAAAATGATATTACCTATGATATTTCAACAAATCAACAGACAGTTAATTTACAACTGAGTACAACTAATGATTCATTATATTATCTTGTTCGATATGAGCAATTATTTGACACACCTTTTGATGTTGGCAATGCATATACAGTTACAAAGACGATCACTGATTCAAATAATAATATAATATTAAATCAAGATCTTCTGACTGGGCAGACATACACGGTAACCTTAAAAATTCAAGCAAATAACATATCTCAGTCGTGGGTTGAAATCATTGATCCTGTATATGCTGGAATAGTTATTGAGCCTAGAAATAATATGATGTTGTCTCCTCAAGGTGATAACTTGCATCTATTCACAAAGCTTAATAAAGAAACAATAATTCGCTATCGTTTTCAAGCAAAATTTACTGGAACATGGACAGCTCCACCACTTCTTATTCAAAATGTACAAAACCCAATGATAAATGCTCTTATTTCTCAACCTTCAATATCAATCAAATAAATTCAAACAGTTAAAAGAAAAATTCCATATAGAAGTATTCTATATGGAATTTCAATTGTTGATGATTGATCATAATAAAAATAATTATTCTTCTTCTCGCTTTTTTAAGAACAATGCTTCTTGATCTTTGGCAATTTGTTCCATATCTATTTGTAAGACGTTTTCTGAATTAAAGCTATCTAAAAAGATAACAATATCTTTCATACTTTCTTTTTTGATACGGATTCTAGTGCCGGCATCACGAAGGATTTGTAATAATTTTTGAACACTCATCATATGGTTGTCTAAGGTGTTTTTTGTTTCATTAAAATTTTCTTTGAGTTTAACCATGGTATTACTATACTCTTTGAGACCAAGTTGTTGTTCTTCCATAGAGAATTTAATTTCTTGAGCTAAGTTTACTAGTCCTTCAATGGTTGCTAACATTTCATGAGTGGCTGTATTTTGTTCCTGCATCATATTATTGAGCTGTGTGGTGCGATCAGCGACATTTTCTGAGTAGATATTAACTTGATGAAGTTCTTCTCCCGCAAGTTGAGCTTGAGCTACTGAATTTTCAATTTTATCTACCATGGTATCGACAACCGTACCAATTTCTTTGGCATTTTTGTTAGTGGTTTCAGATAGACGTCGTATTTCTTCAGCAACAATTGCAAATCCTCGTCCTGATTCTCCTGCATGAGCAGCTTCAATGGAGGCATTCATGGCAAGAAGATTGGTTTGTTTTGCGATACCTGTAATGAGTTTGAGTAATTTAATAATCTGAGATGAATATTCAGCAACATCTCTAATAGAAACAACAGATGCTTCGACAGCTTGTGTTCCTTTATTCGCAATCTCTGTTAATTTAGTAGCAAACATAGCTGTATCATCAGAAATTTTTGCAACACTTTCTACTTGTCGGCTCATTTCTTCAAGCGTCGCAGCAGATTCTGTCATGGCTGCAGATTGACGAGAGATATTTGAGAAAATAATATCTAAGGTTCGCTCCATTTCTTCTAATGCAGATGCAGCTTGATTTACACTTGTTATTTGATGGTTCATTTGACCGGATATTGTATCAATCGAATAGCCCATTTCTTCTGTTTCTTGTAGCCATCCTTGTGATGAACGGAATAATTGTGTTGATTGATAGAGAGCTTTGCGAGTTGCCACATTGACATCACTTACAGATGTCTCTAACTTTTCAAAAAATCTATTAAAACTATTTGCTATATGCCCCATTTCATCAAAAGCTTTAAAACGAATACGTTGTGAAATATCCAACATACTTTCATCAGTGAGAAGATTATTTGCGACTTTTCCAATATGCGTGATACGTATTGCAGTGACTTGTAATATAATAAATGCAATAAGCATCGAAATAATTAATGTTAAAATCATTATTTGATGGGATACAATTGATTTTGTAATTTCTTTTGAAATAGATTCAAGAGTGTCATTGTATACATCCCATGATGGATATTTGGTAGAGCTGATATAAATTTTACGTAATTCTTCCGGATTTTTTGTTTGAGATGCTTTGATTGCCAAATGATAGAGTAGATTAAATTGTTTTAATATCTCTAATGGAAATAGTTTTTCTTGATCAGCCATGATAAAATAATAGATTGTTCCCTGATCTAGCATCAGTTCAAAACGTTCTTCCATATGATCAATTGCTTCTTTTGTTTGTAATTCAGGATTGTTCCATAAGAAAAATTTATCAGCAATAAGAATTTTTAATTCTGTAGTGTATAATTGTCGAGCAGTAAGTTTGCTTGTGTAGGTGTTTTGTGATGATAAAATAGAGTAAACAATATATAAAATTATTCCTGTCACTCCCATAATAGAAATCACTTTAAATTGTACACTACTAATCATATTAATAAATTTTTCTTTAGTAGACATTATTCTATAACTCCTGATCTAATTTGTCGTATTGTATATTACAATTAATATAAAAAATCAAATCATCTCATATTAATTAACTTATATAAAATTACCATAATCTTTATCGATTATCAATACTCAGATTGTTTTAAGATTACTTTATTTTACATTGAAGTTTAAAAATAATCAATGCTAATACAAGAAGAAAAAAAATATTTATTAGGATTTATTTTATATGTATATACCAAAAAATTTTTGTCTATATTCAAAATTTGATCCATCCGGTGATCAGCCTAAAGCAATCCATGATTTATCACAAAATTATTTAATCGGTATGAAAGAACAAACATTACTTGGCGTGACAGGTAGTGGAAAAACATTTACCATGGCTGGTGTTATCCAAACACTTCAAGTACCGACATTGATTTTATCTCCCAATAAAACTCTTGCCGCTCAATTATTTCGAGAATTTAAAGAATTTTTTCCTGATAATGCTGTTGAATACTTTGTTTCAAACTTTAATTACTACCAACCTGAAGCTTTTCTCCCATCAAAAAATCTCTATATAGAAAAAGAATCTCGTATCAATGATGAGCTTGATCGGATGAGAATTTCCACAGTAGCGTCATTACTTGAGCGAAAAGACACGATCGTTATTGCGTCTGTTTCTTGTATTTATGGTATGGGAGCTCCAACAGATTATAAAGAATTATTACTCTTATTAACTATCGACATGTTTATTGATATTCCTAAAGTAATTCAGCATCTTAATCGTATTTTATATGAAGAAAGAGATTTTACCCTTGAGAGATCTTGCTTTAGATATTATGATAACACGTTAGATATTCATGCTTCCTACTCCAAAGATTTGTTGCGTATAAAATTAACAAAAGAATCACAAATTATTTCTATTACTCAATTACAGTACACTACAGGAAATATTGTAGCTACATTAGATAGAACCGTTATTTATCCTGCAGGATTATTTTTAACGACAGACAATAAAATTGGGCAATCAATTGAAAATATTGAGATTGAACTTCAAGATCGTCTCTTGGAACTTCGTGCCGAAGGAAAAGAAGAAGAAGCATCTCGTCTTGAAGCACGTGTCAAATATGATATTGATATGATGATTTCGATGGGCTATTGCAATGGAATGGAGAATTACTCCAGGCATTTAAATTTTAGAAAACCAGGTGAAAGACCTTTTACCTTGCTTGATTACTTTCCCAAAGGAGATTTTTTAACTATTATTGATGAATCCCATATTGCTGTCCCTCAAATTGGAAGTATGTTTAATGGAAATCTGAGTCGACGAAAAACATTGGTAGAACATGGATTTAGACTTCCTTCTGCAATTGACCATCGACCCTTGAGGACTGAAGAATTTTTTCAAATTTCCGATAAAGTACTGTATGTTTCGGCGACACCATCTGATTTTGAATTGCAACGATCAGAAGCTGTGATTGAGCAAATTATCAGACCTACAGGTTTGTTAGATCCACTTATTGAGATCAGACCTTCTGAAGGACAAATTCCTGATATTATTAAAGAAGCTAAAAAAAGAAAAGCAAATGATGAACGAACTCTTGTGACAACATTAACTAAAAGAACTGCGGAAAATTTAACGGAACATTTAATCGAAGCAGGATTGCTAGTGGCCTATATCCACAGCGATGTAGATACCATCAAACGAACAGAAATCCTTCGTGATCTTCGTTTAGGTACTTATGATGTACTTGTTGGGATTAATTTATTAAGAGAAGGTATTGACTTACCTGAGGTGTCTTTAGTATGTATCTTGGATGCAGATAAAGTAGGATTTTTACGTTCCTCAAAATCTTTGATCCAAATTATAGGTCGAAGTGCTCGTAATAGTAATGGTATCGTGCTCATGTATGCAGATAAGGAAACTATTGCTATGAAAGAAGCAATTCGAGAAACAAAACGTCGTCGTAAGATTCAAAACGCACATAATAAAAAACACAAGATTATTCCTAAAACAATCAGAAAAGATATCAAAGAAATCCTAGAACGAGAATATAACGCTGTAGAATCGAAAAAACATATTCGATCTGAAATAAAATATATTGTAAAACATGAAGAAACAACCGAAGATAAAATTAAAAAATTAACGGATTTGATGACTTTTTATGCAGACAAACTCTTGTTTGCAGAAGCGGCATTGTGTCGCGATGAAATACTCAAATGGCAAAAAAAGGATGCTTAGACTATTATGATTATTACAAAATTAGAACGACTCATTGTTGATGATTATCCTCGTCATATTGAAGAAGCATTAATATTTTTTTGTGGTAATAAAACAAAAATCACTCAGAATTCGAAATCTTTTTATCAAGATGAGCAAGGAATTGATTATCTGATTTTTAATCATATTCCTGACAAAAAATATCTGTGGCATTCTTATAAAAACCTCATCCAAATCTATATTATCATATCCGGTGAATTATTTCTTGAATTTGCTGATTTGGATACGATGATTCCAGATAAACAAGAGAATTCGATTATTTTTTATCAAGGAATTAAAGAAGGTAGAATAAAATTATCTACAAATTCCATAGCTATTTTATTTCCTGAAGAAGTACATCGTTTGCTTCCTACTTTTCATAGGAATGCTCTTCAAATAGTTCAAATTTCTACCCATATCGGATCTTAAAAATACTCCTAACAGGAGTATTTTTTATTGCTGTTTTTTATGATCCCAATAAGAGTATTTATTTTATAAGAACAGGTTCTGGCCTTATAATTTCAATCTCAATACTTGATAAACCTACTAACGGTTCATTTAAAGATATCTTATTGCTAATAATGGCAGGTGCTAAGATAGGTAATAGTTCAGCTTCTTTATTTTTAAATAAAGATAAACGTGCTTTTGGAAGTCTGGGTAGGATATTGTTTCCTGAAAGCCCTGACGGATTTGACGCAACAAGCATTCCTGTAATATTTTTGGTATCATAAGATTGTCTGAGTGATTTGATAAGTTGTTCTTTTGTTCTGATACTCAAGGCTTGAGGAAAACATTGAAACAATTGCATTTCCAGATCTAAAGCATTTCCTACCAACAGCGAATATTTCCCTGCTTTTATTGTTTGAGGAAGCTGTATGGAAATATTTGTTTGGAATATATCTCCTAAAAAAGGAGCCATGGAGAGTTTGATATCTATTTTTTCACCTGGTAAAAATCCTTTTCGTGCAACATGGGCATTATACAAACTATAGTAATTATAAGGTTTGTCTAAAATATCAAGATTGATCGTAACTTGTTCCGGAATGAGCTGTGTGAGTTGATTATCCCAAAGAAGAGACGTATAATTAACCCAATAGTCTTTAATAGAGTTTGGTGCAAATAAGGTACCTCTTACCCAAGTTGTTGTATTTGAGACAATTAAATTATTCGTGAACATAATATTCCAAGACATATTAATTTGTTTCTCAATATTTTTCCCGAGTTCTCGTTGTAGCACAGATCCTACTATTTTGCCTAATAATGTGGGTAAATATTTTTTAGATCGTGCAATTTTCATATGATAGGTATTAGTAGATTTAGCGTTATTGATGTTGATTTGGACGGGGGTCATTTTTGCTTTTCTGTCAAATCGTCCATATACAGAAGACATTCCGTCAAACATTGTTGAGCCAATATTTTCTGAAAGAGCACTACCCATTTTGAAAGAATTTTCTGCATTTGCAAGAACATGATAAATTTCTGCACGAGCCAAAGGTAAGCTTATTGGTCCTTCCTCATCAAAAGGATGACCAAAAATATATACATCTTCATCGTTGACGTAGGTTACGGTACCAATAGCCGCTAACGAAATATCACCATCTACGAGTTTTACAGCAACAGCATCACCACCTTTTAGAGGACTAATACCATTAGATCGTGATGATGGAGCTACACAAAATTCTTCAATTCCGACATATTGTTGGGTAGGGGAAATGTTTTCAAGATCCTTAAGTAATTCTGGATCGGTCAGACCGTTCAATGACCACATTGTTTTGATGGGTTGTGCATTAGCAAAAGCCATATTTTTACTTCTTGTTTTGTCCGAAATCATATCTTCAATAGGTACCACACCTATGATAGGTTCTTTGGAAAAAGACCATCCGTAAGCTAATGCTCCCACTAATTTTTCATCAATATACACAGGGCTACCACTCATTCCAGCAGCACCAAACGTTAATGTGGTTTTTTCGTCTGTGAGTTTCATAAGAATCATTGCGGCTTTCGTGAGCTTATTAGGCATATAAGCAACAACCTCAACAGAAAGTTTCTCAGGTTCTATACCTTTCATGACTGTCAATAAATACCCTTTCATCCCAGGTTTTAGCTGATCAACAGGAAAAAATTCTTTATTTTGAGCAAATAATGTTGCAGTTATAAAAACAGATAAGAATACTATTTTTTTCATTATTTATTCCTTATTAAAAATGTAGCTCAATAGAGCCTTTTGCTTGAAATCCACCATAGAAAGATCCTTGAGAAATTTGGATATTTTGGTTTAAGATGTTGTTTAATTCCAAGGATAATGTAGCAATTTTATGGATCCGTTGTGATATTTTCATATTTAATAATACAAATACAGGTGTTGTTAAATCAGCTCTTAGTCTTCGTGGTGAAAGGGTAGTCATCGTTGTTTGAACCCAAAAACCAACAACTTGATAACCTAATCCCAAATTAATATCAAACTGATGAGGTGTTAATATAAGCCATTCTTGATTAAAACGGTGATAGGTGTATGCAGCTTCAATTGAAAAAATATTCTTCACTTCTGATCCAAGAGAAACTTGAATTTCAAGAGAATCTGTATTGTTAATATTTTCAAAAAAATACAATTGATTTTGAGGATTAAAGGCATAAATATTTTTATGTTGGTACATATTGTAGGAAATTTTTGAGCCTATCCAAAAAAAAGCTGATGGTTTGGTTAATAGGGATAAAGATACGATCCATTTTGAATCAGGAAGAGGGGTGGTTGCAAAAAATTCATCTTTGTCAATGATATCTCCAGCTCCAAATAAATCATAATCTCCTGAAAGACCAAGTTTCATTAAAAATAAATCATAATAACTATATGACAAAGACAATTCCGGCCAACCAAAAATTTGGTCTACGGATGATCCTAAAATAGTTCCACCAATTCTAGTAGTGAATCCTTTGCCAAGATAGAAGTCGCTTGCAATAGTTAATTTCCCAACATGTGTGATTTCTTTTTGTGTATAAGAATTGATGTTGTAACTTAAATCAGTAAAAAAATAGTTCCACTCAACAAAATTAGCATGGTAAGATAAACTAAAGTCATTTTCTGTGAGAATTGGTTCTGTAAGTGATGCACCGACAATATCCTCAAGTCCGGCAACCATTGTTCTAATATCAGAATCAAACTTAATATAAGAATATTCTGTTATCCAATGTGAGAGATCAAATGATATCGGAATATAGTGGTACTGTTGATGAAAATTTATATTAGTAAAAAAACTTTGTTTTTTTTGTTTATAAGAGAGATTAGCATCGATTAACGTATTTGTTAGTGCATAAGAAAAAATAACATTGAAGTGATTAGTATACTGCTGTGTGTTGTGGTATATAGTGCGATTATGTCCAACATTATCTTTAAATAATCCATTATAATCAATAACATAAAGTAAATTGTTAGTACTATTTTGTGAATGAAAATCCAGTGTTGTATTGTTATAAGAACCATAACCAAAATCAACTATTGAATATTTATTAATCAATAGTTGTGATTGATTGATACGATATGACGAGTCTCTGATAGTTGATGAGCTTAGCTCTTCAAGATAAACTTCTTGAAACTGAGGATTTCGATCTTTTAACAATGCCTCTTCCACACTGTCGGTACCGATAGTGCTTTGATCTTCAAGCAGAAGTTCTATATCAGGCAATTCAATGTTGTCGACTTGCGAAAACAGAAGAGTAGGTATTGCGAAAACAACAAATAAAAATTTATACATGATAGTCTCTTTTGTTAATATACTGTTCCTATTATAGCACAGCTTCTTAAAAAATTCAACTGACATTAAATCACGAAAATGAATGATCGAAATTTTGTTGAGTGTTCTTTTTTAGATATTAAGAAATAACAATAGTTATCAATTAATAAAAAATAGATAAATTAATACTTCTAAAAACATTATTATTGTTGTTTAACAATTTCAAAGAGACATAGGAGATGTATCAATAATACGATAAAAACTCTCAAATAATAGGAGTTTTTATTCTATTATTTGAGGAAGTTTGATTCCTTTTGCTAAGAGAAGTGCTTCTCCTTCTGGAGATACAGGGAGAAATCCATGATTGATTAATCCCTGAGTATATATTTTGTTGTAAAATAACGAGCCTAGTACATTAACAAAAAAGGTCAAAAATGCATTTATTTTGGTATATATTTCGCTATTTTCTGATAAAATTTGTAATGAGGTAAAACCATCGATAGTAATAATCTGGAATGGTGTGAAATATAATCCTGACAGATAGATTAAAAATAATGGCAAAAATAACTTCCAATCTTTTCGAAACAAAAGAACAAAGATACCAAAAAATAATGTCGTAAATGAAAATCCTAATTTTGCGAATTTGACTTTATTTTTTTCTGTATGTTTTAATAAAATTTGCATAATAAACAATCCTACGATAATATATTTTTAGTTTATTATAAAATATAAAAAAAATCAAGGTATTTTTTATTCTATAATAAATAACGGTAGCCTAGGCTACCGTTATTTATGGAAGATTAGTTAATTTTTGTATCAGCACCAAGATCAAAATGAAGATCAGAGTAGTTACTGTTTAATGCTACAGAAATAGGCAATAATTTAGACACAGATCCCATTAATTGACGTGGTCCAGGCGATGTGAAGGCATCTGTTTCTGACCATTCGGATCTTCTCTCATCAAAGAATTTAAATGCAGGAGAATCTAATTTAACAAGAGCCTTTTCGATAACAAATTCATCTTGACCATGACGACGTTCTATATTGAGAAGTCCTGTAAGAGGTACTGCTTGAGCTATTCCACCGTTTTGTAGGTCTGTGATAGAAGCCATATAACCTGTATGCCCTCCAAGTGCTAACGACCCTGCAACAAGACCTAGATTTAAACAATAAGCAGCATCAAATAATGTTGGAGCACCACAACGTCCTTCATATCCAAAGAAATGATTTAAGGCAGCAAATTTATAAGAAGCAAATTTAGAGTTTGAAGGAGTAGAGTTTTGCATTTTTTTGATTAAAGGAGCAACCATTTCAATAACTAAGGTTTCTGTTGGAATTTGAGATAACGGTAGATTTCCATGAGAATCTCTATCTAATAATAACATACTTTGGATACTGGTTGGTAATTGGTGATATAATTCAACGGTGTTAGGTTGTAATTTAGCAAGAATAAATTCCCGTTTTTGAGCTAGTTCCATGGTTGCAAATTTTTCCATATTATGACCAATGATTTCATCCATTTCTTTTAACATAGAACGCATTTCTGGAATAAATTCAATGAACCCTTCCGGAATAAGAACTAAACCATGATTGATACCTTTTTCCGCACGTTTTTTGATTATTTCTGCAATATTAGTGATGACTTGAGATAAGGACATTTTCTTTTCAAGAACTTCTTCAGAAATAATAGTGTATGCTGGGCGTGTTTGGAGTGCTGTTTCAAGAGCAACATGACTTGCCGCACGACCCATGATTTTGACAAAGTGCCAGTATTTAAGAGAAGAAGCCGTATCTTGCAGAATATTTCCTACCATTTCTGCGTATATTTTTGTAGCCGTATCAAAACCAAACGAAATAGGTAGTAAATCCCCTAATTGAAGATCTCCGTCAATTGTTTTAGGCACACCAACTACAGTAACATTTTGGGGTTGAAGCAATTCAGCTAAAATAGCAGCATTGGTATTTGAGTCATCACCACCCACCACAATAATAGTATCTATTTTATTTTTTGCAACAACATCTTTTACCATTGCAAATTGTTCTTCAGATTTGATCTTGGTACGATCAGATCCCATAAAGTCAAATCCACCTGTGTTCAGAATATCATCAGCCATTTTGTCTGTGATTTCAAAGAAGTCGCCGGATAGCAGTCCTTTAGGGCCTGCTTTTGTAGCAAGTAATGTATTATTTGACCCAAGTGCTTTTTTTACACCTACGACGACATTATGTCCACCGGATGCAGGACCACCTGAAAACAAAATAGCTACTCTTTTTCCTGACACATTAATAGTACCTTTTGCTTTTAAAATCTTGTTTTCACTTTTTGCAATACTTAATGGAAATGTTTTTGCTACAGCTGCTGCATCTTTAGATCCAAGGATTTGATTTTGTTTTTCAAAATCGACAGCTTGGATGGTATTGCCATTGATAAAATCTTTGAGTACGGGTACGGGTAATGAACGGATAAATTGTTCAAATGAAGAGTTATGTTTCTCCATATTTTTGAGATGATTCTTCAAATTGCTCATCATATTCTCCTTAAAAATTCTGAAAGAATGAAATTTATTCTGATAGGAAATAACCTAGTTTTCGAAAACGATCGTAACGTTCGTTTAGTAATTTATTTGTTGATTTTTTTGAGAGTACGCTTAGGTGATCAACTAATGATTTTTTTAGAGCATTCATGGTTGTTTGATGATTTCTGTGAGCACCACCAAGGGGTTCACAAATGATATCGTCTACAACACCAAATTTTTTCAAATATGGAGCTGTATATTTTAAAGCTTCTGCTGCTTGTTGGGCTTTTGAGGAGTCATGCCAAAGAATAGAAGCACAAGATTCCGGTGAAATCACAGAGTAGATAGAATATTCAAACATAAGAACTTTGTCTGCAACCGCAATTCCAAGAGCCCCACCACTTCCTCCTTCTCCAATAATAACAGAAATAATAGGGACGGAAATTCCAAAAAATTCCATTAAATTTTTTGCAATCGCTTCACCTTGACCACGTTCTTCAGCACCAATGCCTGGAAATGCCCCAGGTGTGTCTACAAAAGTAATAATAGGTTTTTTAAATTTTTCTGCTAATTTTGCTGCACGGAGTGCTTTTCGGTAACCTTCAGGGTTTGGCATTCCAAAATTGCGATATAATCGTGATTCAATATCAAATCCTTTTTCTTGACCGATAATCATTACTTTTTGATTGTCCAACATTCCCCATCCAGTAATAGTAGAGCCATCATCTCCAAACAAACGATCCCCATGAAATTCCAAAAAATCAGAAAACATATTCTGTGCATAATCAAGAAAACCTGGTCTGTGATTGTGTCGAGCAACTTGTGTGATTTGCCATGGAGTCAGATTTTGATATAGAAGAGTCAGTGTTTCGTTATATTTTTTTTCCAACATGCGAATGTTATTATCATTAGGTTCAGAGTCATTTTTTAATTTTTCTAAGGTCACATCTAATTCTTTTAATTCATGCTCAAAATCAAGATATACCATTGTATATTTTCCTTTATTTCTTTTGTTACTAAGAACAATAAGAAATTTCATCATAAAATTTTACTTAAAATTATACTTTATTATCATAGACTCGTCAAGAGTTTCTTATTATTTTGTATTCTTTTAGGAATAAAAAAGAGCTACTTAAGTAGCTCTTTTTATTTATTGCATGTATACTTTTTTCATAGAAATGCGTTCAATAGGTTTATCCTGAGCATCTGTTTGGAGACTACCAATTTTTTGAACAATATCCAAACCTTCAATAACTTGACCAAAAACAGCATGTTTATTATCCAACCAAGCTGTAGGAACAAGTGTGATAAAGAATTGAGAACCACCTGTGTTAGGACCTGCATTTGCCATAGAAAAAACACCAGCACCAACATGTCTTAATTCTGGATCAAACTCATCTTTGATTGTATAGCCTGGACCACCCATACCTGTACCTGTAGGATCTCCTGTTTGGATCATAAAATTTTCAATGACGCGATGAAAAATAATATTGTCATAAAATGATTCTGTTACTAATTTAATAAAGTTACTTGTCGTAATGGGAGCTTTATCTGCAAATAATTCTCCTTTAATGGTACCAAGTTCTGTTTCTATAATAACTACAGGATTATTAGGATTAATAGGTCTGATGATACCACCTTTAGTTTTTTCGTTAAGATTTGTGTTTTCGGATTTTGCTTGTCCTTTGTTACAATTAGTCATTGTTACTCCTAATGCCAATAAAATTACTAATATTTTTTTGTTCATCATATCAAAATACTCCTCAAAGTGTATATGAAAATAACTATTTTTACATTGAATTATTGTGTATAATTATAACAATATTCATTTTTTTTTGCAACAATTTTAATTGCAAAAATTTTAAAAAACAGTCATAATATATTAAATTTTGGAAAGAGAACATTATGAATCATAAACAACAACGTTATAAATTTATTTCGCTTGTTATTTTTTTATCATTTAGTGTTGCCTTATTACGATTGTTTCAAACGACTATATTTCCTGATCCACGTCTCCAATTTCAAGAACAACACGGTCACATTCGAGGAAATATTTATGATAGAAAAGGTCGGCTTCTTGCTGGAGCATCCACAACAAAAGCGTTGTTTGTCCGACCAAATAAACTTTCATCAGAACTGCGTACTTATCTCAAAGAATATTTTCTTTCCTTGGGATCTTTTTCAGAACAAGAATTAAGTAATTTAGATAAAACAAACAAATCTTTTGTATATGTTAAACGTGATCTTACTCCATCTGTTGTGGCTCCGATTCAAAAAATAATAGATTTATTGAAAACGGAAAAATATATTTCTAATGATGTGCTGGAATTGTTATCTGAAGAATCACGCTTCTATCCTTATCCTTTTTTGAGGCCTATTATTGGATTGCTTGGAAGAGACAAACATGGTCTCTATGGTATGGAATATGCTATTGATAATTATCTAAGAAATGGTACTCATGCTACACTTTCTTTAGATGCACAGATTTCTCGAGTAGCATACGAAGAGCTAGATCAAGTTGTCAAAAATTCTCAAGCAGATTGTGGCAGTGTGGTGGTGATTTCCTTAAGTAACAGGGAAATTTTAAGTTTGGTACAAGTTAATTCAAATCAGCAGCCTACATCTATTTCACATATTTATGAACCTGGTTCTGTGATGAAATTGTTTACAGCTGCTTTTGCGATGGAGCAAGGAATTGCATCTACGATTTCACCAAAATTTAATGACGCTCAACCTTACAAAGTAGGGAATTATACTTTTTCACGACCATTGTACGGTTACATAAACCTTAAAACAATGCTTCAAAAATCTGCAAATGTCGCTTTTGCTCGAATGTCAGAACAATTTGGTTCTGATGATTATTATCTATGGTTGACAGAATTGGGATTTGGGAAAAAACCAAATCTCCCACTTACTGGATTGGAACGAGGAATTTTACGTTCACCAAAAAATTGGTCTGCTCTTTCTAAACCAATGATGTCTATTGGACAAGAAATTGGTGTAACAACTCTTCAATTAGCGATTGCGGCATCTGTTATTGGGGGACATGGAGTATATACACCTCCTATTTTATTGACATCATTGAAGGGAACTAACAATCAAGAACTTTTAGAAATAAATAGAACCAGTGAAGAATTACTCCATCCTCAAAAGGTCAAAGAACTTCTCTATGCATCTGAAACAGCACTCCAACAAGGAGGTACTGCTGTAGATGCAGCTATTGAAGGAATTAGGATTGCCGGTAAGACAGGGACAGGTATGATTGCAGGACCTGACGGTTATAGTGTTGGACGAAATAATACTGTTTTTATAGGGATTTTGCCCATAGAAAATCCTTCTTTAGTTGTTGTGATTGCTGTTCATAATCCAAAAGGCAATCGTCGAAGTGGTGGAGGTATTGCTGCTCCATTGTTTGCAAAAATTGTGAGAAGAATTTTATTAGTTGAAAAGTATGAATAGGAGGACAAATGAAAAAATCACATATTTTTTCTACATCTTTTAAAGAAGGAATTTTTTTGATTCTACCTGTTGGATTGACATTTTGGGTGATTAATTGGGGTTGGAACTTTTTAAGAAATTTGGTTCCATCTAATCTCATAAAGATTTTTCCTGAGACTTGGAATCAATTTCCATATTTTAATTTTATTTTTGATTTTTTATTTTTAGTTGTTGTGCTTTTGTTAATTATTTTTTTCGGAATGATTGCCTCTACAGTACTTGGTAAATTTGTCCATTCTTTAACAGAAAAAATCCTCACAAAACCAACAATGATCAGACCAATTTACCAGACATTTAAAAAAGTATCTGAAGTTATTTTTAATAAAAATAATAACGAAGACGAACTCTCAAAACGCCTCTCTCAAAGTATTATTGTTCCTTATCCAAATGCTCAAATAAAAAGTATAGGCTTTGTTACAGCAGAAAATGCAGATATATTTTTGGGACCAGAAAAAGGAAAAGATTGGCTTACTGTATATGTGCCTTCCGCACCCTTAGTATCTGCTGGATTTTTCTTGCTTTGTCGAAAAGATGATACAGATATTTGTTTGTTATCATCAGGTCAAGCAATGACCACAATTATTTCCGTAGGTACAAATACTTATGATAGTATTTCATTAAATTCAGAGGCTGCTCCTCCACTAAAAGAAAAAAATATTATTAAAACATGGTTTTTTAACGGTATGGTGTTTGTTGCCCCTTTTATTGGAACAATTTCTATTTTAACATGGTTTTTTAATTTTCTATACACAAGTATCAGAAATATCACAACACATTTTCCATATTTTTCCTCAACATTGCCTATAGAATATCAAGAATTGATTTTTAATGTTTTTTTGATGGTGTTGATGCTTCTAGGAATTATGATTCTTGGTTTCTTAGGAGAGAGTGCGATTGGATTTGGGATACGTAAGATGATTAAGACAACATTAGAATCAATTCCAATGCTTAGCTCTGTCTATAAAATTATCAGTAAGATTACAGAAATGTTTTCTCCAGATCCTACTAAACAAAATAAATTTAATCAAGCAGTTTTAGTTCCGTATCCTACAGAAAAAACATATGCTGTTGGATTTATTACGGGAAAAGACACCATGCATATCAAACAAGTGGATCAATATCAAGTCCCTGTTTTTATTCCTACTACTCCCATTCCTACAACTGGTTGGTTTATATTTGCAAATAAGAAAGATTTAATTTCTTTAAATATGCCTATCGAGAAGGCATTTGCTTTAGTTATTTCTGCAGGTATTCTTTCTGATGAGTAATAAGGTCTGATGATGAAGATAGATATTTTCAATAATCAAGACAATACAGTGAATTGTTCGATTACACACAATAATCGAACAATTCGTTTGCATTCGTCTCGTCCTAAAGCTGAATCCGAAAAAATGTTATCCCAACTCAATCTCAATGCTTCTTATTTTGTTATTGCCGGAATAGGATTAGGCTATTTTTTAGAGAGTATACTCAAAAAATCAACCCATCCTTGTATCGTATTTGAACCATTGTCAGATATTTTTGATACAGCGATTCAAATACGTCCCAATCTACAGCATTTGCTCATGAAACATAATGTCATATTAGTCCGTTCCTTGAAAGATCTTACCACTGTTCTTCAAAATAATAAGGTCAAAGATCTTTCTTTTATGATGCATCGTCCCTATGTAGATCTTTTTCCAGAGCAAATGTCTGCAATCCAAGAAATTTTAGCTACTACAATACGAAAAAATGAAATTGGAAATGCCACATTACTCCGTTTTGGAAAAATTTGGGCGAAAAATATTTTTCGAAATTTGCATCGTTATTTCTCTTCAAGAAAACTTCGTTCTTTTGAAGGTATTGCTACAGGTAACACAGCTATTGTGATAGGAGCCGGTCCTTCATTAGGAGAAGCGATTCCTTATCTCCAAAAATATCAAGAGCATGCTTATTTAATTGCTTGTGATACGGCGTTACCGATTCTTGAAACAGTTGATATTGTACCTGATTTTGTGGTGACTGTAGATCCTCAAGAAAAAAATGCCCTTTATCTGCGTTACAGCAAACATAAAAATCATTTTTTAATTGCTGATCCAGGTGTGCATGATAGTGCATTTGAAAGCTATCAAGATGATCGTATTGTGTTGATGGATTCTCTTTTCCCTTTTTATCCTTATTTTGAACCATATTGGGGGGCTTCCGGTCTTTTGGCTTCGGGAGGATCAGTTTCTACATCGGCTTTTGATTTTGCTAGGATTATTAATGCTTCAAAAATTATCATGGTAGGACAGGATTTGTCTTTTGCTCAAAAAAAGACACATAATAAAGGGAATATATTAACTGAATTTGGATATGTATTGTTTAATCGTTTGTCGACATATCATACAAAGCATGTTCATACCACTTATCCTTCTCATGCTCAATTTATTAAAGGACGTAGAGAGCATGAAACAGTACTTGTTGATGCACGATTTATTCTTTTTCGAGATTGGTTTTCAGAAGAAATTACCAAAACCAATATTCCTGTGATTATTGCTGGAATGGATGGAGCTTTTTTAAAAGGAGCTAGGCATTGCACTATTTCTGAAGCTTTTGAATTTTTATCACACAAAATTCAAAAAAAGATCCCTGAAAGGTTGCCTATCATTGAATATAAAGCCTTTGAACAACATCTAGAACAAATGTTAATTATTTTAAAACCTATCTTGAGAGAATGTGAATCTTCTTTGATTCAGATTAATATTTCCTATACTCAAAAAAATCTTACCAAGGCTCTTTTGGAAACTAATAAGCTCCAAAAAATTCTTGAAGTCAAAAATCATCAGGAAATTACTCAGATTATTTCTATCTCTATCCAATCAGCAATTCAAAAAGCATTAGAAATATCTGATCATACGAGTGATTTTGAAAAATTAGAAATTATCCATGAAATGTCTCAAGGAATTGTTCAAGGTATTAAGCAACTTTATAAAAATATCTCAAAAGCATTATATAAGATAAAAGCATAGAATTTATTCTATGCTTTTATCTTATATAATTTAAATATAAAAAACATTTCATTAAGATACATTTCATTAAGATTTATTCTTGCTCTAAAATGTATTTTTCGATGAAATAAGCAACACCTTCTTCATCATTTGTTAATGTTTGATAAGGAGTGATCTCGCGAACTGCTGATTTTGCATTTCCCATAGCGATACCCCATTTGACCGCAGTGAGCATTCCAATATCATTTTTATCATCTCCAAAAGCTACCGTTTCTGTTAAAGAAATATTAAACATGGTTAATAATTTGGTTAGTGTATGACCTTTATCTGCTTTTTTATGCATAATTTCCAAACAAATATGAAACGTATCGTTTTTTGTTTTATGGATATTAGGAGCTGTCTGGATGGTATGAATTTGATCTCCAAATCGTTCTTTGAAAAAAGAATCGAGTTCATTTATTTTTTCATCTGGACCACTGATAATAAATTTTTGAAATGTTGAATTGTCTAATAAATCAAATTTTTTAAAGATTCCTTTAATTTCTACACGTGCCTCAAATTTTTCTGATTCTTCGTTCTCTATTTCATAATAATATTCATCATTGCTATAAACAATCGAGTACAAATTTTCTTCCCTGATAATCTTTACAATCTGTTCAGCAGTATTTCGATCAATACAAAGTTCAAATTCTCTGATATTTTTTTGTAAATCCCAAATAACAGCTCCATTGTAATTAATCATGTATTTAGGAATATGACATTCTGTTGCATAAGGGAGTGCCGTTTTAACTCCACGTCCTGTAGCAATAAACACATGACGTCCAGAACTGATCAAATTTTCAATTGCTTTTATTGTTCTTGGGGTACAAATTTGCTGCTCATTAATTAGTGTGCCATCAATATCGATTGCTACTGCTTTGATTGTGGATGGATCGAAATCTTTCAGTTGTTGGTCTAATATTTTTTTTCTGATTTCCATGCGATGTCCCCTGTTTTATAATTTTAATAAGTATATCATATTATTGATAAAAATTCAAACTATCAAGTTTTATTTTTTTATTCCGTAATTTGATACAGATCAATCTGTCTATTTTTTAGGAGTAACCAATGATACGATTGTTTTTGTGTTGTTTCATGATAATTCCCACAATCACCAACAGTTTATCTCCCAAGAGAGAGCTTCGTGCAGCATGGATTGCAACGGTATTTAATATTGATTGGCCATCAGCTAACAATCTTTCGAAAGAACAACAAAAAAAAGAGCTTAGTGCTATGCTTGATACATTGGAAGTACTTAAATTTAATGCTGTTATTTTACAGGTAAAACCAACATCTGATGCTTTCTATAAATCAAAATTATCTCCTTGGTCACAATTTCTAACAGGTAAACAAGGCAAAAATCCAGGTTATGATCCCTTAGAATATTTTATCCAAGAAGCCCAAAAACGAAATTTAGAAACACATGTTTGGATTAATCCTTTCCGTATTTTAAATGGTAATAGTGATTTAACGGATTTATCTCCAAACCACATTGCATTAAAAAATCCTTCTTGGGTTATTGAGCATGACGGTCGATATTATTTTGATCCCGGTAATCCAAAAGTTCAAGATTATGTGATTAAAGAAGTTTTAGAGATTGTGAATAATTATGATATCGATGTACTGCATATGGATGATTATTTTTATCCTTATACTGTCTATCGTAATGGAAAATATATTCATTTTAATGATAATGCTTCTTGGAAAAAATTTGGTATGAAGCATTTTGATAATCGTGGTGATTGGCGTAGAGATAATGTGAATCGTTTTGTCAAAAACATCAGTGAAAAAATTAAAAAAAGTAAACCTTATGTAAAATTTGGAATTAGTCCATTTGGTGTTTGGCGTAATAAATCAAGTGATCCAAAAGGTTCTGATACCAAAGCAGGACAACAAAATTATGATGACTTATATGCAGATGTGCTTAAATGGGTTGATCATAAATGGGTTGACTATATTATGCCTCAAATTTATTGGCACTTTGATACAAAAGCAGCACCTTACGATGTTTTAGTTCAATGGTGGCAAGATGCAATCAAGGATAGGATTAATTTGTATGTTGGGCTTGGTGTCTATAAACTTCGTGACCAAAAATGGCCAGCATCGTATATCACAGATCAGGTTAATTTTGCTCGTAAGCAATCACTAAAAGGGATGTCTCATTATAATATCAGCACTATTCATCAAAATATTAATAATATCTCTAATGAAATTGCGCAACAGATCTATAAAAATTATTCACTTGTTCCAATAAATAATAATCTGATGCCTATTGTCCCACTTAGCCCTGATAAATTTACTGCTGAAACAAATAATAATACCTTGATATTGAGATGGGAAAATCATGATTCTGAATCCACGAGATATTTTTTACTATATCGTTTTGATAAAAATCAAACTAATAAGGACAGTTCTATTCCTGAGAATATTATTGCCAAAATATCAGTATTAGAAAAACCAGAATATAAAATCAAAAATTTTGATTCTAATTATACTTATGGTATTTCTGCTGTCTCTCGGCTTCATTATGAAAGTGGACTTACCTGTTTAGAAAAAACAGAACGATCTGATGCTTTTGAGCGTATTGATGATATCCTAAGACAAGAATTTTAAACGTAAAAGACTCCGAATTCAGAGTCTTTTTTTAATTCGTTTCTGTTATTTTATTGTTTAAACATTGTAAACAATAAAATATATATGAAGAACTTAATGAAATAGCTAAGATTAATGGAGCAAATAAAAATTCAAATATCTTAGGCTGTGTATAATACGGTATCACATTTAAAATGTTGTGTGGATTAGCAATATATAAAGAACAAAGAGAGGAACATATAAAACCAGCCCAAGCCACCTTACTATCCCCTTTTGGAAAGAAAATAGCTACTAAAAAAATACCAGAAATCGGTCCTCCTAATAATCCTAAGATACCATTGAATAACAAATACATATCATTTGCTTCGGATAACATGAGATCCATAGCAAGTAACGTTCCTAGTAACCCACTGATAATACTTACGATTTTGGCGATTTTAATTTTTTGTTGATCAGTAATAGATTTGTTAAAGGGAACAATGAAATCCATCACTGTGCATGTGGAAATAGAGTTTATGCTTGATGAGACAGTAGATTGTGCTACGGAAAAAATAGCAGCAATCATTAATGCTGACAGTCCTTTTGGTAGATGGTGCATGATAAAATAAGGTAGAATAGCATTGTTATTAGATAAGATCGGAGCTGAAAACCCACTATATTTATAAAATAAATAAATCGCTGAACCCATTCCTGTAAATATGAATACACTTACTAGCATCAATGGTGCTTGCATCAGTAAAATTTTTTTTGATTCATGAATATTGTTGAGTTTGCTTCCATAACGTTGTACGATATCTTGAGAACTCATATATTGGTACAAAGATCCAAAAAATCCACCTAAAAGTAACCACCATAATGTAGTGATTTTTGGATTAAAAGAAAAATTTGATGCCGTGAATATTTTGCCATCAAGATAGAGTACTTCAAAAGGATTGATACCCTTGGGTACAGATAAGAACCCAAATAAAATAACACTAACAGCACCGGAAATTAAAATGAACGTTTGTAAGGCATCTGACCAAACAACTGCCTCAAATCCCCCAACTGTTGTATAAATAATACAAAGAATTCCCATGAATAGAATCAAAACAATAGGATTCATATTTGGTAACACTTCGATCATAGCTAAGGTAGGGATGAAAATCACAATTCCAATACGAAAAATATGAAAAATAATAAAAATAGCACTCGCAAGAGCTCGGATAGAGTAATTAAATCGATATTCTAAAAATTCATAAATACTGATGTAGGGTAATTTTTGTATGAACGGAATAATAAAATGAGCAATAAAAAATAATAAGGGTATCACACCTAATATACCCATAGCAAAGATCCAACCATGTAGAAATATATTTGATGTAATGACTACAAAGGAAATAGAAGATAATGCCGTAATATAGATACTTAAACCTTTGACCCAATTTGGAGTATTTATTGTACCGATAAAGTAGACATCATTTCTTTTTTTTGTCGAAAAAAAGAATCCTATACTAAAAAATACTAATAAATAGCTTAAAAGTATTCCCCATTCTAATAAATCCCAATGTGCCATACGATACTTTACCTCGTTGCAAATATAGTATATCAATCATACAATATCTTATATAAAATATCAATAAATTATAATATCTTAATATTTGAGATTTCTTGAATGAAGAAATCTAATTCTTCGTCGTTCATCTCTTTATTAATGCTGAAAAATTTGTTAACAATCAGCTGATTATGAATATAGTTTTTATTTTTTCTGATATTTTCTGATATAGAAAGAGTAGGTAATTTTCGGATGATATTTTCTTTTCTTTTCTTTTTATTCCTATTAATCATAGAAAAGGAATACAAATATTTGTAGAGACGGTATTTTTTCAACTCAAAATGATTGTCATTCTCTGATGGTACTATCATTTTTATCCCACCTTTCTTTACAATAAATTCAAGTAATAAATAAAAATTTGTTTTAATCTTGCATACTATGTCTGTTTTTTTGTTGATAACTAACTATACCATAATCCATATGATCAAATTCAGATCTTTTTATATCTGCAGGTCATGTGATTAAATTTATGCTATTTTCTAGATTTACTTTTTATCATGTGTATTCAAAAAATTGCAATATGATATTTTTGAATGTATCGTCATGTATTTTTATCTTAAATATTAAAGAATTTGATATTTAACTAATTCATGTTAATAATATATAATGAATAAGATATAGATTGATACTATAAAATTTTTGAAAAGAAGGTACCTGCTCAATGAAGATGATTATCTACGGTGTCCGTAATATTGAAGAAGAATTTTTCCACAAATTAAATGTTTATCATTATGATTTAACTTTTGTATCTGAAATACTTACCCATGATAATGTTGATTTAACTAAGGATCATCAAGCTGTTATGTTGCGTGGAAATTGTATAGCTGATGTTCAGAATCTACAAAAAATGAAAGCCTTTGGTATTAAGTATTTATTGACAAGAACTGTTGGTTATGATCATATTGATCTTGATGCGGTGAAAGAATTAGGATTTGATCTTTGTGCTCGAGTCCCATCTTACTCACCAAATGCGGTTTCTGAATTAGCTGTTTCTTTAACTTTAGGCTTCACAAGAAAAACATTTGCTGTTATTTCTCAAACATCGCAAAAAAATTTTTTAGCACTAGATCGTTATTTTTCAAAAGAACTACGGTTTTCTACGGTAGGGATTATCGGTATGGGGAGAATCGGTTTGGTTTCTGCAAAAGCATTTTTAGGACTTAGTGCCCGTGTTATAGGGGTAGATCCTTTTGTTTCTGATGAAATGAGATCTTTAGAAGAACAATCATCTTTTAAGCTTGTATCGATAGAAACTCTTCAACAAGAATCAGACGTTATTATTCTCCATGCTCCGTATATCAAGGGAAAAAATGACAACATGATTGATGCTGAATTTATTAAAAAAATAAAAAAAGGAGCTATCTTAATCAATGTGGCTAGAGGAGAATTAGTAGATTTAGATGCTGTTTTGGATGCTGTCCAAACAGGTCAACTAAGTGCCGTAGGACTGGATGTAGCTCAAGGAGAACGTGAGTTTTTTTTCAAAGATTTTAGTTCGAAATCTCCTGCTTATGTGATTCCGAATCCTACGATTGAAAAATTGATCTCTTATTATCCACGAGTAATTTTTTTGCCTCATTTAGGTTCATTTACTGATGAAGCATTAAAAAATATGATAGAAATTTCGTATCAAAATTTGCAAGAGTTTTTATCTCTTAACAAATGTTCTAATTCTCTACTGTAATAAAAAAGTAATATCTATGTATGATATAAATATAATATATTTAGTATTGACATTTTTTTATATATATTGTATAAATATAATATATATATATCGTTTAGAGGCGAGCGTGAAGTTTATTGTAATATTTATTTTATTGTTCATAAATCAATATGTGTTTGGACAGGATTCAATATCAGAAAATGAATCCATTATTTTTATGGAGACTAATACTCCTCAATCAACAATATCACAAAATAAAAAAGTTAAGAAAAAATATCAATATCTTCCTCATACTATTGGTCTGTCAACTCGTTTTAACGGTGTGGGACGTTTTAATTTAAGAGGCAATAGCAGTCATTTTTTAAGTCTGACTACTATAGATTTTTATGTTGGTAAACGTATTGGTAAAACAAAGTATAATTCTTTAATTCAGTTTCGTCTTTCTGATGGTACAAAAGATTCGCTCCAACCGGATATTCCTTTTCTAGATGAATTTCGTTGGGGACTTCTTCTTGGAGGTTCTCAATATCTTTTTGATAAAAGGACAGATAATGGTAAAGGATGGTCTATGCTTTTGAATGGGGGGTTGAGTTTTGATCTGCCTACTATTTCAAGAATAAAAAACTCTCCCGAATATTCTGTTCTTAATATAGGGATAGAACTTGATTTTAAATCAATTTATAATTTTACAGATAAAGTAGCTATTACTTTTGGATTAAATATGGGTTATATATTTAGTTATACTCAGAGATATAAACCTGTTTATGATGGCGACGGATTTCCATTATCTATTCCTATTGGTCTTTATTTTGAACATGGGCTTATCGGTGGATTAACAGTTGGAGTTCTATTCTAAAGTCATACTTTATTCAATATAGAGGAAAAAATGAAAAATATATTTGTTTTATTAATTTTTGTTTTTATTTCAGGTTGTAGTGTACTTGCACAGAAAGTCACAGTAGGAAAATCGATGCCTTCCAATTTAATAGGATATTATGATCCTATTCCTTTAAAAAGTGATATATTTCGTGATTATATCAAAATAGATGAACAAGGTCTTTATGTCAAAAAGATTGGATTTGAATACAAAATTGAAAATGGCATGTGTGTAGGCGATCCTATCGTCGCTGATGGTGTGTTGTATCACTTAAAAGATATATTAACTCAGACTTCTACTACTTTCACAGGTCTTTTTCGAAATGCCCTTTCATCAACAGATGATCTTACGTATGTATTTTCAATGAAAAAAAAACCTTTTTCTAAAACAGAATATGAATTTATTTTGCCAATAGCATTAAATGATGGAAATACCGTCGCAAAAGCTATAGCAAATGCAATAACAAAAAAGTATACCTTTTATAACACAAAACAACCTGAAGCTAGTATGTGCAGAAAGCCTATCGATCCAGATGCTGATAGAGGTCCATTTTTAGAAAAATTAATCACTAAACCAGGGGAAAATGGCAGAATGCCTCGTGGTTTTTGGGAAATTACTCCTCAAGCTGCGGCATTTACAAAAGGTTTGATGGCTTTAGTTGGTATGGGTGCTGGGAGCAAGGCCATTATTTTTTCAGAACCCGTTACAAACAGTAGAGGTGAACTATTTTTATGGAAACAACCTGAAAATCACGATCCATTAACCCCTCCTAAAGGATTACCTGTTTATGGTTTTGCTTATCATGATAAAGATCCTTTAGATAAACCTCGTTATCCTATTCATTATACTCCTGAAAACTATAAATATGGAACTTTTTATTTCCAAGGTAATAAAATATTGGGTGGAAAAAATGTATATTTACCGGTAATGGTTGCGGGAGATAATGTGATTGGTGGTCCTGTTCGTATTGGCAAGCCTACTGATAAATCAAGTTGGAACATGTTTGTCGAAAAGACTATCCCCCATTTGATGACATATAATATTATTGCTATAAGAGTTCAAGAATCTTCTTCTCGAACAGAAATCCCAGCAAACATGGATGAATTTGTGACAAAGGCTATCGAACACCTTGAAAAAAATAATGTAGCTCAAAAATAACTAATATCAATGATCCATAATAAAAACTCTCCTAATTTAGGAGAGTTTTTTGATTTTTAAAGTGAATGTTAATCTGATATTTCCTGTAACAAATGTTTGATAAAAGGACAATTTTTTTCTTCCCGAAGGGACTCAAGAGTACCTTCTTTGGCTTTATGACCACGATTAAGTAGAATCACATGATCTACAATATCTAAATCAGAAATATGATGGGTTACTAGTACTGTTGCAATTTTTGCACGATCAAGGATATCCTTCATTTCTTTTTTTATTTTATTTCGTAAAAATGCATCAAGATTGGAAAAAGGCTCATCCAATAATAGTAATGCTGGTCTTGGAGCTATTGCACGCCCTAATGCGACGCGTTGTTGTTGTCCACCTGATAAGGTATGAGGATAGGTATGACGAAAACTATGGAGATCAATTAATTCTAAAATTTCTTCAATACGTTCTTTTTTTGCTATTTTCGATAGTGTTTTGATATTGTCTATGCCGTAAGAAATATTTTTTTCAACGGTCATGTGAGGAAATAAAATATAATTTTGGAATACCATTCCGATATTTCGTTTTTCTGTAGGAACATTGATTTTGTTATCATAGAGTATTTTGTCTTTTAAAAGAATAGATCCACTATCCGGTTCTTCAAATCCAGCAATAAGACGTAGAAGAGTGCTTTTACCTGAACCACTAGCACCCATAATGGCCGTATGCATTGATAGATTGAGCTTAATAGAAATATTGTGAATTGTTTTTTCTTTTTGATTAGGATAACAAAAAGAAATATTTTGTAAGGTTAAGTTCATGAGATATCTCCTTTGGTATCAGAAAAGTAACCGATTCTAAAAATAATAAATGTCACTGCACTTAATATTGAAATTAATGCTAATGCTGATGGAGCCACTTCTGTAAACATTTCATTAATGACAAAATCATGTGTTAGTGTAGCCGGAGTATTAAAATTAAAAGGTCTCAAAAATAATGTTAACGGTAATTCTTTAAAAATATCAATAAAAATAATGACGGCTCCAATACTAAGAGTAGGTGTTATAAGTGGTAATTCTATTTTGAAGAATGTTTTGAGAGAGGAATAGCCCAGTATTTTTGATGTTTCCGTATAGTGCAGTCCTATTTTTTTGAATGCATGATGAGCCATATTGTATCCTAAAATTAAAAATCGCATAACATACGCAAATATCAATAATATAAAACTGTTTTGTAACGTAATCGTAAATCCTGACGGCACAAAAGGTATTTTTTCCAAACTCATAACTGCAATAAAAATAGCAACAGCAATAATAGTGCTTGGCAATGCGTATTGTAGCGAAAATAATTCTATATATTGTTGATTTTTTTTTCGTGACAGTGTCGCAAAAAATATCCCTAATCCGACTAATAATAATGTACTGACTGATGATATTACAATACTCAAAAATGATGTTAATAAAATATTCCAAATCGGATACCGTTGTATGGCAAAAAATGAATAATAACATAATAAGATGATTGGTAAAACAAAAGAAAGAAAAAATAATCCATAACAATACGCTGATGCTATAAAAGCTTTCCATCCATGTAACTTGATAGGGGTTATTTTACGAGATGGATTCAGATAAATATGAGTTTTATTGAGATGTTTTATTGTATAAATAAATATAAAAACAATAGGGATGAGGTGTGCTGCTAGTTTGGCAGCAGTATTCATGTCGTTTAAATTAAACCATGCTTTGAATATACTCGAAGAAAATGTTTCTACTCCAAGATATGACGTTACTCCAAAGTCATTCAAAATTTCCATAGCAACCATCAATAATCCACCAATAATAGAAATACGCGACAAAGGTAAAATTAATTTACAAAATGTTTGTGAGATATTATGACCAAGGCTACGTGATACTTCAATTATTTCACCAATATATTTTCTGAAAAATGACAATAAGATTGTATATAAATAAGGATACAAAAATAATGTGAAAATAAAGACAGATCCATGAAAGCTAAAAAGATCCATGTCTAATAAATGATTAATACAAAATTGATTTCTAAATAATGAATTGATTACTCCAGAATAATCAAAGACTTTTTCGTATACGTAGGAGCCAACATAGGAAGGTACAGCAAGTGGTAGTATTAATCCAAACTTTAAAAAAGTACTCCCAGGAAACTTAAATATTGTGAGCAGAGCTGTTGCAGGAAAAACAATCAAAAATACACATGTGCTTACACAAAAAATCAATCCAAATGTATTTATAATTTGTGTTTTCAAAAGCATATTGATAATATGTCTGAAGTTTTGTGTTTCGGGAGTAAATAAATGAAATAAAATAAGCAATAAAGGTGAAAAAAATAATAGTACCAAAAAATAGGAAAAGAGTTTTGAAAATATTTTTTTGACGTATTGAATTGATTTTAGATTATGCATATTTATTCCTGATAAAATTAGAACAAAGTACCCGTTAAGGTACTTTGTTTTTTAATATTGAATATATAAGAAGGTTATGTTGTTCTAGCTTGTACAACTATTTCCAGCCACCTTTATTAATAAGGATAAATGCTTCTTCATAGTATTTTCCCCAGTCATTTAATCCTATATTTTCTATTTTTGGTACATCTCCCCATTGTAAAAACACATCAGTTGCTTTGATATTGGGATTTATTGGGAATTCATAATTTTCTTTTGTTATTCGTTCTTGAGCATAAGGGCTGGTTAGAAATTCCAAGAGTTTGATAGCATTTGCTTTGTTTTTTGCATTTTTGATCATTCCAAACCCACTAATATTTAAATGTGTGTCTTTAGGATAGATCAAATCAACGGATTCTGTAGCTTTTTTAATTTCTGGATCCACAGAATTGAGCATCAATCCCATATAATAGCTGTTTAAAATAGCGATTTGTCCTTTTCCGCTATAGATATCAAGTACTTGTTTTCTATCATTCCCTTCAGGAGAACGAGCAAAATTACCAACTAAACCTCTGATAAAATGAAGTGTTTTGTCTTTGCCTAAACGAGTAATAAGTGATGCAATTAATGAAACATTATAAGCATTCATACCACTTCTAACAAGTATTTTTCCTTTATATGCTTTATTTGTAAGATCTTCATATGTTTTTGGACGAGTGCCTTTGAAATTTTTGTCAATAGCTATAATACGCAAGCGATAGCTCATGGCATACCAATAAAAAGCTTTATCTCGATACCGTTCAGATGTTTGAGCAATTAATGTTGCTGTTTTAACAGGTTCTAACAAGCCATTTGCTTTAGCTCGAAACAAACGGGCATAATCCGCAGTAAAAAACAAATCGGCTTGTGGTTTTTCTTTTTCTCCACTCATCCGTGCGAGTAATGAATCCGGATCTGATTTTAGAACATTCACTTTAATACCAGTCTTTTTGGTGAATTCTTGATGAAGTTCTTCATCAAGAGGATAGTGTCGTGTTGAGTATAAATTCACTACCTCTTCTTTTTTACTACCACAACTTGTGATAGTTGTACTTAGAATGAGCACTAAGTATATAATATATTTCTTGATATTTATCATATCTATTAATTCCTCCTTGCAAGAAGTCAATATTGTAACAATAGTATAAGATATTTTAGTATCTAAAATCATTGAATCATTTTTTTTTAATATTTTTTGCCATTTCATGAAAAAATAGATATCTTTTAAATAGATAGTGTGTTGGAGTTATAAATGAGAATAATATTAATTATCTCAATTTTATTTATTGTAACTTATTCTCTTCTGGCAAGAGAAAAACTTGATTCGAAAGATGATATTTTAAATAACAACAGTACCGACATCTTTCAAATAACAGAACAACAACGACTAAATATTATCTGGCTCATGAATATTCGTGATACTAGATGGTGTTATGCAGATAAGATATCTGTTTCTTTTTTGGATTATGGGGTTTTGTCTGATGTTCATTTTTATCATAGATCGCATAAGGGGAATTTTGTCCGAGCGATAAACTCTAATATGGGATTATATCGTTTTGACTCTTCTGAACAAAATTCTGTTACCTATAGGGGATTTGTTCTTATCAATCAAAAGTTGCATGTGTTACGTACAAAAATTCCTTACTATTCGCAACTAAATAATGATGAAGAGTTACGTGATCAATTTTATCATGAAACTAATATAGATCAGGATACTTTTGGTGATCATAAAGCAACATTTTCAAAAATTTCATCATCTGATTTTTGAAATAAGTTTTGAGGTGTGTTATGAAACATTCACAGAATCGAGAATTTTTTATTGTTTTATTGATATTATGTACATTTTTTATTATTGCCTCGTGTTCGGATAACATTTCAAAAATAAGAGTTAGCAACACATTAAAATTATCTCGTTAATTAATATAGTTCTCATATCTCTTTAATAGAGCGTAATATACTTAGTATTATATATAATGCAATTAATACCATAGCAAAAACATCCTCCTAATTTATAGGAGGATGTTTTGTAATCATTTTATTAATCTTCCATTATGAATATTTGTATATTTTCTCTATGTAACCACGATAAACTAATCATCAAACAAAAAATTTTTTTATATTTTTCACAATTTTCATTGTTTCTATAGGGGTCGCTAAGTGGGATTAATTTGTCTCAATAAATTCTTCGACATGCTTTGCAGATAAAACAGGATACATTAAAAAACTAACGTGTGGTGCATTTTTTAGTGTTATTTGTGTTTTTGTATGTGATCCTATTTTGTTGAATCCTGGTATAGATGCTTCTTCAGGCACTACAAAATCAGTGTCAGCCGTTACCATTAACACAGGAATCGTGATTTGTGATAAAGAATACACAGGATCGGTTTCAAGATCTCTTTCATCTTCGTGATTATACGCAAGATTTTTGATGGAGTGAGAGATTTGATTAATTAATGTAGCTATCTCAAACATAGGATCTTTAAGGACAAAAGGGATATCATTTTTATAATATGAAACACATGTTTTGAACTTAAATGCTTGCATGGCTTTTGTGGCATATATTCGATGAATAAAGAGGGTATCTAATGTCAGTACAGGATTTTCTTCATAAAATTCACGGATATTTTCCCATTCGATTCGCCTTTGTTCAGAAATATCTTCTCTCGCTAAATAAGGATCAATAAATTTTGTGATCATGATGTTTGGAAGTATTCTTGTTAACCTTTCTATGCTCAATAATGGTGAAAATAGTGATAATGTTTCAATTCTATCTTCATAAATACTAGCATAGGCACTTGAGACAAGACCTCCAAAGCTATGCCCAAATAAATGAATCTCTGATTGAGGATATTTTGCCATAATAATATCAACAACAGCATCTAAATCTTCGACGTGTTGATCAAGAGTAATGCTGTTGATATTAGGGTGACCTCTACTGAAGCCGGAAGCTCGTTGATCATAGAGAACAACACGGTATTTTTTAGCCAGAATCTGAATAAATTCATTTCTTTCACTAACCAATCCCGATAAACCCGGACCACCATGCACAAATAAAAAAACCTTATTGCTTTTTTTTCCAAAAATCCAAACAGGTAATGTAGCCTTCTTTGAGTGAACATAATACATTTCACGATTTTTTTGACTTTGCTCTAGTTCACTGTTATCTAAGGTACATCCATTAAATATTAATATAATTATTAGTATTTTAAATAATTTCATTCTTTCCTCATGATATTTTGTCAGTTACAACATATAACTATATTTGTATTAAAGATTTAGATATTGAAATCGTAAACAAAATGATGTTTATTTTTCATAATTATATCAATTGATTCAATATTAACGTTGTTTATGTTCTTTTTTGTTGAATTGTATTTGGCTTAAACAATAAGCAATACAAGAATGATATTACATTATTTTTGTATTAATGTTTCTATATATTGTACTGATTGTTTCGGATGAACCAAAAATCCTGCATGGGATGCTTGTTTTAATGAATAATGTGTTTTATCTGTTGATTTAATCATATTGTATCCAATTAATGATACTTCTTCAGGCACGACAAAGTCACTACTACCTGTTATCATAATAACCGGAATAGTAATCTTTGATAAATGATAAACAGGGTCTGTTTCTAAATCTCTGAAATTTTCTTTGTTTTTGTCAAGATTTTTCATCGATGTACGAACTTGAGACATTAAGTGCATGATTTCAAAAAAAGGATCTTTAAATAGTGTAGGGACTATTTTTTTGTAATATTTTGTACTGTAATCTATATTAAGAATTTCTTCTAATTTTGTACTGTATGTATTATGTTCAAGAAACGAATCTAATCCTAAAACAGAATGTTTTTGATAAAATTTTTTGATTTTTTCCCATTCTTTTCGACTTTTTTGAGAGATGTTTTTTCTTGCCAAATAAGGATCAATGAATTTTGTGATCATATGTTGTGAAAGAGATTTTGATAATCTATCAACGCTTAATAATGGAGAATATAATGCCAAAGTCTTAATTCTATCTTGATATTGTGTTGCAAATGCCGCTGCAATCAATCCACCAAAACTATATCCTAAGAGGTGTATTTCAGAATGTGGATATTTTGTCATGACAAGATCAACTAATCCGTCTAAATCTTTAACATGCTGATCCAATGTGATACTTTGTGTTGTTGGGTGTCCTCTACTGGCACCAGAACCTCGTTGGTCATAAAGAACGACACGATATTTTTTAGATAGTAGTTGTATGAATGTTGTACTTTCAAAGATCAATCCTGATAATCCTGGTCCTCCATGTACAAAAATAATTACTTTGTCTGTTTTTTGCCCTAAAATCCAAACAGGTAATTGTGTATGTTTGATATTGAGATAGTATAGCTCTCTGTTTTTTGTGCTATTGTTACGTTCTAAAGAACACCCCAATAGGTTATAAAAAATTAATAATAATAATATTGATCGTTTTATTTTTTTCCTCCATATAAATCAAATGCATAATTAAACGATATTCCACCAACTAAAAAATGTTTAATAGTAAAATTAAAGGGATACTGCATCCTATAGCCAAACATGATTGCAATTTTAAAAGGTTTGCCGTATTTCGGCTCAAAATCATATCCGAAACGAGTCCCAACAGAAAATAATCCATATGTTGCCATTATTGGCGAATCTAAAAACTGTTTGATTTGTGCATCGTATATTTGTGTAGTGATCATCTCATTACCCACTCCAACTCCTGTCTCGAATGCATAGAAAAATCCTTTCCTAGTACTGAGACGATACTGTATTTCAAATAATCCTCCCATAAGAACGTATGGTGCTTGAGGAAAATCAATATTTCTAGGAACATACGTAAAGAGAGTGGTTTTGAACGCTAACGAATGAATCCCTTTTTGATATAAAATCCAAGCAAAATCAATATCAAGTGCTCCAAAATAAATATTCACACTCAACCCTGTAATTCCAAACTCTAAACGGGGAACCCCACCATAAGTAATAGGATTATCTATATTGTTTTCTTTTGAATAAATTATGATAGGGAACATGAATAAAAACATCATACCCAATTTTTTTTTCATCACTGTCTCCTTAAAAATAACAACTCATCACTTACAGAAATAAAAGATCTTTCATATATCTGATTTGAGACAGTACGACACATATACTGAGATAAATGTTTTATATGATATCTATGAAATTATATGAAAGTATTTTGCTATAACTATTATTTATGATTGAATATGATAAATAATAGTTGAAATAGATCGTTATTGTAGATGCGAGATATGCTACTCTTTTTTATAACAATAAGAGTATTGAGTGTATATTTTACATAATCATGCTATTTATTTTATCAGTAACAGTAACTCTTTTTCAAAAAATTTTTATTTTATTAATATTTTTGGATAACTTTTAGTTATTATTTTATTTGTTATTTATAATAGTAGAAATTTATTATCGATACATTTCTAGTTCGATTTTTAAACGTAATAATTCTTTCAATAATAATTTTTCCTCTTGACTTAATATTTTGCTTTCTATTCCTTTGTTAATGAGTACAGCTTGTATTTGTTCTTTGATAATATGTGTAAGTTTGGGACTGATTAATTTTTCTTCTACAATGCGATCAATATGACTTCTTTTTTTTCTAATGATCTGTGTTTCTAAATTATTAATGAAATATTGTTGCTCAATATAGGATGTATTATTTTGATTGATACGATATTTTTGATTGATAGGATAGTTGTTGTTTGTATTATAGTGATGAGAGGTGGATTTGTTTCTTGAGAAATTCATCATCTGTTGAATCATATGATAATGATTTTTTTGTGATGATAAGGTAAATGCTTTTTTATTTTTGATGAGTTGTTCATAGTTATTGCTGTTGTAATGCTTTGGATTTGCAATATAGTTTGTCGTAGTAGTTTGTTGCTTGAGTAAAGATAAGTGATGAGTGAATTTTTGATTGAACATATTTTTTATATTTGTGATTGATGGAAGATATGTTTTAATGGAATTTATTAATTTGTTCTGATATAGTATTTTGGGATGGATATTGTTATGATTAATATTTTTTTTTGTTTTTTTCGATAATGTCTCAACTGGATCAAGATTGTTGTGATTGGTATTTTTGTTTATTTTTTTTGATAATTTTTCAACAATAAGCTGCCAAATGATTCTCTTTTTAAGGGATATATTTTTTATAGGGATATTTTTTTGTTGTTGCAACGAAAATTGACGATGCACTATTTTTTTTATAGGATAGGGCATTTGATTCTTTTTTTTGAATAAATATCGTATAAAATAATAAATATAACGCAAATTCTTATGCCACATCATCTGATTCCACCTCTGTATCTATCCCAAATTTATCACACAAGGTATACAAAACATCTTTTATTCTTGATGGATCTGCTGATAAATAATTAAAAAATTCTTGTTGATTATGACCAACAAATAAAAAATCTATAAAATCAATTTCTAGTAATGTTATTTCTTTCTTAGAACGATAAACAAGATTGATAAAATTTTCGACATCAATATATTTTGGTGTTTTAAATAAGAATCTTTGATTTTGATCTTTAATAATACAAAGTTGATAACCTTCTTTGAGTGCTTTTTTTTCTTTTTTTGTTTTAAATAAATTTCTTATATTAAAAAAAAACATCATAACTCCTATTCTTGATTTATCTCGTTATAAATAGAGATAATAATATTTCTTAGTGTATTTGAGATATCTTGATGAATGATATGGGTTAATGTGATTTGTTCTTTGAATTGTTCGACAGGATCGTTTTGTTTGTATTCCTTAGGGCATTCGATGTCTTTTCCAAAGAAAAATTTATGTCTAGCCTTTATAATATCTAATGGCGAAGGGGCTAGACCTTCGCTATGGTGAAATTTATATTTTCTCCGAGTTCTTGACATATTAAGTTGTAGATCATTCCATGAGCTAAAGGTTTTTCTGTCATAAATTTGTCAAATTCTGAGATGTTGTCACCCACAAACATCTGTCTAATAAATTTATCTCTCAATCGAAATATGGTATCAGATTTATAAAGTTGATCTTCATGATATGATATTTCAACTATTGTTGGTTGCTTGAATAAAAAATATAAATCATGACATTTTAGTGATAATATTTTATGTCCCTGATCTTTTAATTCTTGTATCTTTGGGTTTAATTTTTGCATAAGATTCCTCCTAAATATAAATAATTATAACATAATATCTATTTTGAGTCAATATTATGTTATAATTATTTATATTTAAAATAAAAAAGCAACGTAAATGCGTTGCTTTTTTATGAGATTGTTTTTTATTTTAAAGAATTTCAGATGTTATTTTTTCAAGATTTTCTTGGTTTTTAAACAAATCATCATAGTTCTGTTCTAAGCTTGTTTTTAATTGATTCAGTTCAATACTCAGCTCTTGAATAGTGGTGCTGTCACTTGCCAATGCTGCTTCAATAAGTAAATCTTGAATTTCTTTTATACGTGCTTCAGTATGATGAATTTGATGTTCCAGTGTTTGTATTGTATCTTCAATAGGCTTCGTGGTTTTTTTTAGTTCTTGAAGTTGTTTTGCTTTTTCTTTTCTGAGGTCTTTTTGTGAAATTTTCTCTTTAGGCGCTTCTTGTTTTGTTTCTGATGTTTCTTCAGAGAATCCTTTTGTATCAAGAAATTCTTGATATGTTCCTTCAAAAACATAAGGGTATTGACCGTCAAATACAACAAGCCGATTAGCAATATGATGGAGGATCATTTCGTTGTGTGTTACAAAAACAATAGCTCCAGGAAACATATCTAGTGCATCGATTAAGGAATCAACGCTTTGCATATCAAGGTGGTTGGATGGTTCATCTAAAAAAAGACATTGAGTAGGGGTTGCAATTAATTTTCCGAGAAGGACTCGCGCTTTCTCTCCCCCAGATAGTACATCACATTTTTTGAGAGCAAGGGGTCCTTCAAATAACATCGCACCCGCTATAGATCGTGCTAAAGCACGTTGATTGCTTGGCAGGACACTAGCAATTTCATCTTCAATAGTAAGCATACCGTTGAGTTCTTGTTCAGCTACTTGACCATAATATCCAATCGTAAGTTGAGGATGAATTTTTATCTGTCCATTTAATGGATACAGTTTATCCGATAGCAATCGTAATAATGTTGATTTTCCTTTTCCATTTTTTCCCACAATCGCAATACGATCGCCTTTGAATATTTCAAGAGAAAGATCCTTAATCAAGAGTTGATCATGCTGGTACCCAAAACTAAGATCTTGAATTGAAATCATATGTCGTGCTTCAAAATGCTTGAAATTAAATTCAAATTCAATATCACTGATTTTTTCGAGTTTGTTTTTGCTGTCCTTTTTTTCAAGGCTTTTTACGCGTGATTGCACAAGTCCACCAAGACGTGCTTTTGCTCGGAAACGACGAATAAAAAGTTCAACTCGTTCTTTTTCTTTTGCGTCATTCATACGCGTTTTTTCATAAATTTCTTCTTCACTTGCAATTTGTTCATAAATTTTTTCAGAAGAACCTTTAATTTTTTTAATTTGTTTTCTGTGGATCGCCATTGTATGATCTACAATCGCGTCCATAAAAAAACGGTCGTGTGTAATCAAGACCAATTCTTTTCGCCATGCTTTTAAAAAATTAATTAACCAATGAATCGTCACAATATCAAGGTGATTTGTAGGTTCATCTAATAGCAACATATCAGCATCGCTGATCAGTACTTTTGCAAGGTTAATACGACTCATCCAACCACCAGAAAGGATATTTGGTGATTGATAGATCATCTCTTTTGAAAAATCCAGTCCAAATAAAATTTTTTCCGCTTTCCAATTTTCTTTTATTTCATCTTCCGGAAGAGCTGATAATACTTCTTCAATAACGCTATCATGTTTGAACGTCATTTCTTGTTTAAGGTACGCCACACGGTACCCTTTAGGAAAGAGGATATTTCCTGAATCAGGAGATTCCAAACCTGCCAACATACGGAACAATGTCGTTTTGCCATGACCGTTTCGACCTACGAGACCTACTTTTTCACGTTTATGGATAGTAAAAGAAATATTTTTTAATATATCTTGATGAGCATAACTTTTAGTTAGATTAAATACTTGTACCATTTATTTATCCTTTTTGGCTGCTAGTTCTACAATTTTTGTCAGAACTTCAAAAGATTTTACTAGACTATTTACCGGTAAATATTCAAAAATAGAATGACAATTATGTCCACCTGTAAAAATATTAGGAGTGATTAATCCTTTCGATGAAAGCACCGCCCCATCTGTCCCACCTCGTATGGGACAATCGATAACAGTGACATGTGATTTTTCATAAGCACTTATCGCCAAATCAACACACGATCGATCGTCAGAGAGATTGTTTGCGATATTAGCATATGAATCTTCCATATCAAAAGTGATCATAGCTCGAGGATGTCGTTTTTGCGTTTGTTCAATAATAGATACTACTTTTTGTTTTCGTTCTTCAAATTTTGGTAAATCAAAATCACGAATAATTATTTTAATATTCGCTTCGCTAGGGTTTGCTATCATATCATGGATCCAAAAGAAACCTTCTTTTCCTTCTGAATGCTCTGGTGTGTCCAAGCGATCAAATTGTCCTATCAGATCCATTGCTACAAGGATAGGATTAACAAGGATATCTTTTGCCGATCCTGGATGAATAGATACACCTTGGATCTTAATTATTACACCGGCTGCATTAAATGTTTCATAAGATAATTCTCCAATACGTCCACCATCAACCGTATAAGAATAATTGACAGGAATCTTATTTAAATCCAACGTATATGCTCCACGTAACCCGATTTCTTCATCAGGAACAAATACTAAATATACATCTCCATGTTCTATTTTTTCCGATGTCAAATGTTTTGCAAGTCCCATCATTGCTGTGACACCTGCTTTGTCGTCTGCACCAAGTACACTAGTACCATCAGAAAAAATTATTTTTTCTCCTTTGTATGCTTGTATATCAGGATAATCCACTGTTTTAAAGATAATATTTTTTTCATTATTTAATATTAAATCTTCTCCTGTAAATGGTAGAATTTGAGCATGAATATCAGGTTCGACGCCAATGTCTACTGTATCAAGATGTGACATAAAAGAAATAGCTGGTGCATTAGGGAGTGTTGCCGTGATTTTAGCAATTAATATAGCATGTTCATCTAATGAAATATCATGAATTCCGAAATTTTCCAGATCTTGTTTTAGTATTTTTGCTAATTTCATTTGTCCTGGTGATGATGGTAAACTATTTATCCTGTCATCACTTTGACTTGAAATAGATGTATATTTTATAAATGAATTAACCAAAAATTCTGATATATAAGACATACAAAGCTCCTTTATGATATTATTTTAATATTATAATTGATTATTTTTGATTTTACTAGTAATATTAAGAATAATCTATGTCAAAAAAATATTGACCTTGGTTCATCTAATTTGATATATTATTTAAAGAAATCATACTATTTAAATTTGTAAAATATATTCTTATATGAATATAAATAAGGAGAGATATATGTTTAAACTACCCGAACTTTCTTATAGCTATGATGCTCTGGAGCCAATCATTGATAAGGCTACAATGGAAATTCATTATACAAAGCATCATCAAGGTTATGTTACAGGTTTAAATACCGCTCTTGAGAATCATTTGGAATTACTCAATACATCTGTAGAAGATCTATTGAAAAAATTCGCAAGTCTTCCTGAATCCGTTAAGACAGCTGTACGTAATCATGGTGGTGGGCATGCCAATCACAGTATGTTTTGGAAACTCTTAAAAAAAGATAGTGGTACCAATATTTCAGGTCAATTACTTGAGATGATTCAAAAATATTTTGGTTCTGTAGAAAAATTTAAGGAAGAATTTGAAACAGCTGCAAAAAGTCGTTTTGGTTCAGGATGGGCATGGCTTGTAGTGACTAAAGATAAAACATTAAAAGTAATCAGTACCCCAAATCAAGATTCTCCTATTATGGATGGATTGCATCCTGTTTTAGGATTAGATGTTTGGGAGCATTCTTACTATCTTAAATATCAGAACAGACGTCCTGATTATATTGCTGCATTTTGGAGTGTCATTGATTGGGATGTGGTTCAAAAAAATCTTGCCTATGCACTTTAATATAAAATGAACATAATATTTTGAGTACCTATTGATTTTTAATCAATATCTTCTTGATAATTATGAGAAACTGTTATATAATATTATATTAATTCTATGCTTTTAATAACAAAAAACATCGTAAAAACGATGTTTTTTGTTTTAATATTATCAATATATTGTGCTTACTTTTTTAAGTAAGGTATCGAGATAACAGCAATGATTATTTTTATGACTTCACTTGGAATAAATGGAACAACACCCACAGAAAAAAGCTTGTCTATTGGAACAAAGAATGATAGTTGCATTAAACCACAAGAAAAAATAGTTGCGATTCCTAAGATAATACAAAAAGATGTTAGAAGAAATGAAAATTTTTTATCATGTGCCGTACCAATAATCCATGTTGCTGGAATAAATCCTAATAAGTAGCCTCCGGTAGTTCCAAAAATAGTACCTAAGCCAAACATTCCACCTGCAAATACAGGCAATCCTATAATACCTTCCATTAAATAAACCAGTACAGCACTAACAGCCGTTTTTTGTCCAAGGGTCAAAGCCAATAATGTTAATGTTAATGTTTGAGGGCTTATGGGAACGAAAGGCAACGGAATAGTAATCTGTGCAGATAAGGCTAATGCAAATGATCCTAGAAGAATTTTACGAATAGATATCGTGTATTTATTGATTATCATTGATTGATCTTTCATTTAAATCTCCAGTAATTTATTATCATTAATATAGGTATTAATTATAATGATATATTTTTTATTTGTCAATCATTTTTTTTATAGGTTGACAAATAAAAAATATATCATATTTCATTTTTTTCGCAAAAATATCTTTACAGAAAAACAAATTACATATACAATATATTAATAAAGATAATAATAAAGATCTTTAAAGATGATTTACGATAATTTTGATTGAGGATAAGAATGAAATTTTTTTATATAGTGCTCTCTCTGTTTTGTATATCTTGTTCAACTAATATACCAAAAAAATATGTCTATAAGCAAGATCTTATGTATACTGTTTTTGATATTCTCCTTTATACACAACTTCCAAAAAATAACGTTGATGATTATGTTAATCAAGCATGGAATCGTTTACATTATTTGGAACAAGAGCTCTCTCCAGCGGGGACAGGATTTGTTGGTAAACTAAATCAAGAAAGTATTATTACACGTTCTGAAAATACAGAAATTTTTGATATCGTTTCAAATTTTATTTCTATTTCTAAAAATATTTCTGAGAAAAGTGATGGTTCTTTTGATCTTACTGTTTATCCATTAGTTCGTTTATGGGGTTTTTATGTTCAAGATGAAAAAAAAATCCCTTCTCAAGATGAAATTAAAAAAATACTGAAACAAGTAGGTATGCATCAAATTCTTATTACAAATGAACAAATTATCTTACAAAATAATGCTCAACTAGACTTAGGAGCTATTGCCAAAGGATATGCTGTTGATGAAGCTGTTCAGATATTAAAAAATCTTGGTTTGACATCAGGCATTGTAAATGCCGGAGGCAATGTACGCGTATTTGGGAAAAAACCAGATGGCGAGCCTTGGAAAGTAGGTATTCGGAATCCTTCGGGCGAGAATATTCAAGAAGTTGTTACGTTGCATGATGGTGAGGCTATCGCAACATCTGGTGATTACGAGCAATTTTTTATTCATGAAGGTAAGATATATCATCATATATTTGATCCTAAAACAGGATCTCCTGCTGTCCATAATTTGGCATCTGTGAGTGTGATTGTTTCTAATTCTGCAGAACTTAGTGATATACTTGCAACAACATTACTTGTTTTAGGGAAAGATCGTGTCGATACTTTTTTAAAAACATTTGATCCTAATACTTCTTATCCTCTATTTTTTATTGAACGTGACGGTGATCTATTACACTCAACGTTTAATGAAAATTGGAAAAATAGACAGATAGCAACATCAAATAAATAATAATATAAAGAAAAGATATTCATGGAGGTATTATGTTGAATACAGTTTGTCCAGTAAAAAAGACGGTTCTTCCGATGAAATTAACAGAAGAATTTCCATACATAGATCCTGATAAGTTACCACGTAGAGTAATGGTGCATTTTTTGATTGCACTTTTATTTCCAACGGCTGCAGGTTTTTATTTTTTTGGATTTTCAATGATTCGTGCAATGTTTGTTTGTATATCTGTTTGTGTATTGGTTGAAAGAGGCTGTAATTTGCTGATGAAACAAGAATCTACAATCAATGACCTCACAGCAGTTGCAACAGGAGCTGTTATTGCTCTTAATATGAGACCTGGATTAGGTATTTATCCTCTGATTTTAGCAAGTGTTGTTGGAATTACTGTTGGTAAGATGATTTTTGGTGGGCGTGGATTTAATCCTATTAATCCTGCTGTTGTAGGAAGATTGGTTCCTGTAGCAGGTTTTCCTGGTCTATGGGCGATTTCCATACGTCCTACTATTCCTACACTTATGGATAAAGCAGGTCTGACTTATTGGGAAGCAGTACGGTATACGTTGGTACAAGATCCTAAATTATTACCTTTTTATAATAAAGTTGTAGCAGCACAACCAGCTTATGTTAATTATGGGTTTTCTGATAAACTTAATACAAATTATGATGTATTATCAGGTACAACCTATCTTGAAACAGCTAAAAACTGGTACAAAAGTGGAGTGATGCCAGAGGGAATTAATACTCCTTCTGATTTCTTTGATTATTGGACTTTATTTATGGGCAATTTTCCTGGTACACTTGGTGAAACAGCAAAATGGGCAATCTTACTAGGTTTTTTATATTTAATTATTACTAAAGTTATTTCTCCTCTTATGCCTATATTAATTTGGGGAATGATGGCGTTATTTGGCTGGATTTTTTCAGCAACAATTTTAGGACCTATGGGTGTTGGACCTCTTGGATTTTTCCACGGAGATCCAATGATTTGGGTTCTTGTAGGTGGTGTGTTGCTTGGTTCAGTATACATGGAAACAGATCCTGTTTCTTCTCCGAGAACCTTGACAGCAAAAATTTTGTATTCTTTATTTTTTGTATCTGTTGTAACAGCTATCAGAATGGTATTTTCTTTCCCTGAAGGTGTATCTTTTGCATTATTGTCATCTAATTTAATTATTCCTTTTGTCGATAAATTATGTGATCCTAAAAATAAATATGCTGTTTATATTGATAAAGGTCTTAAATCAGCTGGTGTGATTTCTGTTTGTTTAATAGCTTTTTTGGGTATATATCAAAATATCATCAAACTTCCAGCTTACGAACAAAATATTAAATACGCCTTATCTACTACAGCATATCATAAAATTATTCCTCAAGTTTCTCAACAATCAACACTCACTTATTATACAGTCTTAGATAAAGATGAAAATATAATTGGTGAGGCGTTAAATGTTTTTGATGATAATAATTTAGGGGATTTGATCTATAGCACCTTAATTTTTAAGAATGATATGTTAGTTGGTTTGTATATTAAAGATGCTCCTTTGAAAGATACTTCTATTCCAGCACTTGCTCCAACAACAGAATTTCAAAAGCAATTTATTGGTAAAACAATAAATGAAATTACAGCTCTTGCTCAATCTATAAATTCAGGTAGTGATTTTACATTACAAATGGCTAAGGATCTTATTCAAAAAGGCTACAATGACTACACTAAAATTAATTATACCATCACAAAAAAATATGGGAGCTATAAGAATGGATGAAAAAAATATGAACATAGGCAGTGTGAAATTTCATTTAGCAAATGTTTTTTCCTTAACATTGATTACTGGTTTTTTTACCTTTTTACTTTTATTTGTTTATTATTTAACTTATGTTCCAATTAATCCCTTAAAAGATGTTGAAGAATTACTTGGTGCTGATAAAGAAAAATACACCATTCAACAACAAAATATTCGTATTACTGATTTAAATTCATTACCTTTACGAAAAAGAGCACAAATACTTACTTATTTTAAAACTTCAGAAATTCCTCAATTTTTGATTACAGATAAGGATTCTAATAAAGAGATTATGAAAGTCTATCTAGTATCTTCTGGAGGTTTTGGTGGAGCTGTGGAGTCTTTAGTAATGACAGATGGTCAATCTATTATTGCTCATGAAATACTCGATGCTTCTACAGAAACAGCTGGGTTGGGACGACGTGTTACAGAAAGACAATTTAAAAATCAATTTATTGGAAAAAATTTAGAACAATTACCAAATAATCGTAATGAGTGGATACTTAAAAACGTCGACATGATTTCCGGAGCAACATTTAGTTCCTCAGCTGTTGTTAATAATCTCAAAAAAGCACTTAATTTGTTCTCCATAAATATGTCACAAAACGGAGGAACAAATGGCTAAGCAAATATCGCATTGGACAGAATTTGAAAAAGGTTTGTTAAAAGATAATCCTGTTTTTGTTTTGTTAATTGGGCTATGTTCTTCTTTAGCAATTTCAACAAATGTTTCTAATGCTTTGGCAATGGGTTTGTCAGCATTAGTTGTGCTAACATTTTCAAATGTTCTGATTTCATTATTAAGAAATATGATTCCTTCTTTTGTACGTGTTCCTGCATTTATTATTGTTATTGCAGGATTTACAACGATAGTTGAAATCTTAATGGGTCGTTATTTCCCATTAATGTATTCTGTTTTAGGAGTTTATCTTCCATTGATTGTTGTAAACTGTATTATTTTAGGGCGTGCAGAATCTTTTGCAAGTAAAAATAATATTTGCTGTTCTTTTTTAGATGGAGTAGGGATGGGCTTAGGTTATACCTTAGCCTTGGTTTCTATTGCATTTTTAAGAGAACTTCTTGGAAATGGTACACTTTCTTTTCGTTTGGCTGAAGATATGGGTGTTGTCTTTAATTTAACGAAACCTTTACTCCAAGATCCTACAAATTCTTTAGTTAATGTTGTTAATTTGTTTGGAGAACCAGCAATGGTACATCCTAATTTAGCTGCACAACATTTGACTTATATTAATGTTGCACATATTGTTCCTATGCCATTACAAATTATGTTACTACCTCCCGGAGGATTCCTTGTCATGGGATTATATTTGGCTATTATTCAACATATTACTCTTGTGAAAGCAAATAAAAAAAAGCAACAACAAATCCAAAAAAATAATTCAGAAGGAGCCTAATCATGAGTGAAGCATCTTATTTCATGATTTTTATCATGGCCGTTTTAAGTGGCAATATGGTATTTTCTCGATTTTTAGGTTTGTGTCCTTTTTTTGGAGTAACTAAAAAAATTGAAGATACTATTGGTATGGGAATTGCTGTTATTGTAGTTCAAGTCTTTACTGTTGCAATTACTCATCCTTTATATTATTATATTTTAGTTCCATTGGAATTACATGTTTTGAAAACATTAGTTTTTATTTTGGTTATTGCTTCTGGTGTACAGATGCTTGAAGCAATAATTAAAAAAATTTTTCCTGCACTCTACAGAGCGTTAGGTGTGTTTCTACCATTGATTACTACAAACTGTATCGTCTTAGGGATTGCTTTAATTGTAATTTCAGAACAACTGAGTTATGGTAAAGCATTATGGTTTGCCTTTAGTGCTTCATTAGGTTTTATGTTTGCAATGTTATTGATGTCATTTATGCTTGAAAAAGTTAAACGTGCTCGTATTCCTAAAGCAATTCAAGGAGCACCGTTAGCATTTTTTATTGCTGCTATTATTTCTATTGCATTTATTGGGTTTGGTGGATTTGTTGTTTAATGATAATAACAGAGGGGGTAGCTATGCTTATTCCGTTTCATATACTTATAAATGTTGCAATATTTTTTGTTTTTTTTATTGTAGTAGCTGTCATCTTATCTGTAGGTGCGGCTAGAGGATTTAAATTTCATTCTTGTAAAGCTCAAGAAGGAAGTTGTTGTCGTACCGAATCCAATCATACTGCAAAAAAAATTTTGGCTTTAATTGAAAAAGATTCTCAAAAAAAATAAAAGGAGTGATCATGATGGAAATATCATTTGTCTTTATTGGAACTACAATTGCAATCTTACTCGCATTTGTTTTAGCCCTAGCAATTTCTATAGTTACTCAATTTTTTTATGTTGAGACAGATCCTCGTATTGAAGAAATTTATGAAATACTTCCCCATTTTAATTGTGGAGCTTGTGGATATCCAGGTTGTATGCCTTATGCTACAGGAATTATTGCTTGTAACGATATTACTACAAAATGTCGTCCTGGTGGTGTAACTGTTGCTAATAAAATTGAACAATTTTTAAAAGAACATCCAAATTCTTAATTAATACAAATCTCTTGCGAAAAAAAATTTGTTATAGTATAATAAAAGTGAATTTTGGAAAGAGAGTCTTATGATCAAGCAACCATCAGAACGTTCACCTCGAAACAAAACATTAGTCTTAACTAATGAGGATAGAGAAAATTTTGTATCAAAAATATTGACAGAAGATCATTTGTTAAATCTACAAAATATCACAAACAAACTTATTTGTGGTGATACATCTTTATTAATTGATAAACTTCCAAGGCATTTTATAGATCTATTAATTATAGATCCTCCATATAATTTATTTAAAAATTATCATGGTAATACGTTTAAAGAAATATCTGATAATGCGTATTTTGAATATTTAGAATCATGGTTCTTATCTTTATTACTTTTATTAAAACCAAAAGCTTCTATTTATATGTGTTGTGATTGGAAATCGTCTAGTGCTGTTTTTCGTTTATTGAATAAGCATGCTATTATTCAAAATCGTATCACATGGCAACGAGATAAAGGTCGAGGTTCCAAAAATAATTGGAAAAATTCGATGGAAGATATTTGGTTTGCTAGTATGAGTAAGGATTATTACTTTAATGTCGATGCTGTTAAAATAAAGAAAAAAGTCATTGCTCCCTATCGACAAGATGGTATTCCTAAAGATTGGGAAGAAACTTCTGAAGGCAAATTTCGATTGACATATCCTTCTAATTTTTGGGATGATATCTCTATTCCGTATTGGTCTATGCCTGAAAATACAGAGCATCCTACTCAAAAGCCTGAAAAATTAATAGCAAAGTTAATTTTAGCTTCTTCCAAATCAGGAGATTTTGTTTTTGATCCGTTTTTAGGCTCAGGTACAACAGCTGTTGTTGCACAAAAATTAGGACGAAAGTTTTCTGGAATAGAACAAAATTTAGAATATTGTTTATGGGCACAGAAACGTTTATATCTTGCTTGCCATTCAACAAAAATACAAGGTTATGATAACGTTTTTTTAGAAAGAAATAGTTTATTATAGTTATTATTATATGTTATCCTAATAAAAGTAGAGAGGTAGTTGTCTATGTCAGAATTTATTGTTAAAGGGACAGATCAAAATTTCACATCGGAAGTTTTGGAGTCTAATATTCCTGTTTTAGTAGATTTTTGGGCAGAGTGGTGTGGACCATGCCGTATGATTGCACCATTTTTGGAACAAATAGCTAAAGAGTATGAAGGAAAAATTAAAGTTGTCAAATGTAATGTTGATGACTGCCCTCAAGCTGCGGGTCAGTTTGAAGTTGCAAGTATTCCGACTTTAATCTTATTTAAAGCTGGTGTGTCAGTAAAACGCCAGTCAGGAGCATTACCTCTTGCTCAATTAAAACAGTTTATTGAAGGATAGAATATTAGTAGTATTGATTAAAATAGCTAGTTATGTAACTAGCTATTTTAATGTACAAATATCAAAAAATGAGGAGGTCTTTCTTTTATGTTGCTTAAGGGAAAAGTAGCTCTTGTAACAGGTGTTGCAAATGAGCGTTCTATTGCTTATGGAATTGCAAAATATTTTCGTGATCATGGTGCAACTGTTATATTAAGCTATCAAGGCGAAAAACTGAAAGAGCGTATTGAGAAAATTGCTGTCGAATTAGGTATTGAGGATCTTTATGATGTTGATGCGACAAATCAAGATCAACTTAAAATAATGTTTGACAGTATTGATAAAAAATACAACGGTTTGGATACAGTTGTACATGCTATTGCATTTGCACGTAAGGAAGAATTAACAGGTGGAATTACGGATTCTTCAGAAGAAGGATTTCTCCTTGCACAACATATCTCTGCTTATACGTTGATTCCTTTTGCTCGTTTTGCAGCTCCATTAATGGAAAAACGTGGGGGGGGATCTATTCAAGCATTGACTTATATAGGTTCTACAAGACCTGTTCCAAATTACAACGCTATGGGTGTTGCAAAAGCTTCCTTAGAAGCAATTGTGCGTTATCTAGCTTTAGAATTAGGCAATAAAAATATCCGTGTTAATTCCATATCATCAGGACCTGTACAAACTCTTGCAGCACGTGGTATTACAGGATTTAAGGATATGTATACGGGTGCTTTGGAATCGCAATTTATTAAAAGAAATATTACACCGGAAGATGTTGCTGGCACTGCTGTATATTTGGCATCAGATCTGAGCCAAATGGTATCAGGGATGATTATGTTTGTTGATGGTGGATTTCATTGTGGCACAAACCTCCCAAATGAATAAATATAAATAGTTTTTTAAACCTCCTATCATTAGGAGGTTTTTCTTTTGATTTATTATGAGGTTAGATCATATAAGGATGACAATCAATAAACATTGAAATAGTATTCTTGTCTTTTCTATAATTTAATAATATCAAAGTGTCAGGGGTTTGAGCTTGTTAAAAACACTATTGTTAATAATACTATTCTTACTTATCCCAAGATGTTCCTCATCTTTTTTAGAAGAAGTAAAAAATATCAAAGATATCAATCTTCATGTGTCATATAATACATCATATCAATCTATTGTTCTATCTTGGGATGAACAGAATTTTGTATCTTATTATGAAATTTTAAGGGGAACTTCTCAGAATAATTTGTCACCATTATATCAAAAAATTATTACGACAGAATTACACGATAAGATGACTTTTCCTAGTCAAAAATATTTCTATCAAGTTAAAGGATATTCATCTGATAATACCCTTATTGTGCGTTCAAAAATAAAGCTTGGGTATCGTTCTTATTATCCCTCAGATCAAGTTCAACCTCCTTTAGATGTCCATTCTTCTTACTATAAATATAGGGATAAGATACAATTGAATTGGATCGGTAGGGGCGATTGGGTTTATCGTATTTATCGTTCTATTAAAGAAGATGGAACCTTTGTTTTTGTTAAAGATATCATGGGAACCACATTTATAGATGAAGATATTAGTACTCAACATCGTTTTTTCTATAAAATTGCTGCCCTTAGCCAAAATAACCAAAAAGAACTAGTCGAAAAATATTTTCCAAATATTATTATAGGGGCACGCTTGGTATATCCTACCGGTCTAAAAGCCACCCAACATAACCTAAATTATCCCGGTCAAATATTATTAACATGGGATTCAGATCCTCATGTTTCGTCCTACCAAATCTATCGTTCTCAAGAACCTGATACTAATTATCAAATGATCTCTTATTTTGTCACAAATAATAGATTTGTTGACTCACATCTTCCATCCTATAAAAAACATCATAACAATTCCTCTAAAACATATCAATACCCAACATATTACTATCAAATTCGATCTTTTAAAGATGGGGTTGTTTCTGAATTTAGTCAAACAGCTAGTGGCTCTGCCATTGATCCTCAAGATATTTTAGATCCCCCAACAAATCTCAAGATTCAATTAGATAAATCAAAATCTCCTTATTATTTGAATATATCGTGGGATGTGGTACCAAATGCTTCCGCATATCATGTCACTATTTGTCAAAATCTTTCCACACCATCAATCATAACGGTTTATGACCCGTATCTTTCTATTCCAGCCCCTCTGTTTAATAGCAAAATAGATATCATTGTGCAAGCATTTGATATTGAATTTCCTGAAATTTTGGGATCCAAAGGAATAATTTCCTATACAAGACGTATTCCTTCACCACCAATTGATCCTAATGCAAGCTCAGGTCTGCGTATTGAGACTACAAATATCATTCAAACTAATGCACCTACTGTTATCTATGTCAACAATTATCATGCTGTGACAGGTTTTGTTACTAAAGTTTGGACGATTCATTCTAAAGTAGGGATGATAAACGTAACATGGCAACCAAATCAAAATGAAATAGTCGATTACTATAATATTTATCGGAGTTCTACAAGAGATAGTAAATACAGATTGGTTGGTACGAACGTTGATCCTCATTTTTCTGATATGTCATTTTCTGATAGTGAATACCAATTAATTCAGAACAACAACACTGTCTCTTATCCGAAATATTATTATAAAATAACAGCTGTATTTTTAGGTGAAGAAAGTTCTTCTTCATCTGTTGTTGTAGGTTCAGCAATTGATCCTAAAGATATTCTTCCTTCACCATCCTATTTATCTATTCCATTTCATTGGGCATCCGGAACAGGATATGGAGATTTCTTTAGTACATTTTCAAAGACTATCAAACAAGGATCTCTATCACCTGTAGGGATCAATAAAATAACGACCTTGAAAGAAAGATTTAATTTTTTATATACCACATGGGGTGCTGTTTTTGGGACATATCATTATCGAGTAAAAGTCTCTAAAGGATCAGCATTAAATCACTGGCGATCTAAATTCACAAAAATGACCTACCAACGATTTAACAATGAAAATGTCAATGATGGAACAGGATTATATGTATTGAGTGATTTTTTAGGTTATTCTCAAGATACAGCATCATTTGAAGTAACACCTATTAAAAATAATAAGGGCTTGCTGATTGATGGTGAGACAATTGGGATTTTATTTGAAGAACCTCAACAGAGCCCTTCTGTTTATTAAGAGAGTATACAATGAATCGATATATGATATTATTATTTTGGATAATGTTTACTGGTTGTGTGTCTTCTTCTCTTCAAGATCTTTCAAATAATGCTTTTTCTATTATTGTGTCAGAGGATCAGATTCACAAGATAACACTTAATTGGACAAAAATGTCTTTATATGATCACTATAAGGTTTTTCGTAGTGATGATTTGCTTGGTGAGTATGCATTGATTTCAGGAAAACTTACGAATGGTGTTTTTGAAGATCATAACGTGGAAACAGGTAAAGTTTATTACTATAAAGTTCGTGCTTATAACAAGAAAAATTTCGCCTTGTATCTGACAGATGAAGCGATAGGTATTTCTGGAAAAAAAACATTTTTTTCAGCACCTAATACGATATCTGCATCTTCAGGATTGTTTAATGATAGAATTATTCTTGAGTGGGACAAAGTTGTTGGAGCTAAACAATATCAAGTTCTTCGTAGTCAAGATAATGTGAATTTTGATCTTATCGCCACAATCTATTTTAATTATTATGAAGATAAGGATATATCAGGCAGTACAACATACTATTACCAGATTAATAGTATCGATGCCGATGGGATTTTATCATCAGATCGTTCTCCTATTGTTTCAGGATCTACTTTTAGTCCTCAAATCTCTTTCTTTAGTAAAGGAGGGGAGTTTTACGATAAGATAGTGTTACATTGGGAGAAGGTGCCGTTTGTAGAGCAATACAAAGTATTTCGATCAACAATTCCAAATTTTTTAGGTCATGAAATAGCAATATTACAGAGTAATGCTATCACTTATGAAGATCTAAACGTCAAACCATCAGAGATTTATTACTATACCATTATCTACCAAAATAAAACAGCTATCGGGCAAAGTCACCCAATTAAAAGTTATGTAAAATCTGATAATGCTCCTTCTAAAGTACAAAACATTAAAGCAAGTCAAGGAGAATTTTCAGATCGTATTGTGTTAACATGGACATCTTTGGGTGAGCATTGTTCATATCAAATTGATCGTTTTTCACCACAAGATTCTTCTTGGAAAGAAATCGCTATTTCAACCAAAAATACTTATACGGATTTTTCTTTTGATGACGCTTATGAATACAAATATCGTATCATTGCGATGAATCCTAATTTGGGTGAAGTTTCCGATCCCGTACAAGGATGGATTTTACGTTCACCGATTGGACTCAAAGCTTCAGATTCTTATGCTGAAAAAATTACTATCTCTTGGGATGTGGCACTTGCTGTGCGACGTTACAATATCTATGTTTCTGAATTTTCGGATCAAGGTTTTAAATTGCTCACTTCTTATGCTTTAAAAGATAGCACTCAAAGAGCTTCTTTTGATCATCGTCTTGAATGTGATGTGGATCAAAAAGAATTGTATTATCAAGTAGAGTTACTTACAGATACACAAAATGGTCCAAAATCACCTCCTGTTAAGGGTATTTTGAAAAAAATGCCTGCACCACAAAATATCAAGGTTTTAAATAATCGAGGTGCGAATCCTATGATTAATTTAGTGTGGGATAATGTACAAGGAGCTAGAGGATATCGTGTGTATCGAGCTACTCTTAAACATCATCAAGCTAATCAAAAAAATCTGCAGAATAGTGATTATAAATTAATTTCTACTACTCAAAATAATTCTTATCCTGATCATTTAATTTATTTTCCTTTACGTCGTTATGTATATCGTATTGTTTCATTGGATGGTGATGGTGTTGAAGGAAAAAGTGGTTATTCAGAAATAGTATGGCGTGTGCCGGATACGATACAAGAATTTGTAAAGGATGTTGATTTTACTATTCTCCATGCACAAAAACAAATCAGAAATTTTGGTTACAATGGAAGTTCAGGTATTATTAGAGGTCGTTCCAGTGGTGTTTATCACTATTCTGCAGGATTAACAGGTTCAAAGAGTATGTGGAATCAATACTCTAGTTTTGAGATTACAATCAATGGAAATCCAAATCTTAAAATAGGTATCTCACCACCAGGAGCTTATATGAGTGGTTCTATTTATATTACAGGATTGTATCGTGGAAAAATTACTTATGATAATTTGTTTGGAAAGGAAGGAGGATGGACAGCTGGTGGATTTATTGATGCAGAATATTATCATCCTACTAAAGGAGTTTTAAAAAAGAAATGGAATTTCTCAGAAGCCGGAGCATTGTTAAATTCAGTAGTTCTTCAGCAAGAATCAAAACCAAATAATCCTGTTTTTGAAGAGGGTGGTGGTTGACTTTTTTGTTTTTTTATTATACGATATAATTTAATAATAAATAGACAGTTTTTACAGCTGTCGAAAGAGGGTTAAATGAATACTTTTGCAGAACTCAAAAAAAAACAAGAACATTTTTTTCAAACAGGTGCGACACAATCTCTTATCTTTAGAAAAACACAATTGCAAAAATTAAAATCATTATTGTATTCTTACTTTGATGAATTAATCGATGCTTTAAAAAAAGATTTAGATAAATCAGAATTTGAATCTATTGCTTCAGAATTATATATGGTTGTTGATGAGATTGATTGTTTTTGTAAAAATCTTTCAAAATGGAACAAACCTAAAAAAGTCCGCAAGGCATTTTTTACATTTGATTCTACGGGAACAGTGTTACCTAAGCCCTTGGGTACATCCTTGATTATTGCTCCATGGAATTATCCTGTGCAATTAACAATGTCTCCTTTGGTAGGAGCGATTGGTGGTGGTAATTGTGCTATTATTAAGCCTGCAGCCGCAACACCTAATGTCTCAGCAGTGATTGAAAAAATGATTAATACTCATTTTGATGAAAAATATATCAAGGTAGTCACAGGAAATAGACAAGTTATCTCGGAGTTATTGGATTTAGAATTTGATAAAATTTTCCTAACAGGCTCATTAAGCTTAGGTAAAATAGTTATGGAAAAAACGGCAAAGTATATCACAGATGTTACCTTAGAGTTGGGGGGAAAATCTCCTGTTATTGTTGATGAGCTTTCAAAAAAAGATTTAAAAACAGCATTACGTAGAATTATTTGGGGGAAATCTTTAAATGGGGGACAGACTTGTATTGCACCTGATTATTTGTTGTTACCTGCCACTATGGAAGCTAATTTCTTATCACTTTTTCAAGAGATTGTACAAGAGTTTGTCAATGAAAAAAAAAGCTATCGTATTGTGAATAAATCCCAATATGATCGCTTAAAAACCTATATGGACAATGGCGAAATTTTATATGGTGGCAACACAGATGATGAGACCTTGTCCATGGAATTAACAGTCATTAAGATCAATGATCTTGATGTGCCTATCTTAAAAGATGAAATTTTCGGTCCTATTTTGCCTATTATTTTTTATGATCAAAAACAAGATGTTCTTAATATGATACGTGATATTTGTCAATTTCCTCTAGCACTTTACATATTTACAAATAACAAATCATTTTCTACATATTTTACGAATGCTATTTCTTTTGGTGGTGCTTGTATCAATGATACTATTAGTCATATTTTAAATCATGATCTACCTTTTGGTGGGGTTCGAACAAGTGGTGTCGGCACTTATCATGGATATGCTTCTTTTGAATGTTTCACTAAGAAAACAGCAATTCTGAATAAGAGCTTGATGTTTGAATTTCCATTTAGATATCCTGCTTACAAACATCGTGCTCATTTTATTAAATCTATTTTTATGAAAAAAAAATAATTTTTGGTGAAAAAACTTGATATTTTGTCATAATGACACGATATAATATAATCCGTTTTATTATAAAACTACTCTAAAGTTAATAGATATGTTATTTAGAATCAAATGAATCTGAAGGAGTATTATTGTGTATAGATATATAGTAATGGTTTTATTATTAGTTTCTTCTTGTACTATTTTGGATCGTATTCCTGATGGTACTCAAAAGATTATTATACGTATTTGGGAGAATATCACGCCAAATTTTCTAGCGGATGATCTCAAAAGATTGGATCTTTCTCAAGAAAATGTCATAGAATTTGATGTTACTCATAAAGGATCTGATATTTACTTAGCGTATACTACAGATAAACATGTTACACGAATATTAAATCCTGTTGCTTCTAATCCAGGAATAATTCCTGAAATTACACCACCTACATTAAATGACAAAATTTCTTATATTGAAGAAAAAGATGTGATCCAAGTCTCTGAAAGACATATTCTCCGAACAATTACAGAAAGACGAAAAATACGTACTACTCCGACAGATCCTTTTGTCGAATTATCCCCACGAATTGTAAAAACGATACCTATCCCATTAAATCCTCCTAGGGGTGTTTGGGTTCGTTTACTCAAAGGTAAAAAAATTGGTATAGGTGGTAAGAATATATATAGTTGGCGGACTATTTTTGCTTCCGGTGAACCAATGGATATTAACAATATCAAAATTGTAGATCTGGCAAATAATCCTGATGGTGCTCTTATAGCTGTAACTAATGGTGTTGCTGGTACTAAAAAAACTATCCTTATACAAGATGGAAATAAAGATAAACAACCTGATTTTATATCTGATTCAGATTTATTTAGTCAAATTAAATTTTCTCCAACATCTATCAGAGATATCAATACGTGGAGAGATCCAAATTCTGATAGAACATATATTGCTGCTATTTTTAATGATTCTTTAGCTACAGGTTATTTGAAAGGTAATAGATGGAATGAAACTTATTTTGCTAAATTATCTTCTCCTAATGTTATCGATTTTCAAGTTAAACAAGCTAGAAATGATGTGTATGCTATTTGGACAGATTCTCAAACAAGAACGACTGAGTTTCTTATGTATAATGAAGATAGATTACCTCTCCAACGTTGGTTAAAAATTGATAGTCTGAATTCTGTTAAAGAAGCTCAATTAAGTGTTGGAAAATATTTTGATTTGAGTGGCATTGAACGTGAAAGTGTTTATGTAGGTGCTGTTAATATAACTCAGGATTTTTTTCAGTTATATTCTTTAGAAGATAAACAGTTATCTTTAAGAGGTCCTATCATTGCTCAATGGAATGAAAGATTTTCCTTTGATATAAATGATAAAAATCAAATATTGTATGTACGTGTGCAACCAAATCGGGAATTGATTTTTGCAGGTTTAAATAGTCTTCAGGAATGGGAAATGATTCAAAGAAATACACCACCTCCTGTCTTAATTAATCCTACATCAGAGTTAAAAGTCATTTTTTTAGAAGATAAATTACCAATAACATTTTTTAAACAAGATGATGGATCTATTTATGTGTTAGATGGTTCTTCATAAAAAATTAAAAATAAAAAAGAGCATGTCTTTAAATAGTTAAAGATATGCTCTTTATTTTTGTAAAAATATTGGAAAATATTTTTTGTTTTAAATTTGTAATATTCATTGTTAGTCGTTATAATATTAAGTAATATTATTAAATGTGATATTTTTTATAAGGATACAATATTGAATACGAAAAATGTTTCAGAATCTATACTTCCACCAGAAAAAGAATCTCCTAGAAACGTTATTTTTCAGGAAATTTTTTCAGAAAATTTTTCAAAAAAATTTTTATATAACCAAAAACAAAAAACACAGTCAAATTACCTATTTATTATTTTGTTAAATTTAGTAGCTTTTATATTGGCTCTTTTTGGTTGTGTTTGGGTTTATCATGTTTTTAAGACAGAAGAAATTCGTTTAATTGAAGGTCATACAGCTGTGAAAACATTAGAGATTTCTGTTTTAGAACAACTCAATCAAAAACGTGAAAAAGATATTCAATGTATAGAAACAGAATTACAACAAGTAAAAGTTGCACTTGAGGAAGCTGAAAAAAAACTTGCACAAACCAAGAAGAACATTAAATCTGAAGCAGAACAGCAATTTGCACTTAAAAAATCAGCGTTAGAAACAAAATTAACGCAAGAATTACAAGGTAAAAATATTCAAGAACAAGCATTAATTCGCGCTAAATATCAAGAAGAGATTGACAAGATTGAGAAAGAACTTAATTATTTTATTCAAACACAATATAAAAATCTTGATGATATCTTTACAAAAGAACAACAAACCAATCAACAACAAATAATGATACTTCAAAAAGATATAGAAAAACAAAAATTACAATTGAAAGCATCAGAGAAACAGATTCAAACTATTATTTATACCAATCAAGTTATTTTTTCAAATGAATTAATATTTGATAATCCTAAACGTAATAATATTAATAAATTATTTTTATCTATTCAAACTTTGTTACAAAATAGTAATTTTCCAGCAGTTAATAAGCAACTAAAAAAAATTAAGCTAGAGTATGATAATGATAAAAACCAACGTGATTTACCTATCCAAGATAAAGTAGATCTTTTTATCATAACTATCTTAGAAGAGTATGTAACAAATATGGTGCAGTTGTCTAACTTATCCACTCAACTATCATTTTTGCAAACCAGTAATACTAATATGTCTGTTGATGCAAAAAAACTTGCAGAAAATCGCAAAGAAATTAAAGAAATCTATGCGAAAATTGATCGTTTACAAAAATCTAATGACATTCTTTTGAATTTTCAAAAGAATGTCAATAAAAATCAACAAAATTTCCCAGATATTTATCAGAATCTTATGATGCAAATACAATCTTTAGTGGTTGAGTTAAATAAAGGTTCCAAAGATGAAGTCAATCAACAGATCAAACTGTTGCATAAAAAAGAGCCTATTATGAAGGAACTCTTAGAATCCTATTCTAATTATCAATTTATCGATGATACAGAAAAATCTGAGAAATTATTTAATAAAGCTGAGAAATTATTTGGTCGCGAAGATTATGATAAAGCCTTAGATATTTATCAATCTATTATTCGTCTTTATCCCAAAACAAAAAAACTAAATGTCGTATTAGAACATATGTATGTTAGTATGAAGCAAATGTTTCAAAATACAAATTTTATTATTGCTGATTCGTTATCTCCTACAAAACTTCAACTTCAAAGTTTACATTTACAAGAAAATATTGTAAGAAAACCTATATTAAGAGAGATTATTTATCTTCAAAATCCTGAAGGTTATGTTTTAGATATTACAAAGAATAATATTTTGGTTTATTTATTACCTAATTCTAAAATAAAAAATAAAAGTGATATTCAGTTTTTTAGAATTATCAATGATGATGGCTTACAATTTCATAATATTTCAGATGGTGAAGTCAATAAAATAGATGGTAACATTGCTTATATTTCACAAAAAAATATCCAAGTGAAAATTGGTGATCTAATTTATTTGAAAAAAAAGGAATAAATTATTAATTATCTAATATTTTTACCGATATTTAAACTGGTAATCGATAATAGATTTATTCTAACGAAAAACAAATAATGTTGATATAGGATGTCCCATCATGAAAAAAATTCTTTGGTTGTTATTGGTATTTTTAGGAGTTAATGTGCAAACATTTTCTCAAGATGAATATACATATGAAGAAGAAGCATATGGATATGAAGAAGCACCGACAGAAAGTGTGACGGACGAAAATCCTGTAACTGAAGACGTTACTACTGAATCAGTGCCAACAGATGATCCTGTGCCTAACACAACACCTACTGCCACCGATGACACAGCTGTTACGACTACAGAAAATACTGTTCCACTAACTGATGCTGAAGATATGATGTCAAATACACAAGTAACAACTTTAGGTACTCCTGATGCTCAATCAGATACTAATACAAATCAAGTGGCATTATCTATCACTCCTACAATGTCTATTGATGAAGAATCATTTATTATTCAAATGAAAACAGCCATTACTGAAGGTAGATCTGTTGAAGATTCTGATACGAATGGAACAACACCGTTGATGTTTGCTTCAAGTCGCGGTTATTTAAAAGCAGTGGATTTTTTGATCGCTAATGAAGCTGATATCAATGTTCGTGGACGTATGGGACAAACAGCATTAATGGAAGCGATTAAATATAGACATCTTGCGATTGTTCAGGATCTTATAGAAAAAGGTGCTAATATTAATTTATATGATAATCAAAAGAAAACTGTCCTTATGCTTGCTGCTGAAATGGGTGATATGGAAATCATCAAATATCTTATAGAAAAAGGTGCTTTAGTAGGTGCTAGAGATGATAAAGGAATGACTGAATTGTTCTATGCTGTAGCGAATGGACGCTTAGATGCTGTAAAATATTTAGTTGATGAAAAAGGTGCAGATCTTAATTTTCTTGACAATCAAAATAAGACAGTCTTAATGACTGCGTTAGAAAAAGGTCATTTAGCTGTTGCAGCGTTCTTGTTAACTAAGGGTGCAAATGTTACATTTTCTGATAATAATTCTAATTCAACACTGTTATATGCAACACGAATTGGTAATCTTCCAATCATCGAAGCTGTTGTTTCTGGTGGTGGAGATATTAATTCTCGTGATAAAGAAGGTAGAACTCCATTGATGTATGCTGTAAATGCTAAAAATATCGAAATTGTTCGTTATCTTCTTTCTAAAAATGTTAATATTGATGTGCAAGATAATCTTGGTTGGACGGCATTAATGTTTGCTGCAAGTGATGGCAATTTAAATATTGCAAAATTGCTTATTAATGCTGGGGCAAATCTTAATACTCAAAATCGTTATGGTCAAACAGCATTAATGAGAGCTGTGATTTGGGGTCGATTTACCATGGTTAAATATTTGGTTGGTAAAGGTGCTCTCATTTCTATATCTGATAATGCAGGAAAAACAGCATTAATGTGGGCTGGAGAACGAGGCGATGCCCAAACAATCCAGTATTTGCTTGCAGAACCTAATAAAAAAACTGAACCACTTAAGAAATTAGATATTAATTATTAATATCTAATTTTTAATAATTTATTTGGAAGCAACTATGCGAAAAAGTTTTCTAATTATTACCTTATTTATTTTTACTGTTATCATCATAGAACCACTTTTTGCACAAAATAAATCGACAACAAGACGTTCTTCTGCTACTAATGCTACAGCTCTTAACCGTAAATCTACACAACGTTCTTCTGCTACTAATGCTACAGCTCTTAACCGTAAATCTACACAACGTTCTTCTGTTACTAATTCTTTTTATAATTCTTCGGAACCTTCATTAGCTACAATTGGGGAATTAAATTGGGCAATTTATAATAATAATTTTAAATTATTTAAAAAAATGATTGAGTCTAGTAATGTTAATTACAACGAATTAGATCGTGATGGCTCTACACCCTTATTGATAGCTGCAGGGACAGGAAACATTAAAATAGTGAATTATCTTTTGAAGCTGAATGTTGATCTTAATAAAGAGAATGGAATGAAATTTACTCCTCTGATGATGGCTAGTGAATTTGGACATTTGCATATTATTAAGGCATTGATGAAAACAAAAAAAATAACAAACATTAATGTTCAAAATAGTTTGGGTTATAATGCTATTATGAGAGCAGCTTATAATGGGCATGTTGATGTTGTAAAGTATTTATTATCTTATGGTGGTCTTTTGAATATAGATCCTGCAAATAGTTCTTCTATGCTTATGAAGACAATTGTCCAACAAAATACTCCAATGGTCAAATATTTTCTTTTTGATCTAGATAAAGATCTTTATAATCTTAATGTTATAACTAATAGAATTTTGAAAAAAAATCAGAATGCTGAACTATTAAAAAAACAGGCAAATTTTCTTGCTCAACAAAAATTGAACGCTAAAGATGATTCTAAAAAAATGACCAATAAAACAAAACAAAAAACACTTGCTGACAAGAAAAAAGATGTAGCTAAAACAAAAGGATCTATATCTAATACCAACAAAACATTGAGTGTTGCCAACAAGAAAAAAGATGTAGCTAAAACAAAAGGATCTATATCTAATACTAACAAAACATTGAGTGTTGCCAGCAAGAAAAAAGATGTAGCTAAAACAAAAGGATCTGTATCTAATACCAACAAAACATTGAGTGTTGCTGACAAGAAAAAAGCAAAACAAAAAGCGATAGCTGATAAGAAAAAAGCAGCTGAAGATAAGAAAAAAGCAGCTATTGAAGCAAAACAAAAAGCGATAGCTGATAAGAAAAAAGCAGCTGAAGATAAGAAAAAAGCAGCTATTGAAGCAAAACAAAAAGCGATTGTCGATAAGAAAAAAGCAGCTATTGAAGCAAAACAAAAAGCCGCTGCCAAAAAGAAGAAAGAAGAACAATTGATTCTTGTATATAAAAAACCAAAATCTTTAAATTTGAATTATCAGGATCAAAATGGTTATACAGCATTGATGTATGCTTTAAACATCGATAATTCTTCTATTGCAAATCTATTAATAAAAGAAGATTCTATTGTAACTAATGTTTCTACAGTTGATAAGGACACCGTTATGATTTTGGCTTCTACTACTACTAACTCTAGTGTATTGAATGCATTACTTGAAAAGGGTGTAGATCCTAATATACCAAATAAATATGGTGTGACCCCCTTAATGAAGGCTGCTCAAATTGGTAATTTGCGAAATGTAAAAATTTTGGTTAACGCAGGAGCAAATGTCAATGCAAAAGATAAACGGGCATTCTCTGTACTCCAATATGCTTCACAAAGTGGGAATCAGGATCTGATAAATTATATACTAAAGTTTACTGCAGATCCTTCTAAACTAAATCAGTTATCAAAATAAAAAAACAAATACTGGTATCTTATCCCTAGAATATTGAAAAAAATAAAGCTCCTATATAGGAGCTTTATTTTTAGTGTTTTTAGTAATATTATTGATATAATTGTTCAATACTGTAAGCATGATTTAAGAGTTCTGCATCTTCAAATCTTCGTCCCATAAGCTGTAATCCTATGGGCATATTATTTTCAGGAGAATTTCCTACAGGAATTGAAATTGATGGAGATCCAATGAGATTACTTGGGATAGTGAAAATATCATTCAAATACATAGCTACAGGATCATTATTTTTTTCATTGAGTTTAAAAGCTGTTGTTGGGGTTGTTGGTCCTAAAATAACATCAACATTTTTATAAATATTATCAAATTCATCAATCATCATATGACGTAGTTGTTGAGCTTTAACAAAGAAATCTTCATAGGATTCTGATGATAAGATAAATGTTCCTAATATCAATCGACGTTTTACCTCTGTGCCAAATCCCTCAGTACGACTTTTAATATATGTTTCTGATAATAAATCAGCTTTTGCCCTCTGACCATACCGGATCCCATCATAGCGTTCTAAATTAGCAGATGCTTCAGCCGGAGCAATAATATAGTAAACAGCTGGAGCATGTTTGATATTTGGAAGGGACACTTCAGATAGGATAGCACCTTCTTTTTCCAAATTTTTTGCTACTTCAATAATTTTATTTTTAATATTTGAATCTAATTCATTCACAAAAAATTCTCTAGGCACACCTATACGAAGTCCTTTAAGATTTTGAGATAATGTAATAGGCTGATTTTTTTTATCGATGCTTGTACTGTCTTTTGGATCATAACCAGCTAATGCTGTATATAATAATGTAGCATCTTCTACAGACTTTGCAATAGGCCCAATCTGATCAAGAGAAGAAGCAAACGAAGTTGCTCCATAACGAGAAACACGTCCATAGGTTGGTTTAAAACCAACACAACCACAAAATGCTGCCGGTTGACGGATAGATCCCCCTGTGTCTGTACCTAGTGTAATCGGAGCAAGTTCTCCTGCAATAGCTGCTGACGAACCTCCAGAAGAACCTCCCGGACAATATTCTCTATTCAATGGATTTCTGACAGAACCATAGTACGATGTTTCATTAGATGATCCCATTGCAAATTCATCAAGATTAAGTTTTCCAAGATGGGGCATTCCTTCGTTTCGGATGAGTTTTGTGATGACAGTAGCATCATAAGTTGCAATATAATTTGTCATGATTTTGGATGCACAAGTAGTAGGGATACCTTTGACATTGATGAGATCTTTAACCCCTAAAGGAATACCTGTTAATTTTGTATGATTGTTTTTTTCAATTCTTTCGTCAGCTAATCGAGCTCCTTCAAGGGCAATTTCTGGAGTAACAGTGATATAAGCATTAGTGGGAAGGGGATGATTATTATCTTGTTCGATATTTTTTAGGTACGCTTGAGTGAGTTCAAGTGAAGAAATTTGTTTAGAAGCTAACATATGTGATAATTCAGAGACAGTTTTTGACGTTAAACTCATGGATCCTTCCTTAAATTACTTGTAAATTTATAATTTATTTAAGTAGTATAAAATATTTTTTTTGATAAGTCAATTTTTATCTAATAAAATGTTTTAATTAATTGTTTATTTAGAATATTTATATTATAATATATCATAATATAAATATTCTAATATATTATAATTATTTGGAGTAATCCATGAATAAATTATTAATCGTCTTTTTATTGCTTTTATTTCCAATACAAATCATCAACGCACAAGCTCGTAAAAAAACAAGAAAGATTGTACATCGTGCCGGAGGATCTCTTTCGTTTCTTGTACAAAATAGCCCTCTTCAAGAAATTGTGATCTTAGACAACACTACTTCTGCATTGTATGCTGCCCAATCCAATATATGGAAAACAGGTAGTGCGGGCTTGGGGTTTGCACTTGATTTTTTCTATGATCTTACACTCCCCAATAATTTTATGACACGTTTTCAAACAGGATTTGATACAACAGGTGGGTTTTTGTGGACCATAGAAGCTGGTATAGGTATTCGTACTCCTTTTTTTAAGAGAAAGATTTTTGTTAGCTTTGAGGTTTATTTCACAACAGCACAAACATTTGCAAAAATTCCTTTCGTAGGACTTCCTATTCCTAATGTTGAAAACGAAAAAGATGTTTATGTAGGTTTTTTTGGCTTCAAAGGGCGTCTTGCTTTAGAATTTCCTATAACAAAAAAATTTTACATGGGTACTTTTCTTTCATACGCTGTATATCCATGGAATACACACAATTCTCCTCATGAAGTTTTTTTAAATGGTCTTAGAAGTGGTGTTATTATAGATTCTTTAAAAATAGGACTAGAATTTGCTTTTAAATCATCTTGAATCAATGTTATTTATTATTCTATAACTATATAAATATATAGTTATTTTAGACGATATGATAAATCACAAACTCTATTAATTAAAGAGGTTTTTATGAAAAATATTCTATTATTGTTTATATGTATATCATTCATATCATGTACTCTTAACAAGATTGATAATGTATCTCAATTAATGAGTAATACTAATTCTGTTAGCTCTTATGTAGATCTCGCAAGGAAATCGCAAGAAAATCCTTATTTTAGAGTTAATTTTGGAGGATTTTTGGTTGATGATGCAGATTCTTCCAGACCAAATGCTACACCTGAAGATCATAGACGAGCAAGAATAATGAGTGCTGGTGTGAAAAAACGAATATTAAATAGTTTAGATGTGATTCGTTTTGTATTCAACACTCCTGAATTTGCCTCAAATATGCTTCATACTCCCTTGGAATTTCAATCAGGTGTAGGTCCTCAAACAGGACCTTATGGCACAGTAAATAGAGGAGACTATTTAGATAAAAAACGTATTTTAGAAGTAATCCGAAATTTTCAAATGAAGGTAACAATTCGTAAATTATATTATGCTAGTGAAATTTCCGGAGTCGGAATAGTAGGTAAGAGTCAATACGTTAAGGCTAACAATGATCCGCAAGTAAAAAGAAGTGCTTGGATAGGAATGCCAAATTATCATGATTGGGATGGTCAAGGGTATAAATTTAATGGTCATACGGTAAGTCCTTTTATTATGGGAGTAATAGTTCATGAATTCATGCATAATGCTGGTTTTAGTCATTATGGTGGTGACACTGATACCACATGTAATATAGAACGTGTATTTAGACAAACATTAGATCAAATCGGCTCTCAGAATAAATATAAGGATAAAATAGCTCGCTTAATTCCTTATTATGCTACAATAAATAGTAAGTGGTTAGGTTTTGACACGATTCCGATTCCAAAATCTTCAAAACAAAGATCTATGGAGGAATTTACATTAGATGATGAAGAAATTATTGTGTGTGAATATGATCCAATGACACGATCACATCGGATGAGAACAATAAAAGCAAGCGAACTGGGTTCTTTATACGGGATTTCATAATCAAAAAGGGATCTATAGATCCCTTTTTCAATTAAAATTCAATTCGGTATATGGTTAAATTCATACGAATTTCTTTAAATTCTCTTTGTTCAAAATTTGGTAACAATGGGTAATCACGTATATAAACAGCATCATATATAGTAACTCCCATCGGAATTAATAAAATTGATGCAATAACAAAGCCCCATTCACCACCAGTAAATCCTAAGTTATCTCTAATCAATGCACTGTTATAGTTATTAAATGAGATATTTATTGTATTAAACAGATTTAATAAATTTTGTACAATAAAATATGTTGCAGGAATAGATAAGAAAAACACAATATCTCCTCTACGCCATGGATTTTCTTTTGGGTATAATTTTGTTTGCCCATCAATAATATATTGTTTTGGTAGTTCATACTGAGGAATGAGTTTATAAGAGAGATTTTTAAAATTAGTTTCAGTTGTTTCTTGACATAATAATGTTTCAGGCATTATGATAAAAAATAAAAAAAGAAAAAATATTTTCATATATGAGTTATTATAATTGATCTTCCGAAAAAACACAAAAATTATTTCTTTATTATTATGGAATAGAATAATTTTATATAAATGATTGACATTACGATTGAAATGTTGTAAAATATAAAACATGCCCAGATGGCGGAACTGGTAGACGCAGCAGACTCAAAATCTGCCGCCTTCACGGGTGTGTGGGTTCGATTCCCACTCTGGGTAAGGTAACTTCGTTACTTTTTAAAGACTAAGTCTTGGTATAATCAAGGTTTAGTCTTTTTTTATTTTAAACGATTTTTATAGTGTGTTACGATTGTGTTACTTTTGTGTACCCCATTCGGGG
>JBOFGS010000019.1:0-538000 GCA_051649245.1 Brevinema sp.
TTGTTATGTCTCTCTTTACAATCACTCTAAGCAATGACATTCTCTAAATTAATGTGAACTGTCTCACATCGAGAAGTTATTATAACATATAATTTTATATTTTGTCAATACTTTTTTGTAAATTAATTGAAAATTATTTAACACCAAAACTTGAACGTCTCAACACATAATTTCATAATGTTAACTATTATAACAACTATATTTGATTTTGTCAATGATTTTTGAAAAAATAAATCATTTATTTTTCAAAAATCAAGTGTTGGAATGATTAATAGATCTCAAATGTTGTTAAATCAAAATCCACTTCCTTTCCTGTCAACATGTTTTTTCTTTTTACTACACCACGCTGTAATTCCGGAATACCACAAATCCATACATAATTGATGTTAGCTTTATTTGCATATTGCAATTGCTTTCCTAAAACAGTATTTGTATCAGGATAAATCTCAATCTGATAACTATTCACTTTTCCTTTAGATAAATTAACAAACATTTCATTGATATCAATTTGCTCCTGATCTCCTACATCAAAAAACGGATTTTTAGATAAAACATCCATGATTTTATTCAATGATTGATCAATAATCTCATCATTGTTAGATAAAATAATGTTTTCCATCATATCAAGACAATCAATATACACATTTTCCATTCCTTTCAAATTATTAGAGATCGTATAAAAGAGAGAAAGAGGTAATTTGGTATCAATCGCAATCATATGCTTTTCTACCAATAAATCTTCGTCTGTTAATAACTTATGACCTTTCAAAAATGCTTCAAATGTCACATCGCCTATTGCAAAACCAACACCAGACACATTATTATTTTTTTGAAAAATAGAAACCAAGTTATCATAACGTCCACCACCAAATAGAGCACGTGTATTATCAGGATTTTTATCATAAGCTTCAAAAACCAATCCCGTATAATAAGCTAGACCACGCACAATAGAAAAATCATATTTGAGAGGATTTTGTTCTTTAAATACTTTATCAGCAAGTGTAAAAACTTGTGTGATCTCTTCAATAAAAACAGAGTTTGGTACTAATTCAGATAATTGATTAAAATCTTTTTCAAAAACATCTTTTAATCGTTGAATCTGATCTTTGCTAAATCCTTGTTCTATCATAAGTGATTCAAATTTATCCGAATCCATTTTATCTTTTTTATCAATGAAACGTGCTAAATCTTCAAATCTTTCTTCATTAACACCGACATATTCAACCAACACATCTCGAACAAAACCACGATGATTGATCCTAATTTCGTACATATCTGTTGTGGCTCCGAAGATAGAAAAGACAGCTTGAGCAACAGACAATAATTCAAAATCAGCAAACGCACCTTTTGCTCCTATTAAATCAACATTCACTTGATAAAATTCTCGCAATCGACCTTTTTGAGGACGTTCATATCTCATAAAATTCTCAATAGAATACCAACGTTGAATAGGAGGCAATTCATTCATCTTTGCAGCATACATTCTTGCAATCGACGGAGTTAATTCAGGACGGATCGCAACACGTCTATCTCCTTTGTCTGTAAATACGTATAATTGTTTTTCTGCTATTTCCTCACCGCTTTTTGCAGCATAAATCTCAAAACTTTCCAGTAACGGAGCTGATATTTTTTCATAAGAAAAACTAGAAATCGCTTGTTCTATTTGTTGAAACATAAAGGATCGGAAACGCATTTCTTTAGGGTAAAAATCTCGTGTTCCTGTATAAGAATTAGTAGATATTTTGCTCATAACTTTCTCTCTTTGACAAAAAATTTAATATTCCTTTTTTCTTTAACTAGCGAAAAACTAAGTCTTATATTAAGAATACAAAAAACATTTTTTCATTTATAATCATGAATCAATATATTAATACGATCACATCATATTGATGATTTCTTTTTCACGAATAATTTAATTCCTTTAATATCTACAATAACAACTTTTGTGCCTTCCGGAATAATGACATCATCAATACTGACAGCCATAAAGATATCTCCAGAACTTTTTATTTTGCCTTGATTTTTCGTATTATCAATCGTTTCAATAACACGGACTTCTGTCCCTATCAATGCATCAACACCTGATTTATATCCAGGATGTTTTGTATCTTTTTTAATGAGCGGTCTGATCATAACAATAAAAATAACAGTAACGATAAAAAAGAGTACACTTTGTACAACCAATTGATGAACAAATAAAGCAACAAAAGCTATCAATAAGGCTGCTAGTGCAGGAAATATAAGAATTGTTGTTGGGGTAGCGATCTCTAAAATAAACAATATCGCAGCAACAACAAGCCAAAAATATGACATATGATCCATCATTATAAATTCCTTATGATTAATTTGTTATTTTTTTAAAATAATTTCTTTTAAAAACATGCCTAGTGCCCACAAGGATGCTAATAAAATAAAGATTCTTGAGAACAATAATCCTTCGACAGGACGATTATAATACCATTTTAACACTTTAGAACCCGCTGGAACAATGACATATTGCTGAATACCATTTGCTTTATAGATAGGAGTATCTTCGCCATCAATGACAACATGCCACCCTTCATCATAAAGATCACCAAAATAAAGGATTTCATCTTCTAGATTATCAAGAGCCATTTCATAAGAATTGTATTCAACTCTGTTGACAGAAACAGGGCGAGGATCTCTTGTGTTTTTATTACTCAACTCAACTCCTATATCTTCCAAAGGAATAGCAAATTGATCGATATTTTGTAATGATTTTGTAAGCTCATCAAATAAATAGAGATCATAGGTATAACGAACACGATCAACAAAAGCAAAACGTGGTAATGTTTTTTTCAATTCATAGATCATATTTGTTTGATTGCCTGTACCCAAGGTATTTGTGATAAATACAGCATCTGCTTCAAGGTTTGTGGCAAAGACATTGACAATTTCCGGAGATAAAATTATGTATTTTACATTTCCAAGATACCAAAGACGCTTGTTCATTTCCCAAATATCATTATTATGTTGATAAAAAGACACACTATCATAGGCACTTTTAAAAAATCGATAATACCCATCATCAATACGAGAAACAGGAATCCGTCCAAACATATTAATATCATGATAAGGAAAAGCATACGTTAAATCGGTATTATTTGCTGAATAAAGCTGTTGTTCCACTACTGTTCCTATGGCAGAAGGAGAGCTCGTGGTATTTGGTAGGAATAAACTCCCTGATGCACGATAAGATTGAGTAAGGTGTTGTTTTAAAAAATTAACCGTTTCTGTTTTTTGATAGGTCTGTTTTTCATTGATATAAGTTAAAGCAATGTAATATCTATTGGATTGATAGACATTTATCATCGTCAATAAAATAATCATCAACGGAAAAAAAGGTCTTACTTTTGGTATTTTGTACATCATCCCAAAAACAAGAAATAATAATCCAGACATAATCATCATATCAATAATCGCACTCAGTTTACCTTCAAGTACGGCATTAATAATCTGTCTATTAACACTGTCACCGAATTTTGCATTTAAGATAGGTCTGATAGACGAAGGATCTCCACCGTTATTCATTAATAAAGAAACTGCCCACAATAATGATAACCCAAAAAATGACCCTGCTACAATTAATAAAGTATGTTTTTTCTTTTTGTCATCATTATTAAAGATGGATTGAATACTATCAAGCCCCATAGCCGCAGCAATACTCCATGTCAATCCTGTAATACTAAGAAATTTCGCAGGAACACGAAGCTTATCCATACCAGGAAGATGATACCACAACCAAAAAAACGGTTTTCCAGGCATATATTTCCCAAAAGACAACAACATAGCTATCACGCCTGCAATGATAAAAAATCTTAATCCTTTTTTTTGTGTTTTCCAGGCAAATATTGCTCCAAGCAACATAAAGATAAACATAAAAAAGCCCAATGAATCCGTATTTCCTGATAAAGGTTTATCACCCCAATAAAGGGCATTTGGATCGGAGGAACTAAGACCATGATAACCAAAAGCTAATGTATTAATAATTTCTGATGGAGGGAAAGACCAACTTGTGGCAAAATCCCATGATCCTTTGTTTGCTAAAAATTCTGAATTAGCCCAAAATTTTATTGTGGAGAGAAATATTCCTAGCCCAACTATCATAATGATTGCTAAAAATGGCAGATGTTTTTTTAATAATGACAAATTAATCTGTGGTCTTGGTAAGAAAGAAACTGATTTATCTTGATTGAGTAAAAATATTACCCATGCCATTCCCAGTACAGTACCATAAATGCCACGTTGTGGTTCTCCTATCATCATCCATGCCCAAAAAATCCCCCCCCAAGCACCTGCTAACAATTTGAACAACAACGCATTGGTACGCCCATCCAAAATAACACTAAGACATAATAAAAATCCAGGGGTCATTGGAATTGCTTCTAATGCAAGAGCATGACCACTATAAACAAGAGAAAGCACATGTGGTAAAAAAGTATAAGAAATAGCTCCAAAAATAGAAGCTCCATCAGAAACATCAAGACGCTTGATCAGTTTAAAAGTCACAATTCCTGATAAAAACAATGCCAAAAAATAAACACCGGCAACTCTGACATTCCCTGTTAGAGCAAGAATGGTGTTATAAAAATCAGGGTTTGGTACATTGAAAATAAATCCTAGCCAATAATTTGAAATAAAATGGTATCCTTGACCGGATAATAGTGAACGAATAAGCACCTGCCTCATCGAAACATTATCGTCGACACCTTGAAGAACCATTCCTAAAAATGTTTCTCTAAATAAGAACCCAATTAATACCACTAATATTCCTGATAATAGGAGATAATATTTTGTTGATGTTTTCATAATTTCCTCATCCGTACGTTATCTTCTAAAAGATGGTGCAAAATTTTTTTGATAAGATAGTTTTTGTCCATTAAACAAGAGCAATGCAATGATCTTGTTTTCAAACATAAGTTTGTAGAGTCCTTTTGTGAGTTTTGGAGCATTGTAATAAGTTGAAACCAGTGGTTTTCCATGAATCAAATACTCTATGTCTCCCAGCCATTCAATAGATGGCAGAAAAGTTAATGCTTTTTCTGGTGCCATAAGGTGGTGGTGCCATTTTTCAGGAAAAGGATCTAGAGATATCGTATCCTCTAAGGTAATACCACCTGACGCAGACCTTTCTAAAAAAATTAAATGACCACCGGTACCAAGCATTTTGGCCAAATCTCTCCCCAAAGATCTAATATACGTCCCAGAACCACAATGAATTACTGCTGATATTTGTTTTAATTGAGGATCATAAGAGACATCATCCCAAGAATAAATATGAACATCACGAGCCTTGAGATCGACTGTTTTGCCTTCTCTGGCAAGATCATATGCTCTTTTGCCGTCAACTTTCAATGCAGAATATTGAGGAGGGATTTGAGAAATAATCCCTGTCAAGCATGTTATTTTTTGATTAATTACTTCCAAAGAAATATCAGGAACATGATAATTTTGAGACACTGTTCCTTGTTTATCGTCAGTATCTGTGGTTTGTCCTAACTGAATAATTGTCTTGTATTTTTTCGACGAATGTAACAATGCATCAAAAAATACTGTACTGTCATTGATTAAAATAGGCAACACACCACTGGCCATAGGATCAAGCGTTCCTCCATGTCCAATTTTTGATATTCCTGTTTTTTTCTTAATGATTCGGATCACATCAAAGGATGTCATTCCTGAGGGTTTATAGACGCCTAAAATTCCGTTTATCATTAATACCCCATATTATTTTGTTGAATTTAATTATAATCCTAGTTATAAAAAATATCAAGATATCATCACTTACTTAGGGATGTTAAATTTTTGTATTTTTTTAAAAAAAGAGTTATAATTATTAATAATTTATTAAAATTATTTTAAATGAGTAATGAGGTTTTTATGCCTATATCACATATTATTGAACGAATCAAAAGTATTGAGGGTCGAATCCAAGAGATTCAAAACTCTGCTCGCTTACAAAACCATAAAGAATCAACTAAAACCACAGAAATTAATAAAAAAAATGAAACATTTTCTGATATTCTTAAAGAAGTAACAGAAAGCCGTAACGCATCTCAATTAAATTTACTAGGAGATGAGGTCAACATGCAATCTCCAATGACTAGCTCCTTATTAACAAATAAAATTGATACGTTAATGTCTGAATTTCAAAAAAAAGGTACTATGCCTGTGGCTACACCAAAACCATTACCGGAAAATATCATTAATTCAAATAATCCCGGCATCTGGGATCATATTATCAAAAAAGCTGCATCAACCTTTAATGTTGACGAACGTTTGATCCATGCTGTCATTCAAACAGAATCCGCATATAATCCAAAAGCCGTTTCCATTGTTGGAGCACAAGGATTGATGCAATTGATGCCAAATACCGCTAGTGAATTAGGTATTACTGATTCCTTTGATCCTGAAGCAAATATTATAGGTGGAACAAAATATCTTAGAGCAATGCTTGATCGTTATCAAGGTGATCTGATCAAGACATTAGCTGCTTATAATGCTGGCCCCGATGCTGTGGATCGTTCTGATGGTATCCCACCTTATCGAGAAACAAAAGAATATGTTCCTAAAGTACTAAATTATTATTACAATCTCCGACACGAGAAATAACCCTAAGGGAGAAAGTGGATTATGTATTCTTGGAAACATGTCATGCTATTATTATTAATAAATATTTTATTAATCGGATTTATATTGTACTTTTTTGACTACATGAACATTATTGATTATAAAGAAATTTTATCTAATATAAAAGTCGGTCCACAGATTACCGCTGTAAGGATAGATGACCCTTTACTTTTAGAAAGAGAAGAATTACAAAAAAAATGGGAAGTCTTGACCATTAAAACCACAGAATTATCAAATCAGGAACAAGTTATTAACAGTAATAAACTAGCGCTTGAAACATCGCTCAATGAACTCAATGAAAAACGAGAAGCATTCCTCAATGAACAAGCACTAGTAAAATTAAAAGAAGAAGAAAAAAATGCTTACGATATTAAAATTACAGATGTTGCTACTCAAATTGCAGGAATGCCACCTCAAACAGCAGCAGAATTATTAAATCTACAAGACGATCTTCAAGTAGTTGATATCTTTAAAAAAATGGATCAGATAGCTATTGATAACGGTCAAGCATCTACAGTTCCTTTTTTGTTAACATTACTAGAGCGTGAAAAAGCTGCCCGAGTACAGTCACTAATGCTTGTTGGTGAAACTCCTTAAACAGAAAAAATAAAAAATTCCTGATAAAATCAGGAATTTTTTATTAAAATTTTAAAATAATGATCCAACTTGTGATAATAAGATTTGCACTTTTTCTAATGTCGGTGCTTCAGCAATCAATCGTAGGATAGGTTCTGTATTTGATGCACGTAAATGAATCCATGATCCATCTTCCATATCTAACCTCAATCCATCTTCTTTGTTGATTGATGCATTTGGGAAGATATTATTCATTTTATCAAATAAATCATTAATATCACCCATAAATTGATATTTTTCTTTTTTCATAACAACATCAGGAATCTCTGAAACAATCAAGGATAAATTTTTCTTTTCGCGTGCCATTAATTCCAAAATCAAAGCAATACCAATTAACGAATCACGTGCTGCATTTACCTTAGGATAAATAACTCCACCGTTTCCTTCAATACCATAAAAAGCATTTGTCTCTTTAATTTTTTTAACAACATTTGCTTCACCAACCTTAGATCGAAATGTTTTTCCTCCAAAGTGATTGTTAAGCAGTGCTCCTGCACTTGAGGTACTCATATTAAGAACTATATCTCCTTTTTCACCACGATCAAGAAGATTTTTTAATGCTAATACAGGAGTAATTTCTTCACTCAATACTGTACCTGTTTCATCAGCAACAACCAAACGATCAGCATCAGGATCTTGAGCAAAAGCAACATCTACGTGATGAGTTAAAATTAAATCTTTCAAATGAGTCAGATGCTCAGGAGTAGGTTCTGCAGGTCTTTGAAAGTGTCCATGGGGTTCATCATTAATATAAAAAGATGTTACCCCAAGCAAGTTAAATAATTTTTTTGTAATAAGCGATCCTGAACAATTAACAGGATCTAAAAGGACGGTCAGTTTTGCTTGTTGAATCAATTCACAATCAACACTATTCAAAATAACTTCAAGATGCTTATTGACAATAAAATCATCCTCACGATAAAGTCCTACTTTATCCCAACTCACCATAGGAACAGGAATATCAATATATTGTTGCATAAGGGCAAGATCTTCATCGTCTGTAAAAACTCCACCTTTTTTAACAAACTTAAAAGCATTCCATTCCAACGGATTATGTGATGCTGAAATCATAATACCTGCATCAAAATAACATTCACGCACACCATACATGATCGTAGGGGTGGGAACCATGCCAGCATCAACAACATCAATCCCCATCATATTTAAAATACTTGCGGTAAAACGTGCAAATACTTCACCTGTTGGCCGACCGTCACGCCCCATAAGGATTTTTTTACCACCGGATGCAAGTACATACGCTCCAAAAGCTTTAGTATATTTGGTGATAACATCAGCTGTTAAACTTTCACCCCAAATTCCACGAATCCCTGATACGCTAACCTTAAGACTCATCAGTGGTCTCCTTTTTTATTAGATTTGTTCGTATATATAATATAAAAAATATGAGAATAATGATGGTCATATTTTTTATATTATTTGGAGGAACGCCTATAACATCGCGATATAGATGCATTAATAAAACAAGCCAAGTATTGTTACTTAGATATTCAACAAAATTTATTACTGGCAATAAATACGATTGTTGTTGTATGTTATTAATAAGCATCAATAACATATATATCACAAATAATGTGTATAAACTTGTTCCATAAAAAAACATATTCCACACGGGGATTCTAGAAATAAAAAACACATTGATATTTTCATAAACATTTCGATCAGAGATAATAAAAAAAACCAATGAACTTAATATTAATAAGATCCAATTTTTTTTAAAAATTGCACCACTCCATCATAAAGAACCCCTGTATGATTCCAAAACAATTGAATATAAACTCCTAAATTTAATAATGTTATGTAACGTATCGCACATAATCGATTAAACCAATCCGATACTTGATCGATATTATAATAGACTATTTCTATAAAAATAACGATCACAAAAGAAAAAATAGGGTGCCATTTTTTCTGTATAAAGATCAAAAAAGGAATACATATCCATAATTGAAGATAGATTAAAAAATAATAAGAACCCCCACCAAATAAAAAACCTGATTTAATAAACTCAGATAATGAAGGTCTACGTGATAATAGTTGTAAAATAAGAACAATAAGGGTCATTAATAAAAAAGACCTAATGCCTTTAGTTTTGATTTAGAACAATAGACACGTATCATATTTTCTAAATTTTCAGCATGAAATTTTTTAAAGCGATAGGTAGATAAAAAACCTGTAAGAAATACAAAGATAGGAACTGCTTGAGAAATAATTAAAAAAAGTAATGAATGTGGAAACCAGTACATTGACAAAAATAAATGATACAACAGAACAAAAATAATTGCAAAGGCTTTTAATAGCGAGATCTTTTTTTTGTTCCATTAAAAACGTGTTCATCATAAATAAGATTATTCTCTCTTATCGTTCTATATCTTCTGCTATTAATTTTGTTCTGCTATTAATTTTTGATCAATTAGTAATGTTTCCTTGAGCAAAACATCAATCATATCATCTTTAGAATATGTACCAAACACTTGACCCTTTTTAAACAAAACAGCACTTGTTTTACCGACAGCAATTCCCAAATCTGCTTCTTTAGCTTCACCTGGGCCATTAACAACACAGCCCATAATAGCAACACGAATATAAGATTTAATATGCTTTGTTTGTTTTTTAAATGCTGTAACAGCTTGGAGGACATCATACTCGACTCGAGCACAAGTAGGACAAGAAATAATTTCAACTCCTTCTTGTCTCAGTCCTAAGCTTCTTAAAATATAACGTCCCGCTTCAACTTCTTCAATCACATCACCTGTAATGGAAACACGTAATGTATCTCCGATACCTTCTTGGAGAAGTGTTCCCATTCCTATGGCATTTTTGACCACAGCTTGCATTCCATCACCGGCTTCTGTCACTCCAAGATGAATGGGATAATCACATTGCGAAGCAAAAAGACGATTTGCAGCAATCATCGTAGGAACATGACTTGATTTAAAAGACACCTTAATATCTCTAAAATCCAAATCTTCTAATAATTTAATATGTTCAAATGAAGATGCTACCATTGCTTCCGGCGTAGGATGAGGATATTTATTCGGATCAAGAGATCCGGCATTTACCCCTATCCTTATAGGAATAGATCGTTCTTTTGCTGCACTAACAACAGAGCGAACATGATCTAAATTTCTTATATTACCGGGATTTAAACGGAGACCGTCCACACCTGATTCAATAGCAATCAATGCTAATTTATAATCAAAATGAATATCTGCAATGATAGGAAGAGGAGCTCGTTGTTTGATTTGTTTTAAAGCTTTGGCTGATTCTTCGTTAGGTACACCCAAACGTACAATATCACAGCCTGCCGATGCCAAATGAAACAACTGATTCACAGAACTTTCAATATCTATAGTAGGAACAGTCAACATTGATTGGATAGAGATAGGATTATCGTTGCCAATCTTGATATTTCCTACAGTTAATTCTCTAGTAGCTCTACGATTAATTATCATATCACATCTCTCGAACAGTTATTTTAATAATACTAAAAATAAGGGATTTGCTTATTAATACAATTCCCTTATTTATTTGAAATTAATTTAAATAATATTTTTTTCTTGAAAAAACATTCTTGCTTCAGACATTTTGATTGATCCATCATACAGCGAATTTTTTAATGCAACACCTGCAAGACCATACGCTGTATATTGCTCTAATTTATCAAGATGTTCTCGACTTGAAACATTATCTGCAAGATAAAGTGCAGGAATATCTATGTCTAATAAGTTTTCAATCATATCATAGTCAGGACTAGAGATCACCCCTTTCTCATTTCGGGCACAAAAGAAAATCTCATCAATCCCATATTCAGGTAGTGATCTTACAAGATCTATGGTTCTTTTGCCTATACTATGCGTTGCATTTTTAGTATACACAAAACCATCAACAGAATCAATCCAAAGTGCAACAGGTCCTATATTATTACCAACAATATTTCTTAAAAATTTTTTATTTTCAATCAGAGATGTGGCTGAAACGATTTTGGTATATTTTCGTTGCTCAAAAATACGAACACTTCTCAAGTCTCTGATTCCACCACAATAATATATTTTTTCTTTAGTAGAATGATCCAAATAATCTAGAAAATGATAATGCTGAGGTTTTCCTTCGATGATACCATCGCTATCCTTAACAAAAACAGATTGAGCTCCTTGATCAATCCAATAACGAAGGTGTAACACAGGATTTTTAATACGTGCAGACATACCTTCTCTTTCAGGTAAACCAAATTGTGTTTGACCATTTTTTATCTCCACAATAGGAATCATCTTCATGACATCCCCTCCCTTCTCACTTTAAAATAGACGAATATAGTAACACACAAAGCAGATAAAAATCTACAAAACCTCTTTAAGAATTGCACAAAGAATCACACAAGACTTGCTCAAATTATACACTGTTATAGATTACAGGTCAAGAGGTTTTTCGATAATTTTTGATAATTTTTTTTATTTATGATACAATATATAGAAATCTGCTTACAAATATCAATATATCAAACAGTCATACTAGACTAAGGACAGAGCATGATTGCACAAAAATTTTCTATTTCTTCTACTCAAGAATTGCACAATATTTGTCTCTATTTAAAGGATCATCACTATCCTCATATTTTTGTTCTCCAAGGAGACCTTGGTGCTGGGAAAACAACATTAGTAAAGAATTTTGTAGCACTATGGAATAGTGATATTATAGTTTCTAGCCCTACATTTACACTGATGAACGTATATGAGCCGGAAAATATAAGAATACACCATTTTGATTTATATCGCCTGACAAATAGTTACGAAGCACTAGAGTGGGGATTTAATGAATTTGTATCAGATTGTGATTATGCTTTTATTGAATGGGCAGAGCGTGCAAAAGATTTGATTCCTAAACCATACACACTGATTAATATGGAGCATGGAAAAAAAGAAACAAGTAGACATATTGCTATATCTGTTATCATATAATAGATATATTGAAAGATATCACGATCATTTTTTTTGCAGATACAATCGAGCGGAACCTCTGTACAACGTACTGGAAAAATAACGATGATTGACACCTCTTTCAGATGAATGTCTCAATAAATCATTAAAACGATAAGTAACTCCGTTAATATTTGTTGAAAAAGTATCTGGATGTTTCAGATTCATGTTGGCACGAGCAACACCACGACTCCCATAATGGACATAAGTAATTGTATGAAATTGATCAACGGACTCAACAACTCCAATATGAGAAAGTTCATCATCCCATAGGGAATTTTTATTCATATCGTAGGTGTTATCAAAAAAAATAATATCACCGGGAGCAAGATCTCGATGCTCAAGGATATACCCTCGTTCCTGTAATCCTTCCCAAATAGCTGCTACACCATTATCACCAATACCGTATATTTTTTTTAAATTTAATCCAGCTAAGTGAAATAAAAAAGCAACAAAACCTGAACAATCACCAAAATATTTTTGATTATTAATAGAAGGAAATTTAGTTAAGCCTATTGTTTTTGGAAGTTGCATAGCAAGTTTTTCATAAAAAATGATGTTATCATTTAGTTGAGCAAATAAGATATCTGTTAACAAGAATAACAACAAAATTTGTTTTTTAAATATATTACCCATAGGTACCCCCAACAATAAATATTCTTATTTATCGTCACTAAAAGCTAAAAAAATAAAGTATCAAAAGATTTATATAAAATATTATTATATTGATAGGAGAAAAAGATGTTTGGGATTATAGGTGCTATGGATGAAGAGATTAAATTAATAAAAGAAAGTATGCAAGATGTTGCAACTGTTAAAATTGGAGATGTAGAATTCCATAAAGGTCAGATTAATAACCAAGATATTATTCTTTGCCAATCAGGAATTGGAAAGGTAAATGCTGCATTTGCAAGTACCATATTAATCCATCATTTTAAAGTAAAAGCAATATTATTTTCTGGTGTTGCAGGTGGGATTAAATTTGAATTAAATATTAATGATTTAGTAATCGGGACTGATTTTTTATACCACGATGTAGACGCAACAGCTCTAGGATACAAACTGTCAGAATTACCTGATGGTTATCTTTCGTTATTTCATGCTGATCAAAAGTTATCCAAAATTATTTACGATCTTGCAGTAGATTTATTTGGTTTTGGAACAGTATACCAAGGTCGTATTATTAGTGGTGATCAGTTTATTGCATCTTTTGAGAAAATCCAAGAGTTTGAAAATCTCTATAATGCTGCTGCTGTAGACATGGAAAGCACTGCTGTAGCTCATATTTCAAACAAATCAAATATTCCTTGTTGTATTATCAGATCAATCAGTGATAAAGCTGACGGTATTGCGAACAATACCTACGAGTCATTTTTTAGAGAAGCTGCTAAAAACTCTGCTAAAATTGTTGTTGAACTGTGTCATCAATATGATTTAGAAACTATTTTCAACTAAATTGTCATAACAAAAAAAGCTTGGGTTTTAAACCCAAGCTTTTTTAATATCATTATTTTTTATCGTATTGGATAAAAATATTAATCTGGAAAATATTGACCCTGATGAGGCATATGATCACCAATCCAAACATCGATACTTCCATCAAAATCCTCAAATCCTATATAATATTTTGCTTCAATTTCATAAGGACCAGGAGGAAATTTAGAGGTATTAACAAGTATGGTATAGTTATTTTGGGGAGATAAAGTTCCTCTCCATACGGTTCTTGCAAAACCGTATTCTTTTTTTATACGCACTCGTACTTTTTTATTATAGTAAGGGGGTTGAATTTTGATTGTCATTGTGTTGCTGATTGTTTGCCCATATTGAGGAGAGATAAACCAAACGTCATCTGCAAATATGTGAGTTCCAAATAAAATTGTTATCATAAGTAAAAATTTACTTAAATATTTCACAATAAGTATCCTTTTTTCTAAATTGTAGATCATTTCATATGATACTGTAATCAAAAAATGGTTATTGTTGTGGGAAATATTCTCCACCTGCAGGTATATTAGGATTTCCTATCCACACTTCTACATCTCCATCAATATCATCTCCTCCCACATAATATTCAGCTTTAACTTCATAACGTCCTGGTTTGAATTGTGATGTATTAACAGTTGCTGAATATTTATTAGCTGCTGTGAGTGTTCCTCTCCAAACCATCATTTCTATGCCATCTTCATTTTTAATCCAAACATTTACATCTGTTTTATGGTAAGGAGGTTGAATTTGGATAGTCATGGTTTCACCAATAGCTTGACCTGGTTGAGGAGAAATAAACCAAATACCATCTGCGAATGTTTGAGCTCCTAATGCCATAATTGCAATAAATAAAAATTTGTTCATATATTTCATCATAAAATCCTTTGTTATTATTTTTGAATGTACAATATAAAGTTACAATGGATTGACCCAAATATCAATATCTCCATCATAATCCTTACGACCAATATAATATTGTGCATTTATTTCATATTTCCCAGGTTTAAATCGTGTGGTATCAACAACGATTGAATAGTTATTATCCTGAGTAAGTAATCCACGCCATACCATCATTTCTGTTCTATCGTCTATAATCCATACATTGACAGATACCAGCTGATATGGTGGGTGTATCTTAATAGTCATCTTTCCTGTAACAGGCTGATTATTTGATGGCAACAAAAACCAAATGTCATCACTATAAATAGATTGAGGAATAATAAAGCTAACAATTAGAAAAAATAGTAGTGATTTTATAAACATAGTTATATTGCCTTGAATAGCTGTTTAAAAGAAAAGATCATCAAATATTTCATCTAAAAGATTAATACCCAACGAAAGAATAATGAGTACTAGTACCGTAACAATCAATACTCTAATAAGATTGTTACTAAAATATTCTGATAAATTTTTCATTGTTTTTCCTTAGTTTATGTATCTAATGATTCATATAGGGTGGTGCTCGTGATCGTTTTCTATATAAAAATGTAAAATGATAGCAACGTTGATTTTTTTTAACAGCTAATATTATTACAAAAAGAAATAATATTAATATATCCGTAAATAAAATAAAATTTCTATTGGATATTATTGTCATATCAAGATGATCAGTCCCATCATAGATAATAGTATAGTCATTTGAATATTTAAAAATATGTATTTTTACAATATCAAAAGATTGGTAGACAAAAACGCAGAATAATAGACTGAAAGAGAAAAATTTCATTAATAACTGTAATAACAAATGATATCTCCTTATAATATTGTAATTTAAAAATAACATTAAGTCAATATCTGCAAAAAAATTAAATAAGTTGATATTATTAATAAGATAAGATAAAATCTAAGTATTATGAAAAAATTTAAATTTTCTCTACAATCACTCCTCGAGATCCGTGAAAAAATAGAACAGGAACAAAAAAATAAACTCGCAATTGCTGCCTCAGAATATCAAAAAACAATTGACAAACAAAAATATGCTTTTGATCAAGTTTTTTCTGCAAAACAAAAACTCTCACAATCAATGCAAGAAAATAAAATATCTATTCATCAACTACAACAATTAGATTTGTCATACAAACAAGCAGAACAATTATCTTATAGCTTAGAGCCTGAGATTCAAAAAGCCAAAAAAAAATTAGATCAAGAAAAAGAAAAATATAATAAATACCACATGGATAAAAAAGCACTAGAGATCTTAAGAGATAAAGAATACGAAAAATATAAAAAATCACTTCTCCATCAAGAAAATATTATTATGGACGAAATATCTAAAAATCAATATTTTCGACATCATAAATGACCATTGTATATCAAAGCAATGGTCATTTTTATTTACTCTCTTTTTAAAGCTTAATAGCTCTCTCTTGAAGAAAAGTTTTGTCATTGTAGTCTTCATGTTTTTTAAAATAAAATGAATTGAATAATTTATTAAGGATGTTACGATGAAGATAATTAAAGTATTAGAGACTCTTAATTCGATTCAAATCATAGAGAACTGTAGCTCATATGAAAATGCTATTAAAGAATGTTTTAATCCTTTAATAGAAAATGATTCTATTTGTTCAGAATATGTAGAAGCATCCATCAAACGAGGTGTTGCATCAGACTTTTATTATATTATTACTCCAGGAGTAGCAATACCACATGCAAGACCAGAAGATCATTGTGTCAAATTTGGAATCAGTATGCTAATCATCAAAAATGGAGTAAATTTCAAAACACATTTATATAACCCTGTATATTGTCTGATTGGTATTGCTGCAACAGATAACATATCGTTAATTAATTCTTTAGTTGAAACTGCAGATTTATTTGGTAATAAGCCTGAGATGATCACAGCTTTAACGAACGTTGACTCAAAACGAGAGGTATTTGATATTCTCAATAAATTAGAATCATATAAAATACATCATATGATATAAAAAATAAAAAATAGTCCTATAATAGGACTATTTTTTATTTTTGATTGTATCTCTCATATTGTTAGCGAGGATTTAACTTGATATCCAGTACTTGTTTAAAAGTATACCAAGTACCTGTAGCTCCATCAACAGATAAACTTACAATTCCTGGAACAAGACCTAATAAAAATAAGGCTGCTCCACCACCAACATAACCTGTACCAGGTGAGTTATAAATAGTTACCGTTACAGGTTGAAAACCATTTTTTTCAAGACTCAGAACATAATTTGTTGCATTATCAACTTCTTGAACTGTAAACTGAACAACACCGTTTTCATCTGTTTTACCGATTAATTGGTCATTTAATTTAACAACAACACCATCCAACAATGCGTCATTTCTACTATCACGGATCGTGACTTTTTGATCAAACATTTTCTTTCTTGTAATTGCACCACAAGAAACGATCGTTATAACGACAAATAACATTAATATTCGTGTAAATAACTGTTTCATGAAAAACCTCTTATTACGATTATATATTTTAATAAATTTTAATATGAATTCAAAAAAAATCAACTCTTATTTCTATATTTTATAGAAATCTTACACTAAAAATTTCAGATTACCATCATTATCAATGACTACATTTGTTGGTTGTATTGACAAAAATTGATTTACATCTGTTTCGTTTTCGTTAAAATACACTCGGATATAATTTTCAGTATATGCTTCACGGATTCCATTTTTTGCTGTTTCTGTCAATGCTTTATAGGTTTTTCCCAAACAGTTTGATTGTGCAAATTCCAATGCTGTTTCCTGATAGACCTGATACAAACGACTCTCTCTCTCTTTTTTAAGCGTCATAGGCAAATCTTGATATTTAAAAGAAGTAGTTCCTTCTCGCCTTGAATAAGGAAACACATGTACTCTGGTAAATTGTGCATCCCTAATCATATTTAGTGTTTCTTGAAATTCATTTTCTGTTTCTTCCGGAAAACCAACAATAATATCAGTGGTAATCGCCGTATCAGGACGAATTTCTCTGATTTTTTTAATCAACGATAAAAACTCATGTGTACTATATCTACGAAACATTCTCTTGAGAACGCTGTCAGATCCTGATTGTACAGACAAATGAAAATGAGGAGCCATTTTAGGATGAGATAAACAATTTAACAATTCCGGATCAAATTCATCTGGTTGTAACGATGACAATCTAATTCTAAAATCACCATCCATATTTAAAAGAGATTGAACCATAGAACCAAGATAGCCTTCTGATGACGAAAAATCACTAAGATTAATACCTGTGAGGACAATTTCTTTATAATTACTGTCAAGAAGCATTTGGAATGCCTTTCGAATCTTGTCAGGATGTTGACTACGACTACGTCCCCGTGCAAAAGGAATCTTACAAAAAGAACAAAATTTATCACAACCGTCTTGAATTTTAAGAAATGCTCTTGTTCGTTCAAATCCTGAGATTTCAGGAAATTCTGTATCATCACAACCTTCAACAAGTTTTTGGTCTATATCTAATAATGGAAGATACTCATGGATACTAAATTTTTGTTCATTTCGCAAGATAAGATCAATATAATTTTCTTCAGCTAATTCCATTCCATCTGTTGTAGCATAACAACCTGTTGCAATTACTTTTTTTCCAAGATTTTTAGCACGACGCATGTATTTTCGACCTTTGTCGTCTGCTTTTGCTGTTACCGTGCATGTATTCACAATAACAATATCCGCATCAATCTGATCACGACAAATTTCATGACCATATTGACGAAGTTTTTGGAGTATTGCCTCACCCTCAAAGGCATTTAGCTTGCACCCCATATTGATCAAATGTATTTTTTTTGATCCTATATCCATTATATTATTCCTATATGATGATATTGTTGATTAAATCATCAGGAGAGAAACCAAAATCCTTAATTAAACCGGAACGAGAATCTGTGCTTGGAAAACTATCTCCCGTATTTTTGAGTACAATATGAAGTGATGGGTCGATTTTCATCAACTCATAATACAAATATTCACCTATACTTTGAATACCTTCTTCTATAATAACAACAGATTTTTTTGAGGAAAGATATTGAAGCGTTTCTTCAGCAATCGGTTTGGCAAATCTCAGATGATAAAGAGCATAATTTTTACCATGATTCTGCATTAGTGTTCGTGCATCAAATGCCTCTTGATACAATGATCCAAGGATGACAAAAACACCATCTTCACCGGGTTGTAATTCAATTCCTTGCCCTAAAACAATATCTGATAAGGTGCAAGCTATTTTAGGTGCCGATTCTTTTGGGTAGCGAATAGCCACAGGAGCATTCAAGGTCATTGCGAAATCCATCATCATACCAAGCTCTTCTTCAATAAGAGGAGCCATAATGGTGATATTTGGAATCATTCGGAGATATGCAAGGTCAAAAATCCCCTGATGTGTTGCTCCATCACCTGGAACAAGACCAGCTCGATCTAAACAAAAAATAACATGATAATTACCGATAGCAACATCATGGATAATTTGATCATAAGATCGTTGTAAAAAAGTCGAATAAATAGCGACAATTGGTTTTTTTCCTTGAATAGCAAGACCACTGGCACAAGTTACCGCATGTTGTTCAGCTATTCCAACATCAATAAATCTATTTGGAAATTTTTGTGAATAAGGCACTAATCCTGTCCCTTCACGCATGGCAGCAGTAATCACAACAACTCTTTCATCTTGCTCAGCAAGCCTCATAGCACAATCACCAAAAACCGCAGACCAAGATTTTCCTATTTGGGATGTTTGTTGAGTACCGGCAATCCCATGATAATTAATAGGATTGATAAGTGATTCCTCATGACCTTGCCCTTTTTCAGTAATAATATGAAGAAGCAAAGGTTTTTTGCGATGTTTAACTTGCTCAAACATTGTTATTAATTGTTCTGTATTGTGTCCATCAAAAGGTCCAAAATAATTCACACCAATATTTTCAAAAATATTTTTATGATGATAAAATAATTTTTTCACCGATGCTTTTAAAGCATATAATTCTCCGGCAATAGAACGACCAATAGAACTAGGACCCAAAAGATGATCAATCCGTTTTTTAAAACTAAGATACTGTTTATTTGTTCGAATATTATTAAGATGAAGTGAAATCCCACCAACATTTTCTGAAATAGACATTTTATTGTCATTCAAAACCACAATCACAGGCAAATCACGCCACACGGCATCATTTAGTGCTTCATAAACCATACCACTTGTGAATGATCCATCTCCAATAACAGCAAGTGTCGCAGAAACATCCTTATTCATTTTTTTTGCTGTTGCAATCCCTGTAGCAATTGAAACAGATGTGGAACTGTGACCTGCATGAACAATATCATGAACACTTTCTATTGGTGAAGGAAAACCTGACAATCCGTTTTTTTGGCGAAGAGTTGGGAACAGATCCCGTCTTCCTGTGAGAATTTTATGTACATAAGCTTGATGCCCGACATCCCAAATAAAAGAATCATTTGGAGAATCAAAGACATAGTGCATTGCTATCGTCAATTCTACAACTCCTAAATTAGGTGCAAGATGACCACCGGTTTGTGTGATATGTTCGATTAAAAAATGACGAATTTCTTCTGCTAACAAGGATAAATCAGAGATAGGAATCTTCTTCAGATCATGAGGAGAATTAATATTATTTAACAAGATATATTTCATAAAAATATTATAACATGAATACTTATAATATTCAACTGATAAATACAATAAAAACTCCACTCTTTGATAAGGATGGAGTTTTTATTAATGATACATTAGTTATACTTTAGCAATATTATCAGAGACATTATCAGGATCTATTGATGGATCATTTTGATTGTCTAAATCTGTGTCATCATTTTTCTCTGACACTTCTTCTTTTGGGCGTACCGGATAAATTTTTCTAAAAGCAGTTAAGATTGGGTATTTAGGTCTATCGACGTTACCTAAAATCTCTGTTACTTCTGTTGCGGAAATAGTTTCTTTTTCTAAGAGAACTTCTGCAAGATCAATTAGTTTTTCTTTGTGAACTTGAAGTAATTCCAGTGCTCTTTCATAACCGGTAGTAATAATGCGTTTTATTTCATGGTCAATTGCTTCATGTGTTTTTTCAGAATATGTTTTTCGAGAAGATAGATCTTTTGCTAAGAATACAGGTCCTTCACTCTCACCATACTGCACAGGTCCGAGTAAATCACTCATTCCCCATTCGCAGACCATAGAACGTGCGTATCGTGTTACATGTTCGATATCACCACGTGCACCAGCGGAAATAAATTCCCTGCCAAACATGATTTCTTCAGCAGCACGGCCACTGAGTGCCATAACAATATTTTCTTCGACTTTTTTCTTAATATAGGAATACTTATCATTTTGTGGTAAGAAGAACGTCACACCAAGTGCTTGACCTCTTGGGATGATGGTTACTTTATGTACGGGATCCACTAAAGGAAGCATATGACCAGCAACAGCATGGCCTGCTTCATGATAAGCTGTGGTTAGTTTATCTTCATCCGTCATCACCATTGAGCGTCTTTCAGGCCCCATCATGACTTTATCTTTAGCAAATTCAAAATCTGTATTTGTGATTTCTTTTCTATTTTCACGACCTGCTTTAAGGGCTGCTTCATTAGTAAGATTTTCCAAATCAGCACCGGTAAAACCGGGTGTACCTTTGGCTATTGTTTCAAGATCAACATCTTTAGCCAATTTTTTCTTTCGGCAATGAACTACTAAAATTTCTTGTCTTGCTTTCACATCAGGTCTATCAACAACAACTTGTCTGTCAAAACGACCAGGTCTTTTCAACGCAGGATCTAAAATATCGGGTCTATTTGTGGCTGCAATAATAATTAATCCTTCTGAAGAATCAAATCCATCCATCTCTACGAGAATTTGGTTAAGTGTTTGTTCTCTTTCATCATGTGATCCACCCCAACCCGCACCTCGTGCTCGACCAACAGCATCAAGCTCATCAATAAAAATAATAGCAGGAGCTTTTTTTCGTCCATTAGCAAAAAGATCTCTTACACGAGATGCACCAACACCAACAAACATTTCGACAAACTCAGAACCAGAGACACTAAAAAATGGCACATCAGCCTCACCGGCAACCGCTTTAGCAAGAAGTGTTTTCCCTGTTCCTGGAGGACCTACTAATAAAATTCCTTTTGGGATTTTCGCACCAAGTTCCAAGAATTTTTTAGGAAACTTTAAAAATTCTACTACTTCTTCAAGATCTTCTTTGGCTTCGTTTGCACCGGCAACATCTTTAAATGTTTTTTTATCATTAGCATCTTTATGAAGTCTCGCCTTTGTTTTACCAAAATTCATTGCTTGTCCGGGTCCGCTACCGCCACCACCACCTCGAGCCAGCATTGACCAGAGCAAAAAAGCTCCGGCAGATGCAATTAAAATCCACCAAAAAGAACCTGTACTGTTTGTTTGGATAACCTTACCATCGATCTTAACCTTTTTTTCTCTTAATAAAGGAAGTAGTGCATTGTCATTCAAAGGCATCACGGTAATAAATTGTTCACGTTTTGTACCATTTAAGCCACTCATTAATCCTTCGATTTTTTGACCTTGAATGCTGACAGAATGGATCTCACCTTTTTCTAACTTGTCAAAAAATGCAGAGTATTCAATAATAGAACGTGGAGCATCAAATTTATTCCATACTACAAAAAGCCCTAATGAAATCAAAAGAAAAATACCAAAGTACAAACCCTGATTATTATTTGGGGTGTTTTTCTTTTTCTTCGCCATAATTATAACTCCTTCATTTATTTTATAATATGCTTAATAATTTTTATTCATAATATCCGATATAAGGAAGATTGCGTAAAAATTGATTATCATCAAAACCATAACCAATAACAAAATGATTAGGAATCTCAAACCCTATCCAATCAGCATGAATATTTACTTTACGGTTTGCTTTTTTAGATAGTAACACACAGATTTTGATCTCGCTAGGCTTATGAAAATCTCTAATATGATTAATCAAATGCTCAAGCGTTATACCACTATCTAAAATATCGTCTACAAGAATAATTTTTTTGCCTTGCACATCTTCAGACAAATCTCTGGTGATTTTGACATGACCAGAACTTTTGTTATCTATATAGCTTTGAGTCTCAATAAAATCCATTTTCACTTTTCCTGTTAAGCGACGAAATACATCCACATAAAAAGGGACAGCTCCTTTAAGATTAGCGATAACAATTGCTTCATCATTACCAATATAATCATTTAATTGTTCTGCCATTTCACGTACTTTTTTCGCAAGCTGCTCTTCTGAAAACAGAACTTTTAACTCTTTCATAGGATAACCTCAAATATTTTTTCAAAATACAATCCTTGTGTTGATGTTCTATGCTGTTTATCAATATAGACAAAATTTGACCCTAAAATCCCGACAATTTGATCATTTTTGATAACGACCTTTGTTTTTTGATGATCATTTCTGGGTATTTTTTTATCTTTCAAAAATTGACGCACTTTTTTTGATCCTTGACCCCAAGAAATCTTATCGTTTTCCAAAAAAGAACGTATATAGATAAAATCGTCGGGATGGTAGGACAACCCATCTCGATTGAACACAACCTTCCAATCATAAACAAAGAAAGAAGTATTATTATGCAATAAAATATTTTTTTTTTCAAGATTTTCTATCACTTTTTCAGAAATAAATCTTATTGTTCTATATTCTTTAATAAATTGACAATTATTCTTTTCATAAAGAAGAGCAAATGCCGTCATTGGATTGCTAATTATTCGCATTATATTTCTTAATTGTTTTAAAGATAATGATGTATGAAATATTTGACAACATTTATTTTGAAGAATACGTCTTTGAATATAAGGATGTTCAGATAATAATTTATCAACAGCACATAAATCATTCGGAAAAAGATCACGCTCACGCTCTTTAACAAATTGTTCCAAAAATTCCTCTTGTTCTTTTCGTTCCTGAGAAAAATGAATGAGGTGCTTATTCAGATAAGGGATTCGTTTCGAAATCATAGGCAACAATTCATGCCGCACAAAATTTCGTAAATATTTTGGATTACTATTTGAAGAATCTTCGATATAATTAATATTATATTCTTTTAGATAGGAGCATATTTCTTTTTTTGAGATAGAAAGAAAAGGTCGAAGAACGTTAATATTTTTTTGATCAAGAGATCGTTCCGATGGGATAAAGACATTGGTCATACCTCGAAATATTTTAAGAAAAACAGTCTCATGAACATCATCTGCATGATGACAGGTAACGATCTTATTGATTCCTTCTTTTTGTGCAGCTTTTAGAAGGAGTGTATAACGGACTTCTCGAGCTTTTTGTTCAAAATTAGGCATCGATAAGGATAATGGTTGTTCAGGATTCATTACAAGACAAGAAATATTCAGCTGTTCACAAACGTTTCTCACAAACATTTCTTCATCAATACATTCGGGTCTTGTCCCATGATTAATATGAATCACCATTAAATCATTAGTAAACTTTGCTAATGCATGGAGAAGACAAATAGAATCACTCCCACCAGAGACAGCAACAGCTATTTTTTGATGAGGATATTGTGCTAAAAATTCTTTTGCTATTGATAATATGCTCATACACGACCTTTATGTTGTTGATTTTTACAAATACATAAAAATTCAAACAATGCTTCATACAAATCATCCGAAATGTTCATTTTTATTAAGCGTTTTTTGATGTGTTCTTTTTCTGATTCGGAGACTAATAATTGTGGCTTTTCTCTTTTTATTGTTTTTGTCGGTATCTCAAGAATTTTTTTAGAAGACATCAGACGAATATCTAAAGAATGGATATGATACCGTTGGGGAATATGTTCCAAAAATTCTGCAGTTAATTCTGTCATAGCCATTTTTGTTGCGGAATCATCAACCCATATTAGTAATCGCTTGTAATATTGACCTGTTGGTTGGTTATCCTGCATTTTAGGCACATAAATACACTTTGCAACTTGACTGCGTTTTGCCATACTCTCACCAACAATATCCACCCACATAAGACGAAGTTCGGCAACTTGTCTGACGTGTTTTGGGATACGTTGCTCAATAGCCTTGACAAAACTTTTTAAACTGGTATACATAATCCTTCCTTAAAAAAAAAGCCGAATAATTATATTTTAACATAAAAGCAATCATAAAGTAAATTATTATACATAAAAATTATCGATTTATGATAAAATCATAAAGCATGTTAAAAAAAATCCGAAAATAAGAATGTGGCGATTTACGTTCGCACAAATGAAAGAGAAAAGCGAAAAACTTTTAGGAGGATACCGTTATGATGCGTTCCCTTTGGACATCGGCTTCAGGAATGATAGGCCAACAATTTCACATTGATACCATTTCTAATAACTTAGCAAATATCAACACCACAGGATTTAAAAAAACAAGAGCTGAATTTGAAGATCTCTTATACCAAACAGAACGTTTGGCTGGAACTCCTTCTTCCGAAGTAACACAACACCCTATCGGAATACAGACGGGTCTTGGGGTAAAAGTTTCAGGAACACAAAAATTTTATACCCAAGGTAGCTTGCAACAAACAGGCAATGTTCTTGATATTGCTATTGAAGAAGAAGGATTCTTCTCTATTCAAATGCCAGACGGATCTACAGCTTATACGAGAGACGGATCATTAAAAATTGATTCAAATAGAGAATTAGTGACCTCTCAAGGGTATCGTTTTATACCCAGAATAACATTACCGGAAAATTTTGACATCACATCACTAACGATCACTCCTAGTGGCGAAGTTACTGTGAAAATTGCTGGGGAAAATGATCCGACAAGTATTGGAAATATTACAACGCACCGTTTTATCAATCCTGCAGGACTGACAAATATCGGAGAAAATCTTGTCAAAGCAAGCCCTGCTTCTGGTCAAGCTGTTGAAGGCACACCCAGTCAAGGAGGATTTGGAGCTTTAAGACAAAGTTTCTTGGAAATGTCAAACGTTTCAGCTATTACAGAAATGGTAGATATGATTGTAGCTCAAAGAGCTTATGAATTTAATTCAAGAGCAATCCAAACAAGTGATAATATGCTTGGTTCTGCAGTTGCTTTAAAAAGATAATAATAACAACAAAACAAGAGAGTAATGAACTCTCTTGTTTTTATTTTAAAATGATATATTATATAAGGAGCAAATCATGGCTGACAGAAAATTTTGTAATAAAGATTTATTACCAGAATTATTAGACCTTATCTATAAATTTAAAGAATCAGAATGTATACGGCTTGGACACGAAATCAATACCGATAATGCTGCAAAGAAATGGATTTCTCTCTATTATAACACTTGGTTCGAATCTGTAAAAAAAGAAATATAAACAATCATCATTCATCTATAAAACAGAAAATAAAATCGAAAACTTAATTAAAGATCTTATATGGATAAAAAGATATTCCGGACAGGTAGTGGAAAATACTTGAAATTATAGGTCATGTCATGTATAATACAATATAATTAATATATTGGGGTTTGATTATGGTAAAATATCCAATAAAATTTTTATTACCGAATAAAGATTACAAAAATGTTTCCGTGCATTCGGATAACTTCCCTCAAGATATTGAGACATCTATGATTTATAACGAGAGAAATAACTGTTTCTCTACCACTATAGAACTTCCCGAAGGAACTTATACTTATCGATTTAAAGCAGATGATGTATTCATTGACGATATATTAAGAGCTCCTTCAGGAGGAATAGCAACATTAATGCTTTGTAATGATGAGGGACTCTTTTTCGAATCAGACAAAGTTTTTATTAAAAATAACAGCATTATCTTGACACTTGGAATTGACAGTAACATTTGGGATTCAGCAATACTCAATATTCAAACACTGCATGGCATTCAAACAATATCAGGATATCATGGATTTTTTGAAGGTGCTTTTGAATATCAGCATTTTACGGTTCCTATTCCTGATGAAGGAGTTTTGCTTGGATATTTTGAACTCACAAAGGAAGATGACCGTTTTTATCTTGGTGAAAACGGGATTAAAGAACAAGAATGGTCTATATCTCCTCTTGAAATATCAACAGAAAACATCAGCTCTATTTCTCAATATAATGATGTTGATATTGTTGCTTCTTATTATTTAACACAACCAAAAGTTATTCAAGAATTTGAAAAACATTATGATTATTTTGATAAATTTCCTGTAGATTATTTAATAGGAGAAATTGAGACCAAATCAATACTTTTACAAAATCACAAATTATATCAAGACCATCCTCAAAATCAAGCACTTGCTTGTTTATTGCGAGATATTTTCACAGAAAAAGAAGAAATTAGTCCGGGAATGGGTTTGCTAGGACGTTATACCTATGAATGCCTCCAAGACATTTCAACAATTCCTTTTACATTATCAGATGATGAGGTCTCGTTTTGGCATGTCTGTCGGCGTGATCTACTTACAGCAATGAGAGGAATTATATTCCAATTATTTTGTACTCTTAACCCAAAAATAATTTTTGGGGAAGAAATTGGTTTAGTCAAAACAGGATCAGAACGAAATATGTATTGGACGAAGACCAAATGGAATAAAGAACTCTACAATTTTTATGTCAAGCTCTTAAAATTACGAAAAAAATATCCTGTTCTAAGAAAAGGTGGTTTTCGTTTTGTTTTGCAAGATTGTGCGGTATGGGGTGTGGAACGTTTTATGTCCGGTGAAGATTCAATTTTTATCTTTGCCAATCACTCTAAACAAAATGTTGTGATTGATTTAACAAAAATCATGAATCATTCCGGAGCAATTATTGAAATGCTAACAGACCATCCTTTGAAACGAAAAAGAGTCTGCACGTTGTTTGCTGATTCTGTAAGTGTCTTTAAAATTAACGGTATCCATGTTCCTTTAAAAGAAACAGATGAAGAACTTATTGAAGAATACTAAGCATCCTTTAGTGGATGGTATGTATTGATAGTTTTGATCAACGAAGATTTATCTACGTGTGTGTAAATTTCTGTTGTCGAAAGATCTGCATGACCGAGTAATTCTTGAATAAGTCGAAGATCTGCACCATAGCTGAGCATATGTGTTGCAAATGCATGTCTTAACATATGGGGATGAAGTGTTGTGACATTCAATGATTCTGAATATTGTCTAAGTACTTTCCAAATAAACATTCTTGATACTTTTTTTCTAAATTTTGATGTAATCAAAAAATCACAACTAATATCTTGAAGATATTTATGTCGAATTGGGTAATATCTTTGTAACAATAAATAGAGGTTTGTTCCTATAGGAATAAGCCTTTCTTTGTTTCCTTTTCCTAAAACTCTGATGATTCTTTCTTCCAAATAGATAGAAGATAATTGCAAATCACAAAGTTCGCTCACTCTCAGCCCACATGAATAAAGCACTTCAAAAATGACAAGATCTCGTATTTTTTGAAAATACCGATGTGGATTTGGATCATCTAGATGGGCATCTAAATAGTCAAATATTTTGTTCAGCTCCCCTTCACTAATGATACTGGGTAGTGTTTGATTCATTTTTGGAGATTCAATAAGATCCATAGGATTGTCTTCACGAAGTTGTAAGCGAACCAGATCTTTATAAAACGATCGAAAACAAGAGATTTTACGTGCTATTGATTTACTGTCAAGATCATTTTTTTGTCTAATATAAACTAAAAAATCAAAAATTTCATCAGAAGTTGCAGAGATGATATCTTTTTGAAGATAGACAAAAAATTCTTCTAGATCATGTGTATACGCAATAATAGTATTAACAGCATTATGTTTTTCATAACGCAGACGGCGGAGATAATTTTGGATAGACAGGGACATGACAGATCCTTAAAAAAATATTCACTTAGACTTTGTTTCGGAAAAATAGAAAAAAATATGATATTTTTCTAAAAATTTTCTTAAAAATTCCGATATTTATTATAGAGACAGAATGTTTTATGAAAGAGAAGGAATAAAATATGGTTAAAGGTCTATACACAGGAGCAAGTGGCATGCTTGCTCTGCAAGAGTCGATGAATTCAATTTCTCAAAATTTATCCAATGTTAACACAGATGGATACAAAAGAGAAAGTGCCATCATGAAGTCATTTCCGGAAATGCTGGCACGACGTGTAAACGATGAAGGACAAGTGAAATTTCCTTTAGGATCATACGATAAAGCTCCTATTGCCGGAAAAATTGGAACAGGTGTTGAATATAATGAATCATTCATTCGTTTTGATCAAGGAAGCCTCATGCAGACAAATTCAGAATTTGATTTTGCGATTGAAGGAAAAGGATTTTTTACGATCGAAACACCAAACGGTATTCGTTATGCTCGAAACGGTTCTTTTACTGTTAATGGGGATGGATTTGTCGTAGATACAAAAGGAAACTATCTTCTTGGAACAGAAGGTCGACTCCGTGTTGCACGAAACAATTTTAAAGTAGATAAGGATGCAAATATCACGATAAATGCTGGCATCAATCATAATGAGTTTACATCTATGTCCAGTAATTCTTGGGCAAATGAAATGTCTCTTGGCAAGTTAAAAATTGTTGATTTCAAGCACGATAGATACTTGACTCGTGAAGGACATCATTTATATGCTGAAACAAAATTTTCAGGATCTCCTGAAGATTTAGAAAATCCAAAAGTGTTACAAGGATTTCTTGAAAAATCTAACGTTCAAGCTGTTGATGAAATGGTGAAAATGATCGAAGTCCAACGGCTTTATGAAGCCAATCAAAAAGTCATGCAAACAGAAGACGATCTTATCGGTCAAGCCGTGAATAAGGTCATGAGGACTGTATAAAGCATCACTAACAATGCCCCTTCTAGGGGCTGTTTTTAATTAACTGCTTAATGATTAAAAATTGAAAAAAAAATAAGTCTTATATATAATAAGATCTATGAAACAAAAAAAACAATTTTATGATATGTTTCCTCTGTCGTCGTATTTAGCTTTTCATCGATTGCTTCCAAAATCAAATCATTCGGGTACAATGCTTTTACCAAAGCTTGCATTTTTATCTATTGTGGTGGGGGTAGCTGCATCGATCTTGATTTTATCATTAGCAAATGGTCTTCATCATAATCAGCTCACACGGTTAGCAGGTCAAGACGCACATGTGTCCGTTATTTCTATTGGTCAAGGGATTCCGGCTTATGAAGAATTAATTGCTCGAATAAAACAAAAACCATGTGTTGTCACTGCTTATCCATACACACAACATGAAGCCCTTTTAAAATCATATTCGGAAACAAAAGGTATTATTCTGAGAAGTCTACCAAAATCATTTATTAATGACATTGATTTTAATGGTATGTTCAGACTTCATGCAGGAGTATGGAGTTTTGATCAGTCGAGATCTATAACCATTGGTAAAGAATTAGCTGATAACTATAGTTTATTTGTTGGCGAATCAATTGATATTTTAGCTTATGACGATGTATTTGGCTCAACAACCTATCGATTTAAAATAGTAGGTATTTTTACAGTCGAGGATAGTCTGATCTCTACATCTGTTGGTTTTATCAATATAGACGATGCTGTTGAGATATTTGGGACAAAAGGCTACATCCAAAATATTGGCATACGTATCAAAGATTATATGAATGTACAAAAATACTACGCCCCCCTAAAAGAAATAATCCCTTACAACATAAAAACATGGCAATTAGAAAATCTTAATACATTACTTGCACTTGAAAATGACAAAAGAGTCATCCAAGTAGTATTAATCATCTTTTTTTGTGTTGCTTTTTTTGCTATTTTGTCTGTTATGACAGCGTTAGTGGCTGACAAAAGAGAAGAGATCGCATTGCTAAAAGCACTGGGGATAACCCCAAATGATAATTTTATTTCTTTTATTTATACGGGATTATTTTTAGGGATTTCAGGATCATTGATAGGTATCATTATTGGTCTGCTGATAAGTATTTCTTTTAATAAAATAATAAAAATCATTGAATGGATTGTAAACAACATTATCATCAAGCCACTATCGTTATTAAGTGATGACTTATCATACGGGACATTTACTTTTCTCAACCAATCCGTTTATTATTTAAAAGAATTTCCTATATTGATCAAAGGTGGTGATATTATTTTTGTGGCATCTATTGCTATTACTTGTACGTTATTAGCTGCCATTTATCCGGCATTTGTATCCAAAAATTACCGTCCTGCAGAAATTCTCCGAAAAAGAGCAGATTGAGGAATAATATGTTAAAAGCCTACCATCTTGCCAAAACGTATCGTCATCCTATAGAACCTGTTTCTGTATTTAAAAATTTATCAATAGAAATAACAAAAGGCGAATCAGTTGCTATTGTTGGAGAAAGTGGTCGAGGAAAGACAACGTTATTATATAGTTTATCCGGATTAGATCATTTAGATCAAGGTGAAATTTGGGTTAATGGAATCCGTATTGATGAATTGCCCGAACAATCACTGTCATTATTTCGGTCTAAGTATTTTGGATTTGTGTTTCAGCATCATTTTTTATTGAATGATCTCACGGCATTTGAAAATGCATTGATTCCTCTCAGAATCAGTAAATCAATGACTAAAGAAAAAATAGAATATGTAAGATATTTATTTGATCATCTTAACATAGGACATCGAATTCACCACAGACCTGAAGAAATGTCTGGTGGTGAATGTCAGAGGGTTGCCATTATTAGAGCATTATCGAACAATCCATTAATTATTTTTGCCGATGAACCGACAGGAAGTTTAGATACAAAAAACGCTCATTATTTAGAAGAACTATTGTTTACTGTTCTCAAAGAGCAGCAGACAACATTATTAATTTCAACCCACAATGAGCGATTGGCAAGTCATTGCAATCGTATTGAATCAATTGATCAATTAGAACAGTAGGTAGCTCATCATGACAGAGACATTTGTTTCCACATCAAAAATAAATTTATTTTTGAATATCACAGGAAAAGATCCTTATGATGGGTATCATTTGATCGAAAGTATTTTTTGTGAGATTCCTTGGGGAGATGATTTTGTTATTGAAGATTCTGAAAAAGATAAGGTTATCTTCATAAATGCAGATATTCCACAACAAAACACTGTTTTTAAAACATTATCATTATTTAAAGAAAAATATCATATCAATGATCATTTTAAAATTTCAGTGACTAAAAATACCCCTATGGGAGCAGGATTAGGTTCAGGATCTGGCGATGCTGGAGCATTATTAAAATGGTTGTGTAAAAGATATAATATTTTTATATTAGATTGTCTTGATATTGCTACTCAAGTAGGTAGTGATGTTTCGTTTTTTCTTTACGGTGGTAATGCTTTTGTATCGGGAAAAGGAGAAAAAATTACGCCACTTAAAGGGCAACTCAGTCAAGATGTTCATGGATTAATCGTATTTCCAAATATTCATTCCAGCACAAAAACAGCATTCCAACATATTTCTCATAAAATTGGTATCAATACTCATCAAGAAAAAATAGATTTTTTTATCAAAAATCATATTTGGGGACTTGACAATTTAAAAAAAATGATTTATAATATATTCGATGATGAGTTAGATTCTATCAATCGACCATTAAAAGAGATCAAGAATTACTTGACATATATACTTTCGCCGTCGTATATTTTTATGACAGGTAGTGGATCTAGTTTTGTATTATTATTTAATAGTGTGTCCGATCTACGGAAAGCAAGGTTAAGCTTAAACCAGGTAAAAAGTTATTCAACGCATTTTATGTGATACCCATCTTTGTGATGTGGAAGGAGCTTATCATGGAAATTACAGATATCCGTATTAAAAAAGTCGAAGGTGAAGCTAACAAATTACAAGCATATGCTTCTGTAACCTTTGATGATAGTTTTGTGATTCATAACATCAAAATTATTGATGGTCGTGAGGGATTGTTTATCGCAATGCCATCTCGCAAAACAAGAAGTGGAGAGCTTAAAGATGTAGCTCATCCAATAAATTCAGAATTCCGTGATCGTATGCAGAATGCTATTCTTGAAGCATATCACGCAGAATAAAGAATTATAAAGTAATAATTTACTTTTTGGGGTGTAGCCAAGTGGTAAGGCATCGGTTTTTGGTACCGACATTCGGTGGTTCGATCCCATCCACCCCAGATATAATAGTAAAAAAGAGTTCGAATATTCGAACTCTTTTTTACTATTATTCCGATATTTGCTCAACATTCCCTTGAAAATATAATTAATACAATATGCAACAATCTCTTTTAAGGAGTACTTTATGCCTCATAATCGTAATGGAATCACCATTATTTCAGGTCGAAGTAATATCAATTTAGCCAAAAATATTGCTTCTTATATGGGGATATCATTAACGGAAACCTTTATTACAGAGTTTGCAGATGAAGAAATATTTGTTCGTATCGAAGAAGATGTTCGTGGAAAACATGTTTTTGTCATCCAACCAACATCCAATCCCGGTCATAAACATATTTTTGAACTATTGGTAATTGTTGATGCTTTAAAAAGAGCGTCTGCTGGAAACATAACCGCTGTCATGCCTTATTATGGGTACGCTCGTCAAGAAAGAAAATCAGAATCTCGTGTTCCTATTACAGCAAAATTAGTTGCCAATCTGCTTGTTGAGGCAGGAGTTGATCGTGTTGTAACAATGGATTTGCATGCAGCGGCAATTCAAGGATTTTTTGATATTCCTGTTGATCATTTATATGCATCCTCAATTTTTAATCATTATACAAAAAAAACACTCAAAGCTAACAGTGATTGGACTGTTGTTTCTCCTGATGTTGGAGGATTAGAGCGTGCTCGCTATCTTGCAAAAACGCTTGGAGCTGAGATTGCTGTTTTTGATAAAAGACGTGAGAAAAAAAACAAAGCAGAAATTTTGAATTTAATTGGAGATGTTGTCGACAAAAACACTATTTTGATTGATGATATGATCGATACAGCAGGAACCATCTGTCAAGCAGCAGATCGTTTAAAAAAACTTGGAGCAAAAGAAGTGCATATTATGGCAACTCACGGTATTTTGTCTCAACAAGCTTGCCAACGCCTCAAAGAATGTTCTGCTCATTCTATTATTGTGACAGATACAATTGAAATTAACGAAGAAAAAAAAGCGATCTTAGGAACAAAATTAAATATTCTTAGTGTTTCAGAATTATTTGGTGAATGTATTGAACGTATTTATTCCAACAGATCAATCAGCAACTTATTCCAACAAACAAAAAAAGTCTAAACAAAAACTCCCCATTAAACATGGGGAGTTTTTTATATTCGATTTTTAAATTTTTTTGCAGATTTAATATAGAAAGAAATAGCTTCTGTGTTTTCATCATCAATCATTTGATGAATCGTATCAATTTCACGTTTTATAAAAGAAAGAGTACGCATGATATTGTCCCGATTAGAGACAAGATTTTTTGCAATCTCATCCGGCTCATAAGCAACAGGTGAAACAAAATTGCGTAGTTGTTTATTATAAAAGCCAAAAAATAAAGTGTCTGCCCAACTGTCTTTTTGAAGAATATGAGAATAAATAGTAGCAATCATATTTGGTGTTTGCATTGTCGTAGCAAAAATTTCATCAAAAAATTCAGCTGATGTGGGAATAATTTTCGCATCAAACAATCCCCAAAAAGACTTCATATTATTTAATAGTTCTGTTGAATTATCTGAAATAATAGCAATGATTTTATCTTTAAAAATAGTATGCCGTACCCCTACAGGAAGTTCATCAAGAAAAATATAAGCACTCACATAGGGATTTGGAGGAGATAAAATGTTTTTGGTTTGTTCATAATAATAATTTTTAACATGTTGAAAATCAATAATAACGGTTTCGGATTCTAGATAATTTTCTATTTTTTCAAGGATCAGTAATGTGTCTTTTCCATTTTTGTCTAAAATTAAATAATCAGCTTCTTCATATATGAGTGATTTTCGTTGAGGTAAAGAGTCAAGGTATCCTTCTTTATGTGCTTGAATAAATTGATCTTCTGTCAGATCAGGACAAAAAATTTGGCATTTTGGAAATTTTGAACGAATTCCTTCTGCAATTGATGCAGTCATATTATTCCACCCATGAATAACGACTTTATTTATACATAATTGAGACATAAAAAAAAAACTCCATATAAACATATTAACTATTATTATTTATTGTATTAAATTTTATCAAAAAAAGCAACACATTGCATAAAGTATTTTCTATTGACAAATGATTATAGTCAGTTATAATGCTTTATTTTGCAAGAATTTTATAAATAAGTTATACTATGATATGAATTTTATAAGTAGAGGTTATCATGACATTATCTTCCAAAAAAATTTCTAATATTGTTGCGATTTTAATTATTTCAATCCTATCTCTCTATCCACTAGTGGTAAACTTTAAATATAATGATCATAGTAAAAACTGGTTAAATCATGATTATGGTAAAAATTTATTATCATCAACAGAAGAATATTCCGTGTTTATGACAGAAGGTGGTGATAATCAAGTATTCTCATCACTATATTTTACTTATGCTGAAAAATTACGCCAAGATCTTTTTCCATATGATCAAAAAGGAAATATTTTCAAAAAAATATATGGAGATCTTCGCTATGTGACATCGGAAACATTAGAAGCACGAAGACCAATTGTCGACAGAGGACTATTCACAGGAGAAGAACCCTTTTATGAAAATATCAGAAGTGCGACAATGCCGTATCTTGTGCCATATGCACTTGGAAAACCTTCTACCTATTTAACATGGAAGCTTGCAAATCCTCAAAATTTAGGTGATTTTTATTACAAAAATTATGGTCAAATGTATAAAGTCCAACATATTCGTTATGCTATTTTGGATTATTTAGAATTTATGAATACAGAATCCGTAAGTGTTTTAAAAGAATATCTCAGTGATTTGTTAGGACGAACAATTAATAACAATGAATGGAATAATTTACTTGCAGATCTTAAAAATAGTGGCTATATCACAGAAAAAAATAATAATATCATATTACTGAAAACATATCAAAAACCTTTTCATAAAGATCCAAAAGATACGTTTTTAAAACGTTGGGATAATATTAAAAATCTTGAATATTACGATTATTTATCAAGAGAAATTGTGAATAGTTTTGCTTTTGAACAAATTGGATTAATTTCTGATGAAGTACAAAATATCAAAAGTAAACCAGCTTCTTCCAAAGAAAATCAAGAAAAAATTACAGAATACACTCAAGAAAAATGGAAAGAAATAGAATATTATATTTCTTTAATTGAGAAATCAGGATATGATTCTGTTGCTATCTTACACAACCTTGGTATATTTTATTTATCAGCACAAGATCAATTTAACTTAAAAAAAGATTATCTCCCAGAAGCCGTAAAGACTTGGGAACAAGTGGTCAACAATTTTATTTATTCTTGGTCTACTTATGATATATTGCTTTGGAGTTATTTAAAACTCATCTTAAAAGACAGTCAACAGACTGACTTATATCTCGAAAAATTTGATCGTTACTACAATCAATTAACAAATGCAACCACCCATTGGAAAAGCATGAAAGCAAACATTAAAAAATCACGCCCTTATCAAAGCACTATAAGACTGATTGAGTTTAGAAAAAATATTGAAAATATTAGTGGAACAAATTTTGACCTCTCCAGCAAAAGAGCTCGAGCAACATTAATATCAGCTAGCCCTGACGTGAATCTTATTATTAAACATCTTTCAGACCTTGTTGCACGACTATCTTTAGATCAAAACAAAAGTGACATAACAACATTGAATGAGTTTTGGAGAAGTTCATGGAGAAAATTAAGATTAAATTCTCAATTTTTAAGATGGCATGTTCAAATGATGCATGATATTATAGCTGGTATAGGAGAAGGGATTATAGATAGTAATCTAGTAAATATGACCTTAGCAGAAGGAACAACGATTATTAATACAGTAAACGAATTACAACAAAAATTCAACACAGCATTTTATTTATTAAATATTGCGAAATTAACAGGGAACAATAAATACGAAAATCAATACATCTCTCTTGTATTGGAGATTGCTGAAAAAAATCTCCCAGCAGAAGAGTACACACGATTAAAAAATCAATTAACAAAATAACAATGTCACAAAAAAAGAAATTTTTGGATTCTACGGCATTAGAACGTGCAGACAAAACAATATTTGCTCTGTATTTTGTTCTATTAAGTATTGGTATTTTATTTATGCATAGTGTTTCTCGTTTTGCAGGGCAGACACTTGGTCTTGGTTCTCAGACGCTTTTTATTAAACAACTTATTTTTGCTATTGTATCAGCGTCTGCGATGATTATTTTTGCACAAATAGATTACCGATATACACGGATTGTTGTCAAACCGTTTATCTTTATCTCGATTGTTTTACTGATCTTGGTGTTTATTCCAGGTATAGGATTAGAAATCGGATTAGCACGACGTTGGATTAATTTTCGCTTTTTTTCTTTTAATCCATCTGAGCTTGCAAAACTGTCATTGACAATATATTTAGCACATGTGCTTGTGAAAAAACAAGACACTCTTTCAAACTTTATTTCCGGATTGTTACCACCATTATTATTGGCATCATTAATTTTTTTAATTATTTTGCTCCAATCAGGGTTCTCTATTGCTGCTATTATTATTTCTGTCATGTTTTCCATGATTTTTATAGGTGGTGCACGATTACGGCATATTTTCAGCATTATTTTTCTTACACTACCTGTTCTTGGGGTGGCTATTTGGAAAGTTTCGTACCGAAAAGATCGTATTTTTGCCTTTATTGATCCTTGGAGTGACCCCAATGGTATTGGGTATCAATCCATCCAATCACTACGAGCTCTTGCTCAAGGTGGGTTTTTTGGTGTAGGATTGGGCAACAGTACTCAAAAAATTTATCGATTACCGGCAGCACATACAGATTTTATTTTTTCGATCATTGTTGAAGAATTAGGATTTGTAGGGGGATTTGTATTAATTGCATTGTTTGTGTTGTTTTTTATCAAAGGTGCACAACTGGCTCTTAGAACAAAAGATCCATATGCTCAGATGTTATCGTTTGGAATTACAACGCTTATTGCAACACATGCATTGCTAAACATTATGATTGCAACGGCTTTGATGCCACCAACAGGTGTATCACTACCTTTTATCAGTTATGGCGGCTCATCCTTTTTAATACTTTCTATCGGTATGGGAATTCTTCTCAACATCAGTGCAAATGAGTCACATAACATTGAAAATATCGATGTCAATAATATGTCTCATAGACCTTATTCTTCAAAATTATCGCAGTATCATCGTAATCAATAATTATTTTCGATTAATCGAAAATATTATATTATGGATTTGATTTTTAAAAAAAACATAGTACAATATACATATTGATTATTTCTTTTTACAAAATCATGTCTTCTATATGATACTAAAAAATATTTTAATTTTTGGGAAAATATCATGAAAATTACAAATGTCAGTATCAATAAATCTTTTATTATACGAAAACGTGAACAATCACAAAATTCTATCACCAATGCGTCACATAAATTAGCACCGGAAATGATTAATCTTGAAAAAAAGTCACCACAACTTGGTTCTATCCAATATCTACAATATTCTCTTACAAAGAATCAACAAGCTTTTGGACTTTTAAGTCAATTATCAGGATTAATTAAAGATTTTGTGTCAACACCGCATCAATTTGAGACAGCACTAAGATCAAACATTGCACAATTAAACAAAACGCATCCCAAATACGCTCAACGTCTTAAAAACAATGAATGGACCACTCAAGAAATGCAATCTGACATTAAAAACATTATTTATGAAATAGAAGAAGAAAACAAAACAATAAAACACAACATAGCACATTATTTAGTAAGCACACAAAATAAACAAGCAATAAATAAAACAATGTTTGATGCTGACCATATTGCTAAAATAAAAAAACATATTATTAATGAAAACAAGAATGATTTATTAACTATATCTTCTGAGAAAATAATACAATTGTTAGATTAGTTAATATTTAAAGGAATCATATGTCTGATATTTTAAAAATACTTAACAATAAGAGTCAACATGATCCTGTATTTATGATCGCAGAATTAGGTATCAATCACGATGGCGATCTTTCTATCGCAAAAAAAATGATTGACGCTTCTGTGGAAGCAAAAGCAGATGCTGTTAAATTTCAAATATATAATATAGACGAATTTTACAATCAATCTCTTGCCCCCGATGCATATAACTTATTCAAATCGTTTCAAATTAATCTTGATGATTTCAAATCTCTTAGAAATTATGCTGAAAAAAAAGGGATTCTTGCTTTTGCAACTCCTTTGGATATCTCAACCTTTTCTGATCTTATGATGAACAAAATATATCCTATCAAAATAGCAAGTGGTGATGCAGGTACAGAGCCATGGATTGATTTATTGTTGGAACAAAATATTCCTTTTATCATTTCAACAGGATCATTAGAACATGCTGAGATAGAAGCATTAGCACATAAAATCAACGGCTCGCTTTCTGCTATGCTTTATTGTGTATCTCAATATCCTGCACCTCCGGAAGGATTTGATTTAAGATATTTGAATACCATGCAAAAAATGTTACCTAATCAGCGTATTGGATTTTCTGATCACTCAGAAGGAATAGCATTATCGTTAGGAGCTGTAGCTCAAGGTGCTGCAATTATTGAACGACATTTTACCTTGTTTCCAGAAAGAACAGATTTGGATCATCCTTTATCCTTATCGCCAGAACAATTCTACGATATGGTTGTGGCATCAAGAAAAATTGAGGCAGCTCTTGGAAAAGGAATTCGTCAAAATACTCCCATAGAACAAAAAATCAAATCTCTTGCAGGCAGAGATGCTTATGCAAAAACATTAATCCCAGCTAATACCCCTATAACAGAACAACATATCATACTACAAAGACCTGGATCAGGAATTTCAACTAAAAATTACAAATCTCTGATCGGGCAAACATATAATCAAGATATACAAAAAGGTCAATCATTACAAAAAATATTTTTCTGTTAATGAAAATGAGGTAAAAGTGAAAAAACTAATATTAGTATTAGATGATTTAGGTGAGCACGCTCATCAAAAACTACAAACATCCCCTTATGAAATTAGTGTCAATCCTGCTGATTTATCAAAAGCTACAGCATTGATTGTTCGATCAACACGCGTAACAAAAGAAATGATTGATGAAGGAACAAATTTAAAAATTATTTCAAGAGCTGGTGTTGGAATGGATGCTATTGACACAGAATATGCACGTTCAAAAAACATTTTACTCTTTAATGCAGCTGGTGGAAATTCTGTAAATGCCGCAGAAACAACGATGGGTTTTATCCTGAGTATTGCCCACAAGATCACTTACTCTCATCACCTACTTTATGGACAAAAAATGTGGGAACGTGGAGAAAAAACGGAAGGTTTTGAACTTGATGGAAAAACATTAGGGATTATTGGCTGTGGCAATGTTGGTTCTCGAGTGGCTCAATTTGCTCGTGCTTTTAATATGAATGTTTGTATTTATGATCCTTATATTTCCAACTTTCCTCCAAATACCGAATCTGTACCGTCTTTAGAAATATTACTTCCAAAATGTGATATGGTGACGATTCATACTCCTCTCACAAAAGAAACATATCATTTGATGGATGAAAAATATTTTGGATTGATGAAGAAAAGTGCCTATCTCATTAATGCATCTCGAGGCAAAGTGGTGGATCAAAAAGCATTAATCAATGCCTTAAAAAACAAAACCATTATGGGAGTTGCATTGGATGTTTTTGAAGAAGAACCTCTTCCCCTAGATTCGCCACTTTTTGATTTTGATAATATTATTATGATTCCCCACCTCGGTGGTGCAAGTTCTGAAGCTCGAACAAGAGTTTCAGAACTTGCAGTAGAAAATGTTTTCTCACATATACAGGATCAGAAATGCATCTAGAGTGGATAATCAATATTATCGATATTCTTGTAACAAGTATCACCATTTACCTAATCTATTATTTTTTTAAAGGAACATACACAGGTACTGTTGTTAAAGGAATGATATTAGGAATCTTATCTTATTCAACTGTCAAATTTTTCAAGCTTGAAACAATTAGTTGGTTATTTGAACGATTTTTTAATGATCTTCCATTAATTGTCATTATTCTTTTTCATCAAGAAATCAAACAATTTTTATCCAATTTAGGACGAACCTTAAATAAAGAAAAGGTTCATACTGCATTTGTTTCGTTATTGTCACAAAGCCTTTTAATACTATCAAACAAAAAAACAGGAGCATTAATTGTCATTGAAGGAACGATCAAACTCAATGAATTCATTAAAAATGGTGTTGTTCTTGATGCAAAATACAGTCAAGAATTAATAGAAACAATTTTCAATAAAAACACCGTACTCCATGACGGTGCCGTTATCATAAGAAAAGAAAAAATCATTGCAGCACATGTCTTTTTACCTGCAATATTTTCATCAGAACAAATAAACGGTACAAGACATGCAGCCGGACTAGCAATATCACAAGAAAGAGATTGTATTGTTTTAATGGTTTCAGAAGAAACAGGAACAATTTCTTATGCTCAAGGTGGAATCATTACCTCCATCCCGAATAATTATGTCGAGGAGGTACTTCGTGAAATCTTGGCTTAAAATACTGCATCTCATTTTTATAAAAGATGTGATACCAAAAATTATTTCTGTATTTCTTGCTACTTTTCTTTGGTATTATGCAACAATTCTTTCTATTGAAAAGACATATGTAAATTTACCTGTTGAAATTATCGATATCCCCGCTGGAATATCCTTAGAATACAATAAAGACACTAATATAAAAGTAGAACTTCAAGCACGTGAAGATGTTTCTCTATATATACAAAGGTTAAGAGCTGTGGTAAGTTTGGCAAATGCTGTCAAAGGTAAACAGATATACCCTATTACTCTAGAAAATTTACCTGAAGGAATCAATTATGATATCACACCAAAAAATATTAGTATAGAGTTATTTGAAATAGTGACGAATGAAGTACCTATTGTTTTGGATACTGTCTCTAACCCCTATAGTAAGATTACAAATTATACATTAAGTCCTGACACTATTAATATTATTGGTTCTGCTGACAGAGTGAAAGCTGTATCTTCAATAAAAACAGAATCACTCGATCTCAATACTCTAAACAATGTTACATACTTTATAACAAATATAAAAATAAAATCACTACATATGATAGAAATCACGCCTAATATTCCGATTAGAGTAGAGGGACAATTAGAACATTATCATATAACAAATAAAGTATTTTTACCGATTACTATAGAAAACTTGAGTGCAAAATTGGTAATCCCATCAATTCCCAGTATTCAATTTACAGTACTAACAGCTGATTCAAATATTGAATTATTGTTACTTAAAACAGAGGTTAAAGTAGATTTAAGTAACATCACAAATGCTGGCACACATAAGTTACCTGTAACAATTATAGGTCCTGAAAGATTAAAATTTTTAATGCCACCAGAAACAGTTACCTTACTTATAGAGAATGATCCTGAACTGACAGAAAAATGGTCATTCCAAGATAAAATAGAAATAATAAAAACAAATAGTAATCAATCAGAAGAGACAGAAGGTTCGAATAAAAATTCCACGAACACTAATGAAACACTTAAATAAGGTCTGTTAATTAGTAATTAGGAGGTAAGAATATGGCGAAGGCTGTTATTCTCACAGCTGGTGGACTTGATTCATTATTAGTTGTAAAATTAATGCAACAAACAGATATTGAACTAATCCCTGTACATTTTGATATTGGGCTAACGTATAATAAACCTATTCTTGCTGGACAACGGATTTCAAAATATTTTGGATTAGAATACTTAGTCAAAAACAGTATCGAAATCGATAAAGTAGACATTGCTCGTGAATTTTATACAAATATTTTATCTGATGAAGAATCCGGTAGTTCTAATATTTGTTTAGAGCACAGAATATTTTTACTTAAACAAGCAAAAATATATATGGAAGAACACCAAGCTGATTTTATGGTGATGGGAGATATTGTCGATCAACGCCCCTTGATTCAAAGTCGTAAAGCGTTATTGTACGCTGATCGTGAAGCAGATGTAGAAGGATTGGTTTTTAGACCGTTGTCTGCAGCGTTGTTACCTTCTTCTCAACTTATAGAAACATATCCCAGTTTAAAATCGATTTGTTTTGATTTTAAAGGATTTACTCCTGCACGAGAAAAATTGGCACAAAAAATTGGCTTGCTTGATTATCCACAAGATACCGTTCTACCGTTACGCGAATCAGAGGTGGATATGGGTAAAAAAGCATTTGAGATGTTTGAAAAAGATTATTTTATCAATCCAGCACATCTACACCGTTTAGGCATTCATTTTGAGTTTACAGACAAAGCAAAAGGAATTATTGGTCGTTCATCATTTGAAAGTATTTACCTAAAACAATTTCATCAAAAATTAAAACCTAAACAAGGTATTGCTTTTTCTATTGATGAACCTAAATTTTTGTTTGGATTTATTTACGGTGAAGACATCTGTGATCATCATGAGGTTCTTGCTCCTCAAATATTCTGTAGCACGGTTCTTCGATCTGAGGGATCAAAAAAGATAAACTTTTTTAATCATGATGGATCACCTCTTGGGAGTAAGCACGTAAGTGCCATTCATTTAAACGAATACTCGAAATATCTTCAAAATGATCAAGAACTTCATAAATTAGTATGTCCTATAGATTTATTAGATTTTTCAAAAATCCCAATATAAAAGAGATTGCTTTTTTAACATAAATCTATTATACTAATAATAAGTTTTGAATATCTTTGTGTTGATATCTATTTTAATTGGGAGAAAATGTAATGATCATTTTTTTACTTACTATTTTTGTAATTTCTATTGTTCTATTAATACCAGCTATCCTATTACAAACAAATGGTGCTGATAATGGAGTACTTTCATCTAATATCACAGCTGGTGCTTTTGGGGCAAAATCAAATGAAATTTTGGTAAAGTTTACATCATGGATGGCTACAGCATTTATTGCAAGTGCATTATTGTTATCAATTCATTTTGTTAAAGGAACCGCATCTTCTAACTCATCAACTACAGAAACGACAGAAACAAGTGAACCATCAACCTCAGACTATAATGATGCTTCTAACTAATTTTTTTATTCAATAAAGGGGTCCAGTACCCCTTTTTCTATATTTTCTATTTTCAAAGAACACAGTTGAAAGCGAGGAAAAATATGAAACGTCGTATTTTATTTGCAAGTGGAGAAGCAGTACCTTTTGCAAAAGTTGGTGGATTAGCTGATATGATTAGTGCCTTAAGCAAAGCATTAATCAAAGAAAAACAAGATGTACGGATCATTTTACCAAAACATCGTTCTGTTACTACATTTATGGAACAAAATAATATCGTAATTAACAATACTCAAAATGCTTCAATAACAATTAACAATAAAGAATTTCATTTTAAAATTCAAGAAACTTCTTTTGAAGAAAATAATTTTATTTTTATTGATATGCCTGAATTTTTTGATCGTGACAATCCATACACCAATCCACTGACAGGAAGAGATTATTTGGATAATTTAAATAGATATGTTTTTTTTGATTCTGCTGTTCTTGAAACATGTAAAATTTTATCTTGGATTCCGGATATCATTCATGCTCATGACTGGCACATGGGATTAATTCCATTGTTAAAAAATGCCATAGATGATTATAAAAGTATTTTTTCGAATACCAAAACAGTCTTCACTATACATAATCTCGCATATCAAGGTGTCTTTTCTGTAGATCAATATCCTGAACTAGGCATTGATTGGAAATATTTCCATATTAGAGGTTTAGAATATTTTCGAAATATCAATTTTATGAAAGGTGGTATTGTTTTTTCTGATGCAGTCAATACTGTTAGTCCAACTTACGCAAGAGAGATTCAAACCGAAGAATGGGGAGCAGGTCTTGAAGGGGTGATCAGAGAAAAAAATCAAACAAGTATTTTTTCTGGAATCATGAATGGTGTGGATTACACAGAATGGGATCCAAAACACGATCCTTTTCTTAAAAAAAAATATGGAATAAATTACAATCTTGAACATCTAGACAAAAAAGAAAAAATTAAATCATTATTTGTCAAAGAAAATAATTTAGTATTACAAGAAGATACTCCATTAATTGGTATGATTACTCGCCTATATGATCAAAAAGGACTTGATATTTTATTAGAATGTATTGAAGATTTACTCCAACAAAATATTGCTTTTACAATTTTAGGAACAGGAAAATCGGAATATGAATTTAAATTACTTGAGTTATCAGAAAAATATTATGAAAAAATGAATGTTTATATTGGTTTTAATATTGAACGTTCGCATGCTATTGAAGCTGCATCAGATATGTTTTTAATGCCTTCCCTTTTTGAACCTTGTGGACTAAACCAATTATATAGTCTTCGTTATGGAACTATACCTATTGTGCGAAAAACAGGTGGGCTTGCAGATTCGGTGATTGATGAAAAAACAGGATTTGTTTTTGAAGAATATCATCCTTCTAATCTTTCAAATACTGTCCTCAAAGCTGTTAATATGTGGAGAAACGATAAAGAATCGTGGCACAAGATTGTATCACAAGCAATGAAAGCAGATTGGTCGTGGAAACGATCCGCACGTGGTTATATCGAATTATATAAAAAAGCTTCTTCCTAACTTGGAAAGAAGCTTTTTTTTGTTTTTGAATTAGCAAAATTTTGACGAAATATAAAATATATATCATAATATTGATATATATTTTATATGTGAGATTATATTATGTCTAAAAAAATAGCGATACTTGCTGGTGGTGTTTCAGGAGAAAAAAATATTTCCAAACGATCTGGAGCAAACTTAGAAAAAGCATTAACAAATGCTGGTTTTTCTGTTATTACTATTGATCCTGCGGATTTTTGTTTTCCTATTCATGAATTAAAAAAATTTGATGTTGTTTATCCTATTCTTCATGGATCAAAAGGTGAAGACGGTGTGATACAAGGTGTTCTCGAATATCTAGACGTTCCTTATGTTGGGTGCAATGTCTTAACAAGTGCGATGACCATGGATAAAAATATTACAAAAAAAATATTTCGATCAATTGATATTCCATGTCCTAATGGTTTTGCAACACTAAATCATAGCATGGAAGAAATTTTAGAAAAAATTGACTCGATCGGATATCCTGTTTTTATTAAACCGGTATCAGAAGGATCAAGTATAGGTACCTTAATTCTTCATAATAAAAAAGAAGCTCTTACCTTGTTACCTGATCATTTAGAGAAATTTCCGGATTCACTGATTGAAACATTGATTAGTGGTCGTGAGATGACTATTGGTGTCATCCAGCAAAAAGAAGAATTTGTTATGTTACCAATTCTAGAACTAAAACCAAACGCTGAATTTTATAATTTTGAAACAAAATATACAGCAGGGATGACAGAATTTATTTTACCAGCAGTGATGGATACAATAATGCTTGATCGTATCCATCATGATGTAAAAAATATCATTAAAGAATTTGGATTGAGAGATTGTTTCCGAATTGATTTTATTCTTACCCCTGAAAAACCAATCTATTTAGAAATCAATACTGCTCCTGGGATGACAGCGACCAGTGATATCCCCGCAATGCTTCATGCTGCAAATATTTCTATAGAAGAGTTTGTTCAGCATATGGTGAGCAATGCTTTGGAGAGAATATAGGTGACTAATCTTCCTATGAGATATAAATTTTCTGCCATATTAATTTTAATACTTATTCCGTTGTCTATTTTTATGCATAAAGGTACCATAGTTGTTTTAAATCGTTATACAAATATATTTAAAATTAAACATATTGATATCAATGGATCAGTCTATTCGCTTGATACGTCTTTTAAAGAATATATTAGATCTTTATCAAATCAATCTTTATTGACATTAAACATCTTTGATGTGAGAAGATCTTTGTTAGCTTCACCAATAATAGATAATGTAATTGTGAATCGTGATTTTCCTGATAAATTAAGTATTGAGATTATTGAAAAAAGACCTGTGGCTATCATTATTTCTGAAAATAAACAATATGTAGTAGACACATCAGGCACAATACTGCCCATTAAGATTGATCATTTACCAAAAATAACCGTAGATTTTGGAATTGCGATAGATCAATATAAAATTTCGGACACATATTTAATTCAGATGTTGTCAGCTTTGGACAAACCTCTATCAAATTCTCTTGATTCTATTTATATTAATAGAAATCGCGAGGCTAGTTTTCGTTTAAAAGGACTGAGTTCTGATTTTATTATTTCTAAACGAATATTAACATATGATTTTATCAAAAAAGCGACTCTAATCCATCAGGCAATAACAAATCAAAACATCGCTGTCCCTAAAAAGATTGATATACATAACAATAAAGAAAATGCCATTGGAATTTTATAATATATTATAAAAAAATAACAAGGAAGTAGCGTGAATTCAAGATATTCTAATCAAGCATCATCACCTGCTATTGCGGGTTTAGACATGGGGTCGCATCGAATAAACGTTGTCATTGCTAAAAATAATCCAAAAGGGTATCCGGAGATTCTTGGAGCTGCAAGTGTACCTTCTCGTGGGATTAGAAAAGGGGTCATCATCAATTTAGAACACGCCGCAATGGCAACGACATCAGCCATTGAACAAGCAGAACTTCAAGCTGGTATTACTGTGGATTCGGTGTTACTTGGTGTTTCAGGTGGACATATTGAATCAACTACTAGTCAAGGATTAATTGCTGTACCTAACAATAGAGAAATTACAAATGAAGATGTTGATCGTGTTATCGAAACAGCTACTACTATTATTATACCACCTGACAGAGAAATTATTCATGTACTCCCTGAAGAGTTTTCTGTTGACAACGAACTTGGAATCAAAGATCCTGTAGGGATGGTTGGTTCACGTCTTGAAGTCAAAGTACATATTATTACTGTTGCAGCAACGTCTGTAAGTAATTTGATTAAAAGTGTTTATAAAGCAGGTTTTAATACAGCTGATATTTTCTTAAAATCTTTAGCTGCAGCCACAGCAACACTTAATGAAGATGAAAAAGATGAAGGCTGTGTACTTATTGATATTGGAGCGGGAACTACTGATTTTGTAGTTTTTCTTGATGGTGGTATGAAGCACACCGGACAATTATCTATTGGTGGTACGCACATCACTAATGATATTTCATATGGTCTCAAAACCACAACCCAAATCGCTGAGCAAATCAAGTGTAACTATGGATCGGCAATTGCAGCAAATATATCGTTGCAAGATCAATTAGAAATCCCAAACCCAAGTGGAAAATCCGATAGAATAGAAAGTCGTCGCTTGTTAGCTGAAATTATTCAACCACGTTTAGAAGAAATTTTATTCTTAGTAAATGAAGATCTTGAAAAGACAGGATTAAAACCTTATTTATCTAGTGGTGTTGTTTTAACAGGGGGTGTAGCATGTACAGAATATATTGACGATCTTGCCATGCAAATATTCCAGCTTCCTGTACGTATTGGTATTCCATCGCAGCTAAGAGGATTGAATGAGTTTATTCGGACACCTATTTTATCCACAGCAACAGGACTAGCATTATACGGATTAAGACATTCACCAAAACATGGAACGATGAGTGGTCCTGATGATGATAAAAATTTTCAAAATATTGTGCATCGTATCCAAGATTGGTTTAACGAATTTTTCTAAGATTATTATCATGAAATAATCTTATTCATATTATAAATAAAAAAATAAAATTTCCGATAAATTCCATAAGTAATTGTTTACGAATAATTATCAATTAACAAAACATATAATCAGTCATGTCTATCATATCAACTTGGAGGAACAATGTCTTACTTTGAAGAATTATGGAGTGCCGGCAAAGAACAAGATAATTCCGAAGATTTAAATACTAACCACGAACAGTTTAAACAAACTTCTCTTCCGAAAGCTTCAGAAATTGGTGATGAAATATTTTTCTCACCTACAAACTTACCTGAATTTCCTAAACAACAATTTGTCAAAGATAATCCTAAAAACATTGAAGAATTATTTGTCGCACCAAAAGACGAATTTTCTGACATGGATCTTGGTAGTAGTTTAAAGGTTCTTGGTATCGGTGGAGCAGGTTGTAATGCAATCAATCGCATGATTGAAGATCAAGTAGCTGGTGTTGATTTTATTGCTATTAATACAGATGTACAGGTACTAAAAAAATCTTTTGCAAAAAAAAGAATTGCTATTGGCAACAAAATCACTAAAGGTCTTGGTGCTGGTGCTAAACCTGAAATTGGCGAAAAATCAGCTATTGAAAGTGTTGAAGAAATTCGTACGTCATTAAAAAATACAGATATGGTATTCATCACCGCTGGAATGGGTGGTGGAACAGGAACTGGTGCAACTCCAGTAGTTGCACAAGTAGCAAAAGAAATTGGTTGTTTGGTGGTTGCTGTTGTGACGTTACCTTTTTCTTTTGAAGGATCAAAACGTCAAAAAACTGCTTTGGAAGGAATTGACAAACTAAAAGATCATGTAGATACCATGCTTGTGATTTCAAACTCACGTATTTTTGAAATTGTTGAAAAAAATACTTCTGTAAAAGATGCATTCAAAAAAATTGACGAAGTTCTCAAACAAGCTGTTCAAGGTATTGCTGGTATTATCAGTGAAACAGCAATCATTAATGTTGATTTTAATGATATTAAAACCATACTTGCCAACCGTGGAGAAGCAATTATGGGTATTGGTCAAGCAAAAGGTGATGGACGTGCCTTAAAAGCAGCTGAAGAAGCGTTAGCAAATCCCCTTATTGAAAATAATACTTTCCGACAAGCAGGTGCTATGGTTGCAAAGATTGTTGGCGGTACCGATTTTGACATGAAAGAATTTTACGAAGCAGCTCAAGCCATTTCAACATTCTGTCGTGAAGATGCTGAAATTATTATGGGTCTTGATTTTGATGAATCATTACATGATCAGGTAAGAATTATTATTGTTGCTACAGATCTCATCCGTGATACACAACCACAAAAACAACAACCATTAGAACAACAAATTCCTAATCCACAACAACACTATGTTCCCCAATCCCAACAACCCATCAGACAAGAAAAAGAATATCAGATGTTTACACAACAAGATATCGAAAAAAGACTTCATCAACAAGAAACAAACTATCTTGATCATGATGATGATTGGGGATTGCGATTTAATAAACCTAAAAATAATTTTTCCAATAATGAAAATTTTGAGGATAGACGTAGTATTGATTTTAGTGTTCGTAAAGAAGATACTCGTGTTTATGAAGACATCGATCCTAATCTAACACGACGGACTATTTCTGCTGCACCAAATATTGCATCAGATCTTGATACTCCAGCATTTCTTCGACGAAGAAAACGAATTCTCAGTAACAATAATTAAAAAGTAATACCGTTTTGATAACGGTATTATTGCTATTAAGGATAATTATGAAAAAGCTATTCTCTGTATTTTTTTGTTTGTTATTCACAATGTGTGGGCAACCAACAACACTGCAGTATAAAAAAATATTCCAAGGCACGTTAGGAACGGATCCTAATAATATAGGAAGTAACATACCTATCTTAGAAGCTTATGATAATAGACAAGGACTTACTGATTTATTTTTAATTGACACACCAAAAATACGAATCAGAAATAAAAAAATATATGTTCCTGATACATATAACAAAAGAATCTCTGTTTTTAAAATGCAATCTGATACATCTTCATCGCTAGAACTTACAATCCCTAATAAGGGTAAAAATTATGAATTTGCACGTCCTTATGATTTGTATGTTGATCGAGATGAGAATATTTTTGTCTTGGCGTCCATCCTAGATTTTGAATCGTATGAAATTCAAAATTACTCTAATATCAGTACTAGTATTAAAGAATACGATCAATTTCAAAAAAATGTCGCTGCTATTTCAAATGAAAATTTCTATATTTATAAATTCTCATCAAAAGGGGAATTTTTACTCAGATTAAGCCTAAATGGGAAACCATTTTCGTATCCAACAGCATTAAGTGGTGATAATTTTAATAATTTGTATGTTTATATCAATAGCTATACGTCAAATAATCAAAATCAATACGCTGTGTATCGTTACAATGGCTTAACAGGAAATCTTAATTTTCATTTAGATAGTCAAAATATTAATATTTTAACTAATATTTCAGGCACAAACTATAAAGGTTCTATCTTAGCGATCAAAAATTTTATACATGATGAACAACTTCTAATCCTTACAGAATACCAACCTACTACCAATAACAAAGGAGAAAGTATTCCATCAATGATTGAAAATATTTGGTCATCAGTAAACGTGTATTCTATTTTGGAGAATGATTTTACTTCTGTCATCTTCAAAACCAAAAACATTACAGAAGATATTTTGGGAGTCGATACAAAAGGCAATATTTTCTTCCAAAGTTATAATAATGATGCTGAAAATCTCAAAATTAGAATTCTAGATACATCATCGAGTAACGAAAAATTATTCTATGCTCCTCTGCATTCTTCTTATTATATCATGAATGATTATTTTATTGATTCTCATGGGAATATTTTTAATCATATCATTGATCGGAATAAATATTTAATTATATTAAAATGGCGTAAAGATAATGAGTCAGAGGATTAACAAATGATTATTTGTGGTGTTGATCCTGGTTATGATAGAGTAGGATATGCTTTTTTGGAAATCTCATCAGAAAAAGTAATTCCTATTGCGTATGGTTTGGTATCAACAAGTAAAAACAATGACTTCTCAAAGCGATTATATGAAATTGGAAATGATTTTGAAGAATTATTCAACATACACAAACCTACCTACCTCTATATCGAAAAATTATTCATGGGTAAAAATACCACCACAGCACTGCCTGTAGCTGAAGTACGTGGTATGATTAAATATCTTGCTGAAAAAAATAATATCATCATTCAAGAACTTTCACCTTCAACAATAAAAAAAACAATCACAGGGTATGGTTCGGCACAAAAAGGACAAATGATTCAAGCCATTACTTTTTTACTTCAATTACCAAAACCACCACACCCAGATGATGTTGCAGATGCATTGTCAGTTGCTTTTTGTGGATATATAAAAGAATCTTAATCAAAAACATTAAAAAATAAGCGAGGATTTTATGAAAAAAAAATCTATTATTTTATTAATAATTGGTATGTTAATTTTAGTGACAAGTGTGGGAGTTCTTCAAGCTCAAAAAAAAGAACTCAATATATCTACTAAAAACAATTCTGTAGAAAACATGTCTGAGCTAAATTCAGTGATTGGATTGCAAACAACGCTCCGTCAAATATCAAAAACAATCACTCCTGGCGTTGTAAGTATTGATGTCGAAGGTAGTGTGAGCGTCAACCAATACCGAGATCCTTTATTTCAATTTTTCTTTGGAAATAATGAACAGATGCAAAGAAGATACAGTACTGCAGGATCAGGATTTATTATTACTCCAGATGGATATCTTTTTTCAAACTGGCATGTCGTTGAAAATGCAAGCTCAATCAAAGTTACTCTTGCTGATGGACGCACTTTTGATGCAAAATTAATTGGTGCTGATACAGAATTAGATGTGGCTTTATTAAAAATTAATGCAAATAATCTTCCTGTTGTTCCTTTAGGAAATTCTGATGAGACAGAAGTTGGGGATCTTGTGATTGCTATTGGAAATCCTTTTGGATTATCAGGCAGTTTTACCTTTGGAGCAATTAGTGGTGTTGGCAGAGAAGGATTTTTTCCTGGTCTACAACGTTTTTTACAATCTGATGTTGCCGTTAATCCAGGAAATTCAGGAGGTCCTCTGATTAATATCAAAGGACAAGCCATTGGAATGAATACCGCTATCCGATCTCAGAGTGGAGGTTATGAAGGCATTAGTTTTGCATTACCTATCAATACAGCAAAAAATATTGCTGAACAACTATTTTCATCCGGATCAATAGAACGGGGATTTCTAGGAATAGTCCCTCAGGAATTGGATCAATTAACAAGAAAAACATTGCAGTTAGCATCTAACGAAGGAATCGTTATTTCATCACTTGAATTAAATGGTCCAGCAGATAAAAGTGGTCTCAAACAAGGTGATATTATTACAAAAGTAAACGGCACCACAATCAGCACCCCTTCACAATTAACAGAATTAATTGCAACAAAAGCTCCTGACAGCTCTGTTGAAATAGAAGTTCTTCGTGATAAAAAACGTAATTCTATTATTATCACACTTGGAAAACGACCATCAAATATTGTAAAAATGGATTCATCATTAGAAACAACACCTGAAACAACATCAATAATCGAATTACATGGCGTAACTTTTGCACAGGCAACAGAGAGAGATCTGAAAAATAATGGTGCAAAATCAGGAATTGTGATACAAAAAATAGCTTCTAATAGTCCTTTGTCATTTATTCTTTCTTCAGGTGATGTTGTTTCCACAATTAATAACAATTCTGTTCCAAGTATTAAGTCTTTGGAACACCTTCTACCACAATTAAAAAATAGTAGAAGTTTTACTTTCTCCATCTATAAGGGTGGATATCTTATTTATCGTAGTATTGAGTTTTAATTATTTTTACTCATAAGACATTATAAAAAACATGTTATATTCTTAACAAGGATAGGAAATTGGAGGAGGATGATCTTGAGTTTATTACGATATGCGTTATTTTTGGTGGTTTTTATACCTGATATGGGTTGGTCATTAGAACCGTCTATGGTTGCAGAAAAACTAGGAATACTAACCATACTTCCTGCTGTTATTTCTATCACTCTTGCTTTTGTGACACGACAAGTATATTTTTCTTTATTTATAGGCATTTGGACTGGAACATTATTGTTATCATTTACTAATGGAATAGATTTGAGTGATCTTTATACTAGTTTTGATAAGATTATCAATACCATGCTAACAATCATGAGTGACAGTTGGAATGCTTCTATCATTGCTCAAGTAATAACAATTGGTGGACTTATTGGGATTATTGGAAAGAATGGTGGATCTTTTGCTGTTGCAGAAGCGATTTCTAAAAAAGCAAAATCTGCTGTATCAGCTCAATTATTAAGTTGTGTGACGGCATTATTTATCTTTTTTGATGATTATGCCAACTGTCTTATTACAGGACCAGTTATGAGACCCGTAACGGACAAATTAAAAGTATCTCGCGAAAAATTATCTTTTATTATTGATGCTACGGCCGCCCCTATTGCAGGGATTGCCTTAATTTCAACATGGGTAGGCTATGAGCTTGGCGTTCTTCGTGATGCTTATACAATTGCCGGTGTGACATCACCAAATGCTTATGCTATTTTTATAGAAACAATTCCTTATCGTTTTTATAATTTCTTAATGTTAGGTTTTGTTGTTATTATTGCATTGATGAAAAAAGATTTTGGACCAATGCTCAAAGCAGAACAACGTGCTCGTCAAACAGGTATCACCTTACCTCCAGAATCATCAATTCAAAAAGATGAATCTTTAAACCCAGCACCCCATATTAAACATTATATGGTAAATGCATTAATACCTATTTTCGTACTCATTTTTGGATCTTTTGGAGGAATTTGGTATACAGGTCATCAAGCTCTTTTGGAACAAAACCAAAATTTTAGCGAAAATCTTAGTGTCTCTCAATATATTATTGAAATTCTAGGTGCAAGTAATGTGATGACAGAAATTTTCAAAGCAAGTATGATGGCTAGCATTATTGCGATGATTTTATCTACGGTTACCAAAACGATGACATTCTTTGAATCATTAAATATATGGGTTATTGGTGCCAAAAATCTTATAAGTACTACATTTATACTCATTTTAGCTTGGTCTATTACATCAATTATCAAGGAACTTGGTACTAGTATTTTCTTAACGCAATTAATGAAAGGATCCCTATCACCACAATTTATCCCTGTCCTTACATTTATATTGGCAAGTATTATTTCTTTCTCAACAGGAACTGCTTTTGGAACAATGGGTATTATTTTACCACTCGCAGTACCTCTAGCAGCAAGCTTATCTGGAAGTCCTGATTCATCTGTTACCTTAATTACAGCTGGTGCTGTATTATCAGGTGCTATTGTTGGAGATCACTGTTCTCCCATCTCTGATACAACAATCCTCTCATCCAGCGGTGCAGAGTGTCCATTGATAGATCATGTGGATACACAATTACCTTATGCGATGTTAGTATCAAGCATCTCTATTTTATTTGGATATATTTTAGTTGCTTTTGGTTTACCTGTGTATATGAGTTATATTTTTGGCTTTCTTGCTCTTATAACAATGATATTTATTATTGGAAAAAATCCTGAAACAACACCTATCAAAAAATAATTGTTTTATCTTTTTACAGAAAATAAAAAAGGAACTCTTTAAGAAGTTCCTTTTTTATTTGTTTTTCAAATAATCTCAATAATAAAATCTTATTTACCAATGCAAAATTGGGAAAAGATCCTATCTAAGATCGCATCGTCCGTTGTTTTTCCAACAATTTCTTCCAAAAATATTCGAGCCTTTCGCACATGAGCTGCTACAAATTCTTCAGATTCCTGAGCTATCATTGTTTTTTTTGCATCAGATAAAGCATTAATGGTTTCTTTTAAAAGATGCTCTTGACGAATATTTGCAATCAACACATCATTTTCAGGATCAACTCCACCGGATCGATAAAACTGATAAATTTCATCAAATATCTCATCAATTCCTTTGTTAGTATATGCTGAAACCTGCATTTTTTTATTGCTTACTAAATCAAGAACTACTTTTTGAGGAAGGTCTGATTTGTTCAAGAGAGTAATGACAGGCTTTTGATATTGCTGAATAGTCTTGATAATTTCAAGATCTTCTGATTGAAGAGATTCAGATTGATCAATAATATGACAAATCAAATCTCCTTCTTCTATGGCTCTTAAAGTTCTTTTGACACCTTCTTTTTCTAAGATATCATCTGTATCACGAATCCCAGCTGTATCAAAAAATCGAATCAATAACCCTTTCGCTGAAACACGATGTTCAATGACATCACGTGTTGTCCCAGCGATATCACTGACAATAACCCTATCTTCGTTAGCCAAAGCATTTAACAAAGAAGACTTACCTACATTGGGACGACCAACCAATACTATTTTCACACCATCGGTACTCATTTTGCCAACAGATGCTCCTGATAATAGCTTTTCAGATTCAATGATAAGTGCCTCAGTCATCATAAGATATGTGGGAGCAAAATCAGACATATGCTCGTCTTCTGCATGATCAATAGCCATTTCAAGTAATGCCAGCAAATCCAAAATCTTTTTATGTATATCATTAATTTTTAATGACAGACCACCATTCAAACGTCCTAATGCTTGTGCATGTGCAAATTTTGTTTGAGCATGAGTTAGATCATAAATCGCTTCAGCTTGTGTCAAATCAATTTTTCCATTAAGAAATGCCCTCATAGAAAATTCTCCAGGTTCGGCAATATAAATACCTAATCCCATTAAAAGATTCATCACCTCATTCATAATAAAAGGACTTCCATGGATCCATATTTCTAATGACTCTTCTCCTGTAAAGGAGTTTGGCCGATGGAAAACACCTATCAAAACTTCATCAATCATTTTTTTTGTATGAGGATTAATAATCTTACCATAAGCGATTTCGTGTGATTTTTTTTCAGATAATGATTTAGATCCGTGAAAAATGTGATCAACTAACTGAATACATTGATCACCTGAAACACGAATCATAGCTACACCAGCAATACCTGCAGCTGTAGCTGGTGCTGCAATTATTTTAGAACTACGCATATTTTTCCTTCATAAATTAGAAAATAAGCCCGCATATACGGGCTTATTGATTATTGTTACAATGATTTTTTTCCAAAACGCGAATCAAGATTGATTGCTTCTTGCTCTATAATAGAAAAAATATTTTGAACAGTCCAATAAACAACCAAACCTGAAGGCATATTCCAGAACAAAAATAAGAAAATTACAGGCATGAAATAACTTTGTATTTGCATTTGTTTCTGCATATTATTTTGAGAATCACCAACACGACCTTGTTGTAGGAACACAGATACGAGTTGAAGCAACGTCATAAGAACAGGTAATAAATTAAATGAAAAACTACCAATCATAAATAAAGAATCTGGCATTGTTAAATCTTTAATCCACAAGAATTGAGCACCTCTCAAATCAACAGAACGAGATAAAACCCTAAACAAGGCAAAAAAGACAGGAATTTGGAGAAGCAGTGGCAAACATCCACCTAAAGGATTTGCTTTTTCAGATTTATATAATTCTAATGTTTTTTGTTGAAGCAACTGAGGATCGTATCCAAATTTTTCTTGTAATTTATTTAATTTTGGTTGAAGCATTCTCATTTTCTTCATAGAAATTGCTGATTTAATCGAAAGGGGAAGTAATAAAAGCTTAACCAAAATAGCAATCAGAATTAATGTAATTCCGGGACTTCCAATTAAAGAATTTAAAGATGTTAAAATCCAATTTGTTCCTGATTCGATCGGTTTTAAAATCCAATTAAACACCACAGGCCATGCAAATAATTTTTTAAATTCGGGATTAGAAGCAACAGCAATCTTTTCAGAACGAGGTCCTATATAATAATTCATTTGAACATCTAAGGATTGATTAGGTGCGATATTGGTAGCAAGAACTTGAGTACCGATATTGATTTTTGCAGATTTTCCGAATTCTAAACCATGATAAATAGTAACGGTATCCAATATATTTGGTTGGACAATAAATAAAAAGAAATTATCAGCAACAGAGATCCATTCTGCTGATTTAATAAAATCCATTGGTTGAGGTCCACCAAAAAAACTACCAGAACTTATTTTGGCTTTTTTGAGTTTCTTACCATCAAAATACTTATATTCTAAGATATTGTTATTATTTTGATTAATATTTGCAATATCGGCCAGTGATGCCATTGTAAATGCCAAACCTTGATTGTCAAGGACAAGATCCTGGGCAGAAGTATTAGATAAGGAGATTGTTTGAACGATACTACCGTTCGATAGCAAGAGAATCGTACGAGTAAGATTCAAAGAAGGACGCGACGTTTTTAATATTATTTGATTAGAAACGGCATTGATACTGTAAGATAATTTATTCGTAGTATTAATCAAATCAGTATAGGTACCAAATCCAAAATCAAAAAAACGGAATGTATTTGCACGATCAGAAATAACGAGATTTTCTTTGAAACGATTCCAAGAGCCATTAATAGCTAGTTTTGTAACTCCATATCTATCTGCAGATAACACAACAGAGTTATCTGGTGCGGCAATAGAATAGGAGGATTGTTCTTGACCGTGTAGCAGATAAGTAGAAAAAATAAAACAGAATCCCAAGCAACGGATAAATTTTGAAAACATTAAAGCCCCCATAAGTATTATATTAGAATATAATACTATAAAATATTCTTGACGTCAAGATTTAAGATCAATATGAATTTATAATCACTGTCACTTCAATCGCATCATTCGACTAACTTCAAATCTCAGATAATAGAAATTAGTCGAAAAGTTTGACGAAAAGTAAAAAAAACAGTATAATATTTCTAATTATATGTAATTGAAAAAAGGGGTTTGATACAATGACAAAAATGGAAAAATTCATTGTTGATGGTGGTGTTGCTCTTTCCGGTACAGTCAACATTAGTGGAGCAAAAAATGCGGCACTACCAATCCTATCTGCTACACTTTTAACAAAAGAAAAAATAGTCTTAGATAATGTTGCTGTTTTAGATGATATAGAAACTATGTTTCAATTATTAAATTTTTTAGGCAAAAAAATATCACGTGATCAATCAAAAGTCATTATTGAAGAAGAACTTAATCTTAAATCATCAGCTCCTTACGAGATTGTAAGCAAAATGCGTGCATCCATTGCGGTCATGGGTCCTTTAACAGCACGTCTTGGGGAAGCTCATATCTCTATGCCTGGAGGGTGTGCTATTGGCCCTAGACCTATTGATCTTCACATCAAAGGAATCACAGAATTATCAGCAACATGTACCACAAACCATGGAGATTTACATGTCATTGCACCAAAAGATGGATTGATTGGTGCAGAAATGAATTTATCCGGAAAACATGGGAGCTCTGTTTTAGCAACAGAAAATATCCTTATGGCAGCAACATTAGCAAAAGGACGAACAATCATCCATGGTGCTGCAAAAGAACCGGAAGTGGTTGATTTGGCGGAGTTATTGATTAAAATGGGAGCTCAAATTACCGGTGCTGGGACTGATACAATCACCATCAATGGTGTTAAAACACTACACGGTGCGGAACATAAGGTAGTAGCAGATCGTATTGAAGCAGGCACATTTATTATTGCTGGAGCAATAACAGGTGGTGAGATCACTATAGAAAATTGTGTTCCTCAACATTTGGAAGAACCAATTAGATTATTTAGAGAAGCTGGGATGGAAATATCTTTTCCTACACCAACATCAATACATGTCAAAGCTGGACATAAAAAGCCTGTTGATTTTACAACATTGCCATATCCTTTATTCCCAACAGATCTACAATCACAATTTCTAGCATATCTTGCCTTAGCAAAAAATGGAAAAAGTATCATTACAGAAACGATTTATCCTGATCGATTTATGCATGTTTGGGAATTAAATAGAATGAGTGCTGATATTTCTGTTGATGGAGGAATTGCAAAAATTATTGGTATCAATAATTTTTCAGGTGCTATTGTGAAAGGAGCCGATCTTAGAGGGGGAGCAACTCTGGTCTTAGCAGCATTAGCTGCTGAAGGCACAAGTGAAATTTTGGATATTTATCATATTGATCGAGGTTATGACAAACTAGAACTTAAATTACAAAAACTTGGTGCACATATAAAACGTGTTGCTGTATCATAAAATCATAAGATGCTACAATAGCTCAGTTGGCAGAGCAATTGATTCGTAATCAATAGGCCGGCGGTTCGATCCCGCCTTGTAGCTAGTTTATTCTACTATATAATAAAGAAAAGGAGAAATGTTTTTTGTGAAATTAACACTAAGAATTTTCTTCCACCAATTTTATTGGTCTGTGATCTTTGGTGTTGTGTTGGGAATTTTTGGAATTAGTCTTTCTATTATTAGAATTGCTGATTTTTATATCTCTGAGGGCACAGGTAAAAAAACAGATACTTACTCATTTACAATTACTAGTTCACCAGAACAGCCGTTAAATGATTCAACAATCACGTTATTCAAAAATGTCGAAGGTGTAGGGATGGTTTCACCTTATTTCTCACCTTCCGAAATCATTCAAGCAGGCATTTCATATTTAGGTTTTTCTGCATCCTACCCTATAAATCTCAAAGGGATTCCTTTATTGGAAGGACTCTCTAATGTTAGCCCTGCTCAACGAAATATATGGAATTCAGCAAACCTTGATCGGCTACCTGTTTTGTTGCCAGAAAAAGCCATTTCTTTGTACAACAATCTAGCCCCTCAACGTGGTTGGCCTGTATTAGAACAAAATGCATTTATTGGATTACCTGGTGCTTTTGTGACCATTGAAGGAACACGATTAGATGCAATTATTGTTGGTTTCGACCCAAATGAGTTTGGAAATACTGCTAGTGTACCTGCTCAAACATTGTTTGCTATTTACAATAAAGTAGGACTATCTCCATCTTATGATTCTCTCGTTATTGAAAGTGTGAGTGGTCTGAACAGACAACAAGTGCGTCAATTAACAAGAAATTTAGAAGATCTTGGATATCCTCTTGAGGAATCAAAAAAAGAAAATTTTCAGATTGGACTTTTTACTAGGATCAGATATACAGTTGGTATGTTAGGATTTGGAATCTTAATCACATTTATTATCCTAAAATTTGTTGCGTTCCGTGAGCTGTTAGCTAGAAAAAGAAAACAAATATGGCTTTATAGAATTTGGGGTATTCCTGATTTTTTATCTTTTGTTTTAGTGATTAGTACAGTTTGTTTTAGTGTGTCTTGTGGTCTATTTTCATGGATTATCAGTTTTTTTGCTGTTATTCCCGCTCAGGAATATATTATCAACACACTCCAGACATTTGGATTAAATACTCCTCCTCTAAGAACATCAGCTCAAACTGCATTAGAAACTGGTATTGGAGCTACCATTCTTTTTATTTTCATTAGTCTTTTAGCTTCTATATTATTTTATATTTCCGTTCCAAAAGCAAACTATATTGATAAATTCTAGTAACTAACATCAATTGATGTTAAACTAAGAAAAAAAAATATCTCAAAATATTAAAGTTTTCAAAGATTTTCCGAAAAATTTTTAGGTCGTACAAAAAAAGCGTAAAAATTAAGGAGAATCTGATGAAACACTATTTGTTAATCCTGTTTGGTTTAATGATTCCTATAGCAGCATTTTCACAACTCAAAGAAACATTTTTTGATTTTAATACTTTTGAGGATAAAATCAAAGAAGTATACACAAACGAGCAAAACCAATTATATTCAAAAGAAGGCATTGCGATGGCTGAAATTGGATCTACAATGTTTATGCTTGACAATTGGTTAGTAACCCTTACCAATTCATCGGGGCAAAACCCTTTTTCTAGAAGAGATTCTTATTCTAAAAAAACAACCTCTCAAGAACAAGGAACAGTTTTGGGTGTTCGTGTCCGATTTCCAGAATGGCCGTTTTCTGGCGAAGCATTTATTCGTCCCCTATTCCCACTTCTACCGTTCAAGGCAACAGGAGAATACGCTAACATAAATAACGGTGTTATCACAAATATCGGTGCTATCAAATCGTTCTCTATGTGGGTAAATGGACGTAACTTTCCATTTAGTCTCGGTGTTCGTGTTCGTGATTTAAAAAATAAACTTACTGAATTTTCTTTAGGTTCTTTATTATATGTTGGTTGGAGAAAATTAGCCTATAATAATACTGCTTACTCTAAACGTATCATGAATAATATTCTACCTCCAACACGTATCTATCCTAGTGATATTCCATTGATTCGTTTTGATTCTTTTGTGGTTTACCGATCTGGAAATAAAGATGGTGGTAATTTTATTAGTTATTTTGGATCTTCTGATATCGAGTATACTCCTTATCTTGTTGATATTTCGACTGATATCAATGATGAAGAAACTTGGGGACTTATCCGCAGTGATCAAGAGCAATTGGCTACAAGTCTTAATAGCACATTGTATACAGAAATTCTTGAATTTGAGTATGCTCGAAAACGTGTAGAAGTAAACTCAGATACCCCTAAAAACAATGACCAACAAAACAACGCTACTAATCAAACAGAGCCTGCAGCACAATAAAAACGAAAGATAAAATAACCGACATCGAAACAGGGATGTCAACGTCGGTCAGGAAATCAGATTCCGATACGCTGACCAAACTTTGATGAAAAGTCTGATAGGGATATTTTTCTTTTCATCAGTAATATTTAGTCAATCATGAATTGTTATTTACAAATCTTCATTGAATAAATGTTTCTTTGCCTGAGTGGTGAAATTGGTAGACACGCAGGAATCAGAATCCTGTGCTGATAAAGCTTGCAGGTTCAAGTCCTGTCTCAGGCAAGTACATGCATACGGCATAGCTAACGCAGTAAGATAAAATATCCACAAGAAAACAAGCCTCTAAAAATAGAGGCTTGTTTTTTTTAAGAACTTCGTCATCCTCATCAATATATATATATAGAAAAAAACATCCCTTAGGATGTTTTTTTGTGATTTTTTGTATAAAGCGTATCTGAAATGTGATCTTGAAGATATAAGATTAAAGAAATCATCTGATCCCCTAACTATTACTGAGCAGATTCTTTTGTGTGCTGTTTTAGTTTCAAAGCAGATATATTAGTGTTGTCCATATCTATATGATATACATACAATAAATCGTTATTAATTTCTAAAATAAGTGGTATATTATAATCCTCACCATATAAAAAATATAAGTTATTGATTTTTTGTAACCAACTTATTTTGGTAGTAGATATATCTTGTAATTTTTCTTTGACGTATAATTTGGAAATGAAAAATTGATCATTAAATTCATAAATAAGTTTATCTTTTGGATCTTTTGGATTGTTTATAATCCAAGAGGTATTGTTTAATTGTGGATCAAAAATACTGGTTTCTTCTCCATAGATATGAACTGACAGAAATAAACTCACTAATAGTAATATTCTCATAAATAATCCTCAATGTTACGATTATTTATTATACTATCCATTATTAATAAGTCAAGTGTTTTATTAATAAATATATAAATAGATAGATGTATTTCTAATCTTTTTTTGAATCACTGTACATCAATTAATATTTTTATGGACAAATCTTCGAACACATCAAATTTATATCCAAACAAACATCAGTAATAAAAATTTAAAAGATATAAAATGATCATTTGTCTGAGATGTCCCATAAAAACAATGTGCTGCATTGAATTTGACTTTATCAGATAGATAATACTATAATAAGAAATAGACTTATCTATTGATACAAGGAGAATCTTATGCTTTCGATCTTCTATTATTCGGCTTCTAATGCATTTATTCAAGTTGGTAGTTTTGTAGCACTAACATTATTACTCTTTGGAACACTCAATCTTGCAACCAATGGCTGTATGATCAGATACATCCAACAAAAAGGAAAATATCAAGTCATATTAGGAGCATTATTGGGATTAACACCAGGGTGTGGAGGAGCTATCTTAATCATGCCTTTATTTTTAAAAGGATATGTTACCTTTGGGACAATTATAGCTACCTTAATTGCAACAATGGGAGATGCTGCATTTGTATTAATGATATCATTACCTAGAGATTTTTTATTTATTTCTGTTATTTCATTTCTGACTGCATTAGTTTCAGGATACACCATTGATTTTTTAAAAATAGGTAGCCAGCTCAACAAACCTCCTTTATCGGAACAAACATTGACGAAAAATAAAATGTTCCAACCTGAAGACATAGATTTTAGAGACAATAGCCTGCGTTGTTCTGATAATTCAAAACACATAGATATTCCAACATTAAACAAAGTTATTTATCTATTTCGACATCATATTGGATTTGTTCTTTTTTGGATTTTAGCGTTAGCAAGCCTTCCTTTAGGTATCATGAATCTGATGCAAATCAATCTTGACCAAGATCTTCCTATTAAAAATCTGAGTATCATCGGTTTTTTAGGAACATTATTCAGTATTCTGTATAGTGTCATAACAAAAAAAATTATTGCCGACGACACACTCCCTGAAATAAAAAGCAAACAACACTCTATTAAAGAAACACTTATCCATAATGCTGAAGAAACAGCTTTTGTAGTAATGTGGGTATTTATTGCATTATATTGTTATGAATTATTGGTTTATTTTTTAGGTGGTGTTGATTTTATTAAAAGTCTTCTTGCCCAACATGGTTATATGATGGTTATTGTAGCATTATTGATTGGTCTCATTCCCGGATGTGGGCCTCATATTATTTTGACAGGGTTATATATTCAAGGTATACTTCCTTTTTCTGCATTAATTGCTAATGCTATTTCTAATGATGGAGATGCACTATTTCCTTTACTTGCAATGGATAAAAAATCTGCGTTTTTTGCATCTATTTATAGTACGATTCCTGCAGTTATTGTTGGAACGATTTTTTATTTATTAGGATTTTAAATTTTTGATAAGGATTTCTTATGGCAATTCATTTATACAATAGCATGACAAAAAAAACAGAGTCCCTTTTGCAGAAAAAAACAATATCGATTTATTCTTGTGGTCCTACTGTTTATGATTACGCTCATATTGGTAATATGCGAACATTTTTATTTGAGGATTTATTGATTAGAAGTTTAAAAGTGCTTGGTTTTAATGTAGATCATGTGCGTAACTTAACGGATGTTGATGATAAAACAATTACTTGTTCCATAGAACAAGGGTTATCTCTTTCAACATTCACACAAAAATACACAGATATCTTTTTTGAAAATCTACAACAACTTAATGTGGATCAATCCACAACACGTTATCTGAAAGCTACAGAATACATCGATAAGATGATTTTATTAATAGAACAATTAATAATCAAAGGTTTTGCTTATGTAAAAGATGATGGGGTTTACTTTAAAATATCATCCTTTAAAGATTACGGTAATTTTCAAGGGCTTGATTTGGAACACATTGAACAAAATATTTCAGTGAACAACAATGAATTTTCTAAAGAAGAGTATGGTGATTTTGTTATTTGGAAGAAATATAAACAAAGCGATGGGGATATTTTTTGGAGTAGTCCTTGGGGGAATGGGCGTCCCGGATGGCATACAGAGTGTGCAGCGATGGTGTATGATTGTTTTGCTGATGGGGTGGATATACATACAGGTGGTATTGATTTGCTATTTCCTCATCATACAAATGAAAAAGCTCATTGTGAATGCTTATCAAATAAACCAATGGCAACATTTTGGCTACATGCAACACATTTATTAGTTGATAACAAAAAAATGAGCAAAAGTCTAGGAAATTTTTATACAATAAAAGATCTCCAAGATAAAGGATTTTCTAATCGTGTTATTAGATTTTACTTAATGACAGGTGCCCATTATCAAACTCCATTAAATTTCACGATTGACGGTTTAAAAGGGGCTGACAGTGCTTTAAAAAGAATTAATAATTTTATCCAAGAAATAAAAGAACATAATACTGATTGTGATATACCAAAAGTATCACATCATTTAAAAGAAAAATTTTTGACACATTTAGAGGACAATCTCAATATATCAGCAGCAATGGGTGAGATTTTTTCATTGATAAACAACTATTATCAAAATCATGATATCAATATTTCAGAAGTCTTAAGTGATTTAAACATTATCAATTCTGTATTAGGAGTATTAGAAATTGATAGTGAATGTATATTAGATGAGAAAACACAGATATTGTTTGATCAGCGTGTACGTGCACGTCAAGAAAAAAACTGGAAAGAATCGGATCGATTAAGAGATAAGTTGCTGGATCTGGGTATTGAGGTTCGTGATACAAAAGAAGGAACGACTATTCGAAAAATATAGAATATATTTTTTAATAACACAAATGATTGATTAAATACGTTCGATACGGTTACGAAAATTTTTAATAGCATTTGCGATTGACTGGTAGTTTTCATCGGCAAGATCTTCTTTTCTAAAGATCGATCCTTTAACACCCACAGCTTTAACGCCACATTCCAAAAGATCGAGTGATAAGGAGAGAGTTAATCCCCCTGTTAACAATAAATTAGACTTAGGCATATGATCCAAAATAGATAAAATAGAGCGTGCAGGTAGCTGTGCTGCAGGAAAAATTTGGATTAATTCTGGTGTCAATTTATTAGCGGTATAAATTTCTGTAGGTGATAGTGCAGACACAATTGCAGTTTTCTGATATCGCTTAGCTACAGGTAGTATTTCTTTTGCCAATACAGAGCTGATAACAAAATTTGCTCCATTTTTAAGAACAATTTCAGCATCCTGAGCATCATTGACAAAACCAGCTCCAAGAGACATTTCAGGAAATTCTTTGAGTAAATCAGCCAAAATACCGGATTCTTGTAACTGTTCATCAGTACGAAAATTTACTTGGAGAATAGGCACTTTTTGCTCCAGCATAGTCGCAATTAATGCTCTTGGATTTTTAACACTAGAAATGTCAATAATAGGTAAAAATCTCAGTTTTAAAATTTTCTCAATCACTGATTGCATAATACCCTCGTTGTATAAGATAGTACAATAAAAAATAAATTATGTACTATCACTATTTAATAATACTATGTAAAAAATATCGTTTTTTAAGAGGAACTACTAAAAAATGAAAAACAATTCAACACCATCTAATGATAAAATCATCATCATCGCAAATAACAAAAAAGCATACCATGATTTTGAGGTTTTAGAAAAATTTGAAGCAGGTCTCGAACTTCGAGGCACAGAAATTAAATCAATACGTGAAGGCCGTGTGAATCTAAAAGAATCCTATATTCTTTCAAAAAATGGTCAAGCTAAGATTATTGGAATGAATATTAGCCAATATAGTTTTGGAAATTTGTTTAATCATGTGCCTAAACGAGAACGTCAATTATTGTTGCACAAAAAAGAAATTCTCAAACTTGAACAAGAAGCTGCTCAAAAAGGACTAACAATTATCCCATTATCTTTGTACATTAAAGGGCGTTTAGCCAAATTATCTATAGGTTTATGCAGAGGTAAAAAACTATATGATAAAAGAGAAGAACTTAAATCAAAAGATACTCTTCGTGAAATACAACGCACCTTAAAATCCTATCATAATTAATTATTGCATAATTTACATGTTGGATCAGAAGACATAATTTTAAAGTGCAACCCAAACACATCATGTATGACTTGTTGAGGTAGATTAGTTGCGGGACCAATGTATTTTATTTCATGCATCAGCAATGCCACTTCATCTGCAATATGTACAATACCATTAATATCATGAGAAATCACTAAGATCCCAACATGATGATTTTTTCGAAGATCATCCAACAAATCATAAATAATTTTAATAGACATCATATCTAATGCATTAGACGGTTCATCCAAAAATAAAAATTTTGGATTATTAACCAAAGCTAAAGCCATTAATGTTCGTTGTTTTTGACCACCGGATAACCGGATAAATAATTCATCTTTTTTATCTGAAAGCTTTACTTTTGCTAACACATCATATATTTGTTGATATTCTGCTTTTGTTAAAAATTCAAACCATTTTTTTTGTGCTTTAATTCCCTGAGCAACAACATCAAAAACTGTCAGAGGTAATAAAAAATTGATTTGATGATGTTGAGGGAGATAACCTACAAGATGATTATTAATGGATTGTGTGATTTTTTTATTGTTTAAAGAAACACAACCCGAACTTTTTTTTTGAAGACATAAGATCGACTTTAGTAATGTGGTTTTACCAGAGCCATTAGGACCCATAACAGCCAACATTTTACCAGATTCAAGCGTGAAACTAACATTTTGAATGACTTTTTCAGATCCAAAAGTTACATTCAAATTTTGAACAGAAAGCACAGAACCTCCTAAGAATCTTGCAGTAATAAAGAAAGTTTTTGAGCTCCCTCTTCTGCATGAAGAGAGTGAAATAAAAAAAATTTTTTCTTTGATTTCTTACCAGTAACAAGCTGAATTGATGATTTTGGCACTAAAAAATTTTTTGCCAAAAAAGCAATAATTTTTTTATTGGCTTCTCCATCTATAGGTGGAGAAGTAATTTTTAATTTAATACCAGCATCTTCTTTTACAAACTTGTCTATTGAGGAACGAGGCACAACAGTTAATGTTAACATAAACATAAATTAATTCATAATTCGTATGAGTGATAATAACACTATCTGCTTTAAGAATATCAAAAAATAATCTAAGAATGTTAAGAAAATAAACATATAGAATGGGGACATATCCAACATTCCTAATCTTAATGGGGGGAAAATCCGTAACAAAGTATTATATACTGGATTAATCAACATATCAACAAATTGTAGTAAAAAAAACGATCTATCAACAGGAAACCATGTAGAAATAATCCAAATCAGAAAAATAAAATTATAGATCTGCACAGCAAAATTTAAAAAATTAAAAATAATAGAAACACTTTCCATGATAACAGGCATTATGCCACCTCTTTAGAAATTAAATAGTAATCGTCCAAGTCTGACAATATCAGAACCTTCTTGAATCGCCCAATGAAAGTCATTACTCATTCCCATTGATAATTTTAATCCTAAAATTTCAGGAAATCGAATCAATAGATCATCACGTAGTATTCTTAATTCAACAAATGATTTTCGAACTATTTTTTCATCATGACTCAATGAACCAATAGTCATCAACCCATTTAATGAAATATAATCAGACATCAATAACGAATATTCTACCATATCAAACAGCTCAGTAATATTGGAAACACCATGTTTAGTATCTTCATGAGATGTATTAACTTGAATAAAAATATTTTTGTGTACATGATGTTTTTGAATTTTTTCTGTGATACGTTTTAATTGACTGAGAGATTCGATGCTTTGTATCGTATCAAATAACTCAATGGCTTTATTTTCTTTATTACTTTGTAAGGATCCAATTAAATGCTTTTCTATAGAATAATCTTGTAATTGTGGAAATAAAATGCTAGCGTCTTGAATTTTATTTTCACCAATTATCTTCATATCATTGTCAATTAATAATTTAATCTTATCTATTGGTTGATTTTTTACAACAGCCAACAAGTCTATATGATCATTAGAACGACCACTAAGATTTTTAGCTTCTTGAATTTTTTCAAAAATAAAACATAAGTGTGGTATGTGGGATTTCATATTAATAATTATTTCGCAATTGAAAAATTTTTTTATTGATATTTTTGAAATCAAATATCAAACTTGCAACAGAAACTAGACCGATAAATAAATATGCAACAGTAAATGAAAGCCACACACCAATAATATTGAAATAATAAGGTAAGATATTCAACATTCCAATCAAAAAAATTGGATAACCTAAGGAAAGAAAAAATGATTGGCGTGCATGACCCATGGCTTGTAATGCTTCGACAATACAAATAAAAACAGCCCAACACCAAAAAGTACTTCCTTCATAACGTGAAATTTCCTGACATATTTGAATAATCAAAGGATCAGGAGTAAATACTTGATAAAGTGCCGTAGGAGCCCAAACAAGTAATGCAGTACATAACAAACCAACCCCAACACCGACAGAAACAATAGTCAGAATGATTTTTTTTACACGTTGAAAAAGAGTTGCTCCGTAGTTGATACCAATAAGTGGTTGCCCACCCATGGTGAGTGATATTAAAATCATTGCCATTAAGTTACACAATCGTGTATAAATACCAAAAGCAGACAAATATTCAGCACCATAAGAACTAATGACGCTGTTTGCAAGAGAAAATACACCCACAAATAGCATCAATCGCATTCCTGTAGGAAAACCAACAACAATAATCTCTTTCAATGCGTTAACATGAAATCGATATTCATGACTAAAAAGCAGATTAGTTTGATAAAGCTTTCGTATTTTATAAAGTAATGCAATGGTTAATAACGCTTGACTAATAGCTGTTGCTAAGGCAGCTCCACCGACACCCCAATGAAAAACCACGATAAACAGAGCGTCTAAAATAATATTTGTTCCTGCGGCTACAATGTTGAGATATGTACCATCGAGTACTTTACCTTGTGCACGCAATGAACCTAACATCATATTATTAAGAGGTAAAATAAATGCTGTCCAAAGAATAATCGATCCATATTCTTTAGCATAAGGAAGGATGGTCTTCGAAGCTCCTATCATAGGCAGAAAAAAATCCATATTTATAAGAAATATAAAGCTCAACGAGATAGAGACAAACAAATTACCCCAAAAACTATGAATTAATGTCTTAAGTACTCTATGATGATCATTAGCTCCAAGAGCACGTGAAATAATAGAGCCATTACCGACAGAAAATAATACCCCTATAGAAATAAAAATCAATTGAATAACATTAATAACCGCCAAAGCTGCTAATCCATCGTTACCAACAAAATAACCAACAAAAATTGAGTCTACAGTATTGTATAAAGAATCAACTAATCCAGAAAAAATAGCAGGCAATGACAATGTTAAGAGCATCTTCAAAATATTTTCTTCTTGTAAAAATTTTTTAGTGGGCATGGATGAATTCCTAAATAAAAGAGTTAAAGACAATTATATTATTAAGTTAATAATAATCACACATGACATGTTTATTAAAATTAACTTAAAGCTAATTCTTTATTGATGTTATATTATAGATAGTTATGAAAAAGAATGATGGGTTAGTTCCTCTTTCTTTTTTAGTTTTACAAGTTCATAAGACATAACAATTGCCGTTATGATGGAAGACATAATATCGGTAATGGGAAAAGACAACCACACACCAAATTCGTGGTAAAACCGTGGGAGAATACCCATGATTACAGCCATAATTGTGGGTCTACAAAGAGATAAAAAAAATGCTTCTTTGGGATGTCCCATCGCAATCAATGATCCTGTAGAAAATATTTGGAATCCATATAAGAAAAACGTTATGCCAACCGTTCTTGTAGCGGAAACTAAATATGTCAACACATGAACATCATCTGTAAATAATTGAAATAATGGTACCGGTGCAACCATAAAAATAATTGATGGAATAATACCGATAATAGTTGCTAAGGTATAGCCTTTGAGGATAATATTTTTTACTTTGAGAAATTTTTGAGCACCATAATTATAACCTATTAGTGTTTGGGTGCCAAGATTAGAACCAAAAATAGGTTGATAGGCTAAATGCAACAATCTATTTAAAACACCAAATGAAGCAACAGCTGTTGCTCCATATACAGCCAAAGATCTATTAGCAATAATACCCATCACTGTAAACATCATCATTCGAAAAAAATTAAAAATCCCTATACTAAAAATTTCTTTAACAATTGATATTTTGAAAAAATCAAATTGGGTTAATTTTATTTGATACTCGTATAAAACCTTAGAAAACGCCCAAAACATGACGATCAATTGGGAAATAATAGTGGCATACGCAGCACCTTTAACCTCCCAGTGAAATACAATAATAAAGAAAGCATCCAATACAATATTCATCAATGCACCAGTTAAACTTAACATCATGACTATTTTAACAGACCCTTTGGAACGAAGTGCTGACAATAAAATGCCATTCAAAGGAATAATAAAACCAAACCACAGCAATACTTCTGCATAATCTCTAGAATAAGCTAATACATCCTCAGAAGATCCCATATAACGTAAAATAGGATCTAATTCCAGCAATAAAATAAACGACACAGCCATTAAGGTAACAATACTAAGAAAAATACCTGTTATTAATGTATGCTTAACTTTTTCATAATTTTTAGCACCTATAGCACGGGATAAAATAGAGGAAGTTCCAACTGCAAATAAACCTCCAATAGCAAGCAAGGTCATATTAAGAACTGTATTAACGGCAAGAGCTGCTAACGCAAGTCCTCCAACAAATCTACCTAAAAAAATAGAATCAACCATACTATATAAAGCTTCAACAAACCCTGTGATCATCATTGGTAAAGATATCTTAACAATAGAAGAGGTAATATCATCACTTTCCAATAACAAAATAGATTGATCTTTTTTGTGGAACATTACACCCTTCTTCTTATGAAATTATAATAACTTTATATAAATATTAACAAGAGTAGGAATCATTCTTGCCCTTGTTAATCAGATTATTAAGAGATCGTTGATATTTATTGAGTATCTTGAGGAGTTTTACTTAAAAGATATATTTTTGCGTTTGCAAAATTATTCCAAACAGAATCTGAAAATGGAAGTACTTTTTGATAATAAGCAATAGCTTCGGCATTGTTATTTCTAATCTCATAATTTCTTGCAATAGCGATCAAAATATAATCTGTCATATATTTTTCATTATCTTTTTTCAATGCATCTTGAAAAAAGATAATCGCTTCTTCATGTAATCCTTGTTGTTCTTTACGAGTACCCTCTCCTAGAGCAACTAACACATCCCAAAACTGTTTATGTTTTTTTTGAATACGATCCAAATAATCACTTGATTTCATACGATTTAGTAATTCTTGATCATCAACTAACGCATTCAAATTGGAAACATCGATAATTGATAGATATACAGATGCCGCTCTTGCTGCAGCAACGGTCTCACTATAATCAGAAATTAATATATCTAAAGATTCCAATCCTTCTGTATACAATAATTTTGCTTGAGCAGTTTGTGGATCAGTGATGGGAAAAGGATTATTTGGGTTTTGTTGGATTTTTGATGCAACAAAACCTATTTTTTGCCAAGCTTCATCAAAAATTACAAGTGCTTCTTCTGATTTATCAATTTTTCTTTGGTACAAAAAACCCATACCTAAAGAAGCCACAATAATAGCTCCAAAAACACCAAGAACAATGAGTCTTTTTTGAATTAAATATTTCATCACTTGATCAAGATCGAATGTCATTATTTTCTCCAAAATATATTTTTAGTATATTTTATTTATTTTTTAGAATATCTCCAAATAATGCACCAAGTGTGGGAGCAGAAGTTTCTTTTGCGGAAAGATATTTTTCAAGTTCTTGTTTTTCTTCTGTTTTTACAGCATCTCTAATACTGAGTTCAATGATTTGATCTGTAACGCTTATCTTGCGAAGGGCACCCTGCAATTCATCTCCTACTTTACAGAGAGTTTGAGGATCTTGAACATGCTCGGTAGATAATTGAGATACATGGATAAATGATTTTAAGCCATTTTCAAGCACAAGATAGACACGGTCTTTCGTGATTTCAATAACTTTTCCGGAAATCATAGTGCCAACTTTATAATTATCAGCAAAATTTTGGTATGGATTAGCAGAAAGTTGTTTGATACCAAGACGTAATTTTTCATTTTTTGCATCAACATGTAACACTGTTGCTGTCACAGAATCATTTTTTTGGAATTTTTCTGTAAGATTAACATTATTATCTTGCCAATCAATATCTTCTTTTCGAATCAAACCTTCAAGTCCATTTTCAAATTGAACAAAAATACCAAAATCAGTAATAGCAGAAATTTTACCTTGTTGTTTTGACCCTACAGCAAAATCTGTCTCAGCTTTTGACCAAGGATTTTCTAATAAATCTCTCAAAGACACAATGATCCTTCTTTTAGAATGATCCATTTCTTTAACTTTCACATCAACCCTATCACCAATGTTAAGTAATCTTTTAGGATCAGATACTTTGGATGTCCAGCTCATTTCACTAACAGGTAATAAACACTCAACACCTTGTTGATCTTCAACAATAGCCAATCCTTTGGCAAAACGAATCACTTTAGTTGTAAGATGATCTCCCACTTTTTTATGATCAAAAAACATATCTACAGGATTGACGATCGTTGCTTTACGAGAAACACGTACAGATTTTTTCTCATGATTTAACTCTAAAATTTCAACATTAAATGTATCACCTTTTTTGATAACATCTTTTAAAGACTTAATAAATTTCCAATCAAATTCCATGATAGGCATAAACCCTGTAATTTGCTCAACTGTTAATAAAGCAAAGGTATCTTGTACCATAAAAACAGTAGCAGGAAGAACAGCTCCAATACTATGAGTCTTTTGAAAAACGTCAAAAGAATCATTCTGCAGTTTCTCACGAATAACTTTTTCCGAAACAACAACACGGTTACGCTCATTTTTAATGACAGTAACATTAACGATCGTTCCAATCATGGCATTAATATCATCACCAACATAAATATGAGATAAAGGTAAAAATGCCTCTACTCCATCAATGGAAACCATAAATCCACTATTTTGACCATCTTTATTGACAACTAATTTTTCTATTTTTGCAGAAAGTGCGGTTTGATCAAGTGATGATTGATGAATATTCTGTTGTGCTTCTAGATACTTTGCTTTTTTTTGTGACGCATAAGGAATACCATCTTTCAAACCTATTGAGGTAACCAACACGTGATCACCAATATTTAAAGTATCGATTGCTTCAGAAAACAGAAGCATCCATTCTGATTTATCACCTACTGATAAGAAATATTCATTATCACCTTTGTTGATAACAACTCCATTAACTAATTCTTCTTGCTCCGTATCATTTGTGATGCTGTCTCCTTGCATCGCACTTAAGAACAATTCATCATATGTACTCATGACTGGTTACTCCCCACAAAAATCTTAATCAAAAATAATTTTTAAGATATTATATTATGTATAAAATATTTGAAAATAGCAAGTAAATTATCTGATTTTTCAGATAATTTTCACCTTATTTCGTATTATTTTAAAATTATCTTATAAATTTGGAAAATCCCTGTTGATCGTGTGCCTTCGTAATTGATTGTTTTTATTTTTTGTGGCACGTACAAATGATCTTGCTTCAACCAAAGAATTTCTGCAACAAACTTCTTCTTTTGATCTTCTACAATCATCACCGTATCAACCAAACCAAGATTTCCTACTTTCATAACATAGACTGTTTCTATATCTCCGCGTTTATAAGACACATAGTAAGTGATGTCTTTTTTAATACTTTTTTTAATGGTAAAACGTTGTTGCAGTCTTTCATAACCAACGGTTGACATCAATGGTAGTAACAACATATTGATATACGACGCATATTGTGATAATGCCATTTCATAAAATGTTTCTGTATCCTTGACTAGTAATTCAACACCTTTATTTGCTGCGTAGTTTACTTCAACACGGTATTTCCCTTTAATCTTATCACCCAAAAGCCTTTTTGCATCAGCAGGTTCGAGCTCAGCAGAGAATGCTTTTGCGGCAACAACACCCAAATGTTTTTCACGTAATGCTTGAAAATCTTGAATTATCGTGTCTTCTTCTGATGCAAAAAGTGAAATATTCACGATCAGTAAAAACAATATCTGTACTAACATAAATCCCCTTACGTAATATACTTAAATATCAAAAAATAATGATTTTAAAAATTGTGCTAATCGTGAATATTGTAACCATTCTAAAGTTCTATCAACAAACACTTTCGATGACTCCACTGATTTTTTGTTTGGATCGTTGGATTGACCACTTAATGCTTCTGTTCCGGACAAAATGTTTGTCAAACGAAGCACTTTTAATCCATCTGCACCATAGGATGCCAGTACCTCTCTTCGTAATCCACCACCAATAAAATAAGCAATTCCATTTTTATCATACGATTCTGATTCTATGGTGAGTGTTTCATCTTTATTCACTCTTATACCAAGAACACCATTTACCCCATCAGCAACCCAAAGAATATTTTCATAAGGATAAACAGAAAAAGCATCACCAACTAATGCGAGACGGGACACTTGTTCGCCGATAGTATTATTTTGATTGCGACGATATAGAACAAATCCATCCAAATTATCCACAACAACATAATATCGTTTATTGTAAATTTCGTACGGAATAACCATCGAAACTTCAGAAAATAATTTTTTATAGGATGAAATAATCTCATCTGTCAAACGATCAATGACATGAAAACCATCAGCACCAGCAGCAACATACAAAAAATATTCGTCAGCTATCATATAACGAATATTTGTCATCGTAATATTAGTGTTGACCAGATCAAAATTAGTTTTAATTTGAAATTTCGGTAGATTTCGTAGGATTTCTGCCAACAATTGATCATCCAATAATTCTATAATCTGATAGTATTGTTTTTGTTGAAACAAGGTAAATAATTGAAGCAAATTCACACCGGCATCATTAAATTCAGGAATTAACTCAATCAGCAAATTGACCTGCTGGAGTGCTGATTGAAAAAATAATTCCAGTTCATCGACTCCCAATTGATATAAACGATTTTTAATCTCATCCGTATCATCCGGAAAAAATTGACGACCTACTGCTTGAATAGTTCTTTCAATTTCCTGCTTGGCATTACCTATAGGAACACGATTAGTAAACGGAAAATAGCTGGGATCATGAAGTGTATCGGTATCAAAACCACCCTCTGTTAGCATTTGTAAATTGGATAAATAAGATTCTGCGTATAAGGTGTCCGTATCTTTTAAATTTGTAATCTGTTCTAAAATGGCATTATTGCTATTTTGATTATCTTGTTCCAATAAAGATTGGAGAGGCAAAATATTAGAAATCAATCCAGAATAGGGCATATTATTTGATTGTGCCAAAAATTGAGAAACCATAGGATCGGACAAAATATTTTGAAGTGAATTTGTTTGCAAATAATTTTTAGAAATATTTAAGATATTACTTAGTACGGATTTATCTGTGATTTGCACAAGCTGTTGGAGTTGTTTTTGATTTTGAGGGGATAAAAAAGGTATATTGGTAACAATACGATTAAACGCATCCTCATCATTGATCGCCAATGAAATTAAAGCCTCGAAGTTCGTAATCTGAGAAATATTGGTGATCTGAGATGCTGATGGAGGATCTAAAATCGCAAATAAGGTTGGGAGGCTTTCAAATTCGAGCGATGAAATAAAATCAACCAATCCTGTGATTTTCGGATATTGAAAAAAATTATTTGACAAAAAAGACAATTCATAAGTAACGAGACCACGATTTTCATCAGCAATAAGCACTTTGTATTTACCAGAAGGATTAAATGTTGTTATTGTATTTCGAATACGAAAATCAGGACGAACAGCTAAAGATCCAAGAGGTTTGGTGTATGTCTCGCCTATCTCGGCAACACCTATCCCCCCACCTTGTACGGTATCAAAACCAAAAATAAGATTAGTAGCAAATTCTGTCTTCAAGATTTCTACTGTTCTGACAAAAACTTGTTCCAAATTTTCAGAATATAAATTTGTTAATGACAAAGAACGAACAAGCTCTATCGTATCACCTACGATACGATATGTCAAAATACCACCAGATCCTGCAGCCGCATAAATCAAATCATTGATACGTACAAAAGAACGAATCTCTTCAGATGCCGGTGTTTTTGCTTCAGAAACGGTAAGTAAAGGATAAGCTACAGAATCATCAAAAGTTAATTTTCCACAAGACACCATAAAAAGACCACAAAACAGCAAAGACAAAGTACACATTTTTTTAGACAAAAGCAACCATATTCCTTAACATAAAATTATGATTATTATAAATGGGATTTAATAAAAATTCAATTCCTCTACAGATTGATTATTATTTATTGTTTTTCGAGTACAGATAAAAAATACTTGCAAAATTGTCGAAATTATTGGATACTTTTTATATAAAATTGAGAAACATTAGGAGTTGATGATGAGGTTTTTTATTCTCTTATTTCTCATAAAAGCTTCGATATTTGGAGTGGAACCCAAAACAAGAATAGAAGTTAATCCTCCATTTATTGGAACGAATGAAACAGCTGAAATTGTCATTACAGCTATTGATCAAAAATTTATTAAACCTCCTGTTCCTTCAATACAATCTTCTGATTTTGATATTGCGTTTATCAACACGTCTGTTGTCAATAAAATTCTTTCTGTGAATGGTAAAACTACCAGAGAAAAAATGTTTCATTATATTTATCAGTTAGTGCCTAAAAATACAGGAAAATTTATCATCCCTGCATTTATTGGAACACTAAACTCCGGAAAAGAAGTATACACGGAAGCATCTCAAATCGAAGTAAAACCCGTAGATTATCTTCAAGCACAAAACACAAGCTCATCTTTTGGTGGTATTTTTTCTATTTTTGAGAATACCCCACGAGAGGTATTTTTGTTTTGGAAGCTCAGCACTAATAACACGATTCAAAATACTGGGATTATTGCTAATTTATATATCTATGCAGATGTTCCAAACTTTCTTCGCCAAACCCCTTATGTATCAGAAGCTTATCGCACAATGTACAATGGTGGTGTACTACATGAAATACCACTTAAAGAAGAACAAAGAACATTAGAGTCTGGATATTTTGGCACACAACTCTTTTATGGTAAATTGTATAAGACATTTGTGCTTTATCCTTTAAAAACAGGATCCACTCTACTTAGTGCTCCTGTACTTGGAATAGATCAGCAACTTGGTAATTTTTATATCCAAGGTGATCCCGTTGAAATAAATTCTTACGCTATCACGTCAAATGCCTCATATATTGGAGATGTACTTTCAGCACAGATTTCACTTTCCTCTAACCAAATAACTTCTGCTGGCGAAGGTAAATTACAATTAATCTTAACAGGAAATGGCAATACTGATTTTTTTACTAATCCATTAAAAAATATAAAAATCGATGGTCTTTTCATTGGAGAACCTGCAACAAAAGTTGATATTACAATCGATTCAAATCATTCACAAATTTATATGAGCAAAACGTTTACTTATTCGATTATTCCAAATAAGTCAGGTACATTTATCATTCCGGCACTTGATTTTTCGTTTATCAAAAAAACAAAAGAACCCGTAACAATCAGTACTCCAATACTAAACGTTGAAGGTATTCTACTGGGATCAAATGTATCCTCATCAAAAAATATCCTGTTATCCAAGCAACCTACAATTAATCAGAAATTTTATTACTCATCAGGAATAATGATGATTATTGGTGGTATATTAATTGGTTTAATGATGATTGTTTGGTCCTTGATCAAAGCAAAAAAGCTTTCTCGTATTGAAAGAGACAAAACATACGCACGTGCAATAAATGCAGATAAAAAAATAGCAGCACTTCTTAAAGAAAGTCAAGACGCAATCACAAACAATAATCTCAAAGATGCTGCCCGCATACTTCGTCAAAGTTTGATTACTTATTGTGCTGATAAATTTGGGTTACCACAGACAATCTCATCTCGTGATATTGATCTCTTTTTTAATCAAAAAAATATTTCTTTTCCTAGTTCAGAATTAGGAGAACTACTAAATAATCTAGAGTTTCATGCTTTTGGCCAAGCACCTTCTATGGAAAAAATGCTTCAATACCAAGTACAAGGCGAAAAGCTTTTCGATCTTCTTTTTAAAATAAAAATTTAGTCAATCAAATAAAATCCTCCCATTACTGGGAGGATTTTATTTGATGTTAATAGGAAGAGTATTGGTCATATATTTAATACGAATCATGATACATCCAAAAATAGCTTCATAGATAATAGATCCTTGTAGTTTTGTATGACCTATTGTTCTATCGACAAATAAAATAGGAACTTCCACAAGATCAAATCCTGCAGAAAATGCTGTAGATTTCATTTCAATCTGAAACATATATCCTTTGGCATCAATTTTATTGAGATTAATTTTTTCAAGTACACTACGATGGTACGCATTAAATCCACCTGTAAGATCAGTGCAAGGAACTCCTGTAATCCATTGAGCATACATATTGGCAAAAATACTTAAAAACAATCGCTTGACATCCCAATCCAAAACCCTGACACCACCAACATAACGAGAACCTACAATAACTTTTGCTCCAGATTCAATCTGAGCAACATAATCTTTTAAAGTAGCTGGATTATGAGACAGATCAGCATCCATTTGAATAACATAGTCGTAGCCCATTTCTAAAGCTTTTTGAAATCCGGCAATATAAGCTCTACCAAGACCTTGTTTTTTTGTACGTTCTTCTATAAAAATACGTGTACCAAAGTTGGGATCACTCTTAACAATATCTGCCGTTCCATCGGGAGAACCATCATCAACCACTAAAATATCAAGCAATGTCGAATTCATAATCTCAGGCATCAAACGTTCAATATTTCCAGCTTCATTATATGTTGGTATGACTACTATTCCTTTCATTTGTTTTTATCCTTTACTCTTATTTATCTTAATAATATATATTGATTATAACGTATCCTTAAAAAAAATTCAAAACTATTGATCTATTATTAATAGTTGAAAAAAGTAAGAAAAAATTATATAATATGATAAAAATTATATAATCAAGGAACAACTTCATGAAAACCAACCTGTTTTTATTGCTATTTGTCTTGAATCCTTTGTTTATTTTTAGTGTTGAAACTAAATTTATTCACAGTAAACATTTTGAGAATGTGTGGCTTTGGCAATTATCAAACACATCTGTCCAACCTCAATCTTACATATCTTTACCTAACGAAACAAAACAATTGTTCACAACATCTGAACTACTTTGGTCTGCAGAAAAAATAAATAACACTTTCTATCTCGGAACAGGCGAGGGAGCTAAAATCATTAAGCTTTCTAAAAATTATCAAGAAGAAACGATCTATTCCAACGCAAACAAATCTCTTATTGGAGCAATTAAACCTTTTGGAGACGGTATTCTTGCGGGAGTATCTCCTGAGAGTGAGCTAGTACAATTCGACAAAAATCATCAGATCATAACAAATATTCCTATTTCAAATACTTATATTTGGGATATTGTACCACATTCCAAGACTTCTGCTTATATTTTAACAGGAACATCTGCAGAAATCTATCAATTTTCCAGTAATACCCTTGAGCATATTATTTCTTTATCTAATGAAGAACATTTGATTAGAGGTTTGTATGAAGATGGAAGTCTGTGGGTTCTAGGTGAAACAGCACTTTATAACATTAAGGATAAAAAAGCTACTGCCATTGCAAGTTTTGATGGGACGGCTTCTGGAATTGTGTATCAAGATAAAAAATTTTATATTGTTTTATCGGAATCGATAAAAAATATTGAAGATCCAAAAACAGAGATTGTACAAAGTCATTTAATTAGTGTAACAATGAATGGCATTGTTGAGAAATTATTCTCAACACAAGGATTTTATTTTACAGGAATTGGAGTATTCAAAGATTATGTCGTCGTTGGTGGGGATCAATTTGGATTTTACGCAATGTACGATCGCATCACCAAGAAAACAGAGCTTGCTAATCTTGGCATGGGTAAAATTATTGATATTTTTAACGAAAATAATCAACTTGTCCTCTTAACAAGTGATCAATCAGGTCTTTGGAGTATTGAAAACAAACTAGCTTCTGAGGGCTCTTTTATCTCAGAAGTATATGATACAGGAAATATTTCTTCTTGGGGAAAATTTGACAGTAGTATTTCTACACCTCCAAATACCAGTATCTCATTTTTTGTGCAAAGTGGTGTCACAAAAGATACATCATTATGGGCAGATTGGCAACCTGTCACCATTGGAGCAACTATTCCTGTTCAAAATGCACGTTTTATTCGATTTAAAGCGACATTAACATCTGATAATAAAGCAAAACCATATATTTATGAGATTAAATTTCCATATACTCAACAAAATCTTTCCCCTGTCATTGAAAACGTTAGTATCGTACAATCAAACAAAGACACGATGTTATCTTGGATAGCCAATGATCCTAATAATGACACGTTAGAGTATGATGTGTACTTAGCTGATGATGGTATGCAAAAAATAAAAATCACTACTCAACCAATACAAGGAACAAATTTTCTCATCATGAACGAAAGATTCCCTTCCGGATACAAACGCATTACTCTTGTGGCTAGTGATAAACCATCAAATGCAACAAAAACAGCCTTAACCTCAGAATATCACTCTATTCCTATCCTTATCGATAATGAATCACCGATTATTGCTGATATTCGTATCAATAAAAAGAACAAAACAGGAAGTGTGCGAGTAGTAGATCAGTTAAGTGTATTAAAACAAGTAGTTGTTATTTTCAATGGAACTAAGCAAGTATCCTTACTTCCTAATGATGGAATATTTGATTCAAAAGAAGAAGAGTTTAATTTTGAGATTCCATTAGAGGAAACGACATTTGTTCAAATAAATGCTGTAGATACCGCTCAGAATATTGCTACCAAAGGAATAACGGTTATTCCATAATTAAAATGATATTAAATCAATGTATGGAAGCTTGATATGAGAAAAAAAATCATCCTTTTAGGTGCAACAGGTTCTGTTGGCGATTCAGTACTTAGTGTGTTAGAGACATACCCTGATCGCTTTGAGTTAACAGCATTTTCGGCATGGACTAATATTGAAAAAACAGTTCACATTATCAAAAAATTTGCTCCCAAGTATGTTGCTCTACAGCATAAACATGATGATTTAGCACTGATGTTTCCAAATATTCATTTTTTTTATGGCAATGATGGGATTTCAGAACTCATAAAAACAAATGAAGCAGACACGGTGGTGTCTGCTATTCTTGGTACTGCCGGATTTTTACCTGCTTTAGAAGCTTTGAAATTAGGCAAAACGCTTATTACTGCAAATAAAGAATCATTAGTTGCTGGAGGAAAATTTTTAATAGAAGCAGTTCAACAACATAAAGGTCAAATTATCCCATTAGACAGTGAACATTTGGCTATTTTTGATTTACTTCGTGGAAAAGATACTGCTGAAATTAAAGAACTTGTCATTACGGCATCCGGTGGTCCTTTCTTTAAAAAAGAAATTAACGCTCAGACAACTATAGAAGAAGTGTTGGCTCATCCTACTTGGAAAATGGGAGCAAATATTACTGTAGGTAGTGCTCTCATGATCAATAAAGGACTTGAAATTATTGAAGCGATGCGACTTTTTCAATTACCTGAACATAAAATTCGTGTTCTAGTCCACCCACAATCCATCATACATGGTGCATTAAACACAAAGAGTGGTCATTGGCATTTACTTGCGTCACCGGCAGACATGCGTTATCCTGCACTGCATTCACTGTTTTATCCAGAATTTCCATATGAGTCACCATTTGGTGAATACGATCCGACGCTAGTCTCTTTAGAATTTTTTGAGCCTGATTATGCGAAATTTCCATTGCTTGCTTTAGCAAGACAAGTAGCACGTGAAGATGGTCTTTTACCCACAGTACTTTGTGCTTCTATGGAAGTAGCTATTGAAAAATTTCTGGAAGGTCGCATCAAATTTTATAAAATTCCTGAAATCATTCAGGAAATCATTGAAAAATTTACAAATCAATATGTTACGGAGATTGAACAAATTCTTATTGCCGATAAACAGGCACGTATCGCTACTTTAGAGCGAATAACTTTTTATGGAAATGACCTTCGTTAATGTGCTATAATAGAAAACTATATTTTTAAGAATGAGTTGCTAGAGTATAGATATTCTGCATAAGAGCAGCAATAGTCATAGGACCGACACCACCGGGAACGGGGGTAATCGCAAAGGCTTTTTTGCTCACTTGCTCAAAATCAATATCTCCCGTCAGGCGATATCTTTTCAACAAAGGATCCCAAATTCTGCTCATGCCAACATCAACCAATACCGTCCCTTCAGAAACCATATCCTGAGTCAGGAGATTTGGTTGTCCAGTAGCAGAGATAATCACGTCAGATGTTAAGCAAAGTTCTTTTAAATTAGTTGTATATTTATGAGCAATGGTTACCGTTGAGTGATGTTTGAGAAGAAGAGCGGCAGTTGGTTTTCCGACAATATTACTTGCTCCTATCACCAATGCTCTCTTACCTTCTAACGACCACGAATCACCTAATAAATCAAACAAACACATAATTCCTGTCGGTGTTGCTGGAGCAAAATCAGAAACACCTGTCATCAGATTACCCATATGATAAGGATGGAAGGCATCGACATCTTTTTTGGGATCAATTGTTGATAAAATAGATGCACTATTAATATGTGTTGGTAAAGGCAGTTGTACCAAAATACCATGTACATGATCATCTCGATTTAATTTTTCTATTTTTTCAATCAATTGCTCTTCCGTAATATCCACAGGAAGATAAATAGGATAAGACGTAATTCCAACCAATCCACACGCTTTAATTTTTGCATTTATATAGATTTTTGATGCAATATCTTCTCCTACTAAAATAGTAGATAAACCTAATGTTACAGGTAGAGATGATATTTTTTGCTTAAGAATTTGGTTGTATTGATCCGATAAATTAACACCATCTAATAGAATAAAATTGTTATTCAAATAATACTCCTAATATAATCAATAATGCAGAAAGAAAAACAATGTTTGAGGATAAGATATAATGGATACAAACACATCATCAAGCTCAACAAAAATGAATATCATTATTAAAGGAAAATTTAAATTTATTAATAAAAATATCTATGGAATTTTTGCTTTTATAATTGATAAGGATGAAAAAAAAATCTTAAATACATGGCTTTTTGCATCCTATTTTCAGGATATGTATGATATTAATATCTATATTCCTTGGGCATTGTTTAACGACAAACTAAACCAACTACAACTGAGTGGAAGTTTTGCTGAGTCTATAACTATTTCGTTACAAAATGCTATCAATGAATATCTACACAGAGATAAAAGTATTATAAATCTTTTGGCTAATGATATCTTATATAAAGATATGAAAGAAATAAAAAATACAATCCTATCGATCTTTAATCATGTTGAAAAAAAAAGTGCTATCACATTAGAAGTTTCCACCGAAACAATCAATGTATCTGAAATACAAGAAAACAACGTACATATAACAGAAGATGAACCAAATGATATAGAAATTCTTAATAGTATGGATACCCTTTCGACAGAAAAAGAAGATGAAAATACCATCAACCAAAAACCTTCTATCCCCGCACATCCTGTACTAGCACCATTTTATCAAAGTATTTTGTCTCAAAAGCTCAAGATTGGAGACAAGATTTTAATGCAGATTGATGAATCAAATGAATATGGGAAAAAATGTGCAGAATTATTTGGAGCCTATGAAAGAGAAAATAATAAAGGAAAATTGTATCCAATAATTGCCACTGTATCTAAAATTATAAAAAAATCAGATAAAACCTTAAATATTATTGCTCACTACAACCACACATACCACACAAAATTTAATATTGAAGAAGGAGTTAAGATCAAATATTATGACTCAAATTCTCCTGAAACAGTAATTAATCCAATGAACACATCTTTTATCGAAGAAAAAGTATTAAATCTTGAGGATGCAAGCATACAAAAATTATTAATGGATCCTCATTTTATAAAAATGCTGATCATTTTTGGTATATGTTTAATGGTATTTATCTTAGCGATACTTCTTCTTTAAAATATCATTTGTAATGAATAAATCCATAACGCAAGAACAGATACATAAATAACAGCACTAATTTGTGTGCTGTTTTTTTTCGTCAACGCAAGAATAGATATTAAAATAGTAGAAGCAAAAATTGCAAAGACAATAAAAAGATTGTCAATGTTTATTTCTTTCCAAAAATTACCTTTGACAATTGTTGATGCAAAAAGTAACGCAACCAAATTAAACATATTACTTCCTGAAATATTTTCAAGAGCTATACTTGTATTGCCATTACGAACTATTTGGAAAGTAGTTACAAATTCTGGTACTGAGGTTACAAAAGCCAAAATCAATGTTCCAATAAAATGTTGTCCCAAAGGTTTACCAATAATAGGAGCTGGAATCAATGATAAATTATCACATAAAATAACTAAAAACCAAGATATGGTGATAATCAAAAATGAAAATATCATAAATCGAAAAATAACTTTAGGAAGTGTTTTGGTAGTAGTGACAGGTTTTATAATATCTGTTTGCGATTCTGTGTGAGCGTTTTGATGGAGATAGTAATTGTAAAACATAGCGTATACATAGATTCCTCCACCTATGAGAAAAAGAAAATACTTGTTTATTTCAATACCTTTGATGGACGATAAAACTATTGCAAATGCTGGGACACAAAGAATCAACATACTGATTAACAAACTAAATAAAGATTGCTTCGTGATATATGAATGCTTCTTATAATGGATAAGACAAATTAAACTTAAAATAGCCAAATTTACAATATTAGAACCTAAGATACCACCAGATGCCAATCCATAAAGACCTTTTTTGGCAGATACAACAGTACTAATTAATTCAGGAATAGAAGTAATCGTTGCTATTAACAACAATCCGATAAATGCACCAGAGATATTGGTTAATATTGATAACTCCTCAGCATACTGTACCAATTTATCACCAACAATAAAAATAACAATAATACAAAAAAGAATTAACAATAAAATAGTATAAAAATTAGACAACATATCAGTTCCTACCTTTACATAAAATAAATGTTTTGGACAACAAATAAACGACCACTGCTGTCAGTACGATTAATGCACCTGGTGCAATATTCAATTGGATAGAAAATAAAATTCCTGATATCATCGAAAATAATGTATAAAAAAATGAAATCATAAATGTTGTTGAAATATTTTTTTGCCATAGTAAAGCAAAAGTAGCAGGGAGAATTGTCATTGCTACTACTAATAGTACACCAACTAGTTTAATTCCTAAAATAATACTCAGCGAGAGAGATGCGTACACTACTGCATCCCATATATTAACAGGTATACCGGAAACAATTGCAGAATCTCTATCAAAACTAATATACAAAATTTTACCTAAAGAAGGGATGAAAATTGCGTATACAATACACGTAACAATCACACCTATCAAAAGATCAGATTGAGTAACACCTATCAAGTCACCAAATAAAAATCCCATTAAATTAAAAGAATTAGTACGATTCCACGCTAACAGAACCATCCCAAGTGCCATAGCTCCGGAAAAAAAGAGGCTAGTACCTGTATCTGTTGATTTTTTATGTGTTTTGCCTGCAATAATAGTTAGAATCATGCAAAAAATAGATGTTGTTGTAAAAGAATCCCAACCCATAAAATTAGCTATTCCCATCCCACCAAAAGCTGCGTGTTCGGTACCTATTGCTAAAAAAGATAATTTTCTTGTAACAATAATGAAAGAAATCAATGTAAACAAAAAAGATAACACTATTGATATAAAAATAGCATATCGAAAAAAGCTAAATTCCCACATATCAAAGATCCCAAAACATTTTCATATTAAATCACACACTTTTTTATTATACTAAAAAAAACATAAAAATACAAACAAAACTTCAATATAAAAATACAAAAATCCCTATGATGATCACATAGGGATTTTTTGTAATAAAAGAAAAACGTTGAAGATTCAATAGATGTGTTTCCATATATTAATTATATACTCAGTATAATATAAATTTATGATAATGTATATACAAGTTTCATTAAAAATTATTTTATCAATAACATATCAAAATATATACAGTTAATATTTCAGACTCCTATGAATCATTAATGAATATATGATAAAAACGATATCATTAGGAAAAAATTTGACTTTATCAATAAAATAAGTATAAGATAAAAAATAAAGATATTTTTTTATCAAACATATGTGGTATTTCATTTAAGAAATAAGATAGAATTTGTCGAAAATCTATTACACCTTTAATACTAGAGGAGAGTTTATGAGTGGACAATTATATGTGATAGGAACACCTATTGGAAACTTAGAAGATATCACATACCGTGCCATTCGTATTCTCAATGAAGTATCTGTGATTGCTTGTGAAAATAGTATGCGAACACGAAAACTGTTAACTCACTTTGAAATTCATAAAAAAAAAATTATTGAATGTTCTCCAGCAAACGAAAAAAATTCTGCAAAAGGTATTTCTCAAATCTTAGAGCAAGGGATTGATGTTGCTTTGGTAAGTGATGCTGGCACACCAAGTATTTCAGATCCTGGAATGATCGTTGTTAAAACAGTTGCAGAAATGGGTTTTTCTGTGATTCCAATTCCTGGTGTATCTGCCTTAACAACGATCATGTCTGTTGCAGGTATAGGTGGAGAAAATATTATTTTCACAGGATTTTTATCCAAAAAAGAAGGACAACTCACGAAAACATTAGCACAATTTGCGAATAAAAATAATGTTATTGTTATTTTTGTATCTTGCCACCGAATAAAAAAATTCCTACAAACTATAAAGTATCTTGACAATTCTGCCGATATTATAGTAGGAAAAGAGTTAACTAAATCTTTTGAGAAGATTTATAGAGGCTCAGTTACTGAAATAGAAGAACAATTAAAAGAAGAGGAAAAAGGTGAGTTTGTTGTTGTACTTAAGTTCTTAGAACCTATCATCTTAGAACAAAAAAATATCCTTTCTTCCAAATCAAAAAAGAAAAAACAAAAATATGAAGAATAAGCTCTAATATATTAATATTTATCATAACAATGGGCAATACATATGAATTTTATATATTATTGCACGAAACAGGGATAAGACTTTTTAGGAGGTTCATTCATGGAGATTAAAAATGTTGGTGGTATCAATGCGGTTCCAAATCCTCAAAATTCAAGAAAAATAACACCTGCTCAAGATGTGAATGCTATCAAAAATAATGACTTACTCGAAGTATCTCAAGAAGCTCGATTGCTAGAAGATGAAGATTTTATCCGTGATATTTTAAATAAAACTCCTGATATTAATCAAGAACGAATTGACCAAGTAAAAGAAAAACTCCAAAATGGTTCTTATAATAATAAAGAAACAATTGACACGTTAACTCAAAATTTAATGAAAGCTCTTGGATTATAAAAATAATCACAATAATCAAAAAAAACTCACTATCAGTGAGTTTTTTTTGATTATTCATCTTGATTCATTAAAAGTTCATGAAGATCATTTTCGCTAAAAACGCCTACTACTTCATGAAGCTGTACAGCACGTCTTGATCCAAATAAACCTGGTTTTCCTTTAAATTTGACATGACGTCCAATAAAAATTTCAATATCACTATTTGTATCTGTATCAAATCTAATAACATCACCCTCTCTTAAACGGCTGACATCCGCAAAAGATAATGTTGTCTCTGCTAATTGAGCAATCATCGTGAGTTTAATATCATTAATTTGTTGTTTAATAAAATTAATATGTTCTGTGGTAATACTTTTATTTACAGCAGCATACCAGTATTGAGCAGATAACTTGGTAATAATCGGTTCAATAGTAATGTAAGGAATACAAAAATTAATCATTCCTTCTACTTCACCAATTTTAGTATCAAAAGTCGTTAAAATAACCATACTATTTGGAGGAACAATACCAACAAATTGTGGATTTGTTTCAATATTTCCAAGACGAGGACGAAGATCTGTCATATTAGCCCAAGATTCACGAAGATTACCCAAAAGACGTACCAAAATACCCTCTATTACGGACATTTCAATATCAGTAAGTTCTCGGTTTGTTTTTAATGTTTCACCCTTTCCCCCAAACAAACGATCAATGATTGAAAATGTAATAGCAGGATCAATTTCAATGACGGCACTTCCTTTTAATGGATCCATATTAACGATACCAAGAGTGGTTGGTGAAGGAATAGAACGTGTAAACTCTTCATAGGTAAGTTGGTCAACAGATACAACGTGAACCTGAACCAAAGAACGAAGTTGTGCTGCAAGTGATGTTGTGGTAAGACGAGCAAAGGTTTCATGAATCATCTGCAAGGTACGTACTTGGTCTTTAGAGAACTTATCAGGTCTTCGGAAATCATAAACTTTAAGTCGTTTTTTATTTCCGTAACTCAATCTTCCACTTTCACGTTGTTGTTCATCAGCTAATGCAGGATCAGGAAATCCTGAAACAGCCGTAAGAAGAGCATCTATTTCATCTTGTGACAATATTTCTGTCATTGCTATTCCTTAATAGTTTTTTACAAGATTATATTATGAGATTTGGAATTCCGTATAATATACCGCTTCAATTTCTCCATTAATCATAATATTATTAATATTTCGTTTGATTTCTTCTTTTAATTGCTCTTTTTCCAAATACTCATCAAGTTGATTTTTTTCTTTTGTATTTAATAAATTCAAAATTAAATCTCTAATTTGAGTAGTTCTGGATACCAATTCATTATGAAGTAATTTATGTTCATTATTGTAGCCTAAAGACAAAGTAATTCTAATAAAATAACTGGAATCTATATCTGCAGTATTCAAACGAAATTCGCCGACATCAAAATATGAAAGAGGAGCTGGTTTTGGCTGTAATTGAACAGTGAGCACATCCTCGTCTCTTTGTTTTTTTCCTTTTCCATTAAATACCAAAAACATAATCGTAACAGAAAAAATAATAGAAACGAGGACAGAAATAAAATATCCAAGAGCTTTTGACAAAAATTGTGCTATAGGATTAGGTGGTTTTAAGGCTTGACCACTTTCCAACTCTTCATCAGCTGGTTCTTCATAAGGCATACTTCCCCCTCATATCATCGTGAACATCTATTATTTCACATATACGTCATTATAGTTATAATATATTTTATAAAAAAAATTAATAAATTGCAATGTTTAAGACAATATATTTTTATTGATAAATTTATTATGACATGTTAAAATAATATATTATTATATCATCACAATAGTATTATTTATGATAAAATATCAAGGGGATAAAAATGATCATATGCCATAATAACGGAATATTCAATCAAAACACATGGATTTATAAAAACACCTTTACCAATGAAGGTTTTATTGTTGATCCTGGAGATCAATTAGATAAATTATTTCAATTAGTTGGTGACACAAAAATCACACATCTTGTTATCACACATGGGCATCCTGACCATATCCAAGGCTTAAAACAAACAAAAGAAAACTATCCTAATGCGATTATTGTTGCTCATCATTTAGCTCACCAAACTTTTTCAAATCCATATTATAACTTATCTGATTATATGGATATTCCCGTAATTGCTCCCGATCCTGAATGGACGTTCGAAGGAAATGTATCATCTATTGAAATGGCTGGGATAACATGGGATCTAATCCATACACCTGGACATGCTATTGATCATATTTGTATCTATAATGACGAAAAAAAAGTAAGCTTTGTTGGGGACATGATATTTGAACAAAAAAGCATGCTTTCCGCTAAAATTTCTAGTGGTGATCCTATAATTCCAAATGATTTTCAATTTACAATTGGTAGGACAGATTTTCCTTATGGTTGTGATCAAAAAATAATGTATGAGTCAATATTAAATTTATTAAAATTAGATGACGATACCATTGTTCATTCAGGACATGGTTCGATATTTAGGATTAAGGACGCTAAAGAATGTCTTTTTGATTACGTCACACAACAAATAAATAATAGTTAAGGAAATCACATGATAAAAAAATATACCAATGGATTATTCGAACAAAACTCGTGGATATACATTAATGAACAAACAAACGAAGCTATTATTGTTGATCCTGGTGATGAATTAGAAGGGTTATTTGAGTTAATTGGCACATCAAAAATCACCCATATTTTTATCACACATGGTCATCTTGACCACATCCAAGGATTAGAAGAAGTAAAAGAACGATATCCGGATGCATTGATTGTGGCACATGAATTAGGCAATGAGACCTTTCCAAATCCAGATAAAAATTTATCTCACCTTTCAGGGATAGATATTATTGCTCCTAAACCTGATATTACTTATAACGATCAAACATTTACTCTTCAAGCATGTGGGCAAGAATGGACATTGATTCACACACCTGGGCATGCTATTGACCATACGATTTTTTTTGGTCAAGATCAAACTCTTTTTGGAGGAGATCTTTTGTTTGAGCAAGGATCCACAGGACGTATTGATTTTCCAGGATGCGATCCGATAGCAATGCGTGTTTCTCTCGCTAAAATTTTAGCCGCACCAGAAACCGCAACAGTCTATCCAGGTCATGGATCTTCCTTTACAATTCAAGAAGCTCGACCATATTTTGAATCATTAAATCTGTAAAACAGATCTGCAAAATAAAATACCCCTTATAGGGGTATTTTTAGTTTAAATCATTTAATTCTGCTCTAATAAATGATACCAGATCTCTAATATATTCCTTAGTAAATTTCAATTCAATGCCTGCAATCTTATATAAATCAGCAAGAGGTTTTTGGTGTCCTGCATTGAGGAAATTTTTATAATGTTCAATGGCTTGCGTAGGATTTTTCTTATATGCTCGATAAACAGCTAATGCACCTAGTTGAGCAATACCATATTCAATATAATAGAAAGGTACCTCAAAAATATGAAGTTGGAACAGCCACTGAATAGCTTTTTCGCGTTCCAATCCTGACCAATCAAGACCTGCTTTATCAGAAAACTGAGTCATAATTTCTAAAAAAGCTTTTTCCCGTTTTTCAGCAGTATCAGCATCGGTGTAGATTTTTTGTTGAAATTTATCGACAATCATACACCAAGGGAAAAATTTCAATGCTCCGGCGATTTGATCATATTTTGCTTTTTTAAAATCTTCAGGATCTGTGTAGCATTCTTTCCAATGATCCATTGTTAACATTTCCATACTCATCGACGCTAGTTCTGCAGCTTCCATTGGTAATCCCAGCAAACTCGTATAATGATGATTTGATTGAGCGAATTCATGCATTGCATGACCAATTTCATGGACTAAGGTTGTCAAATCACTATGCATACCAACAGCATTCATAAAAATAAAAGAGGCACCATATTTTGATAATGGGTAAGAATACCCACCAGGAGCTTTATTTTTTCTATTGAATAAATCAAGCAAATCTGTATCACGCATAGACGTGAAATTCTGTCCAAATAATGGATCTGTTTTAGTCATCATAGTAATATGTTTTGGGATTAAATCTGCAGGATCAGCAACAGGTTTCAAGATTTTGCCATCTAAAGAAACAGCCATATCCCAAGGTCTTAATCTATCAAGATTCAGGGTTTGTTTTCTTTTCTGATTAAGCTCAGCAATCAACGGCATCATTTCTTCTTGAACAGCATCATGAAAAGCATGAATATCTTCTATTGTATAAGAAAAACGATTTTTGGCTTGGTGAGCATAATCACGAAAATTTTTAAATCCTGCATTATGGGCTATTTGTTGTCTGATCGTAAATAATTTATCAAATAGTGCATTTAATTCTTCTTTATGAGCATGCATTTTTTCGCTACGTGTTCTCCAAGCTGCTTCACGAATAGAACGATCACTATCCTGAAGATAAACAGCAAGTTCAGGCATCGTTTTTTCTTCATCTTGAAAATGAACCGTCATTCCACCAACGATCGTACGATACTCTAAACCTAACGCAGATTCTTCAATACTTAATGGGATATTTTCTTCGCGAAATAAATCATAACTGTTACGAATAAGTTTGTCCAGCAAGACTCCTGTTTGGTCATGTTTTTGGATCCATACAGGCAAAGCTTGGGATGCTAAAATAATTTTTTTAAAAGAAAAATCTTTGGCTGCATAGTATCCGATAATATTTTGTTGGAACGCTTGATAATCTTCTAATATTTTTTTATCACTCGTATCACAAGTACTTTTAATATAAATTTCTGCACCCGTATCATTAATTTTATGATTAAGTTCATCAATTTTTTGCAAAAACAATTCTAACTCTTCTAAGGTATTTGGTTGTTCTTGTTCAAGTTTGGTAACCCACGATTCAAGTAGTGAGATATCGTAAGGATCAATGGTTCCTTCAAAAAATACAGAGGGTTTGGTTGATAATTTCATTGACGCCACCTTTTGGAATATATTATTTACTGTTGATATATGGATAAATTTGCACAATTTTTTTGGAGTTCTTCTTGGATCTCAACCAATTTTTCTTGCTCTTTTTTAATCACAGCTTGAGGTGCTTTTGTGGTAAATTGAGGATTGTTTAATTTACCATTCACAGATTTTTCGGCTTTTTCAAGGCGTTCGATTTCTTTTTGGAGGCGTTCCATTTCTTTTTTCTTATCAATGATTCCCTCAAGATTCAAAAACACCTGAAAATCAAATTCTGATGCTGTTGCTTCTCCTTGCAACGCTGTTCGACCTGTATCAACAATAGTGATCTCAGAAAGTTTAGCGAGTTTCTGCATCACTGATTTATTAGTTTCAAAAAACAATTTAAGATTGCTTGTAACGGAGAAAACACATGAAGGTGTTGAAGCTGGAGGCACATTGTTTCCTGAACGAATCTCTCTAACAAGATATAACGCCTGCTCAAAACGTTTCATTTGTTCATCAATATCAGAAAAAATCTCATGTTGATTATATGTAGGATAATCCATCAAGGCAACATCTGATTCCCCAAAAACATCACGCATTATTTTTTCTGTAATAAAAGGCATAATGGGATGAAGCAATCTTAATATTCTTTTAAAAAGAATGATAATAGTTTTCATTTTATTTGAAAAAATTATGTTATTACCTGACGTCAAAGCGTACTTAGAGCTTTCGATATAACGATCGCAGAAATCTCCCCAAATAAAATCATAGATTTCTTTGGCAACTTCATTAATTTTGAATCGTTCTACATGTTGTTCAATTTTTTCAACAACATCATTAAATCGTGTCAGCATACTTTTATCAAAATCATCTTCTGCATAAGATAACATATGTTCATCATCTACAGTATGAATATCAAAATCATTGTTATCTATATTCATTTGGACAAAGCGAGCGGCATTCCAAATTTTGTTTGCAAAACGTTTCCCAAGATCTACGTGTTCTGTAGAATAAAGAATATCGTTGCCTAGAGGAGCTAATCGGATAATTGAAAATCTAAGAGCATCAGCACCATAATCTTTCATGATATCCAAAGGATCAGGAGAATTACCTAATGATTTACTCATCTTTCGTCCAAGATTGTCACGAATAATTCCTGTAAAATAGACATGTTTGAAAGGGATTTCTTTTCTAAAATACTGAGAGGCCATGATCATTCGTGCCACCCAGAAAAAGATAATATCAGGCCCTGTAACAAGAGTATCTGTGGGATGATAATAGCTACGTTCTGATTCTGTTTTATGAACAGCAAAAGACCAAAGCCAAGAACTTGCCCAAGTATCAAGCACAGCATCTTCCTGAATCATCGAAGACTGGCATTTAGGGCAAGATGATAATATTGTTGTACTCACGTCAACACATCCACAAGACGTACACGTATAAACAGGGATACGATGTCCCCACCAAAGCTGACGGGAAATACACCAATCTTTAATATTATCAAGCCAATAAAAATATGTTTTTGTCCAATGAGACGGATAAAATTTGATATCTCCTGATACAACAGCTTCTTTTGCTTTTTCAGCAAAAGTCTTCATAGACATAAACCATTGTTCTGAAATCATTGATTCAATAGGTACTTGTCCTCGTTGTGAGTAGCCCACTTTATGTGTGTGATTTTCTGTTTTAATTAATAATGTCTGTTGATCCATTGCTGCAACAACAGCCTTTCGTGCCTCAAAACGATCCAAACCTCTAAATATTTCAGGAATATCGTCTGTCATTCTGCCGTCTTCTGTCATCACTAAAATCATTTCAAGGTCATGACGTAATCCAACTTCATAGTCATTAGGATCATGGGCAGGTGTAACCTTAACAGCCCCTGTACCAAACTCAGAATCTACATATTCATCAGCAATAATAGGAATTTCACGACCCACTAATGGCAAGATCACTATTTTGCCAATCAGATGCTTATAGCGAAGATCTTCAGGATGCACCATAACAGCAACGTCACCAAACATAGTTTCAGGACGAGTGGTAGCTATCACAATAAATTCTTCTGAATCCTTGACAGGATACGCAAAATGCCAAAGATGACCTTGTTCTTCTATATGTTCAACTTCTTCATCAGAAATAGCAGATTTAGATACAGGACACCAATTAACCATGCGTGTTCCTTTATAAATCAACCCTGCACGATAAAGATCTACGAATGTTTGGAGAACTTCTTGAGAATAGGCGTCATCCATGGTAAAACGTTCTCGACTCCAATCACAAGATATACCAAGCCGTTTTAATTGATCATTAATAATGCCACCATATTTTTCTTTCCATTGCATTGCATAATCAAGGAATTTTTCACGTCCGATATCTTGTTTTTGAATACCTTGTTCTGCAAGCCATTGAATTACTTTTGATTCTGTAGAAATGGATGCATGATCCAATCCTGGAATCCAACAAGCTTCATATCCTTTCATTCTTTTATAACGAATAAGTACATCTTGGATGGTATTATTTAAAATATGCCCCATATGCAACATTCCAGTGACATTAGGAGGAGGCATAACGATCGTATAAGGAATTTTATTACTAGGAGTGGAATGAAAACGATTTTGAGCAAGATCTTCCTTCAACAGTAAGATCTCAAAATCAGAAGGATTATATTCCGGTAATTTTAGCACAGTTATCTCCTTTAAAATATATGTGATATATGTGACAAAATATCTCTCAAAAACTCTATATTGCATAGAGTGAAAATAAGATATTCTTAAATATTATAATTCTTAACAAATAAATTGTCAATAATATCAATAAGCAGATACTTAGTAACAAAAAGAGTTTGATTATTTTATAAAAATTCATTATAATATGAAAAATAAAACAATAAATTGAGGAACTTATGAAAACTATTCTCGGAATCTCCATAGAAACTTTCGAAGAAATCAGAGATCTGTTTGAACAAACCGACATCCAAGATTTTTCTTATGAAGAAAATAAACACATTATTAGTATTGGGCGAAAAAAAGTGGAAACAATTTGTGCTACTCCTTCCACCAACATTACCACAACACCAGTACCTACAGCACCTGTTAACGATCCTGTAATTTCTCAAGCATCCATGGTGGATTCTTTTGAAGATCAAGACAAGTATACAAAAATAACATCACCTATTATGGGAACATTTTATACCTCTTCTGCTCCTGATATGCCAGATTTTGTAAGTGTTGGTTCAAAAATTCAAGCAGGAAGTACTGTTTGTATTGTTGAAGCAATGAAAATTTTTAATGAAATTAAAGCACCAATTTCAGGGACAATTACAGCGATCCTTAAAAAGAAAGGTGACAACGTTTCCGTAGACGATACTCTTTTTGTTATCGAAAAAAGTTAATGTCTGTTCAACGAGTCTATTTGCATTATCCCTTTTGTCGGACATTATGCCGTTATTGTAATTTTGCAGCAGGAGTTCCACCTAAAGAAGAATTTATTGAGTCTTATTTTGAAGCTTTACGTAAAGAAATAAGATTTATTGGCGAACAATTTGATCTTAATCACATTGCAAAAGATTCTTTTTATTTAGGTGGAGGAACGCCTTCTTTAATGCCTGAAAAGCACTTGGAAGAACTTTTTTCGTTGATTCCGATTCACAAAAATTCCGAGATCACACTGGAGATTAATCCGGAAACCGTTACCAAAGATAAAGCGTTATTTTGGAAATCACTAGGGATTAATCGTATGTCCCTTGGATGGCAATCAATGAATCCTCAAACCCTATCTTTTTTAGGAAGATCGGGCAACGATCAAGATAATATAAGAGCATTTGAGATTCTCAGAGAAACAGGATTTGATAATATTTCTGTGGATCGTATCCTTTCGGTACAAGATGATACCGACACAGATTTTTTTGATGTATTACAAAAACATACACCGGATCATATTTCTACGTATCAATTAACAATAGAATCGAAAACTGTATTGTCTCACTGGACACACACCAAAAAATATATACCTACTTCTGATGAAGAATCTATTGCTATTGAGAATAAAACTACAGACGTACTACACACATTAGGTTTTGAACAATATGAAACATCAAATTACCATAAAAATAACAAAAAAGGCATGCACAATTTAGGTTATTGGAATTATGAATATTGGATTGGTTTTGGTGCTGGAGCTTCGGGATTTATTCCAAATACCAAATATGGACTCAGGACACGAAATCATTTTTCGTTCAAAGACTACATTAAAAATCCACTCTCTTATGAAGAAGAAGAGTATCTTAATTTTGAAACAGCTATTAAAGAAGCGTTGATGCTAGGTATTCGAAAACGTGATGGGATTGACAAAAAAAAATTTGAAGAAAAATTTCATATTTCTTGGCAAGATTTATTCCCTAAAGGAATTTCTCATGATTTCTTTATCGAAAATGATACTCATCTTGTATTAAAATATGAGATGATTCATTTGACAAATCCTGCAACAATTGATTTATGGAATTCACTATATATTTTAGAATAAAACGAGGAGTTTTGTATGAAAGATTACTTAGAAAACAAATATTTAATACTTGGTATTAGTTTTATTCTTGGTACAATGATTTTTGCGATTATTTTGAGTAGTGCTATGAAACATTTTACTAATACTCAACGAACAGTAACGGTAAAAGGATTATCAGAAAGAGAAGTGCCTGCAGATATTGCTATTTGGAAAATAGAAATATCTCGTTCCAGTAGTGAGCTTCGATCTGTCCTCGTAGGTCTTAAACAAGATATCAATTCTCTATATTCTTTTTTTACTAATAAAGGTATCATGGACGAAGAAATCACTGTTGGTTACTTTAACAGTTTCGATCATTTTGCGACAGGATATCGTGAGGCAAGAGCCGAGGCTCGTTTTCAAGGCGAACAATCTATTTCGGTATACTCAACAAATGTTGATATGATTAGAAAGATAATCCCTCAATTATCTGATCTTGCACGGACAGGAAATATCACGATTACAGGATCACGATATCAGGATCCTGTAGATTATATCTTTACCAATCTGAATGCGATCAAGCCTTCTATGATTAAAGAAGCAAATGAATTTGCACGTCAATCAGCATTGCAGTTTGCAGAAGATTCTAAGAGTAAACTTGGTAAAATAAAAAAAGCATCTCAAGGACAGATTATTATTAATAATCGAGACGATGCGTCCAAACATATCAAAAAAATTCGTATTGTTTCCACTGTTGAGTATTATTTAGTGGATTAGAAGATATTCAAAGAGGGAATTATGATTTCATTGCAAGATTCGAATTTTTCAGTCATTAGAGATTTTTCGACAGATCAATTTCAAGCTCACATTACTCTTATTGAAGAGATTACTTTTAACAATGATTTTGGGAAATTTGGAGTTAATAAGCTGTTAGAAGCTTATTTAAGCTTAATTAAAAATATTTTTGAAACACATTTGTCAACAGGAAAAGAAGAATTTCGTCTATTAACAGAAGAAGCTGTCCTTTATGATTTAGCCGTTGAAATTGTTCGATTATGCTATAAATATTCATACAACACTTCTTCCAATGATAATGATTGGGAAAATCCTTTTTAATCACATATAACACAAATAACAACAAAAAAACTTCCTTAAAATAAGGAAGTTTTTTTGTTTTCAACATATTTATTGTACTAATGTTAAATCGTACCCATTTAATAGCAAGAGATCTGGTCTATATTCAAAATGCATCGTATCATAAAAGATCCATTTCCCACCCCAAGCAAATCCATATTTTTCAAAAATATTTACAACACTATTCGGTGGATTCCAACGAACTGAAATAGGCTCTAAAATCCAATCAACCTTGAGATTGTAACGCCATAACCAATAATAATATTTTTTCGTTCGACTATCTAACGTATCAATAGCAACGCCATAAGAATGAAGACTTCTTGCTTTAGAACCAGCAATCTTTCGCCAAAAAAACGAATAAACAGTATCAATTTGTCTGAGAAAATCACGAACTTCTTTATCCTGTACAGAGGATTTATAAAGCTCTGCTTCTACTTTTTTTAACGGTTTGTATGCAAAAACATGTACTAAAACTTGTTTTTTTAAAAAAGTTGTTTTAACAATTTGTGTATTGGTATCACTCAAACTCGACATTCCATATAACTTTTCATAAAACAAGTGGTGTGCTGATTTTTTATTTTTTCGGTATACCTTAGATGATTGTTTACGAATATCTTCAATTTCTCTTTTAGTATAAGTGTAAGGATCAGGAATTTGATGCGCATAGCTATAAAAAGCATTTACTCCGTAATTGCTCCAGTTAGCACGTTCATATTCAGGTAACAAACGACCATTGACCCAATAAAAGACAGTATTTCTTACGATAATAGCTGGATCCGGATGTTTTTTTTCATTATCTGGAACGATTGTTACAATATCAGGATATGCTTTTTCAAGAGCTTTAAATACTTGATCACTATAAAAAGTATACTCAACAGAATAAGTGGGTTGGATTAAAGCAAAGAATAATAGCAGATTCAAGAAATAGCAAACTGTTCTATACATTTAAAACTCCTAGTTATTGACAATAAAAAAATACAGACATCAGTCATTATTCGCAAAATATTATACTATTTTTTGTATAATATCACAAAATTATTTTCAAAAACATACTCATAAGCATAAGCAAAAAAAATGTTTACTAAAATAAAAAGCAAGTACTACTAGTACAATAGAGATATTTTTAGTAGAAAAGAAATAGTATTGTTAATAATATATCATAATGTTTTATAATATACCATAGAATATAATGATATGTTTATAAGCATCATCTTAAATTTTAGTAAAGAACGATATATAATTTATATTAAGGAGTGAATTGATATGATAAAATTTCCGATTATTGATAAAAATTCTTACATCCCTGCTTACATCCAAATTAAAGATCATTTTCTAAAAATGATCCAAAGCAAAGAACTAAAACCTGGTGATCAAATTCCACCGGAAAATGATATTGTTCAAGCATCTGGACTGAGTCGTATGACAGTAAGACAAGGAATCCAACAACTTGTTCAACAAGGATATCTTAGACCACAACGTGGGCTTGGAACATTTGTAACACCACCACCAATTATTGTGGATACAATGAAATTTTGTTCATTTAGTAAAACATCTGCATTCAAAGATCAAGATGTTGCATCTCGTATCTATGCTCTTCAAGAACGTAAGGCAGATGCAAAAATCGCAAAGATTTTAAATATTAATATTAAAGATCCTATTTGGTATATTGAACGTCTTCGAGTAGTGAACCAAAGACCTCATATGTATGAAATTTCATACATACCAAAGCATATTTTTTCTTATGAATTAACTGCAACAGATCTTGAAGGTTCAAAGTATGAATGGATCCAGCGTGTTACAGCACACACTATCTCTTTTACTAAAAAAGAATATTTTTCTACAACAGCAGGTCAAAAAATATCAGATATTTTTAATGATGTGACTCCTAAGACACCGATAATACAAATGTGCATGACTTCTCTTTTAGAAAATCATACGGCATTTGAGTATGCTATGGTATACTTTCATCCTAAAAACTTCCAATTAAGTACGATACAATCATTTAACGAATAAGAAAAACAAAAAATGAAAATCTATAATAGATTTTCATTTTTTATTACTGATTAATTAATGTAATAATTTTTGTAGTGACTTCTTCAGTACTCATTTTTGAGGTGTCGATCACCACTGCGTCTTTAGGTATACATAAAGGGCTAAATTCTCGCGACATATCTTCTCGATCACGAAGTGCAATTTCATGTTCAAGATCCGATAATGATTTTTCAATGCCTCTAGATTGAAGCTCAAGAAAGCGTCTTTTTGCACGAATCTCAACACTTGCATCAAGATAAATCTTAACATCTGCATTTGGGAAGACATTAGAACCCATGTCACGACCTTCTGCTATTGTATTTCTATCTTTAGCAACCAAACGTTGAAGTGCACACATTTTAGCCCGTACTAGAGGATGCACGCTAACAACACTGGATGTAAAAATATCCATCTCGGGTGTCCGAATAAATTCTGTGACATCTTGTCCATTGGAAATAACACGTCCATTTTCAAAACACACCTGAAACTCAGCTAACAATTCTTCAAAACCGGATCCATTAATTAAGATATTCTTATTTTTTAATTGATAAGCAAAAGCTCTGTACATTGCTCCGGTATCTAAAACATCAAAAGATAGATGTTTGGCAACCATTTTAGAAATGGAACTTTTACCAGCACCTGCTGGACCATCTATTGTCACAATCATTATGGGTTTCTTCCTTAATTATTACACGATTATATTTTTATTGAAGAAAAGATAGGTAACGGATTACTTATTTTTCTTCAGAAATGATATAGGTTACTAACTCATTAAAAAATCTTTTTTCGAATCTCGGCGATTTTCCCAACAAGATACTCCATAGGCCTGTCTCCCTTAATGGAGTTACAATAGGTGCATAGTAATTGTAAGTTATCCTCATGATCAGAACCACCCTTAGCCTGAGGAATAATATGATCAATGGCGAGGTTTTCGATAAGAAAATGATCCTTACAGCCGGCACAAACACCTGCTTGTGTGCCATAGAGTTGGGTCTTGATTTCTTTTTTGTATCTACCTATGAGTTTTTTAGCGTCTCTATCTGTTCTATCAGGGATATCTTCTCGAAAGATCAGAGGGTTTTTATGTTGGAATAATTTTTCCGGATTGGCAACTTCCTTATGAAGACGTATGTTGACCAGCTCAAAAGCCTTTTTAGAAATATCAATACCAATCCACTCCCTGTCCAATTTTTCAGCCGCAACGCACGTTGTAGCACAGCCACAAAAAGGATCAAGGACAATACCACCTTCAGGGCAGGAAGCGTGGATGATCCTTTCCAGTAAAGCAAGGGGCTTTTGTGTAGGATAACCGACACGTTCGTCACCTATAGGTAAATTTATATCGATCCATAGGTTTCCTATAGGAACACCTTTATAATCTTTCAAATATTTTCGTCGTTCAAGTTTACCATTATCTTTGATAACAATATTTCCTTTTTGATATTCTTCTTCTAATCGCTCTTTACTCAGTCGCCAACCAGAAGGATGTGGATTTTTAAATCCTTTCCATTCATAGCACAGGTTAGGGCGAACCCCCATACCTTGATTACGCCATAGATGAGATGAATCATCGTAATAACGTTCCCCTGTCTTTTCATCTTGTAAAAAAAATTTTTGATTTATTTCTTCTTAAGTTATTTCACGAATTGTTTTTAAAGAATAACTTGAAGTTTTTGAATAAGAAAATATACTATCAACATTAGTTCCCCAAGTTTTTGATTCAAATTGACTTCCTTTTTGTGCAGAGGATGTTCGTTTCCAAATAATCTCCCCTAAAAAATTCTTCTCACCAAAAATCACATCCAGCAAGAGCTTGAGATAATGCCCCATAGTATTGTCACAATGCAGATAAATAGAACCCGTGTCTTTGAGAATGCGTTTCATCTCAAGGAGGCGGATTGCCATATAGGTAAGGTAATATTTATTGCTAACATTCCCAATATATTGGCTCAGTTCGAGAAAATTATAAAGATTTTCGTGTTTTTCTTTGAGTAAGGCAACCTGTGCGTCTTTGATGTCGTCTTTTACCCAATAGTCTTTGAACTCGGCACCTTCAGCGTCGCTACCAATGGGTGCTGTAAACTGCTTTTTTTTGTTGAAGGGAGGGTCAAGGTAGATAAGATCGATAGAGTTGTCGTTGAAACCTCGCAAGGTATCCAGACAATCTCCACAGAATATCGTTCTATTCTTTATTGTTTCTTGTCGAGTTTGCTTGATCATGTTATTCTTCTTATGATTTTTCTTCGTCTTCTTCAGCATTAGAGAGAAATTCTTCTAATTCTTCTTCGGTGAGATGCTCTAAAATTTCTTCTAATTCTGCATCAGTCGGCTCTTGAAAAGAATCGTACTCGTCATCATTGGGTTGAGATGGAGATCTTTTAATTGATGTCATCAATCCATCCAGATCATAAAAAGATCTTTTGTCACTAATTAAAACATGAATGACCAAATCAACACAATCCATTACCAACCAACCTTCCGAGTAATCTTCTGTTGGATTTTGGAGGGGGTATCCAGCTTGCTTCGTAATAAGAGACAAGCTACGTCTTGCTGCTTCTAATTGAAGCACATGAGCAGCTGTGGCAACGACCACCACATCTGTTAAAGGACTTGATCCTTTGACATCGTATATTTCGATGTTCTCCATCGTGAGACGTTCACATTCTTTTGTAATTTGATCAAGTAATTTTTGTATATTAGGAGAAATAGCCATTATTGTTGTTCCTTAAATCGTGCTCTGATATTTTCAATAGTTTTTGTGCGTACATCAACATCCATTTCCGGTAAGATAACCATTGATATTACCTCCAGAAATTCTTTATCAGAAACAGTCATTAATGATCTTTTCTTGATATTATTCCAAAATTTTATATCTTGTTCTGCTTGTTTTCTCAATGATATTCTTGTGGATTTTATCGCGTTTTGCAACATATCAAAAATGATTATTGATTGATCAATATCTCCCGTTAACAAAGGTTCAAACATTTGATATTTTGCAAAAAACGCTAAGACATCATATACAAGTGGGTAGATTACTTGAGGCATAGAAATAGTTCTGTAATAGGTGACAACTTGCTCCTTAGTAAATCCTTTCATTCCATATATTTTGATCGCTTGATCAATTATTTTTGATGAAGATGCAAAGCTATCAGCCGGATAGTTTGTTTGATACATAAAAAACAATTGATTTTGAGGAGTTAATGAACTCATAAATTCGGCATAAGAAAATTTTACTAGATCTTTTAACAAGGTATTGTAAAAGAAATGAGCTGTTTGAACACCATTAAAGCTCATGATTGCTTCATTGATACGAATTTGTCTGAGTCTATCAGCAAATTCTGTCTCTTGTTCTTTTTGATCTAACATATGACCTAATTCATTGGTATTATTTTGAGCAAATAATTGTAGTTCTTGATCATTTAAAAGTGTGTTCCAGTGGTTCATTCTTGTTTGAAGGCGAAATTTTTCACCTTGAATAGCACAAGAAGTCATTACCAACAATATTATCATTAATATATATTTCATGGTCTACCTATTCAAAAATATTATCATAAATCTGACTATCTTCAGATGTTTCGATTGTAAAAACATTAGGATCGTAACTTTTATTAAATTCAAGATAAGTGAGTGACAACGTAGTGGTCACACCGACACGAGAAACACCTTTAATACGTTGAATCAATCCATTTTTATCGGCAATTAGCTCGATAAAACGAAAACTGGTTGTATTCCATTTTGGCTCAAAATTAATCTGGTACGCAGGTGTTTTCCCATAGATAATTTCAAGACCTGATTTTGGTGCTGTTGCAATGTATTGCTTCCTCAAACGACGAATATTCCAAGATGTAATTGAGCTATCGTTACCAAGTTTTTGACGTGCAATAATCATTCCTTCTTGGATCCAAATAAAATTACCATCAGAAACAATTTTTTTATTATCACCTGTGTTTGTTTTTTTAAATTCCATTACAAATTTACTTGGAGCGACATAAGTCATCGTACCTGAAAACGAACGTTTATCTTTTTGGTAGACAAATTGAGCTTTAAAACTTTTATATGTTGCGGATTTTTTTTCGATGATATCTGCAACAGAATTGGCATTAAATACTTTGATAGCTTGAGCTAATAAAACCACAGGAGTGGCTACCAAGATCAAAACAGTGGACAACAAACGTGTCATGAATCCTCCTTTAAAAATATAAGAACTAATAATTATAACTAAAAAAAACAAATCCTGCAAGATATTTCACAAAAACAACATAAATATTCAATAAAAATTCTATGATATACAAAAAATAGCCTTATAAAAAACAATCAACTGATCAAAAATTATTGTCATTTTTATTAAATTAATATATAATATATTCTATTAAATATTTTGACAAAATAACATTATTTTAGGAGCCTCATCGTGAGTCAAGAAAAACCAATACAAGAGCTCGACGAATCCATCGAACCTCAATCAACAAAAAAAACAGAGTCAAAAAACACCTCTAAGCCAGCTATATCCGATGATAAAAGAAAAGCATTAGAAGCTACTATTAACCAATTAGAAAAACAATTTGGAAAAGGGGCAATGATGTGGCTTGGCAGCAAAGAAATAGAAGCTGTTCCAGTTATTCCCACAGGTGCATTAACATTAGATCTTGCATTAGGTGTAGGGGGAATTCCTTATGGAAGAGTTACTGAAATTTATGGGCCTGAAGCATCTGGTAAAACTACGCTAACCTTGAGCTTAATCGCAGAAGCACAAAAACAAGGTTCTACTTGTGCTTTTATTGATGCAGAGCATGCTTTAGATGCTGAATATGCAAAAAATATTGGGGTGGATATTGAAAACTTATTAATTTCACAACCTGATAACGGAGAACAAGCTCTTGAGATTGCGGAAACATTAGTAAGAAGTGGTGCTGTTGAATTGATTGTTATTGACTCTGTTGCGGCTCTTGTTCCTAAAAATGAAATTGAAGGCAATATGGGTGATTCTGTTATGGGTATGCAAGCACGTTTGATGAGTCAAGCGTTAAGAAAATTAACACACATTGTCAGCAAAGCAAAATGTGCCATTATTTTTATCAATCAGATTCGTATGAAAATTGGTGTGCTTTATGGAAGTCCTGAAACGACAACAGGTGGAATGGCTCTGAAATTTTATTCATCTGTTCGTATTGAAATCAGAAGAAAAGAACAACTAAAACGTGGTGATGAAGTTTATGGAAATCTTGTTACTGCAAAAGTTATTAAAAATAAAATGGCACCCCCTCATAAAACAGCAAACTTTGAAATCAGATTTGGCAAAGGAATTTCTAAAATAGCTTGTATTGTTGATGCTGCTACGGAATTAGGTGTCATTGAGCGAAAAGGATCTTGGTATTTTCAAGGAGAAGAACGCATCGGACAAGGGCGTGATAATGTTATTCAACTTTTAGAAAATGATGAAGTTAAATTAAAAGAAATCGATGTGCTTGTTCGTCAAAAACTTGCAAAATAATTAATAACAAAAGGAATACAGTATGATTGAATTATCATATCTTGAAGATGGAGTGATCGCACCAATGGGGTTTAAAGCTACAGGAGTATCTTGTGGTTTAAAACATGGTGGATCAAAGGATATCTCCTTACTTCTTAGTCAGGAACCTTGTACAACAGCCATGGCTTTTACCAAAAATAGGATTCAAGGATCTCATATTATTGTTGATAAAGAACGTATTAATAATAATTGTAGAGCACTTTTAATAAATAGTGGTAATGCAAACTGTCTCACAGGTCAACAAGGTATTGACAATGCACGTGAGATTCTTGCATTAACAGAAGAAAAATTAAATCTGAGAACAGGAGAATGTTTACTTGCTTCTTCAGGGGTTATCGGGCAACCTATTGATATGGTTCGTATGAAATATGGCATAGAAAGACTATCTACGGTGATACAAACAGAAAACAACATTAAATATTTTGGTGCTGGGATTATGACATCTGAAAATAGGCAAAAAAATCTTGCTTATGGATTTTCTCTAGATGGTATTCCTATAAGAATTGGTCTTAGTAGTAAAGGTACAACAATGATTAAACCTTGGTTGGAAACAATGCAAGGAACATTGATTGCTATTATCACATCAGATATTTGTATTGAAAAAAAACTATTACAAGAAGCACTCTCTGACGCTATTGGCATTTCATTAAATCGCATGAGTATTGATAATGACTTAAGTCCTAACGACAGTGTATTTTTTCTTGCTAACGGTATGGCAAAAAATCCTATTATTGCAGATAAAAATGATCCTCGGTACCGTATTTTCTTAGATGTGTTGAAACAATTACTTACTGAAATCACAAAAATTTTAATTCGTCAAGGACTTGGAATTACGAAACTTATTAATTTAAATGTTTTGAATGCTACATCGCCGGAACAAGCTGAAAATCTTGTTCGAAAAATCGCTGAATCCTACCAAGTAAAAACATCTTTCCATGGTCAACTGCCGGCATGGCAAAAAATTCTTAATGTTGTTTCTTATAGTAACACTGATTTTGATTTAAACACTATTGTCATAAAAATCAATGGTCATACGCTATTTTCTGAAGGAACAATCAATATTGCAAATTACGCAACAGCTCGAAGCCATATGGCTCAAGTAGAATGTCTTGTTGAAATTGATCTCAAACAAAATTCTCACAATGCCCAATTATGGACTTGTGATTTATCACATGATTATGTCAAATCGAACTCATTTTTATCAGAATAATAAAAAAACCACCTGAAATAAGGTGGTTTTTTTATTATTTTAAGGTCTGTGGTGTAGATGATGTTCTACTAGGGGTTTGAGTAGGAACAGGTAGTGAAACCCTTTTGTAGAGTTGCTTTTGTAAGATAAAATTAGGATCTGTTGCAAACTCCAAAGTACCTGCTAAAGGCATACGTACATAAGCACCTATCACTTTTTCACTTTCTGTAGAAAATAATGTTAAATAAGTTGTATTGTCACGCAATGATAAGGTATATTTTAGATTGTAAGTAGTATTTTGTATAAACTCGGATTCTTTAGATGAAATAATAAGAGTAACATTTTGACCATCACGAAATAATAATCGTTGTTCTGTTGCTAAAATTTTTTCAGCAGAAAAATAATCGGCAGTTACATGAAAATAAGACCACGCTCCTAATAACGAGGCATGACTAAGTACGTTATTTGCATAAGAAACAGCACTCATACAAAGAAATAAATACAGCAACAAAACTGATTTCATAATCAATCCTCTTTTATAACTTTTAAAAATCAAAATCATTGGTTTCCGTGTCATTTGTTGAATCTGATCCTTGTTCAAATTTAGGAAATTTTTTCCAATAAATACTTTGTTGAGGTTCAAAACTAGGAGTTTTAGACATTTGAAGATATTCTTGATCAGGGAGTGTTCTGATAAAAAATCCTTGTTTGTCACGAACTGATTGAGATAAGGGATCTTGATCGGCATAGTGAAAAACAAAAAAATTGTGTCCAAACAAATTATATTGCGTTATTCTCAGCAATCGTTGCATTTGAGATTCTAATGTTTCAGATGTTTTGATATTTTGAAGCCAAATAGATTGTCCATTGGATTCAATAATTAATATCTCTTCACTTACAGCAGGAATATTAAATAATTTTGAATTTTCTGTATAAAAACGCCACCACATCCCTTGGTACTCAACTTTGGGAGTAAAACCATTAGTACCTTCATACGGTATTAATGACTTTTCAAATTTTGATTTAATATCTTCTAAAGTATTTGTTGCATTCAAAATACTTGAAATAGTCCCCAACGATGGCAACTCAGAAAGAGATGGAGGATCTATGATAGGTGCTACGGTTGTATTTGAAACGGTAGAGAACAAACTAGGGACAACATTATCTGCAACAGTTGCGTTAGTTGTTTCTGGAGTATATTCATCATAATACTCATATTCTGTATTTTGAAGAGCAGATTGTGCATAATAGGGGACAGAATACAACAACAACAAAAGAAAAATTTTCATATACAAACGCCTCCCGTTAAGACCATATATCAATATAATAATAAAATAAGAGCATATTGTCAAATGTATTTTTAAAAAGATTACCAATCAGAATAAATTAATATGATTCTGCTACAACGAAATCACATCTTCTTTCAAATATGGTTTCAGTGCTTCAGGAATGAGAATAGTTCCATCTTGTTGTTGATAATTTTCCAAAACGGCAACTAATGTACGTCCGACTGCTAATGCAGATCCATTTAAGGTGTGAACATACTCTGTTTTTTTAGATCCTTCCGAACGATACCTCATATCAGCACGACGTGCTTGGAAATCACGACAATTAGATACAGAAGCAATCTCTCGATAGGCATCAAATGATGGTAACCAAACTTCAATATCATAAGTTTTTGCAGCAGAAAAACCCATATCTCCTCTGCTCAGAATCACAATACGATAAGGAAGACCAAGTTTTTGCAGTATTTCTTCTGATGTTTGAAGCATACGTTGATGTTCTGCTTCGGAATCTTCAGCTTTACAGATGGTAACTAATTCTACTTTGTTAAATTGATGGACACGAATAAGTCCTTTTGTATCTTTTCCATAACTACCAGCTTCTTTTCGAAATGATGGAGAATAAGCGGTAAATCTAGATGGCAGTAGTCGCTCTTCAATAATTTCACCATGGTATATATTAGTTAATGCCACTTCGGCTGTTGGATTTAAAAACAAATCTGAATCAGCAATTTTAAATAAATCTTCTTCAAATTTTGGCAACTGTCCTGTACCATAAAGAGCACGATCCGCAATAGCAAAGGGTACCCAAATCTGTTCTGCACCTGCTGCAATATTATGATCAAGCATAAAATTAATCAACGCCATTTCTAATCGTGCAGCCATACCACGTAATATAGGAAACCCACGACCAGAAATTTCAGCGGCACGTTCAGGTTCCCAAAGATTGAGTTTTGTTAACAAATCAATATGAGATAATGGGGTAAACCCAAAGTTTTTTGGAACACCAAATTTTTTAATTTCAACATTTGCAGTTTCATCAGCTCCTTTTGGAACTTCTTGCATAGGAACATTAGGAATACGCTCAAGAATTAATTTGAGCTCTTGTTCGCACTCTTCTTGATCAGCTTCAAGTGTTGCCATTTTGTCTTTAATCTGATCGGCTTCTTTCAATAGAAGTTCAGCACCTGTATGATCTCCAGATGCTTTTTTCATTCCAATCTCTTTTGATAAAGAGTTCCGACGAGTTCTTAGTTCATCAGCTTGGAGTTGGGCTGTTTTTCTTGCTTGGTTTACTTCAACAGCTTTTTCAATTTGTGTGCTAACAACACGATCTTTTAACAACTCTCTAACCAATTCTGTGTTTTCAGATAAATAATTTATATCAAGCATCAAAAACTCCTAACTTCTATATCGCTCTAAAATTAATTCTACATAAGATTGGGTGACTTTTAAATTTTTAGAAATATCAGCAACGCTCCATTCTTGGTCGCGAAGTCTCAAGATATTTTTCACATTTGGATCTTCAGCATCATGTTGATTTTGTTTTGGTAGCCCCATTCCTGCACCAGATTTTTCGATACTATTCATAGCTTTAGCAATCCACTCTCTCATTTTATCAAGACGTTTCATTTCGGCATCAATATGAACAATCATATGATCTAACTCATTAAAACGAGAAACAGCGGAGTGAATTTTTGTTTGTTCGCCAGCAAGTATCCTCATATCAGACTGTAAAGAGCCAAATTTTTCTTGCAAATCATCAGAAAATAATGATATCTCTTGAACTTTCGAAATCAATGTTTCTGTAGAATCAGATAAAGAACCAACACCTTGTTCCGTAAGATTTAGTCTTGCCATCATGTCATCAACAAATTCTTTTCGTTGTTGTAAGATATCTAATGATTCTTGGAGATCATTAAATGAAGAAAGATTTTTTAACAACAATTCTTCAATGTTTTTTACCCTTTCTTTTTCGGATTCTAATTGTTGAAAGACAGAAGCAACAGATTTGACATCATTAATAGAATTTAAAAGATATTCACAAGAACGATCAGCTTGTTCTGTATATAAGTTGAGATCGTTTGTTTTTGTCTGCAACATACTAGAAAAAGATTGCATATTTTGCAAAACCTCATTACCTTCATAATAAGAATTTTTCAAATTTGCTATTAAATGTTCTGTCTCTTTTCTGAGGGTGTGGACTTCTTGAGCACTTTGTTGCAATTTAGTAATAAGATCATCCGATTTATCAAGTTTTTCAGCTTTCTTAGTAAACGCAATTAATTGTTTATCAACCTCTTTGACTCGAGTGGCAAGACGTTCTATATCTTTTTGAGCAACATCTCTTACTTCTTTTTCATGTTTCCACAACTCTTCTTTCAGATTGTTTACTTCGTGACGAGCAAGTTCTAATTGATGTTGTAAATCATCCTTACATCCTCTGATATGATCAGAAGTATAATGTTTTAAATCATCAATACGACGAGATGCTTCCTGAAGGAGACGTTCTGATTCATCCTGCAATTTCATCAATGATGTTTCTTTAATTTGTGTCAATAAATGCTGAAGATTAGCAACTTCACTTTGAACAGAATTATAATTACTTCTTGCTTCACCAACAACTTCTTCATACCGATCTTGCCATGCTTTGTGTTCTTGATCAAAATCAGCACGCCCTTTTTCAAAAAAATCTTGAATCAAAATCTGTACTTCATTACTTAGTGATTGTGTGTGTTTAGTAATCATCTCTGAGGTCATCGATAATGATTTATTTCTATCTTGTTCAAACCCTTGCATCATAACAAGCACTTTTTCTTTTTCGGTATTAAAACTTTGATTGATTTCTTGAAATCGTTGTTCTAGAAAATCAACATATTTTTGTTTTTCAGCAACAGATTCTTTTAATTGATCGGCATCACGAAACATTGATTCAATAGTTTCTTGGTATTGTTCTTTGTATTCTTTTTCCAAGATTTTGGTAATCTCTTCAATACTTTTTTGGAGACGTTCTTGGTTGGCATCACGAAAGTTTTTTTCCACCAATTCCAGATTTTCATTAATTTTTTCTTCAAGTTTTTCTCTAAATTCTGACAAAATCGTGTTAGCATAGGTATTTGTATTATCTACATTCTGACGAAGTTCTGAGATAGTGTGTTGAAAGTTTTGTTCTTCTAAAGACAAATACTCTGTTGTTTTAATGTTTAAGGCTTTGAAACGTTCTTCTATCATCGATTCTTGTTCAACAAAAGCTGTAGAAATTCTTGTTAATTCTGCCCTGATATTATCGATTTGTCCTTCCAAATCTTTTTCCAAACGGGTTTTTGCTGAGTCAACACGTTGATCCAATTGATAAAAAGCATCGTTAACTTGAGTATCAAAAGCTTGCTTTTTCTCCTCCAATACATAGTCAAATTTAGCTTGTGTATCAACTACTAAAACATTAATTTTATCGATAGAATTATCAATATAATCCAACAATTTTGTTTCAGACTCATGAAAAAAGGCTTCTTTTTCATGAAAAGTCTCTTGAATAAGATCTTTATCAACTTGAATATCATCTTTAAGTTTGGTCCACATATCAAAAATATCTTCTAAATTTGTATGTGCAATAGTCTTTGCCATTTCAATATCATTGTCGTATTTTTGTTGGAGTGTTTCAAGATTGATCTGTATATATTCTTTAAATTCTTTAATTTTGCTGGCGATCGATTCTGACGCTCCACCAAGATCATTGATTTTGGTACTCATTTCTTTATCTTTTTGTTCAATTTGTTCTCGTGCATGAAGAAGATATGTGTCCAAATCTTTTTGTAATGCTTGATGAAATCCTTCTAATTCATGACGAGATCGTTCTTGTACTTGATGCGTAAATGTTTTATAATCTGATTCAAACGTATTGATAATATCACGAAGAGTTTTAATTTGAGCAACACTTTCGTTTGCTTGTGTTCTCATTTCAAGAATGGTACCTATTTTTTCTTCAGCATCTTTAAATTCAGAACGAATTTGTTTGTATTCGGACAACTCATATTCGATTCCTTGGATCTCTGATCGAAGAGCATTTAATAAATCTTGTCCTTGAACAATATCAATATCCAATTCTTTGACTTTCTCTTGTAGGACTTGAGAAATACGATTCATCCTTTCAATTGCAATTTCAGATCCAATCATCTTATCATTAAATTCTTTTTCTTTTTGCCGAAGCATTGATTCAATCTGTCGTTCGGATTGCTTAAGAAAATCTTGCAATGAATGCAAAGAAATATTACGTGCATCAGTATGCCTAAAGTAAAACAACAATCCAGTAAAAATAACAAGAGAGAGAATAGGGATTAAAATTTCCATTATAATTTATCAAAGACCTTCTGTTTCATCAGATTAATATAAATGTCGGTTTTTATATCATAACATATTATAAAGAAAAATTAAAAATATTTCAAAATAAACAGTAAAAGATATTACACCGTTATCTCCTTGATTTTTATTAAATAATTGATTATAATTAATTATATGAATATTTTTATAAAAAATAAGGAGTCGATTTGTGATTAAAGAAGTTAAGAGCCTAAAACTTGCTCCTTGGTGGAAACGATTCTTGGCGTATTCTATTGATCAAATATTTCTTTTTGTATTCTTGATTATTTTTATTATGGGTATTTATGGAGATCAATTTACTGAATTAATGAACAATATCAATAATATGAATGCAGCATCTCTTTTAAAAGATAGTCTTTCAGATGTTTTTTCCATAGATGAAATCAATCGCCTCAGTCCAGAACGACAAACTCAATTTTATTTGATCCAGCTCATTCAAACAAAATATTCACGTTCTATTTTTTTATTATCCCAAATATTATCGTCTCTTTATTTCTTATTATTTTGGAGTGGCACAGGTCAGACATTCGGTGCTAAATTACTCAAAATAAAAGTCATATCATATATAGGTTCAAAACCTCATTTTCTTGCTGTTGGAATAAGAGTGATTACTTTAAAAATTATGGAAATTGCTTGGGGATTACCTGCTCTCATTGTTACAAATTCTCTCTTCAAACAACGCCTCCATGATAGTGTGTCTCAAACAATTGTTGTTGAAGATTTTGACATCGAAGAATTTGTAGAAAAAAGAGAAATCCACAAAGAAGAACAACCAGAATACCATCCAAATAAAAAAGATTAATCAAATGTGACAAATAAAAACCCATACCTCATCAATAATGCAGTATGGGTTTTTATTATGATTGTTTGATCAGTTGTAAAATAAGTTTTGTTGTATCTACAAGATCTTGAATATAGATAAATTCATTAGTACTGTGAATTTCTTCCATACCAACACTAATAACCGTACAATCAATATTATGTACTGTATAAATATTGGCATTGGTTCCTCCACAAGACTCTTCATAGCAAGGAACAATTCCTATAGCATTTAATCCTTCTGCAATAAAAGTAATAATTGGGGAATTTTCTGTAAAATCATAACCAATGTTTGATTGTTCGATATGACACCGAATATCAATTGCCTGAGATTTGTGTTTTTCAACAGCATTTTTGACTTGTTCCAAGATAGGGTCACATTTTTTTTGAACGATAGAACGAACTTCTCCAACAATCTCTACATGATCAGGCACAATATTACGACCACTACCACCATTGATAAGACCAACATTACAAACAGTATCAGACGATATACGACCTGAAGGTAAATCCATAATCACATGTGCTGCAGCTTTGATAGCATTTACACCTTTTTCAGGAGCAATTCCAGCATGTGAGGCCTTTCCAATGACATTGATACGATATTCATAATGATAAGGAGCTCTAAGATTAATAGAACCCACAGGACCACCTGAATCTAAGATAATTCCATAGTGAAGCCCTTGAAATTCTTCTTTAGGAATAAATCGGGCACCCATAAGCCCTACTTCTTCGGCAGACGAAACAATAAACAGCAATTCTCCATGAGGTATTTGTGTTTCTAAAAGAATATCAATAGCAACAAGCATACTCGCAATGCCACACTTATCATCTGCCCCAAGCACAGTATCACCGGATGATTTAATAATATCTCCATCGATGATAGGTTTAACATTATGACAAGGATTAACGGTATCAGCATGTGCATCAAAAAACAGTCCTTTTTTGTTAGGATCTGTAGCTGATATATTAATCAACATATTTTCTGTTTGCTTTTTAAATTTTTCGGAATAATAAGATATCCTTCGTACAGATAGATTTTTCCCAGATAAATGACGTTCAATATAATCAAAGATCTGCTTTTCCTCAAAACTTGGGGAAGATATGGCAGTCATATCCATAAATAATGTTACTACTTTTTCTTGTATATCCATTGGGCACCTCATTTTATTATCTTTTTATTATAGCTCATTTTTTATAAAAATCAATAGCTTCTATTATTAATAGAACAAAAAAAACAGGGTCATCTATAAAAATAATTCTTGTATATCCTTTGATTCTTGGGTATTGCAAAAAGAAAAAAAGTACGTTATAATATATTTTAATGTACAATACTGTATATTTATTGGGGGGAGGTCCACATTATGAGTATGCTTTCTCTAGAGATCAGTGCTAAGACATCCCATCGCCTCATCAAAGAACTAATCATAACACTGTATGCCTCTGAAGAAATTTCGAATCAACTTGAACAACGTAATCCTTCTTTTATTTCAATATCCCATAAGCTTTCCCAACAAGAACGATCTTTTCTAAGTTATTGGAAAAAAATAACAACTAACCAAAAAGACAAGTATACTTTCTTACAATCAGCTCCTTTTTCTTATGATTTATTACAATTTATAGGAACAGTTCCTACAAAATTTCATGTTGCTGAATTGGGTGTTTCTATTGAAAATCTTCAGGCATCGTCTAAGCCATTTGCTCCAAAATATCTTTTAAATATTGGTGATCCAAGTATTAATTTCAACAAAAATGATCATTCTCTCCTATTTCCCAGTATCTTTCCTTATATACAACACGATCAAAAAATTTCTAAGATTGATTCTCCATTTTGCATAGAATTATTAGAAGAACTATACGAAAAAAATACGGTCAAACTATCATTAAATGATGCGTCATTTCTGACAAATGAAATCAGAGCAAACAATAATTATTTTACATCACTTATTTCAGCACCTAAAATTATTAAATCGAAAGAAATGACACTTATTTTTGAGTTTAATTATCAATTTGAAAAATATGAAATTGAGTTATTTATTGAAACATTAGTCAATAAAAAGCTTATTCGTTTTACTCTTCCTTTAGAAAAAACACAACAATATTTAAAAAACAATCAAGCCCTTACCTTACTGAGCAAAGATAACAATGCTGTTTTACAGATTGACAGAGATGATCCTATGATGGAAAAAATTGAACGCACCATCACTGCAAGTTTCAAAAATTTTTATACAATTCTTGGTGAAATTTGTGACAATAAAATCATTACTAATGATAAGAGTAACTTATTTGAATCATTTCTCCCTAAAGTGATAAAAGACGTGCATCTTGTAAAAGCAAATCAAAACAAAAAACTGCGTTTCTTACTTGAAGAAACTAAGCCTAATGTGATTATTAAAAATTCTTCTCAAACACCACTTTTTGGAAGTACAGATTGGCTGTCTGTTGATTTTGAATTTGATCATCACGATTTCAAGCTAACTTTAAAAGATCTTGCCAATATTATCAAACATGGCTTTATCGAAAAAAATGATTCATTAATTATTCTTAAAGAATCAGAGATCGATCCTATTTCAAAACTTTTAGATCTAAGTAAAAAAAGAACTAATGATCAACTTCAAATCCAAGCGTCGTTTCTTCCATGGCTTTTATCTTTATATCCTCAGGCTGTTATACCAAACGAATGGTCCGTTCTCAAAAATTTTATTACCAAAAATACGATCCCTGAAATACACTTGAGTCAATTTGCTGAAGATACTCTTCGGGATTATCAAAAAACTGGTGTTCGAAGATTAGCGTTACTACATGAATTTGGTTTTGGGAGTGTTCTTGCTGACGAAATGGGACTTGGTAAAACGTTGCAGATTTTGACATTACTTGATGTATACTCCAAAAATGGCAAGACGCTTATTGTAACACCAAGTGCATTAACCTTAAATTGGAAAGCTGAGATTGAAAAATTCTATCCCAAACGATTTAAAACATTGATTATTCAAGGAACTAAAGAAATCCGTAATAAAAAGATTGATACTATAGAAGAGTATGATATTATTATTACCTCATATCATACTCTTGGATCGGATCAAGATCGATACGAAAAATTACAATTCGAATTTTTAGTTATTGACGAAGCACAACATATTAAAAACAAAAATTCTCGTCGCTCAAAAAGCGTGAAAAGTATTGTTGCTCGTTCTCGTATTGCTGTAAGTGGAACGCCTCTTGAAAATAATATCACAGAACTTTGGTCTATTTTTGATTTTATTATGCCTGATTTTTTGGGAACACATAAGTATTTCCAACATCATTTTGCAGAACCTCTGAAAAATTTTGATACAGAGAAACGAAAAGAAATTTTATCTCGCCTTCAACAAATGACAAGCCCTTTTATTATCAGACGAACTAAAGCAACAACCTATAAAGAATTACCTCCAAAAATTGAACAAACAATTATTTCCGAATTAACCACCAAACAAAAAGCACTTTATCTTGATACGTTATCACAAGTACGTCATAATTTTTTTAATCTTATGGAAACAAAAAAATTCAATCAAAGCCGTATTGATTTTTTATCGGTTCTTACAAAATTACGACAAATTGCTCTCCATCCAGGTCTGGTATATCCTGAATTGCTAAAAGAAAATTCAGAATTGTTCTCATCAAAAATCACTATTTTATCAGAATTACTACAAGAAGCATTTGATTCGGGGCACAGAGTCCTTATCTTTAGTCAATTTGTTTCGATGTTAAGCATTATCAAACAAGAACTCATTAAAAAAAATATGGAATTTTTATATATTGACGGTAAAACAGACAATCGCGTAGATCTATGTCATCAATTTAATACAGGAACAACACCATTATTTTTAATCTCCTTGAAAGCAGGAGGAATTGGATTGAACTTAACAGGTGCAGATACAGTAATTTTATTTGATCCATGGTGGAATCCTTCTGTCGAAAACCAAGCTATTGATAGAGCTCATCGTATCGGGCAAAACAAAATTGTCAATGTTTATCGATTGATGACCAAAGGAACTATTGAAGAAAAAATTTATAATCTGCAACGAAAAAAAGAGTTTTTATTTGATAATATTATGCAGGAAAATCCAAATTTTGAGAAATTTTCTTCTGAAGAATTGTTATCATTGTTAAATATTGATGAAGAATTATTTGATGAGAATAAATAAAATAGGTAGTATATACTACCTATTTTTGATTATCACAAGGATTTTGGATATAAATAATTTTTGTTTCATATTTAGGTCATTCAAGATATCTAAATATAGTATCCACAATAAAATCATTGATTATTGATCATAAGTATGATTACATTTATTTTCCGATAATGTTAAAAAAGAAACATCTTTTTATTATCTCAAACTGTTCATAAAAAACTACATAGGATCTTTAAAAAGCAACATTCCATCTCCATAACTAAAAAAACGATATTTGTCTGCGATAGCTTTTTCATAAATCATTTTTGTATTGTCAATGCCTATAAATGCCTGAACAAGAAGCAACAAAGTAGAATGAGGAAGATGAAAATTGGTTATTAATCCATCAATTATTTGAAATTTATAACCTGGTTTAATGAATATATTTGTTGATCGTTCGATATCAACATCAGGTAAAGAATCCCAAGAAATTGATTCTAGCACACGACAAACTGTTGTTCCAGCAGCAATAATACGTCCTTTATTTTTTTTTACGGTTAAGATATGATCGATTGTTTCTTTAGAAATAAAAAAATCTTCACTATGAATCTGAAATTCGTCAGGATCTTTGTCCATTGGCTTAAAAGTCCCTATACCAACATGCAATGTCACCTCATCAAATGCGACACCTTGTTGTTTTAACAAATCTATCATTTCAGGCGAAAATCGCAAAGAAGCTGTCGGTGCAGCGACAGAACCATAATATTTTGCAAATATTGTTTGGTATCGTTGTTCATCATCTTTGGTATAAAGTTGTTCACCTCTTTTTTTTCGCTCATCAATGATATAAGGAGGTAGAGGTATTTGACCAAGAAGATCAGCATCTTCAGCAGAAAATTCACGATCAAATACTAATCGTCTTAACCCATCTTCTAACACACTGTCTACACGAACCATTGTCCCATCTACCAAAGAAAACTCATCTCCTACTTTAAAACGACGTGCTTTCTTAAGCATAGCAGTCCAAGTACTTTGATTTTCCTGAGCAATCAACAGCATCTCTGAAACAATCCCACTTTTTTTAGAAAAAATATCTAAACGAGCTTTAAAAACTTTACTGTTATTGAAGATAATCAAATCATCTTTTCGAACATAATTAATAATGTTTTTAAAGGATTCATGTACGATTTGTTTAGTATCATAAATAATCATACGGTCACCATCACGTGTTGGAGAAGGTTTTGTTGCAATTAATTCATCAGGCAAATCAAAATCAATAAAATAGTTCATCGTAGAAAACCTCAAATAAGTATTGCATAAGTATAAATATATTAAGAAGTTATTGACTTAGCTCAAGTATATAAATTATATTTTAAATAGAGGAGAGTAATATGTCAAATAATAGATCAAAATACTCTGAAGATCAAATATACGAAGCCATAGATAAGACTATTACTGGGGATCCTCATGCTTTTGAAGTCATTTATGACTCGTATTACAAGATGGTTGTTTCAATAATCAGAAGAATAGTTCATCCTTTTCCATCGGAGATAGATTCATTAGTTAATGAATCGTTCTTATTGATTTATCGAGGCTTAAAAGGATTCAAAAGAAATTCGAAATTTTCAACTTATATTTATCGGATCGTCTTACACTATGCTTTTAAAGTATCAAAAAAGAAAAACAGAGACAAAAAACATTTTGTGATTTTTGGTGAAAACAGTGATGGTATAGAAAGTATTCCTTCAAAAATTCAAACTGAAAAAGATATTGTCGACAGAGCATTTCTAGATAAAGCTATTGGATCTTTAAGTAAAGAAATGCAGGAAGCAATTGATTTGTATTATTATGATCAATATTCTATAAAAGAAATTGCTAAAATTACAGGTACCACTGAAACAGCTATTAAAAATCGTCTTTATCAAGCAAGAAATAAAATTAAATCATTTTTACCAAAAGGAGTTTATGATGAGTAGCGAAAATGATCTCCAAGAAGAAGAATCTTTTGAAAACATGATACTTAAAAAGTACTACGAAGAACATTATTTAGGGTCGTACGATAGTACTAAACATGATCAAAAAACAAAAATTATCAACACCATTAAACGTGAAATTCAGCGAGAAAAAATGAATAGACAAAAACTGTATACATTATTATTTATGATAACGTTAACGATTATCAGCGTTATTATCATATAATCATTGTGATAATTTATTAAAAAAATAAAAGACCTCATATTCTTGAGGTCTTTTATCCTATAATATGTTATTGTGCTTCTTTTCGAACAATATCTTTCACTTTCATCAGACGTGCTAGATTAGAACGATCCATTTCATCAAGCTTCATGACAATAAAACGAATAATTTCTTGTGTTTGAGGAATAAGACGATATTCAAGAGCATTAACACGACGTCTTGTTTTTTCGATCTCAATCGCTAAAAGCTCAACTAATTTTTCCATTTCCGAAAGTTGGATCAATTTTTGAATCACATCTGAAAAAATATCTAATGCAGAGTCAACTTCAGCAGAAGTACCAACTAATCCATACTCATGAAGAGAGCCTTGTTGTTCAAAATCAAATTCAGGTGATTGCACACCAAGGGTATTAATAACCTTTGCTTTCAATAAAATTTCTGCACCAGATGAATCAAAAACCATAGACGATGTAGCCTCATCCATAAGACTTCGGGCAATCATAAAATATGTATAAGATTGTTTCAGTTCTTTTTCGATGTTTTCTCTCAATTCTTTAACAACATGAACTTTTTCTAAAAAAAGTTTTGTTAATGCATCTTGCTTATCTTTTAATAATTTGTGACCTCTGGTTGCTGTACGGAGTGTTGCTTTTTGAGATTGAAGCTCCATACGATTAGGATTAGCTTGAATCATGCGACCCTCCTATTTTTGTGTATTATCAAGATAGCTTTGGAGATATTTTTCTTTGTATTCTTGACGAACACGTTTTAATTCTCCAAGAGGTAATTTTGCCATAAGTTCATAACCTATACGCAAGGTATCATTAATAATATCACGATTTTCTGTTTCACCTTGAGCTACAAATTTTCGTTCATATCCATCCACAAAAGCTGCAAATTTTTGATCATCTGGAGTTAATGCACCTTCACCTAAAATAGCTTCAAGTTCTTTTGCTTCTTTACCACGAGCATATGCTGCAAATAATTGATTTGCAAAATCAGCATGATCTTCTCGAGTTTTATTTTTACCAATACCCTTATCTCTAAGACGTGACAAAGATGGAAGAACATCTACAGGAGGATAAATACCTTTTGAATGTAAGGTTCTAGAGAGAATAATTTGTCCTTCTGTGATGTATCCGGTTAAATCAGGAATAGGGTGAGTTTTATCATCTTCAGGCATAGAAAGGATAGGAAGCATTGTTACAGATCCGCTTCTTCCATTGACTTTACCTGCTCTTTCGTATAGAGTTGCAAGGTCTGTATAAAGATATCCAGGATATCCACGACGACCAGGCACTTCTTTACGAGCAGCAGAGATTTCACGAAGTGCTTCTGCATAGTTTGTCATATCTGTCAAAATCACGAGAATATGCATATCATGTTCAAAGGCAAGATATTCAGCTGTCGTCAATGCCATACGAGGAGTAGAAATTCTTTCGATAGAAGGATCATCAGCAAGGTTAATAAACATAACCGTACGTTCTATAGCACCTGTTTTTCTAAGATCTTCCATAAAAAAGTCAGCTTCTTCATAAGTAACACCCATCGCTGCAAACACAACAGCAAAATTATCTCCATCTTTTAAGGTACGAGCTTGACGTGCGATTTGTGCTGCTAGTTGAGAGTGAGGTAGACCAGATCCGGAGAAAATAGGAAGTTTTTGACCTCGGACAATAGGACTCATCCCATCAATGGATGAAATCCCTGTTTGAATAAATTCATCTGGATAGTCACGGCTGAATGGATTAATCGAAGCTCCATTAATATCCAGATACTTATCAGCAATCAATTCAGGAGCACCATCTTTAGGTTTACCTGAGCCATCAAAGACTCTACCTAACATATCAGGTGATACAGCAACAGAGAGTGTTTTTCCTAAAAATGTAATTTTTGTATTTTGAACATCAATTCCTGATGTACCCTCAAATACCTGAACTAAAGCACGATCTGTTTGTGTTTCGAGAACTTTCCCTGTACGACGTGTGCCATCAGAAAGTTCAATTTCTACAAGTTCTTCATATTTAACATTAGCAACTTTTTCAACAATAACAAGAGGTCCTTCCACCCCACGAATAGTACGGAATTCTTTAAGCATTATTGCCTCCTGCACTGATAGTTGAAAAATCTTTATTGATTTCTTCTTCAAATGATTTGAAGAATGTTTCAAAGTCTTCATTTGAAACATATTTAACATCTGCAAACTTATTATTACATGGGAGTGATTCTATTTTATTAAATTCCACACCGTGCTTGATAGCATCTAATCCTTGATGGAAGAATGTTAAGATTGCTTTGAGCATGACACGTTGTTTTTGGATTGGGGTATAAGTATCAACATCGTGGAAAGAGTTTTGATGTAAAAAATCTTCTCTGATTTGCTTTGATGTATGAAGCACGAGACGTTGTTCTCTTGTTAATGAATCAATACCAACAAGTCTCACGATTTCTTTTAATTCGGATTCTTCTTTGAGTAAACGCATTGCTAACGTTCTCATTTCTGCCCAATCTTCAGAAATATTGGTTCTCCAATATTCTGTTAATTGTGGTGTATATTGAGAATAACTTTGAAGCCAATCAATAGCAGGAAAATGTCTTTGATACGCAAGAGAAGAACTTAGTGCCCAAAATACTTTTACAACACGGAGAGTATTTTGTGTTACAGGCTCAGAGAAATCTCCCCCTGGAGGTGACACAGCACCGATCACGGAAACAGATGCTACTTTTTCTTCTTTACCTAAAATTTCAACGATCCCAGCTCTTTCATAGAATGTAGCTAATTTAGAGCCAAGATATGCAGGATATCCTTCTTCACCTGGCATTTCCTCAAGACGACCACTCATTTCGCGAAGTGCTTCTGCCCAACGAGAAGTTGAATCAGCCATCATAGCAACGTGATATCCTTGATCACGGAAATACTCTGCAAGAGTGATCCCTGTATAAATAGAAGCTTCACGTGCTGCCACAGGCATATTAGAAGTATTTGCAATTAATACAGTTCTATCCATTAGTGGTTTTCCGGATTTTGGATCAATCAATTCTGGGAATTCTTTAAGAACGTCTGTCATTTCATTTCCACGTTCTCCACAACCAACATAAACCACTACCTCTGCTTCAGACCATTTTGCCAATTGGTGTTGAGTAACTGTTTTTCCAGCTCCAAAAGGTCCTGGAATAGCAGCTGTTCCACCTTTAACTAATGGAAAAAATGTATCTATCACACGTTGACCTGTGATCATTTGTGTGCGAGGAGGTAATTTTTTCTTAACAGGGCGTGGAATACGTACAGGCCAATAATGTGATAATTTAACTTCAATATCTTGGTTTGATTTTTCATCGGTAATAAGACCGATCACCTCGGTCACATTAAATGATCCTGCGTGAAGAGATTTCAAAATTCCTTTGACACCGTAAGGTACGAGGATTTTTGTTTGAATAAGATCTGTTTCTTGAACAGTACCGAGAACATCTCCTGCTTCAACTTCTTCACCAATTTTAGCAGTTGCTACAAAGTCCCATTTTTTTGTATGATCTAATGCAGGAACATCGATCCCACGTGCAATAAAAATAGATTTGGATGCTTTTTCAATAGCTTCAAGAGGGCGTTGAATCCCATCGAAAAAATTTCCGACAAGACCTGGTCCTAATTCTAATGATAATGGTTTACCAGTTGAAATAACAGGTTCACCAGGACCAACGCCAGAAGTTTCTTCGTAAATTTGGATGTATGCATTATCACCATCAAGACGAATAATCTCTCCTATCAACTGTAAATCACCGACTTTCACCATATCGTACATTTTTACACCGGTCATACCACTTGCAACAACAAGAGGACCGGTAACTTTGATTATATGTCCTTGTTCTTTCATTTACTACATTCCTCCCTTTTGGGCAAAAATATCAATGCCTATAGCACGAGTGACTTGAGCACCTAGACGCTTCAAGGCAATTCCGCCTTCACCTGTAGTTCCTGGAATTGGGGTAATTGCAACCCCTCTATGTTGATCGTTTATTTTTGCAATAATATCAATAACAGGTTCTACCAATGTTTCTTCTACAAAAATAATCCCAAAAGTCCCTTGATCTGTGATTTTTCGTACGATATCTAGAAGTTGATCAGAAGTTTCAACCTCAAATGATTCGACACCAATAGATCGAAAAGGTAATACTGTATCAGCATTGCCGACAACAGCAATTTTTTTATGATCCGACATGCCTTACTCTCTCTTTTATTTCTTGTACACTCATATTGTTAAGTTTACCAATGATAATAAGTTTGAGATTTTTAATTTCAAGAATTAATCTTCTCAGATTTTCTTCAATCACGGCAGGTCCCGAGATAATAAATGATAATTGATGAACTTGTTGAATCAAGAATTCATCGATTTGTTTTTCTAACAATGTACAAGATTTTGTCTCAGACCAATATTGGATACCTTCACCTAAGTATTCTCCATATGGGGTATTCATCACTAAAGAAGCGATATCATCTAGAGAAATATTAGCTTGATCACCAAAAAAATCAGCAGAGATATACCCACCATGAACAATAATTTCTTCGATTTGTTGTCTATCTAAATCCATTTTAAAAGCACGGAAAAAGTTTTTGATATTTTCACAATCAATCTCTTTTTTATAAAGATCAAGAATGATCTTATATTCATCGGGATTTTTTGCACAAGCATCTTCAAGCAACTTCAACCGGTAACTATAATAAGCATTATCAATCATAAAATCCGCACTACGCAGAGTAAATTGATTGTTTTGTTCCAGTTCAACAAGTACTGTTGCAACAAATTTTGGAAGCATATTATATAAGCCTTGTTCTACAATTGAATGCATATATTCCGGAGCAATAGTTCCTTCTTCAGACAATTGTTCCCATACGACCATCTTGTTAGCTTTATGTGCTTTATAACAAATTTTAAGATTATTCAAGTCTGTTTTTAATCGATACAGATTAATAATAGTTAAATCCGGAATCAAATTTTTTATTTCATTCAATTTTTGATTATAATACTGATCAAAAATGGTTGAAAACTCTTTTAATGAATGATTTTGAAATAATTCTGCATATTTCGTATCTTCTAATGCTTTTGACAATGTATCAGCATCAGAACATTCTGCTAAAGAGAAAATTTGATTTTCTGTGAGGGTATGAACACCTTCTGCTCGAAGAAGTCCACTAAGGTATCCCCAGCTCATAAGCTACCCCCTAAAAAGTATATCAGCAATATCTTTTTCTGTATCACTACGTAGTAAATCCAATAAGGTATCAAAAGTAATATTAACAGAAGAATGACCATCTTGAAGACGAACCCCACCAACAAAATGACCGGCTTCTTTTGCAAAAGATAAGTGACCACCACAAGCTTGATTCACTTCTGCAAGCCATTGATCATTAAGAAGTTTTTCATCTTTTCCTAAGATAATAATTTCCTGTTTTGAAGTAACAGCACGAAGAACCAAAGATTTCATAAGATTTGGATATTCTGATGATTCACAAAATTCTTTTTTCGCTTGATCAAAGACATGGTTTATTTTAGCACGTTTATGTGCTAAAATTTTATTTGCCAGTGTGCTTCGTGCATCAATAATCAGTCCACGTTCGATATTTTCAGCTAAACTTTGTGCTTTTTTTGCTTGCTCTTCTTTATATTCTTTTACGAGATTTTGTCCCTCTTCAAGAATTTTTTCTGCTTGTTTTTCTGCTTCTGCAAGAAGCTTTTCTTTTTCAGCTTCTGCATCTGCGACAATCTTTTTCTGGATATCTTCCAAAGCCATTATACAGCTCCTTGCAGTTCTAATTTTCTTGGAATTAATTTATTGACCAAGATTCATAAGAAGAATGGATGCAAGAAGTCCAAAAACAGCAAATGTTTCTACCATCGCAGGAAGAATAATTGCTTGACCCATTTGTTTAGGACGACGTGCAATTAATTGCATACCGGCAGCAGATACTTTACCTTGCCATACACCTGAAATAAATCCACAAATACCAACAGGTAACGATGCAAAAAATAATTGAAATCCTCTTGTTAAGTCGATATCGGTCACACCTAAAACCATAAATGCATATAAAAGACCATAGATCCCTTGTGTCATTGGGAGGGCTTGTAAGACAAGAACACTACCGAATTTTTTTGAGTCTTCTGTTAACACAGCATTACCAACTTCCCCCGCAAGACCGACACCAATACTGGAACCATATCCACCACCAAATGTAGCAAAAGCTGCTCCTAATACCGCAAATACCAATCCCCAATTAACAGTTGACCAAACACTTGGTATATTTGTTGTGATAGCCATTGCTGATGTTGCATCTTGTGCAAATGTTGAAGCACCAAAAAATAAGGAAATAAGTGAAAGAGTAGTAATTCTCTTCATTGTAAAACCTCCGATTGCCTTATGAATAATGAAATACTCTATAAGGTCAAACAACTTAATGTTTGATATAAAATGTTATTTTAATATTTTTCACAAATGATTGATGATTTCTAAGTTAATAAAGATAGAAATCATCAACGTACAAAACTATAATCCCATAAGCCATATACTTTTGTTATATATTGTGAGGAAATTTTAAGATCTGTAAATTCTCTATTTTTGTAGCAACGAGAACAACAGATATCATTTTTGAAACTATCTTGTTTCGTCCTACAAATCTCTTTGTTTTTAAAAGACATCTATCATGTTGATAAAATTTTTCTATTGATCAATCCTTATACCAATACTCACTATCTTACTGTATAATGTGTGCCTTTACATTGAAGAGGTTGGTATTCTTTGCCACCTCCTTCCATAAATTGTCCAAAAAATTCGACAAATTGTAAACGAAGTGCATGGACAAAAGCACCAAATCCACCAAGCACCAAATTAAATAGATGTAAAAATATCAACAATATAATTCCAAAAATACCTAAAATAGGAGTAATATCAGAAAGCGATTCAATAATTCCCATAACAAGTTTATTGAAAACGTTAGCAATAATACCGGAAGACAAACCCAAAGCAAGCAAACGAGCATAGGATAATAAATTACTCAAAAATCCTGATATTCCGTATAATTCCCATGCTCCCGATAAAGGCCCTAATAATCCTGCAACAATACTTTTTTGGAAACCTTTTCTCATAGAATTTACAATAACAAGACCAGCACCTATTTTCATAAGCATGAACATATTACCTACCATTTCTGGTGATAATAATGTCAGACCTGCAAGACCTGCAATCCAATCAAAGACAGCCCATCCAAAAAAACCTGTCAACAATATTAACCAAGGAATATTATCAAAGCATGCTTCTACTTTGTTTCCTCTAAGAGCAACAATAAATTTAAGAAATTGACCATACCATAACTGCAACCCACCTAATAGTAGAGAAACAAACAACACAAATAACGGCTTATCAAAAAAAGAAGAACCATCAGCAAATTTAAAGCTAAGATTCGTTAAAAAAGGAATGGGAATATATGTAGTAAAAAGATCGCCTGCATAAGAAGATAATAAAACACCTGCAACAACAGCAGAGATTCCACTCCATGTTAATAATGCATATAAGTTTGACAGGCTTTCATTGGATCTATTTTTGAACATCATGAAAGAAGAAAACAATGCCAGTAAACCGCCATACAAAGCATCACCTAAACAAATACCATAATAGATAAAATAAAATATAGATAAATGTGGTGTCGGATCAACAGTAGCACCATATTTTGGCGTTCCATACATATTTGTGAGAGTGGCGAATGGTTTAGTTAGGTTATTATTTTTAAGATAAACAGGAACACGATCATACTCTTCTTTCGTTGGATTTTCAACTGTTACATCAATAGTTTTTTCATAAGCAGATAATATTGCCAATACTTTTGGAAGTAGATGTTCTGGAATCCAAAGTCTGAAGAAATAAATCATTTCAGACACAAGACCTTTTGAAGCTGATTTTTTCTGTTGAATTTCCATTTCCAAGATATCATGCAAAAGTGCTAAATCATGGATTTTATCAGCATATGATTTCCACTCTTCCAAACAGGACTGATATATTTTGATAGTATCATGGAGTTCTTGACTTAGGTTATTTAAGATCGTTTGGGTATCACCATGACGTCTTGTGATCTGATGTATATGAAAAGGATGATTCTTGATAATATTTGCTATCTTCTCCCAAAGATCTTTAGAAGCAACAATATAACAATAGACTTCTTTATCTTCAATACGTGATATTAAAACATCTGAATAGATTGTCTCTAAAGTGATTTCTTGCTTAAAACTTTCAAAAGATGCTTCAGAAATTTGTCCAGCAATTCCAACAATATACTCATCTTTATAATGAATAGGATCAAAATTTTCAATAGTATGAGCCCATTTCTTAACATCAGAAAGCTCTTGTTCTAGAATACCTTTTCTGATATTACTTTCTTTTGTTGTGTGGTCAAGTTCTTTTAGTGTTTCAACAAGACTTGGTATATCATAAGATAAGTGAAGTGATTTGATTTTTTCAATAGATGTCACCTCAAAAGATGGGGGGATTTTTTTGAAAAATTCTTGAATTCTTAAAATAGCATTAGCAATTTCTTTACGTTGTTCTTCTAATACGGCAGATTCATCGGTAATTACATTGAGATCGGATGCCCAAAGATCGGTAGGAGTATGATCTTCTTCGACATCTTGGGTATCTAAGGTATCAATATGTGCAACACCAACTAACTGAAGTTCATCAAGAACAGCTTCTTTAACTCCAGCAGAAATAGCAAGAGTTATCTTTTTCATGTTAATGATTGCCATACATCACCTTCATTTTTTGATGAATGTAAGATACAGCTTCTTTTTCAGAAGATTGAGCTGATTGATCCATTTTTTTTAATTCAGCATCAAGAGCAGACAAGATTTGTTGTGCTTGCTCCTGACCTTTAGTACGATATTGATCCAGAAGTTTGTTTTCGAAATGTCTTGCTTCTGTTTTCGCATCTTCTTGGATTTGTATAACACTCATATTAGCCTTACGGATAATTTGTTGTGTTTCTTCTTCAACAGAACTAAGCAAATCTTTCGCAATTTTTTCAGATTGACGAATAATTTGGAGTTTTTGAGTGTTCATAAAAATCTCCTCCTTTACATAAATATATATATAATTATTTCTTTATAAAGAAATAATATAAAATAGAAGATCAATACATTAAGATTATAATGCTTTTTAACAATTTTTGCAACCTAAAGTAAGGTATAATCTTTAAAAGATTTCAAGATTGATTGAAATGAAAAGACTTGATTTTATCAACATAATAAGTTATGATATGTTTTTATATGTCAATAAAATAGCAATACAATGAGGATTTTGATGAAAAAAACAATAATCTTAATGTTATTATTTTTTCCTATGTACATACATGGATTTACAGGTGCATACATAGGATGGGAACCTTTTTCCAGCACAGCACTACCCACAGGTTCAAAAGCAAATAATGTTGTATTTGGAATTGTTGGTAATTCCCCTACAAGAGTGTATTTTTCTTACAATGTTCTTGGTAATGTTGTTTATACCACAGCACCTTTTGGGCATCTTGGATGGGGATTAGATCTAGGAGCCGGTATCGGATATCGTTTCTTAAATGCTGCTCATAAAAAATCAGGATGGGATGTTGGGATGGATCTATTTGCTTATTTTGCTCCATACTTTCTGAATAGTGAAACTGGTTATACGGAGACAGCTCTCTATTATGGAGTGGGGCTTGGGTTAAATAGTGTATATAAGATCAATCCTCATGTAGGCGTTGGTTTTAGAGCAGGAATGAAATTCAATGCCGGAAGTCTTTATCTTTCATCAAAACAACCAAGCACTCAAGGTCTCTTATTTTTTATCGGAGCATTATTAACATTCTAAATAAAGATAATAATATTTTTTTATTTATCCAATAAAAAACACACCTTTTCAGGTGTGTTTTTTATTATTATGTTACTATTTAATTGGTGCAGGTGGGATTCTAAATTCTTGTTGTGGATAAATGAGATCAGGATCTTTAATTTTTAGCTTATTAGCTCTCCAAATATTTGGCCATAACCAATATCTTCGACTTTTATAAGTTGCACCAGAAATATCCCACAAAGTATCTCCCTTAATGACAGTATGAATTTTTAAGGTTTGACCTGCTAAGAATAATTCAGACAAACGAAGTCCTTCTCTAGCAAGATCTGCGGCATTAAGATAATTACCTGCATTATATTCTTTTTGTGCTGTTTGATGAATTCTTTCAATTAATTCAAGTGAGATTACATTATAATCATCTTCATAATTTACCTGCTCGTCCATCATATTTGTGGATGGAGAAAATTCTGTAAAATTATCTGATGGTAAATCAATATCTTCTTCTATTTCATCTTCATAATAAATATCTTCTGTCATATCTTGAGCACGGAACAATTGTTGTGCATGATCCAAGGATAAACTCATGTTTTGAGACGATGATTGAGATTCCAAAGGTACTAAAGGTGTTAATTTTTTGATTGGTTCTTCAAAATAGATATCATTTGTATAGTTATTATCTTTAATATAAGTAATCGTTTCACCCAATCGACGGATTAAGTCATATGCTTGAAGTTGAATATTATCGTCTTCTGTATTTACAGATACTGAGATAACAGCATCATTAGGATAACGTTCAATAATATCTTCTAATTTTTTAATGGCTGAATCAGAATAACGAATACTTTCTTGATAATTTTTCACTTGGTAGGCAGAAGCTGCTTTTTCAATTTCAGCAGAAGCATCATCAATAATTTTTTGAGTTTGAGTTAAATCAGTACTTTTTTTAGCACGATCGAGCAACTCTCTTGCTCTATTTAGATTAGCTAACGCTAATGCTTCTTGTCCACCTAAGATATTTTCAAGTGCAGCAATACCTTTTGAAGCATGTTCGTAAGCTTTATCATAATCCAAACCAGCATAAGCCGCTTCAGCATTAATTAAATCTTGCGTTGCCTGATTCATAACATCAGGATGGCTTTTCAGTAAACCAGCAGATTTCCCTTGTTCCAATAGTTGTTTTAATTTAGCAATTGCTGTAGTTGCTTTATTCTGACGTGCAATTTGAATAGCTTTATTTGCCGCATCAACAACTTCAACAGCTTTTTTATCAGCAACTTTCATGTTACCTTTATTTAATTCTTCGTTCATTTGTTGGTATAAATTAGCCGCAATCCCATATTCAACAGGTGCATAAACATCTGCCTGAGCAATTCTTGCTCTTTCCATTGCCTCTGTAGCTAAATCTGTTGATTTAATGTTTTTTTGCTTACATCCAACAAATAATATACAAAAAAACAATATTAATGATGACCTAATTTTTTTATTCATTTGAAACCTCAACCGCGAATGTCTATCTTCACAAGATATTTATTTTTCTGATTTCACAGTAACTGAAATATTTTCTTTCTTTCTTCGGGCAACATTAATTGATTCATTTGCTGCATCAATAACAAGCAATGCTGTATTATTAGCTTCTTCTGGTTGATTGTTTTCAAGCTCTTTATTCATTTTGTCAAAAAGGCGTTTCGCGATCTTGTATTCTTTTGCAGCAAGTCTTGGTGCCTCCGCAACTCTTGCTCTTTCCATAGCTTCTGTAGCTAATACTGTGTTTCTTATATCCGGTTTTTTACAAGCTGTTACCGTAAATACTCCACAAAGTGCAACAGCAACAAGAATAACTTTAATGTTTTTCATTATATTGTTCCTCCAAAATATATTCGAATAAATAAAAACATATTTTACTATATACGTTAGATTATAATAAAATTTTATGAAATTTGCAAATATTATTTTAATAGATTTGAATTTATGTTCTCTTTTGCCATATGATATCACGATATCATATTATTTGATGACACATAAATAATGTTGTACAAGATCTCTTATACAACATTATATCATATTTTACGATTTATTTTTGAAAATATTTTTAATATTTTTAACAGAATTAGCTTGTGCACGATGATTTTCTAGCGAAACTTCATCTAAAATTTCCTTTCGTAAAATTTTTATTTCCTTAGGTGCTACAATACCAATCTTTACTTGATCCATTTTAATATCAACAATTTTTATTTCTATATTATCATTAATGATAATTGATTCACTTTCCTTCCTTGACAGAACCAACATACGCCCTCCTTGGCTTTCCTTGCTTAACTATACAACACTGACTTTTTTAGGAAACAAACGGCATGTGGTGGTATAATAGGAACAGTTTGAAATAGTTTGAATTGCAAATCCATTTTTCTTATTAATAATAACAGGGCCAAGAATATTCATGGTGATATCTTCAATATTTTCTGAAATTGTTACAATAGCAAAATCATACAGATCCTCATGATTCTCAAATTCCAAAACAGAAGCATCATCATCATTAATATCCAAAACATAATCAGATAAAAACAAACTAGGCTGGGTCAGTGTAAAAGAAACATTGATATCTTCTTTACTTTGTAAAATAGTAAACTGCTCAGGTTCTTGTAAAGGAATTAAATAAAATTCAGTCAAATATTCAAAACCAAAAAGTGGCTTTTTAAAAGTCACGGAGGTACATTGAGAAACCTCAATATCACCAAAATCTCTTGTCTTAATCATATTATTACTCACAATTTTCTCCTCTGAAAACTCTTTACATTATTAATAATCAACATCTCTTATTTTATATTATCTTAAAAAATCCATTAATGTTGGTGGTAATAATTTTGCACCAACATTTAATGCAACTTGATGTGCAAATTCAGCCATCTTCAACTCAGAAATAGTGGTTGGATAATCGGTATCAACAGCGTCTGATATTGCTTGTTTGAGATATATTGATTCTGCAGTGTTTCTTTCAAGCGTCATCGCCAAACGTTCTGATACAGCTCCTGTATAGGTACGATACCGAAGAATATTATTCATACTCTGATCCATCAATCCCAAATCTTCACCCCCAATAACAAACACATCATCTTTCAAAAGATCGTCTCTTACCTTGATTAAGGTATCAAAAATACTTGCTTGAGTTTTAACAGCAGTTGGAGCAAAATTCCTAATTCCTTCACTACCCCCATCAACCAATCCAAGATCTTGTAACACGGTACTTCCTGCGATATCTTGTATCCATGGTTGACGTGGTGAAATAGTAGTAATTCTAAAAAATGACTGTCCTTGTTGGTTTGTTTCGATACTTGCTTTTATTGTTAATTGAGCATCGTTTATTTTTTGAGCAATTGTTTCTAAATTATCACCACTAAAAATATTAATTTCTGTCCCTTCGATCATTATGTTAGAATCTTGTGTCGCAATATATCCGGCAACATTAGTATCGCCTTGAAGTATTGTTTTTTCTGTTTCAAAAATAGCTGTTCCAGCCAGCACAGAAGTAATACGATCACTTCTGCCAATATCCATGACTTGTTCTTGCCCATTGCCAAAATAAGTTACTTTATCAACCAAAGGCATCCCTATCAATTCATTAAAATTTTCGGAAGTTCGATAAGGCTCCTTAGCATGTGATGTGCCTGCAAAAAGAGCGGTACCTTTGTACTGAGCATTAGCTGTAGAAGCCATTTGACGAATAATCTGATCAAGCTCGATACCCATTGCAAGACGATCATCTTTGACATACGTTCCATTTGCCGCTTGGACAATTAATTCCCTTGCTCTATGCAACGAATTATTTACAGACTCCAACTGACCATCAATCACATCCATTTTATGACGACTGGAATTGATAATTCCATTGAATTTAGAAATATCAGACTGTCGTCGACTCCACTCCATGTAGTTTATGGTATTTGCAGGATCATCACTTGGAAGGAGAACTTTAAATCCTGTATTTAATTTTTTTTGAGTTTTTTGTAAATGCTCTGTCCTATTGTGTAAGCTGTTCAAAAAATCATTGTGCATAACACCTTGGGTAACTCTTCCCATCATATGTTTGCTCCTAAGTTATAATAACTGTTTTATTGTACTAGACACCCATTCTGTTAATAATAACATCCAACAAACGATCTGTTGTCGAAACAAGTCTGGCAGCAGCGTTATAAGCGTGTTGGAATGTAATCATTTTTGCCATTTCATCGTCAACACTGACTCCGGAAATTTTTGTTCTTAGTTTTGTGAGTGAGTCAGATACTGCGTCTGTCTTATCAAAAGAACGAATAGCTTGTTCCGATAAAGTTCCTGCTTTAGCAACCGTTTGCTCAAAATAATCAGCAAATGTTTCCGCTCTACCTGTCATTAACGTTTCAAAACGGAGATTTGCAATCGCTAATGAGTTTCTATTATCGTTAAATCCAGTGGGTGTGTCGGGGTTTCCGTTACCTTCGGTATCAAATCCCCCAGCTGCAGCCAAGGCCTCCGGTCTTTTTTCAATAGCTGTATCCAACGCCATCCACCCTGCAGAATTATGATCCGGTGTCAACGACACAAGATTTCTTGGGGTACGAAGTATAGTCAGAGCATCGGGATTTTGCCAATTAAACGCACCATCTTGACCAGAAGCCTGAAGAACACCTGCCACTCCAGTTAAAAAATCACCGGAATCTTCAATGTGACGGATAACAAAATTTGGAAATTCTTTTCTAGAAGCAGCATTTGCTTTGAAGGATAAACGCCCTTGAGGATCCAAAAAAGCTGTCATTTCGGCACCAGATTTGTTGATACGATCAACAACGGTCTCAACAGTGTCACTGGCTGTATAATCGATCATAATATCTTGTCCGTTAGGACTGTTAGGACCGAGATTTATGGTACCATTTGAACCAACAATGGTATGTGCTGTAAGTTTTTCATATCCTGTAATTCTAAATAATGCCGTACCGTCCAAAACACCATCTTCATTAAAATCTACAGAACCTTCTGCATTTTTAGCCAAAGAAAACTCTTTAAAAAACGGATTATTTGTCTCGCCATTTAACCCAAATCCTTCTCTATGAACTGAATTGACACCATCCATCAACCCATAAGCAAAAGAATCCAATCGTGTTATCATTTCATCAACATCACGATCACGTACTTCAACAAGACCGGAAATCTCGCCTTTTCCAAGATTAATCACTTCTGATGTTTGTTGCCAACGAGCAGTTACAAAACCTTTATTGTTGGGATCGGAATAAGCTTCTACTTTAGCAAAGGTATCTCCCTGTACTAATTTTTCAGCACCAATATAAACAATAAATTCTTGAGGGTTATTTCGTTCAAGACGAATATCCGCCAGTTTTGATAATTCATCGATCATCAAATCTCTTTTATCATAAAGATCATTAGGAAGACTACCTGTTAGTTCTTGTTTTTTTATCTGATTGTTTAGTATTGATAATGTTTCTGCAATATCATTGAGTCGATTGATTTTTTGTTCTACTAATGCATTTGTTTGTGTTTGAATACCAACCAATGCATTATGCTGAGCACGAAAACTTTGTGTTAATGTTTTTGCCCGTTCTATCAAATGAATTCTTGTAGCATCATCAGTTGGAGAGTCAGCAACAGACTGCCAAGAATCCCAAAACGCCTCGAGATCGGTGCGGATATTTGAATTTCCTGGCTCATTAAGCAACATTTCGACTTGATTGAGCATTGTTTTTTTTTGCGACCAAAAACCAAGTCCTCCATTTTCAAAAACAATCCTATCATCTAAATAAACATCCCTAATACGAGCAATCTCCTCAGATGTTACCCCTGTCCCAAGCTGTCCTGGCATATTTGGTTTTGTAAAACTATTGGGAAACAATGCAGGCATTGTTTTTTGAGTAGCACGTTGACGAGTATAGCCTTCGGTATTAAGATTATTTAAGTTGTGACTAACAGTTTGGAGTCCTTTTTGAGATGTTTGCAACGCACCTCTGCCCATCTCTAATCCTAAAAATGATGATATCATTTTTTCTCCTTCCAAATCAAACATCATGTAACATGATAGTATCTAACTAAATTAAGGTCATTAATGTCGATTTATTACGTTATACAATTTGGTCTAACAGATTTAAACTGGATTCAGAAGATTGACGCATCGTACCAAAGTAATTATATTGGTCAGATATACCATGATCATCTGTTATCAAATCTAAAATTTGTCCGAAAATTTCTGAGTGACTAGTCAGGACATAATTATTTCTTTCTGTAGCAATGCTAATACGATCACAAATTTTTCTAATTTCCAAACAACAATCACGAATTGCATCTTGAAATTCATGAGGGATCTTATGCATAAATTCTGTTATGGTCAAAACTGGATCAAAGCCTAATATTGTTGATAATTGATCCGTGGCGTCTTGACGTTTTTTTTCATAAAGATTGATCACTCCAATCAATTCCTCTTCTTTTTCATTTAATTGATTTAATAAGAAAAAATCAACATTTCTGATAGCTTCATATTTGTGATCTTCGAGTTCCAACATATGTGTTAATGTTGATTGAATCGATATTAAAATTTCTTTTAATAGAATAAGAGTATTTGAAACATCTTTCATCGTTTCCTCCTTCTCAATAGTTGTATCTATCAATTTATTTCTTATAAAAGAAACAATATCCAATAAAATAGATTGTTGATTAGCTATATAAGGATCGGATTTTTAGAAAATTACTTTATAAAAAATGATAATATTATTTTTCTCATGCAATATATATGAAATAAAAGATAAAAAACATTGCTAAAAGAATGAAAAATATGTTATAATAGAAGATAACTTGCTTGAATCACGACTTAAATCATTAAGATTTAAGCTGGTTGTAGGTTGTTAAACCGATACCCAGAGGAGGCCTCTTTATGGCAGAAAAAAAATGGTCCACAACTCTTTTAGAGGGACAATTACGCACTGTATCCACAAAAAGTGCAAACAAAAAATTAAGAGCGGAATTCAGACTTCCAGCTGTGATTTATGGATCAAAAATCACAGAAAACATCAATATTTCTATTGATTATGTTGCTTTTGAAAAATTGTTCCCAGTCAATGAAAGACATATTCCTTTTACTTTAAAAGTAGATGGCAAAGAATACAATAACATTATTATTAAAGATTATAAGATTGATCCTATTTCTCGTCGTTTTATGCATATAGATTTTTATTTATTGGAAAAAGGACATCCTTTCAGTACATTTATTCCTATTGAATTTGAAGGAACACCAGTAGGTGTTCGTGAAGGTGGAAATCTTCTTACCTACGTAAGAAAAGTATTAATCGAAGCGACTCCTGAACATATGCCTACAAAATTAACAGTCAATATTGCCAATCTTCAACGTAAAAGAAATGTTATTGTACGTGATTTGGATGTGCCAGCAAATTGTAAAATTAAAACTAATCAAGGAACCGTACTAACCGAAGTAAAATAGTTTCAATAATATCTTAATTAATAATTATATGATATAATTAGAATTTTATAAATGAGGGGGACTATGTGAAGCTAGTAGTTGGATTAGGGAATCCTGGGGATCGCTTTGAAAAAACAAGGCACAATCTTGGTTTTTTAGTTCTAGATCATTTAGCAAAACGACACAAAGTTTCGATTGATATTAAAAAGAAAAAATCATTGATTGGCAAATTACGTTTTAACAATGAAAAAATTATTATTCTCAAACCTCAAACATTTATTAATTTAAGTGGTGAAGCCGTACTTTATATGGCTAGCTTCTTAAGAATTCAACCACAAGATATTATTGTTGTTTGTGATGATGCTAATCTAGAGCTTGGAAAATTATCGGTGAGAAAATATGGATCATCTGGTGGTCATAATGGCATCAAGTCATTAATAAAATTCTTAAAAGCAGATAACTTTCCAAGAGTACGAATAGGAATTGGTCGACCTGATAATAGATCTTTGGAGTCACATGTACTCGGTTCATTTTCAAAAGATGAGTTTAAAAAATTAACTCCATCTATAGACACAGCATGTGATATGATAGAACAAATCTTGTGTGGTGATATTGATTCTTGTGTAGAAAATGGAATTCTTGAAATTCCACAACTAGTAACATACTAAAAAATATCATAAATAAAAAACCCTGTAAATTTACAGGGTTTTTTATTTATGATATGAGATCAATTTATTTTATTTTATTATAATTACCAAAACGGAATTTAAAACCAACAGTTCCAAAAATTTGATCAGCATGGAGTGCCATTCCTGTATTTAAGAAAAATTGTGGTGCGAGCATAAAGTTGAATCCTGTTTGAAATCCAACATGTATTCGATAAATACCAACAGTACCTGTTGAGGGAAGCAACTGCATACCCATACCAAGAGATACGTACCAGTCAATATTTCTTACAAATGTAAGATGCATTGTTGCCATAGGAGCAATGGTACCTGTCGTTCCACGACCAAAAAAGTTTGCAGAAGTATCGATCGTCAATCCCAAAGCGATTCCTGTTTTTGAAGGATTCCAAGCACCAAATATCAATTCTACCGAAGGATTAAGTGACAATTGAGGACTACCAACAGGTGCAATATCAGCAGAACCAGCCCCTAAACCAATTCCTAAAAGTAAATTCCCTGCACTATAGTTGTTAGCACCATATGCAGAACCGACAGTAATTACGGATATAAATAATATCGCTAATTTCTTCATATTTTCTCCTTAAAACTAAAAAATAATGTATAAATTGATTAAATACTATGATAGTGATGATAAATAATCTGTGCATAGAGATATTTTTTGAGATTTCGTCATTTTTTTAATGAATAGCTCCCTTTTAAGAGCTTCAGAATGTGACTTTACTTGTTCTATGTAGACTATTTTTTTAGGGCGATGAATTTTTGTATATTTTGCACCTTTCCCCATTGTGTGTATATGGAATCTTTTTTCAACATTTTTTGTGATCCCTGTATAAAAAGATCCATTTTGACACTCTAATATATAAACAAACCACGATGCGTTTTTTAAAGATAATAAATGTTCCATATATATAGTATAAATAATAAGATATATTTTTGCAATTATTTATATAAAATAACCACAAAGAACAATCATATTCTTAAAAACAATAAGAATTTCGTATTGTTTTTTATAAATTCTCTAAAGCTTTTTCCGAAAATTCCGAAAATTAATTTAGGTAAAGAGGAATACTACAAAAGTGGAGGGAAAAATGAGCGATACAACATTATCTCAAGAAGAATTGGATTCGATCCTAGCGGGGTCGTCTCTTGAAAATACAAGTAACGACACTTTGTCTAACGCTGAAGAAATCAATCTTTCAAAATTAGCAAATGAACTGGGTACAAACCGAGCTACCATTCTATCACAATTAACAAATAAATCTGTTGTTCTAGATCAAGTTAATATTATTACAGGAACAAATATCAAAATCACAGAAGATCTTGCTGGATCTATAGTCGGAAGTTCATCGGGCATTTCAGGAACTATTTCAGGAGCTTGGAATTTATTTTCACCTGAACCTACGGTTCTTAAAATCACGAATGCAATGCTTGGTTCTGAAAATAATGAAATCACTCCAGATGTTATTGCAGCATTTGGAGAAGTAATTTCCAATTCATTATCTGCAGACGTAACATTCTTATCAACAAAACTGAAAGCAACAATCAATCCAGAAGCTTCGGAATCATTATTATTTACTAATCCATTGGATTTTATTTCTCAGGCTGGAATATTTATTAGAATTGGTCTACATTTTTTAATTGATGGTGCATCGTTTCCTTTTTATATTTGCATGCCTATACGGATTGCAAAAAATATTACTAAGATCATCTCAACAGGAACAATCAGCAACCCTACTCAAGAAAATAATAATTTTAATAAATCAGCACACCAAAATACGATAGATATGCAATCAGCACAATTTCAACAATTTGCACCAGCAGGAAGTGTTGAGCCTCTTGACAATCTAGCATTACTTCTTGATGTTCCTATGCGTGTGACAGTGGAGCTAGGACGAACAAGAATCACAATTAAAGATATCCTTAATCTTGGAGAAGGATCGATCATCGAACTCGAAAAATTAGCAGGAGAACCTGTTGATGTTCTTGTTAATGATAAGTTAATTGCGTTAGGAGAAGTGGTTGTTATCGATGAAAACTTCTCAGTTCGTATCACAAAAGTTATCACACCGATGGAAAGAATTTTTGATAGAGAAAATCTTCACGGAAAAGGTGGTATTTAAAATACCCCCTCTCATTACTCAATAATAAAAAAATCCCCTTCTTATCATACGAGGGGGATTTATGGATTTAAGGACTTAATCCTATGTTTTTAGAACAATTACATATTGTTAATTTTAGATCATTTAAAGAATTATCTATTGATTCTTTTGAACAAGTAAATTGCTTAATAGGAGAAAATGGCTCAGGAAAAACAAACCTTCTAGAGGCAATTTATTTATTATCATCCAATAGAGGGTTTCGTACAAGTGATCGAAAAGAATTAGCCTATCGTTCCACTGATGGATTTTTTTTGAAAGGGATCTTTGATGGAGAAGAAATCGAACGTATTATTACAGAAAAAAAGAAAAAATTAGTTATTTCATCAAACCCCATCACTGCCAACGAACTAAGAACCTATAATCCTATTGTTGCCTTTTCACCTAATGATATATTTTTAGCAACAGGATCTTCTGATACAAGACGACGATTTTTTGATGCGGCGATTGCACTGAGAGATAGTGAATATAATGATCACTTATCTATCTATGAACGTGCTCTTCGTCAACGAAATGCATCCTTAAAAAAAGATCCTCTCAATGCCGATATGTGGAATGAACCTATGATCATTCATGGGGCGAAGCTGATTGAAAAAAGAATTTCTTTTGTAAAACAATTGATCCCAAAAGTAGAGGAATTATATTTTAGTCTTGCCAATGGGAATGCTCATTTAAAATATTTTAACAATTTTAAATTAGGTTCAGACATTCAAATTTCCTTAAAACAGGCAATTGAACAAAATAAATCTGAAGATCTTCAACGAAAACACACAAACAAAGGTCCTCATCGTGATGATATTTCGATCTTTATTGATGATCTTCCTGCTGCCAAATCAGGATCACAAGGTCAAAATCGCACTCTTTCATTTGCATTAAAAATCGGATCCGTGGAGATTATAGAAAAAACATTAGGGCGAAAACCTATTTTGCTTATTGATGATGCATTGTTGGAAGTTGATTTATTAAAGAGAAAAAACATTTTTAATAAACTATATTCTTTGGGACTCCAACTATTTTTTACAGCAACAACAGAAGATTTTTTTGATTTTATCCCTCAAAATATTCCTAAAAAAATCATTAAATTTTAGCGAAACGATTCCTATCTTTTATCTAATAATTCATTGATAAAAGGAATACTGTAGAAAGATCCTGTGAACACATTTTTTTCATTCATATTGATAGGGTAAGAAGTGATATCTTGTAGATATTCGATGGGAAATTTATTAATAAGTAATTGATACAATGTTTTTCCGTCTGATGGTCTTTTGTGATCAAAATCAAACACAATCAGTCTCTTAATAAGAGATCGATTAACGTTAATTTGATCAACAACATCTTGTATTTCTTTGCCTTCCAATAATGTAACAAACAAAACGATATTATTCCATTTTAAATAATTCTTGATGGCATCAAATAAATAAAAAAAAGACATTCCATTATGTGCGGTATCAACTAACACGGTTGGTCTTATTAAATCAATACGGTATTTGATAGACTGATTGGCAACACTTTGTATTGTATCAAGAGAAATAAAAGGGAAAATTTCTAATACACCAACGAGAGCTAGAATAAAATTAAGCCTATGTGCTTTGCCGATTCGTTTAAGATAAATAGGGTATGATTGATTGGAATAATAAAAGATAAAAAACGAAAAACCATGATCATCAATACGCAAATCCTTTATCAAATCATCAGACAAAAAATCAATTTTTCCTTCTTGATTAAAAATCTTTTGTACCATATTTTCTTGGGGAAGACTGAATGCTGGTGATCCTTTTTTGATGATACCAGCTTTATTATAGGCAATTTGTGCTAAAGATCCTCCTAGAAAATGAAGATGTTCCGAAGAAACTTGACCAATCAATGCAATCTTGTCCTTACAAAAATTTGTTGGATCAAAACGCCCTCCCACTCCGACTTCAAGAACCACAATCTCGCAATTTTTTTTCGTAAAATACACTATTGCAAAAAATAACATAATTTCAAAAAAATGTAGTTTTTGTTTTTCCAAAAAATCACGATATATATAAAAAATAGTTAACAGTTCGTCTTCTGATATATTACCGTCGTTTGTGTGGATCCGTTCCGTAACATCAAAAATATGAGGAGACGTAAATAATCCCGTCTTTATGCCTGATTGTTTAAGTAAATCAAAAGAAGTTCTTGCAATGGATCCTTTTCCTTTAGATCCTGTTATATGAATATATTTAAACAGATCGGGATCCATGCTTACTTGTTTGAGTAATTCGTATGTTCGTGTTGGATAAATAGATGCATCAACACGTTCTATTGATGAAATCTGCATAATAAGATCTAAAATCATACCTAACCTAACCTAAAAAATACCCAACAATGTTGGGTATTTTATATTATTTGATTGACTACTATCTCTGCGATCATTTTGCTTCCATTTTGTAAAAAATCAATATGATTAAGTTGTTCTTTAATTTTTTCGAGAGATTCAGGCTCATCAAGAATCCTTAATAATTTATAAGGTAAACGATAAAGATCAGTGGTCCAAATAACACCCTTTTTTTTAAAAAAACGAACAACATTTCTCTCAGCACTATTAGCAGAAAAATTAACAAGCACAGGTAACTTCATCTTAAAGCATTCCAAGATTGTTGCAGGACCACTTTTCCCAATAAATAAATCACTGATTTTAATCAATTCTTGTATATGTTCCACAAAGCCAAGTACTGTTAGTTCAATCGGAGAGTTTTTTTGTTGCAATTTATATTTTAAGACAATCAATCTTTCATATAATTTATTATTTTTTGCACAAACAGCTATAATATTGAGTTCTTTTTTGAGACGTACGATACGTTTGATACTCTCAAACATTTTCCCAACACCTTGTCCTCCATCTGCCATAAGAATAGTAAAGACATCTTTACGAATTCTATATTTTTGATAGATTTGTTCATCAATAATATTTGTACTATCAAATGTATCCCTCAATGCAGGTGGTACAATGCATAAGGTGTTTTCTTTATGCTTCCACTTTAGAGCTTGGTTTTTGGCGACATCTGAACAAACTAAAAACAAATCTCCTCTCTTATCCCAAAAAGGAAAAGTTTCAAAGGTATCCGGATTTAATGTAATAACAGGAAATGAAAGATGATATTTTTTCTTTGCATCGATAGCTACTGTTTGAGGAAAAAAATGAGTGGTAAGAACAATATCAGGATTGATTTCCTTTAAATAAGCCATGGATTTTTTCCAAACAGGATATTGACATATAGGTAAATATAAATGGGTGGCAAAATAAAATATATGAGCTAAAAATTGAGTAAGCTTAGTTAAAATAGGATACGCAAGCATAAAATCCCAAGACTTTTCAATATATGTATTAAATTCGACTTGACCTGCATCTTTAAAAAAATTACTTACAGTAATTTTATATTGATTTGGATATTGCTTTTCTATCATATTTGCTATTGCATAAGCAGGAACTCTATGACCTAATCCTGTATTTGTATATGCAATAAATATATGTTTTTTCATAATAATCAAAACACCTGTATTGTATTGTTATCCCCATAATAAATATCAATAATAATAACTTATTATACCATAATCTAGTAAGATTTGCAATTTTTAGCCTTTTATAAGATCAATACAGTAATTTTTTAAATAAAAAATATCCTCCTTTGATCCTTAAGGAGAGGAGGATATGTGATATTAGAGAGAAATTCTAACAAATGAATTAATTTTTGAAGATCCAAGAAGTTCCGATACTTTTTTACTTTCATCAAAAACAAAAGGTTGTTCCAATAAGATACTTTCGGAATAGAATTTACTCATCATTCCTTCAACGATCTTTGGAATGACCGCTTCGGGTTTGCCAGATTCTTTTGCTTTTGCAGTATAAATTTCTAATTCTCTAGCAATAATATCTTGAGGAATATCTTCTTTATGAAGACCCAAAGGATTCATTGATGTGATTTGCATTGCAATGTTTTTCATTACTTCTTCTGAAGGAGTTCCTTCAAAATCAATCGCAACAACAATCTTATTCATATGAACATAATAATAAAGATTTCCCTTGATGTCTAAAATTTTCCATTCAGAAAGCATCACGTTTTCACCAAGTTTAGCAATAGCAGCTTTTCGTTCTTCATCGATATTTGCTGGTAATTCCGCACCAGGTGCAAGACCAGCTTCTAGAATCATTCTTGCAGCATCTTGTGCAAATTGTTGAAATACATCTGTTTTTGCAACAAAATCAGTTTCACAATTAACACGAAGAGCTAATAACTTATGTTCATTATGAGCATAGGAAACAGTTCCTTCTTTTACTTCATTATCAGCTCTTTTATTTGCTTTTGCTAGACCTTTTTGACGGAGGATTTTAACAGCTTCATCAATATTTCCGTTAGTTTCTTCGAGAGTGCGTTTTGCATCCATCAAACCAGCACCGGTCATTTCTTTCAGTTTTTTGATATCTTCCATAGATACAGACATTACTGTGTCTCCTTCAACTTATTGTACGTCTTTTTCATACCCTTGAGCCAGCTCATCTACTGAATCATCAAGAGTTGTTGGGTGCAAGATGGTTTGTTCTTCAATATCAGAAATTTCATCTTCGATGATATCTAATTTTGCATGAGTACCAGCACCTTCAATAATAGCATCAGCCATAATAGAAGTTAATAATTCAACAGAGCGTATTGCATCGTCATTTCCTGGTACAACATAATCAAGAAGATCAGGATCAATATTTGTATCAGCGATACCAAAAACTTTGACACCTAATTTTCGAGCTTCAAGAACAGCATTAATCTCTCTTTTTACATCAACAACCCACAATGCTTGAGGGATTTTTTTCATATCACGGATACCGTCATAGAAAGCGAACATTCTGTCTAATTCTTTTTGAAGGGCAACACGTTCACGTTTGATCATTTGATCACCTTGAGTCTCAATCTTACGCTCAAAACGTTTCATTTTTTCAACGCTTTTTCTAATGGTTCCATAATTAGTCAATGTACCACCTAACCAACGTTTGCTCACATGATACATTCCACAGCGAGCACCTTGTTCTTTAATTGCTTGTTGGGCTTGTTTTTTTGTCCCAACAAACAACACCTGTCCACCTTGTTCAGCAACTTCTTTCATTGCGGCATAAGCTTCTTTCAGCTTTTCCATTGTGTAACGCAAGTCTACGATGTAAATTCCATTTCTTTTAGTAAAGATGTAAGGTTTCATTTTTGGATTCCATCTTTTGGTTTGATGCCCGAAATGCACTCCTGCTTCCAGTAAGTTACGCATTAACTCGGTATCATTATAAATAATGCTTGCCATAAAAATTTGTCCTCCTACAGACATATGTATTATATTATTATATTATAGCATAATATAATAATATAGTCAACAACTGCAACATAACAAAATACTAAATGCTCACATAACACCTCAACATATGATAACATACATACTGATTATCAATAAAACACCTTCCTCGTTAAGGATAAAGAAGCGTCAATGGATAATCATAAATCGTCCGATACATATTATAATTATACACAATCTGGCGAACATAATTTCTTGTTTCGTTATATGGAATTGCCTCTATGAATAAATAATCATCTTTCATAAAATCTTTATACTCTTCCATCCAACGTCTTACAGCTGTAGGACCGGCATTATATGCAGCAAGTGACAAAAAGATATTGTCATCCATCACCTGATACATACGGTGGTGATAGTACACACCCATACGAAGGTTATCAAGAAAATCATAATTTGTAAACTCAGGTTTATCCATCCAACGCTTAATATCATCAGCCGTATAAGGCATTACCTGTGCAAAACCTACAGCACCTACATCAGAATAAACTCGTTTTCTAAAATGACTCTCAGTTAAAAATGAAGATAGCATCCAATAAGCAAGGTCTTCATTATTATCTGAGTTTTCTTTAATCACATTAAAACAAGGTCTTAGGAAAATAAGTTTTAGAACATCTTTTGGAAGATTAAAAAAATAAGAAAAACCATAATAATCTCTTGCGTAGAAAAACAATCTAAACGTCAGATACCCTTCAATTTCACTATTTAACAAGATATCTTTGTATTTATAAAAATATTTTGGTCTGTCATAATAATTCTGACGTTTTTCTATATCTTTTGTAACAAGATTAGTAATGGTATTCATTGTTTCGATAGAAAAATTAGTTAAATCATTATCATATGCTTCGAGTGCTTTAATTTTAGGAACATTCTTAAGTTTATCATAGACAATTTTATCAAACTTTGCCTGCTCAGAACGAATCTTGTCAATATCAACTCTATTTGATAATTCATTATCCAGAATCATCATCTTCCTAATCATCAGGCGATCTTTCAAATCATAATTTTCAAGATTGGTTAATATATTTTCAGTGTAATTAGAGAAAATACTTCTGAACTGATCACGCATTGATGATTCTTTTTTTCGAGCAACAATACCTTCATAACTAAAAGGTTTGGAAAACATTAAATCTAAATAAATATGATATGCGTCATCTTTTTTTGCAAGATTTTCTTTAATAAGACCACGCATTAATTTAAAATTTGGATTGTTTTTATTTTCAGACATACCAATATCACCAAGCTGATCTGCTTTTTTTAAATCCAAACGAATTAACGCTCTCAACACTTGATTGTGTGCATTTTCAGTAATTTGTGTATAATTTTTTTGGTACCAATCTAATGCTCTGTTTGCATTTTTAGTATACTCAATAGAATGAGGAAGTTGGGTATAAAATTCTAAATTATGATTTTCCTGACCAAGCCATGCTGTATCATCAGCTAAATCAAATTGTTTTCTGCGAACCAATTTTGCGTGGGTTTGTTGATAGAATTTTTTTGAAACAGAAGGATTTGCTTTAAGATATTGATACAAAAAAATAGCTGCGTCAGAATATTTTTTATTTGCTTCAAGAATAGCCGCTTGCGTAAACACATAATATTCCGGATCTTCAGCCAACTCACCGTATCGTTGTGCAAATATCAATGCTTTTTCTTGATGATCAGGGAGAGGGATAGACATTTTTGTATATATATCTAAGTTTGTAAGGTTGGTTTCTGTATAAGGATCAATACTTTCGAACAACATAGGATAAACATCATATTTTTTAAAAGCATCATGAACTTTTAAAATTTTAGTCAGATCATAAGGCATATTTTGCTTAAATTTAACAAGCTCTATCCAACCTTTTCCTTCATCTGTAAGATTTTTATTATTAAATATCATCATCGCAACAAAATTATTTTCATTCCAAAGAACAGGAAACAATAGCTTATCAATAGATGCTCTAGCAACAGATTTACCGGGTACACGTCTGATTGATTTGACTAGTTGTTTTTCTTCATCTTCAGATAAAACACCTTTGTTTTCGAGCTTAATAATAGTCTGCAAATATCGTTCAACATAAAAAGGGTAAAGGTGATTGTATTTTTTATTTTTAAAGAAAAGATCGGAATCCATCTTGCGATATATTTCCAAAGCTTTATCATATTTTTGCAATTCTAAATAACTACTAGCTAACACATACTGCATATCAGGATAATTAGTCAACACACCGTTTGTTTGAAATGTTTCTTCAACTTGACGATAATAACCTTTTCTGTAAGCATTGAGAATGAAATTATATTCTAAATCTTGGGGGACAATATTCCCAGAAAGATACGAAGAAGAAGAAAATATAAGTAATAGTAACACAATATATTTATTTAAGTAACACCATACATTCATACAAAAACCTCTCCCAATATCTTATGAAATAATAATTCTATACTTATTATAATAGCAAAATAAAATCTTATCAAATAGTGAATAAATAATAGATTTATTTTTCTGATATGCTTATAATATATTATAAATATATTTATAGGATTATGAAGATGAAAAAATTATTGATATTATTAGGATTCATCTGTATGAGTTCTCAAAATTCCTTAGGTTTTGCTCAATTCAACGAAATATATCAAACATTGAAGGGCTCTTGGAAATCTCCAGCTGAAGGAGAGTTAACAGCTTATTTTAATTTTTTAGACGATGGTGCATTTGTTATTAGTGTTGTTCCTGAGTTTGAATATGAAAAACTTTCGGCAACCAAACAAGAAGAAATTATTAAGCAAAACACAGCTGATGTTTCAGGATACATTAGTATTTTAAAAGCTAAAACAGATCTCCCAAACAGAGAAGGTTTTGGTGCTGAGGTAGAAATTTATCTTCATGAGGAAAAAACTACAAATCAAATTGATATCACAGATTCTAAAATATATATGTATACCACAGATGATACAGGAGAACTTATTAAAACTGTATTTGCTGAAAAAACATCTGTACAAGATCAATAAAAAAATAAAAAAAAACCTCGTTATGAGGTTTTTTTTAAGATTAAGACTCTAGGAAGATCACTATAATCGCATATAAGTTTTTTTGTAGGATAAAGAGATATTGGGAAGAGTTCAGAAACAGCCTCATGCTTATGATCTGTCTCTAACACAAGAATCCCTTCAGGATTAAGATAGTTTTGAGCAAAATCTGCAATAGCTTGATAAAATAACAACCCACTTGTGCCTCCATATAAAGCTTGATGTGGCTCAAATTCTTTTACATCCTTATGAAGTACATCCATATCATGATCATCCAAATAAGGTGGATTAGATACAATACAATCCCACATCCCTAATGAATCCCATTGCGTTTTATCCAAAAAATCCATTTTTCTAAAATGTAGACAAGAACTATCAAAACCCAAAGATTGTTGTGATTTGTAAAATGGTGCATCAACAATATCAATTCCCATAATCGTTTTTTCAGGAAAAATACTATGCAAAGATAACGCAATCACACCTGTTCCCGTGCATAAATCCAAAATATTATTCACATGACACGCATGTTTTCGAACACTTTCAACCAAATGCTCTGTATCATATCGAGGAATAAGGGTTTCTTTGGAAACAGGAAATTTATGATGATAAAAATAAGTATATCCAAGCACATAAGCTAATGGTATTCCTGAAACTCGTTTTTCTAATAAGTCATAAAATTTTTCTATAAGTTCGTTTGGAAAAAGTTTATCCTTATACAAAGACAGATCATATCTTTTACAACAAAAAACATCTTCTAATATACGATATATCTCTTCGTCTCGTTCAGGAAAGAGATCCAAAGGCATTTTTTTTTGTGCATCCAAAATAATATCGTGCAATTTCATCACAATCCTCACATTTAAATAAGTATACTAATAAAAAAAGAATATTGAATTTTTATAAAAAACATAGTATCATTAACATAAGTTTAATTTAATTAGGACGATAATATGCCTAAAGCTCTCATAACAGGGAAAACAAAAATTGATAAATTCCGTTATATTTTTAATGCTTTAAAAAAAGAATTATCAAATATCGGTATTGAATCTCTCGAACTAAATCCTGAAGATCAGATCCCTGCTAACGTAGATTTTGATATTATTTTTTGTATTGGTGGAGATGGTAATTTTATTGCTGCTGCACGAAAATTTGTTGATTCTGGAAAGCCTCTTATAGGGATTAATGCTGGAACACTGGGATTTCTTCCCAACATTAATCCACCAGAAATTCCTACCAAAGTACCATTGCTTTTCAAACAAAATATTAAATGGACAAAACGCTTGATGGTAATGGGAAGTACTCAAAACCATCAATTATGTGCCTTAAATGAATTTTTATTCTCTAATGTACAAAAAGGTATCTTATCACAGTTTACAATCTTCATTGATAATCATAAAGTAATGTCTATTCGATCAGATGGTCTTTTAATAGCCACAGCAACAGGATCTACAGCGTATAACCTTTCTGCTGGAGGACCTATTGCTATGCCTGAAATGGATATATTGCTCATTACTCCTATTTGTTCACATATATTAGGAGAACGTCCTTTGGTGGTTGGTTTGAACAGTCATATTAAAATTGTTAATTGTAGTAATATGGAGTATAGTGTTTGGGCTGACGGTCAAGTATCTATACCTTTCCTAAAGAATGATGAATTTGTTATTCAAACACCAAAATATATCGATACACACCCTCTACAATCTTCTGAATTTTTTGAAACACTAGCCATGAAACTTGGCTGGAGTCATCACAATCTCATAGAAAAATAAACAGGATCAAGATATGTTGGAACGAATTTCGATCAAAAACTATGCTGTGATTGATAATCTCGATATTAATTTTAAAGATGGATTTTCTGTATTTACAGGTGAAACTGGTGCGGGAAAATCTGTATTGATTGGGGCACTTGGATTATTATTAGGATCAAGAAGCGACTTTTCCATGATCAGATCAGGCGAAGAACGTATGATTGTGGAAGGTGAATTTACCATTAAGACCCCTGAATTAAAAGAATTTCTGACAGGTTTAAATATATCTGAAACAGACACCTTAATCATCAAAAGAGAAATTCATCAAAATGGTAAAAGTAGAGTTTTTATCAATAGCTCTCAAGAAACATTAGCACTCTTGGAACAAATTGGAGTGCGTTTGGCAGACATGCATGGTCAACATGATCATCAACTTCTTTTAAACAAAAACATACACGGTGATATTTTAGATTCTTTTGCCAGTCTGGAGAATGAAGTTAATATTTTTGATTCTTTATACCACAAAACTCTTGCCAAAAAAGAAGAAAAAGAGCTATTGGAAACAAATGCACAATCCCTAAAACAAGAAAAAAGTTTTTATTTGAATGCACATCAAGAAATATCTAACGCTAAGATTCAACCACAAGAATTTGAAGAATTAGAACTTGAATTATCAAGAATGCAAAACCATGAAAAAATTTTTTCAGCACTAAAAAAAGCTCATGAAGGTATTTACAAATCAGAAATAAACGCAACTCAAATCCTTGAAGATGCTCAAAAATCACTTTCTATGATTTCATCGTACGCACCAAAATATGCGGAAGTTAGTCAAATGATGGATGATGCACTAGTACAAACACGTGAAACAGCACATCTCTTATCTTCTTATTTGGAAGAAATGGACTTCGATCCTGCTGACATGGATATGGTCTTGGATCGTATGGCATTGATTAAGGAATTGCAACGAAAATATCAAAAAAATTCTATTGAAGAATTGTTGACCTTTGGATCTCAATGTGAAGCATTATTAGATAAAGTAGACAATCTTGATGAAGAACTATCGCGATTATCGCAAGAATATGAAACTTTAATAGTTCAGCTTCGTGACAATGCATTGGCATTATCAAAACTTCGACAACAAGCAGCAATTGAGTTTAGTAAAAAAATAGAAGATGAGTTATCTTTTCTTCAAATGTCATCGGTGTTTGAAGTAAAAATATCTTACGCAAAAAAAGAAGATTCTTTTCTTACTATTAATGGGACACCTCTCTTAGTTTCTGCTAAGGGGATTGATAGGATTGAATTTATGATCTCACCAAATATTGGAGAAGAACCAAAACCTCTTGCTAAAATTGCATCTGGTGGAGAAATTTCTCGCATTATGCTTTCTTTAAAAGCAGTTTTAGCAGCTAATGATCCTGTTGAAACAGGGATATTTGATGAAATTGATGCAGGCATTGGTGGTATGACGGCACATAACGTTGCGATTAAAATGCAAGAGATCGCTAAATTACGCCAAATTTTTTGTATCACACATTTAGCACAGATTGCTTCTAAAGCAGATCATCATTACCATGTGAAAAAAGAAAGTGATGGTAGCCGTACATTTACAACAATTACCTATCTCTCTCATGAAGAACGTGTGAAAGAAATTGCACGAATGCTTGGTGGAGAAGGAGAACATTCCGAACTTTTGGCAAAAGAAATGCTTTCTCAACAACAAATAAAGTAATAAAAACAATAAAAAAAGAAGAATTCTTAAGAATTCTTCTTTTTTTAGATTGTAACAAGAGTGTTATTGAGAAACTCCCTCTGTTTCAAAGATTTTAATATGATAATAATATCCTCAAAACATATCAAATAACAAAAATAAATGAAAATATGTTATTTGATAAGGATCAAAAACACAAAAATAATTTGAAAATGGAATAATAAAAAATATTAAAATAATAATCTCATAATTGATGATTAATTATATAACTTTTAGATTACAGATATCAATAAAAATTTTTTTTACTAAAATATATATATAAGTATATAAAATATAAGTATTTAAAATAACTAAAATAATATTAATAAAGTTGTGCCATAAAAATCGTCTCCAAATTATAGTTACTTTCATTCAATGATATCATTGGGGGTAAATCTTGTACATTTATAAGATAAGCTTGATCAAATTTTGTAGGTTTTTCTCCAAAAATCTGTGCTACTTTCTCACACAGATCACCCATTCCAACAATTAACCCTGAAATAACATAATCATTTTTTTCAAGCTTATGCTCCAGTAAGTTATACACAATATCATTAGGATGAATAATACGAAAAGAAGAAGAAACATTCCAAAGTAACGTTTTTTTTGAAATAGTATGATAAGGGTGATTAAAATATGCTTTATTGAGAAGATCTGGAACGACAAGCTCTAAAATAGGATAAGCACTTTTGATAAAACTCATGAGATACTCATATCGTAAAAAAACTTTTTTCAACTCAGGATGTGTGCTATTATAGTAAAAATTTCTGAGGATTCTGATTGTTGGTTTAAAGCGTGACTGTTGGATCATTTTTAAAATATCTTCTAATCTAATAAAAAAATGATACAAATAATGGGAATCATTAAGCCTAGTATCATAAAGATCAATATATCCATCTAACCAAATTTCATCAACAGATGCATGAAGAAAATCTTGTGTTTTTATTTGTTCATCTACAATGGTAATATTTGACTGTATATCAAACAAAGGCATAATAGATTGCAGAACACCTTGACGATAGCTGACAATAACAACTTCATTCATAACTTAATGTGCCTTAGTCCAATTTTCTCCCTTCCCTAATTCCACTTCAAGAGGAATCTCTAATGAAATAACATGAGTCATTGCTTCTTTTAAAGATTCCATAAATTGTTCAGCAATATCTGGAAGCACTTCAAAAAGCAATTCATCATGGATTTGGAGAATCATAAATGCTTGGGAATGAAATTTTTCAGTGATCATTTTTTGGACATTTATCATTGCAAGTTTGATGATATCAGCAGCGGTACCTTGCACTACGGCATTAATTGCAAAACGAGAAGGATGTGATAAATTGGTAATTTTATCAATTTTTTTTGCTCTGAGTTCAGGAGTTGGTCGTCGACGACCAAACAATGTCTTTACATAACCATTTTCTGAGGCAAACTCCAATGTTTCTGTCATAAAATTTTTAACGCCGGGAAATGTTTCAAAGTAATCATCAATAAATTTTCTAGCCTGACCAAAATCAATGCTCAATTCATTGGCTAAACGAAACGCCGACATGCCATAAGAAATACCATAATTTATTGTTTTTGCGGCACGACGTTGGTCTGCAGAAATATGATCTTGGTCAATGCCAAACATCTCTGCCGCAATATAACGATGAACATCTCCTCCTTGCTCAAAGAATTTTTTCATTGTTTGATCGTTAGAAAGTAAGGCAAACAAACGCAATTCTATTTGTGAATAATCTGCACTAACAAGGACATATCCATCTTTTGCGATAAATGCTTCTCGAATTTTTTTACCAAGTTCTGTTCTAATCGGAATATTTTGCAAATTTGGATCTACAGAAGAAAGACGTCCTGTAGCAGTGACTGTTTGGCATAATGTGGTATGGACACGTTGATCTTGATCCATCGCTAGTAATAACGAATCCGTATAGGTATTTTTTAACTTAGAAAGTGTTCTGTATCTTAAAATTTCTCTTGGTAACGGATGAACAAGGGACAATGCTTCTAAGGTTTCTTCATCTGTTGAATAAGATTTTGTTTTTGTTTTTTTAAAAGGCTTCAACTTAAGATCTTCAAACAATATTTGCCCCAATTGCTTAGGAGACAATATATTAAAACTTTTCCCTGCAAGATGAGTGATTGTGGATTCGAGTTCCAATAAATCTTTTTCGAATTGGATCGATAAATTTTTTAACAAATCTTGATCAATCCGGACTCCTAATTCTTCAACAGCTGCTAAAATAGGACGTAACGGCATTTCAATATTGAGATACGTATCAAGCAAATGATTTTTTTCAAGTATCGTGTACAAAACATCTTTCAGCTCACCAAAAAAAGATCCGTCAACATCACTTTTACCGAGATATGCCATTCCAAGGTAAGAAATGGTATACTTACTCCGTGCAGGATCCAACAAATAAGCCATTATTTTAAGATCATCACAGGGAGGAAGGATAATATGGGATTGATGAAAAAAATGCCATAGTTGTTTTTGATCAAAAACAATAAAAGGTTTTTTATCTTCGGTTTGACCACTAAAAAAACCTGTAAACATTTCTTGGTATTCTGATATTTGTTCAATAGGGAGTGAAAAAATTTCTTGAGCTGATGCAAAAATAATATTTCCTTCTTCTATATAAATACCAATAAACGGTGATTTGCTTAACAAATCCAAGGTAGTCAATCCAAAAGGAATTGCTTCTGTTTTGGGATGTTGTCCAAAAAGACTTTCAGACTCAGATTTTGATTGAGGATCATTTAAAGAAGTACCTACAGAAATTTCTTTTAACAAGGAAAATAGCTCTAGTTCTTTGAGTTTTTGGACAAATTTATCTGTCGCAATGTGAGATAAGGTTACTACTTCATCATTCATTTTAGGTAGTTCAATATCAAGATTATCCTCTAAACGTACCAAATTCAAACTCAAAAAAGCTTGCTCACGACTTTCTTCCAATTTTTTTGCTAAGGTTGGTTTTATTTGATCAATATGTGCATAGATTTGATCTAATGAACCATATTCTTCAATTAACGAAATCGCACCCTTTTCGCCAATCCCTTTGACACCAGGAATATTATCTGAGGTATCACCTAAAATTGCTAAGAAATCAATAATTTGTTCAGGATAGACACCTTTTAATTCTTTCACTCCATCGCGATCAAGAAAAAGTCCATCAATACCACTTTTATCCGGAAGCACAACGTGCACATTGCCTCCAACAAGTTGAAGTAAGTCTTTATCTCCGGTAAAAATAAGTACCTCATGATCTTGACTATATTTTTTCACTATCGTTGCAATCACATCATCTGCTTCATGACCATCAACAGTCATCGCTGAAATCCCTGTTAGAGAAAGACATTCTTTTGCTAGAGGAATTTGTTGAACCAAATCAGGTGGTGTTTCTTTTCGGGTGGCCTTATAATCATTGTATGCTTTGGTTCTTTCTAATGTACGTCTTGGAACATCAAACGCTGCTACTATAGAATGGCTGGGATATTTTTTGATAAAATGTAACACCATCCTAAAAAAACCAAAAACAGCACTTGTAGGCTGACCATCTTTGGTAGAAAGTGGTTTTTTTATCATCGCAAAATACGAACGAAACAACAAAGCCGATGCATCTATCACGAGTATTTTTTTCATCTTAAGATCCTTCAAAAGAATTAGTTAATTATAGCATATTTTTTATTTTTGAGATAATTTAAATAAAAATTCCATAAAAAATATAAAAAAACGAGACAAGTATATATCTTGTCTCGTAAAACTCAATAAAACATGAGTTTTGCAGATTGGGAGGGGAAAAATTATTATTTATAGTATATTATCGGTGATTATTTAATAATCTTGAGATCTTTTTATGATTGACATCTATTGACATCAATATTCTATAAGTCTTTAATTGAGTTATTGATTAATTGCTTTTTTTGTTCTGAAAGTTTTTTCTTCATTTCTTTATTTCGTTGAGCTGTTTTTTTACGTTCTGGTGTATTTTCTAAGCCAACTGTTGCACTGATATGAAAACGATCTTGATTACGGAATTCTTGTTGGAAATTATCACGATAGTAAGCAAAATCAATACGTCCCCATTTCCAATTCATTCCAATACCACCGGTAACAAAAGCATCATAAATACCTAAACGTAATGAAAGAAACTGAAACATTTTTATTTCAGATCCGACACGCATCTTGTCAAGCCAAGAAATAGAGGTATTTGCACTATCTTCAAATTCAAGAAATAAAGCAATATGCTGAAGAATAGCATTGTTAAATATAAATTGGTAAGATGTTCCAAAGTCGACAGAAAATGGGATCTTTGAAAATGGCTGAGATCCAGAACCTTGAATAAGATTCCAGTTATAACCTGTGGAAAAAGCATCACGAACAGCCACACCTAGAATCCAATTTTGGATACGCAACGACATCCCAAAATCAGAAGAAATACTGCTCCCTGAAAATAACGCAGCACTTGTTGAGACGGGTGTTTTAGTAAGGAGAATGTCAGATAGAGATGCTGTTTCAAATTCAGCATGCTGCCGAAAGCGTTGAGCAAAACGTAATGTTGCACCAAACGACAATCCTGAAACATTATCCAATCCTTTAAAAGGAATTTTATATCCATAAGCAAGATTTAATGTTATTTCTATTGTTGATCGAATTTTAGCACTACCAATAGGAATATCTGTCACAGGTGCAGAGGTATCAAAATGAACCCTAGCAGCAGAAGTTGTCCAAATGCCAAAGCCTTTACCAAAATACCCAAGAGATAAGGGACCTTGGAGTTCTACCAAACTTGATTGTACCGAACTATTAGGATTTGGAGAAAACACCGTAGTCGCAGTTTTAGTTAAGTTGGGATCAAACCCAAAACCTAATGTAATGAAAGGAACAATATCATAGTCTGCCATCAATCCTAAAGCCGCTGGATTATGAATAGGAGAAAAAGCATATCCTGATGTTGATACACCGACACCACCCATCCCCATAGAAGCCGCATCACGATATATTCTATCCTCTCTATCAAAGGCATAAAGTGAAGTTGAAAAGAAAATAAGAATAAAAAATAATATTTTCATAATATTTCCTTATTTTTTGATAACCAATAATAATTAAATATATATTATATATATATTTAATTATAACTCTTTTATCTTATAAAATCAAGGGTGTGATACAAAACTAAATAATATAATACGTTATGCTCATACAAAAAGACATCAATTACTAGATATTTTTTATCAAATATTATATAATATTAATTATTGATAAGCTTATTTTTTAGGGAGCTCCAATGTTACAAATCAAAAAAGATGCCCATATTTTTTTTATCGGAATTGGTGGTGTTGGGATGTCTGCACTTGCACATATTTTACATAAAAAGGGATACGTTGTTTCGGGATCAGACAACAACGATTCAAAAAGTGTCCAAAACTTACAAAAATTAGGTATTCATATTTCTATCGGACATAAATCAGAAAATATTACAAGTAGCATTGATTATGTTGTTTATACTAACGCTATTAATGACGACAATCCTGAAATGCAAGCAGCAAAAAAACAAAATATTCCTGTTATTGTTCGAGCAGAAATGTTAAACTTTATTGGATCATATTATTTTAGCATTGGTATTTCAGGTACCCACGGAAAAACAACAACAACATCAATGACATCACGAATTTTTTTATCTGCAGGATTAGACCCAACCTTGGCTGTCGGTGGCTTTTTACCGGAAATTCAGGGAGCCGGCTATCTTGGTAAAGGTGACACAATGATTTATGAAGCATGTGAAGCCTTTGGATCATTAAACTATCTTTTTCCTGATGTTGCTTTGGTAACGAACATAGATGAAGATCATCTTGAATTTTTCAAAAACAAAGATGAAGTTGAAGAATTATTTTTGAATTATTTTAACACTCACCTTGCTCCAAATGCATTATTAATTTGGAATGCAGACGATGAGACACTCGCAAAAGTTGTAGAAAAAAGCAATGTGGATAGAAAAGTTTCCGTTTCGATTAAGGCAGGTAAAACAGATTTTTGGGTTGAAAATATTACACTGCATTCTGATAGATCCACATTTGATGTTATTTTCAATGGGGAATTAATTGGACACTTTACTCTTGGAGTGCCTGGAATTTATAATGTTTCAAACGCTCTTCTTGCTATTGCTGTTGCAAAAATCTATGGGATTGATAATGATTCCATCATGACAGCATTGTCAAATTTTCAAAATGCACACCGACGTTTCCAAATCATCAATAATTCTAAAGAATTTACGGTCATTGATGATTATGCACATCATCCAAAAGCTGTTTCATTAACCTTAGAAGCGGCTCGAACATTAGCTAATAAAAATTCAGCTCAATTAATTGCAGTATTTCAACCTCATTTATATTCAAGAACACGTTATTTTTATAAAGAATTTGCAGAATCATTACTTGGTGCAGATAAAGTGATCCTTACAAAAATCTATGGTGCTCGTGAAATTAACGAACACAATATTTCATCCGAATTGATTTATAACGAAATGATCAATAATAGAGATCCGGAGACCGTGATGATTGAGTCAGATATATCGCAAATCCCTCTTATGATAACACAACTCTCCTCAAACAAAAATACCGTCGTCATCACAATGGGTGCAGGAGATGTTTGGAAGGTATCGGAGCAATTAAGTGAAAAAAATTAGTATTTTGATTATCGTGTTGTTACGAGCAGCAATCTTTGCACAAGATACAGAACTATCTACATTTTTAGTGAATTCATTTGCTTACTCTTCTAATAATACCAATTTTAACAAAGGTCTTCGTTTGATGGGAATTGGTGAATATTTTTTCAATAAGAAAATATTTACCAAAGCGATTCCTTATTATCAAGAAGCTTATACCTTAATATCAAACGATTCCTCGATCCCTTTTAGATTGGGAGAGATCTATGAACATGAAAAACTTTGGAAACTGGCAACTCTCTATTATGAAGACTCCATTAAACTATCTGCACAATCTGAAAATTTTGCAAAAAGCCAATTAGTTACATATATTGCACATATCAGAATTGCAAAGATTGCATACAAAGCAAATAACCGCGAAAAAGCTCTCCAACTCGTAAGTTTTTTGCGTGATGAACAATCTATTATGAAATCTCTTTATCCTACAGCATGGGATGAATTCACAAATTTTTTTGATCCATTACTACCTGATACTGCAACCAGAACAGTTCTGTCAAATAAATCTAATCAATAGAGGAAGATATGTATTCATCATTACTTTGGATTCTTTTTTCTATTTTGTTTATTTTCTTAGCAATTATTTTTTATCTTCGACAAAAACAATTGCAAAAATTATCTAAAAAAAATAACAATCTTTTTCTTACCACACAAGAAGCGATAACTTATATTGCAAAAAAAGCTAACTTGTCCACAGACGAACAAGAGAAATTAAAAATATTATTACCATTAGCAGGCAGTAACCGTCTGTATATGGGTTTTGAAGATGATGAACCTGCAAAAAAATGGCTGACAAACACACAGCGTGCGCTTTATCACAACACTCAATTTAATAACCAACTAAAAGATGAATTAGTCTTTGCTGCTTATGAAATTTTTCGAAAAATCAAAGTTACGAAAGCATTATTAAATCCCAGTATCACTTCTATCAAAGACATAAGCAATGGTCAATCATTATCTATTGAAATACCTGGTGAACAGACACCTATTACGGGTACATTGATTTCAACAGATTTAAGAACAATTCAGATTCTTGTTAAAATAGAGTATTTAGATATATTAACAAAACTGCAAAAAAGTAACAGTACCATTACTGTTACTTTTTGGAAAAAAATGGATGCGGGGTATAGTTTTCATTCGCATATTATTAGTTTATTGACAAAAAACTATTCTTGTATTTTATCGTTGTCACATCCAACTTTTATTAAAAGAACAAATATAAGACAATATCCTCGTCGCGAATGTACAATTCCGTGCCGATTTAAAGTCAATATCTTTCATACAGAATTTGATCAAGAAACAACTAAAGAAAAATCGGGACCTATTACACTTGGTTTAATAAATAATCTTGGCCCAAACGGTTGTACGATAGTGACACATAAAGCTATTCCAAATGATTCAACTCTTGTAGTTGATTTTCCGCTTTTTAATGAAACCCTACATATTAAAGGGATTTTAAAAAAGATTTTAATTCACGATTTAAGTTATATTTTAAATATTGAATTTACAGATGAATTATCTCGCAATGATATGATAAAAATTTATCATTTTGTATTTTCAGATCTGGATATCATTCAATATTAAATGAAGAGGTACGTATGAGAATTTTTATTGCTTTAGTCTCGTTTTTTATTTTTTTAATTTTTGCAATCCAAAATAATAATTTAGTGAATGTATCATTTTTCACTTTTCATGTAGCTCAAATTCCTTTATTTTCAGTTATTATTACTGTTTTTATCTTGGGAGTTATTGTAGGTTATACGACCCACTGGATCAAATCTGTTTTCTCATCAAAAAAATCAGTGATTAAGAAAAAGTAAGAAATAGAGGTATTTATTGGCTAAATCAAAAACTATTTTTTGTTGTCAATCTTGTGGTTATGAAACAGTAAAATGGCTCGGAAAATGTCCCTCTTGTTCTGAGTGGAACACTTTTTCTGAATTTTCTACTGGGAAATCAAGCTCCAAACAAAAAACATCACTATATTTATCAAAACAAAAACCTGAAAAATTATCCGAAATCACCACAAACATCTCTCAAAGAACGTTCACAACAATTTCTGAGTGGGATAGAGTTGTTGGGGGATCTCTTTCTGGTCAAGCTATTTTATTATCCGGTGAACCAGGGATTGGTAAATCTACTTTATTATTACAAATCGCTCAAAAACTTGCCAAACACGGGCTTATTTTTTATATTAATGGAGAAGAATCAGCTAGCCAAGTCAAAATTAGAGCGGATCGTTTGTCGATTGATACAGCTAACTTATATTTATTTGCTGAAACTGATGTTGATCAGATATTAGATTCTTTTAATGATCATAAACCAATGTTTGTCATCATTGACTCTTTACAAACACTAACATCTGAAAATATTGATTCTGCTCCAGGTTCTTTGCCACAATTACGTGAATGTACTCATAAGATTGTACATTACTGTAAAGAACAAGGAATTTGTGCGATTTTGGTATCACATATTACAAAAGACGGTGCTATTGCCGGCCCAAAAGCGATTGAACATCTTGTTGACACAGTATTATTTTTGGAAAGTGATACTAAAGGTTTGTACCGTGTCTTACGATCTTTTAAAAATCGTTTTAATACAACAGATGAAGCTGGGTTTTTTGAAATGAAAAGTGGAGGTCTTTTCCCTGCAGATAACTTATCGGAAGCTTTTGTTTCTATTCATGAATCGCCTGTTTTTGGATCAGCTATTTATGCACATTCAGAAGGACAACGTGTCTTCCCTGTAGAGATTCAAGTACTATGCCATCAAACCAATCAAAATTATCCAAAACGTACCGCAGAAGGAATGGATAATTCTCGACTAGCATTACTTTGTGCTGTTATTGAAAAACAACTTCGTATCCCTCTTAACAGATATGATATCTATGCTAATATCACAGGTGGTTTAGAAATCAAAGATAGAAGTTTGGATTGTGCTGTTGTTGTTGCATTATGTTCTTCGTTTAAAGAAATAGCTATTGATTATGATAGTGCGTTCATCGGTGAAGTGGGTCTCACTGGAGAGATTCGACCTGTCAAAGAGCTTGAAAAAAGAGTAAAAGAATTGACACGACTAGGAATAAAAAAAATTTTCATTCCATACATTAAAAATATCGAACAAGATCTCAAAGATTTTAAAGTTCATCCAATTAAACATATTAATGAATTGTTTGCTTTGTTATTTTAATAAATTGCAATAAATATAAATTCGAAGCTTGATTAAAAAAAAGAACTATGTTATAATTACAAAAGCAAAAATGCTAGAAGGAAGATATGCGAAAACCTGATATAAAAAAATCTGACAAAGATCAAACAAGAATCAACGATCAAATCAAAGCTCCACAGCTTAGAGTATTAGATCCTGAAGGAAATCCTCTTGGTATTTTAACATTATCAGAAGCGTTAAAAAAAGCTGAAGAGTGGGAACTTGATCTTGTTGAGATTTCTCCTGGCGCAGAACCTCCTGTTGCTAGAGTTGTTGACTATGGAAAATTTCTGTATCAAAAAGAAAAAAAGCTTAAAGAAGCACGTAAAAATCAAAAAAATGTAGAATTAAAAGAAATTAAATTTGGACCTCATATTGATAAACACGATTTTGATTATAGAGTTCGTAGAATAGAAGAATTTCTTGCTAAAGGTGATAAAGTAAAAATTAGTATTCGTTTTCGTGGACGTGAAATGGCTCATACACAATTAGGATTTGATATCATCAAAAAAATTTTAGAGATATTAACTGATTTTGTGTTAGAAAAGCCTGCAAAATTGGAAGGAAGACAAATTCTTATGGTTCTTTCACCACCAAAATCTCAAAAAAAATAAAAAAGCAACCAAAAACGATGGAGAGTTTCATGCCAAAAATGAAAACTAACAGATCTGTCGCTAAGCGTTATTCTATTTCCTCCTCAGGGAAAGTTCGTCGCAGTAAGTGTGGAAGAAGACACCTTCTTGAAGGTAAAACACCTAAATTGAAACGAAACAGCAAAGGGCTTGTAGAAGTACGTAAAAAATTAGCCGACAAAATTAAATTAATGATGCCTTTTGTTTAAGCAACATCATTAATTTATTGGGTTTTTAAATGGGACCGGGTGTCCATTTGAAGCCATTGAGAAAAAGAACATTTTCTCAAAAATTATTTATAGGGGTACTCACAATGAGAGTTAAAACATCCATAACAACCCGTGCACGTCACAAAAAAGTTTTAAACCGTGCAAAAGGTTTTAAAGGAACAAGAAGCGTACGTTTTAATGCTGCAAATGAAACATTACTGCACGCATTACGCTATGAATTTATTCATAGAAGAACAAGACGACGAGATATCAAAAGACTTTGGATCACACGTATCAATGCATTTGTAAGAGCTGAGGGAATTACTTATTCTCGTTTTATCGAAGGCTTGAAAAAAGCAAATGCAGCCGTTGATCGTAAAGTATTAGCATGGTTAGCAATGAATGATGCTCCAGCAATGAATGCTTATGTTGCTCTCGCTAAAAAATCTCTTGGTATGTAATAATTATCAAAGATATATAAATATAAAAAACTCCTTCTAAATGAAGGGGTTTTTTATATTTATTGAAATATTTGATCTTCTTTATACCAATAATCTAAAGAATATTTACGTTTTGGTTCTCGATAAGGATAAATAGGAAATTTATCAATACGGTACATTATAGACGGACTATCAATAATCATATCAAATAAAGAAGCTCCACGCACATCAATTTCGATGATACGTCTCATCTTACCATAACCATAAAGAATGAGTTTATTTTCATAAAAATCACCAGTAATATCGACATCAGAAACAAAACGCGAATAATTTTTCTCTGCTGGTTGAAAACGCATCAATACTTGAGCTACCATTGCGTTATGATTCAGTACATATTCCATCATTCTAGAACCAAAAGGATTATCTTTTTCATCAGCTTGATTATCAAACATTGATAATGTGTCATTCTCTTGCAACAATAATGAATGCTGACCAATCGGATTTCCATCAGCAAGGGTAGCATTCATTCTTTTGTATTTTAAAGAAGGAATATCTGTAAGATAAATCATCTCTTCTGGAACAGTTCCATATTTGAAACCTTTTTCAAAATCGGCTTCACTGGAAGCCATAAACCATTCCATTGTCCAGTCAGACATACGGATAGATAGCACACCTAGATGTCTAGAAGAAACATACAAAAGATCTTTATCAGCATCATAAACCAAAGAATTAATATGAGCCCAATCAACACGTTTTGGTTTATTATTAACAATATAAGGTGTTTTATCATCAAAAATTAAATTTTTTAAAAGTTCTTGATCTTCCGGATCTACAGCTTTACGAATTGCATCCCCTAGAAAAAATGTTCTTACTATTTTTCCTTGCGGTCCAACAACACCGATGCTATCTTCCCATCCCCATTTAGTATTCAACAGAACTAAGCGAAGACCATCTTTATAAGGAACAAAATCATGATGGGCATTCATTTCATAACGAAAAATATTACGTCCCATCATGTTGACTTTTTGAAAAGCTTTATTTCCGTCAATAATGTACATAAACATTTCTTGAGCTTCTTTTTTCATACGAACCAAATAAGGATTACCGGATTGAGGTTGATAGAGATAACGAATATCACCTCTTCTATCAAAAGCAACAACAGTTCCGGCATTGGGCATACTAATAAAATACAAATCTTGATTTTGAATTTGGGGGGAAGGAAGAACATCCGTTAATACTTTCGTCCTCATATTAATTTCTGTGCCTGCGTCTGGTTCTATATTAGGAATAGGGGTACCTTTTGACGTAATCTTAATAGGGGGAACTTTTACTTTATAAACTTTTTGTACTTCATCAGCAGGTTTTATGACAAGCGTATTAATTTGATTCGGATAAAAACCATGTAAAGGTAAAATATTACCATGTCCTTCTTCAAAAGTATAACTGATAGTCATCGTAGGTGTATTTCCTTTGATAAAAACAGTAATTTTTTTATTATAAGATTTTGGCATTTTATAAATAGCTGATAAAGGAGTGTTACCTGTTGGATTAAAGATTATTTCTCCATCAACAACATCTTCCTGAGCAAAAAGAGCATTATATTTGAACAACATAAATAACAAGAGGAAAAAAAGATTCTTAAAATACATCTCTATCTCCAAAATAAAGAAAAATAATTTTTTTTAAATATATTTTTATATTATAATATTTTTATTCTTTTTTAGCAATCAATTTATAGATTGATGGTTATCGTTATGACCTATAAGGTACTGATAAATAATATTTAATATACAATATATTGTAAATCAAAAAAAAATATGATAAAATATAAGATAAAGATCATGGGAGCAATTATGGCTAAGTATATATTTGTTACAGGTGGCGTTGTTTCATCATTAGGCAAAGGAATTACTGCATCAGCAATTGGAGCCGTCATCAAAGCAGGTAATTACAAAGTCAACATGATGAAAATTGATCCTTACCTCAATGTTGATGCAGGAACAATGCGACCTTATGAACACGGCGAGGTATTTGTTTGTGATGATGGGACAGAAACAGATCTTGATTTAGGAAATTACGAACGATTTCTACAAATAAAAACAACAAAAAATTCTGCAATGACCACAGGAAGTATTTACCAAAAAGTAATAGAATCAGAAAGACGTGGGGAATATCTAGGACAAACCGTACAGGTTATTCCACACATTACAGACGAAATTAAACGTCGTATCAGAAGATTTGATTTAGATGATTCTGATATTTGTATTATTGAGCTTGGTGGAACTGTAGGCGATATAGAAAGTGTCCCATTTATAGAAGCATTACGTCAATTTGCCCTTGAAGAAGGATCTGAAAATGTGATGTTTATTCATTTAACGCTTGTACCTACATTAACAGGTGGGGAATTAAAAACAAAACCTTCACAACATTCTGTAAAAATATTGATGTCCAATGGGATTCATCCGAATATGTTAATTTGCCGTTCCGAATTACCATTAGATCAAGATATTAAAGAAAAACTATCATTATTTTGTAACGTACAAAAAAACGCTGTTATTTCACTTCCTGATGCTCAAAGCATTTATGAAATACCATTGAAACTTCAAGAAGAAAAAGTGCTTGAGATTATTGAAAAATGTCTCAACTTACCTTTACAAAAAGCAGACCTAAGTCCTTGGGCAACTATTATTCATAATATTCAACATCCAGAACAAGAAATTAATATTGCTTTTGTCGGAAAATATTTAAAATTACATGATGCCTATAAATCTGTTTTTGAAGCATTTGAACATGCAGGATTTCAAAATAAGATTAAGATATCTTTTACTAATATTGATCCAGAAAAATTAGAACAAGAAGATAGCAATACTTTAGATCAATTAGAAAAATGTGATGGTATCTTTATTCCTGGTGGATTTGGGGTACGTGGAATAAATGGAAAGATAAAAGCTCTTACTTATGGTCGTGTACATAAAAAACCGACATTTGGCATTTGTGTTGGTCTTCAGTGTGCAGTCATTGAATTTGCACAAAATGTTCTTCATCTTCACGGTGCAAACTCAACAGAATTTAACGAAGAAACACCACACCCTGTTATTGAAATGCTTGGCAATTTAAAAAATATCAAAGATCTTGGTGGGACAATGCGTCTAGGTGCCTACACAAGCTATTTGGAATCTGATTCTAAAATTGCACAAATTTATGGACAAACAACAATTTCAGAACGTCATCGCCATCGATTTGAAGTTAATCCTAATTATACTAAACTGCTTTCAGAAGGTGGTTTAAAGATTTCAGGTGTAGGACCTTCTCAATTGGTAGAAGCAATAGAAATTGAAGATCATCCTTGGTATATTGCTGTGCAGTATCATCCGGAATTTTTGTCATCACCATTAAAACCACACCCTTTATTTCATTCTTTTATCACGACAATTGCATCGGAAAAACAATCAAAAAAATAGGGATTTCATATGCATGCATTACTTCTTGCAGGAGGAAAAGGGACACGTCTCTGGCCTCTTTCAAAAAAACAAACTCCAAAACAACTACTATCACCTCTTGGAGATGAAAAATCATTATTAGAGCATACCATTGACAGGACTAAAAATATAGGATTTGATCCTCATCATATTCACTTAGTTACATCTGAAGAACAAGTGACAGAGATATCTCAAGTTTGGAATGGATTAGGATTGGGAAGTATCATTGCTGAACCTATTGCTCAAAACACAGCTCCTGCAATTTTACTCGCTGTCAAAAAACTGATAAAAGAGAATATCGCATGCGACGAATCAATCTATGTGTTCCCAACAGACCATTATATCACGGATTTTAAACCAAATTTAACACTTAACTTAAAAGATATTATTTTTTGTTATCGCATCAAACCTACACGTCCTGAAATAGAATATGGCTACATGCAAGCACATACAGGTGGAATTATTAGAAAAGTTCGTTCTTTTAAAGAAAAACCGGACATAAACACAGCTGAGTTGTGGTTTGATTCTTGGGTAAAAGATCCCAATGGTGGGGAAGAGGAAAAATATTTTTGGAATGCAGGAATTTATGCATTTACCATCAATTCTTTAAAATCCGCATTAGAAAAAATAGATAAAACATTGTATCATTTATGGTATGATTCTTCTTATGAAGAATTTTTAAATCTGTATAACACACTCCCAAAAGAACCGTTTGATAAACTTATTGCAGAAAAAGCGTATAATCTTCATTGTGCTCCCTTACCGGCAACATCTTGGAGAGATATTGGATCTTGGGAATCCATACATGAGGCATTGCGATCCAATATAAACGATACCGTTACTTTAGGTAAAGGAACTGTTATTCATGAAAATACAAGTTCGTGTTTAATTTTTAACGATCAAGAAATAAATGTTATTTGTGGTGGTTTAGAAAATCTCGCCATTATCATCAAAAATAATAATATCTTGATTGTTGATAAAAATAAACCTGAAACAATACAAAAATTAATCAAAAAAATTCAGGATCAATATCCTGAACTCATGGAATAATGGATGAATATTTTTATTTTAGCTGGATTTGTTATTTTGTTAGGAATAGTCGTATTTTTGTTTTCTAAGAAAAATCCTCATAAAGCACTTATCCAAAAGATCAACATGTTAACACCTTATCTAAACAAAAATTTATCATTAGATGATTGTTATATATTTATTGAGCTCTTACGAAATATAACTTTAGAATTAGTTCGTTTGAATGAAGATCATAAACTTTCACATGAACTTCATGAAATAACAAACGTCTTACTTGGTTTTATTCTATCTGTTCCTAGAATTGACGAAAACACAGATAATTCGCTTTCTCAAGCCATCGAGCAGATCGATAAAATCATGACTACATCCAAAGAATCACAAGTATATCTAAGAGTATCTATCAATCATTTGATAAAAATCCTCTCTTAAGAATAACGTTAAAAAATTTATCTATTGCTTTTTATAAAAGTAATACTGAAAAATTAAGGAAAATATATGTCCGAAGAAATACTTCTTAACCCATCTGATGAGTACAACATCCGTATTAAAAAATTAGAAGCATGGAGAAATATTGATGTAGATCCTTTCACAGCTCGTGCTGAAAAATCACGTAATCAATTTTCAGCAAATATAATTCAATTATTTGAATCCAATCCTGACTCTGAAGTTCGAGGAACAATTGCTGGACGAATTATGCTTAAGCGAGATTTTGGAAAAGCAGCTTTTGTATCTCTTCAAGACGAAGATGGTTCCATCCAAGTATATTTTAAAAAAGATATCCTTGGTGAAGAGCGATATGAACAATATAAATTACTTGATTTAGGAGATATTATTTCTGCTAGTGGAAAAATGTTTTTCACAAAAAAAGGTGAGCCTACTCTTGAGTTGGATGATTTTCAAATCCTTACAAAGGCTCTTCGCCCTCTACCAGAAAAATTTCATGGTTTAGAAGATATAGAGACAAGATATCGTAAACGTTATTTAGATTTGATCACTCACAAAGAAGTAAAAAATAATTTTATCCTAAGATCAAAACTTGTTCACACTATTAGGGATTTTCTTGTCAAAAAAGGTTTTTTAGAAGTAGAAACACCAATGATGCATACTCTTGCAGGGGGTGCAGCTGCAAGACCTTTTATCACACACCACAATGCATTAGATATAGAACTTTATTTAAGAATCGCTCCGGAATTATATCTTAAAAGATTGGTTGTTGGTGGAATGCACAAGGTTTTTGAGATCAATAGAAATTTTCGTAATGAAGGAATTGACACAACACACAATCCTGAGTTTACAATGCTTGAGCTTTATGAAGCTTATTCTGATTGGAGAGGGATGGTAGATTTATTCAAAGAATTGGTCAAAACTCTTACTCAAGAACTAAAAGGCAACACAAAAATATGTTATCAAAATCATGAATTTAATTTTGGAGAATGGAAAGAAATCAGTTACTCCGATGCTCTTCGTGAAAAAGGAATTAATCCTGAAGTCTTAAATACAAGAGAACTTGCTTTAGCAAAAGCAAAAGAATACCATATTGAAATTACAGATGATCTGGGACGATGGGGAATTTTATCAAAATTATTTGAACATTTGGTAGAAGATCACTTGATAGAACCAACAATTATTTTTGATTATCCTGCAGAAATTTCACCTCTATCAAAACGCAGTGCTAAAGATCCTGAACTTGCAGAACGTTTTGAAGCATTTGCGTTTGGAATGGAATTAAGCAATGGATTTTCCGAGCTCAACGATCCTCTAACACAACGAACGGTTTTTGAAGATCAAATGAAGAAAAAAGATAGTGGCGATGACGAAGCAATGCCTTTTGATGAAGATTTTATCGAAGCTCTTGAACAAGGTTTACCCCCAACTGGAGGTATCGGTATTGGTATTGATAGGTTAGCAATGATTTTAATCGATTCTGCATCAATCAGGGATGTTATTCTTTTCCCAACAATGAAACCGGTAAAATAATGAATAAACCCTCTAAGAATATAGAAGGTTGTGAAGATTTATATAACATTTTATCAAAAATATCTGTAACCAATAACTATATCTTTCAATGGAGAATATCATGAAACATATATGGGATTTTTTCTTATCCACTACTACTGGAATACCTATTTCTTATCAAGATACTAAATGTACATTATCTATAGGAACAGAGAATATCATTATTCTTTTTGAGGAAGAAGAGTGTCTGATTTTACATAATCATTATACCAAAACAATACCCTACACTCTTGGGGAAGAAAAATTTTTTACAGGTCAAAAAGGATTATTTAAAAATCTAGAACCATTGATGAAAAATATCGAAGATAAAAAATCTTTCGGTCAAGTATTGTCAGCTTGGAAAAAAAGTGTTGATGAGATGATTATTGCAAAAGAAAATGCTAAAAACCAAGAAATACTACAAAAAAAATTATCTACAGGATATACAGAACCAAGTTTAGGAATTTCTTCTTTAGACATTGGACATGAGCATTTTTTAAACAAAGTTCGAGATGAAATGCTTGCTGTATTTAGAGCTATGGGCTACACAGCTGTAGAAGAACGAGAATTAGAAGATGAATACCACAACTTTGAAGCTTTAAATATTGATGCAGATCATCCAGCCAGAGAAGATCAAGATTCTTTCTATGTTGGAGACAAACACTTGATGCGTACGCACACATCAAGTTCTCAAATTCGTGTACTGGAACAAATGATTAAAAATGGTCAAGAACCACCACTAGCGATCGTATGTCCTGGTGTTTGCTATCGAAGAGATGCTGTCGATGCGACTCACTTTCCAATCTTTCGACAAATGGAAGGTCTTGTGGTGGACAAAAACGTTACATTTGCTGATCTTAAAGGAACACTTTTAGAATGGGCAAAGGCAATGTTTGGCTCCGAAACCAAAATTCGTCTACGTCCTGATTACTTCCCATTTACAGAACCTTCTGCAGAATTATCTGTGTCTTCTCCTCATTTATTAGAAGGGCGTTGGGTGGAATTACTGGGTTGTGGGATGGTTCATCCACAAGTTTTTAAAAATATCGGCTTAGATCCTGAGATTTGGAAAGGATTTGCATTTGGGACAGGGGTTGAGCGGATTGCAATGATGCGTTATGGAATCAAAGATATCCGTATGTTCTCGGATAATGATATTCGTTTCCTCAAACAAAGTTTATAAAATTGGAGCATCTTATATGAAAATGACTGTAAGTTATGAATGGCTTTGTGATCTTGTTCAAGATCTCGATCAACAATCTCCGGAAGATATTGGGTTAGCATTGACAGCTCTTGGGGCAGAAACAGAAGATATCTCTATTCTAAATTATGGCAAAAATATTGAGCTTGGAGAAGTTGTTCAACTAAAGACTCTTTTGAAAAATAATATTGTTACCATAAAAACAAATACAAAAACTTACCAAACCATCTCAAATTCAACACAACTATCTGTGGGAGATTTTGTGATGTTTGCTCCTGTTGGGTCTCTTATTTTTGGAGACAAAAAAGTCACTGCACGCGAAATTGATGAAATAAAAACCGACGGATTGCTGATTGCGTTAGAAAATCTTGGTATTGAAAAAAAAAGTAATGATATTATCATTCTTGGAAAAAACAAAACTATTGCAGAATCATACTACAACACATATATCGCTGTTGATGCGATTTATACATTAGATGTGCCTGGGAATAGAGCTGATTGGTTGTCTGTTCGTGGGTTAGCTCGTGCATTATCTATTTATTTTCACCTTGAGTTAAAACATATACCCAAAATTATTTCTAATGGTAACGAAATAGATATTGAGATATCCATTGAAAGTGAACGTTGCAATCGTTACGCGATTCGTAAAATTTCTAATATTCAAAATACAAGTTCATCACCATTGTTTCAAAAACGTCTGTTATTGTTAGGAATGCGTCCTATTGATTATATTGTGGATTTAACAAATATCGTTATGTTAGAAACAGGACAACCAACCCACGCCTTTGATGCCGATCATATCACTGATAACATTATTGTGCGTCAGGCCAAAAATGGAGAAGTATTAACATTATTGGATGAAAAAGAAATTATCTTATCTGACGATGATCTTGTGATTTGTAGTGGTGAAAAAATCCTTGCATTAGCTGGGATTATGGGTGGTCTACACTCAGGTGTCTCTGCAAAAACTACTTCTATTTATCTTGAATCAGCAAGTTTTAATGGTGTTTGGATTCGTCGTTCTGCAAAACGTCTTGGTTTGAAAACTGAATCTTCTCTACGTTTTGAAAAAAATATCACGGCAGAACTAGTACCTCAAGCAAGTGAATATATTGCGTATCATTACAAAGATGCAGATATTTCACCTTTAAAAGAATTGTATCCAATTACTGTTCCTAAATATGAAATAAAATGTACACCAGATGATATTAGAAAATATCTTGGTGTTCATCAAATAGATGACGCATTTATGGCAAATATTATTACAAAGATTGGTTGCGAACTTCAAACACAATCTCATCATTGGACTATCATTCCATCAGGAGAACGAAAGGACCTTTGTATTAAAGAAGATATCATTGAAGAGATCGCTCGTTTTTATGGATATGATCATATTCCATCTACCGTCTATCGTCCTTCAGGAATATTTTTAAATCCAAATAAATCTTTTGATGAAAAAATACGCCCATTATTGCGAGGTATGGGACTCAATGAAGCGGTGACTGTTGTGTTTCGCTCACCGGATACGCGTTCTTTTTACAAAATTAACTCTTCGGAAATAGTACCTATTCTTAATCCATTAAATACCGAGTGGACAGAACTTCGAACACATTTATTTGACGGATTATTAAGTGTTCTGAGACTCAATACATCAAAGGCTTTTGAAAAAAATCTTTCTTTTTCAGAAATCGCAAATGTATTTAAAAAAACTAGCCGTACAGGTGAGTTTATTGAAGAAAAGAAACTTGCTTTTATCGTGAGCAACGAAAAAAATCCTTATGAAAAAGGATTGAATATATTACAAAATATTTTAAAATATGCAAAGGTCTCCAATATATCTGCAGTACGTGTTCATCATAAATTTCCATTTTTGCATCCATTGAATGCTTTTGAATTAATATGCGATGGAAAATCAATAGGATTTTTTGGAGAAATACATCCAGAACTACATCAAAAATGTGATCTATCGGATAACAAACAATTTCCATCACCTGTTGTATGTGAGATTTTATTTGAGGTATTGAAAAACTCTTCTGAAGAAAAAAAACATCTTCAACCAATAAACGAACTCCCACCTATCATGAGAGATATCACATTATCGATAAATGAAGAGATGCTTGGTTTAAATTTAGAACAAATGATGAAAAATAAAAATAAAAATCTCAAAGAAGTAACTTTTGTATCTGTATTCCAAGATCAAAAATTAAAAGACTTGGGTAAGAAAAATTTGTCATTACGATTAAGATTTGAACCTTCAGAAGGATTAGATTCTAAAGATATCGATAGATTTATTCATGAGTTATTAGAGGAATATAAAAACTAACAAAAAAAACAAGCTAATATAGCTTGTTTTTTTTTTGTATATAATATATTTTTATTGTTAAGATTATAAATGTATATAACTTGTATAGCCATTTTCTTGCATTTCATCATGAGGAATAAAACGGAGAGCAGCTCCATTGATACGGTAGAAAAAACGCTCTGCTTTGTTTAAAAGTAAATAACCCAAATGTGAATTCCCATATTTTGAACGGACTTCTTTTCGACGATAAAACCATGTGAAATCATCGGTAATACTGAGGAAAAAAGGATCAATCGCTCTCGTAAAACAAACCCACCCATTTGATGGTTGTATTTGATCTGTAGATGAAAATAAAGGCTCACCTGTAACAATATCAACATAGATACCATGTTTGGTATTAGTACTATATTCGTGTGAAAAAGGTGCTTCTGTCATCTTCTCATCAATAACTTTCAAAGATTCAGGAGGAATTTTTGTTTTGAGCGTGCTGAGATCGAAATTTTTATACACTGTTTCAAAATAATTTTGGATACGATCACTCACATAACGAGGTTCATCATATTTAGGAATCTCAAAAAGAAACGCTTGAGGAATTTTTGACCAAAATAATAATTGCTCTGATTGTTTTTTAAGATGTTCTTCCAAGATTGATTTATTATTCAGAAAAAAATCATTAATTTCTTGATTGTTAGCTTGATAAAAATTACCTTCAAACGGACGCACCTCAACAAAAATATTTTTTTGAGTAAAATAAGGAGGAGTTTTTAGTAATTCAATCATATGAAGTGCTATTTTTCTTTGCTCATCATTAAGATAAAACACATTTTTTTCAAAGTTTTTATCTTGAAAATAAAAATAACCGGGGCTTGTGGGATCAATTGATCGAAAATAGGCATTCAAAATTTGAGCATGTGAGATAATATTGGTATCATAAATTATTTTAACAGCCATTAACTGATCTGTGTTTCCTTGTTGAATCTTATTAAGATCAGGAAAAGTATCAGTACCACCGGCAAATCCTCTTTGAACGTCAATAACACCCATTAATAAAAATACACTATTTAAATCCCAACCACCTGTAACGACAAGTGTTTGAAAATAATCTTCCGAGGACGAACTAGCAATATTCGTATCAAAATTATTTTCTATACTATATGATATGTTAGGGAGATTCTCTGATATCAAGATAGGTTGATCGTCTTCGATCTTTGTTTGTACATTATCTTGAGCATAAGATAGCAAAGCTGTCAAAGAAATAAAAAATAATAATGATTTTTTCATTGCATACTCTTTCATAGAATTTATAAAAATATTAACGAGCTCCACGAGCTGTTATAACAACAAGAGGTGTGTTTAAAAAGATTAACAAATCCAAACTGGGACTCCAATTTTGAAGATACCAGAGATCGATTTGGATTCGTTCATGTCTATTTGTTTCATTACGCCCACTAATTTGCCATAAACCTGTTAAACCTGGTTTCACGCGTTCATACAATGATAAAAGTGTCGGATTAATCTCTTCAATTTCACCTCTAACAAAAGGTCTTGGACCTACCAAACTCATCTCACCAAGTAACACATTACATAATTGAGGTAATTCATCAAGACTATATTTACGTAAAAAATGACCAATAGAAGTAATCCGAGGATCATTATCTAATTTAAAATAAGTATCCCACTGTTTTTTCAGATCAGGATTTTGAGCAAGAAGATCATTCAATCGTTGATCTGCATTAGCATGCATCGATCTGAATTTCCATATCTTGAATAATTTCCCACCTTTACCAATTCGTTCTTGAAAGTAGAAAATAGGACCTTTAGATGTTAATTTGACAGCGATCATGATAAGTAAAAATAAAGGACTCAATAGAATAAAAATGATCAATCCCAATAGATAATCCATCATATTTTTTAATAGCTTTGCTAATAAAGAATTAAGTTTATTTTCTAACGTAATAATAAAAATACGCTCTGAAAATAGATACTGCATACCTGAATCAATCAACCCTAAGGCATTGACTGGAATAACAAAAATTTTTTGAAACACACTGTAGAGTTCGAGAATTAAAGGGTGTTGATAATCCATAATTTCCAATACAACAAACACAGAACATTCTCTTGGTAACTCCGATTGATTTTTAAAAACAGGAAGAGATAAATTATCTAAAATTGATTGATCATTGATATCATCTTTACAGTAAATAGCAACAGGAATAAAACCAAGATAAATATCTTTTTCAAAAACACGTGCAATATGCAATGCTTTTTGAAGATGATCTCGTGAACAAGCTAACAAAATAGGTCTTTGCCAACAATGAATTTTATGTAACATGGAGACTACAAAATATCTAATAATGGGAAGTACAATCATCATAACCACAAATAAAATAAATAACACCGTTCTACTGATAAATCCAAGAATATTAAAATTAAATAAGAAAAGTGAGCTTAATAGAAAAGTGATAAAAAGTGCTTTCCAAATAACAAGTAATTCTTCCCAAAATGTTCTTCGTTTTTGATAGAGATAATTCATCACAAAAACAATCACTAAGATACTAAAAATAATAAATAACTCAAAGGTAGCGTAAATATGCTTCGAAAAATAGGGAAATTCAAGCATATTAAAAATTGTAGGAATAATTGATCTGATTTTTAAAGCAAGCAATAAAGAAATACTAAAACTAAGAGCATCACTCATAAGCAAAAAAGCACTCTTTAAAAATTGATAGAATAGGATTTGTTTATTTTTCATAAGAACACCTAGTTATAGAGTGAATCCTCACCAAAATTAAATTCATCTGTAATTGCTTTTGATGTTTTTAATTCTTCATCTTCATGGGGGAGGACGGATAACACTGTTAATTCATCTTCTACTTTCATAACAAGAAGTTGTGATGCGTAATTTGTAACAGAACCTGCTTTTAGAGTTGCTCGCTGACCAAGTTTACTTACTACAAAAACTTTATCTTCTTCTGTAACATAAGCAAAATCAGCCACAAATTCTCCATTTTTCAAGGTCACAAGTTTGTAACCTTTGCCGCCTCTGTTAGTCAATTGTGAAAAATCTTTGGGATTAACGCGACGACCACGACCAACTTGAGTAACAAAAAGTACTGTTTTATCAAGCTCATCAACAGACATACCTACAACACAATCTGCTTCATCTTCAACACGAATTGCTCGTTCGCCCATAGCTCCTCTATTGTGTGGAGTAAAAAGATTTTCATCTAATTTAAATCCCTTACCTTTTTGTTTGACAAACAATAGCCGGTCAGATCCTGATGTCTTGACAGCAGATATCAATTCATCACCAGGTTTCAATTTTAGTGCAATGACTCCGGCACGAGAAATGTTTGAAAATAAAGATAATGAAATACGAACTCCTTGGCCAAATTTACTTGCAAAAACAACATAATTATTTTCTTTAAATTCATCAACAAACATCACGGCGGCGATATTACCTTCCATCGCCTCAAGTCTCGGAACACTATTCACATGACGAATTTGAGATCCATTATCACAACCTGCAATTTCATAACCTTTAATAGAGAAGGCTTTCCCGTTAGATGAGAAAAATAAAATTGTATCTTTCACATTGCAAGCAGCTGATGCTATAATAACATCATCATTACCAAGCTTACGTCCCCCCGTAGCATTACCTGTACGCTTACTACCTCGACCTACTGTTTTATTAGAAGGCTCGATTTCGATAAATAAGTATCCTTGATGTGAAATTGCAAGGTGCATTGGTTTATTTTCGATAAATTCTTCATTATCTATTTGTTCGGCAGTAGAACTTCCAAAAATAGTACGTCTTTCATCTCCAATATCATCGCACATATCTTTTAATTCTTTCTTAATCAACGCATCTCTTAGTGATTTATTATCCAATAATTCCGTAAGACGTTGAATGATTTCTTCTAACTCAGCTTTTTCAGCTTTTAGTTTATCAACTTCCATCGATGTCAATCGTTGAAGTCTCATTTCAAGAATCGCTTTTGATTGAAGTTCTGACAAGACAAATTGTGCCATCAAAGACTCTTGAGCTATTTTAGCATCTGCAGATGCTCGAATAACTTTTATGACTTCATCAATAGAAGCTTGAGCAATCAACAAACCTTCAACAATATGAAGACGCTCTTCTGCTTTTCGTTTTTCAAAACGATGTCTTCGATCTACAACAACACGACGATGTTCTGCAAATGATTTAATTAAATTTTTAAGTGTCATTAATTCAGGTCTGTTGTTCACAAGCGAAACCATATTTACAGAAACATTAATCTCCAAACGTGTTTCTTTATAAAGAATAGATTTAATTTTATTAGCAATGCTCTCATCACCAGTTTTTCCTAACTCAATAGCAACACGCATACCATCTTTGGATGATTCATCACGGACTTCTTTGATATGACGAAGTGTGTTGGCATATTGGCTTTTTTCATCAGCTAATAATTCAACAATTTCAGCAACAATACGTGATTTGATGGTTTGATAAGGAATTTCAGTAATAATTAACGAACGTGTTTTTTCTTCCCATTCTACTGTACCAGCTAAACGTATGGAACCACGTCCTGTTTCATAAATTCCACGAATATTAGATCTATTTGTAATTCTTCCAGCTGTAGGAAAATCTGGACCTTGTACATATTGCATTAATTGTTCTGTAGTAATATCTTCATTATCTAAATAAGCAGATGTTGCTAAGACAATTTCTTGTAAATTATGAGGAGGAATACCTGTTGAAAATCCTACAGCTATCCCTTCGGTACCATTACAGAGAAGATTGGGAAATAATCCAGGGAGTACATTTGGCTCTTCATTTGAATCATCATAAGTGGGTCTAAAATCAACCGTATCTTTTTTCAGATCATTCAAAATATAATAAGAGACTTTGGATAATTTCAACTCTGTATAACGCATCGCTGCAGGAGGATCATTATCAATAGACCCAAAGTTTCCTTGGCCAACAATCAATGGATATCTTGTTGAAAAATCTTGAGCCATACGAACTGCTGCATTGTAGACGGAAGAATCTCCATGCGGGTGGTACTTACCAAGAACATCCCCTACCATATGGGCAGATTTTCTCATTTTTTTATCGTGATGAATTCCCAATTCATTCATCGAAAACAAGATTCTTCTATGGACAGGCTTGACACCATCTCTAGAATCAGGAATAGCTCGTCCTGTAATCACACTATAAGCATAGTTCAAATAAGAAGTTTCGAGTTCATTTTCAAAATAAGATAAACTTACTCCAGAATTGTTATTTTCGTCGATCATCAATTCTCCCTTATCATTAACATTTATGATTATTTATTATAACAAGATATCTAAAAAAAATCAAATCATGATACCTCCTCTTAAACAAAAAAAACCCTCTTAAACAAAGGAGAATATTGTTTAGTTGAATACCTTTAAATTGAGCAATAAATCTCGTTCATACATCACATTTAAAGGATAGGAGAGCTTGTTAATATGTTGATCAAATAAAAATTTTTCTATATGCGTAGGAAGTATCAAAAAAACAGTAGATCTTATACCACCAATTGCATGAAAAACATCGGCATAAAACAATAAAAATGGCTCAAGAACAATATGTTGAGGAAATTCAACAACACCATCAGGAATATATGAGTCAGATGGATGGGGTTTATACCAATATTCAAAGGTATCACCATAATGTTCTTTTATTTTATTTACATAATAATCAATATTTTTATCTTTCTTAAACGGATATGCATGAGCATTAGTTCCTAAAATAAGAATTTTCTTTTTAGAAGATTCTGATATCATCGTTGATAATGATCGATGTTTTCCTTTGAATATAAATTCTTTATTCATGCCAATGATAGAAAGAAATTGTTTTTGTTGATCTTGTGATAAAAAATTAACATATTCTTTTAATGACAATTCAAACATACGTTCAGATTTAACAAATAAATTATTGAGATGATTTACTTTAGGTCTTGTCAGTAAGTCTATTGGCCACCAGATCGAGATATTTTTATTAAGCAGTATCAAAAAATAAATATACCCATTATCAGCAAAAACCTCAGGATCAACGTATTGTTTTGAAGAGAGATAATAGCCCATATTTTTACTAAGATCTTGAAAGAACAAATCCTGTCTTCGACTAACCAAATTCCATAATTCATAAGTCATCAAACCATCTACCAATAAGACTACTTGAAATCGATCTTCTAAAATACCATGACAATAAAAAAAATTTATTATTCTCGTAGCACGATCTGCATTAATATATAATGTAAAAGTAGATTGTGGATTGTTTTTATTAATTTCCAAAATATGATTAATGATTTTTTGGTCAGCATGATTCCATTGATCTAAATTTGTATTTGGTACCTCTATTGATATCTCTATAGGATAAACATGATTTGGCAGATCATTGATCGTATAGTGACGCGATGTATATAAGAACGATTGTTTCTGATGTGTTACCATGTGTATACCAAAATATAATGTTGGATAGGTAGCAACATCATAATAGATCACAATATCTGTTTGTGGAATTGTATCTTTGAAAGATATTTTTTTCACTAACGGTTTATTGTTACGTGATACTGTACATTGGTCAAGTAAAAATTTGAAAATTGAACACACTTCTTGTGCGATCATCCCGAAAAAATTTAGAAAAAAGAAATCAAAACCATCTATTATGTTAACTAATAAAGGGATTACTTTACGATATATTTTTTTTAGCACGTGATATAGTCGCATGATTAACCTTCTTGAGTTTGTTATTAAATAAATATGAATTGCCATGGTTATGATACACAATTAAAGATTCTGAATTATATATTATACAAAATATATTTTACAATTACTAGCAAGTAACGATGATTTCATGTGCAAGAGTGGTTTATATTCTATTGATATTTATAATATGATATAGTATAATTAAATAAAATACTTATTTCAGGAAATAATATGAGAGTATCAATTGCACAACTAAACCCTCAACTTGGTAACTTCAAGATCAATTCAGAAAAAATTAGAACAGCAATCAGAAAAGCAATAGCAGATCACGCTAATATATTAATTCTTCCTTATGGTGCCATTTCAGGATTCCCTCAAGGACAACTAATGATCTCACAAAATTTTCGAGAACAAATAACATTACACTTGGAAGATTTGGCACAAGAAACATTAAATACAGATTTGTCTGTATTTTCAGAAGGTCGTGAGATTTTATCTCAAGGAAAAATTCATTATGATCAAATGCCCGTAGGTTTACAAGAGCATCATTATCCACTTCCAGAAATATTTAACAAAAAAAATATGGATATTTTTGTTAATTTAGGGCCAAAAATTTTTGAAAAAAATAGAGCAGAAGCTCACGAATTAGATTTAAAAATTCTTGCTGAAGAAAAAAAAGCATGGGTCTTTGATGTTAATATTGTAGGAGCAGCAGATGAGCTTGTATTTAATGGTCTTAGTTCCATTACTGATCCAAATGGCAACATCATCGCTCGTTTAAAATTTTTAGAAGAAGATTTTATTACAGTAGATTTAGACAAACTGGACACACCTTATCCCATCGCAGAAATACCTGCAGGTGAAGAAATTTTGAAACAAGTTATTGTTTGTGGCATTAGAGATTATTTTAATAAAAATAATTTTTCAAATATTCTTATATCTGTTAGTGGTGGCATTGATTCTGCATTAGTTTTGGCATTAGCTATTGAAGCTGTGGGTGAAGAGCATGTTTCAGCAATTTATCTGCCATCAAAATTTTCCTCAGAAATTAGTTTAAAAGAATCTAAACAATTGTGCAAAAATTTCAATGTACCTCTTCAGATATTATCTATAGAACATTTACACAAAACATTTGAAGAAGAGTTATCTTTTTTGGAAGAAGGAATTTGGAATGAAAATATCCAAGCAAGAATACGTGGATCTATTGTCATGAGTATTGCAAACACAAAAGGATCCCTTGTTTTAAGTACAGGAAATAAATCTGAAATCGCCATGGGATATTGTACTTTGTACGGAGATACTTGTGGAGGATTGGCTCCGATTTCAGATCTTTTGAAAACAGAAGTACGTGCGTTATGTAAGTATATTAATTTCAAAGCAGAAAAAGAAATCATACCATCAAAAATTATTTCACGACCACCATCTGCTGAACTACGAGAAAACCAAGAAGATGAACAAACTCTCCCTAATTATGAATTTTTAGATCAAGTCTTATTTTTACACTGTGAAGAAGGACTTGATTCCGATCAAATAATTGCACAATTAGAACAGACAGAAGATACTCTATTTATCCTTACAAGATTATATCAAAATAGCTATAAAAGAAAGCAACTTCCTATAGGAATTAAACTTTCAAAAAGATTTTTTGGACTTGATTGGCATATACCAAGTTCTGTTTTTCCTTGGTTTAAATAGATATTTATAAAAAAATTCTATAATAAATTATAGAATTTTTTTATTTATTTTGCTAAAATAGAATCAATAATGTCACATAATTGCTCTAGAGTTTTATCAAAATCTTCATTAACAATCACATAATCATATTTTGATTGATGAGACATTTCTTCAGAAGCAATAGAAAGTCTTCTATTAAGGGAAGATTCATCGTTTTCACCTCTTAGACGAAGACGTGATTCAAGTTCTTGCATACATGGTGGAGCAATAAAAATTAAAGATGACTGCTCATGGAACATATCATGGATATTGATCCCTCCTTTGACATCAATATCCAACAAACATTGCTTTCCTGTTTCCCAAATACGATACATTTCATTTCGGAGAGTTCCATAACAATAATTATACAACTGTTCCCACTCAATAAATTTACCAGCAGCTACAAGATAATGAAATTCTTCTTCTGAAATAAAATGATAATCTCGACCATCAATTTCTGAAGATCTCTTAGGACGTGTCGTAGCTGAGATACAAAAATCCAATTGATCTTGATATTTTGCTAATACTTTTTTGTATAACGTTGTTTTTCCAACACCACTAGGACCTGATATGACAATTACCTTTTGATCCATATTTTCCTCTCACATCTCGTGTTTTAAACAATATTTCTAAATTGTTCTCTCATCTTTTCGATTTCACTTTTAAGAATAATTGTATGCTCTGTAATTTCAAAATCAGAAGATTTGGAAGCAATAGTATTAGTTTCTCTATTCATTTCTTGAGCAATAAAATCCAGTTCTTTTGATGATTCGTGCCTTGTTTGATTAAAAACAGCTCTCATAACACCAATATGATTATCCAAACGAACAAGCTCTTCATTTATAGCTGTTCTGGAAGCAAAAAGCTCAATTTCAATAGCTAACCTGTCTTCCGATGGTTTTGTTTCTGTCACTTCTAAAACACGTATTTTTAGATTTTCTTTATAACGATCTAACACTTTTGGGTATCGTTCTTTAATAAAAGAGACAGAATGTGCTATCTTATCCAAAGAGTGACTCACATCAATAATGGTATTTTGACCTTCAGTAAGCATCATGGGAATCATTTTATCAATCAATTGATCTAATTGATTTAAAATGATCGCTGTTGATTTGGGATCAATCTCAATACTTCCAACATTTAAAACTTGTGGAAGAGATAGGATTTCTCTCAAAGAAATTTCTTGAGAAATACCCAACAATGTTGCTAATTGGTGACTTTCTTCCAGATATTTTTTAGCTAATTGAGTATTAATAAGAACATTTTTTATATCAGCATCTTTTTCATTGATACGAAGAGCAACATCAATTTTACCACGACCAAGTTTTTGAAGGACTATCTTTCTTGCTTCAATTTCAATAGCTGCATAAGAAGCTGGTGTCTTAATTCTGAACTCAAAGTATCTCGAATTAACACTTCTGATTTCCATCTCTGCATCAAAAAGATCTGTAGAGAATCGACATGAAGCCTGTCCTGTCATTCCACGTATCATAGAGACCAACCTTTATTTTATTTATATGTATTAAGTTCTTTGGCGATAAGTGTCTCAGGATTTTGATTAGCAAATACCTTGATTTGACTAAGAATCAATGCCGCAACATTTTGTTCGGCTTCTTTTTTAGAACGACCTTTTCCTGTAGCACAAAATTCAGCAATAATACCTTTAACAGTAAATATTTTACCATGATCCGGACCTTCTGTATTAATAACTGTATAAGAAGGGTATTCTTTGAAAGCTTTCACAGCAATTTTTTGAAGAAAAGTTTTTGCATCTTTGATACCATCATGAAGAGCAGAATTAATACGATCTGTGAAAATCATTGAAACAAATTGCCTACATTTTGAAAATCCTGATTCCAAAAAAATCACCGCAAGCGTTGATTCAAAAAGATCACACAACACTTTTTCTTGAGCACGCTTATCATGCAGCTTTTCGCCTCTACCAAGTTTAACAATTTCTAAAAAAGCCAGATCTCTGCCAATAGCAGATAATGTTTTCTCATCTGCTAGATTTGATTTGAGTACAGACATCTTTCCTTCAGATAAATCAGAATAATCTTCGTACAAAATAGAAGCCATACAAAGTCCTAAAACAGAATCCCCTAAAAACTCAAGACGTTCGTAAGATATTGTTTTGGAATGATCAATACAAGAGATATGTGTTAAAGCTGTATCCCATAGATCAAAATTAATAATGGGAATATGATATTTGTGTGCATGATTTTTAAGAATCTCGTATCGAACAATAGGTAATTTAGATTTTTTTGAAAACCAACGAAACATTATGCCCACCAAAGCCGAATGAATTACTTAATACATAATTCAATTCCTTATTTACAGCAATATTTGCTGTATAGTTTAAATCGCATGCAGGATCTTGATTGAAAATATTAATGGTAGGATGAATCACTGAATCCTCGATCATTTTCATAATTGCAATTGCTTCTAAAGCACCAGCGGCACCAAGAGCATGACCGGCCATTGATTTTGTAGAATTACAATGAAGACGATAAGCATGTTCACCAAATGATTTTTTAATGGCTAGGGTTTCTGCTATATCACCTAAAGGAGTAGAAGTACCATGCATATTGATCAAATCAATATCTTCTTTTTTGATCCCAGCATTTTTCACTGCAATATCCATAGCTGCACAAGCTCCAGCACCATCAGGATGTGGAGCTGTTATATGATGGGCATCTGCAGTAGCTCCATAAGAAAGAATTTCACCATAAATTTTAGCACCACGTTTGATAGCATGTTCATATTCTTCAAGAACCAAAATACCAGCACCTTCGCTCATCACAAAACCATCTCTATCCTTATCAAAAGGACGTGATGCGAGTTCGGGAGTGTCATTGAATGCACTAGAAAGAGCTCTGGCTTGAATAAAACCGGCTATTCCTAATTCTGTTACGGTACTTTCACCACCACCTGTGATCATAATATCTGCTTCACCTAAACGAATGTGATTAAAGCCGGCAACAATAGAATGAGGTCCTGTTGCACAAGCAGAAGTAACAGCGTAATTGATCCCTCTATAACCATATTCTATAGAAATATAACCTGAAATCATATCTAAGATAGACATAGGAACAAACATTGGAGAAACACGACGTGGTCCCCTAGACATTAATGCTTCGGAGTTTTCTTGAAATGTTCGAAGACCGCCTATGCCAGAACCTACAACCACACCAACACGATCCATATTAAGATTTTTGATATCTTGCAACCCAGCATCTTTGATTGCTTCCTTAGCAGTAGCAACACCAAATTGACAAAACAAATCCATACGAGCGGCCATTTTTTTATCAATATAATCTTCAACAACAAAATTTTTAATTTCTCCTGCAATTTTTGTTGCATAATCTGTTGTATCAAAACGTTCGATTTTTGAAATTCCACTTTTACCTGATTTAAGATTATTCCAAAAATCGTTAACATCCAACCCTAAAGGAGTAATCGCCCCCATTCCAGTGATGACAACACGTTTTAATTGCATATTTTTCCTCCAAAATAATAGACCCATCAAATAAGAGGTCGAACTACATCACCATTCCACCATCAACAGTAATGGTTTGTCCCGTGATATAAGATGCATCATCAGACGCTAAAAATGAAACAACAGATGCAATTTCTTTCGGTTGTGCCATTCTTTTCATAGGAATTGACAGTAATATTTTTGATTTTTCGTTTTCAGGAATAGTATCCGTCATCTTTGTTTCAGTAAATCCAGGGGCAATAGCATTAACATTCACACCTCTTCCAGCTAATTCTTTTGCAGCAGACTTGGTGAGTGCAATAATTCCAGCTTTAGCTGCGGCGTAATTTGCTTGACCGGCGTTACCAACCAAACCAACCACAGAAGCAATATTAATAATTTTACCATATCGTTGTTTCATCATGATAGAATAAGCCGCCTTGATTCCATAAAACACACCTTTTAGATGAACATCAATGACTTTATCAAAATCCTCAGGACTCATTCTTAAAATAAGATTATCTCTTGTTATACCGGCGTTATTAACTAAAATATCAATACGTCCCCATTCTTTATGAGTCGTTTCAATCAAACGAACAACATCATCATACTTGGAAACATCTGCAGGAATAATCATAACTCTAACACCGTATGTTTTTGAAATTTGATCAGCAATAGGATCATCTGCTTTAATCGATGAAGATGATAATACAATATCAGCACCATTCTTTGCTAAATTTTTTGCAATACATAATCCTATTCCAGTGGAGGAGCCTGTAATAATTGCAATTTTATCTTGTAATTTTTTCATAATATACCTCTTCGGTGTAAAATCCTTCTTTTTTTGCCTGCTCAAAAAATTTATTATAGAACAGTATTTGATTTTTATGCAGTTGAAATCGAAATAACCCTAAGAGTCCTTCGATGACAATGGTAATTTTAGTATTATGTTGAAAAATATCTCTAATACGGATTACATCACCATTAGACAAGGATTTAAAAAGTTTTAATAAATGTTTTTGTGTATAGGTATTTTGTTGTTGTATTTCACGCTGATCATAAAAAAATTGATTGGTCCATCGTGACAAATAATTTTCGCCAACAATTGTTATCTTTACAGACGATTGAAACATATAATGTGGCATTAAAGGTTTTTTAGGAGTGACCATCACTAATAGTTCGGACTCCAAGACGGGTTTGATAAAAGTGATATCTTTTTTAAAAACGATGTTAAATAAAAAAGAGCCATGAGAGCTTTTAAAAATAACAGCATTAGGATAAATCATTAAAAATTCTTTTCCTGTTTCAATAACTGATTGTCGATAAAACCATTTTTCAGCGTCTTTTAAATGAGATTTTTTTTCTTTAACACTGTTATCAAGATTTCGATTACTAGCTATTCTATCAAAAGCATCTTGCAGACTGAAATCAGGACTATTTGGGCCTGTAGGAAGTGCAGGAATTTTCAAACGACGTTGTTCAAACTCATCAATAATGTCAATAACCATTTTTTTTTCATCGATCCAATTTTTACTTTGAGCAAAAATCATGGTATTAACAAAAATAAAACATAAAATAAGTCTTACAATATTCATTAGTTACTTCTCATTATGGGAAATTCAACATCTGAAGATTGGACAAAAATCCCTCTTACATAAAGCTCTAATAGTTGGCGTGCTGATTGAATAAAATGTTTATTCAATGAAAACTCTATTTGTCGCTTACGACCTTTCACATAATAAGTAATACAATCATTATTTTTAAATAAATTATACAAGTCATTAACATCTTTTTTTAATAGAGGAAGAGAATAGCCTAGATACCACACAATATTATTATGTGATTGATAATTTTTTTTACCATCTAATGCAAAACGCAACGAAAACATATGTTGTGTATTGTCACCAACCAATAATACAGTAAATGTTTCATTGGTATCTCCAGGATCAAAAGAAGATTTAAAACTCTCAGCTTCATTAGAAAGATAGGCATTGTAATTAGAAAGAATTTTTTGGTAAGACTCTTTTAATTTCTCATAATGAATTAAAAATTCAAGATCTTTTTGCTCTAACATCGAATTTGTATAGTGTTTTTCTAAAAATTGTGTCATATCATATAAAGAAATAGTATTAGAAATATTGGTAGCAAAGGATTGTGCAAATAGTTTTTGTGAAGCAAATTTCAAAGATAAGTATTGGTTATTTGTTGATATAAGAGTTGATACTTTATTGGTTTTATTTTCAGAATAGGGAGCATATGGATCATAGTATGAGTTTATATTATTAGAATTCGTCCAATCATCAACCATCTCTATATCGGTATTTTTATAATTCAAAATTTTATTGTATTGATTGATCATTTCTTGAAATTCGGGAGAATCTAATGCAAAATTAGATAAAGCGATCTGTTCATTTGATCTTACTTCTTCAAGGATATCATACATAGATAAAGGATCTTCAGAAATCAATCGCCCGTTCAAACGTCCAATAATTTCATCATCTTGAATATAATATTTTTGTTGATAAAACAACACCATATTTAAATCAAATTCTTCGTTTTTTCTAGAGCTTCGTGTGCCTGTTAGATTAGGATTAACTTGTAATCCCAATTGTTCATTATCAATATAAGACGAAATATTAGGATTTTTGACAGACAGTTGTCCAAATAAATGTACATTTATAAACATAAAAACAACTAAGAAAAAAACAGGCATCCATATCTCCAAAATATTGATATTAAGTATTAACAAAGGATCATTAAAATTGAATCAAACTGGCACCCCAAGTAAAACCACCACCTAACGCAACAGTAGCAACAAGCATTCCAGGTTTGAGTCGACCTTCTTTTTGGGCATCAACTAATGCAAGAGGAATCGTAGCACTACTTGTATTGCCATAACGAGATAAATTCATGTATGCTTTTTCAGGTGACAATCCCAATCGATCACCAACAGATGTAATAATTCTCTCGTTTGCCTGATGAGGAATCAAAAGATCAATATCACTAATTGATTTGCCCGCTTTTTCACAAACCAAACGAACCTGTTCATCCATAATACGGACAGCTTGTTTGAAAACTTTTGCTCCATCCATTCGAAGAAACGATTTTCCATCAATTTCCTCTGTTTTTAAAAGATCTTTGTATATTCCGTCTCCACCAAATGATGTATATAAAATAGTGCTTACTGGTGAGTTTTCTTCAACAATAAAAGCTCCAGCTCCATCACCAAATAAAACACATGTATTTCTATCTTTCCAATCAGTAATGGTACTCATTCGCTCAGGACAAAGACATAAGACCTTTTTAGCAAAACCACTTTTTATGTATGCTTCTGCTGTTGCTAAGGTATATATAAAACCACCACAAGCAGGTCCCATATCATAAGCAGGAATATTAGGAATTCCAAATGCTTCTTGTACAAGTGATGCTGTAGAAGGGAAACGATGATCGGCTGTAACGGTTGCACAGATAATAATATCAATTTCTTGAGGTGTCGTTGTTGATTTTTGAAAGGCATCTTGAGCTGCTTTGAAAGCAATATCGAAATTACTTTCACCTTCAGCAATAATACGTCTTTCTTTAATTCCTGTTCTGGTAGTAATCCATTCATCATTTGTGTCAACTATTTTTGACAAATCATTATTTGTCAAAACCTTTTCAGGAGTATAGGCACCAACACTTGAAATCCCAACTTTCATACAATCTCCTTAGCAAACTGATCGATATTTTATTCGTTTTCTTTGTCCACAATAACGTGATAATTATCTTCGAGCTTTGTATTAATTTCCATTAAGATATTATTATTTAAAGCTTTTACACAGGCTTCGATAGCATTTTTAAAGGCTTTTGATCCAGAAGAACCATGACCTATCAACACAATACCTTTTACACCTAACAAAGGAGCTCCCCCAAAAAATTCAGGATCAAGAGCATCTTTCACTTTTTGAAAAGCAGGTTTTGCTAATAATGCCCCTAACAAACTCAAGATACTTGTACGAAATGTTTTTTTAAGCATTTGAGAAAATCCAGAGGCAGTGCCTTCCATTGTTTTTAGAACAACATTACCAACAAAGCCATCACAAACAACAACATTGACTTTTCCTTTGAAAAAATCTTTTCCTTCAACATTGCCAATAAAATTGAGGAATTTAGATTCTTTCATTTTCTTATAGGTTTCACGTGTCAGTTTAGAGCCTTTGTATTCTTCTTCGCCTGTATTTAAAAGACCAACTTTTGGTGCCGCCACATCCATCATTCTCTCATAATAAATTTGACCCATCAAAGCAAATTTTAAAAGATCGTCAGATGTGGTTTCAGAACTTGCACCAACATCTAAAAGCATAGGCGGATGTCCCCCCATTCCTTTAGTAATAAAAGTGGCAAGAGCCGGTTTTTTAATTACAGAAACACGTCGCAGAATAATAGATGCACCAACAACAATAGCTCCTGTATTACCTGGAGAAAAAAATGCATCAATTTCACCACGTTTATGAGCTTCTAAACCAATAACAATACTGGAATTTGGTTTAGATTTAATAGCTGTTAATGGCTCATCTTTCATTGTAATAATATTATCTGCATGCATAATAGAAATATTGGATGGGATTTGGATTTTTTGTTTTTCACAAACATTTTCTAATAATAACTGAAGTTGCTTCAAGTCACCTATCATCACAATCTCAACTTCCGGATGTGCTAACGCACCATCAATAGAGCCTTTGACCAAATTCCAAGGATTTTTCTCTCCACTTGCAATATCTACGCCAATTCTCATCAAAATCCTCCCGTTAAATTCTACATAGAACTAGAATATTATTGAAAAGAACGGAGAGCTTTTAATAAAAACTCTCCGATTCATTATATCAACGTTTATAAAAACAAGAATTAAGCTTCTTCAACACCGGCAAAAACTTTTCTTCCTTTATAAGTACCACAAGAAGAACAAACTCTATGAGGAAGTTTTTTTGAACCACAATGATCACAAACAGAAAGATTTACAGCATCCATCTTATAATAGCTATTTTCTCTTCGAATTCTTGAATGACATTTTGACGTTTTCTTTTTAGGTACACCCATCTTGTAGCTCCTTTTTAGCTTGATGAAGTATCACCCCAATCTAAAAAAGGAGTAATACAATACACATTAATAATATATATTGTAGCAAAAAAAAAACGTTTTGTCAATAAAATATAAAAAAAAATTAAATGATCTTCTTTATCTGGAGAGATAAACAAAGTGAAAATTGATCTTAATATACTCATTTTTTGCAAGATCAGGCGGAAGAGGCCCAAAATTTTTTGCATAAACAACAGAATTTAAACTTGCATTATCAACAGTATCAACACCATACGACTCAGCAACAAAGGCATCAACAATATCACCGTTTTTATTAACAGTAAATCGTACAACAACTGTCCCACTTTTAATTAATCCTTGGTAATACTGATAAATAGGGAAAAATTCTTGGTGATATTTTTCTATTTTTTTTTGCATTTTTAACAGATAATCTGCAAAGTCTTTGGAGTGTGTTGCCAATGATGGATTTCCAAGATTGTATAAATTAATCACTTCATCCTTATCGGGATCAAAAAACGATGGATTGTTTGATCCTTGAGCAACTCTTTGAGGTTCATGGGATTTTTCTTGTTGCAACAAAATTCCTTCATCAGAACTGGTATCATCTTTTATTGGGTTGTCATTTTGCTGATTTTCTAATGTTTGTTCAAATACAATAGATTTTTGAGGATTTGTATTCAACAAATTATATATTTCTTGCTTACTTTTATCAATAGTTGGTGAAGCATTGAGATTATTTTTGTCAGATATTGCCGCTTCTTGATTTGACTGAAGAGTTTCTTGAACAGTTTCCAAAATAATGTTTTGAAGTTCGTATTTTTTATTAATAGATTGCTCATCTTTTACAAAATATGTTATCTTATAATACGCAAAAATAAATAAATAAGCATGAACAATAATAGACAACAAAACAAATAAGATAAAATATTTTATCTGTATATCTCGAAAAAAAATATTTTTCTGATCAAGAGCCAAAATATCTCCTTACACAGTGTTCCTATAAGAAATTGATATATATTTTTTTCTTTGTTATAATATCATTGTGGAGGATTAACAATGCGTGGTTTTAGTATTTTAATCTATATAATTCTTTTTATTATTATGATCTTTTTTTTAAATTTAATCAATCAAATAATTAATTTTCCTGTTGCTAAAATCACAAACTATGAGATTGTTGATGTTTCAACAAACTCCATATCTATAAGTTTCAAAACAGACAGACCAGCTCTGATTTATTGGCGTGTTTTTGATCAACACAATTCTAATTTAACAGCAAAAGATCTTACAAATCTATCTTCTATCCAAGATACTATTGCTTATGGAGGGGGAATTATAGATAAATATTCAACTATATATACAAACCATATCCTAAATCTATCACCCAAAACAACTTATTTCCTTTATAGTATTGCTACTCCTACAGTTGGATTTTTCCCTAACAAATTAATAGAAATTACTTTTACAACAAAATAATATTTTATATAGGATCTCCTAAATGAAAACAAGATATCTTTTATGGTTTATGGCATCATCCATTTTTGCTAATGAATTTAATACATCTGAATTTCCTAATGACTTTCCTTTTTCGAATCCTAATAGCATGGAAAATTTGGCTTCCGTTATCCCATCTAACAATACAGTATCACAAATAATACCAGAACCTGCTCAAGAAATGATCTACTACAATTTTGATCCTCAACATTTTACAAAAATAGAATCTGATCAAAACACAATAGAAGTGATGCCCATTAATACACCTGAAAACAACCAAAATATCATGACAATGACGATAACAAATATTCAAACAAATTCTATTACTAATATTTATTTTAATAATAATTATGTGGTTGAAACAACAAATATTATAGAAGAATCTCGTGTTATTGAACTAACTAATGTCATTACCAATACAGTAACAAATATGCAGACAAACATTACTCAAACATTCGGAGTATCATCAAACACCAACCAAAATCTTATTGATACACAAAATTTTATCAGAGCTGCATATTCCGGTGATTTATTTGTTTTAAAACAATTATTAAACAGAGGGATCTCTCCTGATTCGCGATCAATAACAGATAAGAAAAATGGTACCACAGCCCTTATTACTGCAGCCGGACAACGTCGTTTTGCTGTTTTAGAGCTACTTCTCAAAAATGGAGCTAATCCAAATTTATCATCTTCCTATAATAAATTACATGGAATCACACCATTAATGGTAGCAGCAATGCATGGACCTGTAGAAAATGTCGATTTATTGATCACCTATGGAGCTGACATTAACAAACAAACATCAGGAATTGTCACAGGAAACAGTGCTCTTTCAGCCGCTATAGGTGCCAATCAAGAAGAAATTGTTAGAATCCTTTTAAAAAATGGAGCAGATATTAATCATACGATCAACAGTAGATTGTATTACGGCATTACTCCCTTGATGCTTGCTGTTGACAAAGGGAATAAAAACATTGTTTCCATGCTTTTGGAACAAAAAAACATTAACATTAACGCTTCTGATTCTGATGGAAAAAGTGCTTTAGTTTATGCATACATTAGAGGCAAATTTGATATCATAAGAATTTTAATCAACAATGGGGCAAGCACTCATTTATCAGATCAAGAAATTTCTAACATTATCAATAAGTACAGAAAAAGAGAAATAGAAAAAAAGCAAAAAAAATAATTTATAAAGACTTTTCAATCCTTGTGTTTCTCCAAAAAAATAGGAGCTAATATTTTTACAGGTTGAGGAATCAAATCACAACGGTCAAAAAGTCCTTTGTTTTCGTTTAACCACAACTTAATCTGAGATGAAGAAATATTATACTCTTTTGATTCAATGTTATGCCAAAAAAAACGAGGATCAAGGATACTGTTTTGTCGATTGTACACCCACAAAGACACTTTTTGTGCTATTTGTTCTGATTGATACCATTCAGCAAAGTTCATTGCTTGATCACCACCTATCAACAAATTAAAATGGGCATTCGGAAATTCTGATTGTAATTTATTAATCAAAAAAATGGTATAAGATTTTTCTTGTTGATCAAGTTCATCTCTTCTGAGAACGATACGATTATTTGTTTCTTGCGTTATAGATTTCAAAAGATCATCATACTGGGGATAATTTTTCAAAACAAATTTAAGGTATAGTAATTCTTCATTATCCAACAATATACCTAAACTTAATTTTAACATGATCATTCGTTGAAGTGGGGTAAAAGTATATTTTTTATGTTGGGGATGTTCTCCTGTAGGAACCAAAAAAATAAAATCCGTCGTTTTTTTTGCAAGAACAGCTTGAATCATTGCAATATGACCGGAATGAACAGGATCAAAACTACCACCAAAGATAAAAATACCTTGCATAAAACTTCTCCATAGCCTAAGATACAGACAATTTAATTGACAATTATTAATATTTTTTATATATTATATACTAAGATAGTAAATAATATTATAAAAAATATTAATTATCAATATTTTTTATAATATTATTATTATGAGGTTTTTATGAAATATATTCATTTTTTATTTATCATTATTCTCACTGTCGGTCAATCTTTTGCGCAACAAAACGGAGAGATTACGCAAACCTACATAGATAAACAAAGAAATATTACTGAAACATTTAAACATATCCCAAACGGTTTTATTTACAAACAAACCACTCCAAAAAAAACATTCAGTTATACTGTTGAAACTAATGTTAATCAAGCAACTGTTGCCTTTACAAATATTATCGAAACAGAGAATATCACAAATGAGTTTTTTATTATGAGTGGAAAAATCATTACTCCTGAAAAAACAATTGATATTGGTTTGATGGAGATTATACTATTCCCAGAAATTCAATTACAAAATTTTATCACAAACACAAATATTTTAGAAATAACGTATAAAGGTATTAGAGCTGAAACAGCTGCTATCGATACGATTATTGCAAAAAAAATAACTAACGAATCAAACAATTCAGATCTTCTTCCTATACAAATAACAATTGAAAGTGTCCCTTCAAATATTGTTCGTATTATGTACTACTTTAATAAAGAAGGAATTGCTGTACGAAAAGAAGGATTTTTTGGATTTTCAAAAAAACCTAAGTTCTCATTATTATTAGAAAAAGATGATATAAAAAAATAGTAACAAAGAATAAGAGAGGGTTATTATGAAATATTTATGGCTACCCTTGTTTCTATTCTTAAGTAGTTGTGAAGTAGAGCGGATTGAAGGAATTCCTTCATTAAATCCTCCATTAGGAGTTCATGTTGAGCAAGTTGGGACTGATGGTATTGGTATTTATTTTCATGCATATAACAGAGAAAGTTATTTCTATGGATACACGATCTTTATTTCTACCAGACGAGAAGATTTTACACAGACTAGTGAGCGTGTCTTTGGTGTTGATCCACGTAGTTTAACTGGAAATCAAGTAAGACTCCTCACTAACAGTAATCCTATTGAAACTGCAGTTTCTCTTAAAGAATCTATCATGTCCAGACCTCAAACAGAACCATTTGTTTATCCAAGAGATGCTCAGACAACTCTTGGTGTTGTTGATCCAAGCAATCCAACAATTACTAATTTTTTAACAACATCATTAAAAAGCTTACCACCTAGACCAGACGGAACCGATGGAGGAGCATTGTTCATTGCTGGAACAACATACTATTTTGCTGTTTATTCTTATGCTGCCGTAAATTTAACAGAACAACGATTTAGCTTACCATCTGAAATTATCGAATTAACATTCAAGTAATTAAAGAGGGTTTATTTATAATGAAAATACTATCAGTTCTTCCATTTTTCTTATTGTTAAGCTCTTGTGGAATAGAAACACCTCAAGGATTGCCAAAACTATTCACTCCCAATGGAGTCCTTATTAAAGAAGGAAGCGAAACACCATCACGAACACTAACAATTTGTTGGACTGGATTAAATCCCGAAGATGATTTTACAGGATATAATATCTATTATACACGAGATAGAAACTCAGCATTATCTCTAAACGGACGAAGACTTCCTAATGTTTCGGGAGGAAATAGTACTGATTCAACATTTCTAGTATCATTTCCTGTGTTCAGTGCTCGAAAATTTACGTTTCTCTTAAACAGAGATTTATATCGTGAAGGATTTGATGATCTTAAAGCAAGTGGGCCTATTTTTATCTACATCAAAGCTCATAGCCAAACTAGAGCTTTTGAGAGTGAACCTAGCGGATTTGCTGAGGGTCAATTCGACTAACAAATAATCAGGAGACAACATGTCTTTTGCACAATCATACAATCTGAATATCTTTCAATCAGAGCAAAAAGAAATATCACTAGCAGTACCAGTGGGTGCTATTCTTTTTTCTTTACAAGAACTCGTTCTTCAAAAAAAAGAACGAGTTTTTATTGTAACAGAAGATACTTCACACGCAGAAAAAATCGTTGAAAGTCTATCTAGTTTTTATGAAAATGTTCTTTATTTTCCAACCATTGAAGTTATGCCTTACTCCCAAAGCGTTCCATCACTTGATATTTTAGTGGCAAGAATGAATGTTCTTTCGCAACTCTATCAACAAGACAAACCTTATATTGTTGTTTGTTCTTACAAAAGTTTTATTAAAAATCTTCCACCAATCTATGCTTTAGAAAAATCACTTTTTAAAATGATTAAGGATAAAAAATATCCAAAATTACATGAAAAACTTTTAGAATATGGATATTCGGAATCAACAGTTATTAGAGAAGTGGGAGAATTTGCGATTAAAAATCGCTTAATAGATGTTTTTCCTTCTGATTCAAAAAGACCCATAAGAATTATTCTTGATGAAGATGAAAAAATACTTAATATTTCTTATTTTAATCTTGATACTCAACTATCTGAAGAAAAATGTACTGAGATTACCATTGTCCCAATTGCAGAATTTTTTCTCCCTAAAGATAAAAATGGTTTTGAGAATTTTTTCAACAATCCTCTTGCACACTCAAATTTTATCGAGTATTATCAAAAACTATCCTGTCTTACTGATTATTCGCGACAAATACCGTTCAATATTATCTTTACAGAGAAACCTGAGATTTCAGATAATAAAATCAGAGCAATTTTTCACAAACTCAATGCTGAAAAATTATTAATCAGCCAGTCACAGATTAAAAATTACAATAAACTTATTGTATGTGATAATAACGGAAAATCATTAGAAAATATAAAACTGGAAGAAAATTTTTCCGGTGGATTTTCAGGGTTTGTGATTGAATTAGAACAACTTTTTAAAAAACATGAAAATCTTTGTGTTTGTTTTTTTTCTGAATATAAAGAAAGTGCCCGTCGTATTGCGATCATGCTTCGTCGGTTTAAACCTAAAGTTATTTCAAATATCAATGAATTATCAGAGAATGCACAAGGTTTTTATATTATTACCAGTAACTGGGAATTTGGATTTTTTGCAGAAGATCAAGAAAACAACAAATCGATTCTTTGTATTGGAGAATCAAACATCAGTGGAAAAAAAAAGATCTTCCGAAAACGACTACAACAAACCTCCTATTCAAATTTTGAATCTGATATCCAACCAGGAGATACGGTTGTACATTTAAATTATGGGATAGGGATTTTTCGTGGTATCGAACGTATCGAATCACTTAATAAAGAAAAAGACTATATTCTTATCGAATATGCAGATAAACAAAAACTGTTTGTTCCACTAGAACAAGCAGATCTTATTGGGCGTTATACAGGTGGGTTGCAAACTAAACAACCTAAAATAGATTCATTAACAGGAAAATCGTGGCAAAAGAAAAAAATTAAAGCTCAAGAAGATATTCTTCGTTTTGCACACCAACTTGTTGAATCACATGCAAAACGCCTTACCCTTGAAGGTATCGCTTTTTCACCTGATACGGAAGAACAAAAAGAATTTGAAGAAAAATTTGGATATATCGAAACTCCTGACCAAATTAAAGCTATTGAAGAAATTAAAGCTGATATGGAACAAAAAACACCTATGGATAGGTTACTTTGTGGAGATGTTGGTTTTGGAAAAACAGAAATTGCTCTACGGGCAGCATGTAAAGCTGTTTTTAGTGGAAAACAAGTTGCGTTGATGGCACCCACAACTATTTTAGCTGAACAACACTATTTCACATGTTTGGATCGATTTAAAGAATTCCCTGTAAAAACAGCTTTGTTGACACGTTTTACATCGCATGAAGATAAAAAAGATATCGTAGAACAACTAGCTCGACAAGAAATCGATCTTATTATTGGGACACACGCTATTTTAAATAAAAATTTAAAATTTAAAGATCTTGGGCTTTTAATTATTGATGAAGAACATAAATTTGGTGTTGAACATAAGGAAAAAATAAAAGCACGTTATCCTCTAACAGATATTTTATCATTATCTGCCACCCCAATTCCTCGCACTCTCTCTTTAGCGTTAGGAGATCTTCGTGGTTTTTCTACAATACAAACACCACCCGAATCTCGCTTATCTATTGAAACTATTGTATCAGATTTCCAAGAAGATTTGGTTCAAGAAGCAATCAGAAATGAATTAAGTCGTGGTGGACAAGTCTATTTCATTCAAAATCGCATCAAAGAACTGGATGAATTTGCAGATATGATTGTAAAACTAGTGCCTGAAGCTTCTGTTATAACAGCACATGGACAAATGAATGAGGATCAACTTGACGATGCGTTTTTAGGATTTATGCGTGGATACTACAATGTCTTAGTAGCTACGACAATTGTTGAAAGTGGTCTTGATATTTCAAATGCAAATACATTGATCGTAAGTGACGCACATCGTTTAGGACTATCACAATTATATCAATTAAAAGGTCGAGTTGGACGCTCAAACAAACAAGCCTATGCATATTTTCTTTTTCCAAAGCACAAAAATATTACTGAAGCAGCCACTAAAAGATTAGATGCCCTCTCTGAATATACAGAGCTAGGTGCGGGATTTGAGATCGCAAAAAAAGATATGGAAATTCGTGGAGCAGGCAATATTTTAGGATCAGAACAACATGGACATTTAATTGCTATCGGTTTTGATATGTATATGAAACTGCTCCGTGAAGAGATTGAAAAAATACAAGGAACACTACCTGATTTCATAGAAACCTTAGTTGATTTATCTTACAATGCTTATATACCAGATCATTATATTAGTGATCCAACTTTAAAAATGGAAGCTTATAAAAAAATTGTTGCTGTAAAAAAAGAAAAACAGACAGAGTTTTTACGAAAAGAACTTTGTGATCGATATGGGGATATTCCTTCTGAAGTAGATACATTATTTGAAATTTCAAAACTAAAAATTGAAACAGGGAAGATAGGGATTGTTTCATTAACAGAAAAATCTAATCATATTGAAATGACGTTTTCAAAAAAATCAAAAGCAGATCCATTCAAAATATTAGAAATCTCCCAGCAAAAAAGCCACCCTATTTCTTTTAATCCTTACAACCCAAATATTCTGATGTACGAAACATTCGATGCAAGTCCGGAAATAAAAGTCAAGCGATTAATAAATTTTCTAAAAGATATTTCTACAGATCAACAAGACAAAAAAAAATAAGCCTTATGATGAGGCTTATTTTTTAATGGATCAAATGTTTTAATATTATTTCTAAATCTTCTGGAGTATGATAAAAAAATTTTACAGAACCTTTCTCAGTATTTCCAGAGATCACCGTTTTCAACCCTAAGGTCTTAATCAAACGATCTTGAAGAGCTGTTATTTTCTCATTTTTTTTGTGTTGATTATTTGAGAGAGTTGGTTGATCAGTCTCTTCCAATCCCTCTTTTATTTTTCGCACATATTCTTCGGTATCACGTACAGAAAGACCTTTTTCTCGAACAACAATTGCTGTTTCTTCAATCAAATAAGTATTATTAAGTGCCAATAGAGCTCTCCCATGCCCTTCAGAAATATGATCAGACAAAATCATATTTCGAACGGAATCAGGAAGACGTAATAAACGCAATGTATTTGCAACACTAGCTCGCCCTTTACCAACAGCTTGAGCAACTTGATCTTGTGTGAGACTTAATCGATCCATCATTTCTTTATAAGCTTCTCCAACCTCAATAGCATTGAGATCAGTGCGTTGAATATTTTCAATAAGAGCAATAGCCAGCTTATCTTTCTCTTCAAATTCTCGCACAACAACAGGAACTGTTTCCAAGCCAACCAATTTAGAAGCTCTAAGACGACGCTCACCAGCACACAATTCATAGGAACCGTCACCAAGATCAGATACAATTAGAGGTTGTATGATTCCATGCGAACGAATCGATTCAGCAAGTTCTTCCAATACAACAACATCAAATTCTTTTCTAGGCTGATAACGACTGGGCAATACTTTATCAATAGCAACAAAAAGAACACCTTTATTTTTTTCTGTTTGTTTAATATCATCAGGTCGAACCTCAACAATAGAAGAAGACGCAGCACTCTCTTCAACAAGTGCAGAAAGTCCTTTTCCTAATCCCTTTCTCATATTTAAATACCAGCCTTCTTAATAAATTCATCACCAAACTGAGCATATGCTTTAGCACCTTGAGAACGAGAATCATACTCATAAATAGCAATTCCATGAGAAGGAGCTTCACTCAAACGAATATTTCTTGGAATAATAGATTCATACACCTTATCTTTAAAAAATGATTTCGCTTCATCGCATACATCTTTAGAAAGATTCGTACGTTGATCATACATCGTAATAAGAACACCTTCTATTTCAAGAGTTGGATTTGTAGAACTCTTAATTAACTTTATGGCTTGGAGAAGTTGTGCTAAACCTTCCATCGCATAAAATTCACTTTGTAAAGGAATCAAAACACTATGAGCCGCTGTCAATCCATTCAAAGTAAACAATGCTAAAGATGGCGGAGTATCCATGAGAATAAGATCATAACGATCTTGAACATCCTTCAGATGTTCTTTAATAATATATTCTTTTCCTTTTTGGTCAAATAACTCTGCTTGAGCACCTGCAAGATCAATAGAAACAGGAATAATATCAAGATTTTGATACTTAGAAGGAACGATGGCTTGCTCTATTTTTTTCGCACCAATAAAAACAGAATAAATACCTTCATGTCTCAATGATGGCTCAACACCTAATCCTGAACAAGAGTTTCCTTGAGGATCAAGATCCAAGAGCAACACTTTTTTCCCTTTATTAGCGACATATACAGCTAAATTAACGCAACTTGTTGTCTTACCAACGCCGCCTTTTTGATTAGCAACAACAACTATTTTAGCCATAAATAAAAACTCCAACATCAATATTGTTTTTTATTATAATAAATTTAAATCAAAAATACAATGATTTTCATTCAAAATGTTTCACATGAAACATTTTTTTGCTAGATTCTTAATTGTTTCACGTGAAACAATTAAGAATTGTCTGATTTTACCTTGCTTTGTCGTATCATTAAAAAAGTAATTGCTCCAACACCCCACAATAAGATCCATATCAGATTTAAAACTGACATCATTCGTAATTGAGATGGATTGGCCACAGCAAGAGTTAAATTATGATTTTTTGGAGGAATGGATGTTTTGAGATCATTTTTCAATAAAAAATCGATTGAATTTAAAATAAATTGACTGTTTCCACCGTAATTAATACGGCTATTATCAAAGAAATCCAAAGAACCAATAATCACAGCCCGTCTTTGTTGTTCGATTTGATTTTTTCTTGCAACAATTGATGCAATTGCTAGTGTTGTAATTTCAGTGATATCTTTATCATCTTTCTTATATAACTGTGCTTTAAAAGATGTTTCTCCAAAACCATTTTGAGACATTCGTGCTAATGGGAAAATATCATACGCATAAGATTTGTCAAGATATTTTTCTGTTAAACTGCTTACTATAGAAGATGAGGGGAAAAGCAATGATAAGTTATTACGTGATAACAATCTTGTGATATCTGATTTTGGAGATAAATAAGGTATGATAGAAAATTGACTGTTATTTTTTGCTGTCAATGTGGGGTCAATAGCAATATTAGGAATATAGGCAAATCCCGATAAAAACAAAAGAGGATTCAACTCTTGTGATGTATTCTGACCAACCAAATACATGATAGATCCATTGTTGGTAATATAATACTCTAAAGCTTGATAAACTTGTGGAGATATTTTTGTTTGAGAATCCGCTATGATTATTAAATCGGCATCTTCAGGAACATCAGGATAATGATCTAAATTAATCGCTTCAACCTCATAACGACGATTTTTAAGCAAATCTAAAAATCTATCATATCCCACAGAACCAGTAGTATCAAATTGTAATTCCCCATGTCCTGTTAAATAATAAATTTTTGTTGTTTTATTTTTTATAAGTTTATCAATAACTGCAGAAAAAACACTCTCTCCTTTATATGAAGATTCATTTTCACTAGCTTGTTCGACCAATAAGGTTGGTAAAATAAATTCTTTTTGTCCATTCATTTCAAATAACAATGTTCCATTTTGTTGGATCCCATTCTTATCAGCTAATGATTTTTCACGAATAGGATCCACAATCTTAAATTCGATATTTTTAGATAAGGACTGATATTTTCGTGCCAATCGTTCTGCGTATTGAATAATTCCTCTTGTTTCTTGATCATTTCGATCATCATAAGAAAAAAGAGTGATTTTCAAAGGATTGTTGATATTTTTAATAATGTTTTTTGTTTGAGAAGATATTTGAAAAAGACGCTGTTCTGTCCAATCTATAGAAAAATCAAAACTGTTAACTAAAGAAAAAAGAGCAATCCCAAAAAATAAAATAGCACAGCTTTCAAATAATTTAACTCGTGCTTGCTTGCCTCTACGGAATGATATGTTTATATAAGAACGGACAAAATACAAGCCTCCTGAACTAACCAATAATAAAAAAATTAATGCTCCACGGAATAGCACACTTCTAGAACCAAACGAAACATAAAAAGATAAGCAAATTAAGAGAACACTAATAAAAAAGGATAATAATATCACGATATTTTTTTTCATTCGATCTTACCTCGCAATTTGTGATAATATTTTAGATTCTGCAAGCTTAATGAAAAAGAAAGCTCCAATACCATAATACAAAATATCACTAAGCGAAAAATTTCCACTGTTAATATTATTAAAATGATATGTATAAGATAAGTTTTTTAAAATTTCTGTAAACAAAAAATTAGGATCCATATACCCAACAGCAGAATTCAAAAGATTTAAAACAATCCAAAGACTAAATCCTATAACAATAGAAATAAGTGAATTAGAAGAACATGAAGAAGCAAACAGTGCGATAGAACTGAATAAAATAATCTGCATTAAAATCGCACAAATTGAAGAAAAAATAGATATCCAAGTAATCTGAACAAAGAAACTTGCCATGAAAGGATAAAATATAATTAAGCATAAACTAAAACTAAAAAAAACAACTAAAGCAAGGAATTTCGAAAAAAATAATTCAGAAATTTTGATTGGGGATGTAAAAAATAAAGAAAAAAGTCCTAATTCTCTATCTTTTGAGAACGTTCGTGATCCAATAATTAAAATGGACCATACAAGTGGCATTTCAATTAAATAGAAAAGTTGAACATAAAGACCATATTGAGCAATTCCTGAAAGCATACCAATAGCTGCAATAATATTAATAATCAATAAAGACATCCAACCCAACCAAGAAAATAAATATAATCTTAGCTCATTTAAAAAAATCGCTTTATTCATTTGATCCCTCTTTTTTGTCTGTTAATTCTAAGAAGACTGCTTCTAAAGAATTTTTGATACGGCTGATTTCTCTTAAGCCAAATTTTGATAAGACAATTGTTTCTGAAATAAGAGAAGCGTTATCTGATTGTGTTTCGATTTCTAAAATTTTATTTTTTTTAATTACTGATGTAACACCATTAATCGATTTAATTTTAGAAAGCAAGTCTTCTGTAGCCTCTGTCTCTAATACAACCTTATAAAAACAGCCTTGTTGATGTTGATTGATCAACATTTCTTTTGATCCGTCAAATATTTTTTGACCTTCATTAAGAATGATCACATGATCACATAATTCAGAAGCTTCAGACATAATATGTGTTGAAATCACAACCGTCATTTGAAATTCATGAGCAAGAGAACGAATTAAATTTCGAAATTCAATTAATTGCGATGGCTCTAATCCTACCGTAGGCTCATCTAAGACCAATAATTTTGGCTGATGTAGAATACTTTGAGCAATACCGACACGTTGTTTTAAACCTTTTGATAAATTTTTAATTAAGGTGTTTTTTCGATCTTTTATTTGAAGCGTATGCAATACTTTTTCTGTTTTTTCTTTTGATTCAATATCTCCAAGACCATGAATCTGTCCTGTAAAATGTAAATATTCAAAAACAGTTAATTCGGGATACAATGGAGGTATCTCGCCTAAATAACCAATAAATCGCTTTGCTTTTTCCGGTTCTTCAAAGATATTAATACCATTAATAAAAACTTCACCTTCTAGAGGAGGACGCAATCCTGTCATAATACTCATTGTTGTACTTTTACCAGCTCCATTTGGACCTAACAACGCAACAAGTGTTCCATTGGGAATATCAAAACTGATATGATGTAATGCTTTAAAATTCCCATAATTTTGCGAAATATCAACAAATTTTACCATAATATCATCATTCCTTAATAAAAAATAGAATATCTTATTTTCCATCGGTATATATAAAAAAAAAATAAGAATTTAAAAACAAAAATTTCCCTTCGTTAAGGGAAATTTTTTAATCTGTTGATATTAGAATTGTACAATAATAACAGTTAAATCATCAGAAAAAGTACGATAAATTGATTTATAATCTTTGTATTTGATCATTATATCTTTTTTTAGATCTTTAATATTTTTATCTTTCGTTTCGTTCAGGTAGATATCTAAAGATTCTTTTGGTGTAAATCCAGATTTTTCAAACAAATCTAAAAAACCATCCGTATAGAAAATAAATTTATCTCCATGTTTGTAAGATATTTCTTCTGTATAACAATGCATTGTATCCATAACACCTGTCGGAATTGATTTTTGGAACGTAAGTGACACAACCTCATTTTCGGTAATTAAATAAGGTAAAGGGTGACCAGCTGAACTCATTTTGATAATTTTTTCGGAAAAATCAACAATAGCAACAAAACAAGTAATAAATTTATTGTCTTCAATATGCAATTCTAATATTTTTTTATTGAGTGTTTGTAGAAAAACATCAGGTTGGATGATTTGTTGTATCATTAAAAATTCTTTGTAGGTACCATAAATTTCTTTTACCATAACATTAAGCATAGATGCTGAAATCCCATGTCCACTAACATCACTAACAATAATAATTCCATAGTCTTTATCATTGATAGTTATTGTTTCTACATAATAGAAATCTCCACCTAAATCATCAGAAAGTTCGTAAATTGCTTCACATGTAAAATATTTTTGAGATGGTAATGACATCGGAACAAGATTATATTGCGTCATTCGGGCAGAAGAAAGAGCATCTAATAAGTTTGCATTAATTTTTTCAAGAGCTTCTTTTTTTTCTTCTAACTCCAGCAAGGTCATCATACGAATACTTTCGTCAATAAAAAATACAATAACACCACCATATTCATGATTTGATTTTTTAAACGAATTGGTATTTTTATAAACCTGAAAAAATCTGATATTATAATACTTTCGTTCAAAACAATAATCGATATCAATAAACTCTTGACCTGTTTTTTTAAGTGTTTCAATTGCTTTTTCAAATTCTTCCCCAAAACGTCTCGGAAAAATCTTTTTACCTGGAATGCCAAACAAATTCATTGAATTGTCAAGGATCAACCGTACTCGTTGATTATAAAAAATAATCTTGTCATCAGCATCTAAGATTAAAATACCGTCTTGGCTATTTTCTAAAATAGTATAATTAATAAAACTATGTTGTTGTACATTTTCTTTGAATATTTCTTCTTTTGTGATATCCTTAATAAAAATACTATAACTTGAGAATTTACCAAAAGAATCAGAACATAATTTAATTGTAATTTCTGCACGAATAGGTATTCCCATACGATCTTTAAGAATCGTAAAGAATTTGATTTCTTTTTTAATAGCAAGAACTTCTAAAGAATTAACAAAAGTTTCCGCTTCATCTTCATTAAAAAGAACATCAAAATGTTGCCCTATAATTTCAAAAGATCGATAGCCAAATAATTTATCGGCACCCTTATTCCAAGCAATAATTTTAGAATCTTTATTTAAAGAAATAGCGACATAATCTTCTATTTCTATAAGTAATGATCCTGATAGATTATCAAATGTAGCATAAAAATTTCTAAGAATCATTGCATATTTCTTAGAAAACACTTTACGAACAAGCATTAATTTAAAATATGCATAGATTAACAAAAAAATATTATTAAAATAAAGACAAAGATAAGCATCATCATTATCATTATAAAAAGAAACAGGTAGCATAAACGAATACTTAATAAGTTCTTTTTTTACAGACGCTTCTTTTTTATGATCAAAAATATTATTTGTTTTATAAATATAGAAAAACATTCTTTTTTTAATAAAGGAAAATTCTTCATCATTGACCAAGCCTTTTAAAAAAGAAGCTTTACCTGTACTAAAAGATATAAGATTAGAAACAGTATCAATATTGTTTATTGATAGAATACTGAAAAAAGATGTATGAAAAAAACGTTCTGTTTCTTTTGATAAATATTCCAAAAATGTACTTTGCCAATCTGTTTTAAGATTCAATAAAGAAGAGTAATGAATCAACACTCTTTCGATAAGTTCTTTATGAGAGATCTTAATTGATAGACAAAAAATCAAAAACAAAAATACTATAGAAATAAATATAATAACATTCATTTATTTATCCTCGAACTTTTCATATTATGATCAATAAACTTCTTTTCGTCAATATTAAATAAGCAAAGTTTAAAAATAATTTTTAATAGTTATTTTTTTACTAATTAATAATACTAAAATTTAAAATAAAATTTCTTAGGTAGTATTAGTTATTAGGTACCTTTATTTTTTATAAAGATTTATCTTAGCAGATATATTTTTTCATGATAGGGTATTTATTTTAAGTGACTGATTCTTGTGTTTTTTATGAGTCATTCTGTGCGATTTTTGTTTTGTCTGTGCAATTTTTAGATTATTCATCTTTATTTTGTGCGTCTGTGCGTATTTAAAGTTCACAATACAGCAAGGGTATGCTCTTTAAAGTGCTCATTATTAAAAACTAACTTTTTTAAAGATACTTAAGTTTGGATATTTATTTTTCCGAGATTTAATATTATATTTGTCTTATAAACAGAGTGTTTTATCATATCGTCAAACAAGACAAAGGAAATACATTATGAGATATATTAAAATTTTTGCTGTACTTTCACTTATGTATCTACCGATCTTTGGATCTAACCAATCCACAACTCTTTCTAATATTGTTACAGGCCTTGAATTCATGCAGATAGAATCAAACATTATTTCTGTTCAATGGAAATCTGATGTACCATCAGGCACTTTTTCTCTATACTATAATAGATCTAATCCGATATTGACAGATAATGATTTGAAAGTTTCAGAATTAGCCATCCAAACCAATCTACAAGGTGAAAAAATATCATCAATTTATTCTTATAAATTAGAACTTATGTTAGCAGATAAAGGTCAGTATTATTTTGCTGTGTTGATAGAACCAGGTTTTGATGATGTTGCAAGAGGATTAGTTGATTTGGCTCCTCGTCGATCACAGCTGATTCCTTCTTTAAATAGCCTTCTCCAACCAATAAACATCATTGATCTTCCTATTAAAAAAGTTCAACATATTGAAAAACAATCTTATTTTTTAAATAACGGATATGTGATCACATCTTTAAAATTAGAAAAAGAAAAAGATTTTTTTAGACTGAGATGGTTTGTTTTTCCAAAAGATCTTGATCAATATGTTTTTATCATCTATCGAAGTCGTTATCCTATTGTGAATTATACAAAACCAGATGGTCTTCCTGAGTATGCTAGGGTTACAAACTCTTTTTATTTTGAAGATAAAAATATTTCGATGGAAACTCCTTATTATTATGCTGTCGTTCCTGAAGAAAATAAACAATGGCAACGTAACCTCAATGTTCTTGAGCAACCTGGTGTCTTAATGAAAAATTCTCCCTTATTTGAAATCAAACCAACCGTTGAATATGTTAAACGAAAAGAACAATTTCCCACAAAGAGAAATTTTGCTGATTTCTCAGAACAAGAAATCCAAATGGCTGTCCAACAGACATTATCAAATCTAGAGATTTTACCTACCTATCGCACTAACAAAATGCCTCCTGTGAAAGATAATGTATTAGAAAGCCCATTAACTCAAGAAGAGGCTTCTAATCTTAATATTTTAAATACTGCTGATAATGTGAATGTTGTCGTATCAAATATCAGTGAACTATCTAACGTATCGGATAGTTCGTCGCAGGAAAAGTCAACACCCAAACTTGGTATGTCTACTGTTGAAAAAGATATTGCTCAATTTTTAGAAGAGACACGACAACAATTATTTGTGATTAGAGATCATACCTTACAAAAGCAAGCTCAAGCGGAACAAAAATTTTTGAGTAATGAGAATCATCATCATTATTACCAAGAAATTATGCAAGAAATCAATGATCTTTCTAATGAAATTGTATCACATCGTCGTATGGAAGATAAATTGTTGCTTGCATATAAAACACCTAAAGATCTTTTAAAAGCACGTATTTCAGAGTACTATAATCATCTTAATCTTATTAATGTAAGGCAGTTTAATATTAAATCTCAAATTAAATCCGAATACCATAAACGTAAGAATCGTGAAAATCAATTATTAGATCAATTAAACACCATTGTTCGTTTAGAAAAAGAAGAGTTGGATGTATTTTTGAAAAATCGGATTTTTAATTATCAAAGAAAAATAAATCTTTATAAAGAAAATCTTGATCAATTAAAATCAGCTAGTATTGCAAATTCTTTAGTCGATCGTTTTCATAATACTGACCCTTATAAAATAGAAAATAAAAATTTTGGTGTTTTTAGACCTGAGCTTTCTTTTCAGTCTAAAAAAGAAGATAGTGTTTTTGTTGGAGAATTGGCGTACAAACAAATCAATGATTTTTCATGGACTAATAATCTTTTTGAACAGCTTCCACCAATGATTTCTTCTGAAGAACGTGTAAAAAAACTTCAAGCTTATTACAACGAAATTTCTGAAGAGAAAATTCCTACACTTGAGGAATTGCCTGCCGAAAAATGGATCTCTCAAAAAGAAATTTGGAAAAGAACGCATCGAGAACTTTGGGCAGAACAAAATACCGTATGGCGTGAAAAAATTGCTCAGATTATTGGGCGTGAACGCTATGATGTTTTGAGAAATAAATGGCTAAGAGTGTCTCCCGAAGTAGCTATTAAAGAGTCAGCGAAAGCATTTAATGATGCTCGTTATGATGAAGCATTATTTTTACATAGCTTTATTCCTAATGACAGTGCGTCTATTTTATTATTAGGTCGTAGTTATTTTGAACTTAAAGCTTATCAAGATGCTTATTCTGTATTTATTGTTGCTTTTAAGATGGGTATTCCCGAATCAAAATACTGGTTGGATTTAACTGCTGAAAAATTAATTAATCGTAACCTTACTCAAGATTAGCTAAAATAAAATGGAAGAGGATATGCGATGAAAAGAGAATCTACTATTACTCAATTTGATCGTTTTCTGAACAAAATCATTGCTTCTGCATCGATGTTTGTACTATTAATGTCTACAATGGCTTTCTTAGGACTATTCTTTTACAGGGATATTACCACAATGTTACGAAATATTAAACAATCCACTGAAATGCCACAACCTGTTTTTGATCTTCCTTCGATTACATTGCCAAAAACAGAAGAGATCCCAAGTTCTGAGGAGTGCCATAAATCTCAATCAAAAAATATTTCTACATCCCAAAAATCGCAAAAAACAGATGACCAACGAGAAGCTGATAAGATTTTTATTGCTTATGAACTTGGAGATACCGCTTTAGCTTCCAAGTTGATCACTGATTTTATTGTTGATTTTTCTACTAGTCCTCTACAAAATACAGTTCGTTTGATCGGTGCAAAGATTATGAATGACAAAGAAGATTATAACGGAGCGATGAATTATATCCAAAAAATTCTTTCTTCGGAACAAATCTCCAATAGAGATTACTCCGAATCTGTTTTATTATTGGGTGAGATTGCACGTAAGCGTAAACAACATGATAGTTATATTCAATCTTTCCTTGAACAAGCTTATTTCAAAGCTGTAGAACCAATAAAATCAAAATTAGCATTTTATTTAGGTTACTTATTTTTGAATAAAGGTGATTTTCAATCCTCTCTTTCTTATTTTAATAATGTTATTGGTGAAGATGGAGTGCTGGGTCGTGCAGATCTCTATGCTGCTCAAGTGATGCACCCCGAAACGATCAATGCTCTTCAAAACTTTTTAGAACAATATCCTACTTCTAAAAATTATGATTATGCACGTTCAACCTTTCTTAAACAAGTTTTTTCTTATTCTAAAGCATTGGTTGTTCGAGGATATATGGACAACGCACAACGATTTTTGGAAAAAATCATTCATCTTTTTCCAACTTCTAAAGATGCAGATTTAGCCCGTATTGAAATTGCAACTATTTACTATGATAAACGTGAATTTGATCGTGCACAACGGTTTTTATCTGGTGTGATAGAAAATAATGATACGACTTATAATCCTGAAGCTTTATTTATGTTAGGACAGATTTCTTTTGAGAAAAATGCTCAGGAACAAGCATTGGGATATTTTAGATTATTAACAGAAGATTTTCCTAATAGTAAGCTTGCATCAAAAGCAAAACAATGGCAAGAATTACTTTCAGAAAGCCTCCGTAACTAGGCTTTGTAATATATATTTGAGGAAATTATGTCAAAAGATTTAATTATTTTTGATCTCTACGGTACACTTCTTATAGATCATTTTGTTGAAGAACGAAAAAAATATTGTATTGATGCCATATGGAGTCTTCTTGAAAAAGAAAAATTACCTATTCGTTTTGCTCAAATTATCGAAGCTTATGATTTGACATTAGAGTATGTGCTTGATGCTCAAAAAAAAGAGTTTGTTACTTATAGTATTTTTGAGATGGTACGATTTTTCTGTGCTAAGATATCACTTACAGATATCGCACATCTTAAGAAAATTCATGATATTTGGGCATATGCTATTTTGCATATGCCACCTCAACTCCGACCGTATGTTAAAGATGGTCTTGAGGAGATAAAAGCACACAATAAAAAAATAGCATTAATTTCTGACTCAATACTTACTCCAGGGGTAGCATTACGATTTTTTTTACAAGAACAAGGGATTTATTATCTATTTGATGATTTTGTATTTTCTGATGAGTTTGGATTGTTAAAACCAACATCTGCTATTTTTAATCGTATTCTAGATCGTTTAAAAATAGCTCCTAACAAAACACTTTTAGTAGGAGATCATCAATTTTACGATAAGCAAAATGCTACAAATCTAGGAATTGATTATTGTTCTATGAGTTTGGAAACAGATTTTAGAAATATTATAAAAAAAATTTTATAATCATAAAAAGCATCTTTTAGATGCTTTTTATTTTTTCGAATCCTTGACATCATTGTTAATATGAATCATAATATTGTTAATTATTTATAGGAGAGACTTATTAATGTCTTATCAATCAAATCTCAGAAACTTTTGTATTATTGCACATATTGACCATGGCAAATCAACACTAGCTGATAGAATATTAGAATTAACAGGATTGATGGATCCTAACAAATCAGGATCACAAGTATTAGATTCTATGGAAGTTGAAAAAGAGCATGGAATTACTGTTAAAGCACAAACTGTTTCTGCTCCTTATAAATCTAAGAAAGATGGTCTTATGTATCAATTAAATCTCATTGATACACCGGGACACGTAGATTTTTCATATGAGGTTTCGCGTAGCTTGGCGGCTTGTGAAGGAGCTTTGCTTTTAGTCGATGCCACACAAGGTATCCAAGCACAAACATTATCAACATTTTATCAAGCTTTTGAACATGATTTAGAAATTATCCCCGTCCTTAATAAGATTGATCTTCCTAATGCTCGCGTTGAGGAGATCTTAGAACAAATCGAGAGAGATCTTGGTCTTGACCCTGCTGATGCCATTAGCGTTTCTGCAAAAACAGGTGTTGGGATGGATGCACTTTTTGAAGCAATAATTGAGCGTATACCTACTCCCAAAGGGAACGAAGCTAACAAACTTAAAGCTCTTGTTTATGATGCTTATTATGATATGTATCGAGGAGTTGTGGTTAAGGTACGAATTATTGAAGGAACCCTTAAAAAGGGACAAGAAATTCTTTTCATGAATAGCAACTCCAAGTATAATGCTGATGAAATTGGATTGATGCAGATAGCGTTTAATTCAAAACCTGTTCTTAAAGCTGGTGATGTTGGTTATATCTCTGCTCAGATTAAAAGCTTAGCGGATATTAAAATTGGTGATACTATTACATTAGTATCAGATCCTTGTGCAGAAGCATTGCCTGGATATAAAGAACCTCAAGCGTTTGTTTTTGCTGGGCTTTTCCCTGGTGATGGAGAGGATTTTGCTGATCTTGAGCAAGCTCTTCAAAAATTAAAACTAACTGATGCGGCACTTCGATTCGAAAAATGGAATTCAGGTGCATTAGGAATGGGTTTCAAATGTGGTTTTTTGGGATTATTACATCTTGAAATCATTCGGGAACGTCTTGAAAAAGAACACAATATGTTTATTATTTCAACGGTTCCATCCGTAGAGTATCGCATCACTCCTATGAAAGGCGAACCGTTTTTGATTGAAAATGCCACAGAATTTCCAGATCCGTCTCAAATTAAAGTCGTTGAAGAACCTTTTGTGAAAGCGACTATTATCACACCAAACGAATACATGGGTACGTTATTAAATTTAGTTCAAGAACGTCGTGGTATCCAAAAAAATCTTTCTTATATCGATACAAAACGTGTTCAGATTGATTGTGAGTTGCCATTAGCTGAAATCATTTATGATTTTTTTGATAAACTCAAAAGCTATTCTCGTGGATATGCTTCTTTTGATTATGAGTTTTTAGAATTTCGAGCAAGTAAAGTCGTACGAATGGATATTTTAGTCGGTGGGAATCCTGTTGATGCTCTTGCTCAAATGGTTTTTGCTGATAATGTTCGTTCTAGAGGGATGGTTATTGTTAAAAAACTTCGTGAACTTATCCCAAAACATATGTTCCAAATAGCACTGCAAGCTGCTGTCGGATCTAATATTGTTGCTCGTGAAAATATCTCTGCAATGCGTAAAGATGTGACTGCAAAATGTTATGGTGGCGATATTTCCAGAAAACGAAAACTTCTTGATAAACAAAAAGAAGGTAAAAAACGTATGAAAATGATAGGAAGTGTCAATATTCCTCAAGAAGCATTTATTGAAGTTTTAAAGCGTGATGAATAAAATTTTTTTTGATAATAAAAAGACCAACATATTTAAGTTGGTCTTTTTGTTTATTTTAGAAGAAATCCAATGGATGTCGTACTTGTTACAGTCATGGAGGTATCAATATATACCCCAACAGCAAACAAAAACATGTCTATTTCAAGAATAAACTGAGGGCTAAATCCTAAATAAAACGGTAAGTAATGGACAGTATTATGAGCATAACCACTACTAAATTCAAATAAATATCCATAATAGAGATTGTGTTTTGTTTTTGATTGAAACATTTTTCCATACCCAATATGTACACCAATTTCCCATCCAAAAGAACGTTGCTTTCTGTTTGGTAAATTTTCAAAATCACTAACACTTTCTGTTGTAAGAATTTGACCAATTTTAAACATATCTTCTGATGGAGAAAGGTTAAAATCTAACCCAAAACTAATAATTTGATTGTTTTGATTAGCAACATAAAATCCTAAAGGAAATATATTCCAATGAAACCCAAATCCTAAGCTGGGAGATAATATACTCATTCCAAAACGATTAAAAGTCTTTGATCCATGATCTTCAACCATATCAGTACTAAAACTGTTATTATGTAATGTCATGAATATTATAAAAAAAAATATTTTTTTCATAATAATCCTCTTTTCATTTATTTTGTTTTTTTATTCTATATAATTCATAAAATACAAATCTATGATTTCTAAATAACAAGAATAAATTATCTAATTATAACTGTTCTCACTATATAATACTCATATATTTTTTAGAGATTCTATTCTATCGATTAAATCACAAAAGACTCCTCAATTGAGGAGTCTTTTTGATTAGATGAGATTGTTATTTTTACAGATGTCATTAATGTGTTCATATAGAACAAATGATTCTTGTATTTTATTAGGAAGATATGTACGCAGTAACATGACATCAAAATAATCATCATTATTTTTTTTATCATATTTACGGTCTGAGTAAAATAATGTGGTAACTCAGACTAATTTTTTTTAGACAAAACATCTCTAGGATATAATTTCAAGCAACTATAAGCAAAAACATTGGATCCTGAAAGATATTCTATTTTAATAAAAATCCAAATCCCGCAACAGAACTAATAAAAAGTGATGTATCAATATATACTCCAAATGTAAATAAAAACGTATCATATTCTAATATGAACTTTGGCTGAAATCCTATATAAAATGGAGTATTGTATTCAGAATTATGTACATATCCTGCACTTAGCTCTATTAAATAACCTAAATGAATCTTTTTATTTTTTTTTAATGGAAATAGTTGTCCGAATCCAATATGTCCTCCTATTTCCCAAGAGGTTAAAAAACTTATGACAACTTGTTGAGTTTGAGAATCTTCTATTGTGACTCCGTATTTTACCAATGATTTGTTATAATCAATACCAAAACTGATGATATAATTTTTTTTATTTGCAAGATAAAATGAAGTGGGAAAACCAGAGGAATAAATTGCCGAACCGATACTTAAAGGTAAAATATTCATACCAAAACGATCAAATTTATATTCATTAGCTTTTGTCTTTTCCATGCTCTGAATATCCTGAGAAAAGTTTAAATTTATAAAACCAAATAAAAAAAATAGAACCAATAATTTTTTCATATTATTCCTTTGTACTTATATTGTTATATTTATAATAGTAAGATAGAAAAAAATCTATAAAAATAAGTTTATGATCTCATATTTAATGAATATATTGTAATATATCATTATTATTTAGTTATTCTATTATTAAGATTAAAAAACACCATATTTTATGGTGTTTTTTGTTAATACTTTTCAATAAAAATCAGTCTATAAAATCTAAAAATTCTTTAATCCGAGTTGGATTTTGGAGTTTTCGTAATGCTTTGCTTTCGATTTGACGGATACGTTCACGAGTGACTTGAAATAAATAACCAACCTCTTCTAATGTATGTATATAACCGTCTTCTAGTCCAAATCTCATTTTTAGAACACGTTGCTCACGTAACGGAAGGCATTCAATAATTTCTTTTAATTTATCTCGAAGAAGATTGGACATCGTAGCACTGATAGGCGATGTGATTTTGGTGTCTTCAATAAAATCACCTAAAGATGAATCTTCATCTCTGCCAACAGGTGTTTCTAAAGATACAGGATCATTGGCAACACTTCTAATCTGTCGTACTCGATTAACAGACCAACCAAGCTCGCCACCAATTTCTTCTGTTGTTGGTGTTCGACCGAGGTCTTGAGTCATCGTAGTTTCAAGTTTTTTAACTTTATTTATTTGTTCAATCATATGGATAGGAATACGGATTGTTCTGGATTGTTCCGAAATGGCACGAGTGATTGATTGACGAATCCACCAAGTAGCATATGTAGAAAATTTGTATCCTTTTTTGTATTCAAATTTATCTACAGCTCTGATTAAGCCCATATTACCTTCTTGGATTAGATCAAAAAGATGTACACCTCTATTCATATAACGCTTACCAATGCTTACCACAAGCCTAAGGTTTGCTTGAACAAGTTCTTTTTTGTACTGTTCGACTACATGTCTTGCGTTTCTTACTTGAGCTGCCCAAATAGTGATTTCTTCAGCAGAAGCTTTAAAAATATCTTCAATACGTTTGATACGATCAAGTTTTTTATTAATAATCTCAGCAACATCACATAGTTGTTCATTATCTTGATTTTTTTGTGCCTTATCTAAAATTTCTTCAATAGAACATTCATTGACTTCTTCTGCTTTATGCAAATAGTTTTGAATATTTTCGATTTCTTGCGACATACGAAATAAATTTTCTGAGGAATTATCTTTCAAACGATGATTTAAATCAATATTACTAATCTCATTAATAAATTCACGTCGTTTTTCGCGAATTTTTTGACGAGTGTTGTTTAATTCTTCTGGAGATGGATTAAAGCCTAAAGCTTCTTCTAGTTGATCACATTCCTCAAAGAAATTATTTAAATAATCTGCAATTTTTTGTACAAATTTATTTTTTTCTTTACGTTCTTTAGGATTTATATTATAAATTTTAGGGAGATTGAAAAAATGATAAAGTTTACCTTCTTCTTTTAAAACTTCTTGAATCACACTGTGTATTTCAGAAATTAAGAAGCCACTTTCAAATACAATCTCATTAATTTGTGCTTGCCCAGCTTCTATGTTGGTTGCAATCTCAATTTCTTCACTATATGAGAGCAATCTGATACGACCAATTTTTTTCAAATATATACGGAGAGGATTATCATTTTGTTCATCATCACTTTCAATTAACATCGTCTCAGGTGATAATATTGGTTCCAATTCCTTATCTGTAATATCAGTTGTTTCTTCGGTAATATTTATATCATTTTCTTCTAAGAACTTGATGATATAATCAATCCTATCAGGAAAAGCAATGACTTCTTCAGGAAGTTTTTCAAGCACCTCTTCGTAAGAAACAAAACCTTTGTCTTTTGCTTGTTTAATTAAATTATTAAGTTCAGGGAGTTCTAAAAGTTCTTCAATCATCAAAAATCCTCTTTGCTTTATATTAACATCATTTTGTATAAAGAAAACCAATCAACTTTATTTCTATGTTTCGGTAACAGAACTTAAACATCTTGAATTTTTTATTATATTATCATTTATAAAATAATAAATCTATAAATAATATAAATCATTTTTTAAACTGATGATATTATTTTGTATTTCAACAATTTTTTTGCTTAATAATAAGTTATAATCTGTATTTGGTTTTGTTTCCATAAGTAGTTTGCTAATGTGTTTTCGCTGAGTTTTGAGAGAGTTTATTTTCAATCCTACTGCGTAGTTTTTGATAACTCTCATATCTGGAGCTAGGATAAATTTTGATGTATGGTTAATATATGGTGTTTTTCCAGCAATAATGATCCATTCATTGGAACTTCGTTCTGGATAAAATAAAAATTCTTTATATAAATTTTGCATTTGTTCTGTTGGAAAATCCTCAGGGATCACGATACTTGCAATACTATCTAAAAATTCAGGAAACATAATGAGCAATGCCAAAATCTCTTCTGCTAACAAGTGTTCCGAACTCATCTTTTCTATATGATCATGATTATTAGAAAAAGTCTCTGATTTTTGATATTTAAAATAAAGATCTTTATATTTTCTAAATTCTAATTCTATAGAAGAAAAAGAAATACGTATTTTTTCAGATATTTTTTTCAAAAATTCTTCTGTAGCAATAGATAACGTATTAGATACTCCTGATCCTTCAAGGAAAATCGTATATTCAAAAATTGTTTGCAAAAATTGTTGCGTATTTGGGAGAAGTTTTTCTGCAGATTTTATAACAAAATCTTCTCCGGAAATACTTTTTTCTATTAAAGATGCTAAAGCGTTAGGACCTTGAGTTAATAAAAAAGTATCAGGATCTTCTTTTTCTGGCAATTCAACTACAGAAGTATTGACTCCTATTTTTGCAGCAATACCTGCAGATCGATAAGCTGATTTTCGTCCAGCATCATCCCCATCTAAACAAAGAATCATTGTGTCCACTTTATTTTTAAGAAAACTTATCCGATCTTCCGTTAATCCTGTTCCTAAAGGAGCAACAGAATTACTAAATCCAGCTTGGAACATTCTGATAACATCAATATAACCTTCTACAACAATCACCACACCTGTTTCATAAACTGTTTCTTTAGCTAAGTTCCAACCGTATAAAAAATGTCCTTTTTTAAATAACATCGTTTCTGGGCTGTTGATATATTTTGCTGGAGCTTTGGAATCAATTGCTCGACCACCAAATGCAACAATAATACCATCTTGATCACTAATAGGAAAAGTAATTCGATTTCTAAATCGATCGTATATTGTTCCTGTTTCTGTTTTTCCACAAAGACCCGATTCCAAAATATCAGTTATATTAAAATCTTTGTTAATCAAAAATTGATACAATCCTGCTCGTTCTGATCCACCATAACCAATACCAAATCGTATAATAGTATTTTTATCCAATTTTCTGTTTTTGATTGTATGAATAGCAAACCGAGTACCAAGATCTTTAAAGTTACTGAGCTGACTTAAAAAATATTCTTGTGCGATGACATGAATTTCTTTTAAAATATTACGAAGAGGGAGAGTGTCTTTGTTATTTTTTAAGTACTCTTCAACATCAATCCCTGCGTATGTACCAAGTGTTTTGATCGCATCAATAAAATCAAGTTTATGATATTCTTTCATAAATGTAAGAGCATTGCCTCCTGCTCCACAAGAAAAACAATGATATAAGCCTTTGTCATCACTGACCGAAAAAGAAGGATTGTTTTTATCGTTATGAAATGGGCAAAAACCTTTGTAATTATGTCCAGCTTTTTTTAAAGAAATATCTTGAGAAATAATCTGTACAATGGATATACTACGAAGGATCTCTTCGACAATATCTGAAGGAATCATAATGGTTTTCCTAAGAATTTTTATTGATTAGCTTATTTTATTAAAATTGAAGAAAGAGTCGTTGATATTTTCATGATAAGAAACACCTTTTGTTTCTATGAATAAAGGATTGACTTTATCAAAAAAATCATGAAATTGTTTAATTTTTTTTAATACTTCTTTGTTAATACCGATTTCTTTTGCTTTTTCTTCATAAGTTCTATGAAAACAATGATCTCTTATTTCTGGATGCGAAAGTTTATTATAAATATAAGAAAAGCCACATAAAGATACTATTTTTCTTGTTTTTTTTGTTTCAACAATTACTTCTGCCAGTACTTCAGAACTAACGATATGGATTTTATAGTTTTTTTCTGTAATAATTTTTTGGTAGTAATTTGTTATTTGAGAAGCAATCTTCCAATTTGGTTTTATAATAATATTTGAGACTAACCCAAATGTTTCAAGACATTTCATCACAATATCTACATGCTGTTCTGCAGAAACGCCTAATAGCAAATAATTTTGATCAATAAATAAAATATGATCAGATCTAATATCCCAGAATTCAGGATTAGAGTACACAATCATTTGTTGTTTACTGGAAACAATGTATTTTAAAGAAAGAGTATGTATTGAATCAATATCAAATAAAGAATTAATAATTTCTGTATTTGTACACAAACATCTATGAAATTTTTTGATACGGAATAATACATTTCGGATTAATTTTGGTAAAAAAAATTGCCCAATTTCTGGTAATGCTTGAAAAAAAAAGAGATATAATATTTTAAATCGATCATTTCTTTCTTTGTTGTTCTTCTTAAAAACAAAAAAAACTTTGAATATTTTGACAATTTTAATGAGTATATTTACTCTATATATGATCCTTCTTTTATTTGGATCGTCTGAGTTAAGATATCGATATAAATTAATTCCATTTTCATATAATGATAGTTTTATATCCAAATTTTTACAAAGTGGTTCTAAAATTTGATATTCTTTTTCAGGGTCAGGTATAAATATTTCCTTAATATCCAATGTTTTCAAAAGATTTTCTAGATTTTGTTGTGTTTTTAAAAGATTATTTCGCCCATCCCATATGTTGGTTTTCCAAACAGGTCGTTGAATAAAGATAATATCTGAAAAGATATTTAATTCAACATACTGCATATATTTTGTAAAGCTATTTGCTTGGTACAACCATAGAACAAGGTAGGTGTTTTTTTTTTCTAGTTTTAATTGTGTTGCTATGTTTTGGACTTGGAGAATCTCAAACATATCTGAAGCAAAAAACATAGTTAACATAATACTCCCCTTGTATCACTCGTATTTTTTTATTTATTATCTTCCAATACTGTATCCGAGATCATTTTTTGTCGACATTGGTACAGCAAATAATTCTTTAGATAAATCGCCGTAGCTACCATAGATATTTTTTGCTCGGATGGCAATATAATAAGTTTTATTGTTTTCGAGTCCTTCTAATTTATATTCAAATGTTTTAGGATATGTACTGATATTTTTGACTGTAATTGGTGATTTGGGAGAGACGGTGGCAGATCCAAAATAGTTGTCAGGACTTGTTCCATAAAATATTTCATAACTTTCTATATTGTCACTTGGTAAGGCGTCCCATGAAATTTGAATGACCTGATCTTTTGCTGCAACTTTTTTGATATCGACAATTCCTGGAGCCATCGTTTCTCTAAACGATGTTAAGATATTATAGAGATAAAAATTGTTATCTGTTTCTTTTTTTATGGTTTTAAAATATTCAAATCTAAGTTGAATATATTTTCCAAATTTCTGAGATTCAGGGAATGTTTTTTTTTGAGGATCAATGTATACCCAAGGTATTTTTGCACTCTCTGTTTCCGGTAAAAAATAATCCTGAGCAAAACGATATGCAATACGGTAAATAACATTTGATTCTTTATTTAATTCAGGTTTGATTTCATCGATCCAAGAATCATTGGATGACAATGTAATAATATCTGTTTCAAAATAATTCGGCTCCTCATCTTTTGGGGGGATGTTTATGTAATTGGCACCTTTTAGGATAGAAAAATATTCCAAAGAAAATATAGCGTTTTGCCCAATAATTAAAGGGATTTTTTCTTGCATCATAGATGCCGAATCAAATAATGGAGATCCGTTTGGTGTTTGATCAGCTGTAAGGATATGAACATCCTGCTCAATGCCGTTTCTATATATTTTGATGATTTTTTTTACTTTGTCCACCACAAGACAATGCTCTTCTACTTTTTGATTGGTAAGTGATTGTTTTTCTTGAAGTGTAAAAGAATATCTTGTTTTGTTTTCATCATAAAAAAAATTATAAAATGAATATTTAACAATTCCAGACTCAATAAAAATATTAAATCCGTAATTTTCTGTTTCATGTTTTAAATTATCTGTTGAGTAGGAAGCAATTATTTGTGATCCTTCGCCACTAGTGTAAGGTAGTAAGGAGAATTTAACGGTAAAACTTTGAAGATCGTTTGATTTTATATCTAGGATAGATCTATTATTAGGTAAAAGAATAAGATTATTTTTCATAACAAATTTACCAAAAGATTTATTTTCAATTTGTTTTACTTCGTAATTTGAACTGACAAGATCATAATTATCTAAAAAATCTGTTGTATCAAAATCTAAATTTAGATCATAAAGTGATTGATCTTTTTTAATAGGTGCTAATGTGACAATCTGTTTGTTTTGAATATTAGACAAGGAAAGTCCTTTAGAGCGAAAAATATGAAAATTTTGATTACTTAATGAGAGTGTTTTAATTTGATCCACATGGAATAAAGAAGAGTTAAAAATAGCGTGGACAGGAATATGTGCGGCAACAAGAATGCTAATGATTAAAAAAAATAAAGCAAATAATTGTTTCAAATAATATGTGTTCATAAAGTTTCTCCGAAAATGACCTCTTTAATTTTCGGATTTTTTATGATTTTTTTTATGATTTAAACAATAAAAAAATCCCCCACATGGTGTGGGGGGATGATTAATCGATTGTTTTATTAAAAAGAACTTCTTTGATCCCAGAAAGAGAACCCATTAATGCCGAAGCTTCATAAGGCATCATAATTGTTTTGTTGCCGGATGAGCCAAGATCTTTAAGTGTTTCTATATAACGAAGAGCTACCATATATTGGGATGGATCGCTTGTAGATTTTAGATTTTCTGCTAATAATCGTAAACTTTCAGATTCTGCTTTTGCGATTCGTTCTCGTGCTTCAGCTAATCCTTCTGCTCGAAGAATTTCTGATTCTTTAAAACCTTCTGCTTCACGGATTTTTGCTTGTTTTTCGCCTTCTGCAGACAGAATAGCTGCTTGTTTTTCGCCTTCTGCACGAAGGATCATTTCTCGTTTTTCACGTTCGGCACGCATTTGTTTTTCCATTGCAGCTTGGATATCCGCTGGAGGTGAAATATCTTGGAGTTCTACACGGTTGATTTTGACACCCCATTTATCCGTTGCTTCGTCAAGAATAATCTGAAGTTTTCCATTAATAATATCACGAGATGATAATGTTTGATCCAACTCAAGTTCTCCAATGAGATTTCTGAGAGTTGTTTGTGTCAATTTTTCAATGGCTTGAGGGAGATCGGCAATTTCATATACTGCTTTTGCTGCATCCATTATTTGGTAATAGATAACAGCGTTTATTTGGATACCGACATTGTCTTTGGTAATAACGGATTGAGCAGGAAAATCATAGACTGTTTCTCTCAAATCAATGACATAAGAGTTTTGTTCCAAGTAAAAATATTTATCATTTCGTCTGATAGAAACACGCCAACGTAAAATTCTAGGAGCATCAAAAAATGGAATGATAAAGTTTAAACCAGGGTTTAAGCGTTTGTGAAATTTCCCTAGTCTTTCGATTAACACAGTATGACCCTGTTGGATAATTTTGACCGATGCGACTAGATATAAGATACCAAGCCCAATGAGTATTAATAACATAATCATTCAAAACCTTCCTTAAATAACTTATTCTCATATGATATAGTATACAATCATTGTTTTTATTTGTCAAACCTATCTTTAATAGTTGACAATATTTACTTTTATGTATTATAATTATATAATGATTATTTATTAATCATTATATTTTTTCTTAGGAGTTAATCATGGATATTCAAAAAAAATTGAAACATGTTGTTGTTAATATAACTGTGAATCCTGAGTTTTTCGATCAATTTATTATTTTGTCTGAAGCTTTTGTTCAAGAAGTGAGAGCAGAATCAGGAAATATAAATTATTATCTTCTCAAATCTCTCAAAAATCCCTATTCTTATATTTTTATTGGTACTTGGAAAGATGAAGATGCATTTCAATTTCATATGAGATCGGATCATTTTGCTCGAGTGGTTCCTCAATTAGGTGAATTTGGTGAGCATCTCAATACCGAAATGTGTGAGAGTGAATACTAAAAAACATTGGTAAAACTATTGACTAAATAAGTTAAATAGTATATAATATTTGGGTATATTTTTATATTTGGGGATATAGCCAAGTGGTAAGGCCGAGGACTGCAAATCCTTTACCGTCAGTTCGATTCTGACTATCCCCTATTTTTATAAGGATATCATCCGTAATATTCTTTTTTCGCTCGGGTGGTGAAACTGGTAGACACAAGGGACTTAAAATCCCTCGCCCATTAGGGTGTGCGGGTTCAAGTCCCGCCCCGAGCAAGACTTCTCAAAAAGTCTTATTTAAAAAATAATCTATGCTTAGCATAGATTATTTTTTATGAGGAATTGATAGTTGAAATGTTTGATTTTCTCTGTCATAGTGAATTTGTGAGGATGTTTTTGTAGTTAATAAATCATCAATATGTTTATCTACAGAAAAATGATTTGACCATGTGAGAACATGTTGAGCTTTATGCTTTAATATTTTATTACTTGATGCTTTTAGTATTTGTTTGTTTTCGTATGTAATCAATTTCATTAATTCGTTAATACGTATTTTATTTTTAGACAGAGACAGTTCTTCCAGCATTTGTTTTATCCGATCATCTTTTTTAGCTAATACTTCTTCTATATGTGATAGTGTATCCTGATGTTCTTTGATGTACATAGGAACAACAAAAAATAACAAGATAATAGAAATTACTAGGATAACAATGCAAGCAATAAGCATATACAAAGTTATTTGGAATATCATAATACCTCTAAATTAGGAATTGTGAGTAATCATAGTTTTTTTAATAGTTCTGTATTTAAATAGACAATGTCGCATTTTTCTAAAGATTCTTCAATTAACGTATCGAGTATGTGTGATTCTTGTTGAATTTTCAGATATTCAATCAACCCAGGAATCGCTTCAGCTTCCGAAATCATTCGTTCTTTATATTTTTTAATAACTTTCACTAAAATGATCGATCCATCTTCTGCCGGTAAAGATCCAATTTGTCCTTCGGACAGATCCTCAAGCATTTCTTGTAGTGGCTCCGGTAATTTATTTAAAGGAATTTCTTCGTTTAGACAAATATGCAGATTGTGCTTGGAAGATTCCTGCATAATATATGCGGTGTCTGAGTGTTTTAATAAGCTACTGATACGGTGAAGGTCATGTTGTGAAAGAACTTCTATTTCTAAAAAAGTAAATACACTTGGGTGTTTCATAAATTGAATATTTTCATGATAAAAACTTCGTGCGGCTTCTTCCCCAGGTTCTGACATATCATCACTACGTGACGCAACAAGCATATCCACAATAACATCGTTTCTGATATCCTCACGCAAATTGCTATTACTTATTCCTAAATCGTCGAGGTTTGATTCCCACTCAAAATCATCTGTATACTCCATTTTTAGTTCGTAAATAATATCTGAAATTTTCTTTTCATCCGGAGTAATACCCTCAAATTTTGCTAATGCTACCAAAGCTTGAATTTCAATAAGCTTTTGGAGTGCTTCAGAGTTTAGGTACGCAGCATTATCATCGGATTCTTTATAGATAAAGGATTCTTTGTCTTCGTGTTCAATTAATAATCTTTTTTTTGCTCTTAAAATTTGTTGTCCTGTAATCTCTTTTCCGTTCACTGTTGCAAATACTGTTTTTTTCATAAGTTCCCCAAAGCTTTTTCAATGGATTTTTTTTAAAAATTATGTTATAATTAAATGATTTCATTTCACTATTATTGCTGAAATATTTTCCTGAACAATATTATACATTATAATATTGTTAACTTCAACTAAATTTAACAAAATAACAGAGGAGGCCTCTTTGTTTTCATTACCAATGTTATTAAGAGTCTATATTATATTTACTATTGTTGTTATTGGGGCGTTTTTTATTGCTCTGACCAGCATCGATGTCATTTTAGAACCATTATGGACTACTATTTCTCAACCAAATAACATAGAATATATTTTTAAAAATATTTATGTTTCTGTTATTGTAATGTCTCTTATTTCTATTGTTTATGGAATCTTGATATCTATCTTTGCTTATGATAGGGGAATTAATAAATATCAAGATCTTCTTCGACGTGTTGATGCAATGGATGGAAAATCTCATGTTCGTCCAACACTGATACGATTTCCAAAAACAGATGAGTTTGGAGATTTGGGAGAAAGAATAAATAATTTTCTCTTGAAAATTGATTATTACGATCAATTAAAAACAGCGTTAGCAAAACTTGAAAAAGAAAAGTTTCAAGCAATCGCTTCTAAAGTTAATTTCGGTATTTTGCTTATTAATACCACAGGTACCGAGCCTTATATTTTGTTTTACAATGATTTTTTTAGAGATACATTTCTCAAAAAAAGTATTTTTATTGATGGTCATGGAAAACCACAGACTTTATACTATAGTTTTGAAAATAGTCCCCTGACATTTTTTCATCTAAAAAATGATGAAAACACTCCTTTTTTTGATGAAAAACAGTTGGAAAAAATTTCTAATACTACCGTGTTACTAGAAAAAAATCAGCATTATCGTGATATTCTTTTTAAAGAAATAAATGGCCAAAAAAGTTTTTTGGTAGAAGATCTTCACTTTATTCCATTAAACAATGAAGTTGAAAAAGTTCAGCAACAAGTATTATATTTGTTTATAAACCCAAAACTTGTAGAAACGAAAAATACAAGCATACCTATGGAATCTAATAGTTAACTAATGCAATTTGGATTTATTATAGATAAATTTCAGGAGTCACTATGAACAAAATGTTATTTTTGCTAATCATTCTATTTTGCTGTATCTTATCGATTTTGGGCATTTTTACTTTTTCTCAGGTTATCTTGGAAGTATTATGGTTTATTTCTCAAGGTTTTATTCATACAGTTGTGAGATTTTTACTGTTCAGATGGCTTACTGTTCCTATTTTTGCTATTGCAATGTCGATAGTAATGTTATGTTATCTTTTTATTAGCTCAAGAATCCCTAAAAAAAATTTTTTTATCATTGGGATGCATTGTTTTGTTGTTTTTGTTGTTTCGTTAATTTTTGAATTTCACACAAAAATGACACAGGATTTTATTTATGCAGCTCTTGCAGGAATGACAGAAAAACAAGATCTTTTTGCACATGTTGATTTTTCTTTCTATCTTTTTTGGTTTCCTGTGATCAAGAATTTTTCATTATACGCAGCATTATTTTTTATGATCCCCGTATTTTTTTATCTTATTTTCATCAAAAAAATCTGTTTCCCTAAACTTTCTATGAGTTTGTCGGTGCTTTTTTTGAGTGGATATCTTATCTTAAATCGTCTTGAAATGCTTGATCAGACAAAGACCGGAGAATATATTAGTTTTCTTGATATTTATGCTGTATTCTTTCCGTTTGTAGGATCAGTGGTGGTGTTCTCTCTTTTTTTGATGACAGTGATCTGGATCTTCAGAAAAAATTATAAATATTATATCATTGCTGGAGGTAGTGTTGCTCTATTGATTTTGCTTTTGAATACATTACTGCCTTATTATTTGGATCATTTTATATATAAACCAAATCAAAGCTCCATGGAAATTACGTTTTCGGGTATTTTTGCTGATACTACACGAAAAGCTTTTAATTTAGATACCATTATCAAAGGAGATGAGTTTTTATTTGTTGACGATGAGCTTCCTGAAATTCTTAGTAATAATTTTTGGAATGATAAAAATCATTTTGTACGTTCTATACAAAAAAATCAAGAAATTTTTCCTATTTTTGCTATCTCCAATGCATCACCTACATTGTTATCTTTTGATCAAAAAATGTTTACCCCAAGTTTTGTTGCTGCCAGAAATATTATAGAAAATCCACAAGATAATTGGGATATTAAGCATTTCAGAAATATTTTTGGGTACAGTGCTGTTATTGGTTCTGCTACGGAATTTGATAATGATGGAAATCCCAAATTATTCTTAAAAGACCTACAACCCAATACCAATCAAAACATCCATCTCAATAATCCTCAACTTTTTTTTAGTGATGCTTATGAAAATTTTATTTTTGTTAATTCTACGATGTTAATTCCTGATTTTTCAAAAGATCCTCCTCCATTAGTTCAACAAAAATTTAAAGGCATTACAGGAATTTCAGCTAATTTTTTTGTGCGATTTTTAATGATGGTTGTACATAGGGATCTTAGATTTTTTCTTACAGATTATATCACAAAAGATACATTGTTAATTTTGAAACGTAAACCAAAAGAAATCATCGGTACTCTATTGCCTATGTTTCATTTTGACGATGCTCATTTGGTTTACAACAAAGGTGAATTGTGGTGGGCTTTAGATGGTTACAGTGTCTCGGATAAGATGTTTTTATCTAAAAAAATGAAAACGCCTTGGGGCGATTTTAATTGGATCCGATCACCTATTAAAGCATATGTATCAGCCTACACAGGAGAAGTTACCTTTCAAATTATGGATGATAATGATCCTTATGTTAAGATAGCTCGTTATCTGTTTCCAAGATTATTTGAAAAAAAAATAGCGTTTGCTTCGGAAACATATTTATATCCTGATTTGTTGTTTAAAATCCAAAGCGAACTCCTAACTCGATTTCATGATACTGATAATGCAAGTTTTTATGCGAAACTTAACATTCATGAAATCGCAAGACCTCTGAAAGACAAAACACCTGAGCAAATCAAATATCTTTTCTTAAAAGATACAAACAAAATCGCTCACCAACATACATATACCCCAAAAAATAAAAATATTTTTGCAGCTCGATTACTTGGTTTTGTTGATAAAGACAAAAGATATCGTCTTCATTATTATGCTTCTGATTATAGCTATGGTATTGCCGGTCTTGCACAAGCAGAAGCATTTCTCAATCAAGATCAAGAGTTTTCTCGATTAACAACACTTTGGGACCAACGAGGCTCTAAGGTGTCTAGTTCAGATACAGTTTTTTATCCCATGAAGGATAAAGGAATTTATCTTCGAACAGTATTTCTCGAGTCTGAAGGTATCAGTATTCCTTTGGCGACAAGATTTGTGGCTATTAATAATGCAAAATCTCTTGTGAAGGAAAGAGTGGAAGATTTGGTTATTAATGCGAGTAGTATTGCTCAATCTACCGTTAAAAAAGAATCAAAAATTGATCAATTAAAGGCATCGCTTCTTGAAGCGTATCAATATTATATTCAAGCTCAATCCGCACGTATTAGTGGTAATGTTCAAGAATATAATGAAAATGTCGATAACATAGGAAAAGCTTTGCAAAACGCAGATCTTTAAATATTTCGTTAAGGGATGTTATTATATGGATCATACAGAACGTTTAATGCTTATCCGACGAGGAAATGAGTTGTTTAGCAATAAAGATTATAAAAATGCATTAAAGATTTATATGGCTATTTCTGATTTTGATGGGATAGGAAAAATAGCCGGAGTTCTTGAAAAAGAAAAAAAAGATCGAGTTGCCGCACTAAAATTATATAAACACGCCGGAATGACAGAAAATGTAGATCGCTTAGCGTATGAAATAGCACAAACGATCCGTTTTTTAATTACAGAAGATCTTCGTAAAACCGCACAAGATTCAGGCAAAAATTTTAATACAGGATTTAAAATTTCAGGTCAGGCACCACAGCAAATTCCACATGAAACTACATTAAACCCTAAAGAAAAATCAGGTTTTCAACCTACAAAAACAAATATTTTTCCTGCGGAATATGATGGGCGAATTATTCGTTGGAAACCAATGTCCCTTTCACAAAATGATCTTAAAAGAATAAATAAAAAGAAATAGGATTTTTTTGCTCATGATTAAGTTTTTTATTATATTACTGACTTTTTTTAGTACCTGTACTACTCTTTTTGCTCAATTTAATCCCAATTCCTTTTATAAGTATATCGACAATAGTAATTCTCTCAAATCTAATGATGTAGTACAGTATTTTCCAGAATATCATTCCTATATTAATTGGACAAAAGCAGAATTAGTCACAGAATATTCTATTCCTGTTACTTATTCTGATCCTAATATTGGAAGAAATGTAACAACATTAGCAGAACGATTAAAAAAACATCTCTCCACTTTTATTTTCTCCGCACTCAAAAAAGTTCAAGTAACTTCTATTTTTGTTATTGACGATATTCTAAAACGTAACCAAAGAATAAATACTCATCTTCTCTCTACTATGTATTCTTTGACTCCACAAAATCCTGTAATCAAAGATTCTTACATAAAAGCTCAAATGACTCTCCCTTTATATGGTCAAAACAGTTTATCAGAACCTTTTTTTACGCGCATCAAAAGTATCCAAGTCACAAATTATCTCCAAAAAGAAACAGTAAGTTCTTTTTATTACGACACATTAATTATTGATATGATTATGTATGAAAAATTTAAACCTTCTTTAATGCTAAAAATTATTGATCAGAAAAGTAATATTCTGCATAGTGTTGAAACTCTTAATCAAGAGGCATTGACCAAGCGAGGACCAGTCTATTTTGTTAGCTCTCTAACAGAGGCTTTCAACCATCCAGCACGTGGAAAGAGTGTCGCTTATGTTATGCCTGAAAATATTTCCGGAATTTATTCTTCTGATATCGTTCTGTTTAATACAGATGCAAAGAGAATTTTTTCACAACAACGAACTCTTAACGCGTTGCAAGATGGAAAGGTAATTATTATTATGCCTGTTGACAAAAATTTATAAATGCTGCTTAGTTTTGATGGACGACATATCAGAGTTTTTTTTTCTGAGCAAAATTTTTTGACTTTTTCGCATGTTGAGGATAAGCTTTTGATGTTAGCACCCTATTTGTTTTCTTATTCGGCACATCTACCTTTTTCTCAGCAAAAACTTGAAAAATATCATGCTCTTGTAAATGCATTGCAACAAAAATCCAAATACACATTGACAATATATTACAATGATGATCTTATTTTTACTTTTCAAAATCAAGAACATAAAATAACCAGTTCCATGAGTTCACAGAGAGCTTTTTATTGGAGTGATCAATTTCATCAAGCAACAAAAATGGCATCAATCTATGATTCTTTGAACATTAATGATCAAAGAGAAGAGTTGTTGATCCGTTTTTTAGAAGAGATGGATATTTCGTTTCCACAAGAGTTTTTTATTTTGAATGTGATTTATCAAGGTAGATATTTTTATGTGCCTTTTGAATTTTTGTCAGGAAAGGTACTTCCGAAACATATTTTTTGTTGTCTGGATACTATCACGCAACAATCAATACACTCTCAAGAAAGACTTAAATTTGCAATGATGTTTGACCCAGATTTGGTAACTTCCTATCCTGAATCATTGAAAGTATTGAAGTTGTTAGAAATAAAGGATTTTTCTTTTGATCAGCAATATCCTGATATTATTTTAGTGTCTGCACATGGTGCTATTGATGAAAAATCTAATTTTCTTGAGAATAAATCTCTAGAAGAAATCATCAAAAATATATCTCTACCAAAAATAATTATTTTTAATTGTTGCCTCTTAGCTCAAAAACATGAAGGATTAATAAAATATTTTACAGATCAAGGTATTGACGTCATTGCTTCTCCGTTTTATACATTAGCAGATAAAACAATTTTTCCTGCACTATTAAGATTTTTTATTCCTAACGGAAATATGTTTGAAATATTTGCTGTTGCAGGTATTTTTTATCCTCGTTTGTTTAGATATTTTCGCTATATAACAACAAAAACACCCTTTTAAAAGGGTGTTTTTTTGTAAGTTTATTGGTTTGCTTTTATTTCAATATTTTTGATACTGAGATCGAGTAGTTGTTGAGGGTCAACAGCTGATGGTGCATCCATAAGCATACAGATTGCTTTTTGTGTTTTTGGGAAAGCAATTACATCTCTTATTGAATCTAATTCTTGGAACATCATCACCATTCTATCCAATCCTAGAGCAATCCCTCCATGAGGTGGAGCTCCATAAGAAAGCGCATCAAGTAAAAATCCAAATTTTTCTTGTGCTTCTTCATTAGAAATATTAAGAAGATTAAAAATCATGTTTTGCATTTCTGATGATGCGATACGGATTGATCCTCCACCAAGCTCTGTTCCATTACAAATGACATCGTAGGCATTAGCTCGAACATCACTTGGATTGGTCTTTAGTTTATCAATATCGGCTTCATTTGGTGAAGTAAAGGGATGGTGGACAGATGACCAACGGTTGTTTTCTTCATCACGTTCAAATAAAGGAAAATCAACAACCCATAAAAAAGAAAATTTATCTTTTGGTCTGAGTCCAAAGCGATCACCCACTTCTAAACGAAGATTTCCAATGGCATCATATACAATCCTATCTTTTGGGTCAGCAATAAATAATAACGCGTATCCATTCTCTGCTTGTGTGATTTTAATGAGTTCTTTTTGGATTTCAGGGGAGAAATATTTGACAATGTTTGATTCAAGAACTCCGTCTTTCATACGCATCCATGCCATTCCTTTGGCACCATAATTGCCTACAAAAGAAATTAATTCATCTAAATCTTTTCTGGATAATCGATCTCCGTTTGGTACAGGAAGACATTTGACCATACCACCTTTAGCAGTAACATTTGTAAATACAGAAAATTCTGAATTTTTTACAATGTTGCTGACATCAATGATCTCCATTCCAAATCGTAAATCAGGTCTGTCAACACCATACTTATTCATGGCATCTTTGTATGTCATCCTTGGAAATGGAATATTGATATCTTTTTTATAAATATCTTTCATGATTTTTGCGAGCATTTTTTCGATCAATGTTTGAATATCATCTGCAGTCATAAAAGAAGTTTCTATATCTAATTGTGTAAATTCCGGTTGTCTGTCTGCACGAAGATCTTCATCACGAAAACAACGAGCTATTTGGTAATAACGCTCAACACCACCGATCATGAGTAATTGTTTGAAAATTTGAGGAGATTGAGGTAAGGCAAAATAAGAACCTTTATTGACACGAGAAGGAACTAAAAAATCTCTTGCTCCTTCGGGGGTAGATTTTGTGAGAATGGGGGTTTCTACTTCTAAAAAATCATGTTCTTGCATGGTATTTCTGATACTGTTTGTGATTAAGGATCTTTTGAGTAAATTATCATACATAAATGGAGAACGAATATCCAAATAACGATATTTTAAACGAGATTCTTCATTAATATTTTCCCCATGAATGTCAAAAGGAGGAGTTTTGGATTTATTGAAAATAAATAATTCCTGACAAGAAAGCTCATAGTTACCAGTTGCAATACGTGGATTTTCTAATCCTGCCTCTCTTTTACGAAGAATACCTTTTGCTCCAATGACATCTTCACGACGTAATGTTTTTGCAAGCTCATGAGCTTCAGCACTATCTTTAGGATCAAAAACAAGCTGGATTAATCCACTTCTATCACGAAGATCAATAAATACAAGATCTCCATGGTCACGATAATGGTCAACCCAACCATTCACAATGATTTCTTGTGAAAGATACGTATCTTCTGTAATAGTGCCACAAAATAGTGTTCTTTGATTATCATGTGATAAAAGCATAGCATTCGCCCCCTCAAGTCTCTTTGAAAAATATTATACTATAAAATATCTGAAATTGCAAAAATTTGTATGATACAATAAGGAAATATCAGTTTTAAAAATAACATATGTTATTTTTCAAGGCTCTTATGAAAAACCTTGAAAAATATTAATAATTAATATATACTATAAAAATATATTTTTGATAGGTGCTTTGTTTATGGATAAATTAATGCCTGTTGTTGCGATTGTTGGTCGTCCTAACACAGGAAAATCTTCACTTTTTAACTATTTTGTTGGTCAGCGTAAATCAATTGTCGATCCTATGGAAGGGGTAACAAGAGATATTATTTCCGGTACCTCTGTGCATAAACAGTACCCAACATTTATGGTTTGGGATACGGCTGGATATTTGGAAACAGAAGATGTCATTGATAGTTTGGCACAAAAAAAAATTGCTTATGCTGTAAAGCATGCTGATATTGTTTTATTGGTTGTTGATGCACAAAATCCTCATCCTTTAGATGATGAACTGGCGTTGATTATCAAAAAAGAAAACCGTACAGCGATTATTGTTGCTAATAAAGCGGACAATAGAGATTTTGCACACAGCAGTACGGAATTTTTTGCTTTGGGATTTGATCAGGTGGTTCCAGTATCTGTTATTCAAAAACGTGGGTTATCAACTCTGCTTGAGGAAATCGAACATAAGATGTTCAATTTAGAAGGTGTTTTTATTGGTGATCAAGATGAGGTTGAAGCGACCGATGAAGTCCGTATTGCGATTATTGGTCGTCCCAATGCCGGTAAATCACAGCTTCTAAACACTCTTCTTGGATATGATCGTATGATTGTTAGTGACATTGCAGGTACTACTCGTGATGCTACTGATGAGATTATTTTTTATAACGGAAGAAAAATTCGTATTACCGATACTGCCGGTATCAAAAGAAACGCAAAAATTAAAGATGACATTGAATACTATGCAACAGTTCGTTCAGCTCAAGCAATAGAACATGCGGAAGTAGCTGTTTTGTTAATTGATGCACACGCATCTGTCGACGAAATAGCACGACATGATAAGATTCTTGCAAGTATGGTACAAGAAAAAAAACGTGCCATGGTTTTTGCACTTAATAAATGGGATCTGCTCAAACCTGAAGAAAACAATGGAAAACAAAATCAAGAATTGATGAAAATAATGGAGCAAAAAGTTCGTCATGCTCTTCCTGAGTTTAATCATATTCCTTTGTGTTTTATTTCTGGTCAAGAAAACTATAAAACAGACAAGCTCCTTGAAACGGCAATTAAAGTACGTGATGATTTTCATTATCGTGTAGTAACAGGTACTTTAAACAAGTGGTTATCTGAGAATTTTATTGAATATGAAGGTGATAAAGCAGCATCACGTCTTAAGATCTATTATGGATCTCAAGTGTACACGGCTCCTCCACGATTTGTCTTTTTTATCAATAATAAAGATCATTTACGAAAAGATTTTCCTCGATTTCTTGAAAAGAAAATGAGAATGGCTTTTGAATTTTCGGGAGTTCCCATTACAATGACTTTTCGACAGCGAGACGAAGAACGACCAGGAAGTAAAAATTCCAATATTAAACATACAAAAAATAATAATAAAAAATCATCTCACAATAATAGAGGGAAAAATGCTGAAAAAAGGTGATTACGCTCCTAATTTTAATTTAGCAAGGATTGATGGTACTATGTTGTCTTCAGAGATGTACAAAGGTAAGTGGTATATTTTATATTTTTATCCAAAAGATAATACACCAGGATGTACAAAACAAGCTACAGAATTTACTCATCTTGTCTCTGAATTTCAACGTTTAGGAGTTGATATTATTGGTGTCAATGCTGACTCAATAGAAACACATCAAAAATTCTGTCAAAAACACAATCTAGAAGTAATCTTATTATCTGATCCTGAAAAAACACTTCTTCAATCATATAAGGTTTGGGGAGAAAAAAAATTTATGGATAAGATTTATGAAGGATTAATTCGCAGTACGTTCATCATTAATCCTGAGGGAATTATTGAAGAAGCGATGTATAACATTAAAGTCTCTGGTCATGCAGATCGAGTGCTTAAAAATATGAAAAAGATTTTAGGATAACATAGTATAGGTCTTTTTATGAAAATAGTATTACCATTAGCAGGAAAAGGGACACGTCTTCTTCCACATACTAAAATCACACCAAAACCACTGATGTATATTGCTGGTGCAACTATTTTAGATCATTTACTTGATAAGTTGATTTTGTTGAATCCTAGCGAATTTGTTTTTATCGTTGGTTATTTAAAAGAACAAATTATTACCCATATCAATCAAAAATACCCTCATTTGCCTGTACGCTTTATTGAACAAATAGATCCGCAAGGACTAGGTCATGCTATCTATCAAGCTCGTGACGCTTTTTCAAAAGATGAAGATATGCTTGTGGTCTTGGGGGATCAGACATTTGTGGTACCATGGGAAAAATTAATTGATGCTGATCATAATGTCCTTTGTGTAACAAAAGTAGATAATCCTTCTGATTTTGGTGTCGTTGTTGCTGATAGTGATGGTACGATTATTGATATGGAAGAAAAACCTGCTCATCCAAAGAGCAACCTCGTTATCTCTGGAATTTATTATTTTCCATCTGCTCAATCTGTTTTTTCTACAATTGCCCATCAAATCGCAAAAAATATTCGTACAAAAGGAGAAATCCAAATCACTGATTCGATGAAAATTATGATGGAGTCTGGTGATATTTTTAAAGCTGTTGAGATTCATAGCTGGAATGATTGTGGTAATCATACGGATCTTCTTGCTGCTAATAAAACCTTATTAGCTGAAATGACTCAACGTAAACCTCTTACAGATTCTAATGTTACAATTATTGAGCCTGTATATATTCATCCAAGTGTTCAGATCTCAGACTCTGTTTTAGGTCCTTTTGTGTCTATTGATGAAGGTTGTGTTATTAAAAATTCAAAAATATCTGATACTGTATTGAATAAAAATATTCGTATTCAAAATGCTGAAATAAGAGAATCTTATATAGGTTCCGATGTTTCTATCACAGATGTCCAACATCTGAATTATATAATCTAACGCTAATAACACAATAAAAGACCTCTAATCTAGAGGTCTTTTATATGATAATGCTTTTTTTTATGACAATTAGTTTTAATGTTGAAAAATTTGATAGTGATTCTGTCATTGTCAGATATTTTTTATATAATGTTGGATCATGTTTTTTATAAAAAATCAATGCTTTTTCAAGAGTACGCCGATAAGCATAGGAAATATAGCCTAAATTTCTTTTTGATAATGCCTTTTGATAGAGATCAATTGCGTTGCTGAAGTGTTCGTGCTTTTCTTCAAATTTTGCATACGTATATAAATGATAGTGGTTATTAGATGTTAGTTTTTGAAAATAAGCTCGTGCGTTATTTTCCTCTGCTAAGCCGTCATAGTTTTTAGCAATCAAAAAATATAAATTATTTCGATAGTATTTTTTGTGTTCGATCGCGAGAAGCTCAAAAGCTATAGCATTGCTTTTCTGAAAATATCCTGTTTTGTGAAATATATTAGCAACATAATAGCTTAGTTTTTTATCATGGATCCATATCGCTTTATTCTTATCAACAAACTCCAAACTACGAACAGGACAATCCTTGTATGTATCCATTATCTTTTTCAGATCAAGACTCAATAAATTACTACTGATTAAAAGACTACTGAGCAAAAAGAAGATTTTCTGTTTCATCAAATGCCACACTTACTATTTTTGAACACCCCTGTTCTTCCATTGTGACACCAAATAATACATCACAAACTTCTAATGTTGATTTTGAGTGCGATACCACGACAAACTGACTTGTCCCTCTAAATCGTACTAACATTCTCTTAAATCGATCAATATTTTCATCATCAAGCGGAGCATCCATTTCATCTAAAATAACAAAAGGAGTGGGTTTTAATTCTAAGATCGAAAAAATAACGGCTATTGCTACCATAGCTCTTTGTCCACCGGATAATAAACTGACATTTTGAAATTTTTGTCCCGGAGGTTCTGCCATAATATCAATACCGGATCGAAGAGGATCTGTTTTATCTTTCAAGATCAAATCAGCTCGCCCACCATCAAATAATTCAGAAAACAATCTCTTAAAAGATTTTCTTATTTGTTCAAATGCTTCCAAAAATCGTTCGGCAGATTCTTTATTGGTATCGTTAATAAGTATTTCTATATCAGAAGCTGCGGATTCAATATCTTCTTTTTGGAAAATAAGATGAGATAAAGTTTCTTTGGTGTTTTGGAATTGTTCAATCGCAAGCAAATTAACATTTCCAAGCTGATTCAAACGTTCACGAAATTCTCTAATCTTTATATTTAAAAATTCCGTATTTTCATTTTTTTCAAGAACAATATCCCCTTCTTTAATTTTAAATTGTTCAAATACAGATATTGTTACTGTTGCAAGATTCTCTTTTCTTTCATCAATTGATTTTGCAATGTCATCTCGACGTACTGTTAGCTTGGTATATTGTTCCACAAAATCTTTATGCATTTGTTCTAATGTCTTTTTTGCATGTCTCAGATTTGTAATTTCTTCAGCATTTTTTTTCATCTGTTCTTGCAATCGTGTTAATTCCGGATTTAATTCATCTTGCTCAATCTCTAAATCCTCGATTTCTTCTTCAATAATGTTGATTGATTTGATCATGGTGTTTTTATCGGATTCCACATTTTGAATTTGTCGTTGAAGATCACTAAGACGTTCTTCTAATGATTTGATATCCATTTTTAAAGCCCGAGATTGTGTTTCAGCACTATGATAGTTGATCCGTGCATTTGTTAGTTCTTCTTGTATTGATGTATATTCATGCCTTAGGGATCCATGTTTTTGGTCATATTCCAAAATGGTTTGTTCAGATTTTTCAAGACGATCTGTTATCGTCGCAATTTCTTTTTTTATTTGTTCAAATGTTGTGTTAATTTTTGTCTGTTGTTCTTCGGAATTTTGTACTATTTTTAATGCTTTTTGATATTCACGTTCTGATGTTTTCAAAATAGATTTGATTTCGCTGATTTTTTGGAATATTATTGATTCTTGTTCTGTACATAAATCTATCTCTGCTCTAAGATCACTCACAATCAGTCTTTTTGCATTGATTTCTGTAGAAATTTGATCAATTTTTTCTGCGTAGGCAATTTTTTCCGAAAAAGCACCATTTTCTCCAAACATATTGTCTAATAATTCGTGGTAGCATTGTTCATTTATCTCTAAGCAATTTTTAAGTTCCGTTAAGGAAACATGATCAAGAGGTTTTTTGTTGAGAACAAGAGATTCAAGCTCTTGTATAATAGAATTTAGACGATTTTTTCGTGTGGAGACGCCTTCTTGGAATTTTTTTAGATCGTCAATTTGTTGATCCATTGCTTTCAATATTTTTTCATCACAAGCTTTAGATTGTGCGAAAAAGTTATTTAATTCTCGTTCAAGATAAGCAATATGATGTTCTTCTTCTTTCAGTCGATCAATAAAAGATATTTTTTGAGCAACAATAACCTTTTTTTCATCTTCTTGTTGGGCAATCTCTTTTTCCTGTTTGTGGATTTCTTTTTCTTCTTCTTCAATAATATTTTTTTTGGATTTAATTTCTTCTTCCAATCTTATGATTTCAGATTCCTGAACAAAAATCTGTCCTTTTAGTTCGGCAACATGTTTTCGTAACAAATCAATATCATCTCTATTAATTGACTTGGTAAAACCAAGATTTTTTGACAAATGATATAGTTCTTCTTCAAGCTGATTCGTTTCTTGTTTGAGTTTTTCTTGTTTTATTTCTACAGAATCTAGGATTTGTTGAGCATGCGTTTGTTTTTTATCTGCATCAAGGAGAGCATCTCGCTTTTCCTCTAACGTGTCTTCCCATTCTTCAAGTCTATCCGTATCTTGTTTTGCACGAAGTTCTAATTCTTGTAGACGAGTTTTGGTATCACCAAGATTTTTTTTAGCCATTTCATAGCGTGTTCGAGATTCTGTTAATTCTTTTTCTAAGCGAATATGTTTTTCGTTCATTTGACCAAACAAAATTTCTTTATCTCCCAATGACTCATCATTAAGTCCAATTTGTTTTTCTATATCGTTTAATTGATTTGTTAGAGGGGACAACGTTTCTTGAATTTTAGCTATTTCTTGTTCACGACGCAAAATTTCTCGCTTCATATTTTCAATACGTGATACCTCAAATTTTACTTCAAGCTGCCGAAGTTCGTTATTTAAGGTGTTGTAATGCTGAGCATCTTGTGCTTGGACTTCAAGTACGGAAATCTCTTTTTCAAGCCTGTCAATAGTTTCTTGAAGACGCTCTAAATTGTCACGTGCTTGTGCTAATTTTTTTTCAGCTTCTTCTTTACGAAATTTAAATTTTGAAATACCGGCAAAATCTTCAAATAAAATACGTCGATCTTCTGCAGATTCTGATAAAAGACGATCAATTTTACCTTGCTCAAAGATAGCATACGAATCGCGACCCACACCTGTGTCCAAAAACAATTCTGTGGTATCTTTGAGGCGTGAACGAACTCCATTAACAAAATATTGACCCTCGCCGGATCGAAAGACACGACGTCCAATAGAAATTTCAGGAAATTCAAGAGGAAGCCATTTTAACTCATTATTGAAGGTTAAGACAACATCAGCCATTCCCGAAGCAGAGCGATGCTTGGTGCCGGCAAAAATGATATCTTGCATTTTTTCACCACGAAGAGATTTGGCACTTTGTTCACCAAGTACCCATTTCATTGATTCGACTACATTTGATTTGCCACAGCCATTTGGTCCTACAATTCCTGTAATACCTTCTGAAAACTCAAGATAGGTACGTTTACCAAATGATTTAAAGCCCGAAATTTCTAATGATTGTAAATAAACAGCCATATGTCACCTTTAGTGTGGATTGGTTTTATTATAGTATAAATCAATCCTTTTTGTAAAGCACAAAATGTTATTCACAATCATCATGATCATAAATATGATACGATAACCATTGAATTATTCATCATGAAAGCATGGAAGATGTCTAATACTAAAAGGGTATTGACAATATAATATTTTTTACTGTATAATACGTATATATATACGGACTGTAGCGCAGCTCGGTTTAGCGCACTACCTTGGGGTGGTAGGGGTCGGAAGTTCAAATCTTCTCAGTCCGAAAAATAAAAATTCCTGATTATGTGGTCAGGAATTTTTTATTGTTTAAAAAAATAATAAATAAAAAATCATAAACTCTAAAGCCTTTTGTAAAGAGTCCGAAAAGTAGAGTATAATATATTGTGGAATAAAGAAAGATTTGTATATATCTTACAATTTTATATGTATACCTATATGGAGGAGTCCATGAAAAAATTTGTCAATATGACAATAAAATGTTTTACATTTATGTTTGGTTTGCTTTTTGTGAGTAATACCATTCTGATGGTTCAGTCTACTTACGCACAAGAAGCAATACCTCAATTTTTGTATGGGATTGTTTCTTGGTACGGAGATGATTTTGCTGGGAAACAAACAGCAAGTGGTGAGATTTATTCTCCTTCTGCATTGACTGCTGCACATAGATCCTTGCCTTTTGGAACAAGAGTTGAGATTGAAAACCTAAGTAACGGTAAAAAAGTTGAAGTTATTGTTAATGATAGAGGACCTTCTGCACAAAATCGTATTTTTGATGTGTCTAAACAAGCTGCAGATGTGTTGGGTATTTTAGATGATGGTACAACATTTATAAAAGCTACTATTTTAGAATTAGGTACCTCTCTTCCTTCTCCTGTACAAAATCCAAGTACTCCTATTGGGCAAGATATTCCTCAAGGATTTAATCCTAATGTAACTCCTACAAACAACATCCCACCTCTTTCTACAACACCTGTTGCTTCTAATGATACCGCTATGTTAGACGAAGATTTGAATGCTTTATTTGCTGATGCGGAAGAAGAGTTGCAATTTATGGATGATGACGACTTAAAAACACAACCTTCAGAACTGAGAACTCAGGAATTGCCAGGTTTAAATCAACCACCAGCAGGATTTGCAAATACAGACGATCTTCTTATTGATGATCCACTTGCAAATCTCACATTAGGTGATGAAAATGAATTTGTTGCAGCACCACTTCCTCCTGATGCTGTTTTAAAGACAGCTCCTAAGGCCTTTACTACAAATACATCACAAGAACCATTTGATGATCCTTTTGCTGATTTGTTTGATGAGCCTTCGGATCCTTATACTTTTCAACAACAAAGAACAATAGTTTCTCCTTCTGAACCTGTTACCATTACAAATTACACTGCTCCTGTGACCAATATTGTAACACTTCCCGGAGAACAAGTTACTATAACGAATAATGTGCCACCTTCTTCATCTGTCATTGTAGATCCTGCTACAACTACAGTAACATTTCCTAAAGAACAAGTTATTGTAACAAATAATATGTCACCTTCTTCATCTATCATTATAGATCCTACTGCAACAGTACTAGAAGGAGACAATTATATCATCCAAGTAGGTGCATTCACAAAACAAAAATATGCTATGGAAATTTATGGAAAATTAAGAAAAGAAGGATTGAATGCTTTTATTACCGATGTGAAAATTAAGGGCAAAAGCATGATTCGTGTTCGAGTAGGCTATTTTAAAACAATAGATGAAGCTATCAGCATATCTCAACGGATCACTGATCAATTTAAGTTAGAAAATAGAATTATCAAAGTTGAATATTAAATAAAAAATCCTCCAAATTTTGGAGGATTTTTTTATTTGTTAATAAATTTAATAATGGTATCAATAACCTGCTCTTTGATAGGCTCAAAGTTAAGAAGATCATGCCTACTTCCTGTGATTTCCTGATCTAATGGTGTGTCAAAGACCTTCATTTCTACGTAATGTATTTTTTCACTAATTTTTTTCATATTACTAAAGGGAACAGTAGGATCACTTTTTTCATAGATTAGTAATGTTTTTGCGGTGATATCATGTAGGTGTTTTCTAGTTTCTTTGAGTCCCATTTGGAAAGAATGAATTGTTAGTCCAAAATACCAGTCTTTTTCTTCTGGATTGATATGACTTTTTACAAAAAGTCCTTTTTTCTTTGTAAAATGAACTAATCCAGAAAAAATAATCTGAATATTTTTTGTTAACGAAAATTGTTTGTTTAATAGATTGATAGGACTCGCAATAATGACAAGATGTTTGATAAAACTCAAACTTGGTGCTAATGCCATTGCTAAAGATCCTCCCTGAGAGTGTCCTAACAACACAATGTTTTCATAGTTACCGCTATGTTCTAAAATTTTTCGAAGTGCAACTTTTAAAGAATCATTCCATTGGTAAGGTTTTTGCGTGGTTAACTCACTTTCTATTTCTACAGAATTAGGGAGTGTCGGTGCGTACATATCCCAGTCTTTTTGTACAAGAGTTTTTCCCAGTTCATTAAAAACACTTGGGTAACCATACATTCCATGCAATGCAATAACAAGATTTTTATTCCCTGTTTTTTTATACCAAATATCTTTTGTTGAAGAATATTGTTCTGTAAATATTTTTTCTGTGGAATTTGGAAAAAATAACATTGTTTGCGTCATTAATAATATAAAAATAAACAAACTGATTGATATCATATAATAAATCATTCTATCTCCTTAGGTATAATTGACCCGGTTTTTGAATAATAAGGTTGTTTATTTCCATTATTGTAAGTATTGATGTTAATGTGGCAATATTAATCTGTAATACTTCTGCAATTTCATCAAAATGAATTTCTGTTTCTGATAATTCAAGAATTTTTTGTTGTTCTATAGGTATGTTTGTGTCTATTTGTTTTGGTGTTTCCGGTGTAGATCGTTGAGCCATAAATCTCATACTTTGATGATTGGGCGATGACTTTAAAATATCTTCTACAATATCAGCAGGATCTAAAGCGATCTTTGCACCTTCTTGAATAAGGCGATTCGAACCTTTATATTGGAAAATGGTTGGATTTCCAGGAACAACATAAACATCTTTTTGTTGTTCAAGAGCCATCTGCACGGTAATCATTGTTCCTGATTTTTCAGGAGCTTGTATCACTAACATTGCTTGTGATATTCCACTAACAATACGATTACGACGTGGAAAACGCCATTTTGTTGATGCCATACCTGGTGGATATTCAGAAATTAACGCACCATGCTCTTTAACTTCGTCATACAACTTTTTTAATTTCACCGGATAAACAACATCAATTGCTGTCCCAAGTACCCCAATAGTAAACCCTTTATTTTTTAAGACACTTCTTGCTGCTATTGAATCGTGTCCATAAGCAAGTCCACTTACGACACCGATTCCATATTCTACAAAATGACTACAAAACCACTCATTAATTTTTTCAGATTCAGCTGTATGTTTTCTCGTTCCTATGACACCTATTAATGGAACATGAGGATAAATATTTCCTTGTCTGTATAGTAAAAAAGGGGGAGAAGAAATATTTTTTAATAACTTCGGATACTCTGGATGATCCCAATCAATTAATTGTATATTTTTCTTTTCACATGTTTCAAGTACAAAAGAACCAAAATTTTTCATTTTTGTAAGAATTTTTTTTGATTCTTCATTTTGTAACTGTAAAAATTGATATTGAAAATCGATATCACAATCTAAGAAATCTTCAATATTAGGAAATTTTTGTGTAATTTTTTTGTAGCGATTCCAACCAATAAGATCCGTTGCAGAAAAGGCAGCAAGCGCAAAAAGTTTTTTATTCATTATTCTTCCAATAATTCATAGATTATATTTAAATTATTTCTGATACTGTTAAGTCTTTGATTTAATTCAAATTCATGATTCAACGATTTTCTAAGAAATTTTTTCTGTCCTAATTTCTCTAAAATCAATGCTTCTGTTTGTTCATAAATATTTTTTGATCTTAATAAATCGTTTTGTTCAAAATAAACTCGTGCAATACCCAATAAAGCATTAATGTTTTCCGGTGAATATATTAAGATTTGTTCAAAATAATCTAATGCAGAATCAAATTCTCTTAAATCAAGATAGACCAATCCCAATCCATACAATGTATCTAAATGTCTTGGATTATCTTCTAAAGCAAGCAAAGAATAATGAATGATTTTTTGACTAATGTCTTTTTTTTCGGAAATGGATGTTTTGGTGCGATATAGAGCAATATAAGCTGTTGCCAAGGATTGTTTTGTTTTTATATCTGAGGGCAATAAAAAATATGCTTGTTCTAAATCTGTCACCGCAGCAAAGAACATGCCGTTTTGTAATTCTAATAATCCTAGCGTATAAAGATATCTATGCAGACTATGATCGATTAATACTTCTTGTTTTGCCAGTTTGATAAATGTCTTCGTCGTATTTAAGAGATCAATACTTTGTTTTTTTTGAGATATTTGGTTTGTAATATTCTCAAAAAAAGCTTTCTGTTTTTGGGGATTGTTTTTTATTTCATCTGAAATAGTTTGATAGGAAGAGAACATACCAAATAAATTCCACGCCCCTCCGAGCCTTAATGAACCTGAGAGACTGTTGTTTTTATTTATTTTTTCCGCTTTCCGTAGTACAAGATCAATAGGATCAACACTTCTACCTACAATAAAACCAAAGAATAATCCAAGTAGAAAAATAACAATCATTATTGGATATGATTTTTTCATCCTAACAACCTATCTATGTTTTTTTATGAATTCTGTTACTAAAGACATAGGAGCTCCAATAATAGTATCAAGAGTTCCTGATTTGATGATAACATTTGTATCTTGTTTTTGAATAGCGTACCCACCTGCAAATGTCGTCACAGGATGTTCGGAAATGTACCGATCAAGGGATTGATGATCCATTGTTAAGAGGAGGGTGGCAGATTCTGTACCAGAAAATAGGTGACCTTGATAAATAATCGCATAACCTGTCCAGACAGTTTGTTCTTTATTGATCAGATAAGAAAGTATTCGTTTTGCATCTATCTTATTTTTTGGTTTTCCTATCACAGAACCATGGCATTCTACCATTGTATCAAAGGCACAGACAAAATCATTGTCATAATCACGTGCCACAATCTTTGCTTTTCGTTCCGCAAGAGCTTGTACCATTTTTTTTACTGGTAAAGATGCCAAATCTTCTTCTTCTGCACCGGAGACAACAACTTTGAACGTCTCAAAATATTCAGCAAATAATTCTTTTCGTCCTACAGATCCGGATGCTAAAATAATATTTTTCATATTTTATCCTTATCATGGTTGGTATATTTTTACAATATACCCACGTGGATTTTCAAAAATTTCAAATTCACTGATTCCTGCTTCTTCAAGTTCCCTCAATACTTTATTTCCTTTAAGAAGTAAAAATTCTTTTGCATACGGTGCATGTTTTTTTTGCCAAGAAAGGATATCTTTTATTGACGCAAAAGCACGACTTGTAATTACACAAGATTGTTCATAGATAAAATTTTTATCTACCTTAATAACTTCAACATCCAAATCAAATTTTACAGAACACCACTTTAAAAAAGCAATTTTTTTATCTACAATATCAGTAGCAAAAATTTTAATGTTTTTCGAAGAATCTTTTATCCAAAAAGCAATAGGAATCACAGGAAACCCACCACCAGATCCTATGTCAATCAGTGTGGTTTGTGTGGTTTTTTCAAGAAATGGTATTAGTGATAATGAATCATTAACATGTTCTTGGAGGTTTGAGATTTCGTTTTTAGAAACGAGATTGTGTGTCTTATTCCATAAGATTAATTCTTGAATATATAATGAAATATCCATCGTCCAACTTCTTTAATTTATACTTAAGTATCATTTTAGCACACTTTGTAGTAATTGACAAAAATTATTTTTTTACATATAATTTATAATAATATTATTATATATACTATATAATAAGGAGATATATTAATGAAAAATATATTGTTCATTATCCTATTTTTTATCAGTGCTTGTTCTACACAAAATGATGGTATTTTAAGTGATAAACCACTTACACAAAATATTCCTAGCACTGATAAATTCATCAAAGCTGGGAAACGTTTAGATTCTATTCATGTTTTTTCAACAGAGTCAGTGATAAATTCTGGAACTACGTTTGATGTGATCGAACGTCTTTATGATACTGTTTGGTATCAGACAGAAAAAGAATATGATGACGGTCGGTTAGAAACAGAAACAGAGTTTGTCTTTTTTAACAATCAATCTTGGGCTGTTGAAAGAGAGATGGAAAATGGACACATGGAGCGTGTGGAAGCTGATGACTATAAAAAATTAACGCTCGAGACTACTGCTACACCTCTTCCTGATGCTTCAGATCTTCAAAACTCTGCTATTGTTCAAACAAGAGAACTTGGTGATCATGACATAGAATATGAAGGATATTGGCTTCAAGATGAAAATACTCTTTATATTGTTGAGGGTGATGATAAACAATCTGTTATTAATAGATTAACATTAATTATGAATAACCCTAAGCTTGGATTTAAAAACAGATATCTTCTTTCTGTTAAAAAATAAAAATATCATAAAAACCCCTTTCTACGAGAGGGGTTTTTTTGTTAGGAGATTTATGAGTTCGGTGTTACGTTCTTTTTCTGCAAAATAAAGAGCGTTATAACCATTGTTGTTTGTGATATCTGTGTCAGCACCATATTTTAGAAGAAGTTTAATAAGAGGGAGGTATTCATATATGCTTGCGATGATTAATCCTGTATTACCATTTTTATCTTGGTGATTTATCATTGCTCCTGCTTTGAGGAGAAGGGATAAGGTAGTTATTTGATTTGATTTTATAGACCAAAGAAGAGCTGTATTTTGATCTTGATCTTTTTCTTCCAAGTTACATCCTTGTGCTAACAAATCAAGAATATTTTCATGATTACCAAAAGCCGAAGCAATCATCAGAGGTGTTTCACCACGTTGATTTGGTGTTAGTGGAGATCCTTGTTGTAATAATTTTTTGACTATTTTAGAATGACCTCTTTTTAAAGCAATTGTTAAAGCAGAGTCTTCGTTATTGTTGGTCAAACTTGTGTCAATGGTAAAATTTTTAAAAAGATAGGAAATAACAGACAAATGACCGTTATATGATGCATAGATCAATGGTGTGGATCCATTTGATGATCTGATATTAATAGTTGATTCGTTGACAAGTTGTTTTATGATTGGTAGAAATCCGTTTGCTGCCGCATAATGCAGGGCAGATCCTATATTGTCTTGGTAATATTTATTTGTTGTTTTTTCTAAAATAAGAGACAGTGTTTTTGTATGCCCGTATTTTGCTGCTACAAGCAAAGGAGTTAATCCGTCTGATGCACTATAATCTACATCTGCACCACATTTGATCAAAAAATCAGCAGCAACAGTGTTGCCTTCTATTAACGCAATCATTAATGCAGAATAAGATGTCGTATGATTGATCGCATTAATATTAGCACCATTGGTAATAAGTTTTTTAATCTGTTTTGGAGAGGCTTTTTCAATACTGTTGATAAGTTCTTCGTTTGAGGTTTGGTTTGCAAAAACAATCACAGGAATCAAAAAAATCCATTTTTTCATAATATGATCCTTCGCGATTATTAATATCTTTCTATAAAAAACGTTGTGAAATTTCATAGGCAACAATACTAAATACATTGCCGACATTTAGTGAATTTTTTTTACCAACCAAAGGCAACCGAACCACATGATCACATAAATCAAGGATCGATTCTGTAATACCAAACTCTTCATTTCCAAAAATAAAAGCACATTTTTCTATAGATTCAAGATCATCTATTGTTTGAAATGGTTCTACAACTTCAAGAGCAACAATTTTATATCCTAGAAATCGTGCTTTTGTGACGGCTTGCTCTGTTGATTCAAAATATTCATAAGGAACAAACTTTTCAGCACCAAGAGCTGTTCGTGATACTTTAGGATTTGGAGGATGTGGGGTAATTCCCGTTAAATATAACATTCCTGTTCCAAATCCGTCTGCAGATCGAAATATTGTTCCGACATTCATCGGAGATCGAAGATTATCTAAAATACCAATCCATGGATATCGTTTGGGTTCTTTTGTTAGTTCGTCAAACTGAATAAATGAAAATTTTTTATCCTCATCTGCTTTTTGTTCTAATAACAATAATAAATCATGGTACGCAAAATTTAATAATTTTATTTGTTCTTTAATAGGTGTATCATCTTTTAAGCTTAAAATCGGATCAATAATTTGTAACGCCTTGGTAATTTTTTGTCCTTCTTGATTACGAATAGCATCTGTGTAAGCAATGGTCTTATTAATTTCGAGTGGTTGATTGTTTTTGAGGGCTATTTCCATTGTTCTGATTGTTGATGCAATCTTATAAATTTTTTGTTTTGTACCAAGTTGTGCAAATTTACGTGGATTAATCATAAATGACCCTTAGGATTTTTTATTATATTCACTTGTTAAGGTGTAGTGATTTTGAGATGGTTTTAATTTTTGTGCTTTATCCTTGTGAGCTGTCCATCCAAAATCAATAAAAGAAATATCATTGGTATACAAGACATCGTAAGCCATAAAAAAAAATTCTTCTATCATTGAGATAAACAACGCCTTGTCAGCGATATCATCAATAAAAAATTCTTTAATGATATTTTTATCTACATTACAATAACCAATAATACCACGACTATCTTCAATAATATAACTATTTTTTAATTCTGTTGACCATTTTTTTTCTTTTAATTCTAAAAAATCAGTGGTAAGAGCTTTTCTAAAAAACATCAAAAATCCCTATTATTTTGTTTTTCGTTCCAATTCTTCCAATAATTGATTAAAAGCAGGTGGATTGGGAAGGGTAAATTCCATTGTTTCACCTGTTGTTGGATGTTTAAACGATAAATAACAAGCAATCAATCCCATACCAGGAAGATTGACGCGTTGTCTGGAATAAAGTTCATCGTTTACAATCGGATAACCAAGATGCAATAAATGTACACGAATTTGGTGTGTGCGTCCTGTAAACAGTTTACATGCAAGTAATGCATGTTCTTTAAAATATTTTAAAGTTTTAAAATCGGTACGTGCGTCACGACCACCTTTTTTGACCACAGACATTTTTTTTCTATCGTAAGTGGATCGCCCAATGTTTAGTTTGATGACACCGTGTTCTGGAGGGTGTCCTTTTACTAAAGCTTTATAAATTTTTATGATTTCTCTATTTTTGAATGCATCACTAAGAGCTCTGTGTGTTTTTTCGTTTAAGGCAATAAGCATAAGACCTCTTGTGTCTTTGTCTAATCGATGCACAATCCCCACACGATTTTCATCACCAAAATTATCATCTAATTCTTCTTCTTGAAGAAAATGAAGAATACCATTTGCAAGGGTACCTGATTCATGTCCTTTGGCTGGATGAACCACCAATCCCCAAGGTTTGTCGATAACCATCAGATCATTATCTCTATAAATGATATTAAAATTAATTTGCTCTGGTTCAAACGAAACATCAATGTTTTTTTTCCAATAAGCTTCAATTGCATCATTAATTTTTAGTTTGTGGGAAAGTTTTCCTTCTCGACCATTAATAGAAACAACACACTCTGCATTTTTTAGAGCACTTCGTGAAACATCAGGATTTAATAAAGCAATCGCATGATCAACACGTTGTCCTACATGTTCTTCACTTGCGATGAAGCTTAATTGGTGATATTCTTTATGTTTTTCAAAAAATTCCGATAGATAAGACATGAAAAAAGTCCTTGTATTTTTCTTACTTTTTCTAAGTAATAGTGCATTTGCTAGGGTGTCTGATTTTATGATCCAACCTGTTCCAAAACGTTTAGATACAAAAGAAGATTTAATTAAAATCGATTCTGTGACGCTTAATCAAAACGAGAAACAAGATACGTTAGCTCGTAATATTTATTTTTTGGAACTTGCTTTGGTGATGCCTTTTGATCATCCCATTAAAGCGTTAATCAAAGTGACAAATGATCAACAGTACCAAAAATATCAATATGCTATAGATGCTTATCTTAACAGACGTCTTGCCGATCAATATGTCCAATATGCCAATTTATTTTACAAAGAAAATATTTATTTTTATAATAATGATTTTTTTGAAGAGTATTTGGATGGGTACGATATTGCTGAATTTTATTATAAATCTGCCTTGATTTATCGGCGTCGGGCAAGAGATCTTGCTCAAAAAGCAAAAACAATTCATGGAGAACTCAACCCAAACAGAGATCAAAGTTTGATTGATTTTGATCAACACCTGAATCATTTAACAGAGGATCCTCTAGATTTCGAAGAAATTTATGAAAAATTATTAATGCGTCTTCAAATAAATCGTGAGAAGGTGTTGGCTTTAAAACAAAAACAGGATACAAATTAATAAATTCAATAGGGACATCAACGCCCCTATTATTACGATAAATGTTCAAGTAACAATAACTCTTGGCTGTGCTTTAGATTTTCCAGCAATTCATCAAGATCACCTGCTAAAATACTCTCAAGTTTATGTAGTGTTAGTTTGATACGATGATCAGTAATACGATTTTCTTGGAAATTATATGTTCTGATTTTTTCGGAACGATCGCCAGAACCGATTTGAGCTTTTCTTTTTTCTGATTCTTCGTTTTGGCGTTTTTGTTGTTCAATATCATAAAGACGAGACTGCAATACCATCATTGCAGAAGCTCTATTTTGGATTTGTGAACGACCGTCTTGACATGTAACCACTAAACCTGTTGGAATATGTGTAATACGTACTGCAGATTCTGTTTTGTTTACGTGCTGTCCACCGGCCCCACTAGCACGATAAACGTCAATTTTGAGATCTTTCTCGTCAATAGTCAATTCTGTTTCATCTGTTTCGGGTAATACAGCTACTGATGCCGTAGATGTGTGTACACGACCACCGGATTCTGTTATCGGAACACGTTGAACACGATGCACACCACTTTCAAGTTTTAATAGACCGTAAGCACCTTTTCCCGAAACAGTAAAAACAATCTCTTTAAATCCACCAACACCAGCTTCACTCGAAGAGAGAACCTCAATTTTCCAACGCATTTTCTCAGCATAACGTGAGTACATTCGAAATAAATCACCTGCAAATAATGCAGCTTCATCACCACCTGCCCCACCCCTGATCTCCACCAAAGCACTTTTATCTTTCATGGGATCTTGAGGGATCAAAAGTAATAAAACAGCTTGATCGAGCTGTTCGAGTTTTTCTTTTAAAAGAGGAAGTTCTTCTTTAGCGAGTTCTTTGAGCTCTGTATCTGAAGAAGAAACCCATTCCTGATATTCAGTTATAGATTTTTCTGTAGCTTCATATTCGTTATGAATAGCTAAAAATTCATCATAAGACGCACGTTGTTTTGCAACTTTTCCGAATTCTTTATCCCCAGGGTTGAGCGTATTGAGTTTTTCGTCTAGGATTTGTATTTGTTTGAGTTTTTCACCTGCTTTGGGATGCATAATACTTCCTTTTATCAAATGTTGTATTTTTTTGTTAGAGTAATAAATTTATTGTTAATATAATTGTAACATGGAGCAAGCCGTTTATTGATGTTACGCCAAAAATATGTTTCAATAATACCGATTAATAACACAGTAACTAGAACTGCTATTACTGTTATCAACATAATAATTGTTCTACGAAGATTTGTTTGTTGTAATTGAATGTACAAAGTATTTAATACAATAGCATGCCATCCATAAATGGCTATAGAGTATTTCGCAAACAATTGTAAAATACGATCTAAAATCCTACCTATTTTATAAGAAAGAATCTTATTAAAATCTAGAGATCTGATAAATATAAAAAATGTTGAAGATTGTATCATTATTAGAAAAGAATGATACCCATAAATATCCCACCTTCTTTTTTCTGGAAAAAGTTTAAGGAATAAGATTATTGTAAGAGCAATAATAATATAAAAATTAAAAAATAGATACCAATATTTCTTAGAAAATTTTATTTGACCTAAGGAAAATCCGAGTAAGAAATAAAGAAATAGATAATTCAGAGAATAATGTGAGCTGATATTAAAAGGAAATACTTTAATACTTTCTGTAATAAAAAAAATTAACATTAACATAACAGAAAATCCTACGTAAAAACGCTGACTTTTATTAAGAGGTAATGAAATAAAAGAACTTAAGGTATAGAGAGGAAGAACTGCAAACATGTACCATAAAAAGATTCGCCACAACCCAGTTGTTTCTGTATTCCAAAATACATTAAAAAAGTTATAGTACCCTTTTCCAGTAAAAGTATCGTAGAGATAGTAGATGATTCCAAAATATGCAATGATCTTAAAAATAATCCAAGATCTTTTATATGCTAGTGATATAGAAGATTCTGTGTTTTTATGCCAAAGAAGATGCCCACTGATCATCGCAAAAATAGGCACACAAACACGCATTAAAGAATCCGTAATAGTTCTAGCATAGGGATGAAAATTAATGTTTTTAAAAAAATCACTCACATCAAAAATATGTATCGATACTACCATAATAGTAGCGATAGCACGGAGCCATGTGATACTTTTGTCTTCAATATATTTTTCTTTCATAAATAATAAATCTTCTGTAAAAAATAAATAATAAAAATCGTATTTAGTATATCATACAAAACATTTTTTTTCAAGGATTTTTAATAGCTCTAATATATTGAGAGAGCTTATGTTGGTTTTTCGATATCATCATTGGATAAGAATTAAGGTGAGTGATTAAAAAATGATCTATTTTGAAAAATTGATTTGCATTTTTTTTTGACTATGGTTATAATAATATATAATTAATTTAAGAATCTTGAATAACAATTTTTTTATGGAGGCCACAATGGCAAAAATAGCTATTAACGGTTTTGGTCGTATTGGTCGTTGTACCCTACGTACTTATTTAGCAAACTATGCTAAAGATTATGAGGTTGTTGCTATCAACGATCTTACAGATCCTAAGATGCTCGTTCATCTTTTCAAGTATGATTCCACATATGGACCATACCAAGGTGAAGTGAAATTAGAAGGAGACTATTTGGTAGTTTCCGGTAAAAAAATCAAATTACTTGCAGAAAAAGATCCTAAAGCACTTCCTTGGGGAGCTATGGGTGTAGATATTGTGATCGAATCTACAGGTATTTTCACAAAACGTGAGCAAATGCAAGCTCATATCGATGCCGGTGCAAAAAAAGTTCTTCTCTCTGCTCCTGCAGCTTCTGCTACTGATGTTGATTTGACTACTGTTATCGGTGTTAACCACGATAAAATTACTAAAGATATGAAATTCATTTCTAATGCTTCTTGTACCACTAACTCTATGGCAGGTGTTGCAAAAGCTATTAATGATGCATTTGGTATCGTTTCTGGTTTCATGACAACAATCCATTCTTATACAATGGATCAAACACTTCTCGATAGCCCACACAGAAAAGGTGACAGATATAGAGCACGTTCTGCTGCTGAAAATATCGTTCCTTCTTCTACTGGTGCTGCAAAAGCTATCGGTCTTGTAATTCCTGAATTATCCGGAAAATTAGATGGTGGTGCGTTACGTGTTCCAACACCTGTTGGATCTATCACTGATATGACTTTCCAAGTTTCTAAGGCAACATCTGCTAAAGAAGTCAACGAAGTTCTTAAAAAAGCTACTGATACTTATTTGAAAGGAACTGTTGAATATTCTGAAGAACCACTCGTTCTTAAAGATATCGTTGGAAACCCACACTCTGCTATTTTCCATGCTGATCTTACAAAAGTTGGTGGATCAGACGGAAAAACAGTTAAAGTATTTGCTTGGTACGATAACGAATGGGGATTCTCCAACCGTCTTGCAAATCTTTGTAAAATTGTTGGTCAAACACTCTAATAATTTAGATTATATTATGCCCCCTATTTTTTTTGGGGGCATTTATTTTTTATATTTAATAAGATTTAATAGGGTTAATTATTATGATTAGAAAAATGACACACGATGACTTACCAAAGGTATTACCATTAATTAAAGAAATACATAAACTACATTTTGAAAAATTACCAAAATTTATCAGACCTTATCATTCTGATGATGAAATATTAAAAAATTTGGACACCATGTTTAAACAAGATGGATATTTTCATTTTGTTTATGAAATGAATGGTGAAATTGTAGCTTTTATGGATATGTCTATTAATCCATCGCATGACGATTTACTTTTTTATGGGACAGAGACATTATTTTTAGATAGTTTAGTTGTTGATCCTTTGTATAGAAAACATGGTATTGCTGGTAAGATGATAGAATATGCTAAAAAACATGCGAAAGAACTCGGATTTCGGTCATTACAGTTATTTGTGTTAACCCATTTTGAACACGTACACCAATACTATCAAAAATTAGGTTTTCAAGACGTAAGTTATCTGATGACATATGATTTGAATGAGTAGGAGATAAATAATGGCGATAGATATTGGATTAGATTATTATAATTCTATTGTTAGCTTGTTAATGGAACAAGGTTATGATTTATTCAGAGCCCCTATTAAAGGAAAAGGATCAGATATTATTATAAGAAGAGTGTTAGACGATGCTACGATACAATATATAGAAATTCAAATATTATCTCGTCAAGAAGAATACGAGCAATCTATTAGCCTCCCTATTAAACCTAATAATAAGACTGTGTTTTGTTATTTTATTCTTTATTCTCAAGGTATGAATAAACTATGGTTACTCAGAGACGATGAATTATTTAAGCTTCGCGATATAGGACTAGATCAAAGAGATACTGGTCCGTATTTGGTTAGAAATTTTGATCGTCTTAATTTTCCTGAATTACTCGTGGAGGAATTTAAAAAACAAAAAAATATTCTTCGAAAATAGTTGTTCTAATTTTTCTTTTATTTTCTTACCCTAAAATGTATCGAAGTAATGTGTATACAATTATTTCAGAAAAACATTTAAAAAAATCTTGAAATAATACTTTTAAATATTTCTGATGAATTTTTTTATGATACCCTCGTTTGCAATCTGTGTCCTTTTGACGAAACAAAACATATAATAACTTAACCTATACTCATTAGGAAGGATATCTTTACAGTCCTCATGATCTGACAAGGGCATACGTTTCTATTTTGTTGAGTACTGATAAATTTTTTGCTCGCACATGTGAAGATATGCAATTATTCAGAGAATTACAAAAATTATATCACTAAAAATATATCTATATATAAAGGAGCTTTTCTATGGCAATTACAAAAAAAACAATTAAAGATATGGATTTAAAGGGCAAAAATATCATTATGCGTGTTGATTTTAATGTTCCTATGGATGGTGATTTCAATGCTCGCACCATTACAGATGACACAAGAATAAAAGGTGCACTTCCAACTATTAAATATGCACTAGAACATGGTGCTAAAAAACTTGTTTTGATGAGTCATCTTGGTGATCCTAAGAAAGAAGAGAAAAAAGCTTCTGAGAAAGAAGGATTTGATAAGGCAAAATTTGATGTGCAAATCAAACAAAAACTCTCCCTTAAACCTGTTGCGGAGTACCTTGCTAAAATGCTTGGTAAAACAGTAAAAATGGCACCAGCAACATTTGGACCTGAAGTAGAAAAAATGGTTGCTGATCTTCGTGATGGTGAAATATTGATGCTCGAAAATACACGCTTTAATAAAGCTGAAACATCTAAAGATGCTGCAGAGCGTTCTGTTATGGGTAAAGAACTAGCAAAAGGTATGGATATTTATATTAATGATGCTTTCGGAACAGCTCACAGAGCTCATGCTTCAACAGCTGCAATTGCTGAGTTTTTGCCAGCTGCTGCGGGTCTCCTCATGGAGAAAGAATTAAACTTCTTAGAAGATAAAGTTCTTAATAGCCCTGAACGACCTTTAGTGGCTATTGTTGGTGGAGCAAAAGTGTCCTCTAAGATTGGTGTGATCGAAAATCTTTTAAATAAAACTGATGCTATTGTTATTGGTGGTGGAATGGCCTTTACATTCTTAAAAGCGATGGGTCATCAAATTGGAACATCATTAGTTGAAGATGATCAAATCGACACAGCAAAAAAAATTATGGCTGCTGCAAAAACTAAAAATGTTGAGTTTTTAATTCCTATTGATGTTGTGGTTGCTGATAAGTTTGATCCTAATGCTAATACAAAAATTGTTGATGCAACAGAAATCCCTGATGGATGGATGGGCATGGATGCAGGTCCTAAAACTATTGAAGCCGTCATTGCTGTTCTTAAAAAATCAAAAACAATCTTTTGGAATGGTCCTTTAGGTGTCTTTGAATTTGATAAATTTGCTGCAGGTACAAATGCTGTGGCAAAAGTATTGGCAGAATTACCAAATGCATTAACAATCATTGGTGGTGGTGACTCTGTTGCGGCTGTTAATAAAGCAGGTCTCGCAGATAAAATGACACATATTTCTACTGGTGGTGGTGCTTCCATGGAACTCATCGAAGGTAAAGAAATGCCAGGTGTTGCTGCTCTTAACGATAAAAAAGGAAATTGTGGTTGTGGTTGTGCAAGACATTAAGAGTGTCCATTAATGTCTGAAGGTGTTATTTATATATTGACCAATCGTGCAATGCCAGGTTATATCAAGATAGGGATGACGCAACGAGAAGATATTAAATCTTGTTTAAAAGAACTTTATTCTACAGGTGTGCCATTTCCTTTTGAGCTTCATTATGCTGTTAAGATGAATGATGTTAAGTCTACAGAATCTATCATGCATCAGATATTTTCTATTCATAGAGAAAATATGGATCGAGAATTTTTTAAAATGGATCCAGAACGTGCTGTTTTGGCTTTAAAACTAACAAATGGTCAAGAAATTTCTCTTTCCGATACTGAAGTATACCAAAAAGAAGATCAAGAATTGATTGAATCAACACGAAAATTACTGGCTCCTGCATTGAAATTTTCTATGATAGGATTAAAAGAAGGCTATGAGTTGACTTTTTCTCGTAATGAAAATATCAAATGTGTCATCGCCTCTGATAGTACTGTTGAATATCAAGAACAAATCTACTCTTTAAGTGGCTTAGCAAAAGAACTCTTAGGAAAACCTTACGGTGTTCAAGGGCCTGCTTTTTGGATGTATCAAGGAAAACTACTTACCGAAATGCGTCGGGAATTGGAAGAATCTGAATAACAATTCCAAACAACGGAGCTTTATTGTGATAAAAGGTATCTATTTATTGTTATCAATTATAGGATCTTTGATCCCCTACACCTACTTGTACTTTTTTATAAAAGATGGTGGTGGCTGGAATCGATTTGCTGAACAATCAATGGCAAATCATATTAACAGATTATATACTTTTGATTTGTTAATAGCTGCTGTCGTATTGCTTATTTTTATTGGGATTGAGTCTTACCGATTGAAAATAAAATATTGGTGGGTTGCTGTGTTTTGTACTTGTTTTGTTGGAGTTTCTTCAGGATTTCCAATATTCTTATATCTCAAAGAATGTTCAATTAAAAAAATATATTAACATATTATGGAGAAAAATTTATGAAAAATTTGATGGCTGGAAATTGGAAAATGCATAAAACTATTGCAGAAGGTGTTGCATTTGTTCAGGGATTAAAAAAACAAATTACTGATAAATCAGATAGAACAGTGCTTTTGTGTGTTCCTTTCACAATGCTGCATGCTGTTGCAGAAGCTGCAAAAGGATCACCTATTAAGGTTGGGTCTGAAGATATGTTTTTTGAAGAAAAAGGTGCGTTTACAGGTGAAATATCTCCTCTAATGGTTAAAGATGCTGGAGCTACCTTTACATTAATCGGGCATTCAGAGCGTCGTGTGATTTTTGGTGAAACTGATTCCATTGTTAATAAAAAAATGAAAGTGGCTTTGGCTCATGCTATTACACCAGTCCTCTGTATAGGTGAAAGCCTTGAAGAAAGAGAAGGTGGTAAATTAGAAACTGTACTCAATACTCAAATCAAAGGTGCTTTTGAAGGTATTTCTCCTACTGATGCAAAAAAAGTAGTCATTGCTTATGAGCCTGTTTGGGCAATAGGCACTGGTAAAACAGCTTCACCTCAAGATGCTGATGATGCTCATGCACGTAGCAGAAAAATTGTTGAAAGCCTTTATGGAAAAGAAATCGCTAATGCAATGTTAATCCTCTATGGTGGATCCGTTAAAGCTGATAACGTTGATGAATTAATGGCTATGCCTAACATCAATGGAGCGTTAGTGGGTGGAGCTTCTCTTGAAGTAGAAAGTTTTGCTCGTATCGCAAATTTTAACTAAGAAATTAAAAAAACAACCTCTCAGTATTGAGAGGTTGTTTTTTTATGTTTATTATATCAGAATAGGAATTAAATACCTTGATCAGGGGAATGTCCTTTATTGGATTTTTCTGTTGTTTCAGGAGCTGGTCTGTCAGATTTGTACTGTGGTCTGGAATCATTATGCTTACGGAAATCACGTCTTCCTCTATCTCCTCCCTTATCAAAATCTTTTCGTTCACGTCTTGGAGCTTCAACATCTTTATTGATTTGGTAGACATTGATACGTTTTTTCTCATCAACATTTTTGAAGAATACAGAAACAGAATCACCAATAGCATAAGGAAGTTGAGGATCTTTCATTTTAGAAGTGTGCAATAGTGCTTGTGTTCCTGGTAAAATTTCAATAAATACACCAAATGCTTCAATACGTGTTACTAATCCTCTAATTTCTTCATCTTCCTTGAATCCTTCACTCAAGTGGCGAATTACTTTAATTGTTGCTTCCATTTTAGAGGCATCTGTTCCGGAAATCACAATATCACCACTGTCATCGATGTTGATTTCAGTGTTATATTCAGCCATAATTTTTTTAATCACACGACCACCGGATCCAATGATAGTTCCGATATGATCAGGATCAACGGAAATTTTTTGTAATTTAGGTGCACTTTTTGCCACAGAATTACGAGGCGTTGCGATTGTCTCATTCATGATACCAAGAATATGCATACGACCTTTTTGAGCTTGAGAAAGAGCAATTTTCATAATATCTTCTGGAAGTCCTGCTGTTTTAAGATCCATTTGAATTGCTGTGATTCCGTCTTTTGTTCCAGCTACTTTAAAATCCATATCACCATGATGGTCTTCAAGACCTTGAATATCAGAGAGAACGGTGAAATTATTGCTTTCCTTGTCCCAAACAAGCCCCATCGCGATACCAGCTACGGGAGCTTTTAGAGGCACCCCTGCTGCCATCATTGATAATGATCCCGAACAAACAGAAGCCATTGATGAAGATCCGTTTGATTCTGTAATTTCAGAAACAAAACGAATAGTATAAGGAAATTGTTCATGGTCAGGAATGACAGCCGCAAGAGCTCGCTCTGCAAGATGCCCATGTCCAATTTCTCTTCTCGATAATCCACCTAAACGTTTTACCTCACCAACAGAGAATGGAGGAAAATTATAATGCAAGAAGAATTTTTTTGTAAATACTTCTTTAGTTTCTACTGAGTCAATGAGCATTTCATCTTTAGGCATTCCTAATGTTGTAATCCCAAGACTTTGTGTTTGACCACGAGTAAATAATGCAGATCCATGTAAGCCGTCAAATAAATCAAGCTCAATATTAATAGGACGAATTTCGGTTAATTGACGTCCATCAGTACGGACTTTTTCAATAAGAATTTGGTGACGTATGATTTCGACTTCGATGTCTTCAAGTATATGTCGTACTTCTTTAAAAGCTTCATGTTCTTTTGTTATTTCAAATTGAGAGTATACATCTTCAAATACTGCTTTTAGATTTGATGAACGAGAGTGTTTATCATTATCATTTGAAACAGCTTTAATCTTATCATAGGCATAATCTCTGATAGATTTTTGTTGTTCAGGAGTAAGAAGAGATTCTTTTAAGACAATGTCCATTTTTTGAGGGTTTACTAGTTTAGTAAATTCTTCTACCATTAAAATTTGTTCAAGGATCGCTTCTTGAGCAAGGCGAAGTGCTTCGAGAACAGTTTCTTCGGAAACTTCATCTCCTCCACCTTCTACCATACAGACACCTTCTTTGGTGCCACCAACAAGTAAATCTAATTTTGATTGTTTAATTTGTTCAATAGTTGGGTTGATCTTATAACCAAAATCAGGATGCCATACAATCTTTACTCCACCTGCAAGTTCAGACAAAGGAATAGGTGATATTGCTAACGCTGCTACGGCACCAATAATACCCATTGCTTCTGTTGTATAAGTAAGATCAGAATCAAGTAGTGTCACAATGATTTGTACTTCATTTTTAAATCCTTTTGGAAACAAAGGTCTAATAGGTCTGTCAATTTGACGAGCCATTAAGGTTGAATTATCCGAAGGTTTTGCCTCACGACGAAAAAAGCCTCCCGGAATACGTCCTACAGCATAAAATTTTTCTTGGAAATGAACGGTAAGCGGAAAGAAATCTTCCTCAGTCGCATTTGATGATATACAAGCTGTGACAAGCATTGCATTTCCTGCATAGCGCACAACAACACCACCTGCTGCTTGACGTGCAATTTTGCCTGTTTCCAAGATAATTTCATGTTCTCCAATTTTACGGGAAATTGTTTTAATATCAAACATTCAAATATCCTCTATATAGTTATTTTCTATCATAGGATATTTTTTGTAAAGTAAATAATAGCTGATTCCAACATACCTCAAAAGTATCTTTGAAATCAGATATCCTTTACTTTAAAAATACCTATTATAGAATTTAATATGATAAACTTATTTTACTATTTTATCTATAATTTTTCAAGTATTTAAATATGATAAGTACAAAAAAAATCACCCAAGATCTCTTGAGTGATAGTTTTTTTAAGAAATTTAGAAAGAAGCACGAATACCAAGGCTGTTTACAATTTTGTGAAAACGATTAAGATCTTTGCTATGTAAGTAACGTAAAATACGTTTTCGTTGACCAACAAGTTTTAAGAGCCGACGTTTTGTCTTGTGATCTTTTCTAAATTGTTGCAAGTGTTCAGAAAGATTCTGAATATATGCTGTTGTAAGTGCAATTTGCACTTCAGAAGAAGCAGTGTCTTTTTCGTGAAGACGATACTTCTCAATGATTTCACGCTTCATATCCGCTGTGATCATGATTCCTCCGCAGTCAATTGGTCATCATAAGAGCCAATTCCTTCAAATTTATATCTCTCGGTTGCGAGTGCCAAGGATATTTTTTTATAATTATACAATATTTCCTGTAAGTTATCAAGAGATTTAAATTTTTTCTCATCAGCAATTTTTTTAATAAATGTTATTTCAATATCTGTTTCTTCAGGAATATCAATGTTAAAACTATCATCAATAATATGAGTTTCTATTCTTAATTCTTTCCCTTGCACTGTAGGACGTTTGCCAATATACGTCATAGAAGGATACATACGATCATATAATAAGATTTCTGTAAAATATACACCATGTTGTGGAACTAATTGTTTGTTAGGAGAAATATTAACAGTGGGAAATCCTATTGTACGTCCAATTTTATCACCTGATTTGCTTTTAGAATAAATCTTATACTCATATCCAAGAAGCCGATTTGCTGTTTCAATATCTCCTTCTGTAAGAAGTTTTCTAATGTTTGTAGATCGGCATGAATATCCATGTATATTGAATTCCGGATTTTTTATGTGAACAACACGATCCCCAGTATATTTTGCACCATTCATCAATCCGAAGCGAAAATCATCTCCTGAATACAGCGAAAGATAATTAGCTTTTGTTAAGAAAATATCTATAAATTCTTTTTCAGAAAAATTTTTGATTGATTTAAAATCAGCAATAATAACATAATCAGCACCTAATTTTTCTAAAAATTCTTTTTTGATATGCTTTGGTAACAAACGACCATAAAATTCATGATGTGAAAAATATTCTTTTGGTAGTGGCTCAAATGTAAAAATTAATGATGCTTCATCTTTTTTTTTGGAAAGAGAGATTGTTTTCTCGATAATTTTTTTATGTGCTTTGTGTAACCCATCAAAAGCACCAATAATAATATGGAGACGATGGAGCTTCGGAATCTTTTTTATTAAATGAGCTAACATACTGAATCCTTTTATTTTGATTGTGGTAGTGCATCTGTCTGCTAATTGTTCTTGTTATTTATTAATGGTGAAATCCTTAATAAATAAGCAATAAGACCAAAAATACCTCCACCTAGAATAAACAGAGTTGATCCAATAACTAATAAGAGTAAGGGGGATGTTGTATTGAGATAAACGGTGTGTAACGGTTTTAACAGCATCCAAATCACACCACTTAATATAATAAATAAAAAAGAATTTTTAATCATATGGCTGTAGTCTGATATTTTTTGGTTAAGTGAATAAACAATTGTTGCCATTCCAATAAATGTTGTCAACCATCCTGAAATCAAATCACTATATACCAAACCTAATCCTTGCCATCTGTATATTTGAGAAAGCTTGTAGCCAAGAATATTGGTAACAAAATTAATGAAAATTAATATCAACGGTATGCGTGGTTTTTCTAATGCATAGAAAATTTTCCCCATTAATATCGTCATGGACCACGGAATAATTATTGTTCCTAGAATGCGAACGGATTTTATCGTGAGCGTCAGTAATTCATCTGTCATTCTACCCGTTGATCCTGTAACCAATAAAGAGATATCTCTAAAAATTAAATTTACAATAACATCAGGGTATATACTACAAAATAAACAAATAGGAATAGCAATAAAAAGAAAAAATAATAGACCTTGTACCCACGCATGTGATAATTTTTCTTTATGATCTTTCACTTTTGCAAAAATAGGGAAAATAGCACTAGAAATTGCGACACCTATAAATCCAACAGGAGCAATCATAATAGTATTGGCATTTCTGAGGTATGTCATGGAACCCCTAGGCAAAAATGATGCAAAATATCCTAATCCAATGGAAATTCCTGATTGAGCCAAATAATTTATAGCTGTAGGAATAAATAATTTCCAGAATTTTTTGGAAAGGGGGTCGTTAAATTGTAGAGTAAATGTATAACGAAAACCTACCATATAAAGTTCAATGGCTTCCATGATAAATTGTAGAAATGTTCCAATCACTACAGCCCAAGCAAGTGACATAATTCCCAAATAACGATAGGTTACTAATGGAAAAAAAATAAAAACAATATTGGCAATAATAGGTGCATTTGCTGATGAAAAAAAACGATTTTGAGCATTCAAAACGCCCATAACAATAGAAAATAATGAAAAGAATATTGTTGATAAAAGCATGATCGATGTTTGACCAACAATATCAGCGAACGCTTTTTGATCATTATTGAATCCTGGTAAAAATGTTTTTGTCCAAAAAGGAGTAATAGCAATACCAAATATCATAACTACTACTGACACAAGAACTATTTGATTGATAATATTGGATGCAAACTTATCAGCGAGCACGGCATTGTGATCTTTTTCTTTGCTGAATATAGGTAAAAAAGCATTTACTAGAGGTCCTTCTCCAAGGACTTTTCTTAATGCAAGAATATTCGCATTCGCACTATGAAACGTATCAGCACTCGCACCGAATAAGTAATTCACAACATTAAACTTAATAATCCCAGATATACGTGATAGAAATGTTCCTAAGCTATTAATTAAGGTGTTCTTTAATGGAACATAAGAAACTTTTTTCATACATGTCCTCATGTGTAGAATCAGATAATAGGTACTTTGTTATGAATTTATCAGCTGATATGGTTTGATTTTTGATCTATTAATGTTGTGCTTGAACCAGTGTTAGTGCCGAAACAACCACAATATCATCGATAGAACAACCTCTGGAGAGATCATTGATTGGTTTGGATAAGCCTTGAAGTATAGGACCGTATGCTTCTGCATTTGATGCAAATCGTTGAACAAGTTTATAACCAATATTTCCAGCTTCTAAACTTGGAAAGACAAGAACATTTGCTTTACCCGCAACACTACTGTTTGGAGCTTTTAGAGCTGCAGTTTCGGGATCAATTGCTGCGTCTAGTTGCATTTCGCCATCAAATTCAAAATCCACACCACGTTCTTTTAAAATACGAACAGCATCAATAACTTTTTGTGTTTCTGGAGATGATGCAGAACCTTTTGTGGAAAAGCTCAGTAATGCTGTTTTTGGTGTGACACCTAAAAAGCTTTTTGCTCCCATCGAACATCCGATGGCAATATCTGCTAATTGTTCTGATGTTGGATTTGGTACAACAGCACAGTCTCCAAAAATTAACAATCCATCTGCTCCAAGTTCTTTATTAGGGACTTCCATGATAAAAACACCTGATATTGTCTTAACAATAGGTTTAGCAAAAAAAATAGCGGCACGAAGTGTTTTTGCAGTAGGGGAAAAACTTCCGGAGACCATAGCATCTCCGTATCCTTTAGACAATAATTTTCCACCAAAAAACACATCATCTCTCATTTCTGTTAATGCTTGTTCTTTGGTAATTCCTTTGCTTTTACGTTGCTCATAATATTCATCTGCAAATTCCGTTAAGCGAGAATCTGTTTTAAAATCAATAATCTCAATACCTTCTAAATCGATCCCATGCTCTTTTGCAATAGAGTTTAATTCTTGAGGATTTCCCAAGACTGTGACTTTAGAAGCAATTCCCTCTTGTATAATGATCCTTGCAGCTTTAAGAACACGAGGATCAATACCTTCTGGTAATATTAAGTGTTTTGGATTCGATTGAGCTTTTTTTATCATTTGTTTTGCAAAATTCATTTTATTTGTTCCTCTAAAGTGATGCGATTATTAATCTCTATTATTTAAAATAAGAAGTAGTCTGATTAATTGTAATAATGCCATTAATGCTCCTGCAACATAGGTCATTGCAGCTGCGTCAAGTACTTTTTTAGCACCTGGTAACTCATATGTGGGATCTAAATGCCCATCCATTTCCAATGTTGTTAATGCTCTTTTACTTGCATCAAATTCTACAGGAAGAGTAATAGCCGAAAATAAGAAAAATGCCGCAAAAAATATAACACCAATATTTAAGAGATAAGGAATGCTAAAGAAAATACCAGCAATCACAAGGAAAGACCAAGCGTTTGACATAATCCCTACCACAGGTGCAACAGCATTTCTTAACATTAATGGTGCATAAGATTGAGCATGTTGAACAGCGTGACCTACTTCATGTGCGGCTACTGCTATTGCAGCAATGGAATTGCTATAATAGGTAGACTCGGAAAGACGAACAACACGTGTTCTTGGATCATAATGATCTGTTAATTGACCGGGAATACATTCGACAGGTACGTTGTGGATTCCGTTATCGTCTAGAATCTGACGAGCAATCTCTGCTCCTGTGCTGCTACTTGATACTTCTGACCATTTTTTAAAAGTTGATTGTACTTTGAAATGGGCATAAAGAACCAATAAAAATCCAGGCACGATTAATATCAAGGTACGATCAAATCCAAAAAATATTCCCGCAAATAAAAGTAATCCATAAACAATCATAAAAAACATCTGCATTATTATCTCCTTAGTTTTTCTAATATTATTATACTACATAGTAGTCTCAAAAGTCGTTTATTTTGTAAATTTATTTTTTAACATTTTTAATACTGGTTCGGAAACTTTTTCAGAAATATCTCCACCTAATTTGGCAATTTCTTTGATAAAAGTGGAACTAAGAAAAAGATGTTTGTCTCTAGCTGTAAAAAACACAGTATCAATATCAGGGCATAGATCGTAATTAAGTGATGCTGTTTGAAGTTCATATTCAAAATCAGAAACCACCCTTAATCCACGTACAATAACCGAAACATTATGTTTTTTAACAGCTTCAACCAAAAGACCCGAAAACGAAATGATTTCAATGTTTTTTTGATTTTTGAAGATTTCTTTCAGGACAGAAACTCGCTCTTCTACGGAAAAGAATGTATTCTTTGATAGATTGTTTCCTACAGCAATAATTATTTTGTCAAAGATGTTTAAAGAACGCAACGCAATATCTTCATGTCCTTTAGTTGGTGGATCGAATGTTCCAGGGTACATAGCTATTTTCACAATGATTATCCTTAATCTATTACAATATTAATATTTTCTAAAGAATTAATATCTTTTGGTAATTTGATAAATGTTGTTATAAATGCGTCTTTATTTAGAGAAATATTTGTTTCTGTTTTCTCAATTAATTCATTTTTAAACAGTAGTGATATTTGATTGATATTCCATACCTGTTTTTGTTGATTTCTGAATAATAACGACAATCCGTAACGATGTTGTTGATTAATTAATGATACCGAGATCGTTTGCTTTTTATTAATAGTTAAAACCATATGACCATTATGATAGGATTCAATGTTATCCTCAGTATTTTTTATCTGAGCAAATTTGATTACTCCAAAAAATAGAATTACTAAAGTCAAAAATAAAAAATAAGAAAAACGAACACTTTGACGTGCTTTGCTGAGTGATTGATAAGAGCATTCAGGACAATCACTCAGCCCTTGTGCAGAAATACGTTCTGAGCGACTTACACGAGGAGAAAGCGATGGTAATTCTTGGTAAAGCAAGGAATCACGATTAAATTTGTTGTCCGTCTCTTTCATAACACCTTCATTCTTTTCTTTTTCTAATATTTTTGATTAATACTTGTATTCATCAGCTTGTATTTTGGTTGTTGTTGATTAGACTGTTATGTTGTACAATGATCATTTTCAACTCTACATGTTTATTCTAGAACCATATCCTGATGCTGATTTATATATTTTTATTGATTCACTATGGAAGTTATTTTTATGTATACTTTAATATATATTAAAGATATATATTAAAGTATAACATGTTTTCACTATTTTTATCAATTTTTTATATGCCAAAATATTTACGGTTATAAAATATATTTGTAATTAGATCTTATTTATATTATAATTTTACTGATCAATTTATGAAGGAATCATTGATGAAAAATATTATTTTATTAGGTGGCGAAAATCCTGTTTTTATTAAGGAAGAGCTTGATAAGATTGTAGAATCTGTTAATGAAGCTGACAAGACTGTTTATTATGGTGATGAATTGAATACAGATCTTTTTTTTTCTGATTTGATAACAGGGTCATTATTTTCTGCAAAAAGGTTGATTGTTATTCGACAAGCAGATCATGCTAAAAGTGATTTTGAGAAATGTTTGTTATCCTATTTGGTCGATCCTGCCGATGATGTTTGCTTAGTGTTGGAGTACCATAAAATCCCTACAAAAATCCTCAATGCAGTTACAAAACTTGGTAGTACCATTGCTGAAATTCATAATTTCAAAAAAGCATGGGCTTCCGATCAAAAACGATATGTTCAACGAAAATTATCTGATAAACATATTTCTACATCGTCCACAGCTATCGATCTTTTGATAGATTTAGCTGGTGAGGATATAGAAGAATTAGCAGGTATGCTTGAGCGTTTATTTGCTTATTTAGGGGATAAAACATCATTTAATGATCAAGATGTTTATTTTGTGTTGGAACGAGCAAAAAATGCATCAATTTTTGATTTAGTTGATGCTATTTTTCAACGAAATATCACAAAAGCGTTAGAAGCTTTTTATGATTTGCAATATGTTGGCGAATCTTTCCCTGCCATTAATTCAATGCTTCTTCGAGCAGTCCGTATCATGTGGGCAGTCAAGACATCTAAGAATGGTAAAATACCGGATGGATTTGCTGTATCTCCTTATGAATGGAATAAATACATCGGAATGGCTAAAAATGTCAATTTGAAATTTTTATCTTCCTGTTTAGAAACAATCAGTGCTATCGAATTTGAATCAAAAACAAAACCCGAAATATTTGTACAAACGAGTTTTGAATGTTTTTTAGGAACATTATAACATAATTTTTAATAAAGATCTCTCTTGTTTGGAGGTCAAAGGAGTGCTTACCAATGTCTGGTTTAAAACTTGGAAATGGTGTCTTGTCCCTTAATGGGCAGAAAACTTTTGCAGAAATTTTAAAATTGTTGCGTGATGATCGTGATCAAGCAAAAACTCTTGGTGTTCATGAACAATTAGATCATGTTGTTGCTGTGTTGGCAGATGGTCTGGAAAAAGATTTAAGTTCTGAAATTGGTACCACAAAAGAAATGGAATTTTTAACTCCATATGATGAAAAAGGATTGGCTATTATTCGTCATTCGACAGCACATTTGATGGCTCAAGCATTGATGCGTCTTCGTCCTGGGACAAAAGCTGCTATCGGTCCAGTCATTAGAAATGGATTTTATTATGATTTTGATATTGCAGGAGAGTTTGGAGAAAGTGATCTCCGTGCTCTTGAAAAAGAAATGGAAAAAATCACCAAAGAATCCTATCCTGTTTCACGTGAAGTTTGGTCAAAAAAAGATGCCATTGCATATTTTACAGCTCAAGAAGATTGTTATAAAGTAGAAATTTTAAATGATCTTATCAAAGGAGACGAGCCCGTAACTGTGTATCGTCAAGGAGAATTTCTAGATCTTTGTCGTGGGGTACATGTACCAAATGTCAGAGCTCTCAAAGTGTTTAAATTGCAAGCACTTGCCGGTGCATATTGGCGAGGAAATGAAAACAACAAAATGCTCACTCGTATCTATGGAACAGCTTGGGCAACAAAAGATGAGCTTAATACTTATCTTGAAAATATTGAAGAAGCAAAAAAACGTGATCATCGTAAGTTAGGTCGTGAACTAAAGTTATTTGGATTTCATGCAGAAGGTCCTGGGTTACCGTTTTGGTATCCTAATGGTATTATCTTGAAAAACGAAATGCTTAAGTTTATGAGGGAACAATTGGATCTTCGTGATTATATTGAGATTGAAACTCCAACAATGCTAAAGACATCTCTTTGGGAAATCTCCGGACACATGGAAAATTATCAGGAAAATATGTTTTTTTCATCCACAAAAGAAAACGAAACATTTGCTTTAAAACCAATGAATTGTCCTGGTGGGATTCTTTGGTACAACGATGAGCCTCATTCTTATCGTGAATTGCCACTGAGAGTGGCCGAATTTGGAAAAGTACATCGCTATGAACGTTCCGGACAACTAAACGGATTGATTCGTGTGCGTGGATTTACTCAAGATGATGCTCATGTATTTATGACTCCTGAACAAATCGAAAACGAAATTGTCAATGCGATGGAATTGGTTGACAAAACATATGCAACATATGGATTTGATTATGAAATTGAATTTTCCACAAGACCTGAAAAATCTATTGGATCTGATGATATGTGGGAATTAGCCGAAAAATCTTTGAAAGCTGCATTGGATCGATTTGGTAAAAAATACACCCTCAACGAAGGTGACGGTGCTTTTTATGGTCCAAAAATTGATTATCATTTAAAAGATGCGTTAGGGCGTACCCACCAATGTGGAACAATTCAGCTCGATATGAATTTGCCTGAGCGATTTCATATGACTTATACTGGCTCGGATGGAGCTGATCATGTGCTGGTGATGATTCATAGAGCTATTTATGGTAGTTTGGAACGATTTGCAGGAATTTTGGTTGAGCATTATGGAGGAAGATTTCCTTTGTGGTTATCACCTGTTCAAGTATCAATTCTTCCCGTGTCTGAAAAATTTAATGACTATGCTGATGAAGTACGTACGATATTTAAAAAGCATCAAATTCGTACTAAAATTGATAAATCAAATGAAAAATTGAGTTATAAAATACGTCAATCAACATTGGAAAAAATACCTTATGTTGTTGTGATTGGGGAAAAAGAACAACAAGCTCAAACAGTGGCACCACGTCATTTTAAAAATGGTGAAATGTCTGCTCTTCCTATTCAACAATTTATCACTCAGCTTAATCAGGAAATAACAGAACGAAGAATTTAATCTAAATTGTAATACACTCCTATTGTTAGGGGTGTATTATTTATCATCTTATCCAAGGACTTATGATGAATAATCTCAAATCAAAATTAATGCGTCTCAATAAATGTAAATATAATTTGTACTATAGCTTATTAGGAGAATATCAATTTGATGATTTTGTGCTTCGCGTTGATGATGTTCAAGCAGATCCTTTTGCACCACCGTCAAAAGCTACTATTATTGTTCCACTCTCAAAAACAAATTTTTCTAAACACTTAATCTCAAATCCCATTCGGGAATATGCTTTTTGTGACGCTTTGGGACGTATTTTTGCAAAAAATATCCGTACATTTATCAAAGAAGATAAAGGGTCTGGTAATGGTGGAATATGCATCATCCGTTATGGTAGACAAAAAGTCATAGAAAGTAATGCTGTTATTATTAATAACGACGCTATTGAATTAAAAATATTAATTGGATTGCCTGGATTTGGACGTTCTATTGCTGGTAAGGAAGCTCAAGAATTTTTATTAAATGAAATTCCGCAGTTGGTTTATGAATCAGTGATCAATACAAAACAACATACTCAATATTTGGAAGAATTTGTTACTGTTGTCGAACGGCAACAATGGCTCAGAGAAGAATGCCGACAAAAAAATCTCGTTGCTTTTGTCGCAAACGGATCTATCCTTGCTCGAGCTTCTTCTATTGATGATAAACCTATGTCTCATCAAAAAGCTAAAGCATTTGAATCACCAAAAGAATTTTTAACCACGATGACCTTACCTGACGGATTTAGTCTTCGTGGGATGGGCATACCAAAAGGGATTACATTGATTGCTGGTGGTGGATTTCATGGAAAATCAACCCTATTGTCTGCATTATCACATACAATATACAATCATATCCCTGGCGATGGAAGGGAATACTGTGTTACTGACGAAACAGCTGTATTTTTAAGATCAGAAGATGGTCGTCCTGTAACTGGTGTAGATATTTCACCATTTATTCATCATTTGCCGGATTACAAATCCTCTAACTATTTTCAAACTGAAAATGCAAGCGGTTCTACTTCACAAGCTGCTAACTTAGTTGAATCATTGGAGATGGGGGCACGTTTGTTATTGATTGATGAAGATGTCTCTGCAACAAACTTTCTTATCAGAGATGCTCGAATGAGATTGCTGATTCCTGACATCAAAGAAACCATTACCCCGTTAATTGCTCATATGAAAAATATTAAAGATCAAGGTACGTCATTAATTATGGTTACTGGTGCTTTAGGTGATTTTATAAGCATAGCAGATAGGGTGATTATTGCAGAGAATTATCATTATCATGATGCCACAGACCAAGCAAAAAAAATTATTGCATCATCTCCTGTTAAGCCGATTTCAGCACATAAATTTAACTTTTCCTCAAAACGAGTGATTAAGACAACTAATATTAGTTATCTTGGTAAAAAAGGAAAAGCCGTTATTGATGGCGAAATGAATTTAGTGAAATTTGGCCGTGATGTGATTGATCTTAGTGCTTGGGAGCATCTTTATGATCAGTCTCAGTTTGGTACAATAGCAGCAATCCTTGCTTATGCAAAACAAAAAAACTATTTTAACCAAACGCCTGAAAAAATTTGGCAATGTGTACAACGTGATATTGACAAAATAGGGTGGGATATGTTATCTGATATTGGATTTGACCATCGTTCTCCACGAGAAGAGAAAAGAGAGCATAAACAAAATAAAGATAAACTTGAAAAAACAAAATCTTGGCGTTATATTGTCAAAACAAGACCATTGGATTGGCATGCTGCGTTATGTCGTCTTCGTGGTGTGGAATTTGATAAGATATCTATTGACAAATAATTTTGGATCGTTTAAAATAATAAGTATGACTTTTTAAGGAGTCTTTATGAACTACTCATCTCTTTTTCGAAAGATTCAAGACTACCCTATTCCTGGGATTGTGTTTGAAGATGTCACAACGTTTTGGAAAGATGGAGCAGCTTTTGCTGATAGTATTCAAAAAATAGTAGATTATTTTAAAAATCGTGGGATTACCAAAGTGGTAGGGTTAGAAGCAAGGGGATTTGTTATTGCTGCACCTGTAGCGTTTGCATTGGGAATTGGGTTTGTGCCTGTTCGAAAACCAAACAAACTTCCTGCAGAAAGAATTTCAGAATCTTATAGTCTTGAATATGGCGAAAATATTTTAGAAATGCATATAGATGCCATTGATCCTTCTGATAAAGTATTGATTTGTGACGATATTCTTGCCACAGGTGGGACACTTCACGCAACAGAAAACTTAATCACAAGACTTGGAGGTACTGTTGAGGGGATCGGTATCCTATCAGAATTAGTATTTTTAAATGGTCGTTCCAAATTATCCACTAAAGACATCCTGACTCTTTATCAAGTTCAAGAATAAAAAATAAAAACCACCTCATGTAGGTGGTTTTGAGTTGATTTATCTATTGTTTTTGATTGATTCTTCAAGATTATCTAAAATCCATGTCATCGTTTCAAGCGTCACAGATCCCATATTTCCAATTCTGAAAATTTTATTGTGAAGAGAACCTTGTCCGTTTGCAATAATGATACCTTTTTCTTTCATCGATTTGATTATTTTAGGAACATGATCACAATAGTATGCAAGAACACTGGGTGAAGCATCAAAACCATGTTGTACAACTGATATTAATCCAAGTTTTTGTAATCGATCATGGGTATAGTTAGCTGTTTTTTGATAAGATTCAAAAATATCATTGATTTGTCTCTCAGAATAATAATCAAGCGTTTTTTTTAATCCCAAGATAAGCTGAATAGCCGGTGTCCACGCACTGACACCATCAATTTGAGATGTTGATTCTTGTATAAAATTAATATAGAATTTTGGTAATTGAGCTTTTTTTAGGGCTTCCCAAACTTTGTCACCGGATAATGACACAAAAGCCAATCCCGAAGGGAGCATAAAGCCTTTGTGTCCTACACCTAAACAAATGTCAATCCCATGCCTATCTTGATCAATGACTGTCGAGGATAACGAACTGATACTATCTACAATAAATAATGCGTTTGTTGTAGATATAATATGTGCATAATCTGCAATAGGTGATAGAACACCTGTACTAGTTTCAGAATGGCATGTGAAGACGGCCTTCGTATCAGGGTGTTTTTTTAGTGTTGTTGCTAACAAATCAACAGTTGGATAAGTTCCGTATTCTGAAGTGATTCTTACGATGTTACAGCCGTATTCTGCTGCAATTTTTGTAAAGCGTTCTGAAAATTTACCAAATTCCAATACGATTACCTTATCGTCATGAGATAGAGTGTTTGCAATAGCTGCATCCATAATAGAAGTACCTGAGCCACTAATAATCAAAGATGGCTGATTTGCTCCAAAAAATTTAGCCGTATTCTGAACACAGTATCTAAAAATTTCCTCAAATTCAGCAGTTCGATGATGAATATTCTTGTTCATGGCATCAAAGATAAATTGAGGGATATGAGACGGACCAGGTGTTGCAATAAATGGATTTTCAAATTTCATCTAATAATACTCTCTACGGTTTTGAGTTTGATGTATCTGCATAAAAGATATTTACGGGACGATTTTGTTTGTTTAAATATTGTTTTTTGTTGTTTTCATCAAATCTCCAAATTCCATCTTGGATAAAAGAATAAATATAAGATTTTTTTCCTTTCAATTCCAATTCAATAACAAACTCACCAGCTCCTTTATAGGTCATCGAATGTGAAAATGGATTCCAATCGTTAAAATCACCAATAATATTAACAATACGTGCATTGGTATTGATATATTTGAATAAATAGATGTCATTTGACACCCACATAGGAAATTTTTGATGTGGCAAAAAATCATTTGTTAAGGTTAAAACAGATAATTTTTGTTGTGCTTTATCATAAGTTATATGAGGATTTTGTGGATCTGCAATCCAAAATCCATCTACTTTTAATCTGTATTTATAGGTGCCTTTGGCTATTCTGTTTGTGATAGTGAATGTCCATAAATTGCTTTTTGTTTCTTGCATAACCCAATGATCCTGCCAATCATTAAATTCTCCAGAAATAATCACGGATTTCGCTACTCCCTTATAATAAAAAAGAAGATAGTTTTCTAAAAAAATAGGAGTTTGAAAAACTCCATTTTTATATAGGAGTTGATCTATTGTCTGGACATCACGAAGCTGTTGGGATTGGCTAAACATAAAAGTGTGGAATAATATTAATAATCCTAGCAATATTTTCTTTTTCATAACAACTAATTATACTTTTTTTTTATAAAAAATTCAACATTAATCAAAATTGCTTATCTCAAAAAATTACGTTACAATGAAGATCAATTGAATTATTATTTATCATAGGGGATGATATTATGTTGTTTGTTTTAATTGATACAATATCAGAAGATTTGGCACAAAAATACACTCCCGAACTTCAAAAAATTCATCAGATTTTATTACATAAGCTGTTAAAACATGATATCTTAGTGATAGGAAATGAAGACAGTATTGTTGCTTCACACCAATTTAAAAATGCTAAGTCTGCATATGAATTTCTGGCAAAACAAGATAGTGATCTTTTAATTATTGATGCGTACGCAGCGTTTTTATCTCTTAAAGAATCATTACATATTTATGATTACACAAAAAAGGGTCGCTATGATCTTTGTCTTATTGAAAATATTCCTTTAGGGCTTGTTCCTTACGTCATTGATAAAGATTTTGCAAAAGAGCTACCGGAGTTGTTGGACGAGAAAATATTATTGTCTTCAGATATTAAAAACCTTATGAATTGGGAATATCAAGGTATTGATGTTGGTGTTTTTTTAACCCATAATAAAACTGTCCTACGTCGTATTGATTTTTTGCCAAAAAATCAGGCTTCTATTACTTATATGTTGGAATTTTGTGAACATGCTGATCTTTGTCTCGATGATGTTGATCAATTTATTAGCAAGCATCCTGTGCTTCTTCGGAATGATCCTGCTTATATTGCGATTGAGTTAGAAGGACAAACAGATCATTTTTACGCACGTGATTTTTCATCAAAACAATCAATGAGACCAGTATTATTTGAAAACATAATCACTCAGATAAATAACAATGCTCCAGAAGCGTTGATTTCTCTTGGAATTTGGGGTGAACCGTTTGCTAATAATGATTTTGAGACATTGTTTGATTTGTTGGGAAATCAGACCGTTTTGGTAGAAAGTAAGTGTCTAGTATTAGATCAACAACGTTGTGAAAAAGTATTATCTCGACCAAACACCATATTGATTTTTGATGTTACTTTTTCTACAGATGAAACCTTTAAAGCACATAAATCAAATCCTCATACACTAACAGAAATTAAGCAATTTATTCGATCGTTACCAAATAAAGAATCGATATGGATTCGTTTGACAAGATCTCCAGAATCAGAGGATCATATCAAGTCTTTCCTCAAAGAATGGGAAGATTTTGCTCCAAGAATTGTTATTACTAAAACAGATTCTTTTTTAGGTGGACATGTTGTTGATCTTTCACCAATCAAAAGACATTCTTGCTTGGCATTGCGTCGTGAAATGACTATTTTAAGTGATGGTACTGTACTGCGTTGCCGTCAAAGTAATCTTGAGGAAGCATTGGGATCACTTGAATCTGAAACCCTAAAAGATATTTGGGAGAAAAATCATTACTTTTTTATCGATCAAGAGTCTGGAAACTTTGATAGCTGTAGTTTTTGTAAGCAATGCGACGACTGGTGGATTTGGAATTAAAAACTCCTATTTATTTCTTAATAAATCAATAAGTGTTCCGATAAAAAAATATCAAACTCTTTTTCGGGAGACTTATGGTGGATTTCAATTATTTTCATATTCCCACACGTATCGTTCAAGGATACGAAAGTTTTACAAATCTAAATGAACTTTCGGAATTATCAAAAAAACGTGTTGTTATGGTTACGGATAGTCATTTGATCAATGTTGGTGCAACACAAAATCTACGTAGATTTATAGAAAACATTGCTTACGGATTGATTTTTTATGAGGTTCCTTCTCATTTAGGTGCTGGATTGACGGATGAAGGGGTAGGATTACTTCAAGATTCTCGAGCACAAACTGTCATTGGATTTGGAAATACACACACCTTATCTGTTGCACGAGGAATGGTACAAACTGTAACCGGAACAACAGAGAATAAAATATCTTATATTGAAATTCCTACTCTTCCCTGTATTTGTCCTGGTTTGATTACCACATATTATGTGTCAAATCAGCTAAGTCCTTTGAAAAAACCACATCAAGATTTTAATTCACGTGCTGATTGGTTGTTTTTGGATTCCTCATATACAGAATTTTATAAGGTAAGTGATCTTTTAGAACATGCCGTCCAAAGTCTTGCCTATGCTCTTGATGCGTTATTTTCACGAAATGTATCGTTATTGAGTGAATCTTATGCATTAAAAGCAATAGAATTAATTGTGACAGCAGGCTTTCGTTTGCCTCATGAGCCTGCAAATCTCAAACTTAAAACAGAATTAATGTTAGGTTCTTTATTAGCAAGTTTTGCTATACAAAGCTCTAATTTAGGGATTATTGCAGGATTATCAATGGCACTTGAAAATTCATTTATTACATCGGAACGACATGCCGCTGGAGCTGTTTTGATTAGCGCTTTAGAGTATTCTTTGGTCTCTAATTTGGATAAATTTCAAAAAATTTATCGTGTTTTGGGATTGGGCAAAGATTCTTCCTCTTTAGAAGCTGGTGTTAAAGTATTAGAGTTATTTAAAGATTTATTGATACAAATGGAAATTCATTCGTTAAGTACCTATAAAGCTCATCCGAAAACATTGGAAAATGTTGCACGCCAAGCATCTCGCTATAATTTTATGATGGAATTGTCTCGACCTACAGGTTGCTATGAATTACTTGAAATTTTGAATACAGGACTAAATAATGGTTTTGAATTGTCACATAATTTAGCCAAAAACGTAACCGAACCGGTTGCTTTATATTAAATGACATGGTTATTCATATTATGTTGGGTACCTATTATTTCTTTTGCTCAAATTTATCAAGAAACATGCCATACAATTACTTCTTTTCCCAATATAACTAACGAGGAAAATTATCGTGTCCTCTCTTACAATAAAACGATTGAATTTTTATTTCCAGTGACCTTATCGCCTTTTGCTCGTATTAAAATTTGTGGTAAACACTACCAAGACTTAATTATTGTTTCCAAACCAGAACAACTTAATATTGTTTATGAAATACCAATACTAAATTGGTTTGCTAGTGTTCGTCATGATATGACAAAAAAAATACTAAACAGCACATCTGAAGCTCCTTTTGTATTATCACTTATTTTAGGTAATAAATATTTTTTACCAGACGATTTTCAATATACAATTCGGATATCTGGGTTATCACATGTGTTTGCATTATCAGGATTGCATTTAGCAATTTTTCTATCGTTTTTTATTGGTATTGCTCGTTTACTTGATATGCCACCAAGATATCAAGTATTTTTCTTATTTTGTCCCGCTTTACTTTATGTGTGGCTTGGTGGAGCCGGCATTTCTTTACAACGATCTTTTTTATTTTATCTTCTTTGGTCTATTTCTATATTAATCAGGATTCCTTTGCCTTTATTTAAGATATGGTTGTTATCTTTTGTGATTCATCTGATGATGTCACCTGCAATTATTGCTTCGCCCTCTTTTATATTAACTTATATGGCTATTTTAGGAATTATCGTCTCATTACGATGGACGATGTTTCAGAAATATTTTGGTGTTTTTGTAGGAAATTTGATAAGTTCGACACTATTTGTATTTTTTATGGTCACACCTTTTGTAATTTATTATTTTGGATACTTGAATATAGGATCTATTCTAGCAAGTATATTGATTTTACCAATAATTCCTTTTGTTATTTGTTTGTGTTTTCTTTCATGTTTTATCATTATAGCAGGATTTCATAGTATTTTGATTGATAACATCATAAATATATGTTATCAATTTATTTTTAATATCTCTTATTTCATTGCTGCTAATGTACCTACTATTTTTTTTACAAAAGAATCAAAAATAATAACTGTAGCGATATTAATCCTGTTTATGGTACTTGCAGAAATTTTTTACCGTGTGAGGAATAAACGATGTGGACAGAACAAAAATTGAAACAAATATTTATGATTCTCGAGAAAGCACCTGAGCTGTTGAAAGCCCCTGTCTATGAATTTATGAGTCAAGTAACTGATGGCCCATTTAAAATATTAATTGCCACCATACTTAGCTTACGTACTAAAGACGAAACAACAGGTCCTGCAAGTAGACGTTTATTTGATATTGCAGATAACCCTGAAAAAATGTTATCATTAACGATAACAAAAATAGAAGAGTTAATATATCCTGTTGGGTTTTATAAAAATAAAGCAAAACAAATTAAAAAAATCTCTCAAATTTTATTAGATGTATATAATGGATCTGTGCCAGACGACCTTGATTTACTATTAGAATTGCCTGGTGTTGGTAGAAAAACAGCAAATCTTGTGCTTTCAGTAGCATTTGATAAGCCTGCAGTATGTGTAGATGTTCATGTTCATCGCATTTCTAATCGCTGGGGTTTTTGTACTACCAAAACACCTGAAGAAACGGAATTTTATATTAGAGATCATGTGTCGCAAGAATTGTGGAGTCAATTTAATCGACCTATGGTAGCACTTGGTCAAGTGATCTGTAGGCCTATTTCACCAAAATGTGTGCAATGTCCGATCCAATTATATTGTGCTCAGCATATAAACTAATTTTTAAAAAAGGTGTTGTGTTGTGAAAATATTATTAATTTCTGAAGATAATAATGCAATTGTTATTGTCAAAAAAATGTCAAAAAAATATACATATAAACTTAAGATCACTCCTTATAGTGATATATCAAAATATTTAGATAAAACAGTAGAAAGTGCGGCACCTGTCAAAAATATTTTTAAAATATCTTATGATCTGATTATTCTTGATACAAAAGCACTCGTATTCTTGAAAGAAAAAAATATTCTATTTAATGATGATGATATTTCTTTGTATCCTATGTTGTTGTTGGTCGAAGATTTTAAAAATTTGGATTTAGAATTGGCACTTAAGCTGAGAATATTTAATACAATTTCTTTGACCACACTTACTGAAGATGAATTACATGCTAATTTGGTATTACTAAGAGCGAAATATTGTATCAATAAAAAAGCATCTACTTGGGCATTGATGGATTCATTAACGAATATTTTTAATAGACGTACTTTTTATAATTATTTGTCAAAATGTTTATGTGATTATAAAATGCATAATATCCCTTTATTTTGTGTTGCTATTTTGGATATCGATCATTTTAAATTTATCAATGACACTTTTGGTCACAATGCTGGTGATGAAGTACTAAAGGTTTTTGCACGCATTATTTCTCAAAAAACAAGAGATACGGATATTGTAGCACGTGTAGGTGGTGAGGAGTTTGCTATTATTTTTCCAAATACTTCTCGAAATCTCGCCTATAAAATATTAGAACGTATTCGTGAGAGTATGCTTCATACTGAAGAAATTGCTGAATATCTGAAGGTTACGTTTAGTGCAGGTTTGGTTGAGGCTGATATTCAATCAAGTGGTACAGAAGAACTACTTGGTATTGTAGATTTATTACTTTATAAAGCCAAAGATATGGGGAGAGATAAAATTTGTTTTTAATTTATTGTTTTGTAACAATTTATAACATATTTTTTAGACTAATACTTACATAAATATAAAATATAATTAATACCCCAATTCCATAAACCCCCTTATTATAAGTGCATACTTATGTTGTCTTTAATAAGGGGGTTTTTTATTATATTTTTTATTATATATCAAACAATACTCTAGAAAATTCGCCATTTAACAGATCTTCCGCTGATTCAACAGAAAAGGGATTATACTCAAAATCACGTGGATCATGCTCAACATTTCCTGATTCATATCTTGTTTGTTGAAATATTTGTTCTGGCTCTTGTTCTATTATCTCATTTTCGTTGAGGTATTCTTCGTTTTCATCCTCTTCGTTTATCACTTCTTCCATTATTTTATTTTCAGCAGGAATTTTTTTAGGAGTAGGTTTTTTCTTAATTATTTTTCTAGTCTGAACAACTGGCTTAGCTTTAGTTGGTGTTTCCGGTGTAGTTATATCAGCTCGATTAGTAATAGATTCTGTTACTAATTTGGCTTTTCGTCCTTTATTTGATGTATTATTTTGTTTGCGTCTGTTTTCTTGTTCTTGTCGTGCTTTTTCAGAGAGCGAATTTAATAAATCATTAACATCCAATGTTTCCTCTTCAACGCTTTCTTGATTGTTTTTAGTATTTTTTTGTGATCTTTTTTGTTGAGGAACGTCAGCACGAACAGCCGAAGCTTTAGTTCTTGTTATTGTGCGTTGAGTAGATTGATCAGTGTTTGTTGAAGAAGATCTTTTTTTGCGTTTGTTTATATCTATTGAGTTACTTCCAATAGTAAAATCAGTCAAGTCTAATCCTTTTAATAAGGCAGGATTTATTTTTGGTTTTTCAACCAAACGTGATTTTTCTTCTATTTGTTTTGGTGCCACGGAAGACGTAGCAAGTTCAATTTGGAGTTTGTTGATATTATTGGTTTTAAATATAAAATGTGCTAATAAATCTAGTTGATTTGAGTTAATTTCATCTGATGAGAGGCTTTTTTGGGGTTTCCGAGCCATTTTTATATCAAACTCATCACGCTCCATTAATGAAAGTTCACTTTGATTCATATTTTGGAGTAGAACTTTTGGTTCACTTGATTTAAGAGTGTCTGATTTTGTATCGTCAAGCAAAATGATATATTCAGCAAACTTTTTTGCTGTTGCTAGTTTTGGGTAATCAAAACCATCAAAAATATTGAAGGAAACAAATTGGCGTTCATCCAATACCAAGGCAAGACTATCTTTCTGACGATAACTGACAATACCACGACCTGTTCGAATCAAAAATTCATTAGTGCCATTGAAGATATATCCACCACCGGAGCCATTTTCGATTACACTTGTTGTGATATCTGTGTTCATAATAAATCTATTTTGGTTTGTTAGTGTACTACTATAGAACCAGCGACCACTAATTAATAAGAGTTTATGTTGGGTGGTACTATTTTCATTTTTGGAAATATAATCTATGTATATTGATCCTACACCGATCAAGCGAAGCAGGCTACCATCAGGAAATGACATTGTTAAAATACTGTCAGGACTATTCAATCGAATAAAATTTTGCTCAGAAATTGATATGCCACCAACAAGAGGAATCCAAGATTTTGATTTTACAGACCGATAATCTGCATCTCCTGTAAAATCTTTAATAACAACTGCTTTACTTTGTCCAAATGTTTTGTGTCCTAGTATTGTAGTGATAAATAATAAGCAAAATAGTGTTAATATTTTTTTTCTGATCATATCGAATATTCCTATTTATTTTTGCCATACGATAGTAATACATTTTTTGGATGGATGGTGATATTTTTTGAGATCAATCCTTGAGTTATTTTTTCTTGTAATTGGTTACGTATTTGTTGAGCTAAATCTCGTGGAGAGATAGAACAAATTAATTTCTGCGTGATATTTTCAAATCCTGCAGAAACATCACTTCTTAGATTGATCATCACACGCCAAGGTGTAACAAAATTATTATTATTGAAAGGGGTATAATACCATTCCTCATTATACGGTGTCAGATCACCAATACATGAAATAATAGCATGCGATAAATCGCTCATACTATCAATCTCTTCTTTAGTATGTTCAAAAGGCCGAAGATGGGATGATTTAGAGCAAATAGTTATTGTTCCTGTCTTACTTCCCACTTCGACATAAGCTACAGCATGATTGTTTTCTGCAATAAAAAGATCATATTTTATGGCGGTACCAATGGCAAATTCTTCGTATATGTTAGGGTTTGATGTGAAATAACCACACTCACGTTCTAATGGATCTCCCCAAAAATCAAGAGCTAAGATTTGTTTATGCCAATGGTCAAAAGAAGCTCCTGCAGGATGCATCCAATTTTGGAAAACAGTAATATATTGAATATATTTATTTCGTTCTAACATATCAACCAATGTGTCACAAATCATATGATAAGAAATACGATGATCTTTGTGATCCATACTGGATGTTGAATGTACACGACCATCAGCATGTTTCTGACAAAAATGTGATCCTGATGTTATTAATTCATGATATCCTGAGTACATTGGTTTTAATTCATTGATCATTAGATCATCTGAGGATAAATCTGGATCTTTGCCCATTTTTTTGTTTTTAGTAGCAAGCAATCCCAATAAATAGGATTTAAGGATTGGATCGGAAAGATCTTTTTTTATTTGATCTAGTTCATGCTCTGTAGAATCAATGTTATACAATGTATACCAATAGTTAAACGGTAAGATTTCAAATAAGTTGCCTTGTCTTCGAAATAAAACATTTTCTTCTGGATATACTTCTAATCGGCATAATCGATCAGTTTTTAAGGTATTATCTTTTATTTGAGAAATACGGATTTTTTCAGGGGTCGATTCTTTGATTCTTCCCATACAAAAAGCACAAAAATCTTCAGAGTATTGTGCTTTAGGATTGATAGTAGCGTTGATAGGTTGAAAAGAGAAAAAAATATTTTTTTTTCTATCTGGACTATAAAGAGATTTTAAATCAAAAAAGGGATGATAAAATGATTCCATACCTGCAATTGATTGTTTGTATGAAAAATCCATATATTACCTCATATTATTAATTAATTTTATATAAAACAACAGAATGATTGAGAGCATACTTCCCCATAGAAAATAAGGAGGAATAGGATCCATAAAAGGATTTTTGATCGTCAGAAGTTCATAAATATAAAAGAATCCACTTGTAATCATAAAAATAAAGGTAATTAATAAAGGATTTTTATTTTTTTTGGGTACATTAGTATTCGTTTGTATCTTTTTCCCTTCTTTCATTAATGAGATCCTTAATATTATTTTTGTCATAAAAATAAATTGATTTATTTTGCATGAGCGTTCGTGTTTCTGAAAGAATAGGTCCCGCAGTGATCACGATTATTTTTTCAGTTCCTGAATAAGATATATTGTTATATATTTTATTGATAATATCAGCCGGAAACATACGATCAGATGCCCAAAAGATAAATAATATTTTTCGTCTTTTAATATCACGCCATTTACTTGAAATTTCATAAACAATAATTTGCACACATTCTTCACTAAGAAAATTGTAAGAATCAATGGTATATTTTAAAGTATTGATAAATTCACATAAGATGTCTGCTAAATTAGCTCCTGAATTGGTCATCATCTCTATAAAAAAATCATTTAATTGAGCGGTTGAATATTGATTTATTTTTTGTTTTATATCTCGGTAATATGGATCAATTTTTTTAATATCTTCCCAAAGATCAAGAGCCGAATTAATACGATAATCGTTTTCAAAAATTTGTGCTAGATAATAAAAGACAGACAATTTTAGAGATTTGTCAATGATATTTTTTTTATCGGATTTTAATTTGAAGACAGCTTTTTCTAGAGCTGCAACAGCTTCTTGAGTTTTTTCAAGATCAACATATAGTTTTGCGTTTTGGTACGTTGCTTTGCAAGATGTGTTAGGATCTCCATATAATTCTGCTTTTGTATAAAAAGAAATCGCCTTATTGATATTGTTCAATTTTTCAGAAATCTCACCCATACGAAACCATGCTTCTCCATTGGTTGATTCTTTTTGAGCAAATAATGTATACATTTTGAGTGATTCTGGAAAATCGTTGAGATCATATAAAATTTCAGCGATCTGTTTTAACACTTTAATATTATTTGGTTCTATGGCATATATTTGTTGAAAATATGTTAAAGCTTTGTAGCTATCGTTTTGCTTGAGGAGAATTTCTCCCATAAGATTTAAGTATTCTACAGGTTTTTCATAATCATCAAATACAACTAAATATTCTGCAAGCTTCACTGCCAAATCTAATGATCCTTGTTCTTTATACCAAAGTGCTAAATAATAATAGACACTTTTTTTTTGATCTTTATTCAGATGATTGTTGTGTTCTTGATATAATTTTTCAAAAATCATACCGGCAAGCTCTTTTTTTTGATTTAACCATAAAATTTTGGCATGCCACACCATAAAAGTAATATTATGAGGGTTTTGTTCTAAACATTTCTCTAATAAAAACTCAGCATCATCAAGATGTCCTTCGTCAATATTCTTTTTAATTTGTTGTTCGATATTAGGTAATATAATAATATATTTAACACTCAGAATTAGTAAAAACGATACAAGAGCAATCAAAAGAACAATAAAGATAATTTCTGTCATAGTATGATAATCCTTATGTTTTAGATCACACGTTTTTTCTTAAATAATGCATCTGGGTAAGGAAGGGTGTCAGGATTTTTAAATGGCCAATTAGTGTCAGAGTGTTCCTCAACTAAATTTTCCGGATCATGATTATTAAATGAGAAGTTGGTTGATTCCAGTAATGTAACCGCTTGTTCAATGGCACTTCGTTCTGTACAGGTATTAGTATTTTCCACAAGGTATTTTTTCCAATAACGTAAACTATTGTTTTTATCTTTCTTTAAGAAAGCAATAGATCCCAACATTCTTAATGCATTATAAATGTTAGTGTTTTGTTCGTAAGCATACCAATATTCTTTTGCAGAAGACTCATATGCTTTTAATGAAAATAATGCCAATGCTCTATTATAATGTGCTATAGCACGATGTGGGTTTTCTGTCTTTTGAGACAAAAACAATCCATAAATTTCTGCAGCTTTTGCATAGCATTGTGCAGAAAGATAAAAGCTCGCAAGACGAAATAACTGTTCTTGTGAGAGACCCTTATCAAAAAAAGCCAACCGTAGTTCAGCAATCTCAGGTAAAATAGTAGAGTTGGTATTGCTGTCTTGCGTTTGGGCTAATTTTGTTGTTTGAGCAAAAGAGACATTGATCAATGGTAATAATAAGAGAAAAAATAGTGAAAATCTCATTATTTTCAAATGATATTCCTTATTTTAATATGTTATAAATTTTGAATATCAATAAAGCAATTTAGGATTGTTTCTCTAAGTTGTGCTGATGATGAAACATTTTTGAGGATGCTTACTAAATCTTTTTTTTCAGAAGTTTCAACAATCATTTTTAACATTTCGAGTTGTTTTTGGGGTTTGATATCTTCGTCAATAATTGCTACAAAAAATAAATGCGTTGGTAACTGATCATGAGAATCAAAGGTACAACCTTCTTTAGAATAAAAAACAGCTATCTTGATAGAATCCACACCTTTCAAACGTGCATGTGGAATAGCTAATCCTTTACCTAAACCGGTAGATCCTTTTTGTTCTCTGGTCCAAAGTGCATCAAATACTGATTTTTTGTCCAGTTGATACACAGAAGCAAAAAATGTAGAAATTTCATCAACAATATCATGCTTTTCTGTACTGTTGATTCCTAAAGCGAATGCTTTTTCATTTAAAATATCTTTCAACATATATATCCTCCAATAATTTTATCTGATATATGAGATTTATTTTTGGTATTAAAAAATTAATTGTTTAATTATATTTTGTGCTTGGTCAAGAGCTTTGGTGATATTTGATCCGTTTGTTCCACCAGCTGTAGCCTGTTGTGGCTTTCCTCCACCTTTTCCATCAATAATCGGTGCTATTTGTTTTATAAGATCATTAGCTGTTATTGTAGAGAGCAAATTTTTGGTGACCAAAACTGAAAGGATACAATCACCATCTTCTTTTTTAGCACCAAGTACCAAAATACCTGATAAAATACGATCTTTAAAATGTTGGGAAATATTATTTATATTATCGGAATGATTAAGCTCTGACACAATAATATGATGATCTTTTATTTTTTTGGATTTAGCAAGCAGATCTTCAAATAATTGAGCAGATAATTCTAATTGAAGTTGTTTTAGTTGTTTGTCTTTATTTTTAGACTCTTCTAATAGCTTTTCAAGTTTGCCTATTATTTCTGTATCCGAACATTTTAAAAGTGTCGCAACTTCTTTTTCAAGCATGATTTTTTCTTGAAATCGTTGAATTGCAGCTATCCCTGTTGTTGCTTCAAAACGTCTTGTTCCTGCAGAAACTGAGGAATCGCCTATAATATTTACAATGCCAATTTCTCCTGATGCATGGACATGACTACCACCACAGAACTCTTTTGAAGGCCCGATTGTTACAATACGTACGATATCGCCATATTTATCTTCAAACGCTGCAACAGCTCCTGTTTTTTTAGCTTCTTCAATGCTAAGTTCTTGAATAAATGTCTGATGATTTTCAAGAACAATCTGGTTTACCATGTTTTCTATCTGTGTTAATTCTTTTTGTGATAATGCTTTTGGGTGTGTAAAATCAATTCGTAAATGGTGTTCGTCAATCCAAGATCCTGCTTGACCAATATGATTTCCCAATATTTTTCGTAATGCATCAAATAAAAGATGAGCTGCACTGTGATTTCGAGTAATATTTTTTCGTCGATCCACATCAATACAAGTAATGATTTGCTGTCCTTCGCTGAAAGTCCCACGAACCACTTTTCCCAGATGGATAAATTTTTCTTCAAATATTTTTGTGTCAAAAATTTCGATGATATTTGTATTATTTTTTATCGTGCCTGAATCTCCAATTTGTCCACCTTTTTGTCCATAAAATGGCGTTTTATCCAAGATAATAGCAATATCATCACCTTCATCAACAGAAGATACTTTTTGATTGTCTTTGACGATAGCGAGAATGGTTGAGGTTGTTTGAGTTTCTGTATGACCAAGAAATAATGTTTTTTCAACATTTCCAAATACAGAAAAATTAAAACCATCTCCTTTCCAAGAAGCACGTGCACGTTCTTTTTGTTGTTGCATAAGTGTGTTGAATTCTTTCTGATCAAAACTTAAATCTTCATCTTTTAAAATTTGTTCTGTAAAATCAACAGGGAAACCCATAGAATCATACAACATAAAAACATCAGATCCTGTGATTTGGTGTTGGTTTTTTGATTTTGCAGATGCGATGAGTTCTTTGATTTTATCAAATCCTTTGTTCAGTGTGCGAAAGAATGATTCTTCTTCTGATTGAATAACTGATTTGATGGAAGAACAACGTTCTTTGATCTCGACAAAATAATCTCCCATCATCTCAACCACAATATCAACAAGTTCATGTAAAAAAGGTTTTGTATATCCAAGCTCTTTACCAAAACGAACAGCTCGACGAAGAATTTTTCTGATTACGTAGCCTCGACCCTCATTTGACGGAATAATCCCATCACCAATCGCAAATGTTAATGCTCTAATATGATCGGCAATCACACGATGTGGAGTGCCAGCTACTCCCTCTTCATATAAGATTCCACTTTCTTTTGATAGACGATCAATAATAGGTACAAATAAATCTGTATTGTAGTTTGATTCTTGATTTTGAAGAACAGCTGTAATACGTTCAAATCCCATGCCCGTATCCACATGTTTTGCAGGCAAATCAATTAATGATCCGTCTTCTTGTCTGTTATATTGAATAAATACCAAGTTCCATAATTCTATAAATAACGAATTGTCTGCATTAATACCTTTTTCGCCGATGCTCTCTGCTAAGTTAGGAGTTAAATCAATATGAATCTCCGTACAAGGACCACATGGACCCACAGACCCCATCTCCCAAAAATTTTCTTTGTCGCCATATTTTAAAATATGTGAGTGATTAATATCTGTTTCCGTTTTCCATATATTTAAACTTTCATCATCTGTCTGATGAACTGTTACATAGAGGCGTTCTTTGGGGAGGTTCCATTTTTCTGTCAGTAATTCCCAAGCCCAAGATATCGCTTCTTTTTTATAAAAATCACCAAAACTCCAATTCCCAAGCATTTCAAAGAATGTATGATGGTAGGTATCTCGACCAACATCATCGAAATCATTATGTTTTCCAGAGACACGCATGACTTTTTGTGTATCAACAGCTCTAGTAAAAGGTCTAGAACCTGTTCCTAGAAATATATCTTTAAATTGATTCATTCCAGCATTTGTGAATAAAAGAGTTTGATCATTATCAGGAATCAGAGATGCTGAAGGCACTAATGTATGTTTTTTGGATTGGAAAAAATTAAAAAACTCTTGTCTGATTTGTTTAGAAGATTTGATGTTGGAACACATGAGATAACTCCATTAAATAGTTTCGGTTTTTATCCTATTGATAAATGTGTTGTAGGTATTTTTATTAAGCTTTTTTGAGAGCCTCTTTTTCCTAAAAGTGCTAACATGATTGTGGTTGGACCAACACGTCCTAAAATCATTGTGATGCTTAGTAATATTTTGGAAAAATTTGTTACATGTGGTGTGATACCTGTAGAAACTCCTACCGTTGCGTATGCGGAAAATGTTTCGTAGAGCACTGCTGATAACGGTAAACGTTCAACATAACAAATTAAAAATGAGACAATAGTAATCCATGCCAATGAATTAAAAATTAATGCCCAAGCTTGAGGAATAATGGATTGTTCGATACGTCGTCCGTATAAAATTGACTCATGATCATTTTTGATGATGGATTTAAAGGTGGCATACAACACTAAAAAAGTCGTTGTTTTAATTCCACCACCTGTTGATCCCGGTGAAGCACCAATGTACATCAATACCAAAGATATTAAACGTGATGTTTCGCCTGTTGAAGAGAGATCAACCGTATTAAAACCTGCTGTTCTTAAATTAACTGACGCAAAAAAAGAACTGAGAATTTTTTCTTTTAACGGTAGGAATTCTAACGTATAGGATATCTCCGTAATATAAAATAATAACGCTCCCAATAATGTTAAAATTAATGACATCCGTAACGCAATGATACTTTGGAGTTTGAGTTGTTTACTTTCTTTTTTACCTGATAGTTTTAGGAAAATATCATGCCAAACAGAAAATCCCATCCCTCCAATAATAATAGCACTCATGATCGCTATATTAATAATCCAGTCACCACGGAATGTTATCATTGAATCACTAAAAAGAGAAAATCCTGCATTACAAAATGCAGAAACTGCATGGAAAATAGAATAAAATATTGCCTTATCCAATGGTAACAGTTTATAAAATCTGATAAACATAATAATCGCAATAATCAATTCAGTCAACATTGTAAATCCCAAGGTAAATCCCAAAAACTGAGTTAAACTTTGATCTCCTTTTGAGGAACTTGAGTTATCTTTTGCAGATATTTGATTTGTCACAGAAAGCTTTCTACCTAATAATGTTAAAAAAACGGTTGTAATAGTAACTAATCCTAACGCTCCGATTTGAATTAATGCAAGAATAACAATTTGACCAAAATTTGAAAATACTGTGGCTGTATCTACGACTGTTAGCCCAGTCACACAAACAGCAGATACAGCTGTAAAAAAAGCATCAATAGGAGATAATCTCAAACTTGAATTACTTACTGCAATAGGTAACATCAATAAGGCTGTCCCGATTGCAATCACAATTAAAAATGAAAAAAGAACTAGTAATCGAGAGCCGATTTTTATTTTGCTAAAAATTTCAAAGACAGCATAACAGTTTTGGTAAAGGTAAATACCAAAAAAAATACCTGAAATAGAGCATAATAATGATTGAATATGATAGGTATTGTCAACGATAAAAATTTCAAGATGAGATGTTTTAATAAAGATAATCCAAAAAAATGCAGCAAACATAGAAATCGCAGTTTGTGGATATTTAAGTATTTTTATTTTAATCTGATCTGTGATAATATTTATGACAATCAATACAAATAAAATCGAAAACAATAAAGGAATACTTTTAATAGGAATAAGAAAAATTCCTTGAATTAAATAGAACATGGTGATTGATAAGATCGTGATTCTAATCAGAGAAATAATTTTTAACACATACAATATTGAAAACAAAAGATATCTCCTCTTTATTGTTCTTCATAAATTATAACATAAAACAATATAAATTACAATTTATATTGTTTCCAAAATCTTTTTTAATTTCACGAATAAAATAAAAATTTCATAATTTTTATTTAAGTACTTGCAAGTATCAAAAGTTTATTGTATAATATTAATACTATTTTATAATGTATCATTTATATATGATATATATTATCAAAATATTTCAGAAAATATAATGACAGATATATTTTTATAAACTATTTTGGAGGTACTTATGTCTGATACTTTTAATAAAGTAAAAGAGTTAATTGTTGATAAACTCAATGTTAATTCAGCAGATGTAACAGAAGAAGCTTCTTTTGTTGAAGATCTTGGTGCAGATTCCTTAGATATTGTGGATTTCGTTATGGCTCTTGAAGATGAGTTTGGAATTGATATCTCTGACGAAGATGCTCAGAAAATTAAAACAGTCAAAGATGCTGTAGATTTTATTGATAAAAATTGTTAAGTCAATTTTATAAAATGAGTAGGTAATTATCTACTCATTTTTATTTAAATAATTTTCAAATAATTACTTATACTGATATGTTATGATAACTTACTTAAAAGGTATTTTCAATAAAATATATCTTGATAGATAATAAATTCTATGGTATAATTGTCTATATAATTAGTGTGGAGTTTTTTGTGTTACATATTGTAAAGGTTAAAACATTATTTGATCATTCGTTAAAATATTATAGAATAAATACAGATGTTCTTTTAAAGCAAGGGATGTTGTTTATTGGGGCAACAAAATTTGGTAATGATATTGTCGAGATACAATGTCCCAAACGAATTGAAATGACTGAGGAAAAGTGGGAATTAACCTTAAAAAAAATGGGAATCACGACAGATCAATCTAGTCAACGATTTTCTTTTGAGCCTTTGTTAGATCGCATTGCTAAAGAATCCGAATTGAAAAAATATAATCAAAATGTTCAAAAAGCAATGGAACTTCTATCTTTATTTAAAGATAAAATAAAAGAGTATCAATTGGAAATGAAAATCATCGGTCTTCATTTTACGTTAGACAAAGAAAGATTAGTATGTACATATACAGCAGAAAATAGGATTGATTTTCGTGAATTAGTTAAAGAATTAGGTGCAACCCTCAAACAACGTATCGAAATGTTTCAAATTAGTATTGTAGAATCAATGAAATTTATTAATACCTGTGGTTCTTGTGGGCGTCAACTTTGTTGTACCATTGGTTGTACCGCTTTTATAGGCGATAGAAAAACTTCGTCAAAAACATCCAAATTTCTCGGTGTGTGTGGAAAAGCAAGGTGTTGTTCTTTTTTTGATCAAGAATCTTAGCATTTGTTTTGTATAAATTAATGAATATGGGGATAAATTAATGGAACAAAATTATGATGTTTCATCTCATCCGTTGTCTAAAAAATTTTTAAAAAAAAAAACAGAACAAGACTATTCGGTTATTATTACTGAAATGACAATATTAGAACGTGTGTTGAAATTCTTTTACACATTGTTTACCAAAGAAAAGCTATTGGATTTCTATATTTATTGTGGTATGAAACATATAGAACATAAACTCTCAAAAAACTCACTAACTTGGTATCATAAAGAACAAAAATCTTTAGATATTGAGTTTGCAGACACATTATTTCATTTAGTTAGATCATTAGATGTGTTAGCACCATTGATGACAGATGTTATGTTTGAGTCAAAGACTCCTCAAGATAATAATCAAATCCCTCAAATGATAGAAGTAATTTTTCATGCTATCCATACACGTCAATCTATCCAAACCTATACATTTTCTGAATTACGATTGATTAACTTATTTCAAGGAGTATCTCCTTCTGATATTCTTTATAAAAAAGAATCTTGTGTTCAAGAATATCTTGATCAAATATCGCCTGAAGAATGGAATCGTATTGATCGTAAATACTCAGATTTGATAGGAATGATACGATTGATTGATCTACCTCTTTTAGAATTTCTTCGTCGATTTTCTTTTGATATTTCAATACACGCGGATCTTCGTGATGTATCATGGAACTTTGTAACAATAACAGCTGTAGATTCTTATTTAGAAATGCTGTATGATGTTATTGACAATCTTTCTTTTACAAAAGATGATATCGAAATCATTAAATCTTTGAATACCTCCAATAAATTCTTAAATAACCCTTCATCTTCATTAAATGCACAAGATATTGTATTTGCTTGTGAAGAGTTTATTGATGCTCTTCACAAATTTAAGAAAGATGACACATTATATTATTTATTATGCCTCTCTAAAAAAAATCCTGTCTTTTCATCATCTAACAACAACTTTTCTTATTCTATAGAAGAAAAATTTTCTAATACTCTTAAAAAACGAGTCTACAGTGCGTCAAACATACTTATTGAAAATATTTTTGTGAAGAAAAATCAAGAGCTTCTTGAATTGATTGTTTTAAAAAAGCATGAATCGTTTATTGATTTTGGTGTTTATAATATTGACAATAATAAAAAAATAGAACGAATCAGCTCTGAAAAACTAAACCATGTATTTGTAATCACAGCAATTTATGTTTTTGTACTTGATATTGCTCAACCGTGGCTTAAGAATTTTCTAGGATTCTTGATGGTTAATGCTGAATTTACAGATAAATCAAGCATTGCAGTATTGGAATCAATATACAAAAAAATGAATAAGTTTTTGATCAAATTTGATTCTTTTTTCCAAGAAACAGCTATTAAGTCTCCTAGTAGCAATAGATTGCAAAAATTTCTTGATATCAATAATAATAAACTTACAGATGATCAAGTTCGTCTTTTAAAGATATTTCTTGATTCTATGAATTCTCAAGCCACAATTTTGGTTTCTTTATTTAATGAATTAATATCAGAATTTATTGGTTTTATAGAGAGTCTTTCTCAAGAATTTAAAGCAGAAAATCAAAAATTTATTACTAATATTTTGGCAATAAAAAAATTAATGAATAAAAGTGAATTTATTAAAATTCATGATTTTTATGTTTTTTGTCAAAATGTCAAACGTCTTATAGAATTGGAATCCCTATTAAATATGTCAAGAAATTCCAAAGAGGACTAAATGAAAAATATTCGTGAATCTTATTTTTTAGTAGGTATAAAATTATTGAAAGATGATCCTATGATTGTTGAAGATTCGATGAAAGAATTAGAAGGATTGGTCAAAACTGCCGGTGGGAATGTTGTTGGTTCTGTAATACAAAATAGAGCATCCATAGATCCGGTAACCTATATTGGTAAAGGGAAATTAGAAGAAATCGATATGCTTTTTGATAGAAAAGAAGGAGAAGGTGGTGCATTGGTGATCAATGCGTCATTGAGTCCATCTCAGATTAGAAATATTGAAGAAGAAATAGAATGTCGAGTCATTACAAGAACAGAATTAATTTTAGATATTTTTGCATTACATGCCCAATCAACTGTGGCAAAGCTCCAAGTTGAAACAGCACAATTATCTTATTTGCTTCCACGATTAGTAGGTAAAGGTTCTGTTATGTCACGTACAGGTGGAGGTATTGGTACGAGAGGTCCCGGTGAAACAAAACTTGAAACAGATCGTCGAAAAATTAACAATAGACTTGTTATTCTCAAACGAGAATTAAAATCTCTTGAAAAGGCTTCTTCTGAACGCCGAAAATCACGAGACTCTGTATTTAAAGTAGCTGTTGCCGGATATACAAACGTTGGCAAATCATCATTGTCTACATGTTTGGTGAACGATAAACTTCATGCAGAAGATAAACTGTTTGCAACAATCGATACCAAAACAAGACGATTAGCGTTGGGTGGTATTGATGCTGTATTGACTGATACTGTTGGGTTTATTAGAGATATTCCTCATGAATTAATCGAAAGTTTTAAATCAACATTATCCGAAACAATCTATGCAAATTTAATATTGCATGTTGTTGATTTATCTTCTCTATTTTATCTAAATAATATGGAAACAGCACTGTCGTTGTTTGAAGAATTAAAAATAACAGCTCCTATAGTTCTTGTATTTAATAAGATTGATTTGGTTCCTTATGAGATTCTTCTTCAGGCAAAAATAGATTATCCTGATGCTTTTTTTGTTTCAGCAAATGATCAAAAAGGAATAGAAGATCTTCAGCAGATGCTCAAACACGAAGCCATAATATTTTTAAAAAAACATGGAAAGACTGTCCCTGAGTGGATTGTCTCTTAATTATATTGAGATTTTAAAAATTGATTGATATGATGAGCTAATTCTTTGTTCTTGTTTTTGGGAAAATCATGGATCAAACGTAATAATTGTTTGCTTAGTGTAATACAGGCACATTTAGACATAAGCCTTAGGTATTCTTCTTCTTGATTATCTGGGGAAAGGATGCAGAAAATAGTTTGTGCCGTGTTTTGTCCATGGTATTTAATGGGTTTCTCTAGAGTAATTAAATATATGGTTAAGGATGATATATCATGATTTCTTGTGTGTGGGAATGCTATATTATAGGTTAATAACGTGGGGCTTTGAGCCTCTCTTTTTTTTAATCCCTCAATAATAATTTTTTTTGAAGGAGCAATTCCTGTTTCTGTAGCTGTTGTAGCAATAAAATGAAATAGCTCCTGTTTATTTTTTAATGGCATATTAATAAAAATATGTGATGCTTTTAACATAATGGTTACTCTCTTAAATAATATTTTTATTATAGAATTTTTCAAAAAATACTCAACGATAAAAAAGAATTATCTTGGACTCAAGATTTGCTTATTTATAAACCGATATGAAAAATAGAATTATTCTCATTTAAATGTGATTTTACATGATGACTAAGGAGATTTCTATGAAAACAATATTTAAAAAAATATGTCTGATGCTTTTGATTCCTGCGTATGCTTATTCAATGTCTTTAGATAAAGCTACATTTCAAGTGGGGCAACGATTTTTAACTCAAAAATTATATACAGAAGCTGAGCTTCGTTTTTTAGATGTTGTCAGAAAATATCCTGATTCTCAATATTATCGCCAATCTCTTTTTTATCTTGGTCAAATATATGCAAATCAAGGAAAATATGAATCTGCATTACAGTACTATAAAATCTTAATGAATAAATCCAGAACAGTTAAAGAGCGTCAGTTAGCGTTACTTGGTGTTGCTAAGAGCTGGCTACAGTTAGGTGTTCATGATAAAGCGGCACAGTTTTATTCTTTTTTTGCATCAGAATATCCTGAGTCAGAGCATGCACCTGTTTCACTTTATTTTGCAGGTATTGCTCGAGAACGAGAAGGAAAAAATAGTGCTGCCGTCGAAAAATTTAGAGCTGTTATTCAAACATATCCTGAAACAGCATATTATGCTAAATCAATAGAAAAATTAGCTGTTCTTGAAACGCAAACGCCAGAAGAATTATTTATTGCCTCTTCATCCAAAACCACACCACAAAAAAATAAACCGACTAAATCTGTGTCAGATGTACAATTATTTGGTGATGATGAATTTAATTTGGATGAGGTTCCTGGATTTAACAATACAGATTTTCGTGCCCAATCAGTTAATCTAGAACCTTCCTCATCAAATCCTGTACCACCTTCCGTCATAACACAAGTTATTTTGCAGCAATCACCACCAACTATTCTCACTCAGATGATTGAACCAACGGTAGTTACACAAAAAATTGTTGAAACAATCACTCAATTTATTGAACAGGATGGCAAGGATCTTTCCTCTACCTCTAATCAGACATTTGTCGACCAAGTCTCTAACACAGCAAAAAAATTATCCAGTGATGTGCAAAAATTAATAGAAAGTAGTGCGATTTATTTATCAAACAATCAGTTTTTTCCTATAGAAAATGCGGCTCAAAGAGCTCATAGAGAAGAATTAGAAGCTTATAAACAAAAATGGGAACAAGAGTTTAAAGCAAAATTAAAATCGGAAGAAGTACAAAATGCAGAGCAATCTGTCAAAGATTTACTCCAACTCACCCAAAGTAAAGCAGAAGTTTTATCTGTTAAGGAAGCTGATCTTGCCGATAAAAAAAATAAAATTCAAGGATCTATTTATCAAGAATTGAAAAAAATAAATTCCGAATATAAACCAAAACCACTATTGAGTACACCTCCTGCATTTACAGGAGTTCCATCTACCAAGCTATCACAACAAAATATAACAACAAATACGCAAGCTGTTTTAGCTCCCACTCAAACTCCAACAGAAACCACAAAAGTAGTTGCCCCACAGGATAGTGTGGTGGTACCAGAAAATACGACAACAGCTGGTGAGACTTTGTTAGATGATACTGAAAATCAAGAGATTGTAGATACTGATACAGAAATCGAAGAAGACTTAGATGCAACAATTGATCCCAATACCTCATACGAAGAGGATCAAGTTTATTATGAATAGTATTTCTCAATAAGGAAATGTGTATGCAAAAAAAGAAATTTTTTCTGACTGTTGCTCTGATGGTTCTATGTATTATTGTTAATTTTTATGCTCAAGAAATTCCAAAATTATTTTTTTCTGCTGGTAATCTTGCAGTAACTGTGGACAGTACAAATGGACGTTTTGGCTTAAGAAATACAAAAGAAAAAGATTTCAATCTCATTTCTTTGCTTTATGATACTGGTTTTCCTTCATCGTATATTGAGGTGTATATTGATGGTAAACCATACCGATTAGAAGATATGAAAGCAATCTATCCTTTGGGAGTTGCCGTAGGTGCACAAATCGATGGTATTTATCAATGGCAGGATGATCTTCAACTGGAGATTGGATATTTTGCGATTGATCTGAAAACAAACCTAGATGCTGTGGGAATTGCGGTTCGGGTGTCAAATATCAGTGAACGCAAAAAGTATAATGTATCCGTGAATATGTTGCTAGATACGGATATTAGTGAAGTGTTTAATAAATCAATGACCTATTTGGATTCGGGAGAACTTATATCAAAAGGAATAATACTTAATAAACCAAATCTTCCACAATATTTATTCTTTGGTTATAAATCAGAATTTAATGAAAAGACACAAGGTCAAGGAATGTATCTGTACCCAACTATTTCTACCAACACTCCTCGTGTTATTGCTGTAGGTAATTGGAAAAAAATTACTGAATCCGGTTCATTTCCTCAGTATCTTGATGAATCTTTGCAATACAATAGCGATAGTAGTATTGATTTAGGTGTAGGGATTTATTTTGAAGAGAAGGTACTGGTTCCCAATGCTTACTATGATGTGGCAACAGCTATTTCTTTGAATTTAAATCAAGCCAATTTTATTCTTGATCAAACTGCAATGAATAGAGGTGTTTTTTCTCCTGAGCGTTTTGAGATTGAGGAATTATTGCCTAAAACGCCTCAAGTTGTAGCAACAAATCCAGCACTTCCTCCCATACAGTATCATAATAACGCTCAATTACAACGACAACAATATCGACAAAAACTTCTTCATAATGATCCATCCTCGGGAGTTTTTTCAACCAATATATTTGATTATTTAGGAAATACGTTGAGAAATGATAGTATTTGGCGTTATCTATTTGAATTAAACTTTAAAATGAATAATGTTGAAGAAAAAATTGATCACGCTATTAAGGATAATGAATAATTTTATTAATTAAATGAGAGAAGATAAAATTCTCTCATTTTTTTTTATATAAAACCGATAAAATAAAAGCGATCTCTATTGAGATATTAATTATTTTTTTATTTGGCAAGGAATTGGCTATGTCACAATGGATTTTTGATTCGATATCTTTTCTTGAAGAAAAGTTAACGTCAGAAAATTTGAATATTCACGAAACTAAAAATAAGCTGTCTGATATTGTCGAAAAAAGTCGCCGTAATCCCAAACTTAGAATTATTACACAATTTTTAGTCATTCTAAATGCACTTGCTGATGAATATGAATATGAAGATGCAGATGTTGTCGTGACTATTAAAGGGTTAATTAAGGATTCATTGTCTATTATCAGTAGGATGGTACATAGTACGATTTCTTATAAACAGGCAATGATGGAAATAGAAGAAAAAAGTGTGAAAATTGCGTATTTTTTTAAACAAAAAACATATACTTCTCCTTTTCTTGCTAATAATATTCTAATGGCTCAATTGGCTTATGAACTAAAAACAGACAGTAGTTTTTTGAAAAATTTAATCGATCAAATAACACCAGGTACTATTGAAGAAAATTATCATATTATTTATTATCATTTGAAACGTTTGATTTCTTTTATTGATCTTCTTGGAATTCAATCATTAAGTGAAGAATTAACGATGATATTGGATTTTATACAGCATCAGTACCATCATCAACGTCCATATACCATTAAAGATGACAAAAATGTTCAGTATTCTCTGCTACAAATCTATAAAATAGGTGATAAGATTAATGATATCTGTGGTGATTCTCATGATATCGTTTCCTATATAAACTCTATACAAGGAACCATATTTTCCATACCTGAGCCTCAGCAACATCAAGAATCTTCTCAAATTAGTCCTGAAATACGTCATGAAGATTCTCCAAAACAAACGAGTGCGTTTGTTGATTTATTGACTTCAGAAGAAATAAGTGCCCTTATGGATAATAATCAAGATTTTCCTCAAGTGGATTTTGGAGAAGAATTTGCAGATATCAATACTGATTATACTGATGTTCCTATTGATCAATCAACTGATCCTGCACATTATATCTTAAGTCAGCAAGATGAATTGTCCATTGATCATGTTCAAACTAAATCTTACCATGTCAAAGATGAAGATAAGCTCATTCATTTAACAGGAAAACTATTTCTTAAACAAGAGCAAATTAAATCATTAATTTCACAAGATAATAATTTGATGATGACGGATTTGTCCGAACTTGATCAATTAACTGATGATATCAAAGATGTCCTTTTTGGTCATTACTATATTTCGATGAAAAATTTGCTTGGTCGTGAACTGCGTGAATTTATTAAAACAGAAGTAACAGCCCTTGGAAAGAAGATTCGCTTAGGTATTAAGGGAGAAGATGTTGATATTTTATCTCGTGAACAAGAATTTATCAAACAGATTGTGTTTGATGTTGTTCGTTATTCACTGCATGAAAGTATTGAATATCAATCACGTCGAAAAGCTCTTGATAAGAGTGATACTGCTTGGCTATTAATTGAGTTTGATGATAGTGGTGATCTTTTTTCTATTTATATTCGTGATGATGGAAGAGGTTTAGGTCAAGATGTTGCTATCCTAAATCATATTCAAGAGCAAGTGATTGAAAAAAATGGGACGATGGATATTGACAGTGAACAAAACGAATATCTAAAAATCCGTATCCAAATTCCTATGAAAAAAATTATTACCAAATCATTAGTCGTAGAGATAGGTAGCACCAAACTTCTTCTTCCTACAAAATCTATTTCACAAGTTCTTACACCAAATGATGCAACCATGATTTTAAAAACAGATCATTGTTTAGGACAAATTGCATTGACTACATTAATAGGAGTGGAACGCTCACCTATTAATGTCTATCTATTATGTCACTTTGGTGATGAGAAGATATTACTTGGTGCCGAAAATATTCTCTATCAAACAGAAGCTCTGATGGAAGAGGTGGATGTGCCATTGATTCCTTGTGCAAATAGTGTGGTGATATTAAAAGATGGATCCATAGGATTTGTGATGAATGAACGAAAAATTTATACAGAAAGTAAAAAACTTATTGAAAAACGCACAGAAAAGTTATTAGAAAATACAATTATTTAAGAGGATGATATGCCGTTAATAATACCGTTCATGATCGGTGATACTTGGTTTGGTTTAACACTGGATTATGTCAAAGGGATTGAGGCAACGGGAAAAATTGCTCTCATTCCCAATGCAGAAAAACCATTAGTTGGACTGATGCATAAGAATAATAAAATTATCCCTGTTTGGTCTATAACACCAACAATAACTAATAATCAAAGTAATATATTTCATAGACCATATTATATAGAATTACTTATTGATAATCAACAGCTGGCTTTACCTGTTGATATGGTTAAATCAGTAACTGAAATCTCTCAAGGCTGGGTTTCTTCAAAAGCCTTCGGATTAACATTGTATCGATCCTTAGCCAAAAATCCTGATCTTGATCCTGAAAACATCGTAACAGAAGTGAACAAAGAAGAATCGTCTCAATCTTTTTACAAAGATACTTCTGTAGAATCTTTTTATATTGAAGACATTAAATAAAAACTCCCTACAATAGGGAGTTTTTATTATTGTTGAACTTGAAGTTCTTTCAAATGTTTACTCAAACGAATAATTTCATCTCTTGCTCCTTCGGGAGTATCAATAGAAATCAAGATACGTCGTCGATAAAAAGAAAATATTGGTGGAAAATTAATTTTTGAAAGTTCATTAATAAACAAACCATATGTTAACGAAAGCATTTCTTTTTCTGGTTCTTTTGCAGAAAGAGATTTTTTTGCTAAAGAGAGCATTTCTGTTTCGATGTCATATAAAAATCGTGCGTAATCTTTATTGTTTTTGTTTCCATGGTAAAGTCGTGCAAATTTTGGAATTAAAAATAAAAAAATATCTAATTTTGCCAAATCTGTCTCTACAAATCTTATTTTATTAGATAAAGTCATTGTTGCATGTGATGGGTTTAATGGATTGGCATAAATAAAAAATTCAAATTGTGGTAATGTTGCGATGTCACCTGATTCAAATGTCAAAACAGATGATGTAGGGCTATACATCATTAAACTACATTCTAAATCTGTTAGTTCTGAAGGTTTTTTGATTTCTGGTGCTTTTTTAAGATATTCTTTGTATTTTTGTTGTAGACTTGATAATTCTTTTGTTACCCAATCAAATTCATTGGAATATATTGGGTAACAAAAGAGCATTAATAACAATAATTTTTTCATAAAAATCACCTCATGATTATTATAACTTAAATAATATAAAAAGTAAAAAACTTGTAATAAATAGTTTTTTCTATTAAAGTATAAAAATAGTACAAGAAGGAGAACAGAATGAGTGTAAAAAAAGGTGATGCTGTTAAAGTTCATTATAAAGGGACATTGGATGATGGTACCGTATTTGATAGTTCTGAGGGAAGAGAACCCCTATCATTTACCGTAGGGCAAGGTCATGTGATTCCAGGTTTTGATAAGGCAATGGAAGGTATGAAAATCAGCGAAACAAAAACAGTACATATTCCATCTAACGAAGCTTACGGTGAATATTCTGAAGAAAATGTATTAAATATTCCCGTTGGACAACGTTTATTCTTATTACATCCTACAACAGGTCAACCGGTTCCTGTTAAAGTTCTGAAAGCTGAAAATAACACTCTTGTTATCGATGCTAATCATGATCTTGCCGGTAAAAATTTAAATTTTGAAATTACTCTAGAATCTATTGGCGAAGTTCCGGAAGAGTCAGATCATTGTGGTTGTGGTTGTGGTTGCGATCATTAATATGATTTTTCAGAAAAATAAAAAACTCCTCTATCACTAGAGGAGTTTTTTATTTTTAAAACCTAAATCCAATCACACCACCAAATGTCATATAATGAATGAAATCTATTTGTTTTCCTAAGTTGATATCAAAAATTTCGATATTCTTCTCTTTTTTGTATGCTGACAATGAATAACCTATATCAAAACCAATAACAAATGCTGTGTATTTACTAAAATGGAAATTATAACGAAACATTAATTCTAATCCCCATGTCAAAAATCCAGGGGTATCGTCATCTGTTACATCAAAAAATTTATTGTAGATATTAAAATCAAAAACCATTGCTGTGGTGATCATTAATGATGATCCTCGTCCTGTTTCTGCATTTACATTGCCTAGCCCATAGCCACCACCTAAAGAAAATCCTAATTTAGATGTTTGGGAATAGAATGCTTGTACAGATTGTAGTTGAAATGGTATGCCTTCAGGCTTTAAAGGAGTTGTAAAACGTAATGCTGAATAAAAATTACGACGATGGTTTCCATATGTTAGTTCAAGCATGGTTGTACTTATAGGGTTGATTGTTGAAAAATTACCACCAAAAAATGATTGACCTGCAAATCTATTAACAACATTCACACCGATTCTTGGATCTGTAGCGGATGCCGCTGAAAGCATTGAAGGACTAATGGCTAACGCGATTATTGATATGATTAAATATCTCATCATTATCTCCTTAGGGAATATGATATTTAAGGTACAATTAGATGTGTTATATAAAAATATATAATAATTAATGTATGGTCAAATGATAAATAAAAAAGATTTTTTAATTTATTTTTATCGCACGTTATTTTAATAGATTCGCAAAAGGATTGTGGGTTATTTGTCCTGAATCATTTTTTCGAATCTGAGCTTTATCATTATGGTTTTGTTTTTTGTATTTTTCTTTTTGAGTATTTTTTTGCTCAGAATAATCTTTTTCTGATTTTTGTTTGGAAGATCTCTGAGTGCTAGAGCCTTTGTTCGATTTCATTGATAATCCAATACGACGACGCTTTTCATCCATGTCAATGATGTGTGCTGTAATAATATCACCAGCTTTGACAACCTCCATAGGATGTTCAATAAAGTTGTCACTCATTTCAGAAAGATGAATCAATGCCGTTTCTTTGATCCCAAGATCAACAAAAGCTCCAAAATCAACAACATTTTTAATTTTTCCTGTTACTGTCATTCCAATACGTAAATCTTCAAATGTTTTGACGCCTTTTTGCATGATAGGGCCGGGAAAATCTTCACGAGGGTCACGAGCTGGTTTTTGTAGTTCTAAAATAATATCTTCAATAGTCGTATTGCCAACATTATATTTGGATTGCCATGCTTCTTTTTGATCTTTGGAAGGTTTTCCTGATGAGAGAACACTAAGAATCTCGCGTGCAAGATCATAATTTTCAGGATGTACCCATGAATTGTCAAGGATTTCTGCTGAGTTTGGTACTTTTAAAAAACCTGCGGCTTGTTCAAATGTTTTTTCACCCATACCTCCTATTTTTAAGAGATCCATTCTATTTTTGAAAGATCCGTTTTTATCGCGATAAGAGATAATTTTTTTTGCAAGACTTAATTTAATCCCAGAAACATACTTCAGTAAAGAATAAGAAGCAGTATTCACATTAACACCAACTCTATTTACCACAGATTCAACGGTTTCATCTAAAGATTCACCTAAAGCAGTTTGATTGAGATCGTGTTGATATAAACCAACACCGATAGATTTTGGATCAATTTTTACTAATTCTGAAAGAGGATCTTGCAAACGTCTTCCAATAGAAATTGCACCACGAATACTCACATCAAGATCAGGAAATTCTTCTTTCGCAATAGGTGAAGCGGAATAAACACTGGCACCGTCTTCTGAAACAACAGTAAATGGAATATCAATATTCTTTTCTTGAAGAACGTTAGTTACATATTCTTGAACTTCATATGTTCCTGTCCCGTTACCAATAGCAATTAACTTAATATCATATTTTTTAATACAATCAATGATTAATTGTTTATATTCAGGATCATTTTTATATTGGTAAAAAGTGAATGTGTCCAAAAACTTTCCGTTTTCATCTAATGCAGCTACTTTAGTTCCTGTACGAATACCTGGGTCAAAAGCTAGTATTTTGGTACTTTTAATAGGTGACTGAAGCAATATATTTTCTAAGTTTGCAGAAAATAATCCAATACCGTGTTTATCAGCATTTGTCGTGAAATTTGATCTTATTTCGCGAAGCACTGCAGGAATCAACAAACGTTTCATACCGTCAATGATAGCTTCTGTATGGAATTTGTTTAAGATAGAATACCGCGAAAGAACAACATGATTGACTTTTTCATCATCAATATCAATTTTTACCTCAAGTTCTTTTTCTGTTTCTCCACGATTGAGAGCTAAGATACGATGAGGTTTTACTGTTGATAATGGTTCTTTATAATCATAGTACATACCATATACGCTAGTTTCTTTATCTTTATTTCCTGTGACAGTTAATTGATGATGTTTAATAATAAATTCCCTTGTTTGGGTACGATTTTCAGTATCTTGAGACATACGCTCTGCAATAATATCCATTGCTCCTTGAAGGGCATCTTCAATTGTTAAGATAGCATGTTCTTCATTCAAATAATTACCTGCAGCATTTGTGATTACTTCTTCTGTGGATGTAAGGATTAATTCTGCCAATCCTTCCAATCCTGCTTCTATTGCTTTCATGCCTCGTGTTTTTTTCTTTCGTTTATATGGAGCATAGATATCTTCAAGCTCTGTTTGCGTAGAACATGATTGAATGTTTTCAAATAATTCTTCTGTAAGTTGATTTTGATTGAAAATAGCTTTGATTATTTCGATGCGTCTAGTTTCGAGGTTGGTGAGAGATTTGTTCAGGTGTTCAATATCACGTATCTGAGTTTCATCTAAATTTCCTGTTTGTTCTTTTCGATAACGTGCAATAAATGGTACCGTACAATCTTCAGCAAATAGTGCTAAGGTTGCTTTGATTTGTGACTTGGTTATGGATAATTCTTCTGAAAGACGAGTGATAATATTATTTGTATCTACTGCCAAAGATTCTATAAATTCTGTTGTTAATGGCATAAATAAGCCCTCCCAATAAGCATATAGGGGGTATTATGTACCCCCTACTAGGTTATATCAATCTTTTGTTCAGATGATTGATATTTTTCCCAATCTACAAAACTCATAAAAATATGAATCTATAGTATTATTATATAACAAAAAGTGATTTTTGTAAATAGATTAAAGACATTTTTCTTAACATAGAAATTTTAAATGAAAAGGTTAGAAGAATTGTTGTTATGCTTAGAAACCGATACCAAATGTTAACCCATAAGTTAATGTATGATATGATGCAATTGTTTTTTGAGCACCAATGTAGAAAGGATCACCGGATCCTAAGGCATACAAATAACCAATATCGGCACCTAAGATAAGATTGATATGAGGTACGATTGTGTACGATAGTCGCATATTAAACTCTATCCCAACATTGATCAGTTTGTTTTCTATAGAATTAGACGCAATTATTTTGCTTAATAAGTCTGGAATTGCTTTTGATGATATTCCCGATTCAATGATGATAGCACCGTTCATAGAAAGAGCCCACCCTGTCCCAAGTCCTTCTATTCTACGATCAACAAGATATCCTCCAAATCCAAATCCTCCTCCTACTCTTAACGCTTCCATATTAATGACAGGCAATAAAAGAGCAAATGGTTTTTCTGAATGCAATAACGGTACCGTAACACGAAACTGAGTGTAAAAATAAGAATTTAGTTTATAGAAAGGGATTTTTAATTCAATGATACTCGTAGCTACAGGTACTCTTATTTCCGGTGCTGCTCCCGAAATTCTACTGATACCGCCAAATCGTTGTAGTACACCAAAATAATAAGGATGGCTTTCTTTTTTAGTTTGAGTGGGTTGATCGTTTGCAAATAAATGATTTAAAGGAGTGATGAGGATAACAAATATAATAGCAATTTTTTTCATAAGGTTTCTCCAATATATTCCATTGTTATCATTATATCATACATACTAGATTTAGATAAATATAAATATAATTTTTTTTAATTTGCGTTTTATACTTTATTATGTTAAAATAATACAATACTTAGACTGCTATAATTAATAGGAGATTGTTATGATGAGATTAGTTTTTGTACTATATTTATTTTTTGTTTTTTCTTCTTGTTCTAAGTCTTTAGTATATAATAAATATAATATTGTTACAGGAATTAAACCAATTGCTGAATTAATTTCTGAAATTGGTGGTTCTCATATACAAGTTTCTTCTATTATACCTATTAATATTGATCCTCATACGTTCAATTTAAAAGTATCTGATGGTTTGAAGGTAGCTAAAGCAGATATGGTAATGGTGTTGCATCCTCATATTGATGGGGTTCTTCTTTCTATTCAGGATAATACTAATAAAATAGTGTTATCAGAACAAAAAGATGAAGATCTTAATCACTTACATCATCATGATCCCAATCCACATTTATGGTTATCATTTAAGAATTCACAAGATATTGCTGCGAAGATTACAAAAATTCTTTCTGATACATTACCTGAAAAAAAAGAAATATTTCAAAAAAATTATCAATCTTTTCTTGATCGTATGACACGGGTTTATCAAGAATATAACAATAAAAATTATTCTATTATTATTCTTCAAAGACATCCTGCTTGGGATTATATGTTTGAAGAGTTAGGTATCAAACAGCTACCTCTCTTAGAAGAATTTGCCAATCAACAAGTTTCATTTAAGAAAACAGCTGATCTGATTAATTTAATTAAAGATCAACATAAACAAGTGTTGTTGATTGATGATGCATTCTCATCACCATCAAGCGTTTTTAAAGAAATTACGAAAGAAACTTCTGCAAAAATTGTTATCTTAAATCCTATGGAAGGATCAAATAAGCAATCAAGTATCATTGATATTTTGACTGGTAATATTGAATTGTTACTTGATTGATATTACTTAGACTCGGTTTATTGATTGGGGAATTTATACACACGAGTGTCTTTAGTTATGAAATTAGATGATCATGGGATTAAATTTATTATAACAGAATATCATAATTCCAAAGATAAATTGTATATTCAAAAATTTCAAGAGAAAATATATCATTTTGTTTTGAAATGGGTGAAAGGGACTTATCATTGTAATGAAGATACATGCAATGATTTTTTATTATTTATTTTAGAATCTTCTGAACAAATTATACTTTCTTGTCCTATAGACTTAAAAGTTCTTTTTAAAACATGGTTCGTTGCGGTATTAGTGAATAAATTTGCTGATTTTTCGAAATCAGGAGAAGTTTCTTCTTATTATGACACAATGAGTTTTGAATTTGTGGAAGATGTGTTTGCAAATGTTCAAGAAACGTTTGTAGTGAGATATAATCAATTAATATCAATTGCTCAGCATTTGACTGACCATGAACAAAGTATTTTATTTTTCTTTTATATGCCTAGAGATGTGAATGAAAATCATATTTATGCTTTATCTGAATTTTTAAAAAAGCCTATACATATTGTTATGCAAGCTTACCAAAATATTTTGAAAATCCAAGACGTTGCATTTCAAAATCAAGAAACTATTCAAATTAAAAAAGATAAAATAGATAAAAAAATTGCTCATCTTGAGAATATGTTAAAAAAAACTAATTCTTCTGCTAAGCAAGAATCTTTTCAAAATCAAATTTCTTATTTTGAAAATAGAAAATATAAGTTATCGTTGAAGATGAAAATAAAAAAGAAAATGATCATCAAAATCGTTGCTGATTTAATGGGAGATTATCATTCTACATATTCTCTTATAAGAAAATTAGAAACAAAAATTCGGATGTTGTTATCTGAGCTCTAGAAATGGGGATTACATGTTATATACTAGCAACATAAAAATGCTTTTGTATATAGAAAATAAATTATCAACTCATGAAATGGAAGAATATTCTAAGTTTCTTAGAAAAAACCCTAAAGAAATGAAAAAAGTAATAGAAATTTCTAAAGCATTGGCACTTTGTGATATCAATCAGCATCAGACGATTCACATGATTGAAATTGTCCAAGGATTAAATAATCATTTGAATTTTATGGTTGAAGGATTGGTTGAATTATTAGATCAAAAACACTTAATGTTTCGATCTACTCATCAAGTTGCTCTTGATTGCTTTTCTTTTTTTGATTTGACGTTGCAATTTATCAAAAAAAATAATACAGAGATTGAATTGATTGTTACTTCGGAAAAAAAAATATCGTTTGAATTGTTAAATTTAGATGATGTGAAAACAGAAATGGTCTTTTCTGACAGTATTGTCAAATTATATTTTAATCACGATTATTTGTTGAAATATTTGTATAATAATAACTCTGAGTTATTATTTATTTCATTTTCGTAATTAATGAGTTATCTCATTCAATAATATTTTTAATCAATAGAAAATATTATTGAATGAGATTTTTTAAAATTCAATTTAACACAAGAGTACTACAAATCTTGAGAAATTACAGGGTCAATTCCATAGGTGTTACGATATAATTGCTCAAAATTTTTCACTAATCCATCTCGAATTAAACTCATTTTAGTATCAGAGATTGATGGTTCTCTGTTTATTCTATATGTTGCTTGATCTAATATGTGCTGTTGTAACGTAGTTGATTGTTGTTGGATTTGAGTGGTAATGTTATGCATTTGCTCAATATACTCATATGTTTGATCCAATTCTGAAAAATCAAATTCCGGTGTCATACTTATTGTTTGGTTTACTTTTGTTTGATCGACATTTTGTTCTTCAGGTAATATTTCAATAAGATTCTTGCCGACCGCGTATGCTTTTCTGACCGCTAAATCTGCATCACGAAGTTCTTCGATAATGGAATGACCAATATTAGAGCTTTTTTCAGCAAAATTTTTCACACGATCTGAAACTGATAAAAATACTTTCCCAGACTCACCAGCTTTTGACGCTTCAATAGAAATATTTAATGCAAGAATACCTGCTTGAAAACCGTTATCGGATGATGCTTTAGCAAGTGTTGAAGCACGTTCTGCTCTTGTAAAGAGACGAGATAATAATTTTTGCATCAATAATATTTTTTCTTTTAATTCGTGGGTATTGTATTTTTGTATTTGTTTTTCTGTTTCAATATTGAATGTGGTGGTTTGTGCTTTTGCGATATAATGCTCAATATGTTGTTGTGTCGAATGAAGCTTGGTGGATAATTTTTGTGTATATGTTCGTAAAAGATCCAACGGTTCTGTGTTTAATTCTTGTTGCTCAGATTCCTGCACTCCTGCATTCCAATCAATTGATTGTAATTCTTCCCAAATGTTTTCTAAGATAATTGAATTTTTAGTAATAATTTTTTTAGATAACGTCGATGCTCCTTTGAGTGTGAGAAAAATACAAATAAAAAGACATCCTACGTATAGAGCAAGCGCAATCTTAAGAAAGATACCTAATAGCGATGATTTAATAGTTGATGAAATCAATCGTTTAATTAATTCAATTTGATCATAAAACTCTTGATACTTATTAAATTTTTCTTCCATATTTTTTTTGTTTAATCCCAGATAAAATTGTTGACCAAGCTTTGCTAATAAATTAATTTCTGCTTCTGCACCAGGCATCAGTGCTAGGAATTGATCTTTATACAAAATAGTCCAAGAATTAAGGCTTGTTTTTGATGGGTCAATGATTATATTTTTATTTAGTAAAAGAGAGGCTTCACTATTGATTTCTGTTAGATATAACGCATTTTTTTGTAACACGTCATGCTCTGATGTTTTAATATAATAAAACATTACACAAGAAATTGCTAGAATAGAAAGTAAAATCCATATGAGTATTACTTTTTGTGAATATTTAGAAATCGATGAATTAATATTATCATATGCCATTTTGGTAACCTCCATATGATGCAAAGATAGTTGTCAATAAAGTATCGGTATAAAAAATAAAATATTTAGCTAAACAAAAAAACTCAATACTATTGTATCGAGTTTTTTTTTTGGGCGTTGTAGGAATCGAACCTACGACCCTCTGCTTGTAAGGCAGATGCTCTAGACCAACTGAGCTAAACGCCCTTGTTTATTAACAAATTAAGTATAATATTATAAATGATTTGAGTGATATTGTCAAGTATTTTTTATATTTTAAAAATTATTGCTGATGATTTTTTAAGTCTTCAATAAGTGTACACGGTGATGAATCATGAAAAAATCCCCCTCCCATCACAAACCAATCTAATCCAGCTTCTTTTAAAATAGTCATATTTTTTCTATTGATACCACCATCTGCTTCAATAATAATATCTTTTCCACAAAGACAACGAGCTTGACGTATACGCTCAATTGATTCCGGAATGAACGATTGAAATGAAAATCCTGGCTCCACACTCATAATTAATAATAAATCAAATGTACCTAGAAAATCCGTGATCATTGAAACAGGGGTATTTGGTTTGATTGCCAAGCCTGCAAGAACACCTTTAGAGCGAATATTTTTTAATATGTCTCGTACGAGTTGCGTATTTCCAGCTTCTAAATGTATTGTTAATACTTCCGGATTTAAATCAAGAAAATATTCATAATGACCCGGAAGATCAATCATCAAGTGAATATCTGCAGAGATTTTTGGTTCTGCTTGCATTACTTGGCTAACAAACTGAACACCGAAAGACATATTCGGAACAAAATGATTGTCCATAATATCGTAGTGAATTTTTGTGATTGATGATTTTTTTATTAAATCAAGTGCAGATTTGATATCTGAAAAATTTCCTGCAAAAATAGAAGGAATAATGTTAGTTTGATCCATAAAATCGCTCCGCAATAATTTCGTTGTCTGCAAAAATTGTTACTTTTGCTCTACCGTATGCTTTAAAGATGCGTACAAATGATGATCCTTCAGCTCCTTGTTTTTCATAAATCACATTTTCTCTGCCAAGCTCATCTGAGAGAACTGCTTTGTAGAATTTTGCGGTAGGTGCTGTAGGTGTGATGATTTCATTTACTTCACCTGTACTTACATTAGTAATGATTTGAAGTTCACCACTGGATTCTGCACTAGGAATATAAAAATTAATAGCATACCATCGTAATTTTTCTTTTTCACCCTCATCTCGAGCATTCAAACCAACAGAAATAATGACACTACTATTTTTAGCGATGATTTCACCTTCTTTAATATTTTGTTCAAGGACTAATCCTTCATCATCTCGAGAGGTAATGTTTGAGGAGATAATAATAGGGTTAATATTATAGTTATACAATGTAGCCACAACGTATTCGATGGGTTGGTAGAGGAAGTTTTCCATCTCAAAGTGATTTTTACGCTGTGCCTCGGCAATGGTGACAATCAATGATTGATTTCTATCAACCATACGTCCGGGAGTAATATTCAATGCTAAGACTTGTGCTGTTGTATTTGTTCCTGCAGGTACTGTTTGGATGGTGAAAGGAATTTCTTTTGATTTCAGTAATTCTAGTGCTTCTGTTTTGGTTAAACCACAAATCTTCGGTACTTTATAGAGATCTCTTCCTAAGCTGACTGTTAGTGTAATTTCTCTTCCTTCTCGTGTGATCACACCACCTTTTGGTTGTTGTTTGATAACAGTGTAGATTTCATGTCTTGTATCGAATTGTGTCTCAAATTTTATTTTAAAATTTTCGCTTTGGAGAATATTAACGGCATCTAAGATATTTTGTTGCTCAACATTAGGGATACGTGCTTTTGGTTGACCTGATTTTAGAATAAAAAAAGCAATAATAAAAGCAAAGATCACAGCCAGAACCATCAATAAAAATGTTGCAATCAAAAAACGAACCATTCGTCTGTGTTCTTGAGGATTTTCAGGTAGCAACAACTCCTGCCATGTGGATAATTGTGTCCATTTTTTGATAAGGTCTTTTATACGAATAAAAAATGTTTTCCAAGTTGATCGTTGAGTTAGTTTTCTGATAAGAGTTGAAAATTGTTTCATAAGAATCCTACTATCGTTATATATTTATTGTATTATGTGCTAGAACAAGACCTTTTTTTAAGCGATTTCCATTGCAGAATTCGCGACCGTTCCATGGTTTTTTCGTTGGTAACTGAACTTTTTTTAATAAAATACTTCCTTCATGACAAGAAACAATCAAGCTATCGTTATTGATTTCCAAAATTTCTCCAGGAATGTTACTGGATGGATGATCAGATAATGCACAGTCCAAAATCTTTAAATCTCCAATCTCTAAAGGAAGATAAATCCCAGGACGAATAATAAAAGCACGAAATGCATTTAGAATCTCAGTGGATGACATCGAAAAATAAACAGCTCCATCTTCTTTGGTGATCATTCGGGTATAGGTAGCGAGTTGGTGATTTTGAACGATACGTTGCTCTTTTTTGTTATTTATTTTTTCCAAGCAAGAAACGATTAAATCAGCTCCCATTACAGATAGTTTTGTTTCCAAGGTTATGTATGTGTCGTCAGGGCTTATCGAAACGACATCTTGACCGATAATATCACCTTCATCCATTTTTTCGTTAATAAATTGAACGGTGTTTCCTGTTTCTTGAAGCCCTTGCCAAAGGGCATATTGAATAGGAGCCGCTCCTCGTAATTTAGGAAGAAGAGAAGCATGAAGATTGATAGTTTGATATTTAGGGATAGAAATCATATCTTTTGGGATAATTTTGCCATAGGATACAATCACAAAAATATCTGCATCAAAGGAACAAAGGTGATCATAAAATTCTCTATTATTTTTAAGTTTTTGAGGTTGTAGGATCGGAATATGATGTTTTTCTGCAACAGCTTTTACAGGATTGACACGAGAAGTGTGCTGACCACGTCCCACAACACTGTCTGGTGCTGTTACCAATGCTTTCACAGTAAACTCTTTAATTATTTTTTCGAAAGGTTTCACAGAAAAATCGCTGTTTCCAAAAAATATAATGTTCAATTGTTTTTCTCCAATGGATTTGCTATTGTTATTCCATAATTTCAGGAAGATTTTTTTTATTTTTTTCTAAATATTCTGCTATAAGGTGTTTATTAGCATTAAGATCTTTGTCATTAAAATAATCAATAAATAATTTTCCATGCAAATGATCATACTCATGTTGCAAGCAACGTGCAAATAGTCCTGTTGCTTCTATTGTTCTGAGTGCTCCGGAAGGGATTTGCCCTGTTATTTTTATTTTACATGGTCGTTCCACATGTCCTCGAACATCAATCAAAGACAAACACCCTTCATTGTCTATTTCTGTTTTTTTTGAGGCAAACACAATACGTGGATTAATAAAGATGACTTTTTGATGTGCATAACGTACTTCACGCATTACAGACAAATCAGCAATAAAAATTTGTTTGGATATACCGATTTGAGGTGCTGCCAGTCCTAACCCCCCAATGTCTTGTAAGGTGTCTTTTAAATCTTGAATAATATCTAGTATATCATCATTAATCTCTTCAACAGGTTCCGCAGGAATCCTAAGAGCAGGGTGCCCATAAGACACAATAGGTTTAATAGCCATTTAGATCCTTCTCTACATAAATTAATATTTATCTTCCTCACAAAGTATGGTACTGATTATTTTGCCAGCTGCATAAATATAATTGTTTTGGTAAAACACTGCAAACTGTCCAGGTGTCACAATTTCTTGAGGAATAGAAAGAGTAACCTCTAGAGTATTATTGTCCAAAAATACAATATGTCCTGGGATTCGTTCAGAACGATAGCGAATTTGAATGTCCCATGTGCCGTCTTGAAATTTTTCTGAAAAAATATTCAAATGTGATACCTTGAATATCCTACTTTTGGGTTTATCACCAAGAATTAAACGATTTTCTTTTGCATCAATGTCGCGAACAAAAATCTTCTGACCCAAAGCAACACCCAGACCTTTTCGTTGCCCTAGTGCATAAAAAGCAATTCCTTGATGTTCGCCAATGATTTTGTTATTAAAAATCATTGAACCTTTTTCTTCCAACACACCATCTTTTTTTAAATATTCACGATAATCATTATCCACAAAACAAATATCCTGACTTTCTGATTTGTTGCCACTAATTGGGATTTCAGAATGATCAACAATCTCTCGCACTTCAGATTTTTGTTTATCACCTAATGGAAAAAGTAAATAAGGTAATATTTCCGGTTTTAATAATGCAAGAAAATAAGATTGATCTTTTTGAGTATCTTTTCCCGCTCTCAGTAAAAATTCTCCGTCAATTTTTTCTATACTTGTATAGTGTCCCATAGCTACATAATCAGCACCGTTTTCTCGGGCAAAATCTACCAAAGCTCCTAGCTTTACATAACGATTGCACAACATACAAGGATTTGGTGTTTCCCCAGATAAATAACTGTTGGTAAAGGGAATACGAACTTTTTCTTTAAAAATATCTGCTAAATCAAGAGTAATATGTTTTATTCCAAGGGTGTAACAAACATTTTTTGCAACAATCACCTCTTCAGTGGAACAACATTTTCGTGATGATTTGCCAACAAAAATCCCTTTTCCTGATTGGAGTGATTTTTGTTCTGCTCCTAGTCCTACAAATGTTACACCTGTTACTTGGTAACCTTGTTGTTTGAGTAATAGAACTGTTGCTGAACTGTCAATACCACCACTCATACCTACAAAGACATGTTTTTGGTTGTTATTCATAATGATCTCGAGATATTATTTTTTTTTGAGTTGATTTATTTTTTCTTGTAAAAACTCCAAAGCTTTTTTAGGCTTACCTTCTGGTAACTTGCTTAATAAATCAACAAATTTAACATCTTGATTAATGGGATCTTCTTTATTAAGTTCAATAAAGTCAATAGCTTCTTGATCTGTAATTTTATCAAGCATTCTTAAACCGTCACTAGACAACGAAACCAAATAATATAAAGACCCTAACTTAACAATTAAAAAATATGATCCCAATCCTGCCGGAACAGTAGCAATGATCTCGATACTTTTATTTGCTCTCGTCATAGAGAGTGTGTTGCGTCCAAAGAAAAATTTAATAATAATCCAAATTAAAAATCCAAGAATCCCTGAAATAATAAGCATGCGTAAAAATGCAAAACCAATGGATTCATTTTTTGGAGTTTCTGTGGGTGAAGAATTATTGTTTCCATCATAAAATTCATCCAAGAAATTTGTTGGACGATCAACTGTATCTGCTATGTTCGATATGTTATTGCTATTAGAGAGAGTTTCTTGACTAAAAGTAAAAGATGAGACAATCATTAATAAAAAAATCATTTTTTTCATGATATTATCATATTATAAAAATATAAATATGTCAAATAGATAAGCATGTAAATCCATAGTTTTCTTTTTCAGGCGAAAAATAATCACCTATTTTTTTATTAATATTTTCTCTAAAATTCCGATTTCTATAGATAGTATTAATTTGTACGGTGATGGATTATTAATTCTAAAAAGCTATTGAGGGTACCATGACATTTTTCAGAACTTTTTTTCTTTTTTTATTCCCGTTTTTTCTTTTATCTCATACGTTTACCCAGGAGTATGATGAAACATATACTGATGATGATGTCGATATTTATGAAGAATCGCTTGTTGAAGATTTGGGAGAAGATGCTCTTGCAGAAGACGACCTTGTCGAAGAGTTAGAAGAAGATGTGGCTTTAGAAGACGACCTTGTCGAAGAGTTAGAGGAAGATGTGGCTTTAGAAGAAAATACTATTGAACAGGTGTCACCGGTAGAAGTACCATCAACAGAAACAACTAATACACAAAATACGACACTTTTACCAATACCAAATCCAATAAATACTAACACCACTGTGGAAACAATTGTAACAAAGAAAAAATTGATCTTGCCTGTTCTTCAAGATTACAAACCCATACTCACTGTTGACCCAATCAATCCCGAGCTTCCAGCAAATCATCAATTGAAAAAAATCCGCAATAGTATTTGGCGAGGAACAAAACGAATATTATCAACCAATAAATATGGTGTTGTTCAAGCATGTAGGGTTTATTTATTTTTTTCTGAGGATAGAGATGCAATAGCCTATCGTTATATGCCTTATGATTCACGTCATCTACCCAGTGAACCATCCCAAGGGGAATACATTCCACTAATTCCATTATTACAAACAAATACCGTGCCAAATTTAGAAAGTGTCACGCTCAAAAAATTTAAAGAAATCCCATTGAATACAAATGCACAAGATTATCAAATACAGTTTGATGTCGGAACACAAATAACCAATATTCCTTCATTTAATATATCACAGACTAATACCAACATCACTATTTTAAATCCTCCTACTAACAACTCTACTATTGCACCTATTGTTCCTCAATCAGAAACTAATGAACCATCCGTAGAGATCGTTCAAGATCAACCTAATGATAATGTTTTAGTGGAAGAAGATGCTCTTGATCTGGAAAATGAGTTGGAAACAGAAATTCTTGATGAAGCAGTGCCAAGTGATGATCAAGGTTATGAAGATGATCCTGTAGAAAATGAATACGCACGATTAACATATAGGGAACAACATTTTGTTGCACAGTTAATGTCGGCACTCGAACAAAATAAATATATTATTAATATTGGGGGACAAAATGCCGGTATTTTTGTCCATAAAACACGGAATCCTGAAAAACCTTACAAAGTGATTTTTTTATCCATGGAAAGTGGTATTGTGCTTTATGAATTATCTATCGAAAATTCTTTTAATGTTCGTGTTTCAGATAGTCAAGCAGTGATTGAAGCAAGAGAATTATACATAAAACTGTTGAATGATCGAATTAATTTTCAAAAATATGACCAAATCACTATGGGTTACCTAGACTAATTTATTGGAGGAGCTATGTCGGACAAACAAATCCCACCTGATACAGACTCATCCAATTATTCTCTTGTGGATAAATTTGAAGAGATCATTCAAGGTCAAGTTGCTTATGCATCCAGTCTTATTAAACAACGTTCTTGGACACGCTTAGGGCAATTTCTTCATGAAATTGATCCTCATGAAGTTGCATCTATTATTGAATCTGTTGATCAGACAGATTCAGTGATTTTGTTTCGATTATTAGAAGAATCTGTAGCTACAGTTGTTTTCATGAATCTCGAAGCAGAACAACAAGAAAAATTACTTCATGCCTTTAGTGATGCTGAAGCAGGTGCTATTTTGACAGCTATCGATCCTGACGATAGAACAAAGTTGCTAGGAGAGTTGCCTCCAGATGTTGTCACAAAAATGCTTAAACTCCTGCCGTTTGATGAAAGAAAAATAGCAAACACCTTGTTAAATTATCCTGAAGATTCTGCGGGACGTTTGATGACACCTGAATTTGTAACATTTTCCCCTGATATGACAGCGTCCGAAGCAATGTCTATGCTAAAACAACAAGTTTCTCAAAAAGAAACAATTTATACTTCTTATATTGTGGATGAGAATAAAATCCTTATTGCAACAGTGAGCTTAGAAGATTTAATTTTAGCACCAGAAAAAAAACGTCTCAAAGATTTTATGAAAGAACATCCAGTAAGTGCTTCGACACATACAGACCAAGAAGAAATTGTACGTTTAATTAATTATTACGAATTAATGGCTCTTCCTATTACTGATACGCAACATCGCTTGGTTGGTATTATTACACATGATGATGTGATTGATATTATTCATCATGAGGTCACAGAGGATTTTCATCGCTTTACAGGGATTAACCCCTCTGAAGTCAGCTATCTTTCTGGATCTATCTGGGCTTTGGTTTTTAATAGATCTGTGTGGGTTGTCATTTTATTGGTGATTGCTGGTTTTTCACAAGATATTGTTCTTAGATATGGACAAATATTACAAAAATATTGGGTAGAACTATCGTTATTTTTTACCGTATTGGTTGGTGTTGGTGGAAATGTAGGCAGTCAATCGTCTGTTTTGGTCATCAGAGGAATCACCACAGGAGAAATTACTAAACAAAATACAAAACAACTCGTTTTTAGATCATTGTTGAGTGGTCTTTTAATGGGAATTATTTTAGCAACAGTATTATTGTTACGTGTTTATTTATTTCGAACAGGTTTTGAGGTACGATGGATTGCGTTCTTAGCAATGATTATTTTAGTGCTTGTGTCAAATTTTGCTGGAGCAATTCTTCCTTTATTCCTTAAACGGATAAATGTTGATCCTGCTATTGTTTCTGCTCCTTTTATTTCTACATTAATGGATATTGGCGGGTTACTCATTTATCTTGAAATTGCACGACATGTTCTTTTATAAAATTTTAAAACATTTTGATTGCTACAAATAAAAACACCATCATAAAGATGGTGTTTTTTTATTTTTAATGTAATTGATACATTTTGGTAATAAATCATCCAGTATTTTTTTATAAGATCTATCTGCAAGATATTTTTTATCATAATTCCAAAATTTTTTTCCTATTTTTGTATATTGTTGATAGCTATAGGAAGAATGATCGAAATATTCATCGATACTGGTAATAAGATTCTTCCATGGCATCTTTTTAAGATCTTTTAGAGTAAATATGATAAATGATTCATCAAATATATTTGGATCAGTTTTTATCGGTCGGAAGTGTGTCCAAATCAGTCCCATATCAATGGCTATTCGATCAATATTAATCGTTTCATAAAGAGCGCTTGGTGATTGATAGTAAATTTCTTTTGATGTTGGTATAAATAGACAAGTATCCCCTACACATCCATTAAAAATAAAAGTATTATTAATATGTTTCTTTATGGGAATGACATATTTCTCATGATGTAAGCTAAGATTGAGTCCACCAACATAAAAAGCACATTGGTTATTTGAAAGAAGACTTCCTAAAAACGATAATAAGAATACATTGTGTGAGCTATTAATAATTGTTTCTAGTAATTTCTGAATTATTTTGTTTTCTAGAATAATTTGTATCAATTTTTTTATATAGTGATATCTTTTTAAGGTACTGATCCGTGATCCTTGTTTCAGTCCTTTTTTTATGTTCATCAATTTCTTATGAAAATATATTTGATCTCCATCAATTTTCATGTAGTAAGCATAGCTGATACGTACATATCCGAAATTATAATAATTTGCACCATTATGGATACTCTCTGATTCTCTAAATAAACTGATATCAAAAGAACTACTTTTGATTTTTTCCGCATAAGTTCCAGGTACAACAAAGGGCTTGTAATGGTATAGTTTAATTTTATCAGGATATTTCTCTGCAAAATACTGACAAATTTCTTCGGTATCGTCTTCAGAGTCATTATACGTAATAATTAATTCATCAAGAAAATGAATACATGACTCAATACATGCAGAAAGAGTTAATCCTTCATTTTTTGCCCTAAGATGCCCTGATATCCCAAAAGGTCGCTCTTTATCAAGTTGTTTAAAATCTGCTTCTGTGACGATATAATCGTTTGGATTGTATTTTCCTTCAGAGCATCTGTCACAGGTGCAAATTTTTTTGTGAGTTGCCATAAAATTCTCATTTATATATGAAATATAGATTTATTTTTCTAAAATACTACTTATTTTAGTGATTGCTTTTGCAATAATATCTTCATCTTGGGAAAAGCAGAATCTTACAAATCCTTCTTTTCCGATACTTTCTCCACTTGAAAGCATAACACCTGTTTTTCTAAAAACAATATCTAAGAATTCTTGTGATGTTTGGGGAACTTCTCCTCCAACTTCATTACCAAGATAGTATTGTATGTTAGAAAATGCAGAAATACCACCTTGAGGTTTCGTGGTACGGAAACCATGTAGTTTGGATAAATGTTCCACAAGGGTGTTTCTTCGATGTTCTGTGATAGGAACGTGGATTTTAATCCATGGATCAATACTATCCCAAGCAGCATCCAGAGCAAATTGAGCAACACTATGAACTCCACCTGTAGAGGATCCTTGGATCGTAGCAATCTTAGCAATCAGTTCAGGTTCCGCAATCACCCAACCAATACGCCATCCTGGTATGGCGATGGTTTTTGAAAAAGATCGGACAACTGCAAGATTTTTAAATGATTTTTTTATTTTTGCCATAGAATGAAAACTGTTTCCATCAAATACTTCTACCATACATACTTCATCAGCAAGAACAAAGATATTCTTTTTTTCTGCCCAAGTAAGAATTTCAGATAATGTTTTTTGATCCCAAACCACACCTGTTGGGTTGTGAGGATTATTAAGAATAATCATTTTTGTTTTTGGATTGTATGCTCTTTCTAATTGTTCAATAGTGGGAGTAAATCCTTCATCCTCGTCAAGATAAACAAATTTAGGCACAGCACCAACAAGTCTGATAATATTTGGATATCCAGACCAATAGGGTGTTGGAAGAATGACTTCATCATTTGGGTTAAGGAGAGCTTGAAGAATGCACACGATTCCTCCACGACCTCCTGCAGCGGTACATATATTCTCTACATGTACTTCAAACCCATAATGATCTGATGCCCAAAGAGCTAATCTTTCACGTAACTGTGTTATTCCTGATGCTTGTATATATTTGTGATGCATTTTATCTTTGAGGGCACGCTCAAAAGATTCTATGAGATGGAAAGGTGGTTCAAAATTAGGTTCAGCAATAGATAAATCAATAATTTCTCTTCCGGCTTCTAATGCTTCATTTAATAATTTTTTTTGTTGAAGTAGGTAATTGTTTGTCAATTTTTCAGTAAAATAAGAAAAAGTCATGGATTTCCCCCGATGCATTTATCATTCTTTAATATTTTATTAGATTATATTGCATTTGGTTATATTGGTCAACTTTTAATGATGTGAATTATTTGAATTTCTTATTTAATCATATTATAATAAAAATATTATTAATATTTTATATGAAGTATGGAGTGAGCAGTGTTATTTTATTTATTTTCTGGATATATAAATATTATTCGTTACTTAACATTTAGAGGGATGGCTGCTGCACTCACATCATTTTTATTTGTCGTCATTTTTGGTCCCTTATTTATTGAAAAGTTACGTAAAATGAGATTTGGACAACAAGTTCGGCAAGAAGGACCCTCAGCACATTTGGCTAAAACCGGTACACCTACGATGGGTGGTCTCTTTATGTGGTTTGCGATGCTTTTAGGGACATTGATGTGGGCAGAATGGAATTCTTTTGTGTTAATCGTTTGTTTGTCAGTGGTTTTGTTTTCAGCTATTGGTTTTGTTGATGATTATGCAAAAATAAAACAAAAAAATACAAAAGGTCTTTCGCCAAGAGGAAAATTACTTGCTCAATCCGGATCTGCATTGTTGTTATTGGTGTTGATTTATATGATTCCCGAATATCACAAAACATCACAAAATATCCAAATAGAAATTGCCAACAACCAATCCAATACCGTATTAACCAATCAATTAAATTTGTTAAATCCCGAATGGAATTGGCAAATGACGTTTCCGGTAGGGGATACAAATCAGCGTTATTATGTTGTGGCAAAACATTATCATCCAGATACATCAAAAACAAATACGCTTTCGATATTCCGATTTCCTGCCTTACTGTCAGGAGAAGATACCCAACAATTTTCTTATTCTTTAATCAGTAATGATCAATATAATATTTGGGGTACTTTCACTCGCAGTGAGATTAATAATGACGGTAAGCTACTTAGAAAAGAAGAATACCCTTTTTCTGTACGTTACAAAGCAGCATTGTTTAATGCTCAATTTATACCTTCTCATACTGAAGTAATGTGGTACTGGCCTCTTTTACTTGCTTTTTTATTTTATATTTTTATTATTATTGGTGTTTCAAATGCAACAAATCTGTCAGATGGTTTGGATGGACTCGCGACAGGTATGGGAATTTCATTTTATCTCCCTTTTGGGGTGTTTGCTTATGTGATTGGTAATGCAGTATTGTCGAGCTATTTATTTTTGCCTTATATCCAAGGTATTGGTGAGTTATCAATTTGTGTTTCTGCTGCTATCGGAGCTTTTGCAGGATTTTTATGGTACAACGTTCACCCTGCATCTATTTTTATGGGTGATACAGGTTCCTTGCCTATGGGTTCTACGATTGCAGTGATTGCGATCATGCTTAAACAAGAGTTATTGTTGGTAGTTGCGGGATTTATGTTTGTGTTAGAGACCTTATCTGTGATTATTCAAGTATTTTCTTATAAAAATTTTAAGAAACGCATTTTTAAAATGGCTCCTATACACCATCATTTTGAACTTTCAGGTTGGAAAGAAAATCAAGTAGTTGTTCGTTTTTGGATGATGGGTGCTGTTTGCGCTCTCATCACATTAATTTTTATGAAGGTGCGTTAAAAAATTATGAAAGTTGTTGTTCGAAGAGTCTTATCGGCGTCTGTTGAGGTTGATCAACATATTGTTTCCTCAATTAATCAAGGTTTGCTGTTGTATATAGGATTTGCTAAAGGTGATACCAAAGAAATGTGTGAATATGCTGTAAAAAAAATCGTAGGATTAAGGATTTTTGAAGGTTCCAATTCTGAAGTTTCCGTTCAAGATATTAAAGGTCATATATTGTCTATTAGTCAATTTACTTTGTCTGCTGACATTAAAAAAGGATTTCGACCTTCTTATCAACTTGCAATGCCTTCAGAGGAAGCAGTAGCTTTTTATGAGTATACTAACCAGCTATTAAAGACTGTTTCTGGGCTCGATGTTCAGACAGGTATTTTTGGAGCTGATATGAAAATACACGCGATTGATGACGGTCCTTTTACTATTCTTATAGAAATATAAAAATAAAAAAACCACAACATATGTTGTGGTTTTTTTTATTTATTTATTTTTCTCTAATAATTTTGCGAAGCAGTAAATATTACCTGCAATAATTAAGCTCCAGCTTCCTATAAGAAATATCCAGCCACCAGTATTCATATCGTATGTTACCGTATTTGTTTGAGCGAATAATGTACATGGCAATATCAGAAATGCTAAAAATATCTTATTCATGGATAGGATCCTCAATTTGCATATTTAATCGATCGTCGATTTTTTTTGTTTTCCAAGCGTAAGCAATTAATATATTAAGTCCTATTGCTAAACCAAATAGGATCATCCTTGTGACAAAAATCATCGTTTTTTTGTCTTCAGGATACGCATCCATACTAAAGCGTGCTGGTCCTTCTGTGATTAGCCAAGATCCTAAAATTAATAGTAAAGCTCCTGGTGTAATGTATTTTAAGATGATACGATAAAAATCAGGGATACAGATTTTTGCACCACGATGAAGTTCTATCCATCCTTTTTTACTGTCAATCAAACATGAAAATAGCACGGCTTCAATAGTACCAAAGACTAATAATAAGAAATTGCCTCCCCAGAAATCAATCTCATCAAGTCTTGTTAAGCTTGAATCCATTGCTACAAAGATACTTGCTGATGCCGCTATAACAACAATAAAACAAAAACTGATTTTTTTAGGTAATTGAAGTTCGTCAGAACAAAACGAAATTACTGGCTGAAACATAGAGATCGAAGAAGTAATTCCTGCAAAAAACAGCAATAAAAACCATATGGTGGCAAATAATTGATCAAAGGGTATTTGCGAAAGCATTGCAGGCATCGTAATTAAACCAAGTCCAAAAGTGCCACCTTCTGCAACAGTCTCAAGAGCTGATGTTCCTAAAATAGCAGCAGCGGCAGGAATAATAATAGATCCGCCAAGAATGACCTCTGCAAACTCATTTGTGGCACTGGCTGCCAATGATGAAAGAACCACATCTTCATTTCTTTTTACGTATGATGCATAATTGGCAATAGATGCCATCCCAATACTTAGCGTAAAGAAGATTTGTCCGGCTGCAGCAAGCCATGTTTCTGGTTTGAGCAAGTCTGAAAAATTAGGGTTCCACATAAAGGCCATCCCTTTTATGGCACCAGGAAGTGTCAATACCCTAATTAAGAGAACAACCCCTAACATTAATAACATAGGCATTAATATTTTTGCAAGTTTTTCAATTCCTCCCACAACACCGAAGGAAAGTACCCCAATATTTAAGCCAACAGTTATAAATAAGAAAAATAACGCTGCAGGCATTCCTAAAAATTTAACATCAAACGTCAAATATTGTGTAAAAAATTCTGCAGATTTTCCGGCTGCAGCCATATCTGTTAACAAACCTGTGATAGAATACCAAGCATATCCTAAAAGGATAGATTCCAAGTATAAATAATAAAAAGAAACAAATAACACTGATAGTACACTGGTTGATGCAATATATTTTGCCCAAGGTTTTCGGAAAATCACATTGAATCCTCCAATAGGAGATCCGTGACCAAAAATACCACCGTATCTTCCCATATTCCATTCAAGCCACATAATAGGAAGACCAATGATGACAAAAGAAATAAAATAAGGAATCAAAAAAGCTCCCCCACCATGTTGAGCAACTTGTCCGGGAAAACGGAGAAAATTTCCCAAACCAACAGCTGAACCCGCAACTGCAAGTATAACACCAATAGATGACGCCCAAGATTCTCGTTTTGGTTGTTGCATAGTAACAACTCCATAAATATAAATTTGAAAAGAACAATATATTCTTTAATATCTCCAAATTATAAAATATAAAAAAATCTATGTCAATAAAAACGAATGATTTTTCGTATAAAAAATAATCATTCTTTTAATTTGTTGATTGAAAAATAATCAATAATATCTTTAGAAATTTTATACATAAATATCTAAAGACATATGATAATAATCCGATCTTAATAATAATGAATATAATTTATAAAATTGAATAACATCACGTATATTGATAGGACATTATTGTTAAGAGGTATCCACATGGCACGAATTAAATTCTTAGATGTTCTTGAAGAAACAAAATCTTCTACTAATCGTTTTGAGCAAGAAAACCCCTCTTCTTCTAAAGAACGCACCTATAAAAGCACTGATCGAGATTTTGGTGGCTTTCAAAGTAGATTTTCTGCTAGAGAAAGAGTCTTCGATCATTCTGAAATGAGTAATCAATCAATTCCTAATAATCAACAAATCCCTATAAGAGAATCACGACGGTCTGAGGAATTTATTCCTGATGTGAGAGAGTCTCGTTTTGCTTTTGATAAGGGGAATGTTGCTTCACATCGAATACCAGATTCTCATGTCAAATCAGCTCATATGAAGCCTTCTTCTGCATTTGATATGGAAGATAATAAAACATTATGGACCGGTGCTTTATTTGTATTTTTTGGAGGTTTATTGTTCTTATCAGGCTATTGGTTTGGGAAGAATGTTACAGACCGTGTTAAACAAGAAAATATTAGTCTCTTAAATGAATCTTCTGAAGAATTTAAACGAGAAGAATTAAATACATTAAATGCTATTGCTGAATTACCAACAGTAACTCCAGCCGTTCCTAAAGTTTTGAAAGTTGTGGAACCGGCTCTTCCCGAGCTACCTAAAAAATCTCCGGCTAAAGTTGTTAAAAAACAGGTTTCTCAACCAGTAGCTCCTTCAAAAGAATATGTTATTCAAGTTTCTACACATTCATCCATGGATGCTGCCAGACAAATTGAAGATTCTTTAAGAGCATCCGGATTCTCGGCTTATATTTCTGAAAATATAGTGGGTAATGTCGCTTATTTTCGTGTCAGAATAAGAGGATTTGACAATAGAAGTACTGCTGAAAAAACATTGACTGATGTTAAATCAACAGGTTTTGGTTCAGAAGGATATGTATTGACGTTAGATTAATTGTAACAATATTCATAAAAGCAATAAAAAACACAGAAAAAATTCTGTGTTTTTTATTGCTTTTATTCTTTTTGAGGATCAATTGATAAAGACATTGTTGCGATATTAATTTCATTGTTCGAAAATCCAATCCCTATGAGTTCTTCTTTTGTTTTTTTCTCATTAAGGTATTGGATTAGTAGTGCATGTTTTTTATGTGTAGGTAAAAGATGTATAGGGGTTTGTTTCTTTATTTTTTCGATAGGAATACCTTCAAATAATTCGTTGTTTTTTATTACGATGTCTGTGTTGTTTTTGTTATCTTCTTTTAGTTCTATTTCATTAGGATTTTTACTTTCCGATAATTTCTTTTTTTTGATTCTCATTTTTTTATTCTCATTTTTATGATCAATAGAATCACTATTTTTTTCTTCTAACTTGTTAAGATTTAATGAACTGAGATAAGAGATTTGATTTACTTCCTCTAAGCGTTCTTTTAAGACAATATCTATTTTTTGTGCAAGGCGAATCTTGTGATCTAATTCTTCAAGTTTTTCATCTAACATCGAAATATTCCGTATTGTAATACGATTAAACTCCACCATGATTGTTTCTGTTTGTTTTTGAAACTCTTTGATTTCATGATCATATGGTTTTTGTTTTCGTTGTTTGACTAAGAAGTATAAATTTATCAATGAAATAATACTCACTAAAAAAATAATAAAAATCATTATTGTCCTTTTCAAAATATATTGTACAATCATCATAAAACATGAAACCATAAATCGCAAATATCATAATTTTCTTTTTTTTTTTCTTTGTGCTATACTTAAAAAGAGATTTTATTTGGGGTTTATGTTGATGCGAAATATATTTTTAATCATATGTTTGTTGGGATTTAGCAATATTTATAGTCAAGATAATGATGTTATTCCTTTGAAATTTCGTGGGAGTAGGTCGGGAGGTGGTTCGATTGCAATTGTGATTTCTAATCGAGCTCCTTTTGCTCCGGAAATTTCTGAAGTGATCAATGATTTGACAATGCGTGGCTATCGTGTTGCGTTGGTCAAAGATGATATTGATATTGAGGGATTGTCACTTAATAATTCGCCATTTGTGAAAGATGTTCTTTATGTAATGAAAATTTTTGTAAATAATACTTCCACAAGAGAAAGTGTGTTATCATTGAAAATTGATTTATTGGTATTGAGTTCTCAAAAAAAAATCAGTAAAGAATTTGCTGCCCCCAGAGCAAATATTAAAATGATTACCAAAGAAATGGACGCTCTCCTCCAACAAGTACTTCCCAGAAAAGACGAAAATCCTCTTCAGGTACTCTCTATCAGTAACAATATTTTTTCTTTTACCAATATGGCACGTGGATTGCGTCGAGGTGATGAAATCCGTATTCAGTATAAACTTCCACGAAATAAAAGAACAGAGTCACAAGCTATCGTCGTTCAAATTTCTAGCAATACGATTCAAGCAAAAGATATTTATAAGCAAATAGAAATTGGTGATGTTATTTTGCCTATTAGTCCTAAAAGAAATAGATTTTCTTTTAATGTCCATGCTATTGTACCTACTATTGGTGAGAGAAGATTGCAAGCCTCTCTAGATAATAGAAGTTGGACAGCAAAATCCCGATGGCCTGTAGGTTTTGCTCTTGAAGGAGAATATGAACGCTTTTTACCTTATCAATTAGTTTCAACAACAGCTTTTGGGATCAGTGTAGATGGTGTTCTTGGAACACATGTGTTCACAGGGATAGGATATCGTGGGTTAGTGGGATCTTGGGAGTTTATGCCTTATATCAGGCTTGGTTTTTTATATAACCCTCTTGGATTTAATAGCAATATAGGAGGAGATCCTTTGCAAGGGATGACATTAAGATTGGGATTGAATCTTGGTGTTAATATTATTAAAAGAGTTTCCGACACTATTTTTGTAGGCTTTGATTTGGGTATTCGTTGGTATTTTTATGATTTTGTTAATGTTCAATCTGCCGGTACACAAGTAAAACCTCTGTGGAACAATAATCAAAAAAAATTCCCTCTATCTGCATTCTATCCTTATATAGGTTTAAAGATCGGGTGGATATTTTAATGGGATGAAAACTTGTTAATATAAAATCTATTTCTCTATATTTTAAGATATTTCAAAAATTTATAAAGTCATCCTTGAATATTTCCGATATCTTTAGAGGATAACCATACATTATTCTTGCTTAAAGAGGTTTTTCAATGGAAATAACGTTATGGGGAGTAAGAGGATCAATTCCAACTCCTGAAAATGATAAAATCAAAGTCGGTGGTAATACTACATGTGTTGAGGTAAGATTAGATGATGGGACAATTATTATTATTGATGCTGGTACAGGATTAATTGCTTTAGGTAAGAAATTACTCAAAGAATTTGAAGGAAAAAAGTTCCCTAAAATTCATTTGTTTTTATCTCATATTCATTGGGATCATATTTACGGATTTCCGTTTTTTGGACTAAACTTTATCCCAAGCTTAGAAATTGATATTTATGGTCCTGTGCAGCATGCAGGAAGCCTCAAAGAACTCTTGTTGACTAGTATGGAATTTCAGTATTGTCCTATCCGTTTTTCACAACTTCCTTCGATTATTAATTTTATTGAAATCGCAGAAGGAAGACATGATTTTATTGATAATGTTATTATTGAAACATGTGCACATATTCATCCTGGTGGAGCGTATAGTTATCGTATTGAATCTTCGGGTAAGGTATTTGTATTTAATACGGATGTGGAACACTATCATTCTCGATTAGATCACAGAATTGTTGATATTTCTAGGAATGCTGATCTGATGATCCATGATGCCCAATATAAACAAGATGAGCTACACAAATATATAGGATGGGGTCATTCATCTTGGGAGCAGGCAGTCGACGTAGCAACAGCTGCTTCTGTAAAGAAACTTGGATTGACACACCACGATCCCATGCGTACAGATGAGGAAATCATTGAATTAGAACTAGAAGTACAAAAAGTATTCCCAAATTCATTCTACTGTTATGAAACAATGACTTTTAAACTCTAAATTTAAGAAAATTTAAAAGCATTAAAGACATTTTTTTTGATTTGTGGAGTCAATTCTTCAATAGGTATCTCTCTTAGATGAGCAAAGTATTGATAAATATGACGAACATATTCCGGTGTGTTTTTTTTACTACGTAATGGCTCCGGCGATAGATATGGAGAATCTGTTTCAAACAACACCTGATGTAATGGAATTTTTTTTGCAACATCTTGTAATTCTATCGATTTCTTATATGTTAGTATTCCTGAAAAAGAAATATAATTATTTTGTTCTAAGATTAAATCAGCTTCTCTTAATCCGTAGCTAAAACAATGAAAAATAACAGTAAGATGTTGGAAATCACGTAAAATTTGAAAACATTCATCAAAAGATTCGCGTGAATGGATTACAACAGGGAGTTGTAGATCGCTTGCTAATTCGAGTTGTTTTCTGAATAATGATTTTTGTGCATCTAATGATCCATAAGATTCATACTTTAGATCAATTCCAATCTCACCTAATGCAACATGTGGATATGTTATTAAAACAGATTTTAGTTTTTCTATATATTGATCTTGAACATAAGATTCATCGGTTACTCGATCCGGATAAATACCTGTTGCAAAGAAAATTTTCGGATTATTTTTTAATAAAGAATAATTTTTATTAAATTCATTAAAATCTAACGAAATATGGATAACCAGATCTAATAATTCTAAAGATATGTTTTCTTTTAGAGTATCTGTTGTCAGATTTTTGTCTGTTGAAGAAAAAGTTATATCCAAATGAGCATGTGTATCAATAAACATAAAAACCTCAATTTAGTATATTTTTATTAATTATATTGGAAATATCTTTATTGTTGCATAATATAATTTTTTTATCAAATTTTTATATATAATTTCAAAAAATTATATAATAGATTCTTGACAAAAATAATAAAAAAACATATGATATTTAGTAAGTGTTACTAATTTTTAATTCTATTACTTAGGCATGTTTTCATAAACTGATGGAGTAATTCATGAAAAATCAAAATAAAAATCACTCTCTCCCTGTTCAAACTAAGTTTGATTTAAAATATTTTGATGAAGAAGCTATCCAAAAAAATTTTTGGCTTCGTATTAAAAAATTTTTTTTAGAACTCAAGACTAAGATACATCAATTTGGTATTTCTCGCTTTTCTATTATTATTGTTCCTCATTCTAATAATCAAGGAATCAATATCCATCTTTCTAACTATGTATTCTTGTTTTTTGGTCTTATTGTCATGACAACAGTAATCACAACAACAGCTATTTTAGCTTCTGGTCAAAAAAATTCACGTATTCAAGTGCGTCTTATTGAAGAAAATAATGCATTAGAGCAACGATTTTATAATGTTTCTCAAACCGTTGAATCATTAACTGATTATTTTGCACAATTTCGTTTAGAGGTTGGATCTATTGTCAATTCACCAATCGAATCTTCTACCGTTGCTTCATTAAATGCTCCTGAAATTTCTCTTGTATCTAATACAATCACTGAAGAGATAGCACAACTACAAATTTTACAAAAAGAATTAGACGTTACCAAAGAAAAGATATTCCGTATCGGAAATTTTATGCTTGAAAATAAAAGAACATTAAAAGAAATTCCTTCTATTTATCCTGTCGCAACGAGAGCACGTATCACTTCTCGTTTTGGTGTGCGTAAAAATCCTTTTGATCACAGAGGCATAGAAGCACATGATGGTTTGGATATGGCAACATTTCCGGGAACTCCTATTTATGCAACTGCGGATGGTCTTGTTTCTAAAGTGGGTGTCCAAGGTGGTTACGGTAATTTAATTGAGATTAAGCATAAGTATGGATTTGTCACTCGTTATGGACATATGCAAGGATTTGCATCTCAAATTTATCCTAATGCTCGTGTTAAACAAGGACAAGTTATTGGATATGTTGGAGCAACTGGTCGTGTTACTGGGTACCATCTACATTATGAGGTACTCATCGGAAATACCAGAGTCAATCCAGAGCCGTTTGTAATGATGTTGCGATAAAGTTTTTAAAAATAGACAATAAAACTTAGGATATACTCTAAATATTATAGAGTGTTTCTAAGTTCTATTGTCTATTTTTTAATCAATTAAAAAATAATTCACTGCATAGCAGGAGATGAAAATGGGTAATATATATCTAGGAACAGATAATTCTGATCTCTATATTGTTGTAGAGGGTCGAGGTACAGCAGAGTACTGTTCTGATTTAAAAAATCGTCTTGAAGTCATTATTCATTCTATGAATATCAAAAGTATTTTCTTTGATGTCAAAAATGCAGACTATGTCGATAGTTCTTTCATTGGTTTGATTTTATGTACAAAGAAAAAATGCAATCATTGTGAAGTTGCTTTATTAAATCCAAGTAAAAGTGTCAAAGAAATTTTTACTATTATGGGTTTGGAATCTTTTATTTCTATTTGTGAAGATCCACAAAAAATATGTACCGAACAGCTTTCCGCTATCGATCAAAAATTAGAACATTCGATTGCTGATATTAAGCTTCTTTTAGAATCTCACCAAGAAATTATGTCTACAAGTCCGGAAAATAAAAAAAGATTTGCTTTGGTAGAAAAGGTGTTTCTTCAAGAACTTCAGAAAAAAATCTTATATTAGCATATCACTAGAAAATTTGTTGAAGGTAATTTATGAATACAATTTCTCCTATGGCTCAAATTTCTCCTAATGTTATATTAGGAGAAAATATTACGATTTCACCATTTGTTATTATAAAAGGAAATGTCACGATAGGAGATAATACTGTTATTCATCCTTTTGTACATATTCAAGGTCCTGTTGAAATAGGCACAAATAATCAAATTTTTAATAATGTCTGCATAGGAACACCTCCTCAAGATTTATCTTATCAAGGCTCTCCTAATAAAATAATTATCGGTAATCATAATATTATTCGAGAATCCGTTACTATTCATGCACCTGTCGCTTATGATGATGTTACTATCTCACCTCATACTATGATAGGAAATAATTGTTTATTAATGGTACATTCGCATGTTTCTCATAATACTGTTTTAAAAAACAATGTTATTTTTGCAAATGGAGTACTTCCTGCTGGATGTTGTTTTTTTGATGACGGTGCATTTTTGTCTGGAAATGTATTGGTTCATCAACATGTTCGGATAGGAGCTTATGTCATTATTTCTGGAGGATCAAGAGTTGGACGAGATATTCCACCTTTTTCTTTAGTTTCTAGCTATTATGGATTAATTAGTGGTGTTAATAGTATTGGTTTAAGAAGAGCAGGGTTTACAGTAGAAGAGCGAAAAATAGCTAAAGAAATTTTCAAGATTTTTAAACAAGAAAATGCGTTGAATTCAGCTCTTGAACATATAAAAAAAACATTTCATGATCAATTAGACAACAGAGTAGTATCAATGACCATTACATTTTTAGAAGCATCAAAGCGTGGTATTTCATCATTTGGTGAAGGACATATTGCGAAAGATTCTATGATATAGTGAGTATCATTTTTTTGAATATATCTTATTAAATAAAAAATCCCCCAACATGTTGGGGGATTTTTGTGTACCCTAATCAAAGAGTAGCACAGACCAGTATCATTAATCTTATTTTTTTTTCCATATTCTTCGTAGAATCATGCTAGAATTGGTGGATGTAATCAATGTTGAATCATCATCTTTAAAGGAAAAATATTCTGGGAATCCTACTGTTGTTCCTGTATTATCATATAAGATATATGCTGGAAAAGAACTTATTGTTCCTATTTTGTATTTATACTGTACTGTCGAAGTACCATTAATAGGATGTATTGTTTCTAAAATATATTCTGTGTTTAGGTTAAAAGTAGCGGTTCGTTGAATATTTTGTTGGCCAGAAGGTGTTAGGATCGTTTCTCTGTTAACCCATGTACCAATTAATTTTTGATTGAAATTTTCAGGCAAAATATGGCAAGTACTTAATGTAAAAAATATTAATAAATATCGTATCATATCCTACTCTTTTAATGTGTTTAAATCTTTTTCTAATAATATTCTGATACGTCGAAGATTTTCTTGTTTTTTCATATTCATTTCGTTGGCAATGTTAATATCAATACGGATATTTTTTTCAGAAACACCTTTTTTTATTAAGTATGCTTTGATGGATTCTGCTCTCAATAATGCCAAACGATTGGCTTCATATTCGCTATTGCTGGATTCATGAAATGAAGCACCTGTTTTTATCACAAGAATATCCGTTTTATGATCACTTACTAAATCCCAAATATTATCTAAATAAGCAAATCCTTCTTTTTCCAGTACACCTTTACCTTCAGAAAAGAACGCTGTATTTGTAGTCAAAATAAGATTTTTTTCATATATATCTAATAATACATCAATTTTTATTTTTGCAATCGTATATTCAAGTTTATTTTTGAGAACATCAACAATTTTTAAATCTAAATTAATAACATCTCCACCGTTCAATGTTCCTTTATCAGGAATCCAAGAAAATGATTTTTCTGCTTGATCACCTGTAAATTCTTTGAGTGTCTTACCGTCTTGGTCACGAAGAGAAATTGTCCAAGCTCCAATACCAGTTACATCTTCTGTTTTAAAGAATATATTTAGATTGTCATTAATGCTGTCTTTGTCAGGACTAAAACGTTTTGGCGAATAATTGAGCGTGAAACTTGGTACAGAATTATCTAATTCGATGATCAATGGGTTGGAATGAAATATTTGTTTATCGTCAAACTCATTTTCCAATACAAAAAAATAAGATCCGTCATCAAGTTTTTTGCTGTTACCATCTTTTCCATCCCATATTAATAGCGATGGAATATTATTAACATCAATAATATTAGATTTTACAATATCACCAGAACTGTTGTATATTAATACTTTTGAAGAAACAAGTCCTATGGTTGCATTGTCACCAGGGAAAATTTTTACAAAATCAAATTCATCATCATGATTGGGAGAAAATGATTTGATATCACTAGTGATACTTGGTTTTCGAGGTTTTGTTTCAATCCCAATGTTACTGATGATTATTGTACTCATATTCCCAGCTTTATCAATGGAACAAGCTATATAGGAGTATAATCCCGATGCCACATTCACACGAAGAGGATTTTTTAATTCCCATACATTTGTTATCGGAGCTTCGTTTTCTTTCCAAACCCAATCTGCTAATAATGTTTGATCAGATTGATCCACAAATTTTACTCTCCAAGGATCTGCAGACATTTCTTGTGTAAAAATTAAGCGTTGTTTAGGATCATCTCCAAGATATAATGTTTTGATAGATGGGGTAATTGTTGCTGTTGGTTTGGTGTTGTCCACAATAATAATATTGGTGTCAGAAGTGGTTATTTCATTTTCATTATAACGTAATTGGAGTGTAGCATGATAGATCCCGTCTGATACTTGTTGCTTTTTGTTATCTTTTCCATCCCAAACAATCTTTTGAGGAATAAGCGTTGATTTGTTTGGTAAAAAATAAGCTTTAAAAAAATCACCGATGGTATAGTTGTCCTCTAATGTTTCATATTTTCCTTCAAATGTTTTCACAAGATTGCCTTGGTGATCTTCAATATTAAGACGCCAAGCATTAATATTATTGGTTTCAATGACATAAGGAAGAAGAGTAACGGTGTCATCTATGAGATCTTCATTTGGAGAAAAATAATTGGTGCCGTTTTTATTGTTTTCTACAGAAAGGGTTGCTTTGAGAGCTCGTTTATTTTTATATCCAAATCCTAGCTCTATACCCAAGGTATGTCTATATTCAAGTTTGTTAAAAAACACATGAGCACCAAGATTATAACGTGCCTTGACAGAGAATGAATCCCATTCATGTCCAAGAGCAGTACTTAAGGTAAATGGCAGGATCTTATGATTACCAAAGCCTAAATTAAAGGTTCCCAAAACTGTTCCTACAGAAATATCCCATACCTTCCAAAAAGTAAAACGAGTAGCCAAAGAAAACCATGTGATGAAATGACTATCTTTATTTCTTGGTAATGGAACAGCTCCTATGGCATAATCCATGACCAATCCCCAACGTGTTGCTCCATAATCCATGAAAGTAGCTTCAATCCCGTTTTGTATGATGAATTGTGGGTATATATTTTGTGATACTCCAGATGTTGGAAAAAAAACCAATTTGATTTTTGAACCAAATGAAAAATCTTTAAATCCCCAACCATATTCAAAAGGGATAAAATCTTTCGGCATCCAAAGAACACCTAAGCTAAATCCACCTCCAACATGAAATTTCAGAGGATCGTTATGAAAATTAAGGATTCCTTCCATACCAAATGCCAAATCAGATCGCACCTTTTTTCCATAACCAATTCTTGTTAAGGCTGTTTGATCATAATGCAGATATTCTGTGGAAGCATATAAATTACCACCAGGTGAAATCGGTGAGGCAATACCAAAAGTAACACCAAAAAATGGAGACTCAATAGACCCAGAACTAAATACTTGTAGATTGTTTATTGTAGCGATAGTTGCAGGATTGATAGATGAAAAAAATGCAGAATCTTTGGATGCAACACCCCCAAATCCTTGAGAAGATACTCCTGCATCAAATCCCGAAAACCATAAGTGAGATCCAGGTTTTATTTGAGAAAAATACAAGGATGTTGGGTGAAAAAGAAGAAATAAGAGGATAATAATTTTTTTTTTCATACACACCTTTTATTTGCTTAAAAAACTTACCTAAAATTTCGGAACCCCTTTTAAAATCTTAAGTAAATAATTGAAATTATTTTAGAGATCATGGTTGATAAAATTCTATCAAATATTATAGTTGACAAATAACCATAAAGATAGCATAATATCTTATATTCAGATCTAATTGAGGAATTATGGCGTTTACAGAGTATTATATTTTTGGAGTAAAAATAACAGATATTTCACGCAATGAATGGCGTAATTATCTTTATGATAAGTTGCATCACGCAAAATATGCACGTATTGTTATTTTAACAGAAAAAAAACTATTTCAAGCTCTCTTTAATAGAGAATTGATGGAAACTATCAATCAATCTGATGTGGTATTGTGTTCTTCTAGTATGATATCGTGGTTAGTGTACCATTTATATAACCATGTATTGATAAAACCATCTTTAGCTGTCACATATATTTTGGATGCTCTTCAGATTTGTTCCGAATGTCAATCAACAGTGAGTTTCTATGGATGTACAAAACCTATTCTTTTTGCTACAGTGAAAAAAGTGATGAAATCTTTTTCTGATATTCGAGTTGTGAGTCATTATCCTGAACGTATTCCTCTAGAAGAACAAGCAAAAATATTTGTTTCTTTACGTAAGAGTGCTGCCAAACTCGCATTATTTAATCTTGGAAACAGCAAATACCAAGAGCTTTGGATTAATAAAAATTATGAAATCTTTAAAAAAGGTGTTACTATTGGTAGTGATGATAGCTTTCAAGTTATTGCTGGAGCAAAATCTGTCCCTTCATTACCAATGCAAGAAAAAGGATGGTTAGGGCTTTATGAGTTTTTAAAAAATCCTTTAAATATCATCAAAATGTTTCGTTGTTTTGTTTTATTTTGTTATTATTTAGCCTATAAAACCCATAATAAAAACAAAAAAGCTCAATCTTAATGATTGAGCTTTTTTGTTTCTTCTAATGCCATTTCTGCTGCTGATAATCTGAGATAGTTTGGAAATGATTTTGCTAAAAGGGTTTCATAATTATCTAATTTTTCTGGAATAAATGATTTTAAATCAGCAAAACATCTTTTATCAATAACGGTATCGGCGTGATAGTTTACTTTTAGATCTGCGATTTCTTTGATGAACGATGCCCCAGATCCAAAAATTTCAATATCATAATCACGATAATTTGAAGCCACTTTTTTTAGATGTTTTTCTAACTCTTCAGGAAAAAGATCGCTATCTTCTAATATTTTTTTATTATTTACTGATATATTTGTGAATACTCGTTTCATTTTACCATCAATGCAGGGAACAATAATTTTATTTGTTCGATTTGGAATGGATTTACTTAAAAGATCTAACGATGACACGGTGATAATGGGTTTTTGATAAAACCAAGCCCATGTTCGTAGCACCGAAAAACCAAGCCTGAGTCCCATAAAAGATCCAGGTCCGGCTCCAATGATAAATAAATCAATATCTTCAAGAGAAATATCACAAGCGATAAGCATTTCTGATATTTCACTCATTAATGTGGATTCCAACTGTTCTATAACGAGATGTTTCTGACAATTTGTGTTTTCTGTTTGAATCCCAAGAACTAAATGTTGAGCAATAGAAGTATCAATAGCTAAGATATTTTTTATATTCATAAAATCCCTATTTTTTGAAGTAGCTTAGTGCTGTATCACCATATCTTTTTGTTTGTTGATATCCCAAAAGATTTTCAAGATCAGTGTGATTTATTTTTTTTCCATGTTCAAGAATAAAAAGACCTTCTTCTTTGACTAAACTCATCGCATCTGTGTGAAGCTTTTTTAAAAACATCGAAATATCAGGATAAAAGGGATCAGCAAAAACAATATCAAAACTATTCTCAGCAAATAATGTTGCTACTTTGTTTACATCAGAACGAAATGTTTGGTATTGTGATCTGTCGATCGATAAATTTTGTAAATTAAGACGAAGAGAACGATAGGTATCAGAATCTTTTTCGACAAAACCAGCAAAAGATGCTCCTTCTGACAAAGCTGTGATTCCAACAGAACCCGATCCTGCAAATAAATCCAAAAATCGTGCATCCATGATTTCTGTTCTGATTGTATTAAAAAATGCTTGACGTACTTTATCGGATGTTGGTTTTAATTTTCCTTCAGGAGCAAGAAGATTTCTGCCCCGCCAGATTCCTGAACTGACTCTCATATTATGATACCAATGTCCCTATAGATTTACCTGTTAAAATATCAGTGATATTTTCTTTTGTTAATTGCGTGACTCGAATAGGTAGTTTTTGTTCCATTGCTAATGAAATAGCTGTTAAATCCATCACATTGAGTTGATGTGCCAGTACTTCTTTGTAGGAAATAGAATCAAATTTGATTGCATCTGAATATTTTTTAGGATCTTTATCATAAACACCATCTACTTTTGTGGCTTTTATAAGCAAATCAGCGTTGATTTCTAATGCTTTTAAGACACCTGCTGTGTCTGTAGAAAAAAATGGTGATCCTGTCCCACCAGCAAAAATAATCATATATTGTTGTTTGAATAATTCTGCTACACGATCTGGATTTGCTTGATCAAACATTCCGTCAATAGCAAATGACCCTAGCACACAACTTTTTATCCCAAAATCTTTTTCCAAGCAATTTTGTAATGCAATAGAATTAATTGCAGTACCAAGCATTCCTGCTGCATCAGCTTTTGTTCTATCTAGAAATTTTGTTGAAGTGCCTCTCATGATATTTCCGGCTCCAATGACCACACCTATTTGCACATTAAGGTGATAAGCATTATGGAGGGTTTCTGCCATGTTCATCAGATGAACATGATCAATTCCACCTTGTTCCCCAATCATCTCACCACTTACTTTAATTAAGACACGTTTCATATTTTCTCCAAGTATTCAAAGTATTTATATTGTAGTAAATATTTTGATTATTGTAAATATTTATCATAAAATTTTTATGAAAAAACCCTTTCTAACGAAAAGGCTTTTCTGTAATATATCGAAAAAGAACAGCTGCACAAGCTGCGGCATGTGGAGCTGTCAAAATACGAGAACCTAGGCTATGGCATCGTACACCTATATTTTTTAAAGAAGATACTTCTTGAGGAGAAAATCCACCTTCTGGCCCAATAATAAATGCAATATGTTTCGTAGTGTTTATTTGTTCTAAGCATTGGATATTAGATTTATCTTCTTCCCAAAAAATTATTTTTTCTTCAAAAGGAACAAGAGCTTTTCCTAATAATTTCCAAGGTATAGCTTCTTCAATCATACAATCAAATAAACCACCGACTTTTTTGATTGCTTCAAGAGCAATTTTTTGACGTCGTTCTTGTTTTTTGGGGGCTTGTTTGGAATCATATTTGACAATGCAACGTTCTGAAAAAAATGGGATGATTCTTTGAATACCATGCTCTGCTAATAATGAAATAGAATTATCCATCGCATCTGATTTAAGTTCACTGATGAAAGCAGTGGCTAACAAGGGAATTTCTGTTCCCACTTTGATATCAACAACAGTTAACAGCGCACTATCAGGATTGATGTTTATGACTTCTATGATATAGATATTTCCTGATCCGTTACTTGCTTCAAATTGATCCCCGTTTTTTATACGAAGAACTTTACTCATATGTCGCACTTGATCTGATGGGGCTTCAAATATCCCTCCAATATCAGGGATTTCAGAAAAATTAAATCGTCTCATCCAAATCCTCCGGCTGATATTCTTTGATAATACCACGTTCCAAGGAAAGTAAAAAATTATGTAAAATAGCTTGAGCGGCGTATTTGTCAAGATCCTGCTTTAATTTTTTACCTCGTTTCCCTGACGCAATCAAAAATGATCGAGAATCTTTTGAACTGAGTGATTCATCTTGTAAATAAATAGGAAAGGAAAATTTTGTATGCAATGTTTTTATGAAAACCATTACTTGAGATAGAAAAGAGTTTTCTCCATCATGTAACGGCGTCCCAACAACAAATCCATCAATATGATAATTCTTAATGATCGTTTCCATATAGATCCAAAATTTATTGTCATTAGGCTGAACCTCAAATGGTGAGGCTATAATTCTTAATTCATCGGTAATGGCAAGACCTATTTTTTTTGTACCATAATCAATACCAAGCAAACGTCCCATCGTTTTAGTCTACCTTTTTTGTCATAATATATTCAGCAACTTTCTTGATACTGTCAGTATCACCAAGTTGATCGGATAACTCGTTAAAGATTTTATTCATCAAATATTCGAAAGATTCAGGATTCATTGATTTGATGCTTGTAATCTCTTCCACAATCCGTTCTGCATTAACTTCTTCTTGGAGTAATTCAGGGAAGATGCGTTTTTGTAATAACACATTAGGTAGCCCGATTAAGGTATCATCAGGTAAATTTTCTGATTTTCTGAGCATTTCAAAGGTCAAATTACTAAGTTTATAAGCAATAATAGGATACATTTTCATCATCACCGCTTCAATAGTGATTGTGCCAGCACTTACAAGACCAATATTTACATGGCTCATAATTTCTAAGCTTGATTCATTAATAATATGAATTTTATCAGCAATGTTTGTTTTATTAATTTTTTTAAGGATTTTATCTTTAAGACCATCATGTGCTACTGTCATTAAAAATTCACTTCTATATTTATCATGAATTTTTTCTGCCGCTTTCAAAAAAACAGGCAATAGATTTTCGATTTCTTGTTTACGTGATCCAGGCATCAATGCCATATATTCTTTGTTAGGATTTAAACCGTGTTTGTTAAAAAAATGTGGATTAGGGACAAAAGTTTTAAGTTTTTTTGCTAAAGGATTACCAAAATAAAATGAATTGGTATTATATTTAAGATAAATATCTTGGTCAGGCTTCATATAACAAAATAATGCATCACATAAATTGGCAGTAACAGGAGCACTTTTGGCACCCCACATTGATACACGAGGTGGGATGAAAAAATATATTTCTATATTGTTTTTGAAGTATTTACGAATTTTTTTTGCCGCAATAATACAAAAAACTTCGTGGTCTACCAAAATAACCTTTTTGATGTTATTTTTTTTAATTGTAGGAATGATTTTATTCAACATCCCTATATGTTTTGAAAGAAATCGTGTTGACTCTAATAACCCAATCGAAGAAAATAGAGAATTATCTTCTGTTAAGCAAGTAAAATTTTCTTTTTGCATGTGTACTCCACCAAATCCAATAAAGGTTGATGGCTTAATCTTGTTAATCTGAGACATAAGCTCTGCAGCAAAGATATCACCGGAAACTTCTCCTGCAATAATAAAAATGGGCTCTGAAGAATTTGTCACAAATTTTCCCCTTAATAATTGTAGTACTTAATTAACTAAATCTTTTCTAGAATATTCTTTTTAAATTCAGACTGCAACGGTTCGATAGTTGTTTGTTTTGGTATGCTTTCATCAAATACGGTAGAACGATTTCTAATATTTGAACGAGTCAGTACACCAATATTATATTCAGCCATGTTATATATACTACCAATCTGATCCGCTATATTTTTAGATTCATAAAATTGAAGTAATGCTTGACTGTTAAAATAATCTGCTCTCTTTGGATTGGCACGACCATAGTTAGCATTAATAACACCAATATTATTATATATTTTTGCTAATTGTGTGAAAATTTCTCGATGACGAGGATTTTCGTATTTGATTTCAAAAATATTCTTTCTAAAATCTTCTAATATTTTTGTAGCTTCTTGAAACTTAACTTGAGATAATTGTGGATTTCCAATTTTGTATAGGATGGATCCCATCGCATAATTCAGGGTGGGATTATTTGGATTGATTTTATAAATATCACTAAGTAAATCTAACGCATCATTATCATTGTTGTTTTTATGTTCTAACCATGCTAGGTTATAATTCAATAAATAATTCAATTGATTTTGAGGCATCAATTGTTTTGCTGTATTATAATGGTATAGAGCTATGCTTTCAGTATTTACCGATGTAGGCATCTCATCACCCCAGTAGTAGTTTAGGTGTCCTAGATTAATATGAGGTTGATAAGCATTTGGATTTATTTCCAAAGCTTTTTTAAACAATAATTCTGCTTCATTTAATAAATCAACAGAACCAGCTCCGGTAACCAACAATGATTCTCCTAATAAATTATAACTATGATCATTATTAGGATTTAAAATAATAGAATTTGTTAATACGGTGTTTGCTCCTAATATGTCTGAAGACAGCATCCTATACCTAGCAACTTGATAATAGCTCTCCGATAATAAATTAGATACATTTTGTGGATTGATATTGTATGTTTTCTTTAGGATAGATTGTAGATCTGGTATTTTTCTTATATACGCATCAAGAAACGGAACCATTTGCTTGAAAATTTTTGCTGAAGCATTTAAATCTCTCTTATTAGTATAATAATTAGCTAGTTTATTTAAAATATCAAGATTAAGATATTTTGGATTTGCTTCATAAATTAATTGAGCAATCGTGTCAATTTGTCTTGGATTTTTCAATTTAATATAAATATCAATCATTTTGTAATAAGGAGCAATATTTTTGGGATTTGATTTAATAAATTCGTTATATATATTTGCTGCTTTGAAATATAATTCTTGTGCTTTTGCAGGATCCTTACTAAAAAAATCGGCATAATCAATATGTAGATTCCCATAATAATCCCAAACTTCAAAATTCTTTGGGTGTAGTAGACTAATGTTTTTCATGATGTCGATGGCAGACGGGTAGTAATTTTGTCCAAGATTTGTATAAAAATCAGCAACGTGAGAGCTTATAGCAATATCTTTTGGAGCAAAGTTAATTCCGGAAATATATTTTTGTTCAGCAGATTTGATCATTTTTTTTTCTGCATAAGCATCACCATAAGCAACAAACCATTTTGGTATCGGTGTCCCTGCAATATGATGAGCTTGGTTGAATAGTGATTCACCTGTTGCAAACTCATTATTTTTGATTGCAGTAAGCCCTTTTTCAAATATTCTATTAACACGAAGCGGTTGTGCTAATCCAAACCAAGCAATAAATCCTAAAATTAAGGATAAAAACCCAAATATAGCTACTTTTTGAAGTGTTTTCGTAAATTCTTCTTTGAATTGCTCAAAACGAAGAACATCATCAGCAAAAAACGTAGCAAAAGAATTTTCTTCCATAGAATCAATCAAGTTTTCATCGAAATTGTTATCTTGATTTTTTTCAGCCAGAAACTCTTCAATTTTTTCTTCAGGAGTATTAATTAATAATAACGAAATTAATTGATCAATATATTCTTTATGGAATAGAGGATCTAATAAAATATTTCTGATGTTCGAACGAGTTTCTCTATTTGAAAGTTGATTTATTTTTTGACGAATACTGAATATTTGATGTTCGGATAGATCCAAAGAAGATACAGAAGCAAGATTATTTTTTTCTTGTTTATTCCAATTACTCCATGAATCCAAATCTTCTTTATCTGTAGATTGCTCATATATTGTTGGCGTTAGTATTTCTGGTATAAAATCAGGGATTTCTTTTTCTTGGGTTATTTCTGTGGTCGAGAAATCCGGAAGTTCAAGTTCTTCATGATCAATATTATCCACATGATCAATCATATCGTCATCTTTTTTATCTACAATAATTTGTTGTTCGTTGATTAATTCATCTGGATCTTCAATACCAAACTCAAAATCGTTATCATCTAATGAAAAATCATCATTATCTTCTGTTAATTCATCATTAAATGAAATATCATCAAAATCATCTTCATTAAATGAGTTGGAACCACTCTCATTGCCAAGCAAATCATCTAAATCCAAATCCAAATCATTGTCTGTTTCTTGCGATAGAGAGTTAGTAGAGTTATTTTGACTGGATTCTACTGTTGATATTGGATCAACGACTGACGCTGAAAATTCTTCATTATTTGTTAATATATTTGTATTGTCTTTTAAAACATCAAGATCATTTAATGTCTCTGATTCTATAATATTTTGATCTTTATCAGAGAGATTTGATAAGATATCATCGTTATTTGTTATATCATTGCTCAATTCTGGCGTGTTCATATCATCAATGTCAAGATCTGACAAAGCGTTCATAATGTCATCTGAAAGATCGGATGGTTTTGTATCCGACATAAGATCAACAACCGAATCTGATATATCATCTCTTGAATCTTCAATATTGTTTAATAAGGTATTAGGTGCAACACTATTAATGAACTCATTAATTTTGAAAGAGATATCTCCTGGAGGACTTTTAAGTTGTGCTAAGACATCAGTGCGATCAGATATATCAGAGGAAGAGGAATAAGAATTAAATATTTTGCGAAAATCCATCAAAGTTACTCTTTATAAAACTATTTTATATTATGTGTTAAAAATATTGTTCTATTCATTTTCGGAATTTTTTTAAAAAAATGTATATTTCAATTATTAAAAATATATGATCAATCTCTCAAAAAGCATAATGCTTCAATATTTTCTAAACCCTTTGTTTTCAGTAGTGCAATCATGTTCGAGATCGTACTTCCTGTAGTAAAAATATCATCAATCACTAAAATATTCTTTTTAAATAAGTATTTAGGAATCTCATGTTTTAATAAAAATGGGTTTATTTGTTCTCTTCGTTCTTGACCTGAAAGAGTTTTTTGTATTTTCGAATCTTTATTTTTCACTAATAAATCATGGTAAGAAATATGAAGATTGTCCAGTATTCTTGCTACAGGATTAAATCCTAAAATTTTTTTTGTTCTTTTGCTACAAGGTGCAATAATGATTTCATAATCACTAATATCATGAATATGGTTTCGTAATAAATTAGTCAAATCTCTTTCAGCTAAGAGAGAATTTTGAAATTTATATTGAAAAAATAGCGATTTTATAATACAATGTTGATAAGAAAAAATAATTGACAAGGACTTCCAGTTTACTGTTGATGATAGACAATTCTGACATATCATATCTTTGAACCATCTGTCAAAACATACAGGACATCTATTATTTTCTTCTGAAATCAGAGGAATATTGGATGCACAGTCATCACAAATACAATAAAATATTTTGCTGGTATGATTTTTACCACATCCGATGCATTGTTGGTGTGTGAAAAATCTGATTATTTGAGATAACATTGCTCTATCCTTTTCTATCGTATGATATACTATTATAGATGATTTTATAGTTCTCGTCTAAAAAATGGTGTTTTGATTTTTATATTTTTTAAAGAATCTTAAACACTAGGTATTTTTTTATTTATGCCGATACTTATATGTACAACTAAAAATATTCATAAGGGAGGTGCCATGGTTCGGTACACCTTATTATTGATCTTTTTTTTAATTTTAAACAGAGGTAATCTCAATGCTTTTGTTGAATTTCATCATATAAAAAACAGAAAGATTGCTCAATTTGAATTAACAGAAATCATGATGGATCTTTTGAATCGTGATTCGTTGCACTTATTAGATCGATGGCATGAAATATCACCGAAATCATTTAAAGGTCTTGATTTTACAAAAGCATATTTGTTAGCTGGAGATCGTTCGTTGGAACGAAAAGATACTAATAATGCACTGCTGTTTTATATCAGATCATATCAAGCAATTGATAAACATTATGCTGATAAAGTTATCGCATCTTATAAAGCTTCATTTCTTCTCTATGCACAAAAAAAACGCCCAGAATCATTGTTCTATATTAATAGAGCTTGTGAACAAATAAAAAACCTCAAAGAAATACATCCTTTTGCCTCTCGGATTCAATCACTAAAACGACGTATCGTTTGGCGTTATTTTTCTCGTTTAGAATATTTACCAGATAATGCCATTAGTGCGATAGAATTTGATGGGGATGATGTGTGGATAGGAATGTGGTCTGGTGGTGTGGCACGATTTAGTAGATCTGGTTCACGTCTTGATCTATTCAATATCAAAAATGCAACGCTACCTTCTCATTATATTAGAGATATTTTAGTTCAACCAGATAAGATTTGGGTCGCTACAGATAGAGGACTTACCTATTATCAAAAATCAACAGGAAAGTGGAATTTAGTTTCCTTTTTCCAAGGTTTAAAACTTAAAAATTTAATTTTTGATGGTACCTATATTTATGTAGCATCATTGTTTAGAGGTGTATTTAAAAGTGCTGATGGGGTTACTTGGGAAAATATTATCCCCAAACAATCTGTGTTAGATTTGTTAAAAATAGATGATGATCTATATATTGGTACAGCTGAAAGAGGTGTTTATCGCTACAGCAATTCAAAAATTGAAGAATTTTTACCTAACATCTCTTCAAAAACAATGGTAGCTGACAGAAATAATAAATTTCTGTGGATTGGTACTTATGGTCATGGACTTCTCAAAGTAAATCGCCACAATGGAAAGATTGTTCAAACATTCTCTAAAAAAGAATTAGGATCTGATTATATTGAAAGTCTGCTTGTCGTTGATGATAAACTATGGATCGGCACATTGGAATCCGGTATTATGATTTACGATCTTAAATCAAAAAATTGGGAATCACTTTCCCTCAGAGAGGGATTGCCTGGACTTGATATTACCACTATTACAAGAGAAAATGGATATCTTTGGTTTGGAACATTGGCTGGTGGTATAGGGATCTATTTGTTTCAAGATAAAGAAGGTAAGTTATGATTAAAAGAGCTCACGATTATGAACAATTACTGTCCCAGTATGTTTCTCAATCTGTTGATCAAATTAATTGTGGAGATGTATGTGCTGATGTTTCTTATTCTCAATCCGTATCCTTTGAATTTGGTAAGTTGCATGCAGTAGACGATGTTTCTTACTCTTCATTGGCATGTCGGATATTTGAAAACGGTAAGGTTGGAAACGCTTTTGTTAATAATCCTCTCCAATATCAAAAAATGATTTCTGATGCAAAAGAATCGTCATTATTTGGAGAAGAGATTGATATCCATCTTCCTGGAGCAACATCCTATCCCTCACTTGATTGGTCATATAGCGATAAAAATATTCAATACAGTAAGCATGACCTTAAAGATATAGGGTCAGAATTAATCAAAAAAATTCAAAAAATTGCTCCTAATGCCAAAATATCTGTTGATGTACACCAAAGTTGTTCTCGATTTTTTCTTAAAAATACCAACGGTTTTTATGGAGAATATATAGACTCCTCTCTTTATATCCAAGGTGGTCTTTTTGAACTTTCTCATGATGATTCTTTTATAGAGTTATATGAAGGAGTTGCTTTTTATGATCAAGAGATTGATTTCGATCAAATTCTTTTGCCTTTACAAGGGCGACTTGATCGCTTAAAAAATCCCGCTCAATTTTCCTATACAGGTCAGATGCCTGTTATTTTTGCTCCTTCAGCATTGGATAGCCTGTTGGATCCGATAGAAATTGCTGCGAATGGAAAAATTCTTTGTAAGGATCTATCGCTATTTAAGGGTAAGGTTGGAGAACAGTTGTTTGATTCAAATTTTCAGTTTGATGACGATCCTTTTTACAAATATGGCAGTGCTTCGTTGCCTTTTGATGATGAGGGTACCGTTGGGCAAAAAATGAGCATTGTTAAGAATGGTATTTTTCAACATTTTATTTTTGATTGCACGACTGCAAAAAAATCACATGCCACATCTACCGGTCATGCAAGCCGAAGTCCTGGTTCACTTCCATCACCATCATTTTCTAATAGGGTCATTGGAAAAGGATCCCATAGTTTAGAAGAAATGATCTCTTCTATTGATAGAGGATTATTGTTAGAGTCTTCCCTTGGTGAAGGGCAGTCTAATGTGATTGCAGGTGATTTTTCTGTGTTGGGTGATCATGCTTTTTTAATTGAAAAAGGTAGATTGAAAGGACGTGTGAAAGATGTGATGTTGTCTGGAAATGCTTTTGAAGTACTTAAAAATATCCCTATGATTGAAAATAAATTTCATAAACAATCATCCTTATTTGCACCACATTTATTAATCCAAAATATTAACGTTACAACAAAATAAATGATTTTGTAACAGATAACCAATAATAATTAATAATTAATAATTTTGATTAAGAGTAGAATCGATGTATAGTAAAAAGACAAAGTTACAAGAAATCAAAGATCGCTTGAATATTGAAAACATATCATTTGAAGAAAGAGAAAAGCTATTTAAAGATATGCAACGTGCTGGTGGTAAGATTGTTGAATTAAAATATTCTGACGATCCTTACACAACATTTAAGATTAAATCGGATTCTCATCGTGAATTAATGGAAAATCAAGCTCTTGATGATTCAAAGAAAAAAACAGGTAAGATTATTCCTCATAGTATAAGAGCACCACAAGAAACGGAAAATCCTTTTCGAACAAAAAATAAACCACTGCCCATATCTTCAAATCCTAAGAAACAAAAGACAAATATTAATAAAAATACCGGTAACAGTTTATTTTTCTTTTGGGTAAAATTTAATTGTTTTATTGGTGGATTAACTTCTTGGAATGCTAAATACTTTTCGCATCGTTTTATCACACGTATGCTCGATAACAACTTCCAAAAAATTATGCGTATCCATCTTCTTCTTGAACCCATCTTCAAACCACAAAATAGTAAAATGTTAGCTTTTCGACAAACCATTTTGGATGAACATAGATTAATGGACTATGAATTTACTTATCATACATATAAGTTGTTTGATTTAAAACATTTCCAAAATCTCCAAACAGAGCTAAATGTTTCGGTTCTGCATGCAGAAGAGACTCTTAAAGCGATTTTTAAAAAACTATATTTGTTTAATCGTTATCAATCTCAATTGAAAATATCAACCATGTTGATCTTACAAAAATTTAAACAACAATTTCCAGAAACATATTCTATCAATCCTAGTGTTTCTTTTGATAAGATTTGGAGTTCTCTTATTGTTTCACTTTATTTTGAACTAGAGCAAATGATGGAATTTTATATGGCTTATCATAATAACTCTAATCATATTTATTCTACCTTAGAGCAATACTTAGAAATAGACAAACAATCAATTGTATTAGGGGCACTTTCTCAAGAATGGAAAAAAGAATCTTTGCTTAATAGTTTAAAATCGGAAGAACAGGAAACGAAATCAGAGTCAGATCAAGAAGAACAAGAAACAAACACTTCTCTCTATCCAAATACCATGATTCAAGAAGGTGTGGAATTTTTACTTCAGAATATTAATTATCTTGCATTATTTGAACAATTTAAAAGTAGTTCAGATCTTAGAAGTTATTTTAGCTCAGATGATAAACTCTTTTATACTTATGTTTTGTTAGATTATTTAGACAAAGAATTTTCAATATTATGGACAGGGGATGTGGTTCAATATTATACAGTTGCAGATGGTACCAGTGTTGGTCGTTTTGATGCTAAAAAAGAAGCTGTGACGTTGTATCATAAATTAAATAGTGCACATGAATTGATTAATGATTATTTAAGACAAAAACATGATACAGAAAAAATGATCGATCGTACTTATGATAAAAAGAATCTTGTTATTCAGCAACATATTAAAGAACTCTCAAGAAGCTCTTTTAATATTCGCCAAAATATTCAAACAGCTATTTATGAGTTTATGTTACTTATTGATAAAATCAATAAAAGTTTGGGGACACAAAACCCTTTTATTGGAAATATAGAACAAATAATTAATCTGAGCAGAACTTATAGCAATCGTATCATCAATGGTATGACTGTTAAAAATGCTCTTCTAAAAGTAAATCAGATGATGACTTCTGTTTTGTGGTTGTTAAAAAATGGTGATTTGTCCGGAACAGGTGCCAATATTTCATCTGTATTAGTGATGAAAGATATTATTGAGCGTCTTGGCGTCTCAAAATCACAATAAGATATTTGTTTTATATTATTTATCAATAGAATATAATCAATGAAAATTAAGGGGTTTTAATGAAAGAGGAGATGATTAAAATTGAATTTATAACAGTATTAAACGAGGCTATGCAGTACCTTGTTTTATTTGAGAGTAAGTGTGGTTCTTATGAATGTTATATTGATTCTTGGTTAGCTAAAAAAATTGATTTTATACTGCGAAACCTCGATCAAAGTGTTTTAAATAGTGTGATTAGTTCGTTTAACGTATCTGATCGTCAATGTTTTGTGAAAAAAGATAAAAATAACATAGTATGTGAGTTGCTACTAAATCAAAAAAAATACATCTCTTCATTAGAGGAAATACTACCAATAGCACTTGAGCTTCAAGCGAATATATTTATGGATCAAGAATTTTTTCAAAACGATTATATCTATAATGAATCACATGAAAAAGAAGTGCAGGAAATGCTTGTTTCGGCCGAATATTATTTTCAGCAATCAAAAATAAAAGAATTACACAAAGAAATTGAAGATGCCGTTCATAAAGAACAATATGAGTATGCGGCTCTTCTCCGTGATAAGATTCAATTGCTTGAACAAGATAAAAACAATTGATATACACTGGGAAAATCCCAGGCTTATATTTTGAGGATTTATGTCTGAAATAAAAGAAAAATTACGACAACAAGCATTGAAAAAACGAAAATCTATGGATCTCTTATGGAGAGATCATATGGAAAAAAATATGCTTGTTGTTATGGAATTTCTTTTACCAAAACATGGTGCTGTAGCTTTTTATCATCCAATTAATCAAGAAATAAGTCTAAGATCTTTATGGCAAGAAGCTTGGAGAAGAGATTTGTTAGTTCTTTTTCCAAGAGTAACAAATGAGCATGAGATGATTTTGCTTCCAGTGACATGTGACGATGATTTTGAATCTGGCATGTTTGGTATTTTAGAACCAAAGATCACTACTAAAATAATAGAAAAAATTGATGTGATTTTTGTACCAGGATTGATTTTTGGACGAGACGGATCAAGGATTGGTTATGGAAAAGGATACTACGATCGATTATTACAGCATTATCCTGAATCAAAAAAAATTGGTGTTGTTTGGGACGAAATGCTGGTGGATACATTACCTATGCAAACACATGATGTTTTTATGGATCTGTTATTAACAGAAAAACAATTATTGTTTATGAAATAAATAATCCATCACCATATACTTAGTAATGCCTTCAAGTTCAGATACTAGTTTAGGCGAAATTTCAGCAAGAGTAACAAAAAGATTTTGTTCTTGGGAACATAAATGAAAACCTTCTAAATCTTCTAAAAAGTTTCCTGATTGAGTTTCTAATGTAAGAGTAAATGGGTATTGTTTTGAGTTTGAAAATCCTGGACTAGTATAATTAGGGATGTCTGCTTTAAATTGGTAAGAAGAAAATAAAATATGTTTTTCAACAGATGTTTTGTTGTTTTTGACGACAAGATAAGAATTTTCTTGGATAAATAAATTACATTCTTCTTGTAATTCACGAATAGTAGCACTAAGGATTGACGGATCATATGATTCTATTTTTCCCATTGGAATTTCAAGAGTTTCCTGTTGGATAACAGGACGGAATTGCTTGATTAACAATGTGTATTTTTGATCGATGATAACAAGACAAGAAACAAACGGTTTTCTTTCTATTAAGAGATATTTTTTAGGTTGTGTTGCAGGATAGGATAAGATTTTGATATTAGGAAAATCTGCAATATCTTCTGCTGAAAATGAACGTATCATATACTCTCCTTATTATATATTATAGTTTGTTTTATTTAAATGTTCAATATTTTTGATAAATTATCATTGAACATTTAAATAAAATAATTTTTTTATCATCCTTTTTTATTTACGAAGTATATTTGTTTGTGTATTAAAAAATGTAAGATTAAAAAGATGTAAAAGGATTGACTTTAAATAGTGTTTATTTTATAATATATTTCGTATATTATAAATTCTTGCCCACATAGCTCAGCAGGTAGAGCACTTCCATGGTAAGGAAGGGGTCATCGGTTCAAATCCGATTGTGGGCTAGGACTTTTTTGAGGAGTTAGTGATGGCGCAGATTATAACATTGGAATGTGAAAGTTGTGCAGAACGCAATTACACAACCACCAAGACCAAAAAAATGGTGCAAGCTCGAACAAAGCTTGAGTTAAAAAAGTATTGCTCCCGTGAGCGTAAGCATACATTACATAAAGAGATTAAGTAATTGCTTTAAGTGTTGTTTTGAAATAGGGTAGTAGCTCCAATGGTAGAGCATCGGTCTCCAAAACCGAGTGTTGGGGGTTCGAATCCCTCCTGCCCTGAGATCGATATGTTCGATTTTAAATTATAGGCATTAGGAAGAGTTATGAGTAATTTAGTCAAATTTCTCAAAGGGTCTGTGGAAGAACTTAAAAAAGTAACTTGGCCTACAAAAGATGAAGTTGTTAGGGCTACTGTTTCTACGATGATTTTTGTAGCACTTTTTGCAGGGATTTTGTTTGGGGTTGATGTTGTTGCTCGTATAGCACTTCAAGGATTGATGAATGGCTAGAGGTTGGTTTGTTATCCAAGTACAGACTGGTTTTGAGAATAAAGTTTATTCCCGTCTTTTAGAAAAAAGAAACGGTGGTAGTCTTCGTGATGTGTTAATAGATGTTCGTGTTCCTGAAGAAGAGATAGTTGTTGAAAAAGGTAAGAAAAAAGTTATTCAAAAACATAAATTGTATCCTGGGTATGTTCTTGCGGAGTTAGATCTTCCTGAAGATGAGATGGCTTGGAAGTCTGTTTATTCTGATATTAGAAATATTGTTGGTGTTGGAATGTTTTTGACAGCTGGTGGTGGTAATAGAAAGCCAGCACCTCTGACATTTGAAGAGGTTCGTTCTATTTTTGAGCAAACTGGTGATATTGGTGGCAAAGAATATATGAAAACGGCTGTTTCTTCTTGGAAAATTGGAGATAAGGTTCGTATTAATGACGGTGCTTTCAAAAATTTTGATGGTGTCGTTGATGAGATTAATGAAGATAAAGGTTCTCTTACTGTGTCTGTTGAAATATTTGGTCGCTTAACTCCAATGGAGTTAGAATTTACACAAATTATAAAAATAGATTGAAAATCTGATAGATATTTTTGTAGATGCTTCTGCTACATTTTTTCTATTGGGATGTTGTTTCATACGTCTTCTACCGTTTGAAATAACCAAAAACATACACTATTGGGAGTTTATAATGGCAGCCCCTAAAGGTAAAGCTAAAATTGAAAGTGTCGTTAAACTTCAAATCCCTGCTGGTCAAGCAAACCCTGCACCACCTGTTGGTACAGCACTTGGTCCAAAGGGAATCCAGTTAATGGAATTTTGTAACCAGTTTAACGCTGCGACAAAAGATAAGGTTGGCTTTGTTGTTCCTGTTGAGGTAACAGTGTATAGCGATCGTTCGTTTACATTTGTTCTTAAAACACCACCAGCATCAAACCTTATCCTTAAAGAGTTGGGTGTTCCAAAAGGATCTTCTGAACCTAACAAAAATAAAATCGGTACTCTTACTAAAGAACAAGTTCGTAAGATCGCCGAAATTAAAATGCCTGATTTAAATGCATTTACCGTTGAAGCTGCAATGAGAATGATAGAAGGTACTGCACGTAATATGGGTGTTGAAGTGGAGGCTTAATTATGGGAACATTGCTGCATAATGGAGTTCAATATAAAGGTACAAAAAGACAGTTAGAGAATATTAAAAAATATGATCTAACTCAAGCATATGTATTGGAAGACGTTGTAAAAATAACAAAAGAATTAGCAAACGCTAAATTTGATGAAACCATTGAACTTCACTACAATCTCAATATTAAGCAAAAACATAATATTCGTGATACTATTGTGATGCCTCATAATGTTGGTAAAGAAGTGAAAGTCTTGGTTTTTGCTGAAGGTGACCACGCTACAGTAGCAAAAAATTGTGGTGCTGATTTTGTAGGATCTGATGATCTTATTCAAAAAATCAAAGATGGTTGGTTTGAATTTGATGCTGTTGTTGCAACACCTGATATGATGCCACGTTTAGCTGTTGTTGCATCTGGATTAGGTAGAAGAAAGTTAATGCCTTCTCCTAAAACTGGAAATGTTACCACAGATATTGAAAGAGTCGTCAAAGAATTTAAAGCTGGTAAAATTGAAATTCGTGGTGATAAAACAGGTAATTTTCATATTGTTGTTGGAAAGAAGTCAAAATCTGAACAAGAACTTCTAGAAAATATTACTGCTATTCACCAACTGATTATTAAAAATAAACCTAGTGATCTTAAAGGCGAATATATTAAAACTCTTACAGTAACATCAACAATGGGACCTTCTATTCGTGTCGATCACAAAAAAGTGACGGTATAAGGAGATAATTATGTTGAAAAAAGCTGATAAGATCGAATTAACAAAAGTTATCTCTAAAGCAATCTCTGAATCAGATGGTTTTGCTGTTTGTTCTTTTCAAGGATTGTCTGTAGCTGATATGAATGAACTAAGAGCAGGACTCTTTGGAGTGAATGCAAAAGCTCATGTGATCAAAAATCGTCTTCTTAAACATGCATTACATGAAAATAACATCACCAATATGGATGAATGTTTGAAAAACTCAACAATGATTGTTCTTGGTAAAGAAGATGCAATGGCAACGCTAAGAATATTAGGTAATTTTGCTAGAACACACGAACATCTTTCTTTTAAAGCAGGAGTTGTTTCCGGAACAGCTTATACTAAAGAAGAAGTTGTTGAATTATCTAAACTTCCTGGACGTATTGAACTTATTGCCATGGTTGCTGGTGGTTTGAACTCTGTTCTTTCCATGTTCAACGGTACACTTGAGGCACTTGCTGAGAAAAAAGAAAAAGAACAAGCGTAGTTCTCACCATACAGAATGGTGTTTTGTAAAATCAACAGGATTATAATTCCTGATTTCTAGGAGAATAAAATGGCTGATAACGTAACTAAAGTTTTTGATTTAATAAAAGATATGACTGTATTAGAACTTAATGATCTTCGTAAAAAAATCGAAGTTGAATTTGATGTGCAAGCAACTGTAGCAGCAGCTCCAGCTGCAGCCGGTGCAGCTGTTGAAGAAGAAGTTTCCACAGTTTCTGTGTTTGTTAAAGATGCAGGTGCAAGCAAAATCGAAGTAATTAAAGTTATTCGTGAAATTACTGGTCTTGGACTTAAAGAAGCAAAAGAAATGGCTGAAAGTGCTGGCTCAAAACCTCTCAAAGAAGGAATTGAAAAAGCTGAAGCAGAACAAGTTGCTGAAAAACTTAAAGCTGCCGGTGCTACTGTAGAAATTAAATAGATTTATCTACTCCCCAAAATTTGGGAATTTTTTATCAAAAATAAATTTGTACATGCCCCTATCATTGATAGGGGTTGTGTGCATATTTTTATCTTAAATTTAAATCCTAGAGATGATCAAAGTCTCTTGGTTAAACTTATTCAAATAAACTGGAGAAATGTTATGGCACAACAACACACTAAACGTGTTTCATTTGCCCAATTCCAAACTCAAACCGATGCACCTGATTTATTGGCTATCCAACTCGATTCCTTTAATGAATTTTTACAAGCAGATGTCGACCCAAAAAACCGTGAAAAAAAAGGTCTTGAAGGTGTTTTTTCTTCTGTTTTCCCTATCGAAAGCACCGATGGAAATATCGTTATCGACTATGTAAACTACGAAGTAGGTGAATTAAAATATCCTCAAGAGGAGGCTTTTGATAAAAATCTTACTTATAGTGCACCTTTAAAAGTTATTTTTCGTCTTATTGACCGAAAAACTGGTGAAATTAAAGAAAAAGATATTTATATCGGTGATTTTCCTATTATGACAGAAAGAGGCACTTTTATTATTAATGGTGCAGAACGTGTCGTTGTCAATCAGATTTATAAATCACCAGGTGTCCTTTTTAGTGCAAAAAATAAAGAGTTTGCAGCAAAAATTGTCCCTGAAAAAGGATCTTGGCTTGAGTTTATGATTGATTCCAAAAAAGATCTTATGTATGTTCGTATCGATTCAAGAAGAAAAGTGCTGGTTACAACATTTTTAAGATCATTAGGGATGACTGTTGAGGATATCGTTTTTCGTTTTTTTGAAATGACAGAAATTAAATTATCTCAAGACTCTGATGCTATTTCTAAACTTGTTGGTCAATATATTGGTGAAACAATTGAAGATACGGACGGAAATGTTATTGTTTCTGCTATGGATAAATTATTTCCTAATACCGTAAATCAACTGTTTCAAAAAGGCATTTCCGTTATTAAAATTATTAATCCTGAATCTCTGAATCAAAATAGAGCTCTCGTTAATACTCTTGAAAAAGACGATACCAAAGATAATATTCAAAAAGCTGTTAAAAAAATCTATAGTATTTTACATCCTGGTGAAGCAGCTCCTTTTGATGTGATTGTTCGTGATTTAAATAATATGTTCTTTAACAATCGTTATTATGATCTTGGAGAAGTAGGTCGTTATAAGCTTGTCATGAAACTCTATCAACAGCTTGAAAAACAAGATCGTGATGCATTATTAGAAACATTTACACTCTCTTTTGAAGATATCACATTAACATTAATCCATTTAATTGCTGTTGGAAATGAAGAAGTTCCTATTGATGATGTGGATCATCTTGGAAATAGACGTGTGAGAAGTGTTAGCGAATTGATTGTTGATTCTATCACAGCTGCGTTTTCTACTGTTGAAAAATCTATCTATGAAAAATTATCTACTCGTGAGATTGAAGATCTTTCTCCTCAAAATATTATTAGCATTAAGCCTATTATCTCTGCTATTAATGATTTTTTTGGAATGAGCCAATTATCTCAATTTATGGATCAAATCAATCCGATATCAGAACTGACACATAAACGTCGTCTTTCAGCGTTAGGACCAGGTGGTCTTTCTAGAGATCGTGCAGGCTTTGAAGTGCGTGACGTTCACTATACACATTATGGACGTGTTTGTCCTATTGAAACACCTGAAGGACCTAATATTGGTCTTATTGTTTCTCTGTCTATTTTTGCTCGAGTAAATCATTATGGATTTCTTGAAACACCTTATTTGGTTGTTAAAGATTGCCAAGTGACAAAAGAAATTGTCTATCTCTCTGCTAATGAAGAAGAAAATATGTACATTGCTCCTGTTAACGTCGAAATGGATAAAGACTTCCGTATCAAGGAAGAATTTCCTCGTGTTCGTTATAAAGGTGAGTATGAACTGATACCTGCAAATAAAGTCCAATTGATGGACGTATCTGCATTGCAATTGCTCTCTGTATCAGCTGCGTTGATTCCATTTATCGAAAATGATGACGCTAACCGTGCTCTTATGGGATCAAATATGCAACGTCAAGCAATGCCTCTCTTAAGGGGATCTTCACCTATTGTTGGTACAGGAATGGAGTACTATGTTGCTAGAGATTCTCGTGCTGCATTATTAGCTAAAGATGATGGTGAAATTATTAAAGTTGATTCTAAAAATATTGAGCTTAAAACAAAAAATAGTGTTGTGCCTTATAGATTGTCAAAATTTAGAAGAACAAACCAAGACACAAGCTTTAACCAAAAACCAATTGTTAATGTTGGTGATAAAGTGATCAAAGGTCAAGTAATTGCAGATGGATTTGGAACAGACCAAGGAGAATTGGCTCTTGGTAAAAACGTTGTGGTGGCATTTATGCCTTGGAACGGCTACAATTATGAAGATGCTGTGTTGATGTCGGAACGTCTTATTAAAGAAGATGATTTTACTTCTATTTACACAACTGTCTTTGAAACTGTTGCTCTTGAAACAAAACAAGGTCCTGAAGAAATTACTCGTGAAATACCTAATATTGGTGAGGATGCGTTACGTAATCTTGATCAAGATGGAATTATTCGTGTTGGAGCATATGTCAAACCTGGAGATATTCTTGTCGGTAAAGTAACCCCTAAGGGTGAACCAACAGAAACACCAGAATTTAGATTGCTTCATGCTATTTTTGGTGAAAAAGCAAAAGATGTCCGAGATACATCACAACGTGTTCCACATGGTGAAGATGGTGTTGTTGTTGATGTTAAGGTCTTTACCCTTAAAAATGGCGATGAACTTAATCCCGGCGTCTTGAAGTTGATCAAAGTATACTTAGCTAAAAAAAGAAAAATTAAACCTGGGGATAAAATTGCCGGACGTCACGGAAATAAAGGGGTTGTTTCTAGAGTTATGCGTGAAGAAGATATGCCCTTCTTACCTGATGGTACACCTGTTGATGTTGTCTTAAATCCATTAGGTGTTCCATCTCGTATGAATCTTGGTCAGTTATTTGAAACGTATCTTGGAATGGCTGGATTAAAACTCGGCGTAAAATATCAATGTGCTGCATTCCAAGGGGCATCTTTAGAGCAAATTGAAGAACAAATCGATCTTGCAAACCAAAAAATTCTTTCAGATCTTACAGAAGAACGTACCAAATATGGTGATTCTAAAGAAGATATTGAAAAATATTGGCAAGAAATCCAACTTACAAAAACAGGAAAATACAAATTACGTGACGGTAGAACAGGTGAGGCATTCAGTAAACCTGTGTTTGTTGGTGTGATGTACATGCTTAAATTGAACCATATGGTAGATGATAAGCTTCATGCACGTTCTGTTGGACCATACTCCTTAGTAACACAACAACCTCTTAGAGGTAAGGCAAACTTTGGTGGACAACGTTTAGGAGAAATGGAAGTTTGGGCACTCGAAGCGTACGGAGTATCAAACCTTTTACAAGAAATGATGACTGTAAAATCAGATGATACAGAAGGACGTGTTCGTGTTTATGAAGGGATTATTAAAGGGAAACGAGTTTCCTCACCTAATATTCCTGAATCTTTTAATGTTCTTGTTCAAGAACTTCGTGGACTTGCCCTTGATATTCAAGTTTATGATAAATCTGGAAAACGTATTGCACTTAATGAAAAAGAAAAAGAAATGCTTGATATGAGAGTACATCTTATCTAAAGTATTACTGTGCTAAAGCCCCAAAAAAAAGGGTTCATAAAACCCATGTTAGAGGATGAAAATTATGAAAGGAATGCAAGGATTTGGTTCTATCTCCGTTAATCTAGCAAGTTCAGAGCTAGTGAGATCGCTTTCTCATGGTGAAGTATTAAAACCTGAAACAATAAATTATCGTACATTAAGAGCAGAAAGAGATGGTCTATTTTGTGAAAGAATCTTTGGACCAACAAAAGACTACGAATGTTCTTGTGGAAAATTTAGATCTATTCGTTATAAAGGAATTGTTTGTGATCGATGTGGTGTTGAAGTTACTGAAGCAAAAGTTCGTCGTTATCGAACAGGACATATTGAGTTAGTAGCACCAATTGCACATATTTGGTACTATAGAATTATTCCTTCTAAGATTGCAATTTTACTTGATGTGGCACCGGGACATATTCAAAGTATTTTATATTTTGAAAAATATATTGTGATTGATCCGGGTGAAACAGATTTGATGCCAAATCAAGTGTTAACCGATGAAGAATACGATGAATATCGTGATCGCTATAAAGAAGCTTTTACCGCAGGTTCAGGTGCCGGTGCTGTGAGACAAATTCTTAGAAATCTCGATTTGGATTCCTTGGCTGATGAACTGAGAGCTACTAATGAATACCAAAATAAAAGTGATAAAAAAATTATCAAACGTCTTGAATTAATTGAAGATCTTAGAAAATCCAAAAATAAACCTGAGTGGGTTATTTTAGATGCTGTTCCTGTCCTTCCTCCGGATCTTCGTCCAATGGTTCCACTAGATGGAGGACGTTTTGCAACATCCGATATCAATGATCTCTATCGGCGTTTGATCAATAGAAACAATCGTTTGAAAAAGCTTAAATCTGTAAATGCACCGGATATTATTATCAAAAATGAAATGAGAATGGTGCAAGATGCTTCTGATTCTTTGTTTGATAACTCACGAAGAGCTCACCCTGTAACAGGAGGTGGCGACAGACCTCTTAAATCTCTTTCTGATATCCTTAAAGGAAAGCAAGGTCGTTTTCGTCAAAATCTCCTTGGTAAACGTGTGGACTATTCAGGACGTTCTGTTATTATTGTTGGACCAAATCTTAAACTTCATCAATGCGGCCTCCCAAAACAAATGGCTCTTGAATTATTTAAGCCCTTTGTGATGAAAGGTTTGGTAGAGCGAGAATTTGTTTCTAATATCAAAGCTGCAAAACATTGGATCGAAATAGAACATGAAAAAGTTTGGGAAATCTTAGAAGATGTGGTTCGTGATCATCCTGTTCTTTTGAATCGTGCTCCTACCCTGCACCGTTTAGGGATACAAGCGTTTGAACCTATTTTGGTTGAAGAAAAAGCAATTCAGCTTCATCCATTGGTTTGTCATGCTTATAATGCTGACTTTGATGGTGACCAAATGGCAGTACACGTTCCAATATCTCCTGAAGCTCAGATTGAAGCATGGCTCTTGATGCTTTCCAGTAGAAATCTTCTCAACCCAGCTAATGGACATCCCGTTGTTTATCCTACACAAGATATGGTGTTAGGATTGTACCACTTGACAAAACCAAAACTTCATAAGCCTGAAAAAATTAAAAAATATGATTCTTATGCTGAAATTATTTTTAGATTAGATCAAGGGAATTTAGTATTTGAAGATTGGATCCAGTATAAATTAAATGGAGAATGGATTGAGACCACACCGGGTCGTGTCATTTTTAATGAAGTTATTCCTGCTAAATTAGGATTTATCAATGAAACCCTAACTTCTAAAAGAGTAGAAAAACTTCTTGCCAACTGTTATAAAATATATGGTATCAAAGAAACAGCATACCTTGTAGATGATTTGAAATCAATGGGTTATAAACATGCCACAAAACTTGGTGTTACCATTTCAATTTCTGACGTTAAAATTCCTCAAGAAAAATATGATATTGTGGCAAAAACTGAAAAAGAAGTTCAGAAGATTGAAGATAATGCTCGTCGTGGTTTGATTACATATGAAGAAAAATATAACCAAGTCATTGACCTTTGGGCAAGTGCCAATGAACGTATTAAAAAACTTGTTGAAATGCGTCTCCGTGAAAGTGATGATGGATTTAATGCACTCTATGTGATGATGGACTCTGGAGCGAGAGGAAGCCGAGAACAAATCAGACAGCTTTCAGGAATGCGTGGATTGATGGCTAAGCCTTCAGGAGAAATTTTGGAGATGGCTATTCGCTCTAACTTTAAAGAAGGTCTATCAGTTCTTGAATATTTTATTTCTTCTCATGGTGCTCGTAAAGGGTTAGCTGATACAGCTCTAAAAACAGCTGATGCTGGTTATTTGACCCGTAAACTTGTTGATATTGCACAAGATGTTGTTATCACAATAGATGATTGTGGTACACTTCGCTATATGGAATTAGAAGCAGTACGTCAGGGTGAAGAAATTATCAGAACACTTGCAGATAGATGTTTAGGGCGTATTTCAGCAATAGATGTTTTTGATCCACGGAATGGTGAATTAATTGTTGCTGCAAATGATATTATTGATGAAGATGTCGTTCAAAAAATTGAGGAAGCTGATATTGAAAAAATTCGTATTAGATCTGTATTGACCTGTGAAGCTTCTCAAGGTGTTTGTGAAAAATGTTATGGCTGGGATCTCTCACAACTACAAAAAGTAAATATTGGTGAAGCTGTTGGGATTATTGCAGCGGAATCTATCGGTCAACCTGGAACACAGTTGACAATGCGTACTTTCCATATTGGTGGTACCGCGGCGACATCACTCGAAGAAAATCAATTATCTTTAAGTTATGATGCGTTTGTACTTAATATTCCTGGAAATGTTGTTGAAAAGACATCTCCTGACGGTCAAGTCGACAAAATCATTACTCGTAAAGGTGCTATAGAAGTTCAAAAAATTCTTGTTCAAATACCTATTGACGATCTTAAAGATAAATCTGATGCAGATCGTTTACATGGGATGGATGTAGCTGCAGAACACACGGTTGCGTTACTGAAAAACGGTGAAGAATTACGTTTTGGAAGACGTGTGATTATTAGAAAAATTGATGATCAATTATTAGCACTTGAATCACAGCGTTACTCTTATCCTGTCCGTGTTGGTTCTCATTTGAAAATTTCATCCAATATTATCATTCCTAGATCTACAACAATGGTTGAATTTGACCCTTATAATGAGCTTTATATTTGTGAATTTAATGGTCGAGTTTGTTATGCCGAAAAAGAAGTAGATGGCGAACTTGAAAAAGATAAATCAATCTTGTTGGTGATTGACGATAATGATCAAGAATTAGAAAGATTTATGATTATTGCAGGTGTCTCATTAGCTATAGAAGAAGGTTCTCACGTAATAGCTGGTGATACGATAGCACGTCGTCCTATGGCAAAACGTCGAACAAAAGATATTATCGGTGGTCTCCCACGTGTTACAGAATTATTTGAATCACGTCAACCAAAAAATACAGCTGTTATTGCATTATGTGAAGGTATTGTAGATAGTATTGATCAGAAAAAAGGAAAATACAATATTGCTGTTCGTGGTATTAATGGAAGAATCTTCAATCATGTGATTGTATCCGGTAAGAATATTTATGTTCGTATTGGGGATCGTGTTGAAGCTGGTGAACCATTGTGTGATGGTATTGTAAGTCCTCATGACATTCTTCGTGTTCTTGGTCAGAATGCTGTAGAACAGTTTTTACTTGAAGAAATTCAAGCTGTTTATCGTTTACAAGGTGTGGAGATCAATGAAAAGCATATCTCTATCATCATTCGTCAAATGCTTAGAAAAGTCGAAATTACTCATCCAGGTGATACGGAGTTTATTATCGGACAAATAGTTGATCGACATCAATTTGGTCGTGAAAACTTTAATGTCATCGAACAAGGTGGACAAGCAGCAAAGGCTAGACCTGTTCTGATGGGATTAACAAAAGCTGCCTTAGTAACAGATAGTTTCTTATCTGCAGCTTCATTCCAAGAAACACCAAAAGTTCTTTCTGGTGCTGCATTGAGAGGTGCTGTTGATACATTACAAGGATTAAAAGAAAATCTTGTGATTGGTCAGCTAATCCCTGCTGGTACAGGAATTAAATATTACGATACTTTAAAAATTATTGGCAAAAAATCTGTAAAAGCAGAATAAACAGCATAAATGAATTAAAACAGGAATATCACATAGATATTCCTGTTTTGATTTTATAGTAATCATTTTTAATTAATACTAAATAAATATCAAAACAGTTGACAAAACACTTTAAAAATCGTATAATAATGGCAATTATATTTTAGTTTGCAGACTTTAAGAATATAATGAAATAATAATGTCTTTACAAGTTTTAAACTTGTTTATATTTATTGCTTTTAGAGAGTATACTGGCACTGTCTACTAAAAGCGTTTTTCTAGAGATACTAGAAAATAAATGAATCATTTCCAGAAATTGTAAACAAAATTTATGAGGAAATATTGAAAATACAAGGTAAAAACCTGTGTGTTTTTTGTTGTATACATTGACAAAACTTTGTTATATGTGATATAATATTAATACACCTGAAATAAGGTGTTCTATTTTATATTATTTGAAGAAAGATAAATAAAAAATATTAAAGTTTGTTAGAAACTTAATTTAAGGAAGAGGTTGCCTGATGCCTACAATCAACCAATTAGTGCGATTTGGCCGTAAGACAGTAGAGAAAAAAACAAAATCTCCAGCGTTACGTGCTAATCCTCAGAGAAGAGGTGTTTGTACTCGTGTAACAACGATGACACCTAAAAAGCCTAACTCAGCTCTTCGTAAGATTGCTCGTATACGTCTTACAACAGGTGTTGAGGTTACCGCGTATATTCCAGGTATTGGGCACAATTTACAAGAGCACTCCGTTGTTCTGATTCGTGGTGGTCGTGTTAAGGACTTGCCAGGTGTGCGTTATCATATCATTCGTGGTACACTTGATTCCGTGGGTGTTGATAAGCGTAGACAAGGTCGTTCGAAATACGGTTCAAAACGTCCTAAAAACTAGAATTGTTATTCTAGATCATGCTAGTTTGTCTAGCAAAAAAATACATATGTGTTTCTGAGTAAATAGTGATAAAACTATTGAAGCAGTTTGCATTATGCAAATCACAGAAAGAGGAATTTATGCCAAGAAAAAAAGCGAAAGGTCATTTTCGTCCTTTACTTCCCGATGGAAGATTCAACAGTCTTCTGGTAACAAGATTGGTTAATCGTGTTATGCTAGATGGAAAAAAAAGTTTAGCAACATCTATTGTTTATCATGCGATGGATTTTTTAGCCGAAAAAACACAGTTGCCTGCATTAGAAGCTTTGGAAACAGTTATTAATAATATTAAACCTCCGGTAGAAGTTCGTTCAAGACGTGTTGGTGGAGCTACTTACCAAGTGCCTGTAGATGTTCGTCCTGAAAGACAATTAGCATTAGCGTTACGTTGGCTTGTTGATTTTGCTAGAAAGAGAAGAGAACATTCTATGGAAGAAAAACTCGGAAAAGAGCTTTTCGATGCATTCAATCAAAATGGATCTTCTATCAAGAAACGCACAGATACACTTAAAATGGCTGAGGCAAACCGTGCCTTCGCTCACTATAAGTGGTAAGTGTAAAGAGGTTATAGTATGGCTGAGAAAAAATTTGCCAAGAATAAATTAAGAAATATAGGTATCGCTGCTCATATTGACGCCGGTAAGACGACTATTACAGAACGTATCCTCTATTTTACTGGTAAAACGCATAAAATTGGAGAAACTCATGAGGGTGCCTCTGAAATGGACTGGATGGAGCAAGAAAAAGAACGTGGTATTACCATTACTTCTGCTGCTACAACATGTTATTGGGATGATATTAAGATTAATATCATTGATACACCTGGACACGTTGATTTTACAGCAGAAGTAGAACGTTCTCTTCGTGTTCTTGATGGAGCTGTGGCTGTTTTTGATGTTGCGGCAGGAGTTGAACCCCAATCAGAAACAGTTTGGAGACAAGCAAATAAATATAATGTGCCTCGTTTGGCTTTCATGAACAAAATGGATAAAATGGGTGCAGACTTTATGATGTCCGTTGATTCAATGAAGCAAAAATTAGGTGTAAAAGGAACCCCTGTTCAATTGCCTATTGGTGCTGAAAACAACTTCCAAGGTGTTGTGGATCTTGTTGAAATGAGAGCATTGCTTTGGGATGATAAAGATGACAATCTTCAGTATACTGTTGCTGAGATTCCTGCTGATATGAAAGATGATGCAGAGCTTTGGCATCATAATCTTGTAGAAGTTATTGCTGAAGCAAATGATGACTATATGACAAAATTTCTTGAGGGTGAAGATCTTACCGTCGACGAAATTAAAAATGGTATCCGTACTATGACCGTTGATGGTCGTATGTATCCTGTTTTTTGTGGGGCAGCTCTTAAAAATAAAGGTATCCAACCATTACTTGATGGGGTAAGAGATTACTTGCCATCACCAATTGATATTGCAGCTATTACTGGAATTACTCCTGATGGTGAAGAACAAATCAGAAAAGCTGATGATAAAGAACCTTTGTCTATGTTGGCTTTTAAAGTGATGGTTGATCCATATATTGGTAAATTAGTGTTTGCACGTATTTATTCAGGTACTCTTGAAAAAGGATCTTATGTTTATAATGTAAACAAAGAAACGAAAGAACGTATCTCTAGAATTATGCGTATGCATGCTAACAAAAGAGAAGAAGTTGATATAGCTACAGCTGGTGATATTGTTGGTATTGCAGGGATGAAAGATACCATCACAGGTGATAGTGTTACTGCCGAAGGACAAGCAATCTTTTTAGAGGCTATTGATTTTCCTGAACCAGTGATTGCTGTTGCTATTGAACCTAAAACAAAAGATGATGTTGATAAACTTGGTGAAAGTTTGCGTAAACTTCAAGATGAAGATCCAACATTCAGAGTTTCAACAAACGAAGAAACAGGTCAAACCATCATTGCCGGAATGGGTGAGCTTCATCTAGAGATTCTTTGTGATCGTCTCAAAAGAGAGCATAAAGTAGAAGTAAATATTGGTAAACCTCAAGTTGCATATCGTGAAACAATTACTGGAAAATCCGGTGAAGACTTTAAATATGCAAAACAATCCGGTGGTAAAGGTCAATACGGTCATGTTGTTATTGAGATTGAACCCGCAGAAGTTGGAGCTGGATTTGTTTTTGTTGACGATATTAAAGGTGGTAAAATTCCTAAAGAATATATTCCTGCTGTTGAAAAAGGATGTGCAGAATCATTAGCACACGGTGTTCTTGCCGGATATCCTGTTGTTGATATTAAAGTTCGTCTCTATGAGGGATCTTATCATGATGTTGACTCTTCAGAACTTGCATTTAAGCTTGCAGGATCTATGGCAATGAAAGCAGCGATGCAAAAAGCTAATCCTATTATCCTTGAGCCTATGATGAAAGTTGTAGCGGTTGCACCTGATGGATATGAAGGATCTGTGATGGGAGATCTTTCCGGAAGACGTGCTAAAATTACTGGAACAGAATCCAAGCATGGTGCAAAAGAAATTGATTGTCATGTTCCATTAGGAGAAATGTTTGGCTATGCCACAGATCTTCGTTCGATGACTCAAGGTCGAGGAACATACTCAATGGAATTCTCTCATTATGAGCCACTTCCAAAGAATCTTTGGGAAGAACTTAAGAAAAATTAGTATTCACAAATAAAATAATGAAAGTTGTTTCAAAATTATAAGAAACAAGTTTAAAAATATAAAATTTATGCCAAAAAGGCTGGAGGATTTGTATGGCTACATTTGATCGTTCTTTACCTCACTTAAATGTGGGAACTCTTGGTCACGTTGACCATGGGAAAACAACTTTAACATCTGCTATCACAACTTACCTTGCTTCCAAAGGTAAAGCTGATGCGAAAAAATACGAAGAAATTGATGGAGCTCCTGAAGAAAAAGCTCGTGGAATCACGATTAATACAGCTCACGTTGAGTATGCTTCAGATAAGCGTCACTATGCTCACGTTGACTGTCCTGGACACGCAGACTATATCAAAAACATGATCACTGGTGCTGCTCAAATGGATGGAGCTGTTCTTGTTGTTGCTGCAACAGACGGTGTGATGCCTCAAACACGTGAACACGTTCTTTTGGCTCGTCAGGTTAATGTTCCTTCTATAATGGTGTTTATTAATAAAGTAGATCTTATTGATGCTGCTGATGCTGAACTTATTGATCTTGTTGAAATGGATGTTCGTGAACTTCTCAGTTCTTATGAATTCCCAGGAGATGATGTGCCTATTATTCGTGGATCTGCTCGTGGTGCATTAGAAGAAAACAAAACAGAATGTATCCAAGAATTAGTTGATGCTATGGATAGCTATTTCCCAGATCCTGTTCGTGAACTTGATAAACCTTTCTTGATGCCTGTGGAAGATGTCTTTTCAATCTCTGGACGTGGTACTGTTGTAACAGGACGTATTGAACGTGGTATGGTTAAAATTCAGGACGAAGTCGAAATCATTGGTTATGACGATACTAAAAAATCAGTATGTACCGGTGTTGAAATGTTCCGTAAACAACTTGATCAAGGACAAGCTGGAGATAATGCAGGTATTCTTCTTCGTGGTGTTGATAAAGATAGCGTACGTCGTGGTATGGTTCTTGCTAAACCTAAATCAATTACTCCTCATAAGAAGTTTAATGCTGAGGTTTATGTTCTTAAAGCAGAAGAAGGTGGACGAAAAACACCCTTCCATAAAGGTTACAGACCACAGTTTTATATCAGAACAGCTGACGTTACAGGTAATATTGTAGACATCAAAGGTGCTGATATGGTGATGCCTGGAGATAACATCCAAATGACTATTGAACTTATTGTTCCTATTGCTGTTGAAAACGGAATGCGTTTTGCGATTCGTGAAGGCGGAAGAACAGTGGGTGCGGGTGTTGTTACCGAAATCGTAGAATAAGTTATAAGAGGTTTCACATCGTGAACAGAATCAGAGTGAGACTAAAAGCTTATGATGTTGCCCTAATTGAACAATCTGCAACATCAATAGTAGAGTCAGTTAAGAGTAAAGGTGGTAGGATCGCAGGTCCTATCCATCTTCCTACTCATATTAAAAAATATACAGTATTGCGTTCTCCACACGTGGATAAAAATTCAAGAGAGCAATTTGAAATGCGTACGCATAAAAGACTCATTGATATTTTTGAACCTACAGCGGAGCTTATTAACGCTTTATCCGAACTTCAATTACCAGCTGGTGTTGAAGTCGAAATTAAGCAATAGCATTTACGAGGATAAAAAATGAAGGCTAAGACCGTCGGAATTATCGGAAAAAAACTAGGAATGACTCAGTTGTATGATGACAAAGGTGCTCTCTGTGGAGTAACAGTTGTTGATTTTTCTGATACAGATGTATTAGGATTTCGTACTGTTGAAAAAGATGGCTATAATGCTGTTATCTTAGGTTGTGGGTTCAGAATGGTCAGAAAAGGAAAAGAAAAGGTCGAAAAGCCTAAATTTATTTCTGAAATTCGCGTTGAAAATACAATCCCTTATCAAGATAAAAGTTATGAAGAAATTCTAAGTTCACTCGGAAGAGTCGACGTGAGCGGAATTATGAAAGGTAAAGGATTCCAAGGTGCTATGAAACGTTGGAATTTTGGTGGGGGACCAGCAAGTCATGGTTCAAAAACACACCGTAGAGTTGGTTCTATCGGACAATGTACCTTCCCAGCTCGTGTCATCAAAGGTAAAAAAATGCCTGGACATATGGGTGCTGAAAAAGTAACAGTCCTCAGTCAAAGACTTCTTCGTGTTGATGCAGATAGAAAACTTTTATTTATCGAAGGTTCCGTACCTGGCAGTAAACAAAGCTTTGTTACTGTTAGAGATGCAGTGAAGGGGAAATAAATGAAGTTTGATGTATTTAATGCAAAGAAAAAAGTTCGAGAAATCGAATTGTCAAATATCTGGGAGAATGCTTCTGGAAAATGTGTCCACCAAGTTGTGGTAGCACGCCTTGCTAATGAAAGACAAGGAACACATTCAACAAAAACACGTTCTGAAGTTAAAGGTACAGGTGCAAAACCTTTCCGTCAAAAAGGATTAGGTAGAGCTCGTCGTGGTTCTTATTACTCTCCATTGATTAGGGGTGGTGGTATCACTTTTGGACCAAAACCAAGAGACTATAGACAGCATATTAACAAAAAGCATAAAGCAAATGCATATCTTTTTGTTCTTGCTGAATTATATAGAAAAGGTGCGTTGAGAGTGGTTGAATCCCTTGAATTAGCTGATGCAAAAACTAAAAGTTTTAAACAACTGTTAGAATTTAATCTTGATTCAACAAAAGGACGTACCGTTGTTGTTGATCTTGATTACAACGCAGATATGCTTAAAGCAAGCTCAAATCTACAAAAAATACATTATTTTGGTGTAAATTTTGTGGATATTCTTCCTTTATTTTATGCTCAGCAAGTATTAATTACGGAAGCTGCATTAAAAGCTTTTGATGAAAAATATGCAGGCATGATTAAAGTAGAGAGAGGTCAATAATGACAGTTAGTGAAATTTTAGTTAGACCAATCTTAACAGAAAAAAGTTCTGCTCTTTCTGTAAATAATAAATTTGTTTTTGAAGTCGCAATAGACACAAATAAAATTGAAATTAAGAAAGCAGTTGAAACATATTATGGTGTAGAAGTTCAAAAGGTGAATACAATTGTTGTTAAACCTAGAGAAAAAAACTTTCGCACAAAAAAAATGTCACGTCCAGGTTACACAAAACGCTTTAAAAAAGCAATCGTTACCTTGAAATCTGGGACGATTGACTTCTTGAAATAGAGGCTAACAAATGGGTATCAAACGATTTAAACCAATAACCCCAGGACTTCGCCACAGAGTAGCATTTGACTATTCAGAAATCACAAAAACAGAACCTGAAAAATCTCTCGTTACTATGACTCTTCGTGGTAAAGGTAACGGAAGAAACAGTCAAGGACGTATTACGGTTCGTCATCGTGGTGGTGGTAATAAACAATTATACCGTGCGATTGATTTTAGGCGTAAGAAGTGGGATATAGAAGCAAAAGTTGTTTCTATCGAATACGATCCAAATCGTAGTGCTCGTATTGCTCTTCTTCATTATATGGATGGAGAAAAAGCATATATCTTAGCTCCAAATGGCTTAAAAGTAGGTGATCGCTTGATGGCTGGAACTCAAACAGAAGTTCGTGTAGGTAATGCAATGCCTTTGGAAAATATTCCTGTTGGTACACTTGTTCACAATATCGAGCTTAAACCTGGTAAAGGTGGACAATTAGCTCGTTCTGCCGGAACAGGTGCAAAACTTGACGGTAAAGAAAATGGTTATGCATTCCTAAGCTTACCTTCTGGAGAGATTCGAATGGTTCTTCTTCGCTGTATGGCTACTATTGGTGAAGTTGGAAATGCAGAGCGATTGAATATTGTTCATGGTAGTGCTGGTGCTAAAAGACATTTAGGCTGGCGTCCTACCGTTAGAGGTGTGGCTCAAAACGCACATGATCACCCACATGGTGGTGGACGTGGTAGACAAAAAGGTTATAAAAAACCTACTTCTCCTACAGGCGTACCTGCAAAAGGTTATAAAACACGTAAGAAGAATAAAACATCAAATCGCTATATTGTTTCTAAGAAAAAGAGATAGGCTGGAGGAAATATGGCACGATCTATTAAAAAAGGACCTTATATCGAAGCTTCTTTATACAAGAAGGTTGAAGGTGCTCAAGATAGTATTGCAGCGGGCAATTCTAAACCAATCAAAACTTGGTCACGCCGATCTACTATTCTTCCTGAAATGATAGGCTTGACATTTCAAGTACATAATGGTAAAATGTTTGTACCAGTTTATGTAAATGAAAACATGGTTGGACATAAATTAGGTGAATTTTCACCAACTCGCGTATTTCGCGGACATGCTGGTTCTAAAAAAGCTGGCAAGAAATAGGTTAGGAGTTATTCATGACACAGGCTGTTGCTGTTGCCAAGGCAAAATCCTTAAGAATTTCTTCCATGAAACTTCGAAAAATTGCAAGACTTGTAAAAGATCAAAAAGTTGATGATGCGCTCGCTATGCTTAAGCATATGCCTCAAAAGGGTGCAAAAATGGTCTATAAAGTAGTTCATGCTGCTAAAGCTAACTTTCTTCATAAAAATCCAAGTCAAGAAACCTCTCAATTGAGTATTTCTACTATTTTTGTGAACGAAGGCACTGCTTATGCTCGTTTTAAGCCTCGAGCAAGAGGTAAAGCAGATCGTATGTATCGTTCTACTGCACATTTGACTTTATATTTGGGCAATAAGGAGTAATTCATGGGACAAAAAGTACACCCAGTAGGATATCGTGTTGGTGTAAGTAAACCTTGGGAATCTTCTTGGTTTGCAGAAAAGAATTTTGCTCAATTTTTGTTTGAAGATTACAAAATCCGTACTTTTTTAAACAAAGAATATAAAAGAGCGTTTCTTTCTAAAATTGAAATTGCTCGTTTTCCTGGACTTGTTAATGTTACCGTTCATTCCGGTAAACCTGGAATTTTAATTGGTCGTAAAGGTTCTGAAATCGATGTAATTGCTAATAAACTTTCAAATCTTATCAACGGTAAAAAGGTATCTCTTTCCGTAAAAGAAGTGAAACAAGGTGAACTTGATGCAGCAATCATTGGAGCAGATATTGCAGCTCAGATTGAACGTCGTGTTGCTTATAAGAGAGCTATTAAACAAGCTATTCGTAACGCAATGCGTGCAGGTGCTCAAGGAATCAAAATTCGTATCTCCGGACGTCTTAATAATGTTGAGATTGCTCGTAGTGAAGAGTTTAAAGAAGGACGTATGTCCCTTAATACTTTAAATGCTAATATTGATTACCGTCTTACAGAGGCATTGACTCAGATGGGAATTATTGGAATTAAAGTTTGGCTTGCAAAATAAAGCCTTATAAGATATAAAGACAAGAAAAGTCTCATATTATAACTTTTTTGTCATATGTCAAAAAATAAGCCGAGGAGAAATCTCCATGTTGATGCCGTCCAAGGTTAAATACAGAAAACAACATAGACCTAAAATCAATAACTCTCCTGTACATGATGGAGAAATGGTTTCTTTTGGGGATTATGGACTCGTTGCATTAGAAGCAGCGTGGATTTCAAACAGACAAATTGAATCTGCTCGTATCGCTATTAATCGTTATCTTAAAAGAGGAGCAAAAGTTTGGATCAGAATTTTCCCAGATCGTCCTTACACCAGTAAAGGTGAAGGTGTGCGTATGGGTAAAGGTAAAGGATCACCTGATGGTTGGGTTGCACCTGTTCGCCCAGGAAAAATGATGTTTGAAGTGACAGGTGTTGATGAAACAAAAGCTAAAGAAGCTTTTCGCTTAGCTGGACACAAACTTCCTATTAAAGTAAAATTCGTCAAGAGAATTGAGGGATAATATGTCAACAAAAGTTCAAGAACTTCGTTCCTTGTCAGAAGTTGAACTTCTTTCAATGAAAAAAGAGTTGCAAGAAAAAATTATGAAAGCTCGTTTTCGTTCAAAGATCGAACCACCAAAAGATCTCTTGGAAGTTCGTAAAATGAAACGAACTATCGCAAGAATAAATACTTTGATCCGTGAAGCCGAACTCAAAGTAGAACAGTAAAACCGGAAGGAAAGCAGAATGACAAAGCAAAAAACCTTTACCGGAGTAGTCTCTAGTGATAAAATGAATAAATCACGTACCATTATTATTACGACACATGAAAAACATCCTTTGTATAAAAAGTATGTTCCCAAACGTCAAAAACTCATGGTGCATGACGAGCAAAACACTTCTGCTCTTGGTGATAAAGTGCTTATCGGAGAATCAACTCCACACAGCAAAAATAAACGCTGGGTACTTCTTGAAGTCCTAGAAAAACATCGGGACTAAAGACGGAGGAATTTATTTATGATAATGCTCGGAACACGATTAGATGTTGCTGACAATAGCGGCGCTAAAGTAATCGAATGTATTCATGTAGTAGGAAGCACTCGTCGTAGATATGCATCTGTTGGTGATGTTATCGTCGCCGCAGTAAAGAGTGTCGCTCCTAATGCTCCTATTAAAAAAGGAGAAGTTGTTCGAGCTGTAGTAGTTCGAACAAAAAAAGAAATTAACCGTACTGATGGTTCAGCAATTCGCTTTGATCGCAATTCAGCAGTCATCGTGAATAAAAAAAATGAACCCAGCGGAACCCGTATTTTTGGACCCGTAGGACGGGAGTTGAGAGAAAAAGATTTTATGAAAATTGTCTCTCTCGCTCCTGAAGTATTTTAGTGGGAGGATGCCGTGAAAATTAAGAAAAATGATGAAGTTATTATAATTTCCGGTAGAGACAAAGGGAAAAAAGGTGAAGTATTCCATGTCTTTCCTACTAAAAACACTGTACTTGTCCGCGGTGTCAATTTTGTTAAAAAGACTATAAAGAAAAATCAAGAACATCCAAATGGATCTATTCTTGAAAGAGAAGCACCAATCCACATTTCTAATGTTATGCTTTTTTGCCCTAAAATCAATAAAGGTGTTCGTGTAGAATACGTAATTGATGAAAAAGGTAACAAAAGACGTAAAGCGAAAGGTGTTGACCACTTCTTCGATAATTAAGAGGCTGCAATAATGGCTGAAGAAAAAAAAGTTAAAGCTGTTGCTAAAACAGCTACTACAGAAGAAAAAACAGTAGCTAAAAAAGCTCCTGCTAAAAAAACCACTACTAAAAAAATAGAAGGTTCTGAACCAGCTAATATAGCTGCAGAAGAAAAAACAGTAGCTAAAAAAGCTCCTGCTAAAAAAACTGTTTCTCCTAAATCAGGATATCAATCTCGTTTCAAAACACGTTTTGAAAATGAAATTGTTTCTGCTTTAAATAAAGAATTCAACTATAAATCATCTATGGCAATTCCTCGTATTGAGAAAATTGTTATTAATATGGGTGTTGGTGGGGCTGTTGCAGATAAAAATATGGCTGATGCTGCCGTTAACGATCTTACGTTGTTAGCTGGTCAAAAAGCTATGAAAACTATTGCTCGGAAATCCGTATCTAACTTTAAGTTACGTGAAGGTATGGCAATAGGTGCTAAAGTTACCCTTCGTAAAAATCGTATGTATGATTTTCTTGACAAGCTTATTTCTGTTGCTCTTCCTCGTGTAAGAGATTTCAGAGGAGTCAAAGCAACAGGGTTTGATGGAAGAGGAAACTTCTCTTTTGGAGTAACCGAACAAATCATCTTTCCTGAAATCAACTTCGATAAAATTGATAAAGTGCGTGGCATGGATATTACCATTGTTACCACAGCTAAAACGGATCAGGAAGCAAAAAGTTTGTTAACACACTTTGGTTTCCCTTTCCGTAACAAGTAAGCGGAGGCTATAGCATGGCAAAACAATCAATGATCCAACGATGGAAGAAAAAACCTAAGTTTAGTGCTAGAGCTTATAACCGTTGTAATATTTGTGGCCGTCCTCGTTCCTACATGAGAGATTTTGGAGTATGTCGTTTGTGTTTTCGCAAACTGGTATCTCAAGGTCTCATCCCAGGTGTTACAAAATCTTCTTGGTAAGCACTAACCGAGAGGCAACTCTCAATCAGGGAATTTTTTTATTCCCTCTTAAAAAAATATAAGGCGAGGAAATCCTATGGATATTATCGCAGATAGCTTGACAAAAATAAGAAATGCTGCAATGCGTGGTCTGTCTAAAACAACTGTTAAAAAGACCAAACTTATGGAAGAGCTTCTAAAAATTATGAAACGCGAAGGATATATTGAGAACTATAAAGATAGTACTCAATTATATATGATCGACGTAACTTTAAAGTATATTAATGGTAAATCTGTCATTGATAATTTAAAGCGTGTAAGTAAACTTTCACGACGTGTTTATGTTGGAAAAGATTCCATTCCTCGTGTTTATAACAATTATGGAATCGCAATTTTAACCACCTCTAAAGGTGTTGTTACAGATAAAGAAGCTCGCTCACTTGGCATAGGTGGTGAAGTTCTTTGTCATATTTGGTAGGAGAATCATATGTCTCGTTTGGCAAAAAAATCCCTGCCTATTCCTAACGGTGTTACCGTGACGGTAGAAAATGGGATGACAACTTTCAAAGGTACTTTAGGTACCATTGTACAAGAATTTGATAATAAACTTATTGCTCCTGTTGTAGAAAATGACGGAATTCTTGTAAATCGTACAAGCGATATAAAAGAAGCAAAAGCAAAACAAGGTCTTTACTGGGCATTGTTCAGAAATCATCTTGCAGGTGTTTCTGCAGGATTTTCAAAACAACTTGAAATTCAAGGGATTGGTTATCGTTGGGAAACTAAAGATGGTAAAACACTTAATTGTACTGTTGGTTTTTCTCATCCTGTTTCTTTTATTGCTCCAGAAGGAGTTTTGTTAGAGCAACCTGCTCCAAATCTTATCACTGTGAAAGGATTTGATAAGCAATTAGTTGGTCAAGTTGCTGCTAATATCCGTTCTATCAAAAAACCTGAGCCTTATAAAGGCAAAGGAATTCGTTATGTTGGCGAATTTGTGCGTCTCAAAGAAGGAAAAAGCGGTAAAAAATAAACACTAAATAGCATATTCTTGGGAGTAATTATTTCTTACTCCCATAGGTATGTCGCTTAAGAACATTGTTGTGGATAGAGGGATAATAATCACTTCTAGAAAAAGTAACTTTGTCATAGGAGATGTTGCATGATTAACATTGTGACTAATAAAATAAAACGTTATCAAAAACGTAAACTTAGAAGTAAAAAACATATTCGTGTTTCTGCAGATCGTCCAAGAATGACTGTGTTTAGATCTTCAAAATACTTATATGTCCAAGTTATTGACATGAAGAATACAGTGTTAGCATCGTTTTCTTCACTTTCTAACGAGTTAGGAAAAGAAAAGCTTGGAAATAATATCGAAGCTGCTACTATTATTGGAACCAAAATTGGTGAAAAATTGAACGCTCTCAAAATATCAAAGGTCGTATTTGACCGTAACGGTTACCTGTACCACGGAAAAGTTAAAGCTCTTGCTGATGCTTGTCGTGCAACAGGAATCGAATTCTAAGGCTAAGGATTAACGATGGCTGAGAATCAATCAAACCCACAAAATGAGCAAAGAGCTCCACGTGGTGAAAGAAAAAGCAATAATAAAAAACAACACAACAGAAAAGATCGACGAGAAAAATCAGAAACAGTCGTATCGGAATGGGAAGAAAAAGTTGTAAGTCTCAGACGTGCAACAAAAGTGATTCCTGGTGGACGTCGTTTCCGTTTCAATGCAATGGTTGTTGTTGGAAACAAAAAAGGGAAAGTGGGACTTGGATATGGTAAAGCTAATGAGCTTGCAGATGCTATTAAAAAAGCTAAAGATAAAGCTATTGCTAATGCTGTGCCTATTCGTTTAAAAGGATCAACAATACCTCATGAAATTTTGGGTGAATATAAAGCATCACGTATCCTTATGAAACCTGCTACAAAAGGTACAGGGGTTATTGCGGGAGGAGCTGTTCGTCCTGTTCTTGAATTATTAGGTGTGCATGACATCTTAACAAAATCTTTGAGATCTGCAAATGCTGTTAACCTTATTAAAGCAACATTTGATGGATTGACAAGACTCTATAATATTGAAGATATTGCTGCAAAACGTGGAAAAACAATATCTGAAATCTTTGGAAAATAATAAAAGGAGCGCAATGATGGGTTATCTTGAACTCAAACCAAATGACGGCGCTAAAAAAAAGCGTAAGCGAGTAGGTCGCGGTACTGGTAATGGTACTGGTAAGACATGCGGAAAAGGACATAAAGGGCAAAAAGCTCGTGCTGGTGGTGGTGTGCCATTGTATTTTGAAGGCGGTCAAATGCCTCTTTACAGACGTGCTCCAAAACGTGGTTTCAAAAATATTTTTAAAGTTGTTAACAATGTTATTAATTTGGAATCATTAAACGTTTTTCCTGATGGATCTGAAATAACCATAGAAATGCTTCATAAAACAGGTCTTGTAAAAGATAACGGAAACCCAATTAAAATTCTTGCAAAAGGATTGGGAGAAGTTAAATTTACAGCAAAAAATTTAAAAATTCACGCACATAAAGTATCAATTCACGCAAAAGATCTTCTAGAAAAATCCGGTTCTTCAGTTATTACTCCTGCGTAAAAGGTAAGAGGTAAACATGTCCGTTGTGATAAATATGTTTCAAATTCCAGAACTTCGCAAAAGACTTTTTTTTACATTGATGATTATGATCATTGTACGTGTCGGAGCACAAATTCCTGTTCCTGGTGTGCAACTTCAAAATCTCCTTGATGCTGTAGGTACAGATACTAATAATTTTATTGCATTTGTCAATCTACTTAGTGGGGGAGCTTTAGGACGAGCTTCTATTTTTGCTTTAGGTGTCATGCCATACATTACATCAAGTATCGTGATGCAATTATTGACTGTTATTGTTCCAGCAATTGAGAAAATGGCTAAAGAAGGTCCTGAAGGACGTCGAAAGATCCATCAAATTTCTCGTATTGGAACAATTATTGTTGCAGGAGTTCAAGGAATTATTTTTGCTAACTATCTTTCCAGTTTTAATGCATATGCAACAAATCCTTTTATTTTACTTGGTCATAGGTCTTTTGTTCTGTTATTTGTGGTGTCTGTTATTACAGGTACATTGCTCTTGATGTGGCTAGGGGAACAAATTACAGAGAAAGGTTTAGGTAATGGTATTTCTATGATTATTCTGAGTGGTATTGTTGCTCAATTTCCACCAGCTTTGAATACTTTATTTAATAGACCGGCAGATCCTATTATTACTCTTTTAATAGGCTTGATGTTCTTAGGATTTATTACAGCTGTTATTTTTGAAGAAATGGCATTGCGTCGTGTTCCTGTTCAATATACAGGCCCTGGTTCTGTCAGTAGAGCTACCTATCTTCCTTTTAAAGTAAATCCAACAAATGTAATTCCTGTTATTTTTGCTTCAGCAGTATTGGCATTTCCTGTTCAATTAGCACAATGGTTTGGTTCTAAAGCACCTTGGTTACAACAAATATCGTTAGCATTACAGCCTGGACAATTATGGTACTCTTTGATTTATTTTGCTCTGATTTTATTCTTTGCATTTTTTTACATAGAGATTGAATTAAATCCCCATGATATTGCAGAAAATCTAAGAAGACAAAATGCTTTTATTCCTGGTGTGAGACCCGGATCAGAAACTGAAAAGTATATCTCTGATACTTTGTATCGATTGACTCTTCCCGGAGCAGCTTTCTTAGGGGTTATTGCACTCTTACCAACTTTTGTAGTCAATAGATTGGGTATCCCAGATAATATTGCTTATTTACTTGGTGGAACATCACTTATTATTATAGTTGGTGTGTCGCTAAATACTCTAAGACAAATAGAATCGTTTTTAAATATGAATCATAAACAAGGCTTCTTAAGTCCTAAAAAAAGGACCTATTAAATATGAGTAAGAGAATTGTATTCTTAGGTTTTCCCGGATCTGGGAAAGGAACACAAAGTGCTTTATTAAGTAAAGAATTTGATATATTTGCTCTTTCCACCGGAGATGCATTTCGTCAAATGATTAAAGACGGTAAAGGAGAAGTAGCTGATCAAGTAAGATCTTGTCTTAGTGGAGGTCGCTTGGTATCTGATGAATTAACTTTTCAAGTTGTAAAATCAGTGCTACCTTCAGACGACAGTTGGATTTTAGATGGATTTCCACGAAATTTAAATCAAGCCAAGATTCTTCATGAATTTTGTCCACCAACTGATATCGTTCTTGTCGATGTTGATGAAGATATTATTTTTCAGAGATTAACAGGCAGAAGACTTGCAAAAAAATCTGGAAAAATATATAATATATTCTTTAATCCACCAAAGCAAGATGGTATTTGTGATGAAACAGGAGAGGAACTGATTCAGCGTGAAGATGATAAGCCAGATACTGTTCAAAAACGTCTTGAGGTTTATCAAACGGAAACAGCTCCTCTCATAGAATTTTATCAGCACCAAGGTATACTTCATAAAATTCAAGGCAATAAAAATGTCAATGAAGTATATAACAATCTTAAGGAGGTCTTAGGACTCTCATGATGATGGATAAAGAAGATGTTATCAAAATTGACGGCGTAGTGATAGAACAATTACCTGCTGCTGTATTTAAAGTAGAATTAGAAAATAAACAACAGATTCTAGCACATATTTCCGGTAAGATGAGAATCAACCATATTAAAATATTAGCCGGAGATAAAGTAAGTATTGAGCTTTCTCCTTACGATTTGAGTAAAGGAAGAATAGTATACCGTTATAAGTAGAGAGGCTATTTCATGAAAGTGAGAGCATCAGTTAAACCTATGTGTGAAAAATGCCGTATGATTCGTCGGCATGGAATTTTGAGAGTAATCTGCGAAAATCCTAAACACAAACAAAGACAAAAAGGTCAGAAAAGAATCTAGATGGAGGTCATCTATGGCACGTATTGCCGGTAGAGAAGTACCAAATAATAAAGCTGTATGGATTGGACTTACATATGTTTACGGTATCGGCAGACATTCTGCATTAAAAATTGTTGAAGCTGCAAAAATTGAAAAATCTAAAAAAATTGGTGAACTTTCTGAAGAAGAATTAAATCGTATTCGTGAAGAAATTGATGCTAGCTACAAAGTAGAAGGTGACCTTCGCACAGAACGTTCTATGAATATTAAACGTCTCATTGATATTGGGTGTTACAGAGGACTTCGTCATAAAAAAAGACTTCCTGTTCGTGGACAAAGAACTCGTACCAATGCACGTTCATGGAAAGGTGCTCGTGCTAACGCGATCAAAAAGAAGTAAGAGGTTGAACAATGGCCGCTAAAGCAAAAAGTTCTAATAAAAGAAGAAAAGAAAAAAAGAATATTGTTGAAGGAATTGTACATATCCAAGCGACATTTAACAATACCTTGATTACCGTTACAGATATGAACGGTAATACAATTTCTTGGGCAAGTTCAGGTGTTGGTGGATTTAAAGGAACTAAAAAAGGTACCCCATTCGCTGCTCAGCTTGCTTGTGAAAAAGCCATGGAAGATGCAAAATTTCATGGTTTGCAGTCTGCACATGTTCGTGTTAAAGGTCCTGGACCTGGTCGTGAATCTGCAATTCGTGCAGTTGATGTTGCTGGTGTAAGAGTTAAAAGTCTTCGTGATGTAACTCCTATTCCTCACAATGGATGCCGTCCTCGTAAAAAGCGACGCGTCTAATCATACATTATTTAGGAAGGTAGATTATGGCGCACAGAGAATTACTGAAAAATTTAATTCTTCCCTATGAATTAAAGTATGAGCATAGTACATATAATAATAATTATGGGAAATTTTATATTTACCCTTTTGATAAAGGGGTAGGTGTTACAATAGCAAATTCGCTTCGAAGGACTCTTTTGAGTGCTATTCCAGGATATGCTTTTACTTCTGTAAAAATCGAAGGTGTCCATCATGAATTTGATTTTATTGAGGGCGTGAAAGAAGATATTACTGATATTACATTAGCTCTTAAAAAAGTCAGATTATTTCTCAATGATCAATCTAATAAGAAAAAAATTCACATTGAAAAGAAAGGCCCTGGATATTTAACTGCAGCTGATTTTATGGTAGATGCTACTGTTGAAATCGCAAATCCTGATCTTATTATTTTAACACTTGGTGAAAAAGCTCATGTTGTGATGGATTTAGATATCGAATTTGGTAGAGGTTATCGTTCTGCGGAAGATGCTCTTGCTCAAGTTGATGAAATATCTGTTATTCCTATTGATGCTATCTTTTCACCTATTGACCGTGTTAATTTTTTAATTGAAGAACATCGTGTTGGTGAAAAAACAGATTGTGAAAAAATCGTCTTAGAAGTATGGAGTGGTGGGATCATCAATCCAGCAGATGCTGTTGCTGATGCTTCTTTTATTCTTAAAAGCTATTTTTCAATGTTCATGAATTTTGAACCGGTTGAAGAAGTTACAATGCCAGGGGTATCTGATTCTCTTTCAGCTGAAGATGCTGTTTTAATGAGAACTGTTGAAAGTTTAGATCTTTCTGTTCGTTCATTGAATTGTTTACAAAGTGAAAATATTGCAACTATTGGTCAATTACTCTCTTATTCAAGAGACGAACTGATGAAAATTAAGAATTTTGGTAGAAAATCACTTACTGAAATTGGTGAAAAACTTGTAGAATTTAATTTATCTATTAAAGAAGATTAAATCTTCTTAACCTAGAACATTAGGTTATTAAAACTATCCAAGGAGCTGTTGAATGCGTCACGGAAAGAAAGTTGCAAAACTTAGCCGCACAAGAAGTGCTCGTAGTGCTCTTTTTAGAAATCTCGCTCAATCTTTATTCAAATATGAAAGCGTAAAAACTACTCTTACAAAAGCTAAAGCATTACGTCCTTATGTGGAAAAAATTATTACAAAAGCAAAAGTTAATGATCTGCATCATAGAAGATTGATTCTTTCAAAGATCTATGATAAAAGTATTGTCGCTAAATTATTTGATGATATTGCTCCTCGTTTTACAGAAAGAAATGGTGGATATCTTCGTATTTCTAAATTAGGTCAACGTCAGACAGATGGTGCTGAAATGGCAATTATTGAATTTGTAGAAAATGAATAATCTAATACATAACACTAAAATCCCTCTTCATGAGGGATTTTTTGTTTGTTTTGAGTATGATTCTTTACTATTTATGTTATTTGTGATATAATAAAAAGTAACTAAATTTACATACCAAGGAGTATTTCATGAGCTATGAAGCTGTGATCGGATTGGAAGTCCATGTACAATTAAATACAAATACTAAAATTTTTTGTTCTTGTCCTCTAACTTTTGGTTCAGAGCCTAATACAGCTGTGTGTTCTGTTTGTCTTGGATATCCTGGAACATTACCTGTTTTAAATAAAATGGCTCTGCATAAAGCTATTTTGACAGGTCTTGCGTTGCATTCCAATGTAAATTTATTTTCACAATTTGATAGAAAAAATTATTTTTATCCTGATTTGCCAAAAGGCTACCAAATTACTCAAAATTATTTTCCAATCCTTACAGGTGGTTATATTGCTATTCATCTTTCCGATGAAACGCAAAAAAATATTCGTATCCATCACACACATTTAGAAGAAGATGCTGGTAAACTAATACACAATGATTATGAAGATTTTAGTAGAGTTGACTTAAATCGTGCAGGTACTCCTCTCTTGGAAATAGTATCTGAGCCAGACATACGTTCTTCTGAAGAGGCGTATTTTTATCTGCGAGAACTCCGCACGTTAATGAAATATATTGATGTCAGCGATGTCAATTTAGAAGAAGGTTCTCTTCGTTGTGATGCAAATATTTCTGTCCGTAAAAAAGGTGCTGTTGAGTTTGGTACTAAAGTCGAAGTGAAGAATATTAACTCATTTAATGGTGTTCGTAAGGCTATTGACTATGAAATCGAACGACAAATTGGTGTTTTGGAAACAGGTGGAACGATTGAGCAAGAAACCAGACTTTATGATGCAAATAAAAATATTACGTCAAGTATGCGTTCTAAAGCAACAGCCGCTGATTATCGATATTTCCCAGATCCTGATCTTCCCCCCATCAATATTTCACAAGAACTGATTGATAGTATTAAAAAAACATTGCCTGAACGTCCTTTTGAAAAAAGAATGCGTTACCATGAGATCTTAGGATTACCTTTAAAAGATTGTATTGTCTTAACTGATGATGTTCAAATTGCATCCTACTTTGAAGAAACAATAACACATACTTCTCAAGAAACTAAAAAAGTAGCCAATTGGATCTTGACAGAGGTCATGAGCAGAATGAATGAACACAAAATGTCTGCAGAAGAATTTGCTCAAAAAATATCTCCTGAATACACAGCAGAATTATTACAACTTGTAAAAGATAGTATCATTAGTGGTAAAATAGCCAAAGAATTATTTGATGATATGTTTGAAACAGGCAAAAAAGCTTCTGTTTTAGTGGAAGAAAAAGGATTAAAACAAGTGACCAATACAAGTGAACTTGAAATGATCGCTGATAAAATCATTGCAGATAATCCTAATCAGGTTGAACAATATAAATCAGGAAAAGATAAACTATTTGGATTTTTTGTGGGTCAACTAATGAAGGCAACACAAGGGCAAGCTAATCCTGAATTGGCAAATAAAATCTTTAAAGACAAGTTAGGTTAAGATGCTTATTGCTATTGATATTGGAAATACTAACACAAAATTTGTTTTTTTCGATAGTCAGGCAACAATTGTCAACAAATATATTATCCAAACATCTGCACTTTGGACACCTAACGCTTGGAAAGAAAAATTTGATCAATTAATTGCCCAAAATCCTCTATTTTCTGATGCAAAAATCACAATTTCTTGTGTAAACTGGAAAACATTTCTTGTATTACGTGTTGTTTTTGGTTGTGATCATGAAGATTGTTTTGATATTGATTTACCTTTTGATCCAAAACTTCTAGAATTAGAGAAACATATTCCTATTGTTTTAGAACAAAACATTCCTGTGGATTTATCACATACAATAGGACTTTCCGGATCAGATCGAATCTTGGCAGCTTATGCAACATATCAAAAATATAAACAATCTACTGTTGTTGTTAGTCTGGGAACTGCCACTACCATCGATCTTATTACTGAAAAAGGTGTTTATTTTGCGGGGCCTATTGTTCCAGGTATGGAAACTTCTTATCAAGGCTTGATTTATCAAGCACCACATTTGCCTAGCTTAGAATCACTACCTAAAGATCAGCATCACGTTTTATGTCAAGGTATTTTACAATCATTGTCTACAGGACTTTTTTTTGCTCACAGTGCTGTTATCGAGTCAATTTATCATAAACAAATACATGAGGCACAGCTCACAGAAACAGTTGGATTGTTAATAACAGGTGGTAACGCACCTATTATTAGTCCTTATATTTCTGTGCCACATATCATTGAAGAGGATATGGTGGCTTATGGTTTATTTTTATTATCCATGTCAGAACATATTAACTAAATAAAGGAAAATACGATGCAATTTTTCACACATATCCTTTTTTGTTTCTTGCTTATGAGTCATATTTTTGCTGCAAATGAAACATTTATTAATCCTGCAACATACACAAATAATCCTACAAATCTTGATGTTCGTCAACAAGACGCACAAAATTTTGTTAATCTTCAAGATCAGATTAATGAACAAAAACAAATCCAACAACTTTCCAATACTGATATTCACTCTACAAAAACTCAAGAAATAGCAACTGTTCTTCCACAACAAAATAACCATGAATTTATTCCTATTGATGCTGTTGTCTTAGATGCCGGTCATGGTGGCAAAGATCCTGGTGGGATCAGTAATGGGATTGAAGAAAAACGTTTAGTTTTCACAATCCTTAAAAAAGCACATAGCTTGTTCAGAAAAACAAATAAAAGTATTAAAGTTTATGTTACGAGAAAAAATGATCAATTTATTTCACTAGAAGATAGAGTATCAAAAACAGCTCGTTGGTCCACGAAAAAAAATGTCCTGTTTGTCAGTATTCATGGTAATATTGCCTATAATGGACGTGTTGAAGGATTAGAGATTTATACTCTTTCTGATAAAGCTAGTGATCCTGAGGCTCTCGCAACAGAAAGAATAGAAAATGCCGGATTTTCTTCTGAAGATATCGAACAAACCGATTCGTTATATTCAATTTTAGCGGATTTGATTCGTGATAGCACCAGAAAACAATCAGAATGGCTTGCAAAATATGTCTACGAGGACATGCTGGCATCTTCTCAGGGATATGGACGTGGACTCAAGCGAGCAAATTTCTTTGTTTTAAAATATAATACCGTACCTTCCATATTAATTGAAGTTGGTTATATGTCCAATCCCACAGAAGCAACGAAACTTAAAACTGAAGATTATCAAAATAAATTGGCAATTGGAATTTTTAAAGGAGTGTCTCGTTATATCAATGAATATAACAGAACAGAAGGATTCACGAAATGATATTCTTATTCTCTCAAAAATTACTTCATGTCTACCAACAGTATCGTAAGTATATACATATGATTTTTTTATTGGTTGCATTGTTGCTTGTTTTTTCTATCGTCTCTTTTTTTTCATTACTTACAAAAACATTCTATTATATTAATAAAGACAATCAAACACCAATAACAGAGTATCGAAAAGTGGCACGAATAAAAGAATATAGTAATATTGAAAATATATTGCGAACCTACCTTAATGGATCTCTTGATTACAAAGGATATATTCCTTTTATGAATTTGTCTCATTTGATTTCTGTTAGTTACGATTTAAAGAAAAAAGTATTAGTTTTAAATTGGGATACTTATTTTCTCTCTATAATAAATAATAAGTATTTTGATTCAGATATCTATTATTTGCTAAAAACAATAAAAAAAAATACCCATTTTCATAAAGTATATTTCTTAGTGAATAATCATACAGTTGATATAGCTTGGCGTCATTATAATTTATCATCAGGTATTGTGTTAAAAGAGATAGAGTAATCTATCTCTTTTTATCTAGATAAAATCTTTGCTTAATCCAAACAATTAACATATATTTTAAAAGAAATATAAAATAAAATAAAAAACAGACAGAAAACATTCAACTTTTACCCTATCATAATCCGAAAAAATAATTGTTCATGAAAACATTTTTTTCTTGACAATAGACTAAAAAAATAGCAAAATAGAGTAATAATTATATTTATTTGGTATGATATTATAACATGAAAATTTCCTAAGGAGAGGACTTATGAGACAAGGAAGAGTATTTTTATCTTTATTGTTCGTACTTGGTGTTGTTGCACCCGTCGGTGCTATAGAGCATAGCTTGATAGACTTTACAACCTACAATGATAATATTGCACAGGTTGTTCAAAAAGATCAAGAACTTTATAATCAAATGATGACAGATACGCCAGAATTAGATATTCGTAACAATGGATGGCCTGATTTTTCATTTGAAGCGAGCGATTGGAATATTGATAATTGGAGAATCACTTTAAATTCATCATCTACTACGGTGAAAAATCAGAAAAACTCCGTACCTAAAAATGCCCCAAGTAAGCAGTACGGTAATGTTTTGGGTGTACGTTTACAATTCCACCCATGGGAAAATTCATTTTGGGCAAAAATTTCTTTCCCTTACTTCTTATCACCAACCTATTTGAATGGTAAATTTATTTCTTTAGATGACGCTAATCAAAATAATGGCTTAGCTGTTGGGGTTATTGCAAATGTTGGTCAAATTAAGAATGTTAAATCATGGGTTTATGGTTTAAATTATGACTATACTTATGGTGTACGAATTTTAAATTCTGTAAACCAATTGCTTGAATTTGGTATGGGAAGCATGCTTCATGAAGGTTGGAGAAGACTCGAGTGGATTAATCCTTATTATGTTGAAGATCCAAAATTATGGGATTATAAAAAATCTCCTCTTTATCCACTATCTATTCCTTATATTAAGTTTGATTCTATTGCTTTCTATAAAAAAGAAGGTATTAGAGATCCTAACTTTATTGGATATGTTAAAGATATTACTATTGATTATGATTTTGCTGTTGTTGCTGAAGAACGTGATATTGATGATGAAGCTATTTGGCAAATATTATCTAAAAAAGCAATTGAAGATAGAATTACCGTTTCAAAACGTATCGCTGAAGAATTAACAACACGAAAAACTTTGACAAAATTAAAAGATGCTAATGATGAAGCAACTGCAACACAAAACAATAATAACAACAATGCACAACAACAAAATGCAGAACCAGCAGCTCAATAAAATTATCAAAGATTAAATAAAAAAGAGACATATTTATTATGTCTCTTTTTTATTTCTTTTATAGCAATGTTTTGATATCATCTATTTTTCCTGTCGTCTCTATCTCAATGATAACAAATGATATATTTTTGTTATTCTCATCTTGTAAAAAAGCTGAAATATAATATTTCTTATTATCAAATATAGTTTGATCCCATTTCCATTTGAATTTACGAAACTGTTGAAGAATCTTTAGATGTTTGTCTGAAATATCCCATTGATCAAATACCTGAGCGTTTAATTGATTGATCATCTTTATTCCGATATCATTATCTGTTATATATATATTATCACTTAAATCTGTTTCTAATAAATCTAATGAAGATTGAATGAAAATCTCATCAATATTTCCGATAATATTTGTTTCCCAGAGTGTATGATGTGGAATACAAATACGAATAGAATTTGTTGATTTATTTGTATTTACTAGAAATAAAGATCCGTGCCATGTACTTTCAAGATTATGCGAAATATCAATAGAGTTATTTTGTACAGGAATAGAAATAGTTCTTTTTTTATTCGTAATAATCACATTAAAGTTAGTGATATCGACTTTTAAAGAAACATTAAAAGAGGCAGTATTTGTATTACTTAAAATAGCTAAATGACTAGGATTGCTTTTATTTGTTTGAAGTTCATCAAATTGGATAATTGTGTTGATAATATCTTGTTTTGACATTTCAACAAAACGATATTTTTCTACCAACGTATCTGTTAATTTAAAACTATCAATATGATAATTATTTAAAGCAGCAAATAATTTACTCGTTTCTAGAATAAAATAAGACAATGTTTCATTTTTTGTTGGGGTGAGTAACATATTTTGCAAAAGAAAACGGCTTCGTCTATATATTTTCTGTGCCCAAGAAGGCTCTATTTTGTGAATTAAGTCCCATGTAAGATATTGAGTGAAGCTTTCCAAAAATAATCCATCTTCTTTTGAGTATGTTATTTGTCCTGGAAAATAACTATGGTATAGTTCATGAATCATTGTTTCAATGATTCGCTGATTGATTGATCCGGACTCAAAGAATAAGGAGTTTGGATCAATAAGATATTGGTCAAGCATTTTTTTATCGAGTAAGAATAAATTACCTAAAAATTCCCCATCAGCAGCTACTGTTTCTAAGCTGATATCACTAGGAAAAATATGGATTTCGCTTAAAGGAAATTCCTTATGCTCTGTAATAAGTAAATCCCAAAAAGGTTTTAATTCTTTAAACAAAAATTCTGAAAATTCATTATTTGTGGTATAGATATTCAAAAATTTTTGTGTTTTACGAGGTTGATCTGTAATAATAAGGGACATACTTGGAGAGAGTTTTGGTAATTCATTCTTCCAAGTACTCAGACGAGTATTAATGATAACAGCATCATTATGGAGTTGACTCCCTAAAATACTATAAAGTTCTTTTGGTGTTTCAATAGTAATTTCAGAGCTAACATCATGATCATTATTAGGATAAGGAAACCATAGTTTTCTTGAGTCAAGAAAAACATAATTCGAGCTGATGATAAACCTTGGATCACTGTTTTGTTCAAGTAATGAAAATTTGATAAATACTGATGATCTAGTATGAGGTTTAAGTGGTTTTGGCAATTTAATGCTAATAGCTCGAAAAGAAGTGCCGTTTTGTATGGAAATAGGTGCTTCTTGTCCATCTTGTTGTATAGACAAAACGTTGACAGAATGATTCACAAAGACTGTCCATGAATTTTGGTCTGTATCTGAATTGTTTTTAAGAGTGTACCAAAAATCTCCCATTAATTCAGTATTTTTAAAAATCAACGTACCTTTAATCGATAGTGTATCATATTCTATGAATCCAAAGTTTGGAAGAGGGAGTAGTGTTAACAATGCAAAAAGAAAAATCATCATCATTCCTTATTTTTTGGGACGTATTTTTCTTATTAAATTTCTCAAAAAGTAATAGATTTTATGGAAAATATTTTTATCTCGAGATTCTAAATATTGTTGATAACCATGAGAGAGTTCTGTGATTTCAAAGTCTTTTTTTGTGGTGTTTTCTTCCAATTCAAGATCAACAGATTCTGAGGGGGAAAGATCTTTGACAATAACCTCAATTTCTGTCCAACCTAAAAGCTTTGCTGATTCTAAGCGACGCTCACCTGCAATTAATCTATTTTTTGAATCGACAATAATCGGCGAAATAAGACCATACTTTTCCATGCTCTTCATTAATGGCTCTAAATCACCTAATGTTTTTCGTATTCTGTTCTTTACAATAATATCTTTTATTTTCATGATAATAAACCCCTTGTTTCTTCGCAAGATAATTTATGAGCTAAATAAAGTTTTTTATAATAGCCGTTATGCCCTAGCAATTCGTTGTGTGATCCGATTTCAATAATACGACCTTGATGCATAATCGCGATACGATCTGCTTTTTGGATACTTGATAGTTTATGAGCTATAATGATTGTTGTTTGTTTTCCATAAATTTCTTCAAGAGCTTCCGTGATATGTTTTTCAGAAGTATTGTCCAAAGCACTTGTTGGTTCATCAAGTAATAAAATAGCTGGTTTTCTTAAAATAGCACGAGCAATAATAATTCGTTGACGTTCGCCCCCAGATAGATTATTGCCATGATTCCCAACATAGCGATTATAACCATCAGGATGAGAGGAGATAAATTCGTGGGCATGAGCCATGGTGGTGGCCTCAATAACTTCGTCCATGGTGGCGTTTGGTTTAGAAAAAGTAATATTATTTAAGATGGTATCACTGAACAAACTCGTATCTTGTGTGACTAACGCAATATTTTGTCTAATAGAAGAGGCACAGTAGTTGCTTGTATTTTTTCCGTCAATCAATAAAGAACCTTTAGAGGGTGTATAAAACTTTGGAATTAAGGACATGAGTGTACTTTTACCTGATCCACTGGCTCCAACAAGAGCGATAGTTTCACCATCATTAATATCAAGGTTGATATCTTCTAATACTAATTGATTGTTTTTATAAGAGAAAGAAATATTTTTAAAAGAAATATTTCCTTTAATTTCATTGATAGAAGGTTTAGCGTCTATTTGTTCGGATTCGGTATCAATGACAGTAAAGACTCGTTCTGCAGACGGACCTATTTTTCTCATGACAAGAATTAACTGATTAAAAGAAGAGATTGGTTCTGATAAGATAATGGCCATTGCTACAAATTTTGTTACATCTTCTGTGGTTGCAATTCCTGCTTGAATTCCAAAAGCTCCTAACGATAGAATGAGAATAATTGCTGTAATTCCTAAAAAATCAGACATTGGTAATGCAAGGAGACGTACTTTGATTTCTTTATCAGCAAGGGAAAGTTGTTTGTTGTTTGACTCTTTGAATCGAGAAATTTCTGTTTCTTCCGAGTTAAAACCTTTAATAATGATAATATGCTTGATGCTTTCTGAAAATATTTTGGTGATATAAGCCACATTTTCTTGCATCGATTTCCCAAGCTGTTGTACTTTGTTTCCAATCAATCCCAGTAATAACATGATTGTAGGTCCTAAAATTAAAAAATATAGAGAAAAATGCCAATTAATGAGGAACATTGAGGTAACAATGGTAATAACTGTCAAGGGTTGTGCAATAAGTTGCACCATCACATTCATCAGAAATGTTTCAATTAACGTGATATCATTTGCTGCAATAGAAAGAAGTTTGGATGATTCGTTTTGGTGATAATAAGGGATAGGGAGGGAGATTAACTTTTCGTGTAATTGACCTCTTAATGAATGTGCCACACGAATGGCTAATTTTCCCGAAAATAAATACATCATATACTGTGCACCGGACCATAATAACGCAAAACCAAACAATATAACCATAGGTTTCCAATTTAATTGAGAATAATTTTTATTGATAAAAGTGCTACTGATAAATTCACCAATAAATAAAGAAATACCAGTTCTGCCTGCTACAAATAACAATGCTGAAAATAATGATATAACCACAAATATCTTATAACTTTTTAGTAAAGAAAATAGTCTTTTTATGTACACTAAAATACTCCCAATAATAATATAGTATTTTACTTATAAGATATTATATATTAATATGATTATTATTTAAAGCATTTTCACTATTTAAATAATAATCATATTAACACTGACAATCAAGAAATAAATATGTTAAGAAGTATAGGTAGTGTATCGTATTTCTAATATAAATAATAAAAATACCGATACTAGATACAGTATCATAACAATAAAACAATCAAAAATCATGATTATATGATTATAAAGAGGTATACTTTGTTTTTGAAAAAAATAACAATGATGTTACTTATGTTGTGTGCTCCTGTCTGTTTGTTTGCTGATAAAGGAATGGCACCCTATATTTTAGATGGTTCGTTACTTATTTATTTTCCTTCTCTTAACCAAGCATCTTCTTCTTTTCGTGTTTTGCTGCAAAAAATGTTTGGAGTGGAGTATCAGTCTTCACTCACAAAAATACAACTTCGCATCAAAGAGCATCTTTCTGTCAATATTCTAGATCCTAAGGAAGCATCTTTTATAGGTCTCGATCCAGAAGGTCCTGTTGCCTATGTTCATCTGCGAGAGAATGTTGGGTACAGTGTCTTTAGGATTAAGAATAAAACATTACTCTCTCAAACTTTAAATAATTTATCGCATCGTGTTTTATACAAGATTGTTGAAGATAAGTATATTATTTTTTCATCATCATTAGATGTGATTGAGTATGAACAATTTAAAGGCATTGGAATTACTAAAGAATTCCAAAGGATCGCTAAAGCTGTTAATTTTAATTGGGATCAAAATTTTATATCCATGACTTCAGAATATTTTCAAGAGAAAAATTTATTCAATCAAGGGACTTTATTTTCATTACAAAGTGATATCATCGGTGGTGTATTTAAAATTACGGAGAAAAATATTGTTTTTAATTTGTACACGATATATAATAATCAATTAATCAATAATATTTTAAAGCAAAGTATCAAAGTTTCTTCTTATGATACGATGTCTTTTTTGGATTTTGAATTTGGAGAACCTGCTATTGTAGGTCATTTGTATCTTAATATTCTAAAATTTTTTGAGGGTATGCAACAAATCGATCTTCTTGATGAGCTTGGTATCACAAAATTAATGAATGATTTTAAAAACAATGGTTTTGATTTACAATCCAAATTATTTCCTTTTTTAACAGGACGAATTTCTTATGTTGTTCGATATTTTGATCCATTAAAAAAACAGGTAAATCTTACTGTGGCTGCACAAATTAAAAATAAAAATGCTGTTCGTCAATTTTTAATTAACTTAGTACGATCTTTTCAATCGAGAGGTATTACGGTTATTGAAAAGTCATTGTTTACACAAAACTTATTTAGTTTTTCTTATAAAACATATAAATTGTGGATAGGTATCGTAGAAGATCACTTTGTATTTTCGACAGATGAAGCATCAGTCACTCAATTGATTCAAAATATTTATTATGCAAAAAATGGATTTTTGCGTAAACAACCTCTTGCTTTTCAAGAATTTTTAACAAAAAAAATGGTTGGTGGTCAAAACTACATGTTAATTTCACCATTTTTAAATAATATTCTACTTCAGCAAAAAACCTTGCCGTTTTACTTTATTTCGACACTAAATAATATTCGTTGGCATTATTATTTTAACGATGAAGGAGAAACTATTGGTCGACGAGATATTCTAATTTTAAATTTTATATAAATCAAACAATAAAGAAAATTAATTAATTAAAATTCTTGCTTTTTTTTTATAAAAATTATATAATATTTATAATATAATTAATAATTTTGTTTTACCTGAGTGTTGTTCGTGCATTCTATGGTAGGTTAATATGGAAAAACAATTTGGAGCTTTTGAAGTTGCAGGCGTTAAGTATTGTATCAATATTATGGACATTAAAAAAGTTGTTAGAGAACAATCGCTAACTAAAATTCCGAATTTTCCTTCATTTGTTGAGGGTATGATCAATTTAAATGGGAAAGTTATTCCTGTTTTATCTATTGACAAAAAACTAGAGTATCATAATGTTTTACAAGATCAAGATATGGCTACAAAACAAGAAGATCTTCTTGAAAATGATATGCTTGATGAACAATTTGTTCGATCTTCTGCTAATAATACATCTTTTAAATTGCTCATTATTCAGATCGAACAGACCTTAGTAGGTCTATTGGTAGATAAGTTGGATCAAATCATTACAGTTAATGATCAAGATCTGCAAAATGTCTATGAGATTGGTGAATCTCGTGATGTCAAAATGATTTCCGGAGTTCTGCATATTAACGAAGAAATTTATTATACCATTAATGTTCTAGGAATTTTAGAAGGTATAGAAAAAGAACTCTTAGATTTTATATCTAAATAAACATAAATGAAATGATCAAATGAAAGAGAGAGGATACTCACAATGAAAAAACAATGGGTTATTGCAGCTGTAATACTAATAGCTATTCAATCATATGCTCAAGATGTTGCCTTGCCAGATGATCTTGCAACAAATAATACGGTTGAAACACCAGTTGGAGATGAGGTTGTTACAACAGAATCTCAAATGATGGTTACAGACACAAATATAGACTCAACAAATAATGTAAATACCATAGTTGAACCAATTGTGGAAACTAATACTGTTGTTGAAAATGTTGGTTATACGTTAACAAGAGATGATATCTTGTTTGCTTCTCCTTTTGCACGTTTTGGTATTGAAGGTATGGATACAGAATCTGGTGTAAAAGATATTTTTGTTTCATTAGACGGTAGTACTTATAAACCTTATAAAGGAGCAATCTCTTTTGACAAAGAAGGAGAACACTCTATTAATTATAAATTTGTTGATCATGTAGGTAATGTTTCTTATTCAAAGACATATGATATTATTATAGATGCCACAGCACCTAGAATTACAGAGATACAATTTGATCCTAAACCATATACTGCTTCCGGTTATACATATGTTGGACCAAATTCTTATCTTTCATTTAAACTTCATGATGATACAACAGGTATTGCATATGTTGAGTTTGCAACCAATGATACTTCTGAATGGACACGTTTTACTACAAATACCACTCTTTCGAATCTTGGAATCACTAATACTGCATTAACTACTATTCGTTACCAAGCTCTTGATATGGTAAGTAACGTTTCTTCTATTAAAACAAAAACTGTTTTTGTAGATGCGACAGCACCAACTGTCAATATTTTTGCTGATAAAGTTTTTGAAAAAGATGGTATCAAATATATCTCTTCAAAAAGTATTATTACAGTGACAGCTCTTGACTCAGAAACCGATGTGAACAAAATATTCTATGCTGTGAATGATGGTGAATTCCAAGAATATGATGCAGACATTGCAATCCAATTAAAAAAAGCTGGAAATTATGATGTCAAAGTAAAAGCAGTGGATGTTGTTGGTAATGAGAGTAAAGAAGTACTATATAGTGTTGTTGTAGATATGTTGGCACCTACAGGTGATGTTTCTTATCTTGGTGATAAAGAATCCTCAACATATGACCAATCGTCTATATTAGGCTCTAAATCTGAACCTCTCTCGCAAGAAGTCATGACAGAGACACCTAACGATGTTGCTCCAGATTCAACTACTATGGAACCTGCTGCAACAGAAGTTGAACAATCTGTTTCTATGGAAAGTGGTACTCCAGTGACAAGTACTGAAGTGCCTGCTGGAACAGAAGCTCCTGTTACACAATAATAAAAATAATAAAAGATAAATTTTATACCTGATAAGGGTGATCGAAAGGTCACCCTTATCTTTAATATTTCATGATACAAAATACTAAGAGGTTTTTTTATGTCTGGACATAGTAAATGGGCTAATATTAAGCACCGAAAAGGTGCTCAAGATGCTAAGCGTGGAAATTTATTTTCTAAGCTAGCAAAAGATATTATTATTGCTGCAAGAGATGGAGGTGGTGATGCTACTACAAATGTACGTCTTCGTGCAATAATTGATAAAGCAAGAAATGCTAATATGCCTAAAGATAAGATTGAACGAGCAATCAAGCGTGGCACAGGAGAGTTGGAAGGTATATCATATGAATCTTTTGTTTATGAAGGATATGGTCCTGGTGGTGTAGCTATTATTGTTGATGTAACTACCGATAATAAAAATAGAGCAACAGCTGATATCAGAAAAATATTCTCAAAATTCAGTGGAAATTTAGGAGAATCTGGTTGTGTCAGTTGGATGTTTGATACAAAAGGTTATTTAGTGTTTGAGAATGTGGATACAAATGCATTGATGGAAGCTGCTCTTGACGCTGGTGCTGATGATATTGTCACAGAAAACGGTATCACAGAAGTATTTACAATTTTCGAAGACTATGCGTCTGTACTTGATACACTGAAAAATAGTGGATTTGAACCAACAAGCTCTGAAATTTCTAAAATTCCTCAAAATAAAATCTCTCTAGATGCAAGTAAAACAGTATCTTTTCTAAAATTTATGGATGCATTAGAAGATTGTGATGATGTTTCAAATGTTTCCAGTAATGCTGATCTTGATGAAGAAGCCGCAAATAATTTTTAAATATCAATATTTTAAAGAGGATTTTTTTTATGAAATATAATAAAAGTGCAATACAAGAAGCTGTCGATGAGATAAAAAAACATGGTGTAACAAAAATTAATACGGTTGTGGTTTTAGGATCTGGATTGTCGCATCTTGCAGACCAATACGAAAATGAAATCTCTATTTCTTTTGCTGATATTCCTCATATGCATTCCTCGAGTGTTGCTGGTCACAAAAGCCGTATCCTTGTGGTACAAAAACAGAATCAAACAGTCGCTTTTTTACAAGGGCGTATGCATATGTATGAAGGGTATACCGCTTTTCAATCAGCTTTTCCTGTAGCTGTTATGGCAGAACTTGGTGCAAAAACATTAATTGTCACTAATGCCGCAGGAGGTTTGAATCCTAGTTTTAAGCCTGGTGATATTATGATGATCGAAGATCATATTAAAACTCAATTCTTTTCTCCTTTGGAAGGAATAGAAGGAAATCATCGTTTTGTTGATATGCAGAATGCTTATGATGTTTCTTTATTTGAAATGTTAGAAAAAAAGTTTCAGATTAAGAAAGGTGTTTATATTTCTACATTAGGTCCTCAATACGAAACACCTGCAGAAGTCAGATTCTTCCAAAAAATGGGAGGAGATTCTGTTGGGATGTCAACTGTTATGGAAACAATCATGGCTCGTTTTTATGGAATGAATGTATTTGGGTTTTCCATGATTACAAATTGTGCCTCAGGATTACCGGGAGCAGTTTTAGAACATAGTGATGTTGTTGAACAAGCTAATACTACAGGTCAACGTTTGGGTCAAATCATTGAACTAATTATATCACAATAAATCAAACAAACACACCCTAAAACAGGGTGTGTTTGTTGTTATGAAAACCAATAATATTGAATAAAATCTTTTTTTAAAAGATCAAATAATTTTTCAGACTTATGTACTGCATAATAAGAGGCACTTTTTAGTGTTTTCATTTTATTACTTTCTATGATATGGAAGATAATTTGAATCTCTGCATCTGTGCGTTTGTCTTGCTTGCTTAATGTGTGTAATGAGGTTGCCCATTCATTAAATTCTTTACATTGATGATTGTTTTCTAGGATAATATTTAATTCATAATGTCGAATTTTTGATTGTGGGTTTAAAAGCGATAAATTCTTCAAATCATATTCAAGAATATCTTTTTTATTATTTTTAGAAATATTCATTTTGACAAAGACAAAATTACCTTCTTGGAGCATTGATTCATAAGTAGCTAATTTCTCACTAAATAAGAAAAATGAAAAATTTTCTTCTTCTGTATTTAAGATAAATTTTCCCCAAGATCGTCGATTATGTGATGTCTGTGTCGATGGGTTTGGATTTACAATATAAACATCACTGATATATCCAATAGCTGAAACAGTAGTGCCTAAAGGGAGATTGTCTTTTAAGATATCTTTGTATGTACTAATCATACCAATATTTTTCTCTATTTCTTGGAATAGTTTTCCTGTAAAATAAAATCCAAATGTTTTGATCTCATTTTGAAAGTCTTGTTCAAAACTTAGTGGTGGGATTCCTTTTGTTTGTATTGTTTCTGAAGCAGCTGCTTCGAGTTCTTCAGAGCTAAACAAATTAACAACCGTCTCAGTATCTTCTTTTTTCTCAAATTTCTGATAGAGAGAATTAAGATTTCTTGGATCAAGGAAAATAGCTTTTTGTTGACTTAAGTTCTCTGAATCTAATAGACTGTCAAACGATGCTGATTTAATCAAAATCTCTAGACAAGCTTTGCGAATATCACTGTAGAGTGCTGTTCGTTCAACAAAGTCTTCGATTGATATATATTTTCCACCCCATTCCCGTTCGTTAATAATTTCCTTAATCGCTTGTTCTCCTATGCCTTTTAGAGCACCAAACCCATATCGGATTACAAGATTAATAGTATCATTTTCTTCGATTCGTTCGACACTAAATTTGTATAAACTTTTATTGATATTTGGTGGCAACACAGTAATTCCCAATTTCCGTGCTTCACCAATGTATTTTTTTAGATCTTCATGGTGTCCCATATTGGAACTCATTAGTGATGCCATAAACTCTGCTGGATAATGAGCTTTTAGCCATGCAATTTGATATGCTAAAATAGAATACGCAGCAGCGTGTGATTTGTTAAAAGCATAGTTTGAAAAGGGGATTAATTGTTCAAACAAATGCTCGGCAAGTTTTTCGTCATAACCTTGTGCTATGGCACCGTTGATCCATTTTGGACGAACTACTTCTAATTCATCAGGTTTTTTCTTTGCCATAATACGACGTACAAGATCTGCCTCTCCAAGTGAAAATCCGGAAAGAATTTGAGCAATCTGCATGACTTGTTCTTGATAAACAATAATTCCATAAGTGTTTTTTAATACAGGCTCAAGATTTTTATGGTAACAATCAATTTCTTCATGTCCCTGTTTTCGATTAATAAAACTAAGAATATTATCCATAGGTCCTGGACGATACAACGCATTCATCGCAATCAAATCTTCTATAGAAGTGGGTTTTAATTGTTTGATATAATTTGTCATTCCTTCAGATTCAAATTGGAAGATACCGGCTGTATGTCCTAGAGAAAACATATCAAAAACTTTTTGATCGTCTAAAGGAATGGTGTCCAGATCAATCCAAATTTGATGATTGTGATAAATTATTTCGATACAATCCCTAATAATAGATAAGTTAGAAAGGCCTAAAATATCCATTTTTAAGAGTCCGTTTTCTTCGAGATATTTTCCCTCAAATGATGTAGTGGTGGTGTTTGAACGATCTTTAAATAAAGGAATCACATTATTCAGTGATTGCTTTCCAACAATCAATGCTGATGCATGTGTTCCTAAATTTCTAATTCGATTTGTTAATTTAACAGAATATGTAATCCATTCTTTTTCTTTTGTGTTTGATCCATCAAGGATAGATTTGATTTCTGAATTTTTTTGCACTTGATCGCCAAGATATTCATTAGCATCAACCATACCGGAAATTTGATTCACACGTGGCAATGGAATTTCAAGAACACGCCCAACATCTTTGAGTACTGCTTTTGCCTTATTATAACCAAAGGTTACGACATCTGCTGTTTTGTCATTTCCATAGTGGGATCGAAGGTATTCTTTGACTTCATCTCGTCTGTCATCCTCAAAATCAATATCAATATCAGGCATGGAGATACGTTCAGGATTTAAAAAACGTTCAAAAAGAAGATCATAACGTAAAGGATCCACATTAGTAATCCCCAATGCATAGCTTAATAATGCTCCTGCTGCAGAACCACGTCCTGGACCAACAAGAATCCCATTTTTTTTTGCGTATTGTACAAAATCACTAACAACAAGGAAATAATTTGGAAATCCCATCATACAGACAGTGTCCAATTCCCAATCTAATCGTTTCTCATATTCGGGTGGTAATGTATTATTTAATTTTTTTGTTAATTCTTTTTTACTTTTTTCACGTAAGAATTCGCCAGTTGTAATTCCTTCAGGAATTGGATAGATTGGGCTTTGATCTTCTTCTTTTGGAAATTCTACGTGGCACATTTCTGCAATTGTGACTGTATTTTCAATAGCTTCAGGGATATTTTGGAATAATTCTATCATTTCTTCTGTAGAACGAAAATAAAAAGGTCCTGTTGATGGAGTTTTTTCTGTGATAAAATCTTTTTCCTTAATGCAAGATACAATTTCAAGCAATTTATGATCTTCAGGATTGATGTATTTAACAGGATTTGTAGCAACAAGCGGAATGTGATGCTCTCTTGCAATGTTGATTAAAAAATTGTTTGCAATTTTATCATCATTGATACCTCGATCTTGGATTTCAATATAAAAATTCTCTTTTCCAAATGTGTTTTGATAGAATGTTATTGTTTCTAAGAGTTTGTCAGTATTTTGTTTCAAAGCATGGTGATATAATTCTCCAGTATGATCAGATGAGAGAACAATAATATCTTGAGCAAATTTTCCTAATAAAGTTTTATCAACACAAAAACGTCCAAAAAATCCATCGTCATATCCTTGAGATGATATTTTTAGAATATTTTGGTACCCATTAAAATTTTTGGCAAGTAATACCACTGTATATTTAGTAATGGGTGGATCGTCTTTTTTTTGGGAAGAGAAACGAGATTGTTCCATAACATCAATTGTTATACCAAAAATAGGCTTTATTCCTTTAGCTTTTTTTTGAAATTCTGGAACACCAAATAAATGATTGTAATCGGTCAGGGCAAGTGCTGATTGTTTATGTTTTTTTGTAACGTCAATCAACTCATCTATTGTAGGAATTGCTTGAAGGATCGAATAGTGAGAAAAAACATGAAGATTAACAAAATGACTCATAATACCTCTTAAATTAAGAAAAGGGAAGACAGTGCTTCCCTTTCTTTGAAATTTGGTTGTGTTTATAATGGTAATTATCTTGAGTAGTACTCGATGATAAGTGCAATATCACCAATAACAGATACTTCGGCACGTGTTGGAAAATATGCTAATTTAGCTTCCATTTTTGAGGTGTCTCTTTCGATATATGCAGGAATAATCACTGAACCATCATTGACAGCATTAATAAAGACTTCTTTATTTTTTGATTTTTCTTTAATAGAAACAACATCTGTAAGTCTCAAACGATAAGAAGGAATATTTACCTTTTTACCATTAACTAAAAAATGACCATGATTTACAGCTTGACGAGCAGCATAAATGGTAGGTGCAAAACCAGCACGGTATACAAATGCGTCTAAACGACGTTCAAGGAGTTGTGCTAAGAGTTCAACAGTATTACCTTCTAAACGTGAAGCTTCTTTATAATTATCTCTCATTTGTTTTTCAGAGATATTATATTGAGCACGAATTTTTTGTTTTTCTAACAATTGTGTTTTATAAACAGACATCTTACCACGAAATTTTTTAGAAGCAGCAGCTTGACCTGGACCATAAGGCTTTTTTTCCATAATTTTAGCAGCTTTTTTCGTAATAGCAATCCCTAAGTAACGAGATATTTTGACTTTAGGTCCATTTTTACGCATGAAGATTCTCCTAAGCTTTTGTCATATGATTAATTTTTGTGCAGCCATACAAAAAATTAATACTTTCTAATATTCTTTTATTATACATGATTATTATATAAATTTCAATCATTTTAATTTTTTATTTGGATTTTTTCTATTCAAATAAACTTTTTTCTTGATCTGCTATGTTGTTTAAAAGATGACTCATTTTCAAATGTTCATAGGCTTTGAATGATGCTGCACGACCACGAGGAGTTCGTTGAAGATACCCTTTTTGTATCAAATAAGGTTCAATAACATCTTCAAGAGTTTCTATTTCCTCATTTAAAGTGGCAGCAAGAGCTGAAATTCCAACAGGTCCACCATGGTAGTACTCAATAATAATTTGTAACATTTTTCTGTCGACTGTATCAAGTCCTTCCTGATCAATTTCTAGTTTTTCTAAGGTATTCCCAATAAATTCATGGTCTGCAATATTAATATTTGCTACGAGAGCAAAATCCGAAATACGTCGCAGGAGTCTGTTTGCAATACGAGGAGTACCTCGTGATCGCCGTGCTAATTCTTTAGCTCCTGAGTCATCAATCTTAATATTTAAAATTGATGATGATCGTGTTATCACATCAGAAAGCTCTTCCTCTGTGTAAAATTCCATTCTTTCAATAATTCCAAAACGTGAACGAAGTGGTGCTGAAAGTGAACCTGCTCTTGTTGTTGCTCCTATTAATGTAAAGCGTGGAATAGAAAAAGATAATGTTTTTGCTCCTGTACCTTCACCAATAATAATATCAACCTTAAAATCTTCCATCGCAGAATATAAAATTTCTTCTAATGTTTTTTTTAAACGATGAATCTCATCAATAAATAACACTTCACCTTCTTGGAGCGTCGTTAAAAGAGCCATTAAATCACCTTGTTTTTCAAGAGTCGGTGCTGATGTGATTTTGATAGGTGCATTTAACTCTGTTGCAATAATGTGGCTGAGCGTAGTCTTACCAAGACCAGGAGGGCCGTATAATAATGTATGATCCATTGCTTGGGAGCGTTTTTTTGCTGCTTCTATATAAACGCTGATGTTTTCTTTGATTTTACGTTGTCCAATGAAGTCTTTTAATCGCTGAGGACGGAGGGAATCATCTTTATCTTCGGATTGTTTGTTTGGATTAATAATATTTTCTTCTATCAACTCATTTTCTCCAAATGATTTCTTTATCTATTATATAGGACAAGATATCTTTTGTCAATTTGATATTATTAACTCTTTGTTTGCGTAGGTTCTTTCGTTGCGATTTTTTTATCAACACGTTATAATATTATCAGTATTATCTTCTAGAGGTTTATATGAAGTTATCTCTCCTATTTCCTGAGATTAATGATAACCAAGACATTGATATTTTAGAAATTACTAATGACTCACGAGAAGCACATTCTCAAACACTATTTATTGCTTATACAGGATTTGAGAAAGATCTACATCAGTATATTGATGATGCGTATCAAAACGGATGTCGTTATTTTTTGATTGATGAATCAAAAAATCATCAATTTCATTATGCAGATGCTTTGTTTATAACCTCAACAAATCTAAAAAAAGAAGGAGCACGTGTTGCTTTAAAATTTTATGATTATCCTGATAAAGATCTTTATATCATTGGTATTACAGGAACAAATGGTAAAACCACTACTTCTATGCTTATTGATCAAGCATTGAACAATTTAGGATATCAGACAGCATTTTTTGGTACGGTAGAGTGGAAGATTGGTCTTGAAAAATTTGAAGCTTTAAATACAACCCCTGATTTATTAGAGCTGGTTAAATTTTTACGTCAAGCTGTTGATAACAATATTAAATTTGTCGTTATGGAAGTAGCTTCGCATGCATTAAGTATGGGTCGTGTAGAGAATATTGCTTTTGATGTAGCTGCTTTTACTAATTTGACACAGGATCACTTGGATTATCATGGAGATTTTGAACATTATTTTAATGCAAAAAAATATTTATTTACAGATATTCTTGTTCAGTCATCCAAAATAAAGAAAAAAGCATTTATTAATATAGATGATGAATATGGACAACGACTATCTCATATTCTGGAAAAACAAGGAGTTGATTTTGAATCTTTATCATTGTATAGAAAAGGATCATACGATGTTGATCTTGTTGAACAAACAATCGAATCAACCAAATTTATTATCCACCATCAAGGTCAAGATATTAGGATCGATTCTTCATTAATTGGATTATTTAATATCTATAATTTCACAATGGCGTATATGATTTTATCTCATATCGGTATTGATTCACAGCTTTTGTTAAAAGCCCTTCACAATATCAGCATTCCTGGTCGTTTTCAAAAATATGTGTCGCCAAATAATATGACGTTTTTGATTGATTATGCACATACACCTGATGCACTTGACAAAGCTATAATTGCTATTCATCAAACCTTATCTTTTCACCAAAAATTGATAGTTGTTTTTGGAGCTGGTGGCGATAGAGATAAGACAAAACGTCCTCTTATGGCACAAGCTGCCTCAAAAGGCGATATTGTGATTGTGACTTCTGACAATCCTCGAACGGAAGATCCCCAAAAAATCATTGATGATATTATGACAGGATTTGATCCAAATCAAACATCCGTATATCAAGAAATCAATAGATCTCATGCGATTTTGCTAGCTTATCAATTAGCAAAATCGGGAGATGTTATTCTCCTTGCCGGCAAAGGACATGAAGAATACCAGATCATAGGTAAGAAAAAATATTATTTCTCTGATCTTGAAGAAATAAAAAAAGTGGCTAAGTAGGATTTGTATGAAAATACTTGTTGTTGCAGATGATAAAGATATTTTAGCATTTAACAAAATCAATCATATTCAGGATTTGTCTAAATTAACTGATTCAAAAACAAATATTTGTTTTATTGCACAAGAACCTGAACACCAAGACTTAACAGAACTGAAAAAACAAGGGTTTCGTGTGCTCTCTCTTTCGGAATTGATTAAACAATCTCTTGTTGCACAACCACCTCAATTTTCTGATATTGTGAATAGACAGGAAACACAAATAGATTTTCAAGCATTATCTGATTTTTACAAAGATCAAGTGATTTTTGTAACAGGAGGAGAAGGTTTTATTGGTTCGCACTTGGTGAAACATTTGTTGAATTTTCCAGTGAAAAAAGTTGTGGTTTATGGTTTTGGTGAGAATAGTGCACATGATCTTATTAAAAATTTTTGTACGGATGATCGTTTTGAATTTATTTTGGGAGATATTCGGGATCAACAAAAACTCTCTCATGTTCTTAAAAAAAATGCTCCCAATATTGTTTTCCATGCTGCAGCACACAAACATGTTCCTATTTTGGAACAATATCCTGAAGAGGCTGTCAAGACTAATATCATTGGGACTTATAATGTCATTCGAGCATCAGAAGAAGCCGCTATTCAACAATTTGTTCTTGTTTCAACAGATAAAGCTGTCAATCCAAGCTCTGCATTAGGAGCTTCTAAAAGGATCGCTGAGAAGATGTGTTTATCTATTGATCGACTGATCCCAACAATTAAATTTTCAACCGTTCGTTTTGGTAATGTTTTTGGGTCTACAGGAAGTGTAATCCCAACATTCATTAGTCAAATCGCTCATAATTTGCCGTTAACAGTAACCGATAAAAAGATGATGCGTTATTTTATGTCTGTTGATGAAGCTGTTGATCTTGTCTTACTTGCAGCAACAATGAAAGAAGGGAATTTGTTTTCTTTTGATATGGGAGTTCCTATTTCATTGAACTTGATTATTCAACAACTTTTTGCCTTTGCCGGAGCAACTATTACTCCTAAAGATATTAAGATTATTGGAAACCGTGGTGGAGAAAAATTTTCAGAAGAGTTAGTGCATTCTTTTGAAAAAATGATGACATCGCCTTATGAAAAATTGATGATTTTATCTGACGAAACCTCTCTTTGGACTAAAGAAGAAATAGATACTATTTGCTTGGAGTTTGAACAAGTTGCAAACAAAGGTTCTAAAGAAGAGATTATGAAATTATTTGATATTTATGTATCTCGTTATGTATCAGTTACCAAATCTTAGGGATTCTTTATGAAAAAAATTATTCCTTTTTCACCACCTTATATTACGGAAGATGATATTACGGAGGTTGTTCAAGTTCTTCGTTCCGGTTGGATTACCACAGGAAAGGTGTGTGAAGAATTTTCTTTGCAACTTAATACCTATAATAAGTCATTCTTCACCCAACTATTCAACTCTGCTACAGCAGGTTTGTTTATTGCATTAAAGGCAATGGGAGTAGGTCCCGGTGATGAAGTAATCACCACACCTTATACTTTTGCTGCAAGTGCCAATGTGATTTTACATACGGGAGCACGATTGGTCTTTGCTGATGTAAAAAAAGATTCGTTTTTTATTGATCCTGAAGAGGTGTACGCAAAAATTACACCAAACACAAAAGCTATTATCCCTGTTGATTTTTCCACATCACATCAATATCAGTGGGATCACGACAGACTCACGAAACACTTTACACCAAATAATAAATATCAAGCGATCTTAGGTAGACCATTGATATTAATTGATGCTGCACATTCGTTAGGATCACGATTTTTAGACTCGAATATTGATATGGCTGTTTATTCCTTTCATGCTGTTAAAAATTTGACCACAACAGAAGGGGGAGCATTATCAATAAATTCTTTTGGGGATGATCGTTTGGATCATGAATTTCAATTGTTACTGCGATCTTTGTTACTCCATGGTCAAAATAAAAGTGCTCGAGATAAATTTTTAGGCAATCAATGGGAATACGATATTACATGTGCCGGCTACAAATACAATATGACCGATATGGCGGCGGCATTGGGATTATCTCAGCTTCAACGTTATCAAAAAACATTACAACAACGAAGATTGTTGTTTAAAAAATATCAAGAATATTTATCAATGAATGATCAATTTATCATGGATGATCCCGTTATTTTTGATTATGTGGATCAATCAAGTTGCCATTTGTTTCCCTTAAGAATCAATCATTTTTCAGAACACCAACGAAATAAATTAATTGATTATTGCTTTGCCCAAGGTGTTTCAGTCAATGTTCATTATAAGCCGTTGCATCTTATGAGTTGTAGTGATTATCATAAACAAAATTTTTTTCCGAATGCTGTTGCTCAATACCAAAATGAAATCAGTTTGCCACTACATCTTGGAATGACGCAGTCTGATATTGAATATGTCGTATCAATTTTAAATCAGGGATACTTGTGTGAAAATAGCTATTAACGGACGATTTTTTTCTCAAAAAATGACAGGAGTTCAACGCGTTGCTTATAATATAACAAAGGAATTGTATAAAGATAATCGTTTTGATATCAATCTCTATACCCCTTCTGATATATTAAAAAGTTATGAATCTTTTGCTAATCAATTTTCTTTACGATCTCTGAAACCATATAATATTTTTTGGGAACAAATCGCATTGCCATTAAAAATAAATCAAACCAAAGAATTTTTGTTAAATTTTGGTAATACGGCACCCTTATTTGGATCCAAAAATCAAGCACTCATGATTCATGACACAGCATTTTTAGAACATCCGGAATGGTTTTCCAAATCATTTGTTCATTATTATAAATTTATGATTCCAAAAATCATCAAAAAATGTTGTTTTCTGATGACAGTGAGTGAATTTTCTAAATCTCAAATAGTACGATTTTTTAAAGTAGATCCCAAAAATATATTGGTTCTTCCACTTTGGCTTGATGAGCAATTTCAACACAAAATCAACCAATATCCCAAAATGACCAAACCAACGAAAAATATTCTTTCTGTTTCCAGTATAGAACCTCGAAAAAATATTTCGTCATTAATTAATGGTTTTCTTGAAAGTAGACTGGAAGATATCAAACTTTTTTTGATAGGTGAAAAAGGTTCTGTTTTTGCTCATGAACATGAAAACAAGCTTGATGATCGTGTGCGATTTTTAGGACGTTCTCATGATGATGAATTAATTTCACATTATCATCAAGCACTGTTTTTTTGTAACGTTTCGTTTTATGAAGGATTTGGGCTTCCTTCTCTTGAGGCAATGTCTTGCGGATGTCCTGTGTTGCTTTCTGATATTCCTGCACATCGAGAAGTTTGTGCTGATGCGGCATTATATTGTGATCCTTATGATATTGGAGATATTGCACACAACATAAAACTCCTTTCCCAAGATCATGATCTCAGAAAGGAGCTTACAGAAAAAGGAAAACAACAAGCAAAACAATTTTCTGCACAAAAAACAATGCATTTATTGACGACTAAACTTTACGATTTGGGAATATAATGTGGGTGCTGTACCCTAAAATTAAAAACATCATTAATGAAAATCTTAGTACAAAAAGCCATCCATCTACCAACCCAACAGCCAAAGCTCCTGATAAAAAACATAAGCCAAATAATAAACGATGCTTCCAAAAATAATATGCCAAACTCATGATTGATCCTAAAAATAAGAGCAATCCTATAATTCCTGTTTCAACCAACATACTCATATAGATATTATGAAGAAACTCAATTCTAGGATGACCTGGTTTTAATTTTTTGATAATCGGATCTCCAAGATCATCGTAAAAATATCTAAAATTCATGAGTCCCACACCTGTGATTGGATGTTCTTTCCATAAGGAAAATCCGTATAGATTTTGGTGGATACGATCTTGGATTGTAGATTGTTTGAGTGGAGAAGTAAGAGTTTCTTTCCACTTTGTGGAAAAAACTGAAAGAATAGGCATTATCAATATTGGTATTAATAAGATTGAAAATCTTAATGTTCTAAATCTTTTAAAAGGATAGAACACAATAAGAGCTGTTAACGATCCTATGATAAATAAGAAAGCCATTCGGGTTTGTGTTGCAAGAAGACCTATGAAAATAATAATCGATGTTCCTATTAAAAATATTTTCATCAATTGATGACTGTTATTTTTGAATGCAAGAACACATTGGTATATCAGTATTGACAGGCTCATAACCAAAAATCCAGCTGTATTTGCAGGCCAGTTGCTAAGAAATGACGCTAATCCCGGGTCGCCGTTTGGATAAAGAATGATTCCCAAAAGATTGATATTTTGGTTAAGGATCATATGATACAAAGAAAATAAAATCACTGTACTGATGCTCGATCCAAATAAAAACAAGATAGTTTGCGATATGTGATGAGGGATACGAGTATAACGTAGGATCTTGAATAGAATTCCAAATCCCAAAAATGCAGTTGTCATCGCAAATGAAATCACTTTGTCATTATTTGCAAACACTGATGATATGAAACACCATACGATAAATATAAGCCAGCTGTAATCTAGGTAATCATATGTAAACAGTAATTTTTTGATTAATTGTTTATCGAGTAACAGAATAATCGAAAGTGCTAGAAAAGGTAAGCAGTAATCCCCAAAAGGACTTAATAATATTAAAAATATTAAAGATACACCAAGAGTTTTTTGTTTTGTGGGAAGTACTCTAAAATGATGTATGCTTAATAAAAAAATAACGATGATCACTGTCAATATCATCATCAACGAAGGTATCGTAGGTATCATATGTGTGTTGTTATCAATAAAATAATTTGACTGGATTGCTAATAATAAAATGATAAAAAGACTAGTATACAAAAAAGATATCCATAGGATGGATTTATTTACCATATAAGTGTCCTTGTTTAGGGATTTTTGATATTATATCATACATCATGATAATCTTCAATGGACGATGACATTTAAATATCATTTTTATATGGCTTTCTCTATGATCATATCTCTAGATCACTAGTTCAAGTCTTGTTGATCTCATCAATATACGAATATGGGTTTTAATGTTCTAAGTTAGCAAAATAAAAAACCGATATGTATAGCTAAAGGTAGGGCAATCAAACATCATATATTTTTAAGTTTTCCTCTTTATTTTAGCACAAAGATATCAATAAGAAATATGTAAAAATTATATAGAGGAGATTAGTATGAAAATTTCATTTACAGGAACGCATGGGATAGGAAAAACAACACTAGCTACTTGGTTATCAGACATTTTACAAGTTTCTTATGTTCCGGAATTTGCACGAGAATTTTTGGAGAGTGGATTTCGTATTGAATCCCCAATAGATTTATTGGATTTTGAAACTCAAATTTTACAGAAAAAAATAAAAGCCGAGTCTGATATTTTAAAAACAGAAACTGATTTTATTGCTGATCGTTCTTATTTGGATTATTCCGTGTATTTAAAACACGGATTATCAAGATTTCCATATGATGATATTAAAGATTTGACCTATTGTGATCAAAAAATCACACATTATTTTAATGAATATGAAAGTGAATGTCGAGAACATAACAAAATATACGATCTTATTTTTTTTGTTACTCCGTTTACCGAATTTATTTCACCGGAATTTGATTATCGTGAAAAAAATCCGTTTGCAACAAATTTAATCCAAGATTTATTGTTTAACGAATATTATAACGAAATTAAAACAGATCGTATTGTTGTTATTAAAGAAAAAATTTTATTGGAACGTCAAAAGATTATCATTCACACACTAAAAGAAAGAGATTTAATTCCTTGGAATAAAATGTATATTAATGAAGAATTATAATTCTTCATTGTTTAATTAATATATATGGAGAAAAATATGAAAATAGGATTGTTATGTTTGTTATTATGTGCTTCATGTGTACAAAAACAACAGCCAATTGGCATCATGAGTGCCATGAAAGAAGAAATAGATTTTATTCTTTCCAAATTAGATGATCCAAAGCAAGTAAAGCGTGGTGCAAATTTTTATTATACAGGTACCATAAACAACAAAAATGTTGTGCTTGTATCAGGTGGGATTGGCACTGTAAATGCTGCAATGACAGCAACAACGTTGATAGAATCATTCCATGTCAAAGTATTGATTTATACAGGTGTTGGTCTGGGTATTACAAATACAAATCACCTGACGATTGATGATATTGTGATAGGAACAAACTTCATTAATGCTAATGTGGATCATACTGAATGGGATCTTCCCTTAGGTCATCTTTCTCGTGAAGATGTAGGAAGTTATGATGCTGATCAGAAGTTGGTCACTGCAGCTCTTGCTCAATCTCCTCTTAAACCCAATCAAAAAATTATCAAAGGTCGTATTGTAACATTAGATAATTTTATCAATTATTTCACAGCTGGTGATTTTCTTGCAGGATATACTGATTCTGTTTTAGTTGATATGGAAAGTGCTTCTGTTGCTCAAATTGCTTATAAGTATCAATTGCCTGTACTTGTTGTACGTACCATTAACAATACTTATGGTGCTAAAAAGGGTGATTACGGTAACAAGTGTATCTACACTGAATACCTTAGAACAGCTGCAGATAATTCAGGATTATTTGTGTTAAATTTGCTCACATATGATCAATTTCCTTATTAAATTTATTGTCCAATGTATCAAGTACTTAATTAAAGTGACGAAAATAAATTATACGATATTTTTGAAGTATTGTATAAGCCTTGATGAAATAAAAAACTCTACAATATTGTAGAGTTTTTTATTTTTAAAAATTCATAAATTTATCAGGAAGAGAATTAAGACCGATTTCTTTTGTGTTTGAAAGCACAACAGCTGTTTCTACGGCATTTTGAAGTTCTCTGATATTACCAGGCCAAGAATAATGCATAAATTTTTCTAAGACCTCATGAGAAAAATAAGTAGCAGGTTTATCGTATTTTTGAGAAAAGTTTTTTAAAAATGAATCTGCAAGGAGCGTGATATCCTCTAAACGTTCCCGTAATGGATTAATAGTTAATTCAATAACACTCAATCGATAATACAAATCTTCTCTAAATTCTCCTTTTTTGACAGCTTCTAAGAGATTTTTGTTTGTTGCTGCGATAATACGGATGTCTGTTGTAATGGTTTCTTCACCACCAACACGTTCAAATTCTTTTTCTTGAAGAACACGAAGTAGTTTGATTTGAACATGAGGACTGATCTCACCAATTTCATCTAAAAAAATTGTTCCTCCGTTAGCTCGTTCAAAGCGACCTTTTCGACGTGCTGTCGCACCTGTGAATGCACCTTTTTCATGACCAAACAACTCACTTTCAAGGAGCGTTTCCGGTAAGGCACCACAATGTACTTTGATAAATGTTTTGTCTGCACGCTTACTATTTGTGTGGATCGCAGAAGCAAATACTTCTTTTCCTACACCACTTTCTCCCAATAATAGAACCGTTGCGTCCGTCGGAGCGATCTGCTTTATTTTTTCGATTAATTTTAAAGTTTGTTGAGATGTTCCTATGATATGCGATTCTTGTTGTTGAGATATTTCTTGAGGTGTAAGTTCTTCAAGTGATTTTGTGTGATCATTATCATCAATGGCACGTTTAATCAAAGGAAATAATTTGTCTAAATGAACAGGCTTTGTCAGAAAATCATAGGCACCTATTTTCATTGCATAAATAGCATCGTCCAAACCAGCATGTCCTGTTAACATAATAATTGGGATATGATTGTGTATAGATTTTACTTGTTTTAATAAATCTAAGCCATTAATATCATCCATCTTAACATCACAAATAACAGCATCCGGCATGAACAAATTTATTTTTTCTAATCCACTTTTTCCGTTGTTTGCACTTTGAACATTATATCCCTCACTTTTAAGACTGAGAACTAAGCCATTTCTGATATTTTCTTCATCATCAATTACTAAAATCATTTTCTTAGGCATATCATTTCCAAAATTTATTTTTTCTTTTAGTATAAAATACTTAAATCCAAAAATCAAGCATTTTCAGTTCTTGATATATTATTGATTTTTATGATAATTTATAATATAATAATATATTAGTATTGACATCAAGTCATATGTAGGAACTATATGATCTTAATTTTAGGATTCACCAATCGAACCTCTTTTTCTTTAGCTAAGTATTTGTTGCTAAATAATCCTGTCGTTATTGCTGATCAAAGTGATGCTCTGGAAAAAAAAGAGCTCTTGGATCAGCTTCGTTCTTATGGTACTGTTATTGATGAACTCGGAAATCAAGATGTGTTATTATTGAATAAATATAAAATTACACAAATTTTTATTAGTCCTGGAGTACCTAGAAGTACTCCTATTATTCAAGAAGCATTAAAATATAATATAGAAATTTTAAATGATATAGAATTATTTTATCGAATTTTTCCCAATAGAACTTATGTTGCGATTACCGGTACCGATGGAAAAACCACTGTAACAACATGGCTTGGTAATGTTGTTGCTCGAGAACGTAAGGTTGTACTAGTTGGGAATATTGGAATCCCTATTTTTGATTACCACGGTTCTGAGTACGATGATTATATATTTATTGTTGAATTATCAAGTTTTCAATTAGAATCAATAACATACTTTCATCCTTTCGTAGCCTTAATGACCAATATTAGTGAAGATCATACAGATCGTTACAAGAATATGGACGAATACGCTTCTGCAAAGAAAAAAATTTTTATGAATCAAACTTCATCTGATTTTGCATGCATTAATATCCATGATGCATGGACCATGTCCTCAAAAGAAACTTATCCTGCCTTAAAAAAATACTTTGCATATGATCAGCCTACGGATTGTTTTTATCAACAAGGTTTTATCTACTATGAAGGCCACCCATTTTTTGATATTGCTTTGTTAAAAGTGGTAGGAAAACATAATATTTTAAATGCATTACTCATTATACTTGCTTCAAAAGCTCTCCATCTTTCTGATGACGTGATCAAAGCTTCTCTTCAAGAATTTACAGGTGTCAAACATCGTCTCCAATTTCTTGGTATATATAAGGGGATAGGTTTTTATAATGATTCCAAGGCTACTACACCACAAGCACTAAGTTTGGCATTACAGTCTTTTGAAAAACCTGTTATTCTACTTGCAGGAGGAAAATCAAAAGGTTCTGATTTTAGAGGATTGAAAGATTTGGTACATCAATCTGCCAAATCTATTCTGTTATTTGGTGAAATGGCTTTAGAGCTTAAGGAGCAATGGGGTACCGGAATGCCTTTTAAAACAATGAAAGAAGCTCTAGAAACAGCTGTAACAATTGCACGACCAGGCGATAACATTATATTATCTCCCGGTGGTGCTTCTTTTGATGAATACAAATCTTACGCAGATCGAGGAGATCACTTTATGAAAATGGTTTCTTCTTATTATGCTGATGAATCTCTTTAAATTTTAAAAATATTCAATTTAATGATACTTAATCAACTAATTTTTTATTATATTTTAGAATATTCTGTTTTGTTATCAATAATTTTTTATACGAATAATATTAATTCTATGGAGTAAAAATAATGTTAAGAAATATTGCTCTGATGATCATACTACTCAATGGAGTAGTCTTTTCTCAAGATTTACCGGCAAGTTTATTTGTCAATACAGAATTATATGATCTCACGACATTGCTTTCTAAAGATGGTCCTATTCATTTTTCTCAGGCCACACAAACAAATATTTTATCATTGTCTAGTGTCATTGATCTTGCTGTGCAAAACAATCTTGAGCTTGCTCAATCGAAAAAAGAATTAGATAGTACCAAAGCTCTTTATACAGGATCAATACAAGATTTTTATGTGCCAAATCTTTCGACATCGATAGGTGTTTCTGCCACTGATTATTTCGGTTCCTCTAAAAATAAAGTAATCGGAGGTATTACTATACCTAATGCTACATCTTTTGATAATCAAGGTTTTTTTATTAATTTTACTGTTCCTACTGTTACGTTATCCAAGACAGTGTTCAATGGACTTGGGACTTTGTATGCTCATAGAATTGCTAAAGAAAATTATTTAAGTGCACAAAATATCTATACTAATAAAATCCGTGAAGTTATTTTTGAAGCGGTAACACGTTATTATGATCAAATTTTAAAACAAGAAGAAGTAAAATTGGCATTGGATCGTTTAAAACAACTTAAAGGACAATTAGAACTTGCAGAAATTAATTTTAAGAATGGTCGTGTTTCTGATTATGATGTTGCATTGGCACGTTCTCAATTTTATGCTGCACAACCTGATTTTTATCGTGCAGAAAAAAATAGAATGGTGGCAGAGGAAGATTTTTTTCGTTATATTCGCTTAAAACCTAGTACCAACCAATACATGCAGTTAGAAGGAGAATTGTTAGAAGTCACAAATATTCAATTTTCAAGTTTTGATGATGAAGAATCATTGAATTTTATATTAACAAATGACACTGTCTTACAGCAATTACGAACAGCTTTTAAGAATGCTAAAAATATTAAAGGTCAGCAAAATTCGGTTAGAATGCCTAAGATTGATCTTAATTTTAGTTTTAATCCTAGTTATGGAGCTAATACGCCTGCTTCTCAATTTAATCAAGCCACTTACGAAGGTACGTATAGCTTAGGAGCTTCATTAAGGATTCCTATTTTAGAATGGATTCCGGGAACCGGAGTTGCTTCTCAGGTTAAATCAGCTAATGAACAAATCAAAAAAGCTGAATTTACATTGTTAGATGCCGAAGAACAAAAAATTATTGAAGTTAAAGACACGTTATTGAGTATTAGAGAGTTGAATCAAACCGTAGAAGCTCTTAAAATTACAGAAATTCAATCAAAACGAGCATTAGAAATTGCGAATGAGCAATACCGTGCTGGTCGTCTCTCTCTCTTAGAGCTTGATAAAGCACAAACTGACTATAATGATGCACGAAGACAACTAGTTGTTGCTGTATATAATGAATTTAGAACAAAACTGTTCTTACAAGCATCAATAAATAATTTATCAATGTTTGTAGAAGAAGTCAGTAAAATTAATGCTGTTCAATAATTTTATCATCTATTTATCAAAGTAAAGAATATTTTTTTTGAGATAAAGCCTCAGAATCCCAAAGGAGAACTCTCGATGACAAAGAAAAAATTAATCATTATAATCGTTATTGTGTTAGTAGGAGGAATTTTATTTTTTCGTAGCAAATCCTCTGACAATTCAGTTAAGCAAGAGACTGTTTTAAAAACAACAGTTCTTGTTCGATCTTTAAAAGCAGGTTCTTTAAAGAAATTTTTAGATTTATATGGCGAACTAAAAGCTAAAAATGAAGTTGAACTGACATCTCCTGTCACCGGTAAAGTATTACGATTTAATCGTCTTGAAGGTCAAGAAGTACGTCGCAATCAACCTGTTGTATCTATTGATCGTTTTGAGGTTGGAGCTCGTTATGCTCCTGCACCTATTTTAAGTCCTGTTTCAGGTGTTGTGACACGTATTTTACTTTCAGAAGGTGCTGATGTGACTGTTGGTACTCCTGTTGCTGTTGTTGGTGATATTGATGAACTTGAAGCGTTAATTCAAGTTCCTGAAAATTTTGCTCCCGAAGTAGCTGTAGGACAATCTGTATTTTTTAAAAGTCGTGCTATTCCTGATCGTATTTTTGAAGGGAAGATTATTCGACGTGATCTTTCTCTTAATCCTGAAACCCGTTCTTTGACAGTTAGAGCAATCATCCCTAATAAAGACCATAGTTTATTTTCAGGTATTTTTGCTGAAAGTTTTGTGTTTATTGAAGAAGCAACTAATGTCTTTATCGTTCCGGATTCTGCTATTGCAAAAACAAGAGAAGGACTTCCTGCTGTATTTGTTAATCAAGACGGAAGAGCAGTCTTAAAACCGGTTACTATTGCATTACAATACCGTGACCAAGTGGCACTTTCTGGTGGTGTCTTAGAGGGTGAAGAAGTTATCGTGTTTGGTAGAGAGTATCTCAGCGAAGGTGCTGCAATCCAAGTAATAAACGAAAATGCTCAAGACCAAGACGATCCAACAAAAAAAATTCCTACGGATAATCCAACTCGTACCAATAACCAAAACACAAACTCTCAATAAAGTTTTGAATTCTTTTATATCAAAGAATGATCACTAAGGAGAATAAAAAATGTCTATAATAGAAACTTCGGTAAAAAAACCGATAGCTATGTCAATGCTTTTGCTTATTGTCATGTTTATTGGGCTTTATGCAAGTTTTAATTTACCTGTTGATTTTTTACCGAATATTGATAATCCTGTCTTAACAGTCAGTACAGACTATACAGGAGCAGGTCCTGAAGAAGTTGAGGTTTCTATCACGCGTCCGTTAGAAGACGTTCTCTCAACAGTAGAAGATCTGGATGAAATTACCTCAGAATCAATAGAAGGAAACTCTTCTATTCGGTTGAATTTTAAGTGGGGTTCTGATCTCGACAACGCTATGTTTAATGTTCGTGAAAAAATTGATATTGCACGAGAAAATCTACCTGATGATGCTGATTCTTCACGAATTTTTAAATTTTCAACAGATATGATTCCTGTAATAGGACTATTAATTTCTGGAGTTGATGATTTGGCTACTGCTTATGAAATTGCTGAAAATCAAATCAAAAAAACATTAGAACAAGTTCCTGGTGTGGCACAAGTTGATGTTTCTGGTGGTGTTGAAACAGAAGTTCAAGTTGAATTAATACAAAATCGTCTTCAAGCTTATAATCTTGATGCTGAAAGTATTGCCAAGATTGTTGCTGCTAATGACGTTTCTGTAGCTGGTGGATATGTCTATCAAGGTGTTAAAAAATTTGGTGTCCGTACAGATGGGGAACTTAAAACATTAGATGATTTTAAAAATATTGTTGTTGCTTATCGTGCAGGATCTCCGATTTTTCTTAAAGATATCGCTGATGTTGTCTATGGTGGTAATGAAGATAACTCACTGATGTATGTTAATGGACCCAGAATAGAAGATGAAAGCCCTACTAAAAAAGGACGCGGTGCCGTAGTTATTGAAATCACAAAATCTTCCGGTGCTAATACTGTTGATGTTGAGGAAAGGATTCAGAAAAAACTGAAAGAACTCAAACAATCTCTTCCCACATCTGTTGTGATTTCAGAAATGTATAATACGGCTCAAAATATTAACGATTCTATTTCAAGTGTATCCAGCTCTGCATTGCAAGGTGGTCTATTTGCTTTACTCGTTATCTTCTTTTATCTATGGGATTTCAGATCGTTGCTTGTGATAGGTTTATCTATCCCAACATCTATTATCACTACATTCATAGCCATGTTTGCTTTTGATACAAGCTTTAATATTATTTCTATGGCTGGTTTAACATTAGCTATAGGAATGATGGTTGATTCTTCCATTGTGGTCTTAGAAAATATCTTCCGGCATAAATCCGAGGGAGACTCTCCTGTTAAAGCTTCTATTGTAGGCACACAAGAAGTAGTTTTAGCTATTACAGCATCTACATTAACAACTATTGCCGTTTTTGCTCCGATTTTGCTTGTTGAAGGATTGATGGCAGAACTTTTCAAAGATCTTGTGATTACTGTGGTTGTTGGCTTGTTGGCATCTTTGGTGGTATCTGTTACTCTTGTACCTATGCTTTGTTCTATTTTAATCAAAGAAGTATCAATGACAGCCTTTGAATCAAATGATCTTAATCCTGAAGGTCATGAAAGTCAAGTAGAGCTTGATGCACATAGAAAAAATATGCGTTTTAATGAAAGAATTCTCTTTGATATTGATGTGATTTATAGAAATTTATTAGAATGGTGTGTCGCAAATAAAAAACTTGTTGTTTATGGAGGCATGGCAAGTGCTATTGTCTTGCTTGTCTTTTTTGTTTCATTAATGCCAAAAGAATATATGCCTATTTCAGATGATGGTCGCTTACGAATTCGTTTAGAATTTCCTTTAGGATCTCGTGTTACTTATAATGAAACGATGTCACGTGATATTATAGGACGTCTTAGATCGGTTATTGGAGATAATCAGTTAGAATTAATTGGTCTACAAGTGAAAGATACAAAAGGATTTTTTGGATCTGTTCAAGAACATACATCAGAAATTAGTATTAGTTTAGTTCCAAGATCTGAAAGAAATGAAAGTATTGATCAGATTGTTAATAAGATTAGACCGGTGTTGGCTGAATATCCCGTAAAAAATAATATTCGTGTCGGTGGTGGTTTGGGTGGTGGATCAGGTGGTGAGCCCATTGAGATTCAAGTTCAAGGAAATGATCTTGAAATTACTACTAAAATTGCGGATCAACTTGTGTCATTGTTAGAAAATATGGAAGGAATAGAAAATCCAAGAAATACTTCTGAAGGTGGCGTGCCTGAAATTTCTCTAAAACCTGATCGTGTTGCTTTAGCAAAAGCTGGATTAACTCCTTTGGAATTGTTTAATATGATTCGCACAGCATTTGGTGGACGTACAGCAACTCGTGTGCTTAGTCCTACAGGAAATGATATTGATGCACGTGTGCGTGTGCGTGATGTAGATAGAACATCTATCGATGCACTCTTAAATCTTACAATCCCAACTAAAAATGGTTCTACTGTTCCATTTAGAACACTGGCTGAATCTAAAGAAACCACAGGTCCTTCTGAAATCAAACGTGATGACTCTGTTCGTATGATAGAAATTAAAGCCGGTACTAGTGGTATATTTGCAAAAGATTTAACAGGTGCTATCGCTGCGATACAAGCTCAAATTGCAGAAAAAATCTTTTTACCATCCGGTGTTCGGATTGCTTACAAAGGTGATTTCGAAGATACTCAAGAAAGCTTATTAGGATTATTGGGTGCATTTGCTGTTTCTATATTTGTCGTATATGCCTTGATGGCTGCTCAATTTGAATCTTATATTGCTCCTTTTGTTATTATGGCATCTGTCCCTTTTGGTGCACTAGGATCAGTATTATTACTATTTATAACAGGACACTCGTTGAATGTATATTCCGGAGTAGGTATAGTGATCTTAGTGGGTATTGTCATTAATAATGGTATTGTCTTGATCGACTATATGAACCAGCTTTTATCCCAAAAAATGAAAATTGATAACGCTGCTGTAATGGCTGGAGTAAGAAGGATTCGTCCTGTGTTTATGACGACGTTAACAACAATTCTTGGTATGATCCCTATGGCACTAGGTCTTGGTGAAGGGGGAGATACTTATGCACCTCTAGCAACATCTGTGATTGGTGGCTTATTTATCTCTACACTTTTTACATTATTAGTAGTTCCTACAGCTTACGCAGGAATCAGAAAACGATTCCCACTTATTATCAGAGAATAAAAATGTTAATAATAAAATCCCCCTATATTAGGGGGATTGTTTTTTTAAAATATACCGATATATTAATAAAAAATAATAATAGGTAGAGGAATTTATGTCACAAAGAAAAAAATTAGGAGTTAATATTGATCATGTTGCCACACTTCGTCAAGCACGAGGCACTACTTATCCAGAACCACTCCAAGCAGCTTATATTGTTCAAAATGCTGGAGCTGATGTATTGACCATTCATTCTAGAGAAGATCAACGTCATATCCAAAAGAGAGATGTATATTTGATAAGGGAAGGATGTTCGTTACCATTAAATATGGAAATGGCGTTATTTGATGATATTATTAATGTTGCGTTAGATGTAGCTCCCGAAGAAGTATGTATTGTCCCTGAGAATCGTCACGAAGTTACCACAGAAGGAGGATTGGATGTTTTTACATCTCAATCAAAACTTGAAAACTTTATTCCTAAAGCTCATGATCGAAATATCGTAGTGAGTCTGTTTATTGACCCTGATTTGGAAATGGTTCGTTTGTCTCATGAACTTGGTGCTGATATGGTGGAATTTCATACAGGAACTTATGCTAATGCAATCACAAAAGATCAAAAACAACTTTATCTTCATCAACTCATTGAAGCTTCTAAATTTGCTGAATCATTAGGATTGGTTGTTAATATGGGACATGGTCTCCATTATGAGAATGTTCGAGATATAGTTCAAATTCCTCAAGTGCATACATTAAATATAGGTCATTCTATTATTGCTAGAGCTGTTTTTGTAGGTCTAGATCAAGCGATCCGTGATATGAAAGCTTTACTCAATCCTCTTCATTAAGAATATATAATAAAAATTCTCTTAACTAAATAAGAGAATTTTTATTTGTTTGTTCTTTGTATTCTGATGAGCTGTGTCCCCAAATAGGTGCGTTGATAGAGTGTTCATTAAGACCTTTTTCTCCGTTAAACTTTAAGACCAATGAAATAATATGTACAGCAGCAGGACGAATCCCAGGAATCCGTGTTATTTGTCCTAAAGAATGTGGTTTGAGCTGAGAAAGTTTTTCAATTTCTTCCAATCTTAATCCTGAAACTCTTTCATAAGGAAAATTTTTAGGAATAGCACATTCTTCAGCATCTTGAACCTGAGCGATTCTTTTATCTTCATCTACGATGTAACCATGGTATTTAATTTCAAGATTAACTTGTTCTTCTTCTAAAAATGGTAATGCTGGTATAGGCTGGTCTGATTGTTGTAATGATTCTTGCAACATAGAAAAAGTAATCTCTGGTCGTCTTATCAATTCTGTAAACGATATTTTTTTAGGTGGAATAGGGGTTTGAAGTTTTTCAAAAATAGATTTATTTTTTTCAGAAGGAGTCAATGATAATGTGTCTAGCATATTAATCGTATTATTAATGCTTCTATATTTATTCTCACATCTATCAAATGTTTCTTGATCCACAATTCCCAGCTTATATCCCATAGGGGTCAAACGTTTGTCTGCGTTATCTTCTCTTAAAATCAAACGATGTTCTACACGTGATGTAAACATTCGATATGGTTCTATCGTGCCTAAGGTTGTAAGATCATCGATCATAACACCAATATAGCTTTCTGTTCGTTTAAGAATCAATTCATGATCTCCACTTGCTTTCAATGCGGCATTAATCCCTGCTGTTATTCCAAGTGCTGCAGCTTCTTCGTATCCTGTTGTACCATTAATTTGTCCAGCAAAGAAAAGATTTTTAATTTTTTTCGTTTCAAGCCAAGGTGTTAATTCTGTAGGATCAATATAATCATGCTCAATAGCATAAGCAGGTCTTGTCATCGTAACGTTTTCTAATCCCGGAATACTGTGTAGTAATTCTTCTTGGATATCGATAGGAAGTGCGTTTGAAATCCCATTTGGATATATTTCGTTGGTGAATAAGCTTTCTGGTTCCAAAAAAACATGGTGGCGTTCGTGATCAGGAAATTTCATGACTTTATCTTCAATCGATGGACAGTAGCGTACCCCAGTAGCATCTACATCTCCCGAATACATAGGAGCTTTATCAATATTGTTTTTGATTATTTCATGTGTTTTTTTTGTTGTGTAGGTAAGGTAACAGGGTTTTTGTGTTGGATTAAAAGATGCAATGTCGGTTCGAAACGAAAACGGTCTTGGATTTTCATCTCCCAAATGAGGCTCAATCTTTGAAAAATCAATAGTATTAGCATCAAGTCGAGGAGGGGTGCCTGTTTTAAAGCGATATGTTCTGAATCCTAAATTTCTGATTCGATAAGATAATGCAATAGCAGCACCTTCTCCCATACGTCCTGCCGGAAATGATTTTTCACCGATATGAATCAATCCATTCAAAAATGTTCCAGGTGTTATGACAACAGACTTGGCAAAGTACTCTGTACCTAATGAACCAATAATACCTGTCACAGTATTTTCTGTTACGATCATATCTTCAATCGAATCTTGAATAATTGTTAAATTTGGCAGAGAGAAAATTTGTTGCTGAATGAGATCTCGGTACATAATTTTATCTGTTTGAACTCTTGTGGAACGAACTGCAGGACCTTTTTTGGTGTTTAAGCGACGAAATTGCAACCCTGATTGATCCGCAATCAATCCTATCAATCCTCCCAATGCATCAATCTCTTTTACAAGTTGTCCTTTTCCAATCCCTCCAATCGAAGGATTACAAGGCATATGTCCCATAAGATCAATATTTGAGCTGAGTAATAATGTTTTCGCTCCTATTTTTGCTGAAGCGTGTGCCGCCTCAATGCCGGCATGACCACCACCAACAACAATAACATCCCAAAAGTTTTTATTTGACATAGTTGATTCCTTAAAATTTTTAATATTTTTCCGATACTTACTATATCTAAGGATCTTATATTATATTAAATATTTGTTAATTTGTAAATAGATCAAAATAAATTTATCAATATATTAAGGTTTTACATGAATAAAGAACATAAAAAAAATATTTTATCAAAAAAGTTGTTAGGGCATATTCTCTTATCTATTATTTCAGTTGTTCTTGTTGCGGCTTTTTTTTTCAGACAGGAAATAAAAATATTTTTTGCACAACATAAAAAACAGCATTTTTCATCTGAATTAATACAAGAAATCTGTCATCAACAAAAACAAAATAATACAAGTATCTTATTTACGCAGAAAAAAATATATCATCCTTACGAGCCAATAGAAATTTTTGTTAAATTACATAATCAAAAAATATCAGCATCAAATCTTAATCTTATTCTTACTGTTTCTGATGTTCATGATCAAATAACAAAAGATATATTTGATCATGAACAAATCTCCCTCATCTTTTATGAAGAATATCAATTGTACCATGTTGTTTGGTATCCTAAGAATACTTCTTATGAAGGCTCTCTTCAGTTAGAAATTAGTACGATAACAAATTTATTTCGAGATATATCCTTACTGAAAAAATCCATACAAATTGCTTCTCCTAAATCTCAATTTTTACTTCCTGAAGGATATACTTTTTTAGGTTTGGATTCTAAAGAAGCAGTTGTTACAAGACGTATTCTTTCTACAAAAGGAAAAGAAACCTCAAAATTTGACTTAACAGAATGGTTTTCTTTATATAATAATGATGCAGTTGTCATGCCTGTTGCTATAACAAAGACTTTTGATTTTGATCAGAATAATGAATTATCTATTTGGGATCATACTAAAGTAAAAGAAAATCTTGGGTTAGCCAAAATATTTTCTACCCAACAAAAACAGATCGGAGCCTGGATACAAGCTCTTGAGATTGATGGGACATTTAAATCTGAATTAGGTTATGTTGAATCGATACGTACTAATCTTTCTTATACTAATGTTAGCTGGATTTCGATCAGTGAGCAAAAAAGAAAAGAAGATTTAAAAAAAATGGTCGAAAATTTATCGGCTAATAATGATATCTCTTTTATTGGATTTACAAAAGCATTATTTTATTTTAATTTTCACCAAGATTTACTCCCTGTATTTCAAAAAACATTTCCTACGTTTTCTTCAAATTCCGAGTCATTTGATCTATGGAAACAATACCAAATTGTTTCTTATTTCCGAGATATTCTTAAAAAAAATTATAAAAACAAACCGATCTTTTTTATTTTTGAAGATCAAGAGTTAATAGATTCTCCTCAAATGCTAGAAATGGCATTTGCGATAGGAGCTGATTTTGTTATGTTGGATTTAGAATCTCCTTTACCGTTGTTGTCTTCACAAATAAATATGATCAAAAAAAATACAGCATTTAATAGATTTTATGAAAAAATAGTTCTTTCATATCAAATTAATTATAATCATTTGTGGGGAGGATCGGTTTCTGCTCTTGAAAATTGGGTTAATGAAAATTTAAAATTACTGACCACTTTACATATCAAGAGTCTTAGAATACAAGATTTTTATCGTGCTTTGTTTGGGAATAGAGGTCCGTACCCTGCATACCAATGGTTATTGATGATCGGTGATCTTATTTCCAAATGGAAAGAACAAGAAAATGTTTTTCCTATCCAACATCGCATTGTAATTGATAAACGAGAAATATCCGATGATTTGACATTTTATTTTGAAATAAATAATAGATCTGATCATGAGATTATTAATTATAACGTTGAATTACTTCCTTTATTGTCTGTTTCTAATACAAACTTATTATTTAAATTACCAACGATTAAAGCAAGAGAAATAATCCGTACAAATATTTCTCTCAGTAATTTGGTATTTCATCAAAGTATCCTGAAAAAACAAACTCATTTTATTGGTTTATCGACAGAATATTCTTCTAAGAACCGAAAATCTATTAAGCAAGTTCATATGATATCAGTAATTGACTCTCAAATCACGCAAGATCAGTTATCAGAAGCTGATAGTGTCTTTAATCAAAAAATAGAAGTACCAACATTAGAAGAACGTCGAGAAGAGAAAACACCTGTTTTAAAACAAGTACCTATGGTCTCTAATCCTGTTATGAAGTCAAATAAAATGGTAACAAATATTCAAGAAGAAAAAGATACTCAAGAAAATAAAAAAGATCTGAAAAATGAACAAAAAGAATCTAAAGAAACTTTAAAAGAACAAATAGAGAATAATAAAACAAAAAAAAGAGTACCATTATGGAAACGTAATAGAGAGAAAAATAAAGAAAAAGAGAAAAATACTTGACTTTAATTGAATATACAGGTTATAATATTAGATAATATTATCCCTATATTTACTTGGAGGAGCCAAAAGTGCCTAACATTAAATCAGCTAAAATTAGAGTAAAACAAAGCGAAAAAAGACGTCTCAGAAATAAAGCAATCAAAACATTTATAAGACATCTTAGAAAAAATACAGTAGCAGCTTTCTCAGAAAAAACATTAGATCATACTTCAGCTATTCAAACATTAAATGAATTTAAAAAACAAATCGATAAAGCTTGGGCAAAAGGTATATTAGCTAAAAATACTTCTTCTCGTATTAAATCATCTGTAGAATTGCTCTTTAAAGCGAATTATAATTAAAATTAAATATAGTTATCTTAATATATATCTGTTGTTTATAATTAATAGGAGTGGAATATGGGTAAAAGTAAATTAACAAAGTTAGATCTTGTTGATTTGGTACATACACACGATGAAGTGTGTGAAATTGGTGTTACTAAATCACAGGTCACAGTAGTTGTTTCAAAATTTATTGAGACATTAAGAAAGGAAATTGAAAAACTAAATCAAGATGAACGTATTGAGTTACGCGGTTTTGGAACATTTGGTGTTAGAAGACGAAAGGCACGTATTGCTAGAAATCCTAAAACTAATGAGCATGTCAATGTACCTGAAAGAAGATCACCTTACTTTAAAGTAGGGCGACATCTAAGATCAATCAATAAATAAAAATAAGTTATAAAAACAACAAATATTCTTAAGAGAAAGGAGCTTTGAATAAAGCTCCTTTTTTTTATATTTAAAAATTTGTAGGATGATCTAAAAACATATATTCATATGTTGGATATAGTGTTTGAAGATGTTTTATGATTGCTTGGACTCCAAAAACTTCAGTAGCATAATGCCCTGCACAAATCACATTTATTTGTAATTCTTTGGCATAATGATAGAGGACGCTGTTTGTTTCACCACTTAAAATGGTATCAACTTTTTTGGCATGAGCTTCAAATAATGATTCAAGATTGAGTGCTGCTCCACCAGAACAAACACCTACTCTTTGAACATAAGACGATCCTACATTCATTTCAACAGTTTTAGTACTAATTTTTTGTGTTATTCTTGATTTGAAGTCAAGATATGAAATTTTTTGATTATATTCTGCGATGTAGCCTACATCAAAAAATAATTCATCTGTATTTTTCATACCAAGTTCATTGATAATAATTGCATTGTTACCAAGAGTAGCATGAATGTCTAACGGTAAATGTGAGCAATAAAGATTGATATTATGTTCAAATAAAATTTTCAGACGATTTTTATCAAATCCAATGATTTTATTTAAACCACCCCAAATTAATCCATGATGTGTGATCAAAAAATCAATGTTGTGATCAGCAGCACTTTGTAAAACCTCTTCTGAAATATCAACTGCACAACCGATTTTTTTTATCTCTTCTTTTCCTTCAAATTGTAAGCCATTAACAGTATGATCCTTAAATTTTTTAGGTTCCAATAATGAATCAAGCAAAACAACTAATCTATCTCTATTGAGCATCTCGTTATTGTCCTTTTTTATAATTGACCCATTTTTGAACAGCTTTATTGTGTTCTTCTAATGTGATACTATAGGTATGGGATCCATCAGGATCACGTACAAAAAAGATATAATTATGTTTTTCATAATTTAGTGCTGCTAACATGGCATCTTTACCTGGATTTGAGATAGGTCCTGGTGGCAAGGATTTTGTGTAGTACGTATTATAAGGAGATGGCCATGGGGGACGTACATGTTTTGTTTTAATATTTCCTTGATATTCATTTTCTAATAGTAATGCATAAATAATAGTGGGATCAGCTTGGAGTCTCATTTTTTTTTGGATACGATTTTTATAAACACCGGCAACTTTAGGCATTTCTTTTATACCTGTGGCTTCTTTTTGAACAATGGAAGCAAAAGTAACAAGTTCATTTAGTGATATTCCTTGTTTTTTGGCTTTTTGATCTATTTTTTCTAATGCAACAACTTTTTTAAAGTGATTTACCATCGTACGAACCACATCAAATGCATTCATATTAGGTTGTAAATAGTATGTGTCAGGAAATAAATATCCTTCAATCATTGGTGAAGATGGTACGGGAACGGCATATTTGTTACCATTCAGATCAGAGAATCGACATATTTTTTGAATAGATTTTGAAGAAGAGGGTAACATTCCAAGTTCTGTGAACCATTTTGCTTTTGAAATTTCTGTAAAGAAATCTTTTGCAGATACAATGTCCTTATCTTCTAAAATGGCAGCAATTTCAAAAACGTTTAATCCTTCTTTGATCGTGATAGGAATAGTAACACCTTTACCTGTGGTTACAATATTTAGTATTTTGAGTGTTGATGCTTTAGGAGGGATAGTATAAGAACCAAATTTAATATTTTTTTCTTTTCCTGATATTTTTGCTAGGAGACGAAAAGAAAATGAATTTTTTAGGATTGATTGCTTCTCAAGATTTTGGGAAACGTTATGAATAGATTCGCCACGCTTTACTTCAAATGATACTTTTTCTGTGTTTATTGAATTCCCACAAGCTGTTATAAATAGGACAATTGCAAAAATAAATATTCTCATAAGAAACCTCGTCGAATATATTTATATATATTATATCATAGTTAATATTTTTTAGAAATAAAATATTCAAATAAATAAAGCCTCAATATTTGAGGCTTTATTTCATATGTTCTTTACAAGTTTCTGCATAAGGGATGGCTTCAAGCCGCTCAAATTCAATGTGATTACTACATATAGAACATTTTCCGAAGATTCCATCTTCAATACGTTTAATTGCACGATCAATTTTTTCAAGAGTTAATTTTTGAGAAGAAGTTAATCCTTCACTGACTGATACATAAGTTACGGCTTCCGCTTTATCAGCTAAATCTCCAGATACATTGAACGGGGTTTCTTCATCAGCAATTTCACCTTGAATTGTTTCAATCAAATTTTCTCGTAATGTAAGCAACTGTGTATAGAATAATTGGGTTTGATTGGTAGTTAACATTTAATCTACCTCCTTTATGGTTAGAGGCATTTATGATTCTACAAAATATTAAGTGAGTTGTAAATTCTGAAATGCCAATTAGTTATCTTTCGTCATAACACTGACAAAAGTACGACCTCTTCTGTGAGAGTATGCTACAACACCATCTTTTAGTGCAAATAATGTATCATCGCCACCTCTTTGAACGTCAGTACCTGCATGATATTTTGTTCCACGTTGTCTAATGATAATATTTCCAGCTTTAACAATCTCGCCACCAAATTTTTTGACGCCTAATCTTTTGGATACGCTATCTCGACCGTTTTTAGCCGATCCACCAGCTTTTTTTGATGCCATTAAAATCCTCCAATATTCAGTGTAATATCCATAGGGTATTGTTTTTGAACAGCTTGTAATCCTATCAATAATTGAGTAAATAAAATTTGAGCTGTGTTTGTTTTTGGAACAAAGCCTTCAATAACACCTTCCCCAAAAGGAATTATGATATTTTCAAGAGCCTGTTCTGTTAAACGCCACGTTTCAATAAGTACGGATACGCTTGCACAAACAATACTATGACCTTTATTTCCACTGTGACCAATAACTTTTACATAAAAGTTATCACTATACTCTGTTAGAGTCACCTCTATCATTATTTCTTAATATCAAGAATCTTAATGAGAGTATATTTTTGTCTATGACCATTTTTTACATGGTAATTTGTTTTATTTTTGTATTTAAAGACGGTGAGTTTCTTTCCTTTTACTTCAGGTTCTACAATTTCTGCTTGGATTGTTGCAGAAAGATAAGGTGCTCCAATTTCTGTGTTTCCATTGTCATTAATCATGGTAACATTATCAAAATCAATTTTAGCTCCTTTCTCGCTATTAATCAAATTAACAAGAAATTCTGAACCTTTTTCAGCTTTATGAGATTGTCCACCAATTTCTACGATTGCGTACATTTAAATTCTCCTGATTTAAGGTTTGCCATTAATTATTAATGAATGGAAAATAATTAATGGGGGTATTTAGAAAAAATTATACATGATTTCTTTACTTTTGTCAATGTTTTACAGTTGTTTTTCTCTAATATTTTTTTGATCTTATTAAGACTAAACATCACTATCGTTTTGCTAATAAACGATCCAAAATACGATATTGCAGTGCTTCACTAATATGAATTTCATTAATAGTTTCTTCGTGATCTAAATCAGCAATAGTACGTGCACATTTTATTATTTTGTCGTAAGATCGCAAGGATAAATTTAATTTATCCATTGCCATCTTCAAAATATCTTTAGCAGTTTGTGTTGTCATGCAATATTTTTCAATTAATTGTGGTGCCATTTCTGAATTTAATGTAATATTTTCGTTTGCAAAACGTTGTTCTTGAATATGTCTGGCTTTTTTCACTCGTTCTAAAATGGTAAGGGAAGTCTCACCTTTTTTTGATGAATCAAGTTTATCGTATGGAACATGTCCTACTTGAATATGCATATCAATACGATCAATAAAAGGATGTGAAAATTTTTTAATTAAGCGTTCCATATTCTCCAAATCCCATGTTTCTTCCAAATTACCTGAAGTACTTTTAGAAGGATTCATTGCTCCGATTAACATAAATTTTGCAGGAAATTCAACAGCACCTTCCGCACGAGAAATAGTGATTTTATGCTCTTCTAATGGTTGGCGAAGGACTTGGATGACAGAGCTATGAAACTCCTGCATTTCATCTAAAAATAAAATACCGTTATGTGCAAGGCTTATTTCTCCTGGTTTTGGGATACGTCCTCCACCCACAATAGCTATATCCGATGCTGTGTGGTGTGGTGCTCTGAAGGGACGTTTTGTGATTAATGGAGCATCTCCTAGTAATCCTGAAATACTGTAAATTTTGGATGTTTCTAGGGCTTCTTCATGTTTTATCGAAGGAATAATAGATATTAATCTTTTTGCAAGCATTGTTTTTCCAGTACCAGGAGGTCCCAACATTAATATATTATGACCACCTGCTGCTGCAATTTCCAATGCTCTTTTGGCACTTTCTTGACCTTTTACATCGCTGAAACAATCCTTGTTTTTATCAGGAGATTGTATTGACTGGCAACGTGATATTTTTTGAGGAGTTCGTTTTCCGTTTAAAATTTCAAATGCTTCTTTTAAATGTTCAACACCAATAATTTCAATGCCGTCTATTAAGCTAGCTTCAGGTGCGTTTTTGATAGGACAAATAAATTGTGTAAATCCATGTTCTTTTGCATGCCCTGCAAGTAAAATCGTACCATTAATAGCTCTCAATTGACCATCAAGAGATAATTCACCGACGATAAATGTATTATTTGGAATTGTGAGGTCTGATTCTTCTGCCAAAATTCCTAAAGCAATCGATAAATCAAAAATAGTTCCTACTTTTTTCATTCCTGCCGGTGCTAGATTGATAACAATTTGTTTTCCTGGAAAATGAAATCCTGAATTGATAATTGCTGCTTCAACACGTTTTGTTGATTCTTTAACCGTAGTACTTGGTAATCCTACAATCTCAAAGCTTTTCAACTTTGATCTGATATCTATCTCTATTTCTATAGTCAACGTTTCGAGACCAAAAAAAGCACCTGAACATAAGCGTGTCATTATTCCCTAACCCATTATCCTTACAAATCGATTAATATTTATAAGTTTTTAATAATTATACTAACAAAACTTATTTACGTCAATGCCTTATAATATTTTGATTAAATTAATCACAAAAATTATAAAAATCTTGACTATTTTTTAATTATAAACTTATAATTAAAAAATATATCTTTAGAATTAATATTCTATCAATAGAAGTACTAGATGTTGATAGAATATTTTTAATATTTCATAAAATATTTTTGTATATTTGTGGGAGTAGTTATGCCAGTTGCCAAGAAAAAAAGTACCACCAAAAAAAAATCTGTCACAAAACACACAAAATTGACTAAGTTAATCATTGTTGAGTCGCCCTCCAAAGCAACTACTTTAAAAAAGTATCTAGGAGCTGCATATACGGTTAAGGCGTCTGCTGGACATTTGATTGATCTACCAAAATCGACATTAGGTATTGATACGGAGACCTTTGAGCCACGTTATATCGTGATGCGTGATCGAAGTGCTGTAATGAAAGACCTTGTTGATGCCGCCAAAAAAGCTAGTGAAATTTTTCTTGCTTCTGACCCTGATCGTGAGGGAGAAGCTATCGCATCGCATTTAAAAAATTATTTTAACGAAAAGGTTCTTCCAAAAGTTAACCGAGAACTTCCGATTTATAGAATACGATTTAGCGAAATCACTAAAGACGCAGTTCTTAAAGCTATTGCCACCCCAACAGAAATTACAGAAGCATTGGTTAATGCTCAACAAGGTCGACGAGTGATTGATCGATTATTTGGTTATGGACTTAGTCCGTTGTTGTGGAAAAAAATAAAAGGCAAACTTTCGGCCGGTCGTGTTCAATCAACAGTACTTCGGATGATTGTGGAACGCGAAAAAGAAATCCAACAATTTACTCCTCAAGAATATTGGACACTCGAGGCTTCATTGTCTTTTGAAAAAAACAATTTTACAGCAACGTTGAGTAAGATTAATAATAAAAGAGTTGTTTCTCCTGGCGAATTTGAAAAAGAAAATCTGCATCATATTATCTCATCTAAAAAAGAAATGGATCAATTGATGGCAGATTGTGGTAAAAATAAATTTATTGTTAAAGAAAATAAAACATCTTCATCCTTCACAAAACCATCAGCACCCTTTATTACCAGTACAATACAACAAACTGCTAACAATCTCCTTGGATGGCCTACGGCAAAAACAATGCGAACTGCCCAAGAATTATATGAGGGGATTGATCTAGGAAAGACAAGAACAGGATTGATTACGTATATGCGTACTGATTCGACAAGAATTGCACCGATTGCATTGAATGAGGTGGCATTGTACATTACAGAGCATTTAGGGAAGAATTATCTGCCTGACAGTCCGAATTTTTTCTCTAATAAAAAAAATTCGCAGGATGCTCATGAAGCGATCAGACCAACAAATATTATTTTTCATCCTGATGAAATTAAAGAACATCTCTCTGCTGATCAGTATAAATTATACAATCTGATTTGGCGTCGATTTGTCGCTTCACAAATGACAAAAGCAGAACGTGAAGTTCAATCGTTACAAATAGAAGCTGGTATCTATCTTTTTGCTACTTCTGGTTCTCGTCTCATTTTTGATGGTTTTCAAAAAATTTGGAACTTTTCAAGTGATAAAAAGGGTGAAAAATTTCCTCCACAATTAGCGGTGGGTCAAGAATTATCATCTAAATCATTGGATCCCGAGCAAAAATTTACACAACCTCCTCCCCGTTATACTGAAGCAGCGTTGGTAAAAACTATGGAAGAACTTGGTATCGGACGTCCTTCTACTTATGCTCCTACGATCATGACGTTGACAAAACGTTATTATGTTAAAAAAAATGCAAAATCTTTTGTACCTACAGAACTGGGAATAGCCGTCAATAAGTTGTTAACTGATAATTTTGATGCGTTGATTGACGCAAAATTCACGGCTCAAATGGAAGAACAATTAGATTCTGTTGAAGAAAAAGAAATTGCTTGGAAAGAAGTCGTTAAGCAATTTTATCTTCCTTTTAATAAAAAAGTAACTGATGCTTTTGATCATATTGATTCTATTAAAGGTGCATTTGATGAAGCTACAGATGAAATTTGTGAAAAATGTGGAAAACCTATGCTCAAAAAACTTGGAAAATATGGTTATTTCTTAGCATGTTCAGGATGGCCTGATTGTTCTAATGCACAGCCTATTCCTTTTGGTATTTGTCCTCACTGTGGTGTCGGCAAGGTGGTCGAAAAACGAGGAGGTCGGAGAGGTGCTTTTTATTCGTGTACCAAGTATCCTGACTGTAATTTTGTGACAAATAGTAAACCATCTGGGAATGTTTGTCCCAATGACGGCACACCTCTGTTCTTTGAATCCGGATCAAAAAATAAATTGCAATGTTTAAAAAATGATTGCACGCATACAGAACAATTTTCTGATGACTAATAATTTGTAAAAATGGTGGCTTATGAATATAAATATTAGTATGTTACATGTGTTGATGTTTTTTATTGTTTCAACTTCCTATCCGATACTTCTAAAATCAAAACAATATACTGTTTCAACAGACAATAGTCCTGTTTATTCTTCGATTATGAGTACACAGTCTATCAACACAGTTCCTTTTGGGATGCCTTTTAGAAGTTTGGAACAAAAAGCAGGGCGTCTAAAATTTATTTATCAAAAAAAAGAGGTTTGGATTCCTCTAGAAAATGTTGTGCCTATCGATTTCAATCAATTTACGACAAGTTCCACCTTATTTATTCCTTCTGAAATTACTTCTAATGGAAATATGTGGTTTATTTATAAGAATCAAATGTACCGTTTTAATGTTACCAATCAAAGAGTGTCTTTTGAATCTATTTCTAAAATGCCAAATATCCTAGATGCCGTACCTTCTGGAGATCGGACACGATGGTTCTTATTAGGTGAAGTACGAACCGAAGATAAATCATTACTGAATATTGGATTGTTTAGCCCGCAAAATAAAAAATTTACTGAACTAACAACATTCTTTGGTGAAAATGTTACCATTGAATCTGTAGAGTTTTCTCCTGATAATAACTATCTTTCGTTATTTGTTAATCGAAATGATGTTGATTATATCTATATTTTTGATGTGAATGATTTATCTTTGCTGATGACAGATAAGAATATAACTGGATTTACTTGGAGTGATGATAAATTACTCATATATTATCCAAAAAATATTGGTGTTTATCAAATCAATCCGTGGCAAAAAATAGTCACGAAAGGGATTGATGTGATAAACAATCCTTCTGGTCGTTTATTGGATCAGGAACTTTTAGTACAAAATAAAGACATTGTTTATTTAATGAGTAATAATACATTTGTACCTACAAAATATAAATCCCTTGATCGTTCTCCTAAAGGAACTTTCGAGCATTATCAACAACAAGGACAGATGAATACTTTTTTTAAAGGACAGCGTATTTATTCTTTATCAGGTGCAAAACCAAAATGGGTTTTTCTTTCTTTTATTGATCATAAGTACTTGCTTTATAAACAACAAAAAGATGCATTAACAACACTATATCGTTATGATGCTGAAGAAAAATTGAGTGTTCCTTATTATTGGATAGAAGAGCCGTACAGTATTTTTGATGATGGAACACTTGTGGATGTGGCTGTTGAAGATAAACAAATTTGGATTTTTATTGAATCTCCAAATCAAAAACCAAAAATGTTGAAACTTCATGAATTACTCTAAGGAAATAGAAAAATGCAGATATTTGTTAATTTTTTATCGTTACTAGTTTTTTTATCTTTTATTGTAGGTATCATCCTTCTGATTGTATACGCTATATCAAATAGTATCATGAATACTCGATGGTTTTATTCTTTACCAAGATACGTAAGAAATGGATTGGATTCTATTGTTTCATTTTGTGGAAATATGGGACCCTTTTTTATCATATTTTTTATTTTAGCACAATTTGCATTAAGCCTATTAAAAAATTTTCTTTATTAAAAATAAGTTGGCATGAATTTTGCAATAATATTTATTGAGGATAACAAAACTTAAATAAATAATTTTATAATAAAGGAGTTTCTGTATGGCAAAAGATTTAATTTTTTCAAATGATGCTCATCAAAAGATGCTTGTGGGTGTTGAAAAATTAGCGAAAGCAGTAGGAACAACATTAGGACCAAGAGGACGTAATGTTGTTATTGATAAAAAATACGGTGCACCTCACATCACAAAAGATGGAGTTACTGTTGCAAAAGAAATAGAACTAGAAGATAAGTTTGAAAATATGGGAGCACAGCTTGTTCGTGAAGTTGCCACCAAAACAAACGATGTTGCCGGTGACGGTACGACAACAGCTACTGTTCTTGCACATGCAATCATTAAAGAAGGATTTAAAAATGTTACCGCAGGATCCAATCCAACTCTCATTAAAAGAGGAATGGATAAAGCGTTAACAATTCTTGTTGATGAAATTAAAAAACTTTCGAAAGAAGTAAAAACTTCTGATGAAATCAAAAGTGTTGCCACAATTTCCAGTAATAATGATCCTGAAATTGGAGCATTGATCTCAGAAGCAATGGATAAAGTTGGTAAAGATGGTGTCATTACTGTTGAAGATTCTAAAGCAATGGATACATTTGTTGATGTTGTTGAAGGGATGCAGTTTGATCGTGGATACCTCTCTCCTTACATGATTACAGATCCTGAGAGAATGGTTGCTGAGTTGGAAGATCCTTATATTCTTCTATGTGATAAGAAAATTTCTTCCTTAAAAGATCTTGTTGGTCTTTTAGAAACAGTTTTAAAACAAGGAAAACCACTTGTTATCATTGCTGAAGATGTTGATGGAGAAGCATTAGCTACTCTTATTGTGAATAAATTACGAGGAACACTTAATGCTGTTGCAGTAAAAGCACCTGCTTTTGGTGACAGACGTAAAGCGATGTTGGAAGATATTGCTATTCTTACAGGTGGACAAGTAATCAGTGAAGAAAAAGGCATGCTTCTTGAACACACAACACCTGATATGCTTGGTCGTGCAAAAAAAGTACGTGTTGAAAAAGAAAATACTATTATCATTGACGGTGCCGGTGATAAAGCTGCTATCAAAGGTCGTGTTGCACAAATCGAAGCTGCTATTGCAGAAAGCACATCTGAATATGATATTGAAAAATTAAACGAAAGAAAAGCAAAACTTGCTGGTGGTGTAGCTAATATTAAAATCGGTGCTGCGACAGAAGTCGAATTGAAAGAGAAAAAAGACCGTGTTCAAGATGCTCTTTCAGCAACAAAAGCAGCTGTAGATGAAGGTATTGTGCCTGGAGGTGGAACTGCTCTTCTTAAAATTAAATCTGCGTTAGATTCTCTAACAGGTAGCAACGAAGAAGAACAAGTTGGTATTAATATTATCAAGAAAGCAATCGACGCTCCTATGAAGAAAATTGCTGAAAATGCCGGATTTGATGGGGCTGTTGTTGTCATGAAAGCATCAGAAGCTAAAGAAGGTCAAGGATTTAATGCTCTTACTAATGAATGGGTAGATATGCTTAAATCAGGAATTGTAGATCCTGCAAAAGTAACAAGAACTGCTCTTCAAAATGCTGTTTCTATCGCTGGTCTTCTTCTGACAACAGAAGTAATGATCACTGATTTACCAGATACTAAATCTGATGTTCCTCCAATGGGTGGTGGAATGGGTATGCCAGGAATGATGTAATCTTATTCAAATAAAAAAAAAGCACCTTTATAAAGGTGCTTTTTTTTTTTATTATTAATTATTATTTTTATTAATTAAATAAAGAATACGTATATTAATTATTTAATAAAATTTTTTCTACTTCAGGATATCTTTTTAGATGGTATTCTTGTTGTAGATCTATCCAAATCTGTTTATAAATATTGATAAATTTTTGATTTGGAGGAATATAGTTATATGGAGTTTTGTTACTTTTTAATCTATTTGCTTTTCCATATATCGAAACTAAGAGACTTGGATTTGAATTTGATGTATCAGTAAGATATTTTTTTCGTTTTTTATCTACATACATTCCTTGTGCATAATGAATGTGATACAATGGAATCACATGATCAATTTCTAATATGTTAGCATTACTAATATATGAATCATTGTAAGGATCATACCAAATTCCAAAAATATTCTGATTAGAATAATCTTGTCGCATTGATTTTGGGATCAAATTTTCTTCTATTAATATTTGTTTTCTGTTGTATTTCCAATCCGAACGATTATAAGGTTTTTTAATATTAGGATCTCTAAAATCTTTTAAGATATTCGTGATGGATGATTGATAACATTTAATTTTATCTGTAATTTTATTACGATCCAATTCTATTGTTTCATGATAATTAATTGATGAATTATTTTTTTTAGGTATTATTAAATATATATTGTCTTTATGATCTAACCAAATTTCAGAAATAGTTTTGTTGTTCATATTTTTTTGATGGATAATTTGATATCTGTTTATCGTTATAGTATCACTATAAATACGATATGTTATGAAGAAAAATATAATAAAGATTCTCATTCCCAGTCCTTTTGAATTTTAAATATATGTATATAATTTGTACTTAGTATCAAAAAAATGTTAAGAATTGTTTTAGATTTTCTATATTTCACAAAAACATCGTAGTTTTCTGTTTTAAATGATAAAAAATATAAAAAGCTTGCATTTTTTAAAAAAACAAGTTATTATTAAAATACTAATTTTATTTTTAAAATTATTGGAGACTGAACTATGAAATTTTATGTGAGTAAAGATGAATTTTTAAAAGCATTGATTACTACGGATTCTATCATTAATCCACGTACACCGCTCAGTATTTTGTTGAATATATACTTAGAAGTTCATAATGATGGTCAAATGATCATTCAAAGTTATAATGGCGATCATGGTGTGAAAATTGAATCTTCTGTTGATGTTCAAGAAGCTGGACGTATCAGCTTATTATCTAAAAAATTATTAGATATTGTCCGAAATATTCCTAGTGATAGGATCAGTATAGAACAAGAAGCTGGCTCTTTAGAAGCAATTATTCGTCCTGAAGGTAAAAAAAATCCTACATTTCGTTTACACAGTGTTTCTGTTGATACTTACCCTACATTCAAAGAAGTTAACTGGGAAAATTTTATTAAATTAAACCAAGAAACACTTCAAGAATTAATTATTTCTACAGAATTTGCTGTATCTAATGACCAAGCTCAAATTGCTTTCACTGGTACGTTTATTACAGAAAGTGCTGAAGGTATTTTGTCATTTGTTGCTACTGATGGCAAACGTTTAGCTGTTATTTCTAAATCAATTGAAGAAAAAAAAGGTATTGTTCCAACAGATATTATCGTTCCTCAAAAAATTATGAAAACAATTAGTGATACCTTGAACAAAGGAATTGTTCTTTTTGCTGTAAATGACGGGCAAGCTTATTTTAAAATTGATAATGTTTATATCTTTACCAATCTTGTTGAAGGAAAATTTCCAAATTATCGTGATGTGATTCCATCTCAGAGTACATCTACTATTACAGTGGATGCTTCTGGATTAGCTTCTTGCTTGCAACGGGTTGCTATTATGTCTGATAATGAATCAGGTCGTATTAAACTACAGGTCGAAAACAATCAACTTATAGTAACAGGATCAAATGTTCAAGGAGAAGGAAATGATTCTATAGAACTTGATCAACCTACTGATAGTGATATTGCTGTTGTTGCTTTAAATCACAAATCACTAACTGAATTTCTAAAAATATTACAGGGTAAAAAAGTTTTAATCTCGATCAATTCTTCAGGTAGCCCAATCTTGTTAAGACCTGCCGGTGAAAATGATTATGAATATATTATTATGCCCATGAAGGTTTAATTGAGAAGGAAAAAATCTAATGGATGACGTAAGTTGTATACACCGTAAAGAAGAATTTTTAAAATTATTGTCTACTCTTGACGCTGAAGATATTTTGAATCCTATTTCTGCTATTACGGTTTTTGATATTGATACACCATATGAAAAAATTATTAGCCGAGTCAAAAATAGTTCACATATGTTTTATCCTGTTTATGAAGATAGGATTGATAATATTATTGGACTTTTGTCTATAAAAGATCTGATAGGTCTTACAGAACATGAATTTAAATTAGCAAATATCCTTCATGCTCCGTTTTTTATTTCTGAAAATACAAAATTAGACGAACTGATAATTCAACTTAATCAAAAAATGGATTTTGCTATCGTTGTAGATGAACACGGTTCGGTTCGTGGTTTTATTACTCATGCTGATATCAGAAATGCATTATATTTTGATGAACAAAATCAACAATTCACTTCCGAAATTATCAGTCTTGATAGTAAGGAATTTTATCTTAATGCACAGATGAGCCTTGATGAGTTTAATCAAAAATTTCAGCAAAATTTGTTATCTGAAGAGTGTGATACTATAGGTGGTTTTGTGATTGAAAAATTTACATATGTTCCACAAAATGAAGAAGTGTTAACATTAGATAAATTAAGTATTACTGTTAAAAAAAGTGAAGGTGCCAAATTATTGGAATTAGCTCTACGTTTAAAATAACAATTGGGGAAAATCTATGAAAATCCTTTTTTCTAATGATGATGGATATGAAGCAATAGGTATTCAAACTCTCTATAAAGAATTCGCATCCACTTATGATTCGTATATGTGTGCACCATTAAAACATAAGAGTGCTTTTAGTCATGCTATTAATTATTATGATCATCTTAAATTAGTTCCTTTACTAGGAAATATCAAAGGATTTGCTTTAGATAGTACTCCTGCTGATTGTGTGCGAGTTGCTTTATTAGGAATTTTCGAAGAAAAATTTGATCTTGTTTTATCGGGAATCAATTATGGAATGAATGCTTCTCAAGATGTTTTTTATTCAGGTACTGTTGGAGCAGCCCGAGAAGCTGTTTTTGCTAATCTCTTAAGTATTGCGTGTTCCTTAGATTTAGAAGGAAATAATAATGTTCATATTGTTGATACAGATATTGAACAATTATTTCAATATGCATCAAAAATGATGAAATCTTTTGTTCAAGCTCTTACTGCTGAAGTGCTTAATTATCGAGGATCTCTCATTAATATTAATTTTCCTGCATCTTATCCTGCTAAAGGTATTAAAGTAGTCCAACCAGGTTGGTATCTCTATCATAATATATTAGATCATCAAACAGATGCCAATGATCATTATATAAGAATTGATACCCACAGTAAATCTGTGGCATCAGGTCAAAATACAGATGCTTATTATTTAGAGCAAGGTTATATTACTATTACTGCTTTAGATAAAGGTGTTGTCTGGGATGAAACATTACATAAACTCTTATTGTTTTTGGAAGAGATTCCTGTTAAGATTTAATCAGATATACTATATAAAAGAGGCTGTCATATGACAGCCTCTTTTATATAGTATATCTGATTAAATCTTTTTGTCCTTTGAGTTCATTAATTGATTTTTTACCAAGAAGCAACATCACTTTAGCAAGATCTTCTTGAATTGACGCCAAATACGCCCAAACAGCACAAGCTCCACCACCAACTGCATGAATAGCAACAGGACGTCCAATTAATACAGCGTCAGCTCCCAGAATCAATGCTTTAGCAATGTCTGCTCCCGATCTTATAGCTCCATCTATCAAAATATCTACATGACCGTGTGCTACTTTTGCTATTTCCGGTAACATATCGATAGGTAATGGAAAAGATTCATTAATGCGTCCTCCATGAGAAGACACAACAATATGTGTTGCACCGGCTTCAATCGCACGTTCTGCATCTTGGGGGGTTAATACGCCTTTGACAACAAAAGGTACATTATATAATGTCCTTAATTCTTTTAATTCTTTAATATTTTTAGGTGTGGTTGATTGGGTTGCAATTTTTAGAGTAGGGATACCTATTCCATCAATGTCTGTTCCTAAGCCTAAAATTCCATTATTGATTCCTTTATGGTATCGTTCTTTAATCTTATCTTGATCCACACGAGGTTTACAGATCAAAATTCCTTTCCCAAAATTTTCTAGAATGACTCTTAAAATATCATTAAAAAATTCTTGAGGTGCAGGATCAGAAAGAAAGGCCATCGTTCCGGCAAGCATTGCTCCCTTCATGAATGCTCGTTGAAATTCTAATTCTGAAATAACATTATCATAATTGATATACGATCCTGCAATAGGAGCTGTGAATATAGGCATAGAAAGTTTTTGTCCAAACATTTCTATTGATGTATCCACCTCTCTGACATCATGAATATAGGAAGGAAGTAGTTTGATTGTTCGAAATTTTTCATAAGCTTGGATAAAACCTTCCCCTGTTCCAATACCACCTACACCAGGAATCTTACCACGACAAGCAATGCCATTACATGCACGACAAACAACACAACTCGTTAATATCGATCTAGCATGTTCTTCACTTTTTTTAATGATATCTATAAAATCTTCTTGTGGTTCTGTAACAATGTTGATATTTAATAATGCTTTATTGATTGCTTGGATTGCAAGTTCTCTTGTCGGAGCACAAGCAATGATATTCCCTGATTTATCAATATTATTTTTAGGACTGATAATCATATCGCCTACTTTTGATCTTATGGAATAATGCTTGATATATTCTTGATTATTTAAATCATGAGGGATTTCAATCCTAGTAATTTTTCCTGGAGTAGCGATGATTGCTCGTTCGATGCTCACATTATTTTTGGTTGGTGTAATCGTTTCTATTTTTTCACCTAGAGCTAGTCTCACCATATATTCATGTAAATGAATACCTGTAGCTAAGGGAAAAGTATGAGAAGACATAAATCCACCGGACAATCGTCCTGCAATTTCAATAACCCAAGAACCTTGTTCTGATATTTTAATATCACCTTTGGCGGCACCATGGCTCAAACCCAACGCAGCAATACCATCACGAAATGTGTATATAGCACGTTGTATCCAATCATCAGGTAGTGCCGAAGGCATAATATGTCCTGTTTCCACAAAGTACGGTGTGTACTCGATAATGCGATCTGCAATACCTGTAATTGTTACTTTTCCATCATGAACAAGGGCATCAATGCTCAGTTCATGTGCATCAATGTATTCTTCAATCAAATATTCTTCAGCATTTTTGCTGTTTTTTTTAGTTAAATCAAATGCTTCTTCTAATTCTTTTTGATGACGAACTAATGATGTCCCTCGTGCTCCCATATTATCTATTGGTTTTAAGACACAAGGCTTCTTTATCTTTATAAAGAAATCTTCAGCTTCTTCTAAGGAAGATATTTTTTGAAATGCAGGAATGGAAACATTAAATTTTTTAAAAGTATCACGCATGGCTACTTTATTACTTGCTTGGAAAGCGGCATCTGGCGTATGCCCAGGTAAGCCAAATTCTTTTGCAATGACAGCAACAGTGTAAGATGCGTCTGTCCCTGCTGTTGCTACACCATGAATTTCACCATATTGTTCTATAAAGATTTTTAGTTGATGATATGTTTCTGAAGGATCAAGTGTATTTGCAATAATATGAAAATCAGCAATGGAAAAACCTGGTGCTTGTGGATTTTGGTCACTTGCTAAAACTCTTAATCCAAGAGATTTTGCTGCATTGATCAGGGGAATTTGTAATTCGCCCGCTCCAACAACAAAAAATATTTTATTTTCATAGGACATGAATGCCTCAATTATTGATTTTGATTTGAAATATGTAACCGAGTGATATCAAAATATTGTTTGTTACTTGGATCAATAATATTGTGTTGTATAACATACTGGTTGACAAGGTCAGTATTGGGAATTTTTCCTGATAAGTATCCTATTGATCCAAATGCAGTGATATTTGTAATCGTAATTTCCGAAATCGGTTTAAATGTGTGATCCAAAACAGAAAGTTTGGTCTTATTAGAAAGACCATGAGTGCTTCCTAAAGATATTTCAAATGCTGATCCACCTAATCTTTTTTTGATAGAGCCAATATTTGGAACGAGATTATTAATCCATTTTGCATAAAAAAGCACATGTTCTGTAAAAGTTTTTTCTGAAAGTGGCATTCTTGTATTAGTGATAGGCATTCCTTTTGGATCATAAGTGACGATGTTCATATTTGAACAAGTATCAAAGCTAATAGAACTAATAAGGTTATATTCTTGATTACTTTGGAAGATGTAGGCACTATGTTGAAGAAAAGATTTTTCTGTTTCTATTGTGGATCGGATATTTGGGTAAAATTGCTCAACGTTTTGAATTTCTGATGCCAAAATTTTATGCAATAAATCATATCTTGGCTCAATATAAATTAAATGTTTAAATTGATAAGTAACACCTTTATCTATTGACAATCTTTTTGTGCTTGTCAAATGATTTCGAAAAAGAATGACATTATGAATTTTTGATGTTGTTGTCTGAACTTGAGCTATTTCTTGAAGGATATTATTGATTAGGTAGCAGTCTTTTTTTAATTTGGCATACTCAAGTAGTTGATCTTTTGCAATAACATTGAGAGGATCAAGTAATCCTGCTTTTTGGAGTAACGAAACATAATACAGACTCAAACCACTGTTTTTTTTATTAAAAGCAAGTTCTAACAATAAATTACCGGCTTTTTTTCTAGGCAGATAGCTGGAATCCTTTGTATTAAATAAAAAATAATAATATCCTGCTTGATAAAGTTGGTGATTTTTATCCAACATCAACGCATTAGAAATATTTTCTTCAGCAGGATCAGGATTTCCGGTAAGGTAGTATAAATTAAATAATTTCCATAGTAATTGAGTGCGATTTTTCTGAAGATACGCAGGAGTACTTTTTTGAGATGCAAGATAATAATTTAAAGCTTCTTGATAATTTTTATGTTCAAATAAAATATCTGCAATCAACATATTTTTTTTAGGAGATTCAGAAAAACGTACCATGGCTTCTTTTAGTAAAGCAATGGCTTGATTTGGTTGTTTTGTTTTTATATAAATATTTGCTAATTCAATAATTAGTTCTTCTTTATTTGGAAAGATATTAATTGCTTCAATTAAAATTCTTTTTGCGTCTGCCAGCTGATTTTTTTGGAGAGCAATTTTTGCTTTAATGAGTGGATTTTGCCAAGATTTCGAATCAAAAGATGCACCCAACTCCAACAAACGAGATGCATCTATTAAATAACCGAACTGAATGTTTAAAATAGCATATTCATGGTAATTTTCTGCGTTTTTAGGTTGTAAAGCAATTGCTTTTGCATAAGAAGTAGAAGCGTTTGTATAGTCTTTCATTGCTCGGTAAATATTTCCGGCAACACGATAATTGTTGTTATCTTCTTGAGATAATAACAAAGCTTTATTAATATTAGACAGTGCTTCGTTATAATTTTCCAAATTAAGTAACAATGTTGCATATAAACGATAGATATTACTGTTGTTTGGATTTTTAAGAATCATTTGTTCAAGAAGAGTAAAGCTTTGTGCATAATCTTGTTTTTCAATAGCTTCATTAACGTTGATAATATCTTGATCTTGAGAAAACAAAGAAGTATGAATAAAAAATAATAACAGAAACATCTTAGAAAAAATATTATTCATTTTCATCAGCCTTGTTTTCAATTTCTTCTGCTATAGAAATATCACATCCCTCATCTTCTAATTGTTTTAATAAATTATTAGCTATAGTATAAAGGTTTTTAGAATGAGAAACGATAACACTTGGTTTTTCTTTATTTGATTTGCCCACACCAAATATTTTTGAGAGAACTCGCTTTACCTGACCAAGTTTAATAATTTTTTCACTATTTGGTAGATTATCCATATGTTTCATGCTTAACCAAGATGTGATATATAGTAATCCATCATATCCAAAGTTTGTATCAATATCTGGTCCCATCCATTTAAAGCCATCAAAAGATTCTTTTCCTTTTATTTGGAGATCAATAGCTTTGTCATAATTGATATAAGCTTGGTAATACATTTCTGTGCTGAGTTCTCTAAAATGATCGAGGTTACTTTCTGCAGCAAGATCGTTAGCTAACCATGCAGCACGAAGGGCGTACATACCACGTCTTGCTGTTGGTGATGAATATTTATTAAGTAAGACTGTTGATGCAAAAGCCAAAAGATAAGAAGCCAACCCTGTAATGGTATTTCGATAATCACGAAAATTTAAAGATGTTCCAAAAACAGCATTCATCATATTTTTTCGATTTTTGATTTCTGCAAGTCCCGTTGTTTCAAAGTTTGGATCATTTGATGGGACAAAATCTGTCTGCATTCCTGCAAATAAACAGTTGGGACATACAATAATAGGATAAATTAAAGGATTGATAAGACCATATTTTTGAGTAGGAATGTAAAGACGACGTAGTTCTTCTGTTAATTCTCCTGCATTTAATCGACCACGTCCTGTTTGGAGCTCTTCTCTATTGAATACTTCTTTGCATGTAGGACAAATAATCTCATTTTTAGAAAAAAACGTTGTTTTTTGTGTACTCATGAGACAAACTCCTTGAATCAAAATAATCATCTATGATGATCAAATCAACGTTAGATTACTCTTTTTATTATACTATTGTAATCTATTTTTCTTTTTTTTTCAAAAAAATTGCCTTGATACTCTTTAAAAAATCAAATAATTTACGAAAATTAATATAAGATTGATATTATTATCAGGATAAAAAATGTACTTTAGGAGCTTACCATGTTTTGGATACTTATGTTGATAGCTGTGATACAAGGAATTACCGAGTTTTTACCGGTTTCAAGCTCAGGGCATTTATCAATTATTTCTTATTTTTTTAAATTTGAAACACCTGAAACGTTATTATTTTTTTTAGTTGTGCATGCAGGTACTGCTTGTGCTGCTTTATATTTTTTTCGTGAAGATATCTTGAATATTGTTCACGGTCTGTTTGATTGTATTCAAAAAAAAGAATCCTCATCTAAAAAAGATGCATTACAGTGGATTAATTTGATTATTTTTATTTCGATTCCAACAGCTATTGTTGGTTTAACATTAAAAGATTGGATCGAATTACTTCCTTATGAATATCCTATTTTTGTCCCAATCATGTTCTTAATCACAGCTATTATTTTACTTAGCACAAAATTTGTGAAAACAAATAATAAAAATCTTCATGATTTTACTTATAAGCAAGCACTTATTGTTGGGGTAGCTCAAAGTTTTGCACTGTTTCCCGGTATTTCAAGGTCAGGATCTACTATTGCAGCTGCATTATTATTAGGAGCTACTCCTTATTTTGCAGGAAAATTATCATTTTTAGCATCTTTTATTGCTATTTTTGGAGCATTACTATTAGAAATATTTTCTTTTATAAAAAATGGTAGTCTAGGATTACCTCTTTATCATTTTATAGCAGGATTTATTATTTCATTTTTGGTAGGACTTTGGTCCTTAAAGTTTTTAATTAGAATCTTAAACAATGGTAAAATATATTTTTTCTCACTCTACTGTTTTATTATTGGTATATCACTCTTGATTTTCTATCTTTCAAGGTAAGGAATATTAATGTTTAAAGGAATAATGCGTGTTGTGATCGCTTATACGTTTATTTTGTTTTTTGTGCTATTGTCTATTTCATTAATAGGGTTTTCATTCTCTGATTTGATGTTTTATACAACAAATTTTCATGTTGCTCCTTCCAATTGGCTGGGTATTTTTGGATTGAAGTTTGCCATGCCTTTTGCTGTGTTTTATGGACATGCTTCTATGATTTGGGCAATTTACTCTTTTGTTACAGGAATGAATATATTATTTGGAATCACACCGAATGAATTACTGAAACAATTCGGTGTTGTTCATTTGTTAGGCATATTAAGTGCAACGACACTATCGCTTTTTACAAAAGATTCCTTATTTATTAATGGAGGAATGATTGGGTCGCTTTTTGCATCAAAAATGTTACAATTATTTCCAAATATTATTTGGGTTCCTGTATTGTTGGGACTCTTTTTACTTACTCTTTCAACAGTAACAAACATTCCTCAAAAAATAATATTGGGAATATACCACATATTTAGAGCCAAAAAATCTCTCTGTGAGACTCCTTCAATAGCTGGAGAAGACACATCAAATGCACATCCTATAGAATCAAATACTGATTTACACGACTCTCCATCTGAGTTTTCTTCCCCACATTTAAATGTAACCATTCCTGTTTCAGAAAATAATAGTGATGCCAATTTATTTGCTTCTCAAGAAGATTATCTATATATCAAAGATAAACCACAAACTGTTCCTGTTCCTGAGTTTTTACGACAATCCGTACAGAATGATGATTGGAATCAAGAGCCTTTGTTTCTTACTAAAAAACGACTTAGTCAAACAGTAGAGCCACCGTTTTTAAGAGAAGTAGACATTGATTTATTGTCTCCATACTATCAAACAAACTCTTCATTTTATCATAAAATTTATGAAGCTCAGCGTGTTGATGAAGATTTGACAGAGTTGGATGACATCGATTATGCCAATCCTAATCTATTAAGCTCACAAGATAGATTAGATCAATCAGCTGTTACAGATCATAGTCATGCCATTAAGCGTCTGTCTTTTGCAAGAGATGTGGTTGATTCTGTAGAAAAAATGGAAACAACTGAAGATATATTAACAGAAGAAAAAATTGAATTAGATAATCAAAATTTTAATACGTCACCTATTGATGATAAAGTTGTTATGCCCGCAAAAGAAAATATCTCCGAACATAGTATTCAAGATGATGAAAATCAACAAACAGAAGAACCTCTAAAAGAAACAGAAAGTAATAATATTGAAGCTGAATCCGAAGAAATAACAGATTCTCAACATGATAGTAAGTTTCCTCCAGTATTGGAATTGGAGAGAAATACAAATATTATTTTACCTGATATTACTGATGATGTCTCTTTAGCAGATATTAAAAATCAAACAGAACCTCTTTTTATTGATCAAGCTGGTTTATCGAGTGCAGAACTTATGTTGTTAGAAGGAGTAGAACGTACTCAAGAACGTAAAAAGAATACCCAAGATATTGTTCGACAAAAACTAAAAGCAAAACAAGAACAGCTTGCTGAAGAATATCACAAGAAATTTCCAACAGTTCAATATGACATTGGTGATTTGACCAAAGAATTGGATCAATTAGGAGTGGATAAGCAGGTTGTTCCTACACCTGAAGAGTGTGTGAAAGAAATTGATGTTCCTAAGACATTAAATATAGATGATGAATTTGCTGTTAAGTATTTAGAAGATGAAATTTCTGAGCTTAAAAAAGCTCCTGATGCTGTTGATCGAGAGATGTCTGATCCTCCTAATAATCCCTTTGAGGACATATTAGCAAAAGAAGAACCTCCTGTATCTCCTGAAGAATCAGAGAAATTACAGAAAGAACTGATGATTTTTACTGATAATAATAGCTCTAAATCATCTACACCTTCACGTGATACTCCCACTACTTTAGATCATCAATCAGAATCAGATCTCAATCAACAGTCTTTTATCACTGATATTCTTGGATCAGAAGGGATCAAGCAAGAAAATAATTCTAAAGATGATTTTATACCATTAACAAATTTAGAATTACCAGTGCCTTTATATGATTTTGAAGAAGAAGAGAATAAAATCCTTACTGATTATGATAGTGACGAAATTATCGTACCTCAATCTCTAAAAAAGCAAGAAGATGACTCAGAAATTGATCATACTACTGAATCTATTGATCTTTTTGATCAAGACGATGATTTACCAAAAGATGAAGATAATAACAAAATTGATCTCGAAGTCCCAAAAGAACTTTCTTCTGATACAGTATCTTTGGATTCTCAGGAACTTCAGAACTTTGTTCATGACTTGTCTGATCACCAAGAAATGTTAGAATCAACATATCAAGAAATTGCAGAAATTGTTGATTTAGTATCAGAAGATGTTATTTTTGTTGATAATGAAAAAATATCAACCGTTTTAGATCAGAACGATCTTGTTAATGCTGGATTTATAGATCCTTCTGTAGAACAGATTCATATTAACAATCCTGAAGAACCTTCTATAACCAAAATTCAACCTCTACAGGAAGAAACCATAGAGGATGATGAGGATGATCTTGATGCGTTATTTTTTACTGCTGATCATGAGGATGAGCATTCAAATAAGGATATGGAACAACATCAAAATCAGTCCTCAGAACTTTTAGAGCCTCATATTTCTCATATATCTAATTTAGAAGATGAAGAAGCTGCCCTTCTTCCTAAATTGAATACAAAATCTCACCTTATTGATAATGTAGAGTATGTTGATCCTGATGATTCTGATCACTTAAACATTTCAGATACGAGTACAACTAACCAAGAACTAAGTCCTCTTGATCAACATACTTCAGAAATCGTGTCATCTGATGATATACCATCATCTGATTTGCAAGAAGAATTAGACAGTAGTAATGCATCAGATATTCAACATAAAGAAATAGAACAAAGTATTCATGATACGGAACATATTGAAGATACTACAGAATATCATTTTCCAAGAGTTGAGGAATTAGTTCCTAATACAGATGTCATTTCTGCAGAACAAGAAACTCTGGAAATTGAAGAAACAATGAAAATGATTGAAGATACGTATGAAAGTTTTAATATCAATATGCAGGTGATTGATTATAGTCGTGGTCCTACGATCACACGTTTTGAAATGGAACCTCCTTCAGGACTCAAACTGCGTACTATTTTAAATTTACAAGACGATCTTGCATTGCAGGCAGGCACATCGAATATTCGTATTATAAGTCCTGTTGAGGGGCGTAGCTGTATAGGGATTGAAGTTCCAAATAAAATAAGACGTCAATTTTTATTGAGGCAGCAAATTGAAAGTGTTACGTTTCAAGAATCCAAAGCAGATCTTCCGTTAATTTTGGGTGTTGATGTTGCGGGTAAAGAAATAGTTGGTGATTTGGCAACGACGCCACATTTGTTGATTGCAGGAACTACAGGAAGTGGAAAAAGTGTGTACGTCAATGCATTGATTATTGGATTGCTTTATAAACTGTCACCAAAAGATCTTCGTTTTATTATGATTGATCCTAAAATGGTTGAATTAGAGCCTTATCGTGGGATTCCACATTTGTTATCTCCTATTATTACTAAACCCGAAGAAGCAATGGTTGCCTTAACGTGGGCTGTTGAAGAAATGGATCGTCGTTATAAACTACTATCAGAACTTGGTGTGCGAAATATCAAAGAATATAAAGCTCTTGCTAAAAATGCTGTTGTCGATACTTATGAAAAATTACCTTATGTGGTGATTATTGTTGATGAATTTGCTAATCTCATGCTTCGAGCTCCAAAAGATACAGAAAAAAATATTTCTCGTTTAGCATCCATGTCGCGTGCTGTTGGGATGCACCTTGTTCTTGCCACACAAAGACCATCTGTTGATGTTGTTACAGGCGTTATTAAAGCTAATTTCCCAAGTCGTATTGCTTTTAGAGTTAGTTCAAAGATCGATGCACGAACGATTCTTGATAAAAATGGTGCGGAAACATTACTTGGTCGTGGAGATATGCTGTTTATGTCACCAGACTTTATGGATACCATACGTATTCAATCTCCTTTTGTTTCCGGAGAAGACGTTGCTCGTGTGGTAAATGAAATTAAGAAAAACGGCGAACCAAATTATCTTGTTAATTTTTCAGACTTGCTTGAAAAATCAGAAGAAAAAAATAGCTCTGATACCTCTACGTTAACAGATGCTCTTAATGATCCGTTGTTTGAAGAAGTACTGAGATATGCTGTAGATAATGGTGAAATATCAGCTTCAGGTATTCAACGTAGATTTAGAGTGGGTTACAATAGGGCTTCTCGTTTGATTGAAACAATGAAAGATATGAAAATTATTTCTCCTCCACCAAGTGCAGGTAAAGGATGGATCATTAATATCACACATGCTGAGATCAAAGATTATCTTGAATAAACCACAACCATATACAAAATACAAAAAGACACCGAAAGGTGTCTTTTTTATATCTATTGATCTTGATGTTATTTGGCAAGATACTTGAAAAAAGGGGTATCTTGATAGTTTTTATTTGACCATTGTCGATTATATTTTGTATCCCGATAATCCGAATACTCCATAGCATAAGGTCCGTTAATAATAAATCGTGCAGCAATAGTAAAAAACCATATAGAACCAATGCTACAACCAATAATGAGCATGACCGTAAGAATGCGTTGTCTGAGTTTATAGGACGGATGAGGATCCCATAAAAATTTTAGAACATAAACCATAGCGATAAATAACGCTGCATTTAAGGAGCGTGAAAAATTTTGATCATCTGAATACTTGATTACTGATAAAATAGTCATCACAATGCCGATTCCCCAAAAAATAGGATCTTTTTTAAATTTTGGGTAGATCACGATGAGATAGGCTAACACTCCTTGAAAGAGCATAATAAAAAAAAGAATAAATGTTTTTGAATTGAGCATCAAGGAAAATCCGTCATCTGTGGTGCTGTTGCTGATAAAATAAGTAACAAGAATTGGTGCAATGCCAAGTACTCCCAATATATTTGGTGCTGAAAAGATTTCTGTTACTGTTTGTGAGAGATTGGTTTCTTTGAATTTTTGGTATACTTTGATGAGCATAAAAGGGAAAATACCAATAATAGCATAAGGAGAAGATAATACGGTAACTAATCCCAAGAATGTAAAAAGACGAAGAGATTTCTGATGTAGAAAGAGGATTGCCATAACCCATACAGGTATTGCTTGATTGATAAGATAGTGGATTTGAGTCGTATGAGATATGATACAAAGCTCAACTCCTTGTTTGAGAAAAGGTCTTCCTCCATTCCAAAAAATACCTGAAAAGAACATAAAGACTAACAAGGTGATTAATTGTTTTTTGAGAGAGTCTATTTTGAGATAGTCAAATAATAACAAGAGTGTGATAGATACTCCAAGAAGAGACCAAAGAGCAAATGCTATCTGACCTACCGTATACCCAAATATTTTCCCTAGTAGAGCCGGAACAAGCCAGTGACCATGATAGTAAACGACAGCACCATTGGTTGGATAAATAACAGGCCATGAAAATTCTATCAAATCCCTAAACATCGCATTTCTACCTATCATATCCCAGCTGTGTTGAAATACTCCAAAGACACCTAAAATAAACATCCACGACATTAATGTAGTTATGCAGATCCAAAATGATTTAGGAGAGATAGATAATGAGTCTTTATAGGATAGGGAGTCCCTATATAATAGGAAAGCTAAGTAGATGAGAATAAGAACAACAGGCAGAGCATAGATAAGTTTGACCCATCCGAGAACGAATATTAAAAATGGTATCAAGAGATAGAGATATCCTAAAAATAATAAACGAGATAAGGGAAATATCATGATGACTCCTTAGATTTGTATTTAATATACTGGTAACGTCTTTGTTCAAGAATATTGAGTTTTAGATAAGAGAGAATAATTCCTGTGATCAAGAAAAAACACGATAACAGAAGCAGCAATGATACACAAATTAATGACGGAAATCTTGGCACTGCTGTTATTTCTAAAAATTCTAAGTATAGGTTTATCAACCATCCAATCCCAATCACCCCACAAAATGAAGATAAAACCCCAAAAAATATTAATGGTTTTTCATAAGTAAATAAGTAAAAAATAGTTTTTAAGATCAAAAATCCATCTCTTATTGTATTTAGTTTTGAGAAAGAGCCTTCAGGACGTGCACGATACCCTACGTTCATTTCACCTGTTAAGCAACGCATTTGATGAGCAAATACAGTCAAATCCACTTCGATTTCAAATCCTTTTGAATGTGCAGGGAAGCTTTTGACAAATGCTTTTGAAAAAATACGGTATCCTCCCAAAACATCAGAACAAGGAACATTAAAAAATAATTTCACTAATTTATTTAGGAGTTTATTCCCAAATTTATGTCCTGTTCGATATGTTGTTTTATTTTGTTCTACTCTTACAAGGGATAGCATGTCAAGATTTTCTACGGTCATTTTCTCGAGTGCTTTTGGGATGATTGATGTATCGCATTGGTCATCTCCATCAGCAATAATATAAAAATCAGCATCAACAATCGAAAAGGCATGTCGTAGCACATTTCCTTTACCTTGATAAGGGGAACGATGCACAAACACACCTTCGTTAACCGCAATCTGATAGGTATTATCTACACTGTTATTATCAAATACATGGATTGATGCGTCTACTAGCACTCTTCGCATATCATTAATGACTTTTTTAATTGTTATTTCTTCATTATAACAAGGTATAATAATTGCTATGGACACAAAAAACTCCATGATAAAATAATATTTATTATTATAATTTATTTTCTATTATTTATCAATAATAATATATTATTTTTTTATGTCTAAAAGAGTTATCGTTAATCTTAAGAAATCAAAAAAGGCACCCGATCAGGTGCCTTTTTTGTGATGTTTTTCTTATAAATTCAAACCAATGGTAAAATCTTCAAATTCATCTTCTTCTTGAAGTGACTCAAAAAGAATTTCTTCTTCGTCAGCGGGAAGCGATTTCCAAAATAGAAAAAGTTCTTTTTTCAGTTCGTTTAATCCTTCTCCTGTAGCAGCACTTCCAAAAAATACAGTGATATTATCTTTTTTCAGTTCTTCAGAAAATGCAATGATATCTTCAGAAATTTCGGGCATCAGATCTTTTTTGTTGAAATAAATCGCATAGTTTCTTTGGGCAAGAATGGGTGAGTATCGTTCTAATTCTTTTTGAAGGATTAATAATTTTTCTTTTGGTGAATCAGTAATATCTAGTACAAATAATAAAAGCTTTGTGCGTTCAATATGTTTCAAAAACTCAATTCCAAGACCACGACCTTCCGATGCTCCTTCAATCAAACCTGGTATATCAGCAATTAACAATCCATCTCCAAATGTATCCGGAATCATCATCCCAAGATTTGGGATTAATGTTGTAAAAGGGTAGTTGGCTACTTTGGGGCGTGCGTTTGTGAGGCGAGAAATCAAGGAGGATTTGCCTGCATTAGGAAATCCTGCTAATCCAATATGTGCAATCAGTTTTAATTCCAAACTTAATTTTTTTGTTTGGCTTGGTTTTCCGTTTTGGGCATATTGGGGGCTTTGTTTGACAGCCGTTTTAAAATGTACATTTCCTTTTCCACCTTTTCCACCTTGAAGTACAGTATATTCAGTGTTTTTTCCAGACAAATCAATAAGAATTTTTGTTGACCCATCATCTAACACTTCACTAATAATCGTACCACTAGGGACTTCAAGAATAATATCTTTTCCTTTTTTCCCAAAACATTTTTCACCTTCACCATCTTGTCCATCTTCTGCCTTGAAATGTTGACCAATATGATAATTTGCAAGAGTGTGGAGTTGATCATTTATCTTAAAGATCACGTCTCCACCATCTCCACCATCTCCACCATCAGGTCCTCCGTTAGGAATAAATTTTTCGCGATGGAATGACACACACCCATCTCCACCTTTTCCTGAACAGATAACTATTTCTACTTCATCTTTAAAAATCATGAATTTTGTGTTCCTACTTGTGAGTTTATTTTATATTAATCCTGTACTTCCAAATCCACCCGTTCCACGATGTGTATCTGAAAGTTCTGTACTTACTTGAAAATCAACTTGGACAATAGGAGCAACCACCATTTGTGCGATACGCATATGAGGAATAATCGTAAAATCTTGTCCACTTAAATTTAAAAGCAAAATTTTAACTTCACCACGATAATCTGCATCTATCGTACCCGGACCATTAGGAATAATAATTCCTTTTGCGGCAAGACCACTACGTGCTCTTATTTGAACTTCAAATCCACTAGGGATTTCAAAAATTAATCCTGTGCCGATCATCGCAATGTGACCATGAGGAATCACTAAATCTTCTGATAATAAAGCACAAAGATCCGCTCCTGCAGAATCTTTTGTTTGGTAGTTGGGAATAACGGCATGTTCGTTATTTTTTTTTATGTTCAAGTACATTTTTTTTCCTTTTCGTATGCGATATTTCTTGATTATTATTTTCTAAATGCCAAATATTCAGTTATCATCATGATGATAGTTTTATCTCCACTGTGTTCAGCCAAGGACAATGCTGTTTCATTGTTTTTATCTTTGGTGTGAGGATCAATACCTAAACTAATCACAAAAGAAACTAAAGCAGAATTTTTACTTTCAACAGCATAATGTAACAAGGTACTTTGGAATTTATCGCGTTGGTAGATATTAGCTCCCTTTTTGACAAGAAAACGAACCATATCATTATCACCCACTTGTGCCGCCCAAAGCAGTGCAGAAATACCATCTTTATTGATAAAATTCATATGTGCACCGTTATCTATTAAAAAACTTAGTGTATCCATGTCATGATTTTGAACAGCGTAAAATAAAGGTGGTGCACCTGTTTTTTTGTTTCCAAGATTGATATTAGCTCCATTTGTTAATAATAATTTCATAAATTCCATATTTTTTTCTCGTACAGCGAGAATAAAAGGAGTATCACCACCTTTGTTGTGAATATCAACTTTTGCCCCACGTTCTAATAATATTTTAGCCATAGGAATGCTTTTTCGATATACTGTATAACTGATTGCTGGGCATCCATACTTATCTTTGGTATTTATATTTAGTTTTGGTTGCTCTTGAAGAAACATTTTTAATGTTTTTATTGTTCCTTTTTGAACAATTTGAATCAATTTGTCATCTGTTCCTGCAGATAACATAGTAGTTTGAGACACTAACATAGTGCTCAGTATAGCCTTTTTAATTATTTTTTTCATAGAGTTTTCCCTCTCATTGTTTATTAAGAAAGAAAGAATAAACAGCATCTAAAATTTGTTTTGGAGATGCGTATATAGACTCTGCAGGAAGTGCAGCATGAATGAAATTTTTGCCGTAGCTTTTTGAAAAGATCCTACTATCTAATACCAACAATACCCCTCTATCTTTTTTAGAGCGAATCAATCTTCCTATTCCTTGTTTGTATTTTAATACAGCTCGGGGTAGGGAAAATTCGTTAAATGGGTTTTGGTTATTTTCTTCAATAATTTTAAAAATAGCTTTAGTTAAAGGATTAGAAGGGCTATCAAATGGAAGTTTGTCAATGACTAAAAATCTTAGGTTATCTCCTGGTATATCAATACCTTCCCAAAAACTTGATGTCGCAAATAAAATAGAATAATCTTTTGTTTTCATGGTGTTCAATAAAAATTCGCGAGAATGATCGCCTTGCTTTAGAGGAAAAAGTCCAGCTTCTTCAAATTCTTTTGCTAATATGTGATATGCATAATTCATGGTTTTGTACGATGTAAATAAAATCAATGTTCCACCACCAACAGTAAATACACATTGTTTTACCAGTTCAAGCTTTTCTTTTTCTTGTTGTCCAAAAGAGAGATGATTTTCGTTTACAATAAACACTTTCATTTGATTTTTATAATCAAAGGGACTCGGAAGACTAATTGAATCAATACGATCTCCTTCAGCATAATCCAAACCAATATTTTTCTCAAAAAAAGTAAAGGATTTATTAATTGATAGGGTTGCTGATGATAAGATAATAAAATCTTTTGGTCTAAAAATATGTTTGGTCAGAAAATCACCTACTAAGGCAGGACCTGCTGAAAAAGAGACATATTTGCGGCCTATTTCTACTTGCTTTACAGCCAGTGATTCGGCATCTATTTGATCAAAAATGTTTTTGAACGTTTGTCTGATGTCATTTAATGCTTGATTGTGGATATCAATCACACGTAAAATTTCTAATACACGTTCTTCATTAAAACTTTCTTTTGCTTGAGCTACTAATTTTGTAATATTAAAATCAATATAACGGATCTTGTCAAAAATTTCTTCAAGAATTTTCACACCAATTGCCCATTCCGGTTTTGATAATTCTTCTTTATTGATCTCAATCGAAGGATGTGGATTGTTGGTAAATAATTGCATAAATTCTTCTTCTTTCAATCGGAGTATCGCAGTAAGACTAAGGATTTCTTGAGTTGCTTTATGGAATAATTCTGATAAGTTTTTATGCTGTTCGATAATAGTTCTATCATGTAACAAGCTTAGTTGTCCAAAAATTTTATTTCCTTTTTTTCTGTACAATCGTGACAAACGCCAACTAATCGACCCAAAAGAAAAACTTTGAGCCATTGCATTGAGTGTGATTTGAGACAAATTATGAGCCTCATCTAAGACAATCCCTGAAAAATGAGGAATGGTAGACAAAAATCCACTATTATCATCAATAGTAGCCAATAACAGTGCATGATTTCCAATAATGATATGTGAGGATTCGGCAGTCATTCGTGCTTTATAATAAAAACAATCGACGTAAAAAGGACATTCTTTACGAGGACAATTTGGTGTTGAGGCTGATAATTCTTCCCAAAGATCGTTAGAAATTTGTTGAGGGATTTCACTACGAATACCTTCTATTGTGTGTTCAGCCCAAGTCTGTACCACATCTATCTGATGATCAATAATTGATGTATCATCAAATAAGGATTCTTTTTTTTCTTGATCATTTTGAAGATCATACAATCCCTTTAAACAGAGATAGTTTGATCGACCTACAAGTACAGCAAATCTTGGTTTTATTCCTGTCATACGTTCTACCAATACACTCACCAATGCTGCATCTTTTTTAGCAATTTGTCCTTGCAACGTAATGGTATGTGTGGATACAAAGACACGTCTATCGGATAGGACAGCCCAAATTGTGGCAGGAATTAAGTAAGACAATGACTTTCCTGTGCCTGTACCTGCTTCAGCTAAAAGAATTTGATCATTATTAATAGCTTCTGTTATTTTTTGGACTAGTTTTTCTTGTTCCGGACGCTCTTCATAACTACCAATTAATTCTTGAAGATGTCCATTTTTTTGAAAAATCGATAATATTTGTGCTTCGTCAAGAAAAATGCGAACTTTTGGTTTGTAGACTGCATTTACTTCAGAACAATTATTATTAATAATATAAAATCCAAGTTTTTTTGTTGCCAACAAAGAAGCAACATTGATATCTGCGTTAGATGCTCGAAGATCACCTGAAGGGTGATTGTGAATGACAAGATCTCCTTTTAGGCCATCAGCAAGTGGTGCTGGGACAGATTCATCATTTCCAAACGCAATTGTTTCAAATTCTGACACCATACCTGATCTGTCTACCCAACCAATAAAAAATATTTCAGCATGATGATGGTCTGAAATAATTTGGGACATAGATAAAAGGACATCTTGATGAAAAAGAGATGAAGTAGATTGGATCAACGAGTACTCCTATGGCGATATGGTATTATTGTCATGATGACTAAATAGTTAGATATAAAGGTATTAGGAACACAATATATAATGATCTATAATGACTCTGCTAAATTTGAAGAAAATTTCCATGATTGATGAACATAGTTATTAAACTGATTAATAGAAATACGCATTTTTAGGCATAATTTGTACATTGTGTCGTAATCTTTTTGTTCATATGCTAAAATGAGTGATAATGTTTCTCCAATAACCCCTTTTTGTTCGGTAAGAGCGTAAAGAATAGAGTCACTGACGTTTAATTCTTTTAAAACATTTTCTAACGGCATTTTGAGTACCACTTCTGAAAGGGAAAGCAATCCTGCTAAAAATCCTTCTTCTGCAACACTGTGACTTAATTTTTGTGGATCATTTTTAATGATCAGTTCTGCCATTTTAGCGCGTTGAGACGCACTTAAAAAAATAGGATCTGTGCTAATGGAATTGTCATTATGAGTTTCTTTAGAGTACATTACTAATAAGAGCCATTGAGAAATTGCTTTTTTCCCAAGTAATGCGATTGTTTGTTTAATGGAAGTTATTTTTTGTATAGGGCCAACACTTGAGGAATTAACAATTTTGAGTAAAGAAATCGAAATATCAGAGAAACGTTTGATATTTTCTTCAATGATAGCGACATCTATATCTTCTTGAATCATGCGAAATAATTCCATGATTCCTTGGATATTGACAGAAAGTCCTTGTCCTTCGATCATCACAGGTTTCGTAAAGAAAAATCCTTGAAAATAATCAAAACCCATTTCCATACATAAATCAAACATTTCTAATGTTTCAACTTTTTCTGCAAGTAATTTAACATTAAATTCTTCTAATAGAGCAAGATGTTCTTTTAAATCTTCAATCTTGGTATCTATCATATCAACCTTTACAATATCAACAATCTCTAAGATAGGACGCCAAAACTCAATATTATCTTCTGTTACAATAAAATCATCTAAAGCAAAAACATATTTTTTTTGTTTAAAACAGTTTATTAAATCAACAAGTTCTTTAGATGGTTCTTGAGTTTCTAAAATTTCAATCACGATATTTTCGCATGGTAAAATACTCAACACATCCATACGAAGGATTTCAATCCCAATATTGATAAATGTTTTTTTGTTTCCTAATATTTTATCAGATTGAAACATAGATAGCATATTTGATACGACATTTGCAGTGGCATTGGTATCTGATATGATATTTGTGGTTTCTTCTATAGAACGGAACAACAATTCATAAGCAACCACTTTTTGATTTCTGTCTAAGATAGATTGTTTTCCTAACAAAATATTCATGTAATAATGCTCCCCTAAACCTATCATAAGTATAATATTATATACTTATTTTAGTAAATTTATCAATCTCTTTTATGAGATTATTGTAATTATTTTTCAAGTTTTTAAGTAACATGACGATATATCATATAATATAAATTTAAATACTTCTTGGAGTACACATGTTCGTTGAACATAAGAAAATATTAATTTTTGTAATGTACATATTTTTTGGATGGATGATTGGATTATTTGTTTTTGGTGAATTTGGTATTTTGTATAATATTCATCAATCGCAACAAATTATCGAATTATCAGAAAAAATTTGGAAATCACGTATTGAAATAGAAGAAATGACTAGAGAATATGGTGAATTGGTGGAAATGAAAGAGCCAACACAATCATTTCTCATCGATCAAGGTAGAAAAACACAAAACTTACTGGTTTTTAAAATCAAAGATCCAAAACCAAAAGAAGAAAAAACAAGAAATTTTGTACAAGAAGAAAAAAAATCATTTATCTATACAGGTATGGTTGCATTATTATTTTTATTCATTGGTTGTGCAGGTATTTGGTATACGATCAGCAAGTATAAAGGGTCAAAATAAGGAGACTTGAATGACAGTATATAAAATTATGAGATATTTTTTCTTTGTGTTTTTGATCTTTTACTCTCTACTATTTATTTTCAAAGATATCGTGCAACCTTTTCCACGTCTTGTAATCTTTTTTAATGAATTAGAAGATAACTACGATCAGAAAATAGGGTTTGTCAAAAATGATACACAAAAAAATATCGAAAAAAATATTATTGAAGAAATAAATAGTATTTTTCATCCTTATCTTGAAAAAAATAAAGAATTTGCCACAGATTTTCGTTTTAATCTTACATTAAATGCAGCAATGAATCAGTATTTTGATGATTTTGAATATTTGGTTCAAGAGTATTTTGAATCAGATCCTAATTTTAGAGATTTAATTTTGTTCAAAAATAATATTCCTCTTTATAAACATCGTAATTTTTATACCAACAGCTCATTGACTTTTGATTGTGTGATCAATAAAGATACAGGTGTTTCTTTTAAGATTGTTTATGATCCGAAGATTTTAGAAAAAATTACCCAAACATATCCCAATCCATTATCAATCTATTATAATAATTCCCAATATCTGTCAGCAAGCTTTCAGCAAATTATTTCTGAATCTGATTTGAAAAACAAGATCGTTACTGTAGATAATAAAATAGGATTGACAAAAATTTCTCGGAATTGGTATTTGTACACAACGATTATCTCTAATGTTGTTGCAGAGCCTATTTTTATCTCTTCAATTGTGAAACGAAATATGAATTTTAATATTTTAAAACTATTTTATTATTTGATATTACCAATATTTTGGCTTATCGTGATATGGATTGATAGAATCATATTAAGATATTTCTTGTTTAAAAAAAGAATTACAAATTATAAAAAACAATTTATTTCTTCAAATCAAGAAAAAACAGAATATGATATTGAAGAAGCATTGAATTGGTTTGATCGTTTTATTAAAATAGAAACTATTAATGAAATAGAGACCCGTATTTCAAATCAACAACAAAATAAAGATACTAACAACAAAGATAGTAAGTCTTCGGATAATGAACATTAGAGATTGTAAATGCCTATTAATATATTAATCATCTTCTTTTTTTCTTGGATCATAGTACCGTCTACTGATTATTATGCTCAAGTATTTTCTTGGCATCATCGTAATAAATCTTCATTGGCGGTCATTTCAAAACAAAATGTTGTCCATTCAAATTGTGCTTTTATGGCTACAGAAACTAATGCTTTTTTTGTTACTGAAGATATAGAGATTAATAGCTCTAAGTATATCAAAAAAATGTCTGTGCGTTTGACAAAAAAAAAGATGAGTTCTTATGTTGTTGTTTCATTGATTGACACTTATAGTGATCAAGAAATAGTATCCAAAATATTTTATGAAAATGATACTATTGTTCTTGATGATATGGATACCGTTTCTGATAGAGTTTATTTAAAAATCACTATTGTGGGAAATGATCTTGAAATACGTTCTGCAGGTGTGGTATTCGCAAACAGAGCTATTATTACACCGAAACAATTTATAGTCTCGCCTACAAATCTTATCATGGAAAGAGACTTATTAACGATAAATTTCTCCTTAACAGAAGAAGCAGAGGTGTACTTATATATCTACGATAAGCAAGGCACACTAGTAACCAAGCTTTCTGACGGACGCGTTTTTGCCATTGGTGATTATCATTATGAGTGGGATCCTGCAATTGTTCCTCCTCCTGATTCGGGACAATATTACTATCTGTGGGCAAAGTTCGAGAATTTAAGGTCAGCACCTGTTGAGCTGATTAAGCATATTTATATGATTCCAAATTAATGCAATATGAGGAAGTTTCATGTTGGAAGAACAACTGTCTCTTTTTTTACAACGGATGACATTTGAGCGAATCTCATCTCAAAATACTATTAAGGCTTATAAACATGATATCGAAAAATTTATTGTTTCTCTAGGAGATCAAGAGTTAACTATTGGCTTTATTTCAGAATGGATAGAGCAACTGCATCACCAAAAAAAATCTGTGAAAACAATTGCACGTACTCTATCTGCTCTTCGTAGTTTTTTCAACTTTTTAGTCAAAAAAGATATAGTTGCCTGTAATTATTTTGATCTTTTTAGAATAGCAAACCAACATACACATATTCCTTTTGTACTCTCTGAAAAAAAAATGCTGAATTTATTGTTTCAATTACCTGAACATAATATTCTTGCACGTAGAAATAAGTGTATGTTAGTATTGATGTATAGTTCAGGGATTCGTTCTGAGGAGCTTTGTTTATTGAAATGTTCTGATCTTTTTCTAGATCAAGAGATTATGAAGATTTTTGGAAAAGGGCAGAAAGAACGTTTTGTTCCATTGCTAACATATACAAAAGACCTAATAAAATCATGGCTTCAGGATAGAGAAAAAATAAACAAACACAATAGTACCTATTTATTTTTGTCCAAAAATGGACATCAACTTACCACATCAATGATTCGAAAAATTATTGATGTATTGCCTGATATAGATTCTGAAACTAAGCACTTGCATCCACATGCGTTTCGTTATGCGTGTGCTACTCATTTGCTTAATGCTGGTGCAAATCTTCGTCATATTCAAGAATTACTTGGACATGCAAATCTTTCCGTAACACAACGATACACCAAACTATCTCTTGGATCTATGAAAGAAAAATTTTATAAATATCATCCTAGAGGATAACACATCTTGATCTTGACTTTTATATAAAATGAACTTATAATATATTTAATAAATTTATTAAATTTAGGAGCTATACTGTGAAATATTCAACAAAAAATCATGATAAATATACTATTGTGAAAATTGAAGAGAATTTAGTTAATGATCCTATAGCAAACGAATTTAAACAAGTCTTATCTGATTTAATGGACAAAGGAGAAAAACATATTGCTATTGATTTTTCGGGAACAGAATTTATTGGTAGCTCTGGTATTGGAAAACTACTTCTTGCCTACAAAAGAATGAAAGAGCTTGGTGGATCGTTAACAGTAATTAATCTTCATTCAGATATGAAAGATTTATTTATCGCATTTAAATTACAAGAGTTCTTAATTATTAAGGATTCAGAAGCTGATCTTTAATAATTTTAAAATATGTGGATAGAGCTTTCTTAATTAGGAATGAGGTGTCTATGGTGTTCTCAATTTTATCAACCGTTGGAGGTTTGATATTGTTACTTATTTCAGAGTTGTTAGGACGACCTATGCTAGGCCTCTCTTTTTTAGGAGGAGTTCTTTTTACTATTTTAATCTGTTTTTCAAATTCTTATTTTTCTTCTTTTAAATATATGTTTTCTTCTTTTTTTGCTAGTAGTATTTTAAAGTATTCACTTGGTATTCGAGGAATTAATAGATTTCGTAAAAAAATATTATCAAGTATTAAAGAACTCCATGACTATCGTATTTTTATTATTCAAAATAATCAAGTCTTATCTTATCCTGATTACCATAAAATCTATACCAAATCAATGCTTATAGAAATTGATAATATTTTTCATAAAGCAATCCATAAACCTTATCTTCTTTCACAAGATCATATTAATTTTACAACACAACATTCTGATTTAATATGCTACGCTTATGCTTATAATCTTCCTTTTTTTAATAGTAGGATTTTGATTTTGGCTTATTTTGAATCAAATATCCATCTTATGCTACATCTCCATGAACAAATAAAAACTGCGAATGATTTAGTTGCAATGTTATTCTTTTTTTCAGAAGTAAGAGGAGAGAATAATGGACTGATGGATTTACTCAAAGAAGTTGTTTGGCAATCTCCTTATGCATTTGGTATTTGTAATCCAAAAGGAGAATTGATTGTAGGAAATAATGCTCTCTACCAACTTTTTAAAGGAACAATCCCCAATTTTCTTGAATTAGTTGATCCTGAAGTCTTTATTTTATTACTTGATGGTAATAAAATTGGAAAAACATTCCATTTTCAAGGGCAAACGATGCATTTGGAAGCTTTTCCTCTCAATAATAAAAATTTTCTTGTCACAAAATGTCTTTTTGTTTTCTATGATATGCAGGTAGAGCATAAAAAAGATCTTCTTGGTGAATCAAATACACTCAAACGTTTTACGTCAGAACACCCTTCTATTGGTACAGCAATGTTCACCACAGAAGGTAAATTACTCTATTCCAATGAGTCATTTATTAATCAACTTTCCATCATAAAAATTCGTGAAGCAAAACAAAAAAATATCTTTGATTTGTTTAAAATTTCTCAAGAAGAATATAGAAACATTGTAACTAATATTTTACAAGGTCAAGAATTCTCCACTAATCTTCTTAGCTTAGAAAAAGAACAAGAATTTGCTCTCCGATTTAAAGGGTTAGTTTTTGGTGATCAAACAATCTTAGAACTAATTTTAGAAAATTATAATATCTTTTCTGAAAATGTATCTTTGTTGGATACAGAAACACAGGAATTGTATGAAGAATTACGCACTGCTCGTAGTGTGCAAGAACATATTCTAGCTCTGCCTCCTATTTATCGTCCTGGGATTTCTGTAGATACCTTCTATTTGCCATCACGGCAATTGAGTGGTGATTTTTATACTATTATTCCTTTTGAAGATGATCAAATGGGTATTTTAATTGCGGATGTATCAGGTCACGGAGTTTCGGCATCGTTGATTACGGCAGCATTGAAGATATTAATTGAATTTGCTCCTAATGACCCCAAAAATCTCAGTAAAATCATTGAATATTTTAATGCATATTTAGCAGATATCTTACCTGAAGGAAGTTTTGTTACATTATTTTATGGGATCATTAATTTTCATGATTATACTCTTAAATATATTAATTGTGGGCATCCGTTTCCTGTTGTTGAAGATTTAGAAAAAAATCAAATAATTATTCTTGAAGGAATGGGATTTCCTCTAGGTGGTCTTTTGAATGTTGCTTTTGATGAACTGATTTATACAATTCAATTGCCCTTAAAATCAAAAATTCTTTTATATACGGATGGCTTGATACAACATTTATCCGGAACAGTTAAAGAGAGAATTGCTAAAGTCTGTGATGTTATGCAAAAAGACAAAGCAATAAATGATAAAAAAATGCTCGATCTGCTCTATAAACACCTTGTTGCACGAAATACTCCTGTTCCTGAAGATGATGTAAGTATGATGCTGATTCATTTGGACAAAGATCGTACAAAGAGACACCATTTATCCATTGCTTCGACCTTATTAGAGGTAGATAAAGTGGTTTTGGAATTAATAAATTATATCCAATTAGAAGTTGTTGCCAGTTCTAGTTTGTTTTGGAAATTAAGAACATGTTTATATGAGGCATTGCTTAATGCTGTTGCACATGGAAATAAATATAATACTCAAAAAAGAATTGATATTGATTATCGTATTGCAGATGATTTTATTGCGATCCGTATTAAGGATCAAGGATCTGGTTTTGACACGAAACATATTAATAATCCTTTTGATCCTGAAAACTTATTAAAAGATTTTGGTCGAGGAATTACGATGGTAAAACATCTTGCTCACAAGATAAAATTTAATAAAAAAGGTAATGAAATTATTTTATTCTTTATTATAGGACAAGAAGCATGACCATCTATCACACCCCAATACTAGCAAATACAATTTTAGAATTTTTAAATATCCAAAAAACAAGTGTTATTGCTGATCTAACCACAGGAGAAGGAGGTCATTCTTCCCTAATGGCTCCTTTAGCAAAAAAATTAATTTGTTTGGATAGAGATCAAGAAATCTTATCCAAAGCAAAAGAACGTCTTAAAGAATTTGAAAATATAACCTATATTTGTGATACCTATGATCATATTGCTTCTGTGAGAGAAAGCTATCAATTACCATTATTTGATGGAGTATTGGTAGATATGGGTGTATCCATGTTTCATTTTAAGGGAGCCGATCGTGGTTTTTCTTTTAATGATGATACCTTAGATATGCGATTAAGTTTGGATGCTGATTTATCGGCAGATATTGTCGTTAATACTTTTTCTGAAAAGGATTTGGCTGATATTTTTTATTACTATGGGGAAGAATATCACTCACGAAAATTTGCAAATCTTATTGTTAAAAAGCGTCCCTTTTATTCTGCACAAGAACTTGCAGAATATCTTGTGCAAACAGTTGGTCGTCATGGTAAAACTCATCCTGCTACTAAAATATTTCAGGGATTACGGATTTTTGTTAACCAAGAGCTTGAAATTGCCGAAACATTCTTAAAAGAAGTTGTACATCATTTATCTCCTGGAGGAGTTTTATGTATCCTGACGTTTCATTCATTGGAAGATAGGCTGGTTAAGCGTGCTTTCAAACAATATGAACAAGACAAGCTAGGAACTCTTCCTATTGTAAAACCTATTGTACCTTCTTTTGAAGAGATAAAAACTAATCCAGCTGCACGTAGCGCTAAACTAAGAGTATTCAAAAGGAATTGATAATGCATTTAGGAAAATTTTTATTTATATTATTATTGTTTTTAGGGTATGGACTATTATTTACTGATCAACGGATGGAATCTCGTGAAAAAAAAATAAAAATCCAACAATTACAGCAAGAGATTGAAACATTGAATGCACGAAAACAAGAGCTTACTTCATTAATTAATATAGAACGTGCACGTTTGATTAAAAAATCTCAAGGTATTGGAAAACACTTGTCACCAAAAGATATTATTATCATCGAATAATTGATGATGAAGTATAATTTAAGAGGTTCATCTTATGAAAAAATATCTGATATTATTTTTTGTGTTATTTTTTCGAATTAGCAGTTATAGTAAATATGTATTTATAAACAGTACGCCTGCAGATGCTTCCGTGTACTTATTAGAAGATAAGCCTGCATCAACTGAAAAAAAAAATCAAACAAAAAAAATATTAGGGCGTACACCATTAAAATTAGATGTGGATACAAAACAACTAATTATTGTTGAAAAAACAGGGTACTATCCTGTCACTAACAATATCAAGAACTCTTTAGAGGCACAAAATATTAGTGTTCCTTTAATTCCTATTTCTTTTGCCGTTGAATTTCCGAATACAGAGGCACACTTTTGTTTAAATAAAAAATCCGTAGCTTCTTTGGATGGTAGGATGCTTCTTCCTTATGGTAATTATAATCTTTCTTTTGACAAAAAAAAGAACTCATTAATTGTTAATTATAAGAGTCCCTCCCTTCCTTATGTTGCTTTTTTTGGAACAATTACAGCGATATCACTGGTAACGACTATTTTAAGTGCTACTCTTGGTGCTGCGTCTTTTAAAAAATTTCAAAATGCAGGATCACAACAAGAAGCAATAAAATTTATAGGAGAAACTGCTACTTGGGATTCAGTTATGTGGGGTAGTATTGGTGTTGGTACAGCTGGATTAATTGGCACAGCAATTTCAGGATATTATGAAGCTAGAGATAGAAAAAGAATCAAACGATTCAACGATCTTAATAAACCAACAGCTGCCATCAATCCTTTACAAGAATATCAGTCTATTGTACTTTCTGCCTCTACCACAGAAACAAATATATTACTGAAAAAAATGTCACAGTTTATTACAAAATACAAAGAAACTGAGCATTTATGGGTAGGTAATATGTATCTAAAGCGTGCTCAACTATATATTGAATCAGAAAACTATAAAAATGCAATTGATGATCTTCAAAAAATTCTAAAAGATTACCAAACTTTTGAAAACTATGAGATTGCAAATAAATTATTAGCAGGTATTTATAAATTGCAAGGAAAATTTAAACGTGCTTTTGAACATTATCAAGAAGCATTAAGTATTGCACATATTTATTCTGTTTCTGAACTTAAATTTTTAATGCTTGATAGTTTGTATCTTTCTGCAAAAAATAATCCCAAAGATAAAGCAGAATTTTTAAAACTCTCAAAAGATATAAAAGGTTTATCTGCTTCTGAAAAGACATTAGTAAAAGAACGCAGACAAGAATTTATCAAATAAAATAAACAACAATAGAAAACAATATATTTATTTCAATAAATATATAACAAGAAACTCCTCCATAACATGGAGGAGTAATAGATTAACGTTTTGAATATTGTTCTCTTTTACGTGATTTACGGAGACCGTATTTTTTACGTTCAACCATACGATCATCTCTAGTAAGAAATCCTTTTGATTTTAAGATAGGGCGATATTTATCTTTATCTAGTTCATTTAATGCACGTGCTAATCCATGACGAATAGCTTCGGCTTGACCATTTACTCCACCACCTTTAACAGTACAATAAACATCAAATTGACCTGCTGTGCCGGTAATCTCGAATACTTCAAAAATTTGACTTCTGAAGAATTCTGGGAAATAATCAGCGGGATCTTTTTTATTGATGGTGAATTCACCTTTTCCTTTTGGAGCAAGGAATACACGTGCAACGCTAGTCTTACGACGTCCGGTTGCGTAGATGCGATTATCTTTCATGTGGTATCTCCTTAAATCTCATGGTGGATAATTAATCCACCGTTTGCATTTTTAAATTCAGAGCCTTCAACGATGATAAGTTTTTTGAACATCTGTCTTGCAAGACGATTTTTAGGAAGCATTGCTTTGACAGCTTTTTCAATAGGAAACCAAGGTTTCTTTTGCATCATGAGTTTGTGTCCAATTTCTTTAAGTCCACCGATGAATCCTGTGTGGTGTTTATAGGTTTTTGTATTTTCTTTTCTTCCTGTGAGTACAAACTGGTATGCGTTTATGATCACAACAAAATCACCATCATCAACGTGAGGTGTAAAAGAGGGTTTATGCTTACCTTGTAAAATACGAGCAGCTTCTGCTGCAATACGACCAAGTGGTTGCCCTTTTGCATCAATAACACGCCATTTACGTGAAATCTCAGGAGCTTTTGTATAGGTGGTTTTTAAGCTCATAGTATCATCCTTTTTTTATTTTTATTGAAGATGTTGCAAGGAGGTGCAAGGCATCTTCATTATGGGACTTATTATTATAACAGAATTTTTTTCAAAAATCAAGGCGTTATTCTATTTTTTTATATTTTTTTTCTTGATAAAAGCAACGAATTTCCTATGACAGTGAGAGAGCTGAACGTCATGGCAACTTCTGCAACAATAGGATGTAATAATCCTAAAAATGCCAATGGAATCGCAATGATATTATAGAAAAATGCCCAAAATAAATTTTGCTTTATTTTTGCAAAAGTATAATTAGCGACTTTAAAACTTGCTAGTAATGCAGATAATGACCCCGAAACAAGAACGATATCTCCTGCTGTATTTGCAATATCTGTTCCTGTCCCAATTGCAATACCTACATCTGCAGCTTCTAATGCAGCGACATCATTAATACCATCTCCAACAAAACAAATTTTATATCCTTGTTCCTTAAGAGAATTGATATTATCGAGTTTTTGTTTTGGAGAAGCTTCATAGATCACAGAATTAATATTTAATTGACCTGCAATATTTAATGCTGCATTTTTATGATCACCGGTAATCATCATAATTCGTTTTCCCATTTTTTTGAGTTGTTGGAGTGTCTCCAAAGCATCTTTCTTGATACTGTCAGAGAATGATAATACTGCTTTACACTCACGTCGTGATAAATCACTCAAAAAAATTAGTGTTTCACCTTTTTTTAAACTTTCATCAATATATACTTCAAGTTCATTTGGAATACCGATACTTAATTCTTCACTTGCTTTTAGAGAACCACAAAACCATTCAATTCCATCGTAACATCCTTCAATTCCCTGCCCAGGGAGGTCTTTGATATGCTCAAAGTGTTTTCCATTGATTTTTTTTTCTTTTGTGTAAGAAACAACAGTTTCAGCAAGTGGATGATTAGAGGCTTCTTCCAATCCTCGGAGTAGTTCTAATGCTTCTTGTTCTTCAATATTATGTGTTTGTATACTGATTAATTTTGGTTTTCCTTCTGTAATAGTACCGGTCTTATCAAGAGCAATAATTTGGATAGACTGCAATGCTTGTACTGATGCCCCTTGACGGAGAAGGATTCCTTTTTTAGCTCCTAAAGATGATCCATTTACAAGAGCCATTGGTGTAGCCAATCCTAGGGCACAAGGACAAGCAATAACTAATACGGCAATACTGGACGAAAGAGCTTCAGCAAGACGACTTTCAGGTGTAAATTCAATATTTAAATAATCAAGTAATGCAGGAATAGCATTAGGAAATCCAAACCATAAAGCAAAGCTTAAAAATGATAGAATTAAAATAATAGGAACAAAAATTCTTGTTATTTTATCAGCTAAAATTTGAATAGGTACTTTGGTGCCTTGTGCTTCTTGAACCAATTTAATCGTTTGGGCTAAAAAATTATTATTCGTATCACGCTCTACACGGATATGGATAAGACCCGAAATGTTTATTGATGCACCAAAAACATAATCATTAATTCTTTTTTCTACAGGTAATGATTCTCCAGTGAGAAAGCTTTCATCGATCGAAGTTTGTCCTTTTACAATGATACCATCTGTTGGAATCTTATTACCTGCTTTCACTTGAATAATATCTCCAATTTTTAATTCAGAAACAGGAATTGTAGTTATTTCTTTGTTTTTTTCTATTTTTTCAGCTATTTTTGCACCAAAATTAGCCAATGCCGATACCGATGCTGAAGCTGTTTTACGAGCAGCACTTTCGATAAATCGACCTGTTAAATTAACGGCAATTAACATAGATGCTGTCATACTGTAATCAGAAATTTTGAGACCAATCAACGGTAAGATAGAGCTTATCCAAGCCGTTAAAGCTCCTAAAGCAATTAATACATCCATTCCCAAAATTCTATTTTTTAACGAAGATAAGGCACTTTTAAAAATGTCAAGACCACATACAAACAACACAATAAAAGATAGAAATATTTTTAAAAGATCTGAAAAGTAAATACCCGGAAAAAACATATGAAGTCCTATTAAAATAGTAATGATCCATGCTCCACTCATCCGTGCCAGTTCAATGATATTTTGTTTGGTATCAATTTTATTTTGTGTTAATGAAAATCCAGCTTTTTCAGCATATCTATTGATTGTATCTACAGATATTTTATGAGGATCAAAGCTGATAATTAAGCTGTTTGAGGCAAAATTAACCACACAAGATTCAATCCCACTGACTTTTTCTAAAGCAGATTCTAGTCTTGTTGCACAGGCAGTACAATGCATGCCTTTTACTTGAAAAATATTTGATTGATGCGACATAATAATCTCCTATTTTGTATCATTTTTTTATGAAAATACTCAAAACAAAAAATATTTTAGAATTGTTCATATAAGTGACGATAATTGAAATATCTATGTTAATTATAGTATCATTAAATAGATATTTCAATTATATTTAATATCTGTCATATTCTTATGATGAGGTATCTTGATGTACATTCGATTGTCAATAATTTTTCAGCTTATTTTTATGAGTATTAGTTATTTTTTTATTGTTATTGCTTTGTGGAATCATATGAAGTCTTTTGTATTTTTATTTGCTATAATTCCTCTTGTGGTTAATGTACTTGTTTTTTCTCATGTTATTTTAAATTATATATCTATTTTAGTCTTTTCTTTTTTGGCATTATATATTATTAGAGTCCCTTTTGACTATATATTCTATGAATTTGATTTTTGGGGTGTGCAAGGTGTTTTATTCAGTATTGCAATCGCCATATCGCTCATACGTCGTTTGTTGATCCCATCTCTACCTACTGATAAAAACAAATGGATACAACAATTTATTTTATCAGCAGATAATATTATTGTAGAATATGATGCACATACAGGTATGATCACTAATATTAATGGTGCTGCATGTCGTCTCTACGGATGGAATAAAAAAGATTTACTACGACATTCCTTAATGGTAATTCATCCTATTAATTTTCTTATCAATCCTCCCTATGAATTTATGGATCGTATGAAACAAAAGCGTTCATGGCATGGTTTTCTTCCTATTATTAATAAACAAAGAATGATTTTTGAAGAAAGAGCTGTGTATAGTCCTGTTTTTGACTCACAAAAACGTCTTGTTCGTATTGAAAAAAGAGTCATTGAAGCAATTTATAAGCATGATTTTAAAGAAAATCATGATATGTATCATTATTTTTTTGTTTCACTGGACATGCCTGTAGCATTGATTGATTATACATGGAAAATAGATGAACAAAATCATATTTTTTCTCAAAAAATCGGATCTCATCATCCTTCTTCAACACAACTTCTTGATATGTTTTCTAAAGATATACACCATAAACTGATCCAAGCACTCCAACAATCCTTTAATGGCAAAAAAACATCATTTATCACTGAAATGAAAAATTATGGATTTACCTTACCTGTCAAATTGTTATTTTTACCCTATCAACGACAAAATATAATGACACAAAAAGCTGTAAAAGTATTTTTAATTTTGGAAGAACTCTCAAAAATAGATTCTTCAGAAGAAATAATCAATGATTCAAAAAAAATAATTAATTTGAGTCCTTTGCTCAAAGATATTTTGCTTCAAATACGACAAATGTATCATGATGAAATGCCTATTCGTTTGTTTAGTGGTTCGTTACCTAATATTTATTCGGCAATGGATATTTGGTATTCATTGTTTCTTAATTTATTATTATTGGCTACACGATACGGAACTGCTAAATCAGATTCTGTCACAATTTCATGTTCTACATCTTTTAATATCCATTATTTTAAAGTCAAGTATCAAGGAATCAGTTATGAGAAATTATCACCATTGTTTGGTACACATATTGATTCTCAAACGACGCCTTTGGAAGTCAAGAAAATTCAAGACGCTTTATCTTATCTAGGGATTAGTCCTGTGATTATTCCTGGAAATGACAATATCTCTGTTTTGTGTTTTAATTTTAAAGAATAGCAATGCATCAATACGTATAGAAAAATTTAAAAAGTATTGAAAAAAAATAAAAAATATGTTATAATATATTTAAATTATATTGGGCCTGTAGCTCAGATGGTTAGAGCAACCGACTCATAATCGGTGGGTCGAGGGTTCGATCCCCTCCGGGCCCCAATGTTAAACCACATAAGTTATTGATATGAAATGACTTATGTGGTTTTTTCTTTTTATATATCGTGTATTTTGGGGGATGAGGGAGTGTATAAAATTGGTTGTTTTTGAGAAATATGTTAGATAAAAAATTTGATCAAAAAACACAACATAATGTGAGTATTCAAAACCTAACACATGTTCAAGTCAATGGAAAAGAGAATGATATTTGTCTTATCATTGATCTTTTTAATAGAGAAATCATTGAATATAGTATGGTTGTACAAAAGACTTTTCGATAGTAACTTGAATTTTCAATAAAATAAAGAGGTAGAAAGTTAAGAATGGGTAAGTGTTTCTAAAGCTAATATGATTGCCTTTTCTTCACCGTTCATTGTTATCTGCTCTGATTCGCTAAAGCTCAACACAGCTTCTTTAGTATCTTGTAAATATTCGACAACATTAGTTAAGACAGCTGTTGCCTTGACATTTCTTAAACGAGCTAATGTAAGTAAGGCAGCTGTTTCCATATCAGCTCCTAAAATTCCTTTTTTTTGCCAAAAAGTACAGATGTCTTGTTCTTGATCAGTGTAAAAAGAATCATGACTACGAATAATTCCACAATGATGAGAAATATTCTGTTGAATAGCTAATTCCTGCATGTGATAAATTAATTCAATAGAACTCATAGCTGGATATGCTGAATCTACATAAGCTCGTGAGCCTCCATCATGTCTGACAGCCCCTTCCACTAAAATAAGATCACCTATTGATACATATTCTTGATAGGCACCAGCAGAACCAACCCTAATAAGACGTTTTGCTCCACAAAGAATTAATTCTTCCACACAAATCAGTGTAGAAGTTGCTCCTATTCCTGTAGAAATAACAGTAATAGGGGTATTTTTGTAATAGCCATTAATCGAAATAAACTCGCGATTAGAAGCAATTTCAGAGGTTTGATTAAGATAGGTTCTAATACGATCGACACGTGCCGGATCTCCTACTAAAATTATTGCTTCACTAACAACTTCACAATGAATATGGGCTTGTTTCATCTCTAAACCTCCATATTTTTCTTCCAAAGAATATATCCATAAACAGCATTAATAAGATAAGCAAGCCAGACCATGGCAAGTGTATAAGAGCCAATTGAGATATAAAGTGGTATACTAATCAGATTTACTAAAATCCACATATACCAGTTTTCTAAAACTTTTAGAGACATAAACCATTGCCCTAAAATTGCAAGGATCGTTGATGTAGCGTCTGTTAGTCCTTGAGAAAAATGATCGTAACGCCCTATATGTAGCCCAATCATTGTGAGGATAGAGATTCCTATTGTGGCGATCACAGTATAGATAACTTTTTCTTTTTTAGTTAAAGCACGAGTTAAGGCAATAGAGCCTTCTTTTTTTTGCTTTTTTTGTGGATGTAACCAATAATAAAGACCATAAAAATTTAGGATTAAATAAACAATATTAATAAGTCCATCCCATATTAATGGAGACCAAAAAATCACATAAGCAAGCCAAAAACTTACTGAAATAATACCAAAAGTATAATTCCAGATACTTTCTTTGGCAACAAGAAAAACACAAAGGACACCAGTAATCCCGGCTAAATACGAAACAACAAGACTCATGATATTAGATTTTGTTAAGACACTTTCAACGCTAAGAAAATCCGTATAGGATCCATAGCTAATAATAGAAAAACTAAAAATTCCAAAAAATATTAAATAAATAATTTCCCATTTTTTAGACATAAAGATCCCCTTATTAAGCAATCAAATATAAAATGATTATAGATTATTGAAAAATAGAAAAGTTAAGACCTTTTATTTTTATTTGTTAAATGATTTGATCGTTTTAGCTAGCTGTTCACCTGTCCAACCATAAAGCGAAAGAAGTTCTTCGTAAGTTCCTACTTGTCCAAAGGTCGTTGCTCCGATACGATGAAGTTTTTTGGGATGATGTGTTGTGAGCACTTCAGAAATTGCTGATCCAAGTCCTCCACGAACATTATGATTGTCTAAAGAAACTAAGAGGTTGCATTCTTTTGCAGCTTTGATAATAATTTCTTCATCTAGTGGGAGTATCGTAAAAAGATCAATAATACGGACACTTTTTCCTTCTTTTTGAAGAATGTCAGCAGTATCTATTGCCTGTGATAGCATAGCTCCAGACGCAAAAATACAAATATCTTCCCCATTCCGTATTTGTACACCTTTACCTATGGTAAATTCCATAGAATCGTCATAGATTTTATAAGAAGAACGTCGTGCAAAACGGATATAATTGAGTCCTGTGAAATCGTTAAGAATCAATGAAATGACTTTAGGTATTTGAGTAGAATCACAAATATCAAAAACTCTCGTATTTGATAACGCTCTAAACATGGAGATATCTTCAAATGTTGTATGAGTTCCACCATTGTATGCCGTGGTAATGCCAGGATCTGTACCTAGTATCACGATAGGTAGATTAGCATAAGCAGAGGATACCACAGCCTGATCAAAGCAACGTCGTGCAGCGAACGGAGCAAAACTATGAACAAATGGTTTGAACCCTGTAACAGCCAATCCTGCTGCAAGAGATATGGCTTCTGCTTCCATAATTCCAATATTAAAAAATCTATCTGGATGATTTTTTGCGAAAAAATTTGAACCACTAGACGTTGCCAGATCTGTTTCTACAAAGCATATAGTAGAATCATGTTGAGCTATTTTTGTAATTTCATCGATACAAGATTTACGGATCTCTACCGTATCTTTAATTTTTTCTTTAATGATCATGGTCTATTCCTTTATATGTTTGCTTTTTCTTTGAATGACTTAAGAGCCTTTTGAAAATGCTCTTTTTTCTCATCGCTGTCAATACGAAAATGATGATCATCTATTTGCTCAAGAAAAGGAATTCCTTTTCCTTTAATGGTTTCCATAATAATAGCCAAAGGAGTATCAGAAGAGCTTAATTGAGCAATTGCAGAGCGAAGTTGTTTCTCATCATGACCATTAACCCTTACAGATTTCCAGCCAAAAGCCTCAAATTTTTTCACAAAATCGAAAGATTTATTGATATGATCAGAAAGACCGTCTAATTGTTTTTTATTCTCATCAACAAAAACTACTAAATTATTTAATTTCTGATGAGCAGCTACTTGGATTGCTTCCCAGCATTGACCTTCGTTAAGCTCGCCGTCTCCTACAATACAAAAGACTTTTTGTCCTTTATTTTGGTAGCGTGCCCCTAGAGCTATTCCTACAGCGGCACCAAAACCTTGTCCCAAGCTTCCTGCAGTCATATCCACTCCTACTGTTTTCAAACGATCCACATGTGAGGGAAGTTTTGTGTGAGGTTGATTTAAAGAACGTAATTCTTTTAGATCAAAATAACCGCGAATAGCAAGCGTTGCATAAAGTGCAGGTCCTGCATGCCCTTTACTAAGGACAAAATAATCTCTATCTTCTTTTTTAGGATTTTTTGGATCAATCTTTATTATTCCTTCTTCAGGAGCATAAAGCACAGAAAGTACATCTACGACAGATAATGATCCCCCAATATGTCCAAATCCTAGATTCGAAATCATATCTGTTAAGTAATATCTTACCTTATAGGCAAATAGTTCTGTTTGAGTCATACACTCCTCCTTTGAATAACATATTATTTATTATTTTTTGTTAATATTTGTTCTTAAAAAGATCTTAGCTAAGATGGCAAATCTTTCTTTATAAATAAAATATTTTTGTTTAAATAACGATGTTGTATTATCATATTATATGCAACATCGTTCTTTAAAATGATAAAATGTTTCTCTAATTATAAATCAGGAAGAGCAGATAAAAATCCTTGATGAGAAACAAAATATCCTGAAACTTCAATTGATTTCAAGATAGCAGTCAAAATATCTGATCCTTCCAACAAATAATGAAGGAAAGTTGCATGAAAAACATCACCTGCACCATTCGTGTCTATAGCCACAACATCTAATGAAGGGATATTTTTTAGCTTAGAATCTTCATGGGTACTCCAAGAAACTCCCTTACTTCCTTTAGTGATAATAATCGTTGATATATTTGTATTTTTATAGAGATCATTAATTAATTGTTGTTCATTTTGATTTTCTTCTATTGTCTCGAGAACAAAATCTTCTGAACAAATTAAAATATCTCCTTTTTTAACAAGGCATTGATTTTGAAGATAATGCTCTTTTCGTTCCCAATCCCAAAGAACAGATATATCTGAAAATTTTTGCCGACAATATTTTACATAATGAGGAAATCGAGCATCTGAATAAATCCATCTAGGTTTTTCAGGAAATTCAAATAACATATCATCAAATTTTAAGGTTTTATAATTAAAAATTGTCCTACTTGATTGATAAATATTGTTTATTACTACACTTATGGGTGTTTGATAAGAGTTGTTTTTTTGTTGAAGTATATTGATTCCTAATGAATTTAAATCATGATAGATTAAATTTCCAAAATAATCCTCTCCTATAAAACTAATAAAAGATACACAATGACCAAAATGTGAAAGAACTTTAGCAACATTAGCTCCATTTCCACCGATATTGATGCGAAAATTTTGAGCTTGGTTTTTTATATTTTCCTTGATAGGTGTGTCCACATCGAAAATAAGATCAATAACTGAAATACCTATACAAGCAATCATTGATTTTCCTTAAAATTAATTGCTGTATTTCTTTTTTTGCTGAACATTGATGAACAAACAACAATTAATAAAATTATTAAAATTATTAAAGCACCCTTGGAGCCTAAAAAATGAATTGCATTTCCGATAACTAAGCCCAGCACAGCAAAATCAAAGTCTCCAAAAGTAGTATTTTCAAAACCAAAATCCCCTAGTACTCCAATAAGCATTGCAGGTAAAACAGTAATGGCAATTCCTTGGATAAAAGCACCTAATATAGCTCCTTTTCGTCCTCCGGTACTGTTACCATAAATGCCTGCAGTAGCACCACAAAAGAAATGAGGTACCATTCCTGGAATAATAAAAATCCCTAACGTTATCCCAACAATAAACATGGCTAAAACCCCACCCAGCAAACTACTAATAAAGCCTATCACCACTGCTGTAGGAGCATAAGGGAAAAATACAGCACAATCTACCGCAGGAACAGCATTAGGAATTAATTTTTGGGAAATTCCTTTAAATGCAGGCAATAATTCAGATAAAATCATACGAACGCCACTATAAACAACAGTTACCCCAACAGCAAAAGTAAAGGCTGTCATAATAGAAAAAATAATGTAATTTTGACCATTGGAAAGTGTTGTTTCCACATAGTTTTGCCCAGCAGCTACAGCAGCAATAAGATAAAAAATCACCATAATTAATGCAGTGGAAATAGTTGTATCTCTTAGAAAAGACCAAGCTTCTGGAATTTCTTGTTTTTCTGTGCTATCTTCTGGAGAACCAACAAAAGATCCAATCCATGCTGAAAGATAATAACCTAAACTACCAAAGTGACCCATCGCAATCCCATCATTATCTGTAACTTTACTTGTATACTTTTGACCAATTGCTGGAGATATGGCACTCCAAAGTCCTAAAATACCTGCACCAACTCCTATTAACGAGAGTTTTGATAAACCACCTGCTGACAGAACTACTGATAGTAATGCTGCCATAAAAAAACTATGATGACCTGTTAAAAAAATGTATTTGTAGCGTGTAAAACGGGCTACTAAAATATTTGTAATATAACCAAAAAAGAGAATATATAGCGTTTCAAGCCCTAAAACTTTTTGTGCAATTGATACAATTGCTTCGTTATTAGGAGCAACTCCTTTAATGTTAAAACCAACTTCAATCATCTGTCCTAATGGAGATAGGTTTGTCACAATAATCCCAGCACCAGCACCTAACATAAGAAATCCAATCATTGGTTTGATAAATCCCATGAAAATTTCATGAGGTTTTTTCTTTAAGGCTATATAACCAATCATTGCAATAAATCCAACTAAAAATGCCGGTTCACGAAGAATATCATTAATAAAAACTTTAGATAATGATGTTAACATTATTTACCACCTAATTCTTTAATGATTTCTAAAATATCTTCTCTAATCTTAGCTTCATTTACGTAACTTCTAATCACTGCAACTCTACGACAATTTGTGAGTTGTGGAGCAATTGCTTTAACAGTTACTGCTAAATCAACATCTGCAGAATTAGCAGAATTTACATCAGAAGAATTAACAACAGCATCTATTTTTTCAGCCTCACAAATCTTAGAGACAATTTCTTTCGCCATCAGACTACTGCCAATTCCATTTCCACATACGGTAAGAATCTTCAACATATATTCTCCTCTGAACTTCTCATATATTCAAAATATAATGAATCTTTATTTTTTAGCTAAAATCACTGCAATATTTTTATTTTTTAATTCAGTGATATATTGTTTTGAAATATCATCTGTTGTAATAATCGTATCAACAAGATCTATAGGCATTAAAACAAATGGTTTATTTATTCCAAACTTAGATTGATCAACAAGTAAAAACACTTGTTCTGCTTGCTTAGCAAAAATTTCTTCTGTATGTCTATTAGAAGGAATACTGTGATAAACTCCATGAAGAGGATTCATACCAGCACCACTAATAAATATTTTAGAAATATTTACATTTAATATGTGTTCATTATCTAACAAAGAAAAACATTTATTGCCTCTCTGGTATAGTCCCCCAATCATAATAACTGTTATATCAGAATATTCAGATAAAGCTTCGATAACATAAACAGAATTAGTAAAAACGGTTAGATTTTTAAGTTCTACAAGATAAGAACAAAGAGTTGCTACTGTTTTACCTGGACCAAGAAAAATAGAATCTCCATCATTAATAAATTTTACAGCTTCTTTTGCTATTCTATGAAAATCTTTAATAGTTCTAGAATTATCATGAGAATCAACTATTTCAATTCCTCCATAAATATGCTGAGCTTTATGTTTTAGAACCAGCTCTTCAGTGTATTTACGGATAGTAGGAAGAGATAAATTGCATATTTGAGACAATTCTTTATTTGATATTCTTTTATGTTTTTTGAGTATTTGATAGATAATTTCTTGTTGGGATTCTTTCATTTTTCACTCTTTATACAATAATGTTATAATATTATTGTAACATATTTATTTCAAATGATAAAGCGATTTTTTCATCTTTTGTAAAATAAATTCTAAAGAATTAATAATATTTTTTTTGTAGTCAGGAACATTGTCGCCCCATACCTCTAAAACAAAAGAACCTTTATAATTGAGTTTGGCTAATGTCTTAAAAATATTTTCAAAATCTACTGTTCCTTCTCCTAAAATCAAATCACGAAATGTTCCTAAAGACTTAGGACCAATAGGTAACGTGTCTTTAAGATGTATCGCAGATATTTGAGAAATATATTGAGTTAACTCTGCAGGAATATCATTCCACCAAGCACTTAAATTACCAAGATCTGGATATACAGTAAGCCAAGGTGATGTGATATCTTTAGTAATTTCAGCATAGCGATGAATAGAATTCATAAAAGGATGATCCATGATTTCAATAGAAAGCATAATCTGACGAGCACTAGCTTTTTCTACAGCATGGGCAAGCTCTTCTTTGAATTGTGCTTTAGATTTTGATGTACTTTCTTCATAGTAAACATCATATCCGGCAAGCTGAATATTCCGTATTCCACAAAACGAAGCAAAATCTAAGGCTTTATCCATAATTTCTATTGCTTTTTGTACAGTTTTTGGATCTGCTGATCCAAAAGGAAATCGTCTATGAGCACTTAAGCACATCGATAATATAGGGATACCTATATCTTGAGATAACATAAGTAATTCTCTTTTTTGTTCTTTTGACCAATCAAGACGATCCAAACGCTCATCACTTTCATCTATGGAAATTTCCATAAAATCAAATCCAAATTCTTTAATAAGAGCTAGTCTTTTTTCCCAAGATATATCTTTTGGAATCGCTTTTTCGTATAATCCTAGCATCTATGACCACCATTTAGAAATCTCTTCTTTAAATTTTTTAGCTTCTATGATTGGATCTGGAGCATCACGAAGAGTTCTACCTGCGATAAACGCTTTAACAGGAATGCCTTTAAATAACTTCAAATCTGAGATCTCTAACCCACCTGTCACAGATACTTCAAAACCCATTTCTGATAAACGAGCGATTTTTTGAAGATCAACATCATCCCATGTTTGTCCAGCTGCTTGAGCATCCTGTCCACGATGATAAATAGCTTGTTTGATTCCTATTTTTCTCCATTCTGTTGCCTCATCAAATGTCCAATTTCCGAATAACTCAGCTTGAATATCTCCATGAGGATATTTTTTAGCTTCTTTTTTTATCAGCTATTTTGTCCGCAACCCATACTCCAAACATTTGTTGATGTCCTAATGCGAATCCAGCATTATCTGTGAGATTTTCTGTTGCTTCTACCGTGAGGTTTGAGAAAACTGCCCAATAAGTACCAACTAAAATACCAATAATTGCCACACCTGTCATATTTCTTAAATCTGGAGCAGCAAAAAACACTATCCAAGTTACTGTTGTTGCTTGTTGAAGCATAATGTGACCTGTAATAAAAAGTACTCGCAGTTTAGTAATCTTTCTGATTGCTACCAAAAAATATTCCAAAAAAATCCAATTAACAACGCAACAAGAGTATATGAAGTAACAACACCAACTCCCTCTAAAGCTGCGTTAACAGCATTTAATCCAAAATATGGATCAATAACAGCTGCGTTGAGATTAAATCTATCACTTAATCCTGCTAAAATAGGACGGAATGTCGTTACCAATCCTCCTGCCCCAACATTTAAAATCATATAACCGACAATAGCCTTGATCAGACCACCAAGAGTGTCATACCAATTCAAGCAAGATACAACCCACTAAAACAATAATACCTACAAAAAATTCAGGTTTTGTCAGAATATTGTTAGTGAAAAATGTAAAAATATTAATCAACCATTCCATAGAAAACTCCTAAACTATAATTTTTATAAAAATGAAGTAAATGGTACATCTGTATCTACAGAAAAGACATCACTAAACCCGCGATAATGTTGAAAAAGAATACGATCTTTATCCTTAGGATAGGTAAATTTACCTCCAACTTGCCAAATAAATGGTTTGAATTGATATTGAAGACGATCTTTTTTCATTTTCCACAACATGAGAATTTCGTTTGTATCTGCTTGAAAATTTGACCAGATATCATGATGAACAGGGATGACAACTTTTGTGTTTAAGCTTTCTGCCATACGAATAATATCAGAAGCTGTCATTTTATCGGTAATACCTCGTGGATTTTCTCCAAAAGCACCAAGTGCCACATCTATTTTGTGTTCGTTACCATGTTTTGCAAAGAAATTTGAGTAATGTGAATCACCAGCATGGTAAATGTTACCACCACTTGTTTTGATGAGATAATTTACTGCTAATTCATTCATTTCTAAAATAGGTTTTCCTGATAACGTAACATTTTCATCTGCTGTCACCAAACATGTTCGATCAAATGCCTCTAAAGCAACAATTTCAATATCTTTAACGTTGACAGCATCACCTGGTTTTAAAATAATACATCTATCAGAAGGAACACCCCATTTTATCTATAGTTCAACACAAGCTTTTGGACCTATAAATTTCACAGAATGATCGCAATTTTGCATAACCGCAGCAGCTAAATTAGGATCAATATGATCTGAATGAATATGTGTTGCTACTACCGCATCTAGTTGTTTGATGGCAAAAGGATCTAGTACAAATGGTTGTACTTCTTGACATCCTGACATACGTTGCATTTGGTGTCCTTTTTTCATTTTCCCTGAACCATGAGATCGTTTTTCTGTACCACACCAAAAATCTAAACATAAATGAGCATTTTTTTCAGATTTAATCCAAAGTCCTGTACAACCTAACCACCACATTGTCACCGAGTTTGGAGCGATATGTTCATGTTCAATTTCTTCATTTAACCAAGTTCCCCATTCTGGAAATGTGCTTAATATCCATGATTCTCTTGTGATTTCATCGATCTTTGCCATATGCTTCTCCTTAAATTATGAAATTATTTCAAATAACTCTTCTTTTGATGTTACTTTTTTTAATCTTTCTAAACTTTCATCATTTCCTAAAAGATCTGCAAGTTGCATAATTGCTGCAATATGTTCCTCAGTATTGCTTGCTACTAAGGTGAACAATAATGTTACAGGGACTTCTGTATCTAAAAACATAACACCATGTTCAACTTTTAAAAAACTCATTCCTGTTTTTAAAGCTCCGTTTTCAGGTCTTGTATGAGGCATTGCTACACCATCTGTTAATACAATATAAGGACCATTTTTATTGATATCTTCAATCATACTATCTATGTATGATTTTTTGATAAATCCATCTCTTAATAAAGGATCAGCACCTTTATTAACAGCTTCTTCCCAGGAGTTTATATTTGTTAAAAACTCCACTCTATTGTCTATCATCTGTTTAAGCATCCATTTCTCCTTACAAATATAAAGCATTGTATGTTATCATTATAGAGGTTCGTTCTAATTTCTCAATAAAAATTTTCAATATTTAAAAACAAATATAATTCTATATAATAAAACAAATTATATGTTAAAATATCATTTTTTTTGTAATAAAAATTTCAAATAATGAAAATTATATTGCAAAAGAGGAAAAATATATTATAATTTTATATATTTATATAAAATTAGGAGAAAAATATGCTTGAACAATTAAAAAAACAAGTGTTTTTAGCAAATAAAAAATTAATAGAAGAAAATCTTGTTATCTTAACTTGGGGAAATGCCAGTGCTTTTGATGATAAGACAGGATATCTCGTTATAAAACCTAGTGGAGTTTCTTATAATACTATGAAAGAAGAGGATATGGTGGTGGTTGATTTAGATAGGCACGTAATAGAAGGAACATTTAAGCCTTCTTCAGATACTGCTACACACATAGCATTGTATAAGAATTGGAAGCACATTAAAGGAATCGTTCACACTCATTCCCTATAGACAGCATGGGCACAATCTGGTCTTGATTTGATGATTCAAGGTACCCCCCATGCTGATTATTTCTATGGTATGTGCCTTGTTTATCTGTGCTTTCTCAAAAAGAAGTCTCAGAAGCATATGAATATTATTCAGGAATGAAAATAGTTTCAGAATTTGAAAATAAATCTTTAAATCCTCTTGAAATGGGAGCTTGTCTCTTGAATGGGCATGGACCTTTCACATGGGGGGGAGAGTGTGGATAAAGCTGTTGAAAATTCTATTGTCTTAGAAACCATAGCTAAAATGGGTGTTCACACCCTATCACTTAACCCTAAGGCTCACTTACCTAAATATATTTTAGACAAACATTACTTAAGAAAACATGGAGCAAACGCTTACTATGGACAAAAATAGTATCATCAAAATTTTTCTCTTAGTACATTCTAGACTTAGTTAAATGTAGAATAAAAATTGAACCAAAAGGAAAAGATAATATAGAATACTATCATATTTTCTTGATAATTTTTGCATTATCTTCTTTATGTTAAACGGTATTTTTATGATTCTTGTAAAAAATAATAATTCTGAAAGATAAGATATTTAGTTTATATTCTTGACAATTATTTTGTTTTTCTTTATAATAATATTCTATTAATTTAAATTTTTTAAATTTAATGATTACATTTTTTTTGGAGGGTCAATAATGGACCGTTTATCCCGCATTCGCAATATTATTCGCTGGCAGGAGTTGTACCAAAATAAAAGATCCATTCTAGCTATCTATGAAGATGATGAAAATAAACTTACAAAACTTAAAGGAGATATTGAGGCTGCTGTTACCAATCAACAAAAATTGGAAGCTCAATATGCGACATTGTCAGAAAAAATTACATCTGAAGAAGTAAGATTGGATGGTATTCTTAATAAAATTGAATTGATGGAAAAAGATAGAGACAATTTAAAAATGGCTCGTCAAATTAAATCTTGGGAAAAAGATATGGAAAAATATTCCCAAGATCGTGAAATTCTTGAAGCTCAATTATATTATGATAAATCAAAAGTGAGTGATATTGCTCAAGAACTTGAAAAAGTAACTCAACATTTATCCGTATCTGTTCAATCTATTAAAGATCTTGAAGATTCTTTGGAAAATATTAAATCACAAACTTCATCTGAAAAGAACAGAATCGAAGATGAGATTATTAAAATTACTTTAGAATTTGATGCTCATTTTGTAGAATATTTTGAACGACTACTTCTTAAAAATAGAGGAGTCGTGATGGCGGTTGTCGAAGACGACTCTTGTTCAGGATGTAATATTCTTCTTCCAACATCATACCATGGTGGTGATACATTGCAAGATTCTGACGATTCTGCTTTACCCCAATGTCCTAACTGTTTCCGATATCTTTATTACAGTGAAGATCTTTAATACTAAATCAAAAATAAACATAAAAAAAACTCCCTACATGAGGGAGTTTTTTTATGTTCTAACGTTAAAATTTCAATTTGATATTTGCAAAAACTTCTTGATCTGTTGGATCATAATCAAATCCCAAATAGACTGCTTTACTATGGAGATACCAGCCCATAATACCACTTGAAATAATAGCTCCTGCAATAGCAGTATATAAGGTAACTTGTGAGGTGATTCCAAATTGATCCGCTGAGTTTTGATATTCACGTCGTTGCTCTGGAGAAATACCATTTGCTCGTGCTAATGACTGAAATTCATGTTGTCGTGCTTGGGTATAAATACTTCCTCCAAGAATAGCTAATGTAGCAATCCAAGAAATATATGTCCCTGCTAATAATCCTTTTTGTTTATTTGCTTTGTAGGATGTTTCAAAGTTTTTAAACTCAGCATCTAAATCCATACGAGGTTTTTCTGTTGTTAGTGTGAAACTTTTATAAAAAGAATTTCTATTACTACTTAGATTTCCTGATGGATTAAGTACTTCAAGTCTGTATTTTTTATTTAGCGTTAAATTTGTTATGAGCAGTGGAGTTTGACCTTTATACTGCGAATCTAAAAACACATCTGTAGGAGTTGGAGAATTTACAAACAATTCGCCTGAATTATTTTGTTGAGAAAGATTAAAATCAATCTTATTTGTACGATTAGCTTTGATTTCTGTAAGTAGCTCTTCACGTTGAAATCCGTCTTTAATAAAGGATATCCGTTGTTCACCAAGAGGTGCTGTAGGATAGATTAATGGTGTCTTTCCAATAAAAAATCCATTAAGATAAACAAGAGTATCTTTTGGGTTTGTTGTTAGCATTAGTGTTGCGTATGGTCTATTAATAAATGTTGAATGAAAAACTTTCAACCAATTTAACATTTCAGTTGGAATTTTATTTTCTTTGACACGTAAACGCAATCGTATTTTTTCGGGTAATTCTGAGTTTGTTGGACCTTCTGGTCGTTCTGCACGAAAATTTGTGGAATAAATATTAAATTCTTCTTGTAAACGAGGAGTTAATTTTTTCTTTTTATATGGAATACGTAGATATTCTTTTTTAAATGATTCGATATCATTGGTATTCATACTGTTTAATTTTGTTATAATTTTTGTTAAACTGGGTGGAGGAGTATTATATTTATTTATCCACCATTGTAATCCTGTATTGTTAAGATCAGAAATCTCAACGCTGATATTCACATCTGGAGTTGAGAAAACAGTATCTTGAGATGATTTAAAATTTCCTGTAATATGGTATGTCAGTGTGAAATCTTCTTTAGGGTATGTGTTTTCTGTTTGTTCTGTTGTATTGGAGAGGGTGTTTGTGGAAGACTCATTGGTTTCAGCCTCTTTTTGAGCACGTAAACGTGCTGTTTCTTTTCTTTTCCATGCTTTTGGATCTTTTGCCCAATCAGCATAATCGGTATAATTAGAGATATCTTTTAAAGTGGCTCGTCTGATCTCAAGAGGAATATAACTCAAATAATTAATCAATTCTGGAAATTCTTCATATAATAATAAGAGCATATTGGTTGCTGTAATGATATTCCTATCTTCTAGTACAAGGTTTGTAGAAATAGAATTTGTTTCTGTCTTTAGGATTTCATTGGAAACAAAATTTGTTTTACTTTCTCCTTGTTCAAAGAACGTGTTTGTGACGATTTCAATATAATTGGTATTTGTCGTAAGATTGTATTGAAGCTGTGTCACTTGGACAGGGACTTTTATGAGATAGTTTGTTAAATATTCAAAATAAGACTGACTGGTCTCATTATTTGAACTAGTCGCAGAGTTGTTTGAATTAGTATCTTTTTGGACTGACTGAAATAAATTAGACAACGATTCCGATACATAAAACGGCATAAAATCAAAAGGTACATAAGCAAGAGTAGCTTTCATAGGCTCAAGCATCCCTTCAATGACATCAGGAATAGCTCCACTCAGATAGGTATCATTTGTATTTTTAGGAGTAAGATCTGTAAAAGGATGAATAACAATACATAATTTTTGGGGGAATGTTTTGATTATTTCATTTTCAAGACGATTACGATATTCGATTTCTTCTTTGACAGGCAGTTTAGAACATGATGCAATCAGTAAAATCAATAAACTAAAAGTTTTCTTCATAAAATACAGTATACCACATCCTATATTTTCTCTCAAGAATTTCTTGAAAAGGTATTTTCATATGAACAGCTTTGAAAGATCCACCTGAATGAGAGGTGGATCTTAAAAATCTATTTATGCAATATATGTTTTTGTAGAACGATTGGAAAGCTTTAGTTCTGAAAAAAAGAGATCTCTTTTGTGCATAGGATTGTAGCACCACTCTATATGTGTTGGATACACACATAAATCAATAACTAAACCAAATAACGCCCCATAACGAAAAATCTCATTAATGATTTGATGATGATACAAAGAGTATTTGATATTGAATAGTTCTGCTAATTCATAATGAGTACAAGAAATAGTATGTTTTGGGAAAGATTGATATCCGTTTGGATAAATCGCTGAGGTTCGTTTTGCTAGTATTTGCAACGACCGAGCAATAGGTATATATGAGTAAAGACCATAATATTGTAAACATTTATCCAGCATTAACTGCTCCTGAATATTCTATATAAAAATTCTGTATCTTATTTTGCATATTTTTTTAATTTTTGTCAAAATTTTTTCACTTAATTTTTAATTTACATGATGATTGTATTGAAAAAAAAGACAAGTAAGCTTATAATATGAAAAATATTATATTAAATAATTATTAATTTGAGGTTATCATGAAGAAATTATTATTAGAATCATGCGTAGAAAATTTTTCCGGTGCAAAATATGCTCAAGAAAAAGGTGCTGATAGGATTGAACTATGCGATAATTTAGCTGTTGGTGGTACTACTCCGTCTCTAGCAACAATAGAATTTGTCCAAAGCCGTCTCTCTATTCCTCAAGCAGTGATCATACGTGCACGAGGTGGTGATTTTGAATATACAGAGATAGAAAAAGAAATAATGTTACGTGATATTGATCTTTGTAATCAACTTGGTGTGTCTGGGATTGTGGTAGGTGCCTTGAAAGGGAAAATATACGATAGGGATTTTATGTCTCAAGCCCGCAATCTTGCAACCAAATCGCAAATCATTTCTCACATGGCTTTTGATGAAACGGTAGATTTGAAAGATTCTTTGGATTTATTAATTGAGCTTGGTTATGATAGGGTTTTGACAAAAGGTGGACGAGGATCAGCATCTGAAAATATGAGTATATTAACAGATCTCATTGCCTATGCTAATGGACGGATTACGATTTTGGTTGGTGGAGGTGTTACGAAAGATAATGTTCAATATATTGCTCAAAATACAGGTGCAACAGAGCTTCATGGTAAATTAATTGTCTAACGTTATCCCCGTAATTTTTTATCCATCCTACGATGAAGCTGTACTTGTGAGAATCGGTGAGATTCATCTCTGACACGTTGTAACAAATACAATATTTTTGAATTATTTGGAAGTAGCATTCCAATTTTTTGATTTGGTTTAAAAATTTCTTCTTCTTGTTTTGCGATCGAAATAATATCGATATCGTTTTCTAATCCAAGTTTTTTTAACGCTTTTATGGCTGATGATAATTGTCCTTTTCCTCCATCAATCAAAATTAATTGAGGAAGAGGTTCGTTATTTGTTAACATATTTTTATAATGTCTGTAGACACTTTCTTCCATAGCAATAAAATCATCTTGTTGGTTTTCTGCACGAATGTTAAACAGACGATAAAAATCTTTGAGTGGCTCTCCACCTTGAAAGCGTACAGCGACCCCTGATGCTAATGTCCCATCAAGCTTTGCAATGTCAAATCCGTCTATAATACTGGGAAAATGTTTGAGATTCAGCGTTTTTTGTAATTCAGCAAGTACCTCTAATAAATCAGGTTCTGAAGAAATACGATCCAAATGGACTAAGGCATTTTTTTGTGCTAAGGACAGTAATGCCGTTTCATCTTGATTAGTTGCTGTATTTACTGTAATGGGGACATCGTTGCTTTGAAACCATGTGGTCAATCCTTCGCAGATGTGTTGAAATTCTTCACTGATCACAATTTTGTCAGGTACATCTTCTTCGTCAGTATAGTAGGATGCGAGAAATTCTGCAAATGTCTCTGCGAGTGAAAAAGACGGATTATTGTTGACGGTAAATCCTAATTTTCCTGATAATTTCCCATTTCGAATCAAAGAAACAGCAATGCTAATGTGAGTACCTTGTTCTTCAATACCAACAATATCAATCTTACCTTTTAATGTGACATAGACGTGTTGATTGTTTTCAAGAGATAGGATAGCGTCTAGTTGTTCTTTGTAAATTTGTGCTTTTTCAAATAATAAGGATGTTGCAGCTTCTTTCATTTTTTGTTCTAATGTTTTGATTAAAGGATCTTTTTTACCTGAAAAAAATTTGATAGCTTTGGTGATGTTATCATTGTATTCTTTTTCTGTGATTTTACCAATACAAGGAGCAGCACAACGACCCATATGGTATTCAATACATTCTTTTTTAGGAAGTGTTTTACACGTTCTGATTTGAAAAATTTTTTGGATTAATTCTAAATTAGACCGAACAACTCCAGCACTAATATAAGGACCAAAATAAAGATTTTTATCCATCATCTTATTTCTTGTCATGATGATACGAGGAAATTTTTCTTTTTTGATGATCTTAATGTATGGATAAAATTTTCCATCCTTAAAGTCAATATTAAATTTTGGAAGATGTTGTTTTATTAATGTTGCTTCAAGCAGTAATGCTTCTTGTTCATTTTCTACAACAATAATATCGATGATGTGAATTTGTTGAACTAATAAATGAGTTTTCAAATATAAATGTGTTTTGCTAAAATAAGAAGAAACACGTTTTTTTAAATTTTTAGCTTTACCTATATATATGATATCGTGTTGTTTGTTTTTATATAGGTACACACCTGGCTGTTCAGGGATTTCATTTCGTTGATCAGGGCTAAAGATGCCTGAAATTTTTTGATGATCTATTTTTTTCATAAATAATATCTCTATTCTTTACATATACCTAAATATACTCAAATTTTTTCATTTTTTTCCGAAAAATAACTAATCGAACTTGATTTTAATATCATAGTATAAACAAAATATAAAATCAAGTTGTATTTGGTATAGATAATCATAAAATAGAACAAAATAAGATACTAATTATTCTATTTGATATGTTTAATTGAATAATTTGTTTATAAAGATAAAATATGTTATAATATAGTAATTTCTTATATAATCTATTTTTTAAGAAAAATAGAGATTACTGTAGGAAAGGTGTTCGATGAAAATATTACACACAGCAGATCTACATCTTAAGGAAAAAGAACATCTATCTGTTCTTGAATCCATAATACAGCTTGCTCAAAAAGAAAGTGTTGAATTAATACTAATTGCAGGTGATTTGTTTGATGTTGCGGCAAATGGACGACTTTTAGAAGCCGCAATGCTTCCGATTTGGGAACAATTTCAAGGCTCCGTTCTTATTGTTCCGGGTAATCATGATGATAAATTTCTCAATCATCGATCCGAACTTGCTCCAAATGTTATTGTTGCTAATCAGACACCTTATTCTGTTGCAGAAATTGAAGGTTTGTATTTTGTTTGTGTGCCTTACCAACATAATATTTCTTTATCTGATATTAATATTCCAGATTATGATCCTGCTATTTTAGTTACTCACGGTACATATGAAAGTGGCACTAAAGCTAAATATTTTCCAATTTCTTCTTCTGATGTTGCTGGACGTTATAGATATGTAGCATTAGGTCACTATCATACATGGTTTGATCGTTGGACAAATGGTACCTGTCTTGTCAATCCGGGAGCACCACGTCAAACTCGAAAAAGTGATATAGGTGCTCGTTATGTTTCTTTGATTGATACGGATTCTTGGGCAATGGAACGATTGCTATTGCCTATTGTTTTTATTGATTACCAAACAATTAATGTTTCCGTTACCGATGCTGAAAAAATTATTCAAGATAAACTTCTTCGTGCCACTTCATCGCTATTAGACTATTCTTTTGTACAAATTTCTTTAAAGCTACAAGGTTCTTTAATTTTTTCTAAATATTCCTTATCTCAACGTTTGGAAATGTGGAAAGATTTTTTGATGAAGAATCGACGAGATGTCAGCAGAATCACTTGGGATCTTACAAAAATTACTCAAATCTCATCGAAAGTAATGCATGCTTCTTTTTCTCGTTTAATGGTTGATAAAATATCAGAAATTGCACCAAAAGAACTTGATGATTTAGCACCATTTTTGTTTGAACGTTTACAGTATAAAAATCAAAAATATATTGATTGATGTCAATATTTACGGAGGAATATATGAGTTTAGTTAATAAAACAGCTCCCGATTTTACGGCTCAAGCTGTTATCAATGGCGAAATTAAAGAGATTCGTCTTTCAAATTATAAAGGAATGCCAATTTTATTTTTCTTTTATCCTTTAGATTTTACTTTTGTTTGTCCTACAGAATTACATGCTTTTAGTGATGCTCATGAAACATTTGAAAAAAAAGGTGTGAAGCTGATTGCTTGTTCTGTGGACTCTGTTTATAGTCATTTTGCTTGGTTGAATACCCCTCGTTCTGAAGGTGGGATCAAAAGTGTTTCTTATCCTATTGTTTCAGATATTACTAAATCGATTGCAAAAGATTATGGGGTATTATTAGAAGATCAAGGTGTTGCATTAAGAGGATCGTTCTTTATTGATTCTGATTTTATTGTTCGTTTTGAGCAAGTTTATGATAAACCAATAGGTAGATCAGTTGAAGAAACAATCCGTGCTATTGATGCTTGGACATTCTATCAGAAAAATGGTGAAGTTTGTCCTGCAAACTGGAAACCTGGTGATGAAGCAATCAAAACAACCGCTACAGGACTTAATATATTCTTTAATGAAAAAAAATAAAATATACCTGATGAAAAAAGAGTGCATTGGCTGGAATCATTATGAGATCTGTTTAATTTTTTTCTGATCTATATCTTATCATAGGACTATTCTGTAAAAACAAGAGTAAAATGAGAAAAAATTAAATAGATCGAATTTTTGTTAAGATAAGGTTTGTTTTTCACTTGTTGATGGTAATGCCCTAAAATATAATAAATCTTTTGATCAAATAATTGATTATTGCACTAAAATAAGGATTAAAAGTAACTCTTGCCGTTCCTGCTCTATATAATTAAATAGTATGGAATGGGTTAATCATGGATTGAGGAGCCAGTACAAATGCCGATGTTTGATGTAGAAACAGGAAATCAAATGATACGTATTCTTGAAGATATGGTTAACCCTGTAAAAATACTTTGTTGTTTTGGAAATAATGATAAAAGTAAAGAAACTCAACAATTTGTAACAGAATTTTCTCAATTTTCTCCCAAATTGTCCCTAGAAATTCTGAGCAAAAATGATATGATTTTGAAAGCAAAAGAATGGGATATCAACGATATACCAATGCTTGTTGTTACAAATGAACAAAAAACACTCAAAGGTGTTCGATTTTTGGGAACTCCTGGGGGGTTTGAAATCAACTCATTTTTAATGTCTATTTTGGAAGTGTCTGGTAAGATAGATAGTCTTGCTGTTGCAGATTTGATTGTTGTAGATAGAGTGAGATCTTTATTAAAAATATATGTTTTTGTGTCTTTGAATTGTGCCCAATGTCCAAAGGCTGTGATGAATGTTCATCGCTTAGCTATTCAAAATCAACATATTCATGCCTATATGGTAGAAGCTCCCGCTTTTTCGACACTAACATCACAATATAATATTCAAGCATTTCCCACTATTCAAATAGGTGATAAGTGTATTATTGGTGAAAACACAAAAGAAATGTCAAATATTATCAAACTAATTAAAGAATTTATCTGATAATCTTATAGAAAATCCTCCTAAGTACTTAGGAGGATTTTTTATAATCTTTTTGGATATTGTAACGTTATTTTTTCTTTGCAAATTCTGTAGCTTTATCCCAATTAATGGCTTCAATAGTCGTAGCATATTCTGTATGGAATAAAGTGTTACCACTATTTTGTTGAATAATTCCAATATAACGTTCTGGAGCATTGTTTTCTTGATAGATACCTTCAGAACTACTAGCACCGTTATTTCTTGAGTTAATAAAAAATAAGCCATTTTTGGGATCAAAAGTAGCCGTTGGTACAGAACCAAAGATAGCCAAAAGCCTTCTATTAGCTTGAAATGTTAACCCAGCTCCTGTATTAAGACCATTGTATGATTTGGTATCGATTGAATCTAAAAATTTATTTGCTTCTTTGGAAAAATTATTATCTACACTTGAACAAGAAATAGCGAAAAAAAGTGCTAAAAAAGAAAAAAAATATTTCATGAAAAATCCTCTCATATGGGATTGTTAAATCTATTAATTATACAATACTTCTGTGATGATGTCAATGAAAATAAAGAATGATCTTTGCAAAAAAAAATAAAATAATTTATAATATGATATCTCATAGGATGAAATGGTTTTTATAAAATAAGGAAAAGTGATGATAAGAAAAAATTTAATTTTAAAACTTTTTGAAGGCTTTACAATGCAACGTTGGAATGATCAGCTTAGACCTACAGAATTTGTAGAAGCGGACAAACAAGCCCATGCTCTTAGCTTATCATATTTTTTAGCAAAAGCTGCTGAAAAATCAGAACCTGTTGATATGGAAGAATTAATCGAAAAAACTATTTTTCGTTATTTGGAACGCATTGTTGTTACAGATATCAAACCTCCAGTATTTCAAAAAATTGTTGCTGATCACCATCAATATAAAGAATTGAGAAAATTTGTTAAAGAAACTATATTTCCCTATTTATATGGTCTTCCTGAAGAATTTATCAAACGTTTTTGTCATTGGTGCGATACTATTGATCAAGAAACGACACTTGTTGATAAGATTATGGATATTGCTAGAGCTGATGCAACATTATGGGAATTTGATTTGTTAAAAAATACCAATCCCAATGCTTTTGGTCTTGTGGATCTTCAGGAAGATATGAAGCGTCTTAAAAATAAACATCTAAATATTCGTACCACACTTGTTACCCAACTTGAAACAAAACATATTCGTGAAGAAAATAAAGAAGATTTATTCACTAATGAAAACTATTCTTCTTATGATCAATTAATCTCGATGTTTGGACAAATGCGTTTTCAAGTACGTTGGGCACAGCTATCTCGAGAACCAAAAACCACAGTACTTGGACATTCATTTTTTGTTGCTGTGCTCAGTTATTTTTTTTCTATCTCTGCTGATGCTTGTAAAAAACGTATTTATAATAATTTTTTTACAGGAGTTTTTCATGATCTGCCTGAAGTGTTTACGAGAGATATTATTTCTCCTCTCAAAACAAATATTCCTGGGCTTGGAGATATGATTAAAGAAATCGAACATCAAGAAATAAATAAAAAATTTAAAATGCTGATTCCTGATTATTTGCATGAGGAATTGTTTTATTTTATTAATGATGAATTTTCAAATATGACTGTTGAAAATAATGTACATGTTGAGCATTTTGGTGATATCCCAAAAGATAAAAATGAGGATAAATTTAATCCTCGCGATGGTTCTTTAGTGCGATTGGCAGACCATCTCAGTGCTTTTGTCGAAGCGGATATGGCATTGAAAAATGGTTCCACGGCTCTTGATTTTGTTAACGCAAAAGCAAAAATAATCGAGAAATATTTTTGTAAAAAAATTTCAGGTTTGGATGTTCGACCGTTATTTTTAGATTTTCAATAAATTTTATAAAATATTTAAAGGATAAGATACTCATGGAGTTTAACAGACATACTCTTGAACTAATCCAAGAAGAGGATATTGCATCGTGGGGAGAATATGCCGATCAAATTTCCTCTACGGATAGTGAATTTGCAGAGCAAATTTATCAAAAAATACTCAATCTTGATGGTGAACATACAACAGCGTTATCAAATTATGCCGATTTTCTACAAGATCAAGGCAGACATCGTGAAGCAAAGTTAATTTACTCACGATTACTCCAATTAGAAAACGATAATCCTAATTTATATTTTCGTCTTGGGGCATTTAATGTGGAAATAGGGGAATTTGATCAGGCAGAAAAGAATTTTATCAAATTCTTTGAAAAAGAGCCTTTTGCTGGAGAACGGCTGATGGATAAGGCAAATGAACTTGCCGAGAAAGAAAAATTTCGATCTGCTGAGTGGTATTATCGTTTTATGATGAAACAAATTCCTGATGATCCTTTTATTTTTAATAATTATGCCTTACTATTAGCTGATCTTGGAAGATTTAATGAAGCAGAAGAATATCTCAAAAAATGTCTTTCCCACCATGACGATATTGTAAGTGATATCAGTGTTGAATTTAATTATGCGAATTTATTATTTTTATTAGATAGAATTGAAGAAGCTGAATGGTTTTATAATAAAGCATTAGCAAAAGATCCCAAAGATGTTCCTGTGTTGAATAATTACGTGTCTTTATTAATTAGAAAAGGTGAGTTTCGGAAAGCGGAAGATACATTAAAGAAAATTTTAGTGATCACACCTGCCGATATTACTGCGTTACAAAATTATTCTAATTTATTGGTCAGAAACGGACGATTTGATGAAGCTATTCATGTTGCTCAAGTTTATACTGACAGCTATCCTACTTATGCTCCGGCATTTTTTCAACTGGCATCTATCTTAGCAGAAGCCAATCATCTTGAAGATGCTGTTTTAACATTAGAGAAAGTATTGCAATTGGATCCTGATTGTATTGAGGCAACAACATTATTAGCCGTAACACTTTCTGATCTTGAACAATTTGACAAAAGTGAGGAGATATTCAAAACAGCACTGATTTCTAAAAGTGGGGATCCCTTATTACGATTTTACTATGCAGCAATGCTTTTTGATGCCGGTCGCTATGAGGATTCAAAACGATGGGCTGCTGCCTTGGTAGAGGCAGATCCTTCTCATGGTGAGGCTTGGAGTTTGTTGGGCAGTATTGCTAATGCAGAAGGTAAAATTTATGAAGCACGAAGTCTTTTTGAAAAATCTGTTGAAAAAGATCCTTATAATTCTGAAGTGTGGTTGCAGACTGCGTTATTCTATCATCAAATACGAGATTATGTCGAATCAGAAAAAGCATTCTCTAAAGCCCTTGAACTTTCTCCAGAAGATTTTCGTATCTTAACAGAAAAACAACGATGTATCCAAGAGCGTGAAAAATAGCATGGATCAATCAATAATAGTAAAAGCTCTTATGTGGTTTTCTATTTATAAACGTGAAGAACCATGGCGTGATAATCCTACACCATATCGGGTTTGGATTTCAGAAATGATGCTTCAGCAAACAACAGTAGCTACGGTAAAAAAATATTTTTTGAGATTTATGGAGCGATTTCCTAAGTTAGATGATCTTGCTAACGCTAGTGAAGATGATGTTCTTCATCTTTGGGCAGGACTTGGATATTATTCTCGAGCAAGAAATATCCTGAAGACAGCAAAAATAATCAAAAAAGAAGAGAATTTCCCTCAAGATCGTCATGAATTACGTTCATTGCCGGGTATTGGTCCTTATACATCTGCAGCAATTACATCTATTGCCTACAATAAACCAGATGCTTTGGTCGATACAAATGTTGATCGGGTGCTTGGTCGGTTTTTTGGTATGATGAGAACAGAACCTTCCTTTAATAAAAAAATTGAAAGCATTGCTCAAGAGATTATGGATGTTGTGGCGGAGATTAGACCTAGTGATATTTGGATTTGGAATCAGGTATTAATGGAAATAGGGGCGTTGATTTGTCAAGTAAGTCGTGCCAAATGTATGGAATGTCCTTTGTCCACACAGTGTAAAGCTTTTCTTTTAGAAAAATCCTTAGTATTTCCTGGGATCAAACCAAAAGCTGACATAATCGCAATAGAAGAATCTTGTGTGATTATTAAAAAAGAATCATTGATTGTTCTGTGTAAAAATAATGTGGGACGTCGAAAAGGGCTTTATGATTTTAAGCTTATCAATAATAAACAAGGACTTGAGTTGTTAGGTCAAATCAGCTATCGAATTTCTAATAATAAAGTTACAAGGAATGTTTTTTTATTGAAAAATGATCTTCATCATCTTCAAGAAGATGAAGTTTTTGTTGATCCTATAGATTGTCAAAAATACTACCCAATTACATCGAGTTGTAAAAAAGTTATTCAAAAGTATATCCTTCCCAAAAACAAATAATTATATTTTTTGAAAAACGTTGACAAAATAAGATAAATAGTTTAAAATACTTAAAGTGAAATTTTATGTGGAGGCCAATCTGTGTCAACAAATATTCGTTTAATGCGTATCGGTAAAAAGAAAGCACCTTATTATAGAGTAGTAGTAACTGATTCTAGAAACAAACGTGATGGTGCGTATATTGAAAATCTTGGAACATACAGACCTATTGAAGAAAAAGAGCAAGTGTTAATTAATGTTGCTCGATTTGATGAATGGGTAAAGTTAGGAGCTGTGGTGTCCCCAACAGTAAAACAACTTGTTTCCAAGGCAAGAACTGCTACAGTATAATTTGAGGTTTTAAGTGTCTATTGAAAAACAAGATCTTGTTGAGATAGGAAGATTGCTTAAACCTTTTGGTATCAAAGGTGATCTTAAGATAAAGTTTTATATTGATGAAGTTTCTGATCTCAAAAAATTAGATGTTTTTTATGTGAAAGATAAAAAACAACAATCAGGATTTCGGATGCTTACTGTTTCATCATTAAAATTTGATGAAAATCCGGAAAGTGCGAAAATTTCTTTTGTGGAAATTCCTGATAGAACAAGTGCAGAACAATGGCGACTTGTGCCTGTTTTTCTTCCTAAGAAAGATCTTGTTTTACCAACTGATGGAGAATATTTTATTCAAGATCTTTTAGATTTAAGTGCTATATATCTTGGTAATCAAATGGGATCTGTTTTTAATTTGATAACAATTGCAAACCAAGAAATCTTTATTATTAAAATGATTAACAGCAAACAAGATCTTGCAGTGCCTTTTAATGATTATTATGTTGAGAATATTGATATTCAAAAGCAACAGATCTTATTTAAAAACCTTGATGAGTTATTGTAGGATTTATGAAAAAAGTAACCGTCTTGTCGTTATTTCCAGAATTAATCAACAATGTTCTTTCTTATGGTATCTTAAAAAGAGCTACTGATTTTATCCAGATTCATAGCTTAGATATCAGAAATTGGGGCATAGGTGATTTTAAAAAAGTGGACGATTCTGTTTTTAGTTCTGGTCCGGGCATGATTTTTAGACCTGATGTTCTTGCAAATGCTATAGCGGAAATTGATCCTAAACGTAATGCTTTTATTATACATCTTTCTCCTAGAGGGATACCGCTAACAACTCAAAAAGCAAAATTTTTATCTGAAAAAGAACACTTGGTCATTATTGCTTCTCGATATGAAGGTGTTGACCAACGTTTTCTTGATCATTATGTAGATGAAGAAATATCTATTGGTGATTATGTGTTGAGTGGAGGAGAACTTCCGGCACTTGTTCTCTTAGATTCTGTTCTCAGAATGGATGATCATATTTTGGAATCAAACGCACGAGAAGAAGAGTCCTTTGAGCAAGGTTTATTGGAATATCCTCATTATACAAAACCTCTCCATTTTGAGGGTAAAACTGTTCCTGAGGTGTTGAGAAGTGGAAATCATCAAAAAATTAAAGAAGAACGTATAACCCAGCAATTATTAATAACTTGGCTTCGTCGACCTGATTTAATCAAAAAATATCCTATATGTGCTGTTGATGTTGCTTCTAAAAATATACTAACAAAAATAAAAAAAACCAATCTACTTTTAAAAAAGCGTCTCGCGGCTTTCGAAAAAGTAATACAGGAGTACAAAAGATGCCCGAAAACGTAAATACACCTATGAGCGACACTTCTGAAGTTGCATCTGTTCAAGAAAATGTTGAACAAAAAAAAGCTGAACCAAAAGCTAAAATTATTAATACTCTTCATGATATTGAATTGATGCTTCTTCAAGAGCAAAATAATGAAGAAAAATTCCCTAAGTTCAATGCAGGTGATACCATTCGTGTTAATGTTCGTATCAAAGAGGGTAGCAAAGAACGTATACAGTCCTATGAAGGAGTTGTTCTTTGTTTTAAACATGGTATGAATAGAAAAACTTTTATGGTTCGTCGTGTAAGTGCCGGTATTTCTATTGAAAGAGTTTTTTCATTCCATTCTCCTTATTTAGCTTCTATTGAGATTGTTCGTCGAGCAAAAGTACGTCGATCCAAACTTTACTTCTTAAGAGGACGCTTTGGTAAAGCTGCTCGTCTTAAAGAACTTGCACTCAAAAAAGGTGAAAATAAAAAAACAACAAAATAAAATCAAAAAAACGCTGACGTACTAGACAGCGTTTTTTTGATTGTATGAGGTTTGCAATGTCTTTAACTATACAACATGATCTAACAATAGTCCAACAATTTTATCCTGATTTTTGTGATCTTATCGTTGGTACGGATGAAGCAGGTCGTGGACCTATCGCTGGCCCTTTAGTTGTTGCGGCTGTAATGTTTGATCATGAATCAGTCATCGATGGTGTTTTTGATTCAAAAAAAATTTCTGAATCAAAACGAGAATCCTTAGATCTCCTTATCAAACAAAAAGCTCTTGCCTATCATATTGAGATTGTCGATTTAAAGAAGATCGAGGAATTAAATATTTATCAAGCTTCAAAATGGGGGATGATTCATTGTTTTAAGAAAATTAGTGAAAATATATCTGTGTCCACTTTACTGACAGATGCGATGAATATTTCACCTCAAGAACTCCCTGATACAAAGATCATTTCATTAATTAAAGGAGATCAAAAAAGTTTTCATATTGCTGCCGCCTCTATTTTGGCAAAAGTCGCACGCGATCGTTTAATGCTTGAGTTTCATAAAGAATTTCCTTACTATGGCTGGGATACAAATAAAGGATACCCTACAAAATCACATAGAGAAGCAATAAAAAAATGGGGTCTTACCCCACACCACAGGACAACATTTAAATTATTATAATATTAGGAATATTAAATGCTATTTTCAGAAGAACACACTCTATCCCCTTTTTTGCCAGAGCATGCAAATTGTTTACTATTAGGTAGCTTTCCTCCAGATAAAAAAAAATGGAGTATGGATTTTTATTATCCCAATTTACAAAATGATATGTGGCGTATTTTTGGTCTTCTCTTTTTTGATAATAAAAATCATTTTTTTAATCATCACAATAATTCATTTGATCCGAATCAGATAAAATTATTTCTCACTCAACATCATATTGCTGTTGCTGATGTAGGTAAGAAAATTTGTCGATTAAAAAATAATGCGTCTGATCATTTTTTAGAAGTAATAGAATCGCTGGATTTATTTGATGTACTGACAAAAATCCCCCATTGCACTAAGATTATTGCAACTGGGGGAAAATCATCTGATATCATTTGTGAATATTTTGGGGTGAAAAAAAATAAAAAAGTCGGTGATTCTACATTTATTAATGTCAAAGGGAGAAATATCATGATTTATCGAGCTGTTTCTTCATCTAGAGAAACTCGTTCGATAACCATAGAAGAAAAAGTAGAAATTTACCGTAGCGCATTTTCTATCTAACTTATCTCACCGTTTTACGAGAAATAATCTTCCACTGACCATTAAATTTTTCTAACATATAATCAACATAAACAGATTGTATGTTATTACCGATACTTTCTGTATTTGAGATCTGGTTAGGTTCCATTTTTTTTGGTGGTTTAATCTTCCAAACTGTACTGACAATTGTGATCACACGTCCATTGATTTTATGTTCTTGACTTTTTTCAATGTTCCAAGATTCAATTTCACTATATTGTTCTAACAAGCTATCTTTGGAATATGTTTTATTATTAATATTATCGATCAGTTCTTTTGTTTTTCTTAATTCTGCTTTTTCTGTAATCAATAAAAGCTCTTCAGCTTGTCCTTTCATCAGTGAATTGATTGCGTATGTAACAATTTCTTTTGGTTCTGTTGGAATAGTATTTCCAAAAATAATAGCAGGTATTAATAATACCATATATATCCATTTTGTCATAATAATCTCCTGTCAATTTATAATGTTATCGGTATTTTTTATCAAATAATAATATTGATTTTTAAAACATTTTAGATATTTAATTGAGTTTTTTCTTAAAATTTGCTATCATATAAAAAGAATTATCATAATAAGGAGTTCATGATGAATAAAAATACAATATTAATGCTTTGTGGTACATTAGTCGTTGGGGCTGTTATAGGCTTTTTTATTGGTATGATACCATCAAAAAAAATATCAAACGATACATTTTCTCAGATTTTATCATTACCTGAGATTTCAGCACTTTCTGATGATTATTTGGCAAAAGTCGAACAATATGGTATCTCCGTTGATGATTATACGAATACAGTAGATGAAGTTAAGAAAAATCTTCCCCCCGAACAATTAGCTCAATTAGCAGGTAATGAAGCATTGTTTAATGCAAATATCTTTGAATCATTAATCAATCAAACAGTTGTTGTTGCTACTGCCATCGAAGAAGGTTTTTTAGAAAAACCTGAGAATCTAAAATTATTTCGTAATGCTACACAACAAGCATTATTGAATCTTTATATTGCTCAAAACGCTCCATCTGATTCTAATGCGTTTGCTCCTTCAAAAGCTCAAATTGATCAAGCATTCCAGCAATTTGGTGCACAATTAACAGCAAATGGTATGAATGCAACCCAAGTTAAAGAATATATTGTTACTCAATTAATTCAACAAAATCGCCAACGTTGGGTCTTAGAATTTATGTCTAAAATTCGTGAAAAATTTAGAATCGAACGAAATGAAACTCAGATGAGTAATCAAAATATTAGTGCTAGCCCAACAGGTGCAGCTTCTTAATAAATCATCTATTGTTAGATTCGCACTTGAGAATATCCCTCAAAAAATCATTGTATTTTTCAGAAAGATAGGAATCTTTTTGTTAACATCAATCATCAATTTATCTTATCTGAACATGCAATGATCTTTCATGATCAAATGCCTCAAGTATCCTATAAATAAAAAAGCTTTCATCATGATGAAAGCTTTTTTTGTTCTAATCGATTAAATAAATCCAGCCACTCTTCCGGTGTAATAGCGTCCGGTCTTTTTTTACAAATCGGATCTGCCGTTATTGCTTCGTTTTTCCATGGACTATGTGCAAGATTGTTTGTAAGAGTTTTTCTTTTTGCATGAAAACAAGTTTTGATAAATTGAGCAAAAGATTTTTGATCCAAATCTGTCTTTTTTTTTGTGATGCGAATGACTAATGAATCGATCTTTGGTTCAGGAAAAAAATTACCTTTACCTACAAAAAATAATTTTTCTATTGTGAGAAAATTTTGAACAATGACCGATAATGGTCCATAATTTGCACTGCCTGCACGAGATTCCATTCTATCAGCAAATTCTTTTTGTAACATCAAGACACCAGTATGAAAAACAGGTTGTTCAATAATGTGTTTGATTGCTTCTCCCGAGATCGAATATGGTAGATTTGAAATAAAAATATACTCTCCATGGGTAGGGTAGTCCTTCCAGTTTAAAAAATCTCCATGAATATGAGTTAAATTGAGATGATTGAATTTTTTGTGAACAAGTTCAAATACTCCTTTGTCTATTTCCATGGAAATTGTTTTGCCACGTTCTGCTAATATAACGGTTAATGCTCCAAGACCTGTTCCTACTTCAAAATAGATTTGTTCTGACGTTAAATCAGGCAAGGTATTGACAATTTTTTCTGCACTGGCACGATGAATCAAATAATTTTGTCCTCTATCTTTTGATAAATAAAGACCATGGTCGTTTAGTAGGGATTTGATATTTTGAATACCAAAGGGCTCGTATGACATATTTTTCTCTTAATAAATTTCTATTATATTTTGTATATTTTACTGTCTTTTTTTAACTTAATCAAGGATTTGTATAGAAATTATTCTGTTTTTATTATATTTCTTGTCAAGTTTATCATATTTTGTTATAATGTGATAACTTATTTTTTAGAGGAAATATGGGTGAAAAAGTAACGTACAAATTAACACTGGCTTATGAAGGATCTGCATTTAAAGGTTGGCACACACAAACAGAATTTTCTTCTGTACAAACAACATTAAATAATGTATTATCTGCTTTATATAAACGAAAAATATTTTGTTGGGGAGCTGGACGTACCGATTCCGGTGCTCATGCATTAAATTATACAGCACATTTTCGAACACATGATGATTTGATTCCACGAGATAAAATTGTACAAGTATTGAATGGGAAGTTACCTCCAACAATTCGTATTTATCAAGCAGAACTCGTAGATAATAATTTTCATGCTACTTTTTCGTGTACAGGAAGAATGTATTGCTATTTTATTTGGACGGGAGAAGTATTGCCTCCCCGTTTTTATCAGAAAGCATATCATGAAATGATGCCTTTAGATCTTGAATTATTAAAAAAAACGGTGAAAAAATTTTGGGGAACAAGAGATTTTGCACAATTTTGTTATGGTTATTCCGCTACAGAGCGTGCCAAAAAAACAACAATCCGACGTTTGGATTATGTTCGTGTTAAAATTTATGATGATCATATGATTTTTTTTATTAAGGGTGAAGGTTTTCTCAGAGGTATGATCAGAACATTGATTGGTACAAGTCTATCTGTTGCTAAGGGAATAATGACATTGGAAGATATTGACCGTAGCTTAGATGGAGCACCACTACCTAATCATCTTTGGAAACCTGTTCCTGCAGACGGATTGTATTTTAAAAGAGCTTTCTATCAACAAACCAAATAACAATCAAAAAAAGCAACAATTTTGTTGCTTTTTTTGATTGTTATGATTAAATTTATGATAAGTGGAATAATAATCTTTGATTTGGATCTAACGCCGAGAATCTACTAATTCTAAGATGATTTTATCAACTTGTTTTTTGAGATTGCTATCTGTTGGTAATTTTTCTTCGATTTTGCGATAAGATCTAATCACGGTACTATGTGCTTTTCCAAAAACAGAACCAATTTCTGTAGATGTAAAATTAGTGTGCTTGGAGGCAATAAACATCGCTATGTGACGTGGGCGAGCAAAAGCATTGAGTTTACTGTCAGATTTAATGTCACTGAGCTTAATACCAAAATAATGAGCGACCGCTTTTTGAATTTCATTAATACTTAGATCCGTAGGAACATCAATCTTAATTTTGTCACTCAAAATTTCTTTTGCAAGTTTTAATGAAATATCTTTTTTCTTTAAATCTGCATAAGCAAGCATCTTCAATAAGGTTCCTTTAGCACTTCTGATATTATCATCGATGGTCTCAGCAATAAAATCAATGACCTTATGATCTGCTTTATGATTTTCTCGCTCCATCATGTCTAAGAGAATTGCTTTTCTTGTTTCGAAGTTTGGTTTTTTGAGCTCAACAGCTAATCCACCTGCAAGGCGTGTTCTCAGACGATGCTTTAATCCTTTGAGTTTCTCGATATGCTTATCACTTGTGAAGACCATTTGAGAACCTCGTGAAAGTAAAGCATTAAAAATGTTTTCTAATTCTTCAGATGTAGAATCACGTTCTTGGAGGCTTTGGATATCTTCAATGACTAATAAATCACAATGTCTATATTTTTCTCGGAACAAATTCATTGATTTATGTTGAATGTGTTTGATGAATTCATTGGTGAAGTCTTCGCTTGTTATATAAACAGTTTTTTTATCAGGATGCAATTCTTCAAATTGACGAACAATAGCTTGTGCCAAGTGTGTTTTACCTGTGCCGATAGACCCAGATATTACAAAAGGATTATATCGTGAAGAGGTATCTTTTGCAATATTCATAGAAGCTTGATAAGGGAAATCATTACAATCACCAGGAATAAAACAATTAAATGTAAAATCAGAAACTAAATGGTGCTGAGCTGTTTTTGCAGTTTTTTTGGTCTGAGCTTTCTCTATTTTTTGATTATTTATAGCGTCAGAACTCGTTCCTTGTGCTAGTTCAATACGAAATTCTTTTTTTATTCCTTGAATATCTAAATATTCATACAATACAGGAAGGCAGTTTTCTTCAAACCAACCTTTTGTAAATGAATCTTCAGCTACCAAAATAAGTAAAGAGTCATTTTGACACTCTTTTAAGTGAACACGCTTAAGTAAAGGGCGTGCAAAACCAGTTTCTAATGAAACCAAAAGATGATCCAGTAAAGAATTCCATAATGTCATGTGCTAATCCTATAAGATGGTGTGTAAAAATATTAATTATTTGAGTTATTTATTATTGTTATTAATGTCGTTATTTTAAATAACGATTATTCTTGACAGCTAAGGAAGTTTTAAAAATACATATAAAACATCAGATTTTATAATATGAGCTCAAAATTTGATAGATTTTACGTTTATATTATTATATTTTTAAACGCAAAAATCAAGCCCTTTGATTTTATTGAAAAACAATGAAATGAATTGTGCGATTGTTCACAATCCAGTTGTAGTATGTCGGAAAAAAAACACATGATATTAGATTTTTTTTATTATTTTATCAAAAAAACAATAGATAACGTTTTCTTTTGGTTTTCAAATAATTATGCACAATTATTGAAAGTTTGTGCTATTTTTTTAGAAAATTATTTACTATATTTATGGAAATATTCAAAAAAATATTTAATATTATAAAATATTCGGATAAGACAATTAATAGGTTGAATTTTTTATAAAATTAAGTTATAATAATTAAAATTTGCTGATTATCATAAATAACAAATACTTAAGGAGATCATATGTCTTTTGATATTAATCGTATTTCAGCTCTTGCATCACTTGATTTGTTAGAAGAAGAAAAAGAATATTTTTTGCATAGTATGAAAGAGGTTCTTGGTTTTGTTAAAACGATTGCTCAATTGAATTTAGGTTCTTATGAACCTGTGGTTCGTAGTTACGTAATGCCTACAGTACTACGTGAAGATGTTCCTGCACCATCACTAACACAAGAAGAAATTGCTCAAAATGCTCCTAAAATAGAAGATTCTTTTATTATTGTGCCACAGGTTATAAAAAAATAATGCTACCATTAACTAATTGTGAGAAGATTTTCACTGTTCACGATGAAGTACAAGATCTCTTTGTTTCGTATCATGAAAGACCTGTAGTTATTGATATGGGATGTGGGCATGGAGATTATATGCTGGCACATTGCCCAGACGATATCCACACTCAATGGATAGGTGTTGATATTTCAAGAAAACGTGCAATCAAAACAGAAAATCGATTATTAAAAGCAGGAAATAAAAATTTTATTCTTTTTGCTGATGATGGGCAAGATGTTTTATCAATCATGCCAGAAAATTTTGTTGATATTATTCATATTAATTTTCCTGATCCGTGGTTAAGAGAAAGGCAGTGGAAAAATCGTTTGTTTAGACCTTCTTTTGTGGCAGATATGGTACGTGTACTCAAACCTAAAGGGCAATTATCTTTTGTGACAGATGTTAGAGATTATGCAGAAAGTGTTGCTCATATATTATCTCAATTTCCTAATTGGACAAGTACATATCATCCGGTAGTTCAAGAAAATATTTTTGAATCTTTTCCTACTCTTTTTTATCGTAAGATGAGTCCGTTGCGTCCTATATCATATCTTCTTTTTACAAAAGATAAATAATAGACAAAATGATTATTATTATACTATAATTAAATCGAAGGAAATACCGATTTTCTTCAAAAAATACGATAAGATAAGATTAAGATATTAGTCTTACGGTCTAAATGCCGAAAAAGGAGGGTGTTATGCCACATTTTATTGATGATACTTGTATTAACTGTGCCTCTTGTGAATCTGTTTGTCCAGTAACCTGTATTAGTGAAGGTGACAATAGAAGAGACATTGATGAAACAACATGCATCGATTGTGACGCTTGTGTTTCTGTGTGCCCAGTTTCAGCGATTCATGTTCGCTAATTGTTAACTCAGAACATTTGTAAACCAAATATTCACAATATGTCATCCCCTCTCCCAAAAGAGGGGATTTCTTTATATCTTTTTTCGTGTAGTGCTTAAGATTTTATGGTAAATGTGACGATATCTAAAAAGTGTTATAATAATATGTTGATAATAGTGTATTTGGAGAAAAATTGTGAAAAAAATTATTCTTATATTATGCTTGTTTCCAAAGGTATTGTTTGCTCAAATTTCTGTCAATCCTAACACTACTCTTGATAGAGCGATTGATAATTTGTGGCAGACTGATTCGCCAAATCCAACAACCATTCAAGATGCTGGTCCAGAGGCTTTAGGTCATGATCAAATCATTGCTCCTGTTCTTGCTCCTGCTCGATCTCGTACGAAAATTCCAGGATCTGATACTATTGTTCTTCCTATCGAAGAAACAGACGGACCTCTTAATTTATCACCAAATGATTCTAAAGCATATATTCTCTATAATCGAGCAACTATTTCTTTTCGAAAAAAAGAATTTGAAAAGGCTCGAGAACTCTACCGTGAATTAATTAAAAGATATCCAGATTCCAGCTATACCCCTTATGCTTTGTATACATTATCGTTGTCAGAAAAAGACTATCGTCGGAAAATCCGTATTTTATTAACAATTAAAGAAAAATTTCCACAATTTCCTCATTTATCATTAATTTTAGATCGATTAGGCGATGTGTATTATATTTTAGACAGTCCAGATGCAGCTGAAGAAGTATTAAAAGAATCAACATCTTCTTATAGTCTCTATATGCGATCAGTTATTGCTCTTGATGCACAAAAACCAAATAAATCTATTAAACTGATCAAAGATTTTCTAAAACAAGCCCCAGACAAAGAATCTGCATATAAAGCTTATATTATTTATTCAGAAAGTCTTTTGTTACTGAAAAAAAACAAAGAAGCATTGTTGGTTCTCGAAAAATCAACCCAGCTACGTCCTTGGGCATTTGATAATGGTGCCGCGATTCTTTTAAATGCTGGAAAAGCTTTTTTTCAAGATAAAAAGTATAATGAATCTTTGTATGCTTTTAGTGTTCTGAGACTTCGTTTTTCACGTTCTACAGAATCAAGACTTGCGGATCAATATCTTACTGCTCTTAGCCGTATGAATGTTGTTGATATGAAAACAGTACCATGGATTTCTGAAAATTTTGATACTCTCATTAAAGAACAACCAGTAGTTCAATTTAGATCACCTAAGTATCCTACTGTCCGAGATATTTTGTCTATAAATACTAATCTCCCACCGTCCGCTATTCAAGAACCAAATTTTGATGATGTGGGTTACCTTCCAGAGATGCCTGTACCTACACCAGAACGATCTCGACAAAATATTTTGGTACCTGTACGTCCAGATGGACTTCCTTCTATTGAGCTTATTACTTTTACAAATACCGTCTATCAACAAGTAACCAATACAGAAACTAAAATCCTTACAAATCAGGTTTTTGTGATTTTAACAAACCAAATAACCAATGAAATCGTTTCTGTTAATAATACTTATGTTACCAATACAATTACTAATATTACCAATTTATCATCTGCTAATGTTGTTCAAACTTATGAATCGGTTGTTATTTGGAAGACAAATTTTGTGACTAGAGATATCACAAACTTTGTAACGAATATTATTAATGACAGAATTACGAATATTCAAACAGAAGTCGTACCTGTTTGGCAGACAAATACGAACACATTAACTAATGTTGTAACAAATATTCTTAATGATCGCATTACTAATACCATTACAGAAGTGCTACCATACTGGCAAACAAATATCAAATCTATTACTTTTACTAACTATTTTACAAATATTCTTAATGATCGCATTACTAATGTGCAGTTTGAGATCGTTCCGTACGCTCAAAAAATAACAAATATTATTACTTTTACTAACTTTATCACAAATATTATTAATGATCGTATTACTAATGTTGATTTAGAGATAGTACCTCTCTGGAAAACTAATAATATGACTCTAACATTAACAAATATTGTTACAAATGTGATTGATGATCTGATTACAAATGTTCGCCAACAAATCATTCCTATTTGGTATAACCAGACTAATATTGTCAGTATGACAAATTATATCACGAATATTATTGATAATAATATTACAAATGTTCGTTTAGAAGTAGTACCAGTTTGGAAAACAAACGTTTCCCGAATTAATAGAATTAATAATGTTACAAATATTATCAATCAGGTGATTACGAACGCTCGTTTAGAAGTATTACCTATTTGGCGTACTAATTATAATGTTGTGAACAGAGAACGTGAAATCACCAATGTCATTGAAAGAGTTATCACAAATAGTATCCTTGAGATTACACCTCGTTTTATCACCAATAGAACAGGTATTTTTAGAACTAATGATGTCACAAATATCATTAATCGTATTGTCACGAATACATTTACAGAAGTGATACCACGTTTTAAAACGATCTATCAAACTATTGATAGAACTAATTTAGTGACAAATATTGTTCAGGATGTTATTACAAATACACGTTTAGAAGTGGTACCATTTTGGCTTACTAATAATGATACAATAACAAATATCAGAAATATTACTAATGTTATCAATCAAGTGATCACAAATACAAGACTCGAAGTTTTACCATTATGGCAAACTAATATCCAAGTGCTTGTTCAAACAAATTCCGTAACCAATAGGATTGATGCCATTATTACCAATGCTATTACAGAACTTGTATCTCAATGGGTTACTAATTATGTGCCCATTTATCTGACCAATTATCAAACAAACATCATTGATAGAATTATTACAAATGATTTAAATGAGATTGTACCTATTATGCAGACACAATTAATTCCTGTTATGATCACAAACTATTCTTTAAAAGTCAATGAAGTACAAGTAACCAATGTACGTTATGTCTTTTCAACAAATTTAGTCGATCGTTTCATTACAAATGTTGATAATAAGGTTATTACTAATGTTATGAATGTTGTACTCACGAATACGGTTGATATTGTTAAGACAAATGTTATGAATCAAGTAATTACCAATGTTGCTCCATCTTCTAATGATCAATATTCATATCCCAATTATACTCCCGAGTACGCTCCCATAGAGACTCCGGAAAAGCTTATTTCACAGGATGAATTATTGCTGGAGCCTCCTGTTGAGGATTTAGTAGAACCTGAATATGAAACTCCTATTGAAGAACCACAACAACTATTTGTATCTCCTGAAGTTGCACGGCTTCAAAGTAGAGCTAATCGTACTTCCGAAAGAGCTGCTGGTATTGCTGGGAATTATAGTGTTCCTGAAAATAAAGGTTATGTGTTGAGGATCGCACAATTAAAAGATCTTTCTGTTGCAAATATTGTGGTTCAAGATATTAATAACTTAGGCAGGAATATTCCAATAGGAATTTATTATCGGGATGATCTTTATTATGTTGAGGCAAGAAATATTCAAGATTATGAGACAGCAAAAGAAATGGCTCAATACCTTTATAAAGCAGGTTACACGGATATTCAGTTGTTTGAACAATTTGAAGTAGTCGAGTACGATGAAAATATTTGAGCATCAAATTAAAAAAGATCCTCCTAGTAATATTAGGAGGATCTTTTTTAATTTGATCTTTAAAATAAGATATAATATAATATAATATATTAGAAAGAATAATGAGGTACTATAAGTGTCTAAAACTCCTATGGAACAACAATATGATGATTTAAAATCAAAACATCAAGATAAAATATTACTGTTTCGTTTGGGTGATTTTTATGAAGTGTTCAATGATGATGCCCAAATAGCTGCAAATATCTTAAATATCGCTATGACTAAACGTCATAATCGTGTGATGTGTGGATTTCCTTATCATGCTTTAGATCAGTATGCGTATAAACTTGTCGAAGCTGGGCATAAGGTAGCAATTTGTGAACAAGTTGAAGATGTGTCTCAAGCAAAAGGATTAGTAAAACGAGATATTGTCTCTGTTTTAACAAAAGGTACATGGGGTGAAAATCCTTTGTTAGATCATTCTATTAATTCATTTCTTGCTATTTTGTATTTTTTGGATGGTGAATTAGCAATTATTTTTGCAGATATTTCTACTGGAGAAGTGATTGTTTGTACCTATGCAGATGAGCATCCTTTGTCTTTTCTCAACGATGAGCTTAGTCGTTTTATTCCTGTGGAAACTATTTGTACACGATCTCTTTTGGATCATTTTCCTATCGAAGAAGAGCTTAAAGTTTATCAAAACACACTTCGTATCGTTGATCAGCATTATTTTCAAGACAATAAGCTCTATCAGTCTTACCAAAAAATGCATGAAGAATTATTTATCAGCTTATCGCAAGCTACAAAAACAGCATTAATGGGATTATTTGCTTACTTAGAGGAAAATCATTTTTCAGATGATTTAATTAAGCATTTAAAAGCACCTTATCAATACGAATATACCAATGTACTTTTTATGAACGATGATACATTAAGACACTTGGAATTAATTGTTAATGCTCATGATTTTGGGGCGAAAAATACCTTATTTTCTGTTCTAAACAAAACAAAAACCATGCCTGCATCAAGGAAATTGAGACGTCTACTCGTCACTCCTTCAGCAAATTACACTGATATTATTGCTCAATTAGAACGAACAGATTATTTTTATCTTCTTAATAATACAGCAGCTCAAGGGTTAAGTGATTTATTAAAAGGTATGAGTGATTTAGAGCGTTTGATTGCACGTTTAATCACAGGAAAAATACTTCCTAGAGAATGCTTATCGTTATCTGATGCTGTTCAACGATCTGAAAAATTAAAAAATTTTCTTCTTGGTGCCAAACCTTTTCAACATTATTTTGCGGCATTAATTTCGTTTGATTCTTTGCTGGAAAAAATATCTTCTTATATTAATCCTGATTGTTCAAATATGATCGATGGATCTGTTATTGCTAAAGGTGTTCATGCAGAGCTTGATGAATGGAAAAAAAATCTCTACGAGAGTAAGGAATTTTTAATCAAACTTCAGGCTCAAGAGCGAATGGAAACAGGAATCTCCACGCTTAAAATTGCATACAATAAAATTTATGGTTATTATATCGAAATTAGTAAAGGAGCTGCTAAACAAGTGCCTGATCATTATGTTCGGAAACAAAGCCTTGTTAATGCCGAACGATTTACCATTCCTGAACTTGAGAGTTTTGAACAAAAAATGACACAAGCAGAAAGCATGGTTATTTCTCTTGAAAATCAAGTTTATCAGCAGCTTATTTCAGATCTTCAAAAATATTATCATGAATTATTACCGTTGAGTGAGTTTGTTACAGAAGTTGATTTGAGGTTAGCTCTTGCGACAGTAGCAAAAAACCAACGTTTTATCAAACCTTTACTAACAGAAAATTTTGAATGGGAGATCCAAGACGGACGTCATCCTGTCATAGAATCATTACTCAAGAAAGAACGATTTGTGTCGAATAATACAAATATTGAAAAAAATTCACGTGTATTGATTGTTACCGGTCCAAATATGGCTGGAAAATCAACCTATCTGCGTCAAAATGCATTATTTGCTGTGATGGCACAAATAGGATCTTTTGTTCCAGCAAAAAATGCTAAGATTGGTATTATTGATAAAATATTTACTCGAATTGGTGCTTCAGATGATCTTAGCTCGGGGAGATCTACATTTTATGTTGAAATGCAGGAAGCGGCATTTATTATTAATAATGCTACCCCAAAAAGTCTCGTCATTATGGATGAGCTTGGGCGTGGCACATCTACACAAGATGGATTAGCTCTTGCTTGGGCCATTTTAGAGTATTTTCTTATTAATGCCCATAAAAAATGTAAGCTTTTCTTTTCCACACATTATCATGAATTGACAGAACTTGGTAAACTGAATCATGTTAAAAATCTTTGTATGGCAATTGAAGAAAAAGATGGAAAACCTATTTTTTTGAGAAAAGTTACTGATGGTAAAGCGTCAAAAAGTTATGGAGTACATGTTGCTGAAATGGCTGGATTAGAATCGTCTATTGTCAAACGAGCCTCTCAGATTTTAATTGAATTAGAAAAAGGTACTTTTTTTCATACACCCGTGAAACAAAGTACATCAACTCTTCCCTTTGATTCCAATGATTTAAAAAATCAGCATTCTGATGTCATTCAGAAAATTTCAGATCTTAATATCAATACACTAACCCCTTTGAATGCTTTAAATATTCTCTCTGAACTTATCTTAATGATAAAAAATAAATAAAAATGAAGGATATAACACATGCTTTTTAATGCACTACTCATTAATATTTCTGAAAAACACAATGTTATTAAAAATACCGCGTCATTATACCATTTTCATACGATATCTACTTTTTTTGTCAAAGAAGAAATAACTAAAGAACTTTACCATTTAATTTGTGTTTCTCAACATCAGAAAAATTATCGGGAAATCATCCACGATTTAAAATTTCAATATCCTTATTCTTCTTTTGCACTATTAATTGATGATAAAGAACAAATTAATCTTGATGATTTTAGAGATGATTTTTTAATTTTTATTTTAGATAAGAATAACTTAGAAATGAGTGCTCATCAATTTTGGTCATGGTGTTTTCATATTGTTTCATCACGTTATAAAATCAGTACGGAGGGAGTAAAAATAGGGAAAGGGCGATTGTTTTTAGATCGATCTACCTTTGAACAAGATGGACAAATATATCTCCTAAGTGAAAAACAAAAAGAAATGATGAAGATGTTAATCAAAAAACGAGGGTCGATTGTCTCACGTATTGCTTTATTAGAAAATATTTGGAATACTGATAAGATTATGACTGATAGGGTTATTGATACAAATATCGTTGCTTTGAGAAAAATATTTGGTGATGACGGACGAAATCCAAAATATCTTGAAACTATTTTTGGGCAAGGTTATCGTTTGAATTGTGAATAACCATATACTTACTCTAGAAATAAATCTAATACGTTACTCAATCTTTTGAAGTCTTGTAGAGTGTGTTCTGGTGAGAAGAAAACATACTCATCATTATCAATAATAATACCATGCTTTTTTAAGATATCAGGATCTAATTTTTTATGAACAATACCATAACCATCGTGATAAGTAATTAACGGATGAATAAATCGAGCAACTTTTTGTTTTTGTATGGCACGTGCATCTTTTGCTCCTTCAAGAAACAAAATTCCATCTTCAGATGAAATATATGGAGTTTGGTAAGTACCTGTTACAATGGTTAAATCTTTTCCTCCAAAAGGTGTGGTTGTGATGAGGTGATCCCATTTGGGATCAAAAATCATTTCAGATCTACGAAAGAAAAATCGTGAATGCACTTTTATTTTTTTTGATGCATGAATATTTACTGTATCTTCATTTTTTAGATGTGGAATGTCCTCTATTAGTAATAAATCAACATCCCTGTCTTTTTGTTCTAATATATTGATGATTGTTATCAGATGAGAGATAGGAGCTAATTTTTTTATCAAATATTCAGAATTCACACCAATGGTGATTTCTTTTTTTTTCAGCGTATGTGTTATTTCAAGAATTGTCATGAGAAAATTTGGAAAAAATGTTACAGTGGTGCATCCAAGATATTTTTTCCATAGCTGAGAAGCTTTATACAGAAATTTTGGATAAGCATTTGCATGCCCTATCCCATGAGATAATGCATTTTTTATAAATTTGGTGAGTCTATTCGGAGAATGGGTACTAAAAATTTCTCCTGATTGTAATGAAAAATCAGTAAATTTATTTCCATCAAGATCATACAGATATATTCCTTTATGTTTCTTAAACATCAAAGACGATTGAGGCATATTGATTGCTGTAAGATGTTGTTTGGATATTTTTTCGGAGAATGTTTCATAAGTTGGAAAATGTGACATATAGCCCTCAAAAGATTACCCCCATAATGTTATGGGGGTAAAATAATTTTATTTTGCGTATTCAATAACTCTCATCTCACGAATAAGAGTGACTTTAATTTGACCGGGATATTGCATATTTGCTTCAATTTTCTTTGCAATATCTCGTGCTACTAAATATGCTTGTTCATCAGATACTTTCTCTGATGTAACAAAGACTCTGACTTCACGACCAGCTTGGATTGCGTAGGCTTTTTCTACTCCTTCACAAGAAAGAGAAAGTTCTTCTAGTTGTTGTAAGCGTTTGATATAATCATCAAATGATTCTCTACGAGCTCCAGGCCGTGCTGCAGAGATCGCATCACATAACATGACAAGTGAACCCTCAATAAATTTACATTCTTCTTCACCGTGGTGACATGCAATTGCGTTGACTATTCTTTCGGATAATCCAAACTTCCGTGCTACTTCAGCACCGATGAGAGCATGACCACCTTCTCCAACGGCTTTAATTGTTTTACCAATGTCATGGAGGAGACAAGAAATTTTTGCAGATTCAACATCAATATTGAGTTCGCCAGCGAGCATACCGGCGATATTTGAAACCTCAATAGAGTGTTTATAAACATTTTGACCGTAACTAGTACGATATTTCAAACGACCAATATAAGGATACAACCCTCTAGGAAGATTGATCTTAAGTTCTTGACATGCGTGTTTTCCTGCTTCAACAATTTCAAGATTAATATCATTTTGAACTTTTGTTACGACTTCTTCGATCCTAGTTGGATGGATACGACCATCTTGTACTAATTTTTCAAGAGCAATACGGGCAATTTCTCTACGATAAGGATCAAAAGAAGAAATAACGACAACTTCTGGTGTGTCATCTATAATCAAATCAACACCGGTAATAGATTCAAAAGATCTAATATTACGCCCTTCTCGACCAATAATACGACCTTTCATATCATCATTTGGTAAATTTACTGTTGTAATAAATTTTTCTGTTGAGATTTCGACAGCATTTCTTTCTAAGCTTGCTATTAGAATTGATTTAGCTTTTTGTTCGGCTTCTTCACGAGCGTTGTCTTCAATTTTTTGAATCAAAGGAACAGTACTTTCTGTAGCTTCCTTAACAATAGCTTCGACAATTTGTTTTTTAGCTTCCTCAGAAGTTAAATTAGCTACTTTTTCTAGTGCTAACAAATGTTCTTTTTGAGTATCTAAAAGACTTTTTTCTAATTTAGCTATTTCTTCTTCTTTAGAAACGAAGTTTTTTTCGCGCTTCTCAAAAGTTTCCAACTTTTTATCTAGGGTGTCTTCCTTTTGAACCAATCTGCGTTGCATTTGTTGAAGTTCGTTGTGTCTTTCTCTGGACTCTTTATCAAAAATTTTTCTTTCTTCGAAAATTTTATCTTTGGCCTCAAGAAGAATTTCTTTTTTGCGAGCTTCAGCATTTTTTTCTGCAACTTCTAACATTAATTTAGCTTTTTGTTCAGCTGAATTCCTAGAGTTTTGTGCAATGATTAATCGAATAATATAACCTGCAGAAATACCAATTAATGCAACAACAATTAGAATTAAAGGAGATCCTGTCATAGCTTCATCCATAATAAAACTCCATAAAATTTGTGACAGAGAAATCTCTATAATAGTGTGCTTTTTCTAAGCATGTGGTTTACTATTGCCCTTAGTTCCAATCACATTTTTAGAAATTGCTTTTATATATTATAGAATGATTCATAGAATTTTGTCAACACTTTTTAGCGATAGATTTTGAATATTATTTTTATCAATAGATAGTAACTCTTGATTTTTTATAAAAATTCATGCATAATATATTGTTATTTTAAATGATATCATCGTCAATATGCTAAGGGGATAAAAATGCGTTATTTATCAATGTTTGGAAATGATGGGTTTCGAACATTTCGTGGCATGTTAAATGGGAAATTGCTTTATGCTCCTGAAAAATTACCCAAAATTGATCCGGAAATCTTATCAGAACATGATTATGCTCGTCGTATCCAAGAAGTTTTAGCTCCTTTTGCTGATAATCACCCTAAAATAAAAGATATCGCAAGTCTTATTTCCAGTGATCTTGGCTCATTAACAGAAATCCATGCTAAATATGCTATTTGGCGTCCTAAAAATCATTTATCTTTTTTAGGTCAACATCTTATTGCTGGCACATTAGCAGCTTTTGATCCTGAAGCATTTCAACAGACTCTTTATTATATTGCTGATGAGTATGATACAGGAATTGCTTTTGCAGAGGCGTTTTCTTTAGAACAAAAAGAAATTTTTATACCTAAGCATCTCATAGGATCTGTTCCTATTCCAAAAATAGACAACAAGACCACTATTAGTCAAATTGATCAAGATCAAAAAGAATTCTTACGCTCTGCTCAACAATTTTTAGATCAAACTCCTATGAGATTTGACGGTCTTAACATACTCAGAATTATTGGACATATCGCAACAATGGTGAATGCTCTTTACCTCACAGAAAAAACACACTTTCGTTTTTTTAATGATCCTGTTAGTTTGGCCTTGCCTGCTGATGATATGGAATTTTTATTAGCCGCTCTTTATCTTGTACAATCTGATCTGCCTATTCGACATATTTATGCTGTTTCTTCAGATCATCGTATGATCCATAATTTTTTAGAGAAAGGGGAATTTGTTTTTAATGGAACAATGCCTACAGCTTCTTTTATGCTTACATTGTATCGATTTTTATTTGAAACATCTCATGGATCTGTAGAAAAATTACTTCGTTGGAAACAAGATTTTATTTCTCAAGGATCATTTAAAATTGACAGTTCGACGTTACAACGAATTCAAAAAATATTTAAACCTCTGTTTACCTCAAAAAGTGTCTGTACCTCTATGACAGACAAGTTTATCAATACCACAAATCTTGCACCTACAAAATTATCATTATCAATGTATGCTATTTCTGAAGATACAAGGGAACAAATCTTAGTTTTTGACCTTCAAAATCCAGAGTTACTTCTTGATAATCACACCCAATTTCCGATAAAAAATAAACTGCCATATGCCTAATAAAAAACTGCCTGTTTCAAGGCAGTTTTTTATTTGTTTGCTACACGCATATAATTGAGTGCTTCTTTAATAGGATCATGAAATAATTTCTCAATACTGTTTTTTGTTAACCATTCTTTAGGTTCCACATACATTCCTTGAACAATAATTGAGATATGAAGGTGATCGCCTGTGGACTGACCTGTTGTTCCACTAATAGATATTTGTTCACCAGCATGTACTTTTTGTTTTTCTTTAACTAATAACACTTCATTGTGAGCATACATAGAATAAACACCAAGACCATGGTCAATATAAATACTTTTTCCATTACCACTATTCCAATCAGCATAAACAACCACACCATCCATTAAGGCGTAGACAGGACTATTTTTTTTAAATGCAAGATCTAAACCTCTATGAATTGAAGTTCGTACGATGTTTTTTTTGTAATAATAAGTTCGCTGATCTCCATAAGACGCTGTAGTAAAAGCATTAGGAAATGGTTCTGCCGGATCTGAAAAAAAGATATTTGAAGATACTACTTCTTTTACACTTTTTTTAAAGTTTTCTATTCTTGTTAAGTTCCAACGACTAACACTTTTTACAGACAATGCTTTGTTAATTTCTTGAATATTACCTTCAAGTTTTTTGGCTTGTTCTTTGGATAAGGATAATTCTTTTGCTTTTTCCTGAGCATAGTTTGCTGGTAAATTAATACGTTTTTTGACATAATCTCGTAATTTTGGAGTTGAATTTAGAGAAAGTCTGTTTATATTGCCTGAATGATCAATAGCCAAAATATATTGATTAGAAAAATTACCTGAATAATCAGAATACCAAGGAAATAAAATCACATAATAACCATCTTTAACAAATGTTTTCGGATAAAAAACAACATTTTTTTCATCCACAACACCTAAAAATTGTAAGTTTTTCGCAAGCTCACTCTTCACAATAACCAAGCCAGAACCCCCATGAGTAATTGTTTTTGAGATTGATACAATTTTTAGAAGTGGTGTCTGAATTTTTTTAGTTACTTTAATTTTGTAAGAACTATTAAACCAGTTTTTATGATCACTGTTATTTTTCACATGAATAGTAAATGTTTTTTTATTAGTCAATGGTCTTTCAGGAGTAAATGTATACTGAATCTGCTCAAAATTAGTCTCCAATCTTCGAGTAAATGGAATTTCGGATCCATTAATGGATGCAGTTAAACTTAAGTTATATTTGGAATCAACTGCAAGAGGAGTTGATCCATTCCAGTTGATATTTGGTAATTTTCCAAAAGTATTTGGAGAAATCACCAATACATTTCCTGATACAGTAATAGGATATAAGCATAGAATTCCAAAGATCATTTTTTTTATCTTCATGATACCCTCTATTGATTAATCGCAATTAATAAAATTAGTATTCTATCAAATATTTTATTGATTATATAAATCAAAAAGCTACAACATAGTATTGTAGCTTTTTGAATAGTAATAATTGATATGTTTTATCAATTATAATATAAAAATTATTTTTTGTCTTCTTTTTTAATTATGGTTTTATAATTTTTTCTAAAATATTATTTCGTTCTGCAAATATAGTTGTAAATCCAGAGTCCCAATTAATATTTTCAGGTCTAAAAGTATTGATTTCCCAATAATATTCAGATTCAAGAGGAGAAACTTTGTCATAATTTTCGAAGCTAGGTGTTTTATAGGGTGCTGTAGCAATGCCGGTAGGTGTTAGTACTATACCATGATATGTATAAAGAGTTTTTCCACCATTTTTTGTAGGTTCTGCTGCACTATAGACTGCTTGATAGTCATTAATTGCATGATGAAGTGTAAATTTTGTCTCACCAATCTCAAAAGATCCATTACCATCAATAGTAAATTGTATTCTATCGTTTGTGTTTTGAGAGTCTGTAAATTTATAAATTCCTGCTGCATTTTTTTTGAAAGCAGCATCATAAGGATTTATAAGTTTAGGAGCAGGAAGTTTTTGAAATGCTTGTTCGACAGATTTCTTTTCAACTTGACAAGAAACAACAAACATAATAGGAAAAAGAAAGATTAACTTTTTCATAACCATCTCCAAACTTTTTTATTTTATACTGATTGATATCATTAAATAATAATAATAATATAAAATTAAAAATATTACTCTAGATATAAATACTCTTTTATCTTATTTATATAACATATTTATTATTATATATTTTTAATATTATAATAAATTTTATCAATTAAGTCAATATGATTAGACATAATATGTCATATAGCCTATATATATTAAAAAATTGTTATAATTTTTATAATCTATAAAAATCTTTTCGGTTATATATGATTAGATCTTTAAAAATAATATTCGTTACAAAAAGTTGAATTTTTTTATGATATATGCTATAATAAAAAATAATAAGGGTGATTAGCTCAGTTGGTTAGAGCACCTGCTCGACACGCAGGGGGTCAATGGTTCGAATCCGTTATCGCCCAATTTACAAAAACTCTATTTGAATGCTGGTCATCAAGTAGAGTTTTTTTACTTAATATTATTTGAAAGATCGATAATTGAGTGATAACAAAAATATACTTATCTTTATGGAGATTTTATGCATCATAATAAAGATTCTTATTTTATAAGACATGCCGAAATAACAGCTTCTGCATCAAAATGTACTTACTTTCAAGTAGGTGCCGTCATTGTCAAAAATGATAGGATTATTTCTCATGGATACAATGGAACACCGGCAGGATTCCCTGAAGATTGTCCAGATTATTTTTGTGGAGATCCCTTGACACGAGAGGAACATCATATCTTCTCTGAAAATACAACTATCCATGCTGAAATGAATGCTATTTTATGGGCAGCAAGAACAGGGATTTCTGTTGAAGGAAGTACGATGTATGTTACCTTACAACCTTGTCATAATTGTGTTAAAGCTTGTGTTGCTTCAGGAATCTCAAGAATTGTTTATAAAGATTCTTATGATAAAGCTAATCCTTATTCGATAGAATTTTGTCAAAAAGCCTCGATTGAACTCATTCAATGGAATCATCATAATTGATGATTAAGATACTAATGTTGGAGAAATAAGATATGGAAGTCTTAATTCCAAAAACTTCCGGTTTTTGTCCTGGGGTCAAACGTGCTGAAGATGGTGTTTTTTCTTTAAAAAAACATCAAGAAAAAGTCAATCTTCACGGTCCCTTAATTCATAACCAAAACTATATTACTATGTTAGAACAACACAATATTAAGTCTGTTGCTATTGATGAACTCTCAGATGGAGATACATTAGTGATCCGTACACATGGGATTTCACGTCATGAAGAAGCAATGCTTGCCGATAAATTTGTCCTAAAAGATTTGACTTGTCCTATTGTTAAACGTGTTCAAAAGCGTGTTGAAAAAGCGTCTTTAGAAAAAGCTTTTGTGATTATTTCGGGAAAAGAAGAGCATGCTGAAGTTCAAGGATTGGTTAGCTATGCGACCCATTTTATCGTCATTGAAAACAAAGAAGAATTGTTGCGTTTTCTAAAACAGTATGAGGATATTATTCCACAAGATATCCAAAAATTATTTATTATTTCGCAAACAACGCATTCACGTCCATTTTTTGAATATCTTTGTCATGAGATCTCTCTTTGTATTACTAAATTTCCTGTTGAAATTCATGATACTATTTGTCCTGTGACCGAAAACAAAGAAAAAGAATCATTGTTATTGCAAGAAATGGTTGATTTTACGATAGTGATTGGTGATCCAAACAGTTCTAATTCCAAAAAACTATACCAAATGCTGAAAAAAGATGATACGGTAATTTTTACGCAAAATTTACTTCATTTAAAAGAAATAAAACAAAATTGGGATCATATTAATAAAGTCCTTGTTGTATCATCAACCTCAACACCTGTATTTATTGAAAAAGAAATTGTTGAATATCTAGAAAATTATTAATCCAAAGGAGATAGGGTGTCTTTTTTTGAATATACTAATCGTGTAAAACCTGATATTATTGTGAGCATTAAAGATCAGTGTGATCATATTTCAAAAATCCCTTTGCCAAATGCATCACTTTTTAGTGATTATTTATGTGAATTTACCACTCGAGGAAAATTATTAAGAGGTATCTTTGTGCGTTTGGTCGCTGAGTCTTTTGATACCAATATTTCTCAAACTAATACAGTTTCAGGTGCTCTAGAACTTGCTGAATCAGCACTATTAATGCATGACGATATCATGGATAATGATGATCTTCGTCGAGGTAAGCCTTCAATGCACCGTTTGTTGGAGCAAGAGTTTAATCTTTCTAACCATGGAGGAAAATCATTAGCGTTGTGTCTTGGCGATTTAACATTGTTTTCATTGTTTTCGCACTTATCTTTTTCACGTGATTTAGTAGATTTATTTTCTTATGAATTAAGTATGACAGCATTAGGACAAGCCTTAGAAATTGAAAAATCAGGTCAACATAAAGATCTGTCAAAAAAAGAAATCTTATCAATTATTGAACATAAAACAGCACACTATACCTTTGTCTTGCCTTTTTTAGCTGGTGCTATTTTAAGTCATCAAGATGATCACATAAAGAAATTATTACAAAAACTAGGTGTAATAATGGGATATCTATTTCAAATTCGTGATGATGAACTTAATTTTTTTTCACAAGAAATGACAGGCAAGCCATTCGGCGGAGATATTCGTGAAAATAAAAAAACACTCTGTCGTTATGAATTACTACAAGAATTTCCATCATTAGAGGTATATTTTGGACAAGAAAACAATGTTTCTATTGTCCAAGAACACTACCAAAGATCAAAATCTAAAAATACGATAGCATCAGTTCTTTCCTCATATCGTGAACAAGCATTTAGCTTATTGAAACAATTACCTATTATGCCAAAATATAAGACTATTTGGGAAGATCTGATTTATTACTTATCTGAACGATCATATTAACTAAAAATGAACTAAAATAAGGAAGTATTATACTTCCTTATTTTAGGTAATATGCTGAGAAAGCATTTTTTTATTCATCTTCGTCATCAAAATCTCTAAAATCGTCAAGATCATCCCAATTATCATCATCTTCATTTTCCCAATCTTTCTCTTCATCGCTACCAAGCCATGAATTTTCATTTTCCCAATCATCATCTAATAGATCATTCATATAATTATTATTAAAAGGCATCTTTCCTCCACTAATAAAAAAAATTGCACTTAAATTTGATAACAAATATATTATTAAGCAAAGTTGCATTCGTGTCAAGATTTTTTTTAAAAAAAAATAAAAATATTTTTATTTCTATCTTTTATTTGAAATGATATTGATTTTTTTATTGAAATGTTGTAAAATATATAGGATATCGTGAAGGAGGTGATGAATTCATCAGCCTTGCAGGATTTCTATATGATGGAGGTTGTCTATGAGTTGTCTTTTTTGTCAAATCGTCCAACAGAATATCCCTGCAAATAAAGTATATGAAGATGATTTTGTTTTTGCATTTTATGATATTAATCCTATTGCAAAAATTCATATCATTGTCATACCAAAAAAGTGTTGTTTATTTTTTCACGACATTTCAGACAACACATTAATTCACTTGTCCCATGCAATTAAAAAAATTGTTACAGACTTGGGTCTTATAGAAAATGGTTATCGCTTGATCAATAATAATGGAGTTCATGGTGGTCAAACAGTTCCTCATGCTCATATTCATATTATTGGTGGAGAACATCTTGGTCAAAATTTGGCTGGATAATCAAGAATATCAAAAATGTATAAATTGATATTATACTAGGAGAAAAAATGTTATTAATTGAAGTTCGTGAAGGCGAATCTGTTGAAGGTGCTATCAAACGTTTTAAAAAAGAAGTTGAAAAAGATGGTATCTTGACAGCAGAAAAAAAACATCGCTTCTATGAAAAACCATCTGAAACACGTAAACGTAAAAAAGCTGTTGTTCAGCGTAAGATTGAGAAAAAAGTACGTAAAATGAAACAAATGGAACGCTATGCGTAACCTATATCATACAAGACTTCTTTAATTTAAGAAGTCTTGTATTTTTTTGTAAATATTAATATGAGAAGAATAATGAAAAACCAATAAAAATTATTGTATATGAGTTTTATGGAACTGTATTACTTCTTTAAAATACCATATAAATCAAAAAGCTCCTTAATATCAAGGAGCTTTTTGATTTGGTTATTACCATTTATTTTTTTCAAATAGACCTGCTTTTTTACGATTATATTGCCGTTTCATATTTTTACGTTCTTCTTCTTCTGCAACACCTAATAAATTTTCAACATCATCTCCAGAAATACTTTTTGAAGGAGTTTGATCTTGATTAGATTCTTTTTGTTGTTTTTCTTGTTGTTCTTTTTTTTCTTGATTATTTTGATTTTCATTGGTTTGAGAATCTTGATTGTTTTGATTATTAGTATTAGAAGCTGTATTTTGCTGTTCTTGCTTTTGTTCTTGTTCTTGGTTATTATCTTGTTTTTGTTGAGGTGTTTGTGATTCTTGAACCATGAGATATAAGTAATTATTTAGTGCTTTTTTATAAATTTTTGAATCAACAGGATACTCTTTTAAAATTTTTTTATAAATATTTTTAGCTTCATCTGTATTTTTTGCTAATACGTGTGCATTGGCAACATTAAATAATACTTTTTCACGAATCTTTGGATTTGAGCTGTTTGTTAATGAAGTAAATGAATTAACAGCACGGTCACCTCGTTCAAGTTTGTACAAAGCAGCACCTTCGCCAAATTTTGCTTTTTCATTTTTAGGATTCTTGATTAAGCTCCGTTGATAAAAACGAAGGGCGGTACTAAATTCTTGTTTATTGTAATTGACATATCCTTCTCGTTCTGATCGAAAACTAAAAGCTGGAGGTGCAATAGAAAGTAATAGGATAATAATCAATGAACGTCTTTTTTGTTCAGGAGTGAATAGAAAAATTAATAATCCTAACAATGCAACAATAATAAATATTCTGAATTTTGGCTCTAAAAAATTTTGTGTGTTTGCTCCAAAAGGATTCTTCTCAAAATTATTAATTTGAGTGATTAATTTCGAAACAATACTTCTAGAACCTTTTAAATAATGTCCATTTGCTTTATCAGCGATTTTTTTAAGGAAATCATTATCTAATTTTGAGATAATTTGTTTTTTTCTGTCTGTAATATATCCGATTTTTTGTCCTTTGTCATCAAAAGCTGGTACAAAACTACCTTGATCCGTCCCCATCCCTATGAAAAAGATGTTAATTCCTTGTTTTTTGATCGTATCAATAGCATCATCCACATCTCCATCTAAATTTTCTCCATCAGTAAAAATAATAATTGTTTTATGGGTTAATGCTTCCTCAGAAAATGTGTCAACTGATTCTTGTAATGCTTTTCCAATATCAGTACTTTGCGAACTAAACATTCTAGTATCAAAATCTTTGATAAATAACGATACAGCACTGAGATCTGTTGTTAATGGTAGTAGACGTGTCGCATCTGCTGCAAAACCCACTAAACCCACTCTGTTCCCTACAAGTGAATCCAATAACTGTTCACTTAATTGTTTTGCTAATTCAAGTCTGGTAGGATTTTCGTCTTCTGCATCCATACTTCTTGATAAATCAAATGTCAGCACAATATCACTACCATTTAATTGTACATCTGAGGTCAGCGATGTTCCTCTGGGATCTAATAATGCTAGTGCAATCATACTTAAAGCTGTGATAATAGAAATAATTTTGATAATTTTGATACCTTTTATTTCTTGTTGTCGTAGCAGTTTTTGTTGATTTGGAGAAAAGAAAAAACGAATAATTCTTTTTTTTCTCAGAATGGTACCTATAATAGCTCCCAACCCAAATAAGAAAATCAATAGAATGAAAGGTGCTTGAGATAAGTTGACAAAAAGCATAGATTCTTCTCCTTTTTGATCGATTTTTATGATAAATTGTTTTTGTAATTATGGAAGACAATTTTTTTGATGATTTTATTTGTGATCATCTGTAACATTATATGTCCTATACATCCCATCAAAAAAACACTAAAGAGAATCAATATTAAATATAAAACTCCAAAACCAAAATGAACACTATTTGTTGTGATATGCTCTAATTTTAAAAATTCAGGTAACGGTGTTTTATAAATCATCGAAAAAATATTTTTACATTTTGATAGAATCATTCCAAGCCCTAAAGCTTGTAGTAATATCCAATATTGTTTACGAAAAGGATAATAGCTATATCCCCAAGTATACAAATATTGACATGTCTTTTTATCATATACTGTCATTAGAGATAGCATCATGATTAAGATAAAAATGCCAATTAGTAATTGAGTATTTGTTTTTATAAAGTCACAAAATAATACAATATCACTTAAGATAACCCAGTTTTTAAAACTTTTTTTAGCATCTTGAGCAATGAGTGTGTCATTTGTATATTTATGGATAGAGGAATACTTATCTAATACTTGTAATTTTGTGATCGAATTGATAGGGATGTTGATAAGATTATTTAATACTTCGTGATTGATAAACAGGGAGTTATTTAAATCACGTGTTTCAAATTGAATAACTTCATCAATACCGAAATCAATTTCAACATCAATTCCATCAATATCTTTCATTGTTACAGTGATAAATGGCGGATTTTTCAAATCATCTGCTATACCCTTACCAAGGATCACTTTCCTACTAGATGTTTTCGCAATCAAATCATTATAAATCAGAGAATTTGTACCTATAATGGATTTGATATATATTTGTTTTTCAACCATATTTTCTAGTTCTTGTTGGTCGTTTTCCGCTTTGTTGACCACAACTCCATTAGCTTCCATGAATGCAACATAAGGGATTTTTTTCTTGATTAAATTGTCCTCTAATCCCGAAGGAAATTCAAAATGATTTTGAGGTGTTTTCAAAAAATTATTTGCTAAATAATTTTTATGAAATAACGTAGTTTCCCCAAAAAATACTTGCTTCCAAAATTTTTCGCGTCCTTTCTCTGCACTGATATTAAAAAAATATTTTTCTGTTGATAGATAACCAAAACAAATCATGATTATTATTGAAGCAATGAGTATTGTTTCTTTATTTTGAAAACTAGAAAATCGTTTGATTCCATAAAATAAAAGTAATAAAACAATATAAACAAACAAAGCACTACCTAGACCTATACCAATTATTTTTCCCCAGTTGATAATGTCTGTTTGTGGACTAAAAATATAATCTAATCCCATCCCATATTCTGGAAATAAACCATCTAATCCAATAAAGGGATTGGCAAATATTCTTAGTTTTAGTGCTGTGAATGTTAATGAAACACCAATAGCTGATAAAGAACTCAAAAATATTAGTAATAATGTTTTGCTGATAAGCCTGATATAAAAATGAGGTACCTTTAAATAACCATGTCTGTATGCAAATATCTTGATATCTTCACTGAAATAGGAACGATGAATGTAATGAACAAAAAAGAATAAAATTCCCAACATGATATAAATCAATGAACCCCATTGCAATACTAAATTTCTTAATTTATTGAGGATAAGAAATTGATAGTTTAATTTTTCATCAGGAGTAAAATGAACTTCATCATCAATAAAAATAGAAAAATTTGATATTAACAATGGCTGGTACGGAGTGCCACGAAAACGAATGTGGTAATCGGTAAATTCTGATCCAATATTTGTTAAAGAAGCTCTGTTTAAGAAAACACCAAAATGATCAATAAAAGGATTTATTTCTGGTAAAATATGTACAATTTTAATGGAAGAGAGTGTTGTTTCAATAGGTGGAATTGATAGATTAATTGTTTGTTGTCTAGAAAAGTTGAATTTCTCCGCAAGTTTTTTCCCGATATGAATGCTGTTTACAGGAATAGTTGTATTATTTAGCGATAAATACAATTTTGGATTGAATACAGACGCATCTGAGTTTTCAATAGCAATCACACAAACGGGGTAATTTAGCTGGGTGTTTGCATCTGTAAAAAATCCAGGTAAATAAGTACGTCTCGTTATACCACGTACAAATTTATCAGCAATTCGTTCTTCTAGGATCGTTCTTGGAGATTGCCACCATGTCTTTCTGTTGTAGAGATTTTGTGCATCAAAAAGTCGTGTTTTGATATTAAGATGGCTTGTAAAATTTTTTGCCATATCCATACGGCTACTTATTTCCAATCCTTTAATAACAGATAAAGAAATCAAAATTAGTGAAATAAAAAAAACAGAGACAAAAAATAATATCATTGTTGTTTTAAGAGATGTATTGAACAGGCGTTTTGGCATCACCATAGATTATGAACTCTCTGTGCGAATGATTTTTCCATTTTTCATATAAATAATACGATTTGCAAATTGAAGATGAGCGGGATCATAGGTAGAATACACCAATGCTCCTCCATATTCTTTTTGGAGCGTTATGAGTAGATTAAAAAAAGATAATGCTTCATTGGAATGCAATTTTTTTGTTGGATTATCTGCAACCACAAGAAGAGGTTTTTTTATAAAAGCACGTGCTGCAGAAATGTACATTCTTTCGTAATATTGTAGTTTCTCTATTTTGGTTTTAAGCTTTGATACAAATCCAATTATTTCCAAGGCATCAATAATAAGATTTTTCTGATCTTTATGAGAGATAGATAATCCGTTTAATGGCATTGATAGACATTCTTCTACGGTCATATTTTGAAGAAATTCTGGTTCAAATCCAATAAATCCCATATTTTTTCGCCGTAAATTTGCAAGAGCTGATTCCGGCATATTAGTTACAAGAGTATTATTGAAATGATATTCACCGTTATTGATCACTTCCAATCCTGATAAAATTCTCAATAAAGCCGATTTTCCAGCTCCGGATGTTCCGACGAGTGCAATAATTTCATTTAGTTCAAATGTTAATGAAATGTCTTCTAATAATATTCGTTCAAAAGAGCCATCAAAAATTTTTTTTGTAATATTTTTCATTGTAGCCAGCATTATTGCTCCTCAATCTAATACAATACTATTCTCAAAACATTGATATTTTTCATAATATTCCGAAATACTAGCTAATGATCAAGAGGATTTGAGGTATTTATGAAAACAATTTTTATTTTTTTGAAAATATTTTTGAGTTCTGCTCATGTTAAAAAAGCACTACAACAATTCAGTCTTATTTTCTTTGTCGTATTTCTTTTTATTTTAGGATCTACAATCTACTATGTCTATTTGCATCAACCCAATGTTTCTGATTTTCGTAAAAAATTATTAAAAACTTTTGCAGAACCAAGAAATTTTAATACTAATGTTGGAATGTCCTATGATTCGTTACCTTTAAAAGAAATAGAATTACAACTATTTTATGATGAAAATTTTTGGCAACCCGAGGGATTAGATACTCGATATACTATTCCTAAAGACGGTAAACCAACAAATCAATAACGCTTCCTTAAGGTAAAGGAATCGTTGATAATTGGTCTTTTAAGATTATTGCTTCAAAAATCATCCAAAAAGCACCTACAGGAGCACTCCATGAAACTTCTTGGGTTTTATTTTGGAGAGAAATGGTGATTTTTTTTTGTTGTGTGAGTACAGATTCTTGGTTTTTAAATGTTTTATAAATTACTTCTTTAAATGGTGATTCTGAGATTGTGTTGGTATTTTTTTCATTTTGTTCCATGAAATTTATTTCTTCTTCAACAAATAAAGCTAAATTACTTAATTTTTCTCTTGACGGACGAAATTCGTGTGTCAATTCATTTAATTGAGCACGTCTTTCTTTAATCCTATCAGGTTCCCAAAATGACACCGGTGGTTTTTGTCTATCTAACATAATACCAAGTAATTTTTCAAGATCTTCCGGAAAAAGATAAATATATGCCGTAAACTGGTATTGCTCGGATTTGTTTTTTTGGATAATGTTAGTAGATTGGGTGTACATTAATGGAAGACGCATCTCTCGTCCTAAGGTATCAATTGTTAGAAATTCAGGTAAAAATACTTCTGCACTATTAGTGTTAATCTCGCTATTATAGGTAATCCATAAATGAAAATCAGTATTTCCCATTATGGAATTTCTAGAAATACTTGGTTGCAGTTCTATCCGTTTAAAAGGAAAATTTTCAGCTCTAAAGGGTAGAATATCATAATAAATAATTTTATTTTTTCTATCATAGTATTCATACTGAAGAAAAGGCTCCCTAGGTTTTTCTTTAACAATAACTTCAGGAGCCTTACTAAAGCTATGGAGGTTATCTATGGTACAAAAAATAATGCTTATGATTGGTATTATTTTTTTCATAGGTTTCTCAATGTCTTTGTAACAACACTTAATTTTTATATACCATTTGTTTTTTACATGCTGTTGTTTCTTCTTCAGAGGTCAATAAGTTTAGAATAGTGTATCCCAACTCAAAAGAAGCTCCTGCTCCTTGACCTGTTACGAAAGGAGTATCAATCACTACTTTTTCATCTATCCAATTTGGAATTAATTCTTTCATTGCAGGATAACACGTAGCTTTTTTTGTTTGTAAATAATTTCCCAAAATTGTTGGCCCTGCACAAATAGCTGCGATCACTTTCTTTTTTGTAATACAAGAATCAATAAATGCCATTGCTTTTTCAGATGCTTTTATTATTTTATGTCCAGCACCACCAGGAATAAAAACAACATCAACATCATCCTCATTGATTTCTGATAAAAATTTATCAGCATGCATGATGATTTTTTGTTGACTGGTTACCTGTAGAGAATCCGAAACAGAAATTGTAGTGACATTAAGTTTGGCACGTCTCCAAATATCAATAGGAGCTAGTGCTTCTATTTCTTCAAATCCATCAGCTAATAATACAATAATATTTTTCATAAATTTCTCCAATTTGTTATTTATCATTTATAGAGTTATTTGTTGTTGTGTTTGTCTCATTTTCAAGTTCTTCTTTTGCTTTCTTTTCCGCTTCTAAAGTAGCCTTACTTTTTTTATAGGTATAAAAACCCAATTTAAACGATAATCCAACAGTAAATTTGTTATAAATTCCACCTTTTTCGTGTGCAAAACCGTCCAAACTCCATCCTAAATAAGGTTCCAAGATGATATGAAATGGAAAACCTGACATATCTTTGAGTAGATTTCGTGTCCACCGATATCCTAAATAAATTCCCAATCCATATTGAAAAATATCTTGTCGATTAATAATCAATTGAGATCCACCACTACGAAATGGAATATTGTAAATCCCTGCCCGTCCTACAATATTCAAAAATAATCCGTTCCATCGATCAATCTTATTCATATATACACGAATTCCTATTTGAAATTCACCAAAATAAATATCTCCAAAAGATGCAACTCTATTTACTTGACTATTAAATCCCCCAACAAATCCAATGTTCATAGACATAACTTTTGCAAATCCAATATCATAATCCAATCCCACAGACCAAGGGCTATTAATTCCGTTTTCAAAATATGTTGCTGTACTATTATTTTGTGAGAATATCAACCCATGCACAAAAAGAAAAACACACACGAAAGTTAATTTTGTTTTTATCATTTAATTTATTCCATTAATAAATACTTTTACTTCTTTAGGCCATAATGTGATTTCGTTAGCATTTTCTGATATATGGTGATGTGAAGAAAAAATATTGGTGTATCTTGATAGATCAGTATAACTTATTGTTTGATTTGTATTTGTTTTGTTTATTATAAAGAAAATCGATTCATTGTTGATTTGTTTTTTGATTATCAACATACGATCACGATTTTCGTGTTCACAGATCGTTAAAAAACCATCTTGATTAAGGATAGGGTATTTACTTCTTGTGTCATTAATAGAAAGTATCAATCCTTCGAAATTAATATTGATAGATTCTGTATGATTAGGAGATGTTTTACAAACATCAGGCTTATGCAACCAACCAAACTCAGTCCCTGTTACGCTCATCCAAGCTGATGAAATTAATCCTGTAAATGAAATCACTTGTTGTATTTTATCACTGTCATTATTGTATTCAGATGCAAGCCTTATCGTATCATGGGTTTCAGGAAATGAAATTAAGTTTGTTTTATCTGCCACAAGATTATATTGATCAATAAACCACGATTCTTCAAAATCCCACCATTTTGCACTGCTACATAGAAAATCAAAACCTGCTTTTGTTAACATGACCATATCTTCAGTGGTACACCCTAAGCTTTCAGCAATAAAAAGAGAAGAAGGTTTGATTTGTTTTGCGTGTGTAATTAGGTATATCCATAAATCATTTGGTATTTGGTAGGCAGCATCAGCTCTAAATCCATCAAATCCTAAATTTAAATAATATCCTATCAAATCTTTAAAATAATGCCACAATCCTTCTTTATCTTCTGATCCAGTGTGATTAAATTGTGCCAAATCTCCCCATGTGATCCATTTACCATCTTCCCATGCTCCGGGACTTATAATATTTCCATTTTTATCCAACGTGTACCAACAACGATGCTCGCTGGTCAGAGGATTGTCTTTTCCTGAGTGATTAATGACAAGATCCATAATAACTTTGATATTTTTTTTATGAGCCTCATTAATAAAATGAGTCAGTTGGTCAATAGGATCCAACGAATCTAATGCATCTACAAATAAAGGATTGATAACGTAATAATTTTTTGGGGCATATAAGCTGCCTGAAAATCCAGGATAATGAATAGGATTGATATAAATTGTGTCAAAACCAAGTTTTACAATATGATTCAGTTCTTCCACCCAAGAATTAATATTTTTAAAATATCTTGGAAACAAATTATAAATTTTAATCATGGTATTCTCCAAAGCATTCAACACACTGTTTTTCATAGTATGACAGATCTCGAAAAGGGTATTACAACACCTAATATTTATTATAACATATTTTTTTTTTATTTTCAAAAAATACCGACTAAAGATATTTTTGCACCTTTTGTGATTCTGTTTTATAATATATTCCTCTATCTTATATCTTGATGAGGTCTGGTTGAATTTTAATATTCGTTTGTTATTTTTTCTTTGTTTTTTGCCGTTGCTTGTCTATAGTCAGTTGATTGATAATAGAGATCTTCCTCCGGAAGCCCTTCGTATTAAACCTCCATTTGAAGATACTTCTCGTGAAAAAATTAATACAGCAGATGAAAAAACTTATATTATTCTTGACAATGCTGATGATATTACGATCAAAAATTTTGCTGATTCTGAAATTGTTGAAGTAGTAATGTTGGGTAATGTTAGAGTGCGTTTTGATGGAAATTTTCTAAAATCTGAAAAATTGATTGTTTCTATCAAAGATTCTATTATTATTAATGTCGGAGCTTATGGAAACATTGAATTTACGTTTAATAAAACAAAATATCTTGCTGAGAGTATCAATTATCAACCCGATATGGAACGGGGTGTGATGTACCAAGTGCGTTCTGTTTTAAACGCTCAAGTGCTAGGGGCTACAGATAAACCGTGGTTTTTTGATGCTGAAAAAGTAACGATCCAAGATGCTGATCGTTTTGTGTTGGATCAAGTTGTTCTTACTACATCAGATGTCCGATTTCCCCATTATCAGCTTAAAGTCAGTAAATTATGGTATATCCAAAATAAAATTGCTTTAGCTATGGGAATGCAGTATATGGCTGGTCAAGCAAGCTTTTTCTGGCTTCCTGCTTATCTTCAAATTGAAGGTGCAGGTGGGCTGAGAACAAGTTTTGGTAATGAACGTCGTATAGGGTATTATTTTATTAATAATTATGATCTTAAAACAAAAATAGGGGACTTTAAATTTGGGTTTGACTTTTATGAACGACAAGGTCAATATTTTTCAGGAAATTATCAATCTGTTTCTAAAGGAATTCTTCAAGAATTAGAACTTCAAGTAGATCTTGCTAATGATCAACGTATTGTTAGAGATGGAGATTTTTATTCTCAATGGGTTGTTCCTTCAACAATTAACTCTGAACAGCAACGTATTTCTCAATTTGCATGGCGTTATAAGATTAATACTAAGCTTGGTATTGATGGGATAGGATTACAATTACAATTAGAAGATTTGAACGATCCTTTTTTTCTTTCTAAATATAGTTATCGTTCACGATTTGATGATGCAAGAAGTATTGATTTTCAATCTTTGGTCAGTCCTCAAGCTAATTCTTGGTATAATTATCAGGGTGATATCCAACCTCAAGTAGATTCTGTCAATCAAAAAATTGTATTCACAATGGATAACTTCACAGCAGAAGCTTCTTTTGATTATGTAAGAACGATTCGAGAGAATGCTCAAAACAGATCAAACCAATTTTTGAATAATTACTATGATTATGAACTTCGTTCGGTAGTACTTCCTAGCCTTTCTTATAATTTTGGAACATTAGATCTTTTTCAATACACAAATTCTACAAAATCAAAAGTTACCGTTATTGATTCTCGAGGACGTAAGACGGAATTCAATAATCTGAAGAAATACGAAGAATTTGCGAGTAAATTATCAAATCAATCTAATATGGTTGTCACAAAACAAGTCTTCTACGAAGATAATAAAGAAGTTATTCGTGAAATTACAAACTGGCAACCTATTACTATTACTAATGTGACAACGAATGATTATGAATGGCTTCGTGTTAAAGCTGATGCTACAGCAAGTGTTCGTTTTAAAGCGGAGCAGACATTTGGATCAAATACTTCTTCTGCAACAACAGATCTTGAGTTTTTAACTAATACCAATAGAGTATTGATATCAGATTTGTATCAACATAATGAAGATGGATCTTTGGGTCTCACGTTGGATGCCTTTGATAATATCTTTTCTGTACGCAATCAAATCTCTTTTGGATATCAGGATCAATGGTCTTCTTTTGCTTCTGAAAAAACAAACACCCTCAGATCTTCAGGTATGGATATTAATTATACGCTCGGTACCACAGTAAATCCAAATAAAATTTGGCGTGATGATGAACTGATGAGGACAAAAGTAGATTTTAAATCAAGCCTTGATTATTCACACCCTCTTTATCGCTTAAAGCGTATAGAGGAAGGTCTTAGTCCTCGTGAATCATCTGTTCGTTGGGATAACACCTTTAATCTCGAATTTCTACAGTGGCGTAGGCAGACTATCCTAGGAATGACACTAGGTGTTCAATACAACAGAAAAATGAGAATCCCAAATGATTCCGAACAAAATAAAATTAATAACGATCCTAATGATTTTTTTATCAGAAATATTGTGTTTGAAGAAGTAGAAACTAGTGCAAAAGCTAGTGTTTGGTGGTTTAATTTAGGTACAAGTATTAGAATGAATGTTCTTCAAACTGAAACCAATAGATCATTAACAAAAAATTTCACTAATCGATTGGTTGGGGGTTTTCCTCAATTAGTATTTGAATTTACTCCACATTCTGACTATAATTATATTCCTAAATTGACTTATCGATATAATCTCTTTGAAAGATCAACAAATTTAGCAGATCCTTTTACTGGTGAAATCAGAACTGCACGTCGGGATAAAAGTTTTAATCTTGATGTGGTATGGGATTTGCGTCTTAAAAATTATCATATACCTGCTCTGTATCCGTTTATCTATGAAATCTCTGAGTTTGGTTTAGTATTCAGATATTATCAGGATTTTGTCAGTATGAGAAACTCTTTTTTAAGAATTGATTTTTCAATAGGTGTAAAATTTACAAAATACTTAACCTTTAAATTTAGTTCGCAAATGCTAAATAATAAAATTTATCTTTACTATCCTGGTGGTATCTTTAATGGGCAACGTTTTGCACTGCCTGGTGAACAACCGAAAAATTTCTTTCAAGATTTAGGTGACGGTTTAAAATTTTGGGATATAGGTGCTTTAAGACGTTCTAGTTTTAAATTACAATCTTTAAATTTTGAATTGATCCATGATTTAGATACATGGGATATGAGGCTTATTTTTAATCTGGGAAGAGTCACGGATGAAATCAAACAAGTCGCTTATTGGGAGCCTTTTGTTGGTGTTGCCTTTACAATGAAAGGATCTAATGCTGTTAATTTCTTCCCAGAATTTAACAGACGTTTTGTTCCTTCCGAATTCCAATAATTATTTAGTATACCTACTTATATCTTAAGGAATTATCATGACAGAAATGAATAAATTACCCTTTGTCATCGAACAAAAAGATGGCTTAGCACGTGCTTGTACAATGAAATTACCACATGGTATAGTAGAGACACCAATTTTTATGCCTGTTGGTACACAAGCGACGGTCAAGACACTTTGTCGTGAAGAACTTGAAGATATGGGAGCAACAATTATTTTAGCTAATTCCTACCATCTTTTGTTAAGACCATCAGTAGATTTTTTTAAACAATATGGTGGATTACATAAATTTGCAAAATGGAAACGAAATATTTTGACCGATTCCGGAGGCTTTCAAGTATTTTCTTTGGCTGGGATGCGTAAAATCAATGATGAAGGTGTCAAATTTCAAAGCCATTTGGATGGACGTTATCATTTTTTAACTCCTGAAATCATGGTCGATACGCAACAAGCAATCGGTTCCGATATCATGATGGTACTTGATGAATGTGTTCCCGGTACGGCAGATTTTTATCAAACACAAACAGCTTTGAATAGAACCACTGCTTGGGCAGCACGAGCAAAAACAGAGTTTTTGAAACGTAATATTCAAGATCAATATGCATTTGGTATTGTGCAAGGCGGTGTTTTTCCAGAACTCAGAAAACAAAGTGCTCGCCAATTGGCAGATTTGGATTTTCCGGGATATTCGATCGGTGGATTGTCTGTAGGAGAAACGAAAGAAGAAATGTATGGAATGCTTGATGTGCTAAGTGATCAAATGCCTGAACAAAAGCCTCGTTATTTAATGGGGGTGGGTATCCCTGAAGATATTTTGGAGGGTATTGATCGAGGAGTAGATATGTTTGATTGTGTTTTCCCTACCAGAGTAGCAAGACATGGATCTGCATTTACACGAGACGGACGTATTAATCTCAAAACAAAACAGTATGAGTTTGATACACAACCGATAGATAAAGAATGTCATTGTTATGCATGTCTTAATTATGATAAGGCTTATATTCGACATCTCTTAAGAGCTGATGAGGTTTTGGGTGGACGCTTAGTTTCTATTCATAATCTTCAATTTTTGATTGAACTGACCAAAAATGCACGACAAGCAATTTTGAATCATTCTTTTAACAATTTTAAAAATAAATTTTTATTCAGATATCTTAAGTCAGGTTCTTAAGTTAATGATTTGTTGTCTCTTGATTTATTTTTAAATATTTTATATAATAGAATACTCTGATTGATGTATCTTATTTTAAAGATTATCAAAAAATCTATGATAACATTGTAGGAGACGTTATGTTTTTCAAGAAGACTTTTTTTAAATTAATCCAAATAGGAATATTTATCTTGGTTACAAATCTTTTTGCTGTTGAAGAACTTTCTACAGATGTTACCAAAAATAGTGTTCAATCTTTGCGATCGGCAAAAAATGTTGCTCCAGAAGAATTGATTTCATTCAAACCTCTTAGTGAAAATGTACGTCCTCAAACCACATTTTCTCGTTATACTGCCTCAAAAAACATTTCTATGGATGTTGCGATTTGGAAAAATCGTATTGCTGCTAAACAAACACCATACAAGGTATCACTTGTAGGAATTAATATAAATACATGGCTTGAGAATCCTCAATACTTCAATACATTACAGAAAATTGGCGATTCTTTTCCAATTACTTCATTACTTGATAATCTTCAATCTTATAATCCTGACTTACAGTTTAATGATCCAGCACTAGTTAAGAAAATTTTAGAAACAGATATCTATACTCCTTATCTTCAAAATATTACCTCTCAATCCCTGCCTAGACTACAATTTGCAGATATTAAAAGTGTCATTTCTTATACAAGAAATTATCATATTTATGGTGTTGGAGCACAAGAGTATCCTTATTTTGGAAGACCATCTGAAGGTTCTCAAAGAAAAATAAATTTGGGAATCCTCCGAGACCAATTAAATGAAATTACTGCAAAAATGCCTGATACAGATATTTTTTTAGTGGCTATGATTAATATTATTCCTAATTGGCTTGAAGAAACCTTTGATGTTTTTCAGATCAATCAGCAAGAAGTGGAAATTCTTATTTATGCATTTGATAGGAATCGAAAATTAATTGGTGGTTCTGGAATTCCTCTTTCTTTTTGGTTTAAAGGTCAAAAATTTGTTTTTGAACAAAAAATCAAAAGCAAGATTTGGCAACCTTCTGTTTCTCGCGAATTTTATATCACACCTTCTTATAAAATTATTAATACACCGATGGTTGGTTCTTTGTCAGAACCAAATATTACCATCCCTAATGATAAGATACCTATGTTAAATAAACGTCAAAAATTTATTCTAAAAGCTATTAAGTATTTGGATCAAAAAAAGAAATCTATTAATGTCGAATTATTTGAAAAAGATGGGAAACATCTTTTTAAACCTTATAGCGTTAAATATCAAAAAGTAAAATTAGAAAAAAGGATTCTGAATCATTATAATTCTTCTTTGTTAGTAGAGAATAATGATGATTTTGAAGACGGATTTTTGCTTGCTCGATTAAAAGGTATGTCAAAATCTATTCCTATCTCTGCACGTTCATTATTATTAAAGAAAAGACCTCCATCTAATGAAGGTGATAAGATGTTGGTTTTATTTTCACAATTAAAAGAAGCTATTGATGAACAGCCTATGTTGTGTACTAATGAAAATACTTTTACAAATGTTCTTCTTCCTTTTGAAACAGAGACAGATCCAGCTTTATATCGTAAAAAACGTCGTGATTACTATTCTTTACCTCATGTTATTAAAGCAGAAAGAAAAAAATTTAATATCGAGACAAAACAAATTATTAAAACAAATCAATTGTTTTTTAAAAATATGATGTTTTGGCGGACAAAAGCATTTCAAACTCAGCCTAATCCTAGTGATGTATTGAAAGATTTTTTTGTAGAATGGAAAAAGAGTGCTTTTGCTAAAAATGCTACCAAAAAGAAATTAATTCGATTATATCGTGATCAAGTTTTTTTTGATACAATAGTAAGCAATTATCCAGGATATGTGGATCGTAGTTCTTCAGATATGCGTACAAAATTAATGGATAAATCTCATTTGGTTGTAAAAATGGAGAAATTTTCGAATAAATCGATCATATTATCAAACAATCTTCATAATAAAGGTCAAAATATTGAAGAAGAATATAATGAGTTCAAATTAATGTATAACAATTTAATTAATCAAGAATTAATAAATTATCAAAAATTAAAAAAACAACTTATTCTTGAGAATAAAACACCGATAAATATTGTTACGTCTAGAATACAGGATGTTAGTAAAATTTATGATTTAGATCTTGGTATTGCAAGTCTTATATCAACAAATACAGCTCTTTCTCCTGTTGAATTATACAATAAACGCATGAGTCAGCAAGAAGATCAAAAAAAATGGTTTCGTGAAAGAATTCTTTATTACGAAGGATTTTCTTTTGGTCTTTCTAGTGAGTGGGCTATTAAATTTGGATTAGAAGATAGAATCGATTATTTATAAATCAAAAAATAATTAATTATTTTGTTAAAAAATCTTGATTTTTACAATCTAATCATATATAATATTATCACTATATTTTATAGATGAGGAAACGAAATGTCAAGAAAATGTGAATTATCTGGCAAAAAGCCGATGTTTGGAAATAATATTTCTCACTCACATAGAAAAACTCGTACTAAATGGGTTCCAAATTTACAGAAAAAAACTTTTATTTCTGAAATTGGAGAAAAAGTAACACTAAGAGTTTGTGCTAAAGTTTTAAAAACTATTGATAGATATGGTTTTGATGCGGTGATGAAAAAATTTCAAAAGAAAGGGAAATTAGTGATTAAGTAAACTTTAAACTGATTTTCGTAAATTAAATTATGATAAAAATAATTTTCAATTAATTTACAAAAAAGTATTGACAAAATATAAAATTATATGTTATAATAACTTCTCGATGTGAGACAGTTCACATTAATTTAGAGAATGTCATTGCTTAGAGTGATTGTAAAGAGAGACATAACAA
>JBOFGS010000020.1:0-2809 GCA_051649245.1 Brevinema sp.
TTAATACAGGAAGTGTTTTTTTATGATTTTTGTAAAATTTATTATAGCATCTTATGGGGCTATCTTGACAAAAAAATAGCCCCATAGTATTATATACTTATGAGGCTATTCTATAGATATAGTACTCTCACTGATGGACATCGTGTCCGTGAGAGTACTTCACACATCGTGTGTTTGAGGTACAATATTATGAGAATTTTATTACTAATCATCTTGCTTTTCGGAGCGTGTGCTGATAAAAAAGCAAAAGAAAAAATTGAAGTAACTTTTAATAAAGATGAAGTTACATTAGATACAAATTCTTTTAATTTCCTTTCTCCAAACAACTTTCAAGTAGACCCTAATCTTCCAAAACCTTGGCTTGATATCAAACCATATAACGGTACGGTTAACAGTGCTGAAGAGGTTTTTACGGCAGAAGAATATAATAGTTTTACAAATCTTGGTGATTATGAGAGTATTCAACCACTGTGGCATAGGATCCATTTGATTAATACAAATTCTATACCTTTTCAACAGGATATTTCAACATATACAGCATGGAAAGGATATGATGAATTCACCAAGAAATTACAACATTTAAAAAGTATCACATCCAAAGATATTCCTGAATTGATAAAAAATTGGGATTTTGAAAATATTCCAGAAGACTATGCAAAATATATGCCTCCTAAAACTATCGATGCATATTATCTCGATTATATAAACAACCAATTTGAACGAAATATTGAGTATAAGAGTCTTATTGAGTATATGTACACTCTTTATTTTTATTGGATTGAATTATCTGATACTCATGATAAGCATAACTATACTGATTATAGACTTTCCTATTTTCAAAAAGGTGAAAAATATCTTATTGATCAAATTATAAATAGAATAAAATGGGTATCTCAAGATGATAGAGATTTTATGATAGAAAATAAGGAATTTTTCCTTGCTTATATCAATTTTATCGTTGAAAAAGTTGGTAAGGAACCTTTTTTTGATCATATTTTTCGTTGGGACAATGCCTCATATTATCCTTCAGAATGGTTAATTTATTTTGTCTCTAAAGGCTTAGATCCTAATCGTACTACATATTATACTAAGCCAAATCAAAATTTCCTTGGAATGGTTAGGGATCCAAAAATTCACTATTACTACCTTCGTAAAAATCCTTATTTATCTCATCTGTTAATTGCATTAGGATATACTAATGAAATAGCTAACTTTAGCTTAAATAATTACAGCGAGTATTTAGAATATTCCTTCAACTTAGATCAACGCGATCCAGAGATTTATTTCGAAAATAGCGAGATTTGTGATGCTCCTTTATGATTTTTTCTCTATTACTTTTTTTGTTCCTATATGTCTAAATGTAGCACCATATTTTGAATGATTATTGAATTGCTCATCAATTTCTTTAATAATATAATCAGGATTATGTTGACTAATATCGATAGCATTTCCAAACATATGAGGTGATTTTAAACCAGAGATTCCTAACCATTCATAAATTAATAGTACAATAGTTATATCATTTTTATAAAAATTTGTTTTTATTGTTGAGATATAACTAAGAAAAAAAAGACTATTTTTTGTCATTTTATATAGTACTTGTTTTTGATTAAAAGGATCATCTCGAGTATAATATAAATAAGAAATAAAGAATAGATCTTCACGATATGTTGGGTAAGTTTCTGCTAACTTATTTATTCCAACCCTCAGAAGGTATAGCATATCTCTTGCTTGCATCATTTGATCACGAAATCCTGCAGAAATAAGTACTGGCTTCCAAACTTTCTTTTTATAATATATTTTATAACAAATCTCCGTTAGACTAATTTTTATTTGATTCCAAAATTTTTCATTCATCTTAGATTTATCCAAAATAACACCAGTTTTCTTTGTATAAATCAAACTATCTTCAGGTTCTTTAGTTATGATAAATACTTCTTTTGAATTAATTTCTGATTTTTCTAAATCCTGTATATTAATACTGACGGCCTTACGAGCAGTAGTTAAGATTTGTAGTTCAGAAGATGATAATTGTTGATTAAGTCGGTCGAAGAATATTTTAGATCCACGTTTAGAGGTAGATATTCTATTAAGATCTTCTTCTGTTAATTTATACCATCCTAAAGAAGGTAAATTGCTAAACTTTTTGTGAATATAAAGATGGTCTGCTTTGCTTACTGCTTTTTTGATTTCTTCCGATATTTTCTTACAACAGATATCTATTTTTGACACAATCCTACCACCTCATCAATCATTTTTATAATTTCTTTTAAATCCTCTTTAGGCAATTTTTCAAATTCTTTGATTGTCTCCCAGCTAAGATCTTTCAATAACTCGTTAACATTATTTTTATTATGAGTTTCCTGAAGAATTGTAGAAGAGACTTTTTTAGCAAAATCACTAGGCAAAGAAATTTGACAAATCTTAGCCAATTCAACCAACTTTTTCAAAGAATCTCCATGAGTAGATTCAATTTTTTTCATAGCTTTTTTATCGGCGATGAAGATCTTCTTCCCAGCTCGTAAGCTTGAAATATCGTTGGTGTAACCTACTTTGGTTCGAGCTTGGAGGGTGTTGCTTCGCTCTGTATAATCTGGTAAAATCCTCTCCCAAAATGCAAACGTGCCGTTTGATCCACTACCTTTCACAAAATCGATATCACTTTGCTTGAGAACATAAAATCCTTGTTCAAGATTTCGTTGATCGTCATTATTGAGAGAGCTTTTTTGATAAATATCCCCAATCGTTTTCGTTGCCAATTTCCCCAGCTGATCCCTAAAAATATATGCCTTAGCAGGGTCTCCATTCA
>JBOFGS010000021.1:0-28184 GCA_051649245.1 Brevinema sp.
GATACAAAATTAATGTATCTACAGGATAAATACCCAAAACCATGTTTTTTAATTTATTGATCTTTTCTTCTTTAAATTGATCAATTGCTATGATTTTTTTGATATCACTAATAACTTCACGGACATTTTCTTTTGAAAAAAATCATAATTTGTTTCTAATTTATGATCATCATTGAGGATATGCTCTAACATTTTTTTATCATTTTCGAATACCATAGGATTCTATACGTAATGATTCTTTGTTAGATTTACCGGTTTCAGGATCAAAGATAAAAATACACCGAAATAATTTGTCATGTTCGTGAGAGCGTGATAATGCTTTCATTAATAATAAGATTGACAAGAGCCGTTATTGGCCGTCAATAATAGACCATTTGTATGTGCCATTTTCTTTTACGTGGTTCTAAGAAAATATTATGAAAATTCTGCAAAATCAATAAATTGTTCACTTATTTTCTGGTGTATTAAAGATGAACCGGCAATAATAGATGATTTTTCCAAATCAAAGACATGATTATTGATATTACTTACCCAACCTTGTGCTTCTTGCACCAAAAGAATACCCGCTGCCATATCCCATGGAGCAAGTCTAAAATAAACTAGCCCATCCATCCGACCTGCAGCAATATAAGCTAGTGCTAATGCAGCAGATCCAGGACTTCGTACTGATTGAAATGCGTTAATCAATGTGTGAATCGGTACGGAATATTTTGAATTGTATGATCCGTATGAAATATAGCATTGTTTGAAGACATCGTTATTACTTACGGTCAATTTCGTATTATTCAAATAAGCACCTTCTCCTTTAGTTGCATAGAAATATTCGTCCAAAATAGGATTAGCCACGACAGCTGCAATAATTTCATTACGATATGATAATGCCAAACTATATGCGACAAAAGGAATACTTCTTGTATAATTAACCGTTCCATCAATAGGATCAACGATCCATTTAAAATCAGATTCTGTATTGTTTTGAAGTCCATTTTCTTCTCCTAAAACAACATGGTCAGGATAGTATTCAGAAAGAAGATCACGAGTCATTTGTTCAATTTTCTTATCATATTCTGTAACAGGATCTCCTGCACTTTTCCAATCAATTTGGTTTATTTGATAAAATCCCTCTTTAAAAGTTGGAGCTATTTTTTTTGCAATTAATAGAGCTGTTTCGGTGTATTGTTTGTTTTTTGTCATAAGATTCTCCTTTTTATTATATAATATGTAGCTATGAAGTCCATTTATGTTATTATTTTAGCATTAGATTATGATATTGTCAATATTAATAGATTTATTCACAAAATATCAAATCTTAAATATCAGTACAATATTTTTATTTGGTAAATCAATCATCGATGCTGGATTAACAGACTATATTTTTGTGTTGATTGAGCATTCTATTGGTTCAGTAAATATTTCTTTATTATAAAAGAATAATGAAATATTGACTTTTTTTATTCTTTATTTTACAATAATTATACTTAGTAATTTTGTTGCTCTTCTTTTTCTTAGTTTGTGATTTTGAAACCAAATAATCAAACACCACCAAAAGGGGTTTTCTTAAATGAATAAAAAAATAATATGTGTCATAGCCAATGGGTATGCTGAAGAAATGATGGCATCTACTCTTGTAGAGGAGCTTCGTCTTCAAATGGGCGATCAAGCTACTGATTATTTTTTTGTTGGAGGATCGCTTGTTAGTTCTGGTCGTTGGTATCAAGATAAACAGATTGCGACTTTTTATTCAGGTGGAATAAGTCCTTCCGGTGGGTTTCCTACTCGTTCTTGGGGTGGATTTTTTAGTGATTTGTTTGCGGGCATCTTCAAAGGTCCCTTTCGTTTAGCACGATTCGTCAAAAGTTGGACAACATATGGTTTGGATATGGTGATTGTCGTAGGAGATTTTCTTTTATTAACAACAGTTATCCCTGCTCTTAAAAAGAAAAATGTCAAATGTGTTTTTATTCCTACTGCTAAGAGTAATTATATTCAACCCCATTTTAAAATTGAAAAAAAATATATAAAAAAATATGTGGATATTTGTTTTCCTCGGGATGAGATAACAGCTCAAGATTTTCGTGATGCCGAGATTAATGCAGAGTATCTTGGAAATTTAATGCAAGATTTATTGGATTCAACGGTAACACCATTGATTGCAGAACATCCTATTGTTGCGTTATTACCAGGTAGTCGTCAAGAAAGTTATGGAAATTTGGATAAAATTCTTACCGTTGTTGAACATATTACCCTTCCTATTCACTGGGCATTTGTTCAAGCAGCTGTCTTAAATGACACAAAAATCGAACATATATTTCGTAAAAGAAAATGGATTAAAGAAGGTGATTATTGTTGGATTAATGGTTTTAATAAGGTATATGTTTATCCAGGTGTTGATTTTGATAAAGTAGCATTAGGGTGCATTATGGGAATCAGTTTGGCTGGTACCGTAGGCGACCAAATTGCAGGATTAGGAAAACCGATTCTTAGTTTTGTTGGGACAGGTCCTCAAAGTTCTAAAGTACGAATGGAAGAATACGAAAAACTGCTTGGTGATGCTTTTGTTTATGAAAAAAAATTCCCTATGGGTGTTGTAAATACACTTAATCGGATGTTAACAAATGATCAATTTCGTGCTAAATTAGGTGTCGAAGGATTAAAACGTATGGGATCATCCGGTGGAACTCAAAAAATTGCTCAAAAATTGCTGACCACCTTTTTAAGATAAGGATATGATTATCATTTCTTATCTATCGCTATTGTCCGATAAATAAAAGTCCAGCATTTGAGTTGGACTTTTTTATATAATAGCATATTTTTGCTCATATCCTTGTAGATATAAGGAATACATACTACGATCAAGTATCTAAAAAGATGTTGCATAGTATTGAGGAAGTTTTGTAATCTAAATATCAATCAAATCTGATACAAAAATAAACATAATAGGAAAAAATAATGCCGAAAGAAACCACACATAACATGTTTCATGATATATTAACATCAAATTTCCCAAATTTTATTGATCAATTGGATCGTTTAGTCTCGATTCCAAGTTTTTTGGCTGACAAAACGCAGTATCCTTTTGGAGATAATATTCAAAAAGCATTAGAAGAGATGATTTTTATTTGTAAGGAGTGGGGATTTCGTACTTATATTGATCCAAAGGGATATTACGGATACGCTGAGTTGGGTCAAGGAACTACCTTAATAGGAGTGTTAGGACATCTCGATGTGGTTCCTCCTGGAGATTTAATGAAATGGGATCATCCACCTTTTTCTCCTATCATTAAAGAAGGTAAGTATTATGGAAGAGGATCACAAGATGATAAGGGACCTCTGCTTGCGTCTATCTATGCTTTAAAATGTCTTGTTGCATCAGGATTTCAGCTTAATTATCGTGTGCGATTTATTTTTGGAACTGACGAAGAAAATCTTTGGCGTGATATGCCTAAATACATGGCTAAAGAAGAAATACCTTCTCTTGCTTTTACTCCGGACTCAACATTTCCATTAGTTTATGCAGAAAAAGGATTGCTACAATGGCAACTCTCTACAAAAAATAAAACAGGTTTGAAATTCAAAGGTGGTGATGCTTTTAATTCTGTTCCTTCATCAATTACCGTTCCTAAAGATTTAAAAGTCATCAATTCCCTAAAAAAACTCAATTATGATTTTAATGATTTAGGTGAACAGATAGAAATAATTGGTAAAAGTGTCCATGCTCAAGTGGCAGAAACAGGAATAAATGCTATTAATCGATATTTGCATGCTCTTGAAGATGCCGGAATATCTACTCAATCAGGACGGTTTGTTTGTGAAAATCTTATGGGATATTCATTTGCGGAACCTATTTTTGGAGAGATTAAAGACGAGCATTCCGGAGCTTTAAAATTTAATTTAGGAAAAATCGAGTTTACAGAAGATGAAGAAATTTTATATGTCGATGTTCGTATTCCTGTGACTTGTTCTAAAGAACTAATTGAAGAAAAATTATCTATTGCTGCTCTAAAATATGGTTTTGAGTATAAGCAATACGATTATTTGAAGTCTATTTATATGCCTTTGGATTCTTATCTTGTAAAGACCTTGATGAGTGCCTATCAAGAAGTTACAGGTGATATGGAATCACAACCTATTGCTAGTGGTGGTGCAACATACGCACGAGCCATTGATAATTGTGTGGCTTTTGGTGCTGTTCTTCCTAATACTCCGAAAACAGAACACCAGCCAAATGAATGTATTTCATTAGAGGATATGTTAATAGCAATGAAAATATATGCCCATGCTTTTGAAAAATTTAATAATGAGTAAATCGAAAGGAACAATTATGAAAAAAGAAAAAAAAATGCTCAGTGCTTTTAGTATTGCTTTTGTCTTTCTCATTATTACTGCAATTTTGACATGGATTGTTCCACCGTCTATTGTTGTCATGAATGACGGTGTCAAATCAGTTGTCTATGATGCAATCCTCAATAGTTCAGGAGAAATCATTACACCTGCAGGAATACAACCTGCAGGAATTTGGGATATTATTGCAGCTCCTGTTAAGGGATTTGAGAAGACAAGCTCTGTTGCTATTGCTATTCTTATGGCAGGTGCTTTTTTAGGATTACTTAATTTTGTAGGTGCTATGGAGGCAGGAATAGGGCTGTTGTTAAAAAAATACACAGGTTCAGCACTAATTGCTATTTTGATGTTTGCCTTTGCTGTATTTGGGAGTGTATTTGGATTTTGGGAAGAAATACCTGCATTTGCAATAGTTATTGTGCCTCTTTTTATTATAGCAGGTTACGATGCAATGACAGGTATTGCTGTGTTAATGGCCGGTGCAACAGCTGGTAATATGGCAAGTGTCGTTAATCCCTTTTCAACAGGTGCTGCAATTAGTGCTATTGGAAATAATGAACTTTCTTTGGGAAGTGGGATTTTGCTACGATTAATTTTGTTTATTGTTCTCTACAGCATAGCCTTATTTTTTACAATCAAATATGCTAACAGCGTCAAAAAAAACAAAGAAAAATCAGTAGTATTTGGTATCGATCCTAATATCTCACATCATGACGCAAATAATCTCCCCGAATTAACAAAAGAACGATTTTGGTCTATTATGTTGTTGATAGGTATTATTGTTTCTTTATTACTTGGTTATATTCCTTGGTATTCTGTTGAGTTTTCTGATGGAAAAACCTTGCAGGATATTGTTAATACTCCTTTAAAAATCTTATCTGCTATTCCATTTTTAGGAAATTTTTTAGGTATAGGACATATTACTCCTTTTGGAGATTGGTATTTTCAAGAATTTGCTATTTTATTTTTTATAGGGGCATTGTTACTTGGAATAATCAATAAAATTCCTGAGGACCAATTTATTAAAGAATTTTTATCAGGTGCAAAAGATCTTTTAGGTGTGGTATTGGTGTTGGCGATTGCTAATGGAATATCTATTCTTATGGGTTCAAGAAGTTCAGGAATATCAGTAACTTTTGTTTATTTAATTCAAAATGCACTGCAAGGAATACCGGCTTGGGCATTTTCAGCCTCAGCAATTTTTGCTTATGTAGTCATTGGATTTTTTCTTCAATCAACAAGTGGTGTGGCTAGCATTACAATGCCTATCCTAGGAGCTGTGGCTTTTGCATTATTTTATCATTCTCCGATGGGAGGAGCTGGTGGACAAATTATGCTGATATCATCCTTCACGTTAGGAATTAATTTTATGTCCGGATTGTATCCAGGTGCAACAACAATGGGTACTTTAGAATTATTTAATATACCATATCATATTTATCTAACATTTATTTTTAAAATGTTTTTCGTCATGCTTGCTGTTGGTGCTATTATTATTTCACTCTCTCAATATTTGAATCTATTATCATAATTTATTAAAATCACGTAATCTTTTAGCAACCAATAGTATGATATATTCACGATCATTTTATCATTGTGAATATATCATATCTAAAAAACTTCTCATATATTCTCAATTATCTATATAAAAAAGTACCAAACAATTAAGGATGGTACTTTTTTATATAGATAATTTATAGGATACATCATTTATATTCTCAGTATCTCTATATAAATTCAATATCTTATAAAAAAATAATGATGATAATGATTTATTGGCAAACATATTGAATTAATCAATAGACATATGATATATTTAGTGAGTACATTCAATATAGATGAGGTTTTTATGGAAATCCTTAATAGAAAATTAATAACAAAAAAACAATATTCTCACAATAATACAGGATTGTCACCTTTATTTATTGGAGTTTCTGACTTATCTGAGAATGTTCTTGAAGCGACAGGTATCTTTTTAAATGGACCTTTTTTTCAAGGAGCTACTGTTTTTAAAGATCATGTTCCAAAGATTTTTGATAAAGTGCCTATTCAAGAAACATTTACATATGTGATTAGCTCTGAAGAAGAAAAAAGCCATCTTATTTCAAATATTACAAAAATTTCAGGTCGATATAAAAATGTGTCGGGACAAACGACATTTGATTTTATTGATGATTTAGAAGTAACAAAAACATCAGTTTCTGTTTTTAAATATGCACGAAAGGTGATTGGTGAATATCGTTTCGATTTCAATAAACAAGAACTCGAAGATCATATCAGCAAGCTTCTTGATCCTACGACTGATGAAAATAAAGATAAGAATACTTATATTCAAAATATAAAAACATTTTTATCGACTTTTGGGTATTATTATATCTCTTCTTATCAAGTTTACAGTGAACTGCTAGCGTCTTGGCAAATCAACACATCCAGTATTAAAGAAAAACAAAAATTATCTGCAGATATCTCAGCATCTCTTTCTAGTGGTACCATGGATTTTTTCGCAACAAATCAACTACTTTCTCAATCAACAGAAAAATTATCAGAATCATCTACAATATTTCGATCTGCTTCTATGGGTATAGATCATAATACTCAAACCATCAACGAGCTTGATGAGGTATTCAATAATTTTGATAAATATACTACAGAAGATTCGGCAAAGATTATGAAAATTTTTATCAAACCTTGGATTACACTATCTCAAATTGCAACATATATTTCTCAAATCAGAGATCTAGAGATTGCAAAAATAGTACAAGAATTATTAAGTGGTCCTAATGTAACTCAAGAAATATGGGATAGAAATTTTATGTTTCGATCGAATATGATTAGTTTGAAAAAAAGAATTGAACTAACATTAGAAGATCCTTTCGCTAAAGATTTTTGGGGAAATTTATATCAGTATAAAAATCTACCTATTGACAAAATAAAAAATATTGTATATCAGATAGATCATTTGCTTGAGAAGCTTGATGCTATTCAAGATATTAATTTTGCAGACGATTATATTCAATTTGAAAAACAGTATATTCCCGAATGGGAAAAAATATATGCCACTTATATGAATCTCATTAAATTACCTGTATTTATATTTAATGTTGAGACAGGATTTGCAGAAGTAGATCCGATAGATCCTACATTATTTCATTATCTCGATGGTGAATATGACTCTGTTACTATAGAATTTAATGCAAAAGATCACCAACCTAACGATATATTGTTCACAGGGCATACGTTTTATCGTCCTTATCCTTTGTCTTTTTCTTCTGCTTGGGAACAAGGTGCGATGTTATTTAAACGTATTCCTGATCCTCATGATAAGTTAATAAATCCTTTTGTTATTGAAATACAATGTCGCTTATCTTGGACGTTGCATTCTGCATGGAGTATTAAAAGTGATGTCGTCCGACCACTATACGACAGACCTACTTATGCTAAAGTAGTTTACAATACAAATATAGAAGCAGTACCCCTTATAGGAAAGATTTCTTTAGAAATAAGGGAAAAAAAGGATGTGGGTTTGAAAAATAACATGGAATTACAAAATACTCATCATAATCCCCCTATAGTAGAATTAGTGTTTTCAAATCCTAATAAAACGATTTCAAACTATAAACAAGCGATGCAATTACTAAGACAATATGATATCAGAAATGAAAAACAATATTTGGTCTTTGTCAGATCTATCCTTCAAGATAACAAGTTTGATCAAAATATAGAAAAAATAATTATGATGGAATCTTTAAACTTCAAGATTGTTGGAGTATCTTTTGATGGTTATGATACCCCTCTGTTAAGCTACAACTATCCTTCAATATTATCTAATTGTAGTGGAGATCTGTTACAATATTTTTGTGGACCTATTAATTATAATCAAGAACTTGTTGCCAAATGTGTTCTTATTGCTTTTATAGCTGAAGCAGCACGATCAAAAATAGTAGAGCAAAGCTTTTATAATTTTATTTCCAATAAAATTAAGCAGATTAATCTTGATCGCCAAAAACAATTTTTGTATACCGTTTTTGATAAAGTTTGTGTATTTAATGGATACAAAGATCATACAAATAACTATACTCCATATTTTCGAGCTCTTGAATTAGATGATTACAAAAGATTTTATCAGAGTAGTGTTTTTAAAGGAGATAAAATCACCGCTCTCAAGATGCTTGATGATATTGTAAGAGAAGAAGCAAAAGCATAATATAAGAATACTAAATATTATATGATTGATCTTAATATTTTTAATCTCTATTAAGATGAAAAATTTGACAATCTTACTAATATATGCTATAATAATAACGGTTAAATTCTTAATAAGATCTCTGTGATTTCATCGTTAGATTTTATATTCATTGTATAATACTATACGTAATATGTTTATATTAATTGCCCCATGGCAGTATGTATATTCTTCAGATCGTATAGTATAAAGTTAACATGCATGAAAACAATGATTATAAGAATTTAACCAATACAACTGCTATGGGCATTGTTTTTACTATTGGTTAAATTAGAATTAAAAAATTAACAACTATCTTACACATATAAAAACGTATAACTCATATCAGACAAAATATTCAATAAACTATTTGTTTTTGAAAATTCTGTTATTTATGAGTTTTTTTTTGTTACTTCTTTAAAATAAAAAAGTCATACATTATGGATTGTAGAGGATTGTTTGGTCAATGATAAAAAATAGTATATAGATATAATACAGTTACTTAATATTGTGAGATAGTTAATTAATATTATAAAACAGGGATGAGTCCTTGTTTTATGTGATTGGGGAGATCCTTTCAGCCGATAAAAAGGCTGAGAGGATCTTTTTTTTAATGTATAAGTATGTTGATTTTGTATTGCTTCAGGATAAATCCAAATGACCTTCTATTTATCTTCATTATTTGTATATGTTATTTTTGTTTTAGCATATGATAAAATTTATTAATATTAGAGAGTTGAAGTTCTACTCCTAATATCAAGGCATCTTCATCAATATCAAAATGATCCTGATGCCCACCAACAACAATATTTTTTTCAGTATTTGCTGTTCCAAGATAAAAAAAAGCACCCTGACATTTTTCTAAATAGTAAGCAAAATCTTCGACACCCATGTTTGCTTTTGATTTTATAATAACGTTATTAGCACCTAATACTTCTTTACCAGTTTCAGCTATAATATCGACCACTTGATCATGGTTAATCAATGACGTATAACCATAATTTCGAGTGTACTTTGCTGAACCCCCATACATTTTTGCAGTAGACTTGATGATTTCTTCAACACGTTTGTTGATGTATTCACGTATTGTTGGGTCAAGTGTTCTGATCGTTCCTTCAATAACAACATAATCTGCAATAACATTACGAGCATTTCCACCTTTGATCATACCAAGTGATAACACAGCAGATTCTCGTGCGTCGATATTTCGTGAAATAATTGTTTGAAGGTTTAGAATAGCACTAGATGCCATCACAACAGCATCAATTCCTTCTGAAGGATAAGCTCCATGTCCTTTTCTTCCAAAAAACTCAATGGTAATCATATCTGAAGATGCATTCATCGCACCGTATTTAATAGCTATTTGTCCTTTCTCAAGTTCCGAATCAACATGAAGTCCTAAAATCCCGTGTACATTTTCTAGACCACCTTCATTAATAATAGGAACAGCACCTCCATCTGTTTCTTCAGCAGGCTGAAACAATAATCTTATATTACAAGGTGGTATATTTTTTGACAATATATGAGCTATTCCTAAAAGAATAGTCGTGTGTGCGTCATGTCCACAAGCATGCATTTTTCCATCAATTTTAGAAGCATAATCACATTTTTTTTGATCTTGAATAGGTAACGCATCAATATCAGCTCTTAATGCGATGGTAATCGAAGAATCAATCCCAGGAATATCAGCAATAACACCTGTTTTAGCAATACTACGGGCAATCAAGCCCATGTCTGAAAGATATTCTTGTATTTTTTGTGATGTGCGATGTTCTTCAAATCCTAATTCAGGATATTGATGAAAATCTCTTCGTATAGCAACCAACCATGGATGTAGTTGTTTTAATGGTTCATTCAACATTTAGTGTACCACCTCGTTTAGTACTCTTATGTGATGAGCTTCAAGATCGATTTCGATTTTGGCTCCAATAGGAAACGTCATCATAGGTGAACAATGACCTGAAGGTATGTCAGTGATGATCGGAATACCAAGAGGTTCAAGCCTTTCCTTGATGAGTTCAAATAATTCTAATTCGTAAGTATTACGTCTCAAACAATGGTTAAAATCACCAAAAACAAAAGCTTTTACTTCTGATATTTGTGGGGTGAGTAGTAATTGCGTCAACGCCCTATCAATAGAATAAGTTTTCTCGTCAATATCTTCAAAAAATAAAATACTTCCTTGTAAATTAGGTTGGTATCCTGTACCCATTAGTGTCATAAATGTAATAAGATTACCCCCTAAAAGCGTGCCTTGAATTTTTTGTGTAGATTGAGGATTAGAAAGAATGTGAATATCAGTAGCTAATTTTATTCGCATACCACTTAAGAGCGAAAATAAGGACTCATCAGTAGATTTGGTATGATGTTGTTGTGCAAAATTTGATGTCAGCATAGGACCATGAAAAGAAACAAGATTTGTTTTTTGAAACAATACGTTTTGAACTGATGTAAGATCACTGTATCCAACAAAGACTTTTGGATTTTTTTTGATTAAATCATAATCAATATATGGAAGTATTTGAATTCCTCCAAATCCTCCTCGAAGTGCCATAATCATATCTACATCAGGATTCAAAAATAAATCATTTAATGCTGATGCTCGTTCTTTTGGTGTTCCTGGAAAAAAATGTGTGTTTTGATAAATTTGAGGAGGTAGAATCACTTTATAGCCAAGTTTTTCTAAATACTTGGATCCTTGTGAGATCATCTCCAAATCAAGTTGTGAAGAAGACAAAGCCACAATACCAATACATGATCCTTTTGATATTTTTTTGCCAATAAGCATAGCGACATCTCCTTGATCGTAGATATATAAAAGAATGAAATACTATTGTTATTTATTAAATATCTTCATTCGTTCAAATAGCTTACATGTAATGATAGCAACAGTTGTAGAAATAATCGTAGCAAGTAATGTAATTCCTATTGTTTCTGTAGGATTTTTTGAATTTGATGCAACACGCATCGCAATAATACTTGAAGAAATTAAGGTTACTGATGATGTATTAATTGCTAAAAACATTACCATAGCATTGGTTGCTGTTTTCTTATCATCCGTTAGTGTTTGGAGATCTTTCATTGCTTTTATTCCCAAAGGAGTTGCCGCATTACCAAGCCCAAACATATTCGCAGCAATATTTGCCGTAATACTTCCCATTGCTGGATGATCTTCTGGCACATCAGGAAATAATTTGACTAATACGGGTTTTAATAATTTACCAAGTGCCTTAACCAAGCCTGCTTCTTCGGCAATACGCATGAGTCCTGACCATAAAGCAATAGTACCTATCAACCCAAATGCAAGATCTACGGATAATGTTGAGTATTTGATCGCTGCATCTGTTACGACTTGTGTATTTCCTGAAATTATAGCTGATAAAATACCTGCAAATAAAAATGCCATCCAAATATAATTAATCACTGTGTCCTCCTATGCTCTACCAAAAATCAATGATGTGATGATAACAGCTGAAACCATCCCCAAAAAATCAGCCATAAATCCTGTTGCAACAGCATGGCGTGACTTTGTAATTCCAACAGAACCAAAATATACAGCAAGAACATAAAGAGTGGTTTCTGTAGAACCAAACATTGCTGAACCTGCTCTTCCTAAGAATGAATCAGGACCATAAGTATTAAAAATATCCAATAAAGCTCCTTTAGCCGCTCCACCGGAAATAGGATTGAACGCTAAAATAGGAATTAGTTGACTTGGGAAACCAACTTTATCAAGGAACGGACGTGTGCTATTTACAAAGAAATCAATCACACCTGATTCTCTCAATATACCAATTGATACAAGCATACCTAAAAGAAATGGTAAAATCCGTACAGCAGTCTCAAACCCTTCTTTAGCTCCTTCAACAAATACTTCATATACTTTGACTTTTTTGACTACAAACGCATATAAGGGGATTAATAATAGTATCAACGGCACCGCATACAATGAAATATTATGCATCACTTTTACAAACATATTTTATTCCTTATCTATAATATTTTTCTTTAATTAATTTCTCAACAGTATAACAAAAAATGATATTTTTATCAAAAAAATATGATTAGGGGTATTTATCTTATGTATATCCATAAAACATTGTACAAACATTTGTTTTATTTCGAAAAATGTGTGTGTATGAGATCTGTTATAAATTTTTGTCTAGTATCAGGTCGTTTTTTATGGTGTAGTTGTAGAAGGATCTCTGTTTTTTTTGAATCGCTTAAGGAATGAAAATTTTTTAATAAGACAGGAGAAAGAATATTTTGTAGATCTTCTGGAATCACCATATTGTAACAATCATCTAAAGCTGTCCAAGAACCATTTTTTTTTGCAATCTGAACTTTTTCTCGACCATAATCTGTCATCAGTCCTTGTGTTTCTAATTCATCAATGTATTCTTTATTTATTTTTGACCAAGTACTTTTAGGATTACGAGGAGTGAATAGTTGTTTGTATGTATCATTATCAATCCGTTTTTTAGTACTATCAATCCATCCAAAACAAAGAGCTTCCTTTACCGCTTCCGGCCAAGTCAAGGATGGAATTCCTGTGTGTTTTTTGTGATACACAAGATAAATAGATGTTTCTTTTTGAGCATGTTTTTCTAACCATTCACGCCATTCTTGTCGTGAATGTGGAGTAAATGTATGCATAAGACCTCTTCTATATAATATTTATTATCTCTTTATTGTTGTCATAAAAAATCATTCTAATATATTCATAAACTATTCCTCAATGTTGTACAAAAAAGATACAGCTGATTATCCAATCTCTTAATTAAGATAACACGTTAATGGTTATTATATGCATAAATTTCTTGTTTTAGTAAAATAAATTTTAAATGATAAGTATCTTACTTATTAATGTATTTATATGACACATGTATTTTGCTTAATAATATTTATTTTGTCAAGCTTTTATGAAAATTTTTCGCTATAAATTGATATGATTAAAAATATTAGTAAGCGATATGATAAATACTAATAGATAAATTATTTGTTAGCTGTAATATTGCTTTATACTCATATCTTTCTATCCTTTTTTATAAAAAATATATTTTTGAACTAATGCAGATCATAAATCTTAATAGTGAATTTCTAAGGATTAAGAAAGGATTCCTTGACAAAGTTTAGTTATTTGCTATATAATAATAAATATTAGATTAAGTGAACATATAAAAAGAATAAGTCAAAATTTTGATATGAACGTTATAGGCTCTATGCGTTTGTTTGCCAAACGCATAGAGTTTTATATCTTATTAAGAAAACAAATATCAAAATATTTAGATATTCTTGCATGATATATACTGAGTAACTAAAGGCTTTTTTATGTAAGACACTAAATATAAGAAGGATAAAGATGACAAAGACAACAATTAAAAAAATAACCGAGATTTCTAAAAATTTTGTTTTACCATCGCTTGTTCTTGGTTCTTTTTTATTTTATCTTTTTTGGAGTCTTCCTTTACAAATTTTACTGCAATCTTATAAGATAAATTCTCTTTTTATTAAGAGTCATAAGTTAATTATCTATTCAATAATAATATGTCTATTAATTATTTTTATTCTAGCTTTGCTTTCGTACATGAATAAGAAAAAATGGAATAGTGTTATTATAGGAGTTATTATTGTATTAGGAATGATGACGATCTTCTATCAGTATGTGTTTCCTTATAATTATGGCCGTGTAGTAGACGATCTATCTCTTACCCCAACTAAGTCTTTACTTGGTTTTGGAAATTTGTATTATCTTTTAGATCTCATTATTCTCACTTCTACAGTGTTAATAGTTAGAATAATCATAACATCTAATAAGGTTACGCAAGTATCACTTCTTTTGTTATTGTTTTTTAGTATAGAAAATATCAGTACACTATATAAAGGAATACAAAATAAAAAATATAGTACCCAATCAACAGATCTTACAAAAGAATTTAATCCAGTTCGTATTTCAGATAAACATGAGAACGTTTTATTACTTATTTATGATGGACTTAGTTATGATGTTATGACTTATTTTTTGACAAATAAGTCTGTAGAAGAAAAATATACAGATTGGACCAATGATTTTATATCATATCCAAATACAACTTGTTTAAAAGGACTAACTTTAGCTTCCTTACCTACTATTTATGGAGGATATGATTTTTCTTTGGAGAAACAAGTAGACGATCTTCTTTTTTCAAAAAAGTTTTCTGAAAAACAAATCTCATATATGTTTTATAGCGATCTTGCAAAAGAAGACCTCGCAAAAAACTTATCTTCTTATGCTTATTTTGAGGATATGTCAGGACCTTTGGTAAATATAAATCTTTCAGATATCCCTATTATTACAGCATCTTTATATAAGACTATTCCATATTTTTTAAGACATCTACTAGCTACAGATTATCAATGGAAAATTAAAAATAGAACGTTATGGCTTGGAACAATGGGATCTGTTAAAAGAACTACGATTTTATCTGATAAAACTAGGGATAAAGGTGTGCTAATGACTTATTACAGTGAATATTCTCATGTTCCTTGGTCATCCACTAATGGTAAACTTAGTTTCTCTGACGCAAAAAGTGCTGAAGATATTGAAATGATCCTTTATCATAATACGAGAGATATTTTTATAGAAATATCCTCGTTCATCAATCAATTAAAAAATCAAAATATTTATCATAATACAAAAATTATTATAACAGCTGATCATGGTACCCATAGCTATCTTAGAACTAAAATTGTAAGTCCATTTTTATCTAAATTAGAAGGGAATAAAGGATCAGGTCCTGTACTTATGATGAAAATGATTGGAAATAGTAAGATGAAAAATCCTGTAATAAAAACAGATGATCGATTTTTATCATTAGGAGATATCAGAGGTATCATAGAAAATACTTTTGGTAAAAAAAATCTTCCTGACTACTCTAAAGTCTTACCTCCACTACGATCATTTAATAACATTGATATTCCTACCAGAGCTTTGGAAGCTATGGTTTCTACTAGCCCTTCGATAGAAGCTACCAAAGCATTAAGAAAGTTAGAGGAAGAAAATAAATTTTCTTATATCAAAGTATTTAGTAAAAATCCTTATAGGGCTACTACAAATATTACCTTTTACAATCTCTCAAACATTAGAGAGTTAGCACCTTACGAAATTATTGAATAAAAATAAAAACTAATTTTAAAGATGTTTTTGTAAGATTTTTTGGATTCTTTCTTTAAATGATATGAGAGTCAATTTGAGTTGAGAGTTAAGTGATTAATATCCTTAATAGAACTCTAACTAAACGATATATACTGTGTGATAATTAATAAAAAACAATATCGTGACAGTTGATTTCTCTATTAGTATTTTCTTTTAGAAATTTATTAATAATTGTTTGTTGCTTTATTATATAGTGTAACCTATTAACAAAGTACTGTTTGCTAGGATATGAACAGGAATATTGATTTTAATAAGCTCTATTTTTATCTAGATGATCATATCATAGATATATCTTTATCTTTTTTATCTCATTTATTTGTAAAGCATTTTGTTACTTGACAATAGATACTATATGTGATATAGTAAAAATTATGAAAAATGCTTAGTGTTTTAAATAATTATATGCAATATAAAATGTTATCGCTTGATGCTGTTAAGGTTATTATTCATTGTATATTTTTTTATTTGTGAAATTAAAAATCAAGATCTTTACGGATCTGATATATAATATTTAATTGTTAGGGTTATTGATTGTGTTAAATAAGATTAAGTTTAAAGAGATTCTTAGTATTGCTAGCGTAGGAGCTATTGCTTTACTCTATATTTTTTGGCTTCTGCCTATGAAGATTCTTTCTCAAGAATATACTCTTTCATCTTATTTTATAAATAATAATATCTTTATCTATATTCCTATCATATTCTTTGCAATTATTTCGCTAGCACTCATTATTTTATCTCTCTTCTCTCAAAAAAGCTATCAAATGCTATTTGCTTTTATTATGGTTATACTTATCTTAACCTTTTTATATCCTATCATATTATCTTATGATTTTGGTGGTTTTACAGATAATAATTCTTTAACTTCCACAAAACCCCTTTTAGGGTTTTCAAAATGGTATTATTTGCTAGATATTATCATCATTACTGCTACTATCGTAGGTGTTCGATTTTTAATCATTTCCAAAAATACTCAAGTTGTATTGTTAGCTATGTTTGTTTTTTATACGATAGAATTCACTACTGCTCTAACAATGAAAATTAAGGTTGATCCAAATGCATTATCAAAGAATAATACACCCATTGTGTTTTCTACAAACAAACAAAATGTCTTAGTCTTCCTATGGGATACTGTCCCCAACCTCGTTATGCTAGATTATATTAAGAATTTTTTATCTCCCGAAGCCAGTAAATGGAAAAATGATTTCACTTTTTATAATAATGTTGCTTCTTTAAGTTATGGAGCCACTGCTGTCTCATTTCCTTCAATGTTTGGTGGATATAACTATGCTGCTCAAGATCAGATTACTACTTCATTAGATAATCATAAAAAAAAACAACTGAAAATACTCCATGCAAATACTAAAAAAAGATTTGGATTTATTTTTCCAGATCTTATCTTAGAAAAACTTTCACAAACTCTCTCTCCTTATGCAGATTTTTCTTATCAATATATAGCTGAAAATGATTTCACACAGTCTCCTATATTTTCTGTGCCTTTATACTTAAGAATTCCTTATTTCATGAGATATTTATTGGTAGATAATCAAGGATGGCGTTATAGACTAGGACAACGATGGTTTAAGCTCTTAAATGAACCAAAAATTATTTTTGGGGATACTTCTAAGGCCATGGTTCATATTATTCATACTTTTGGGGCACATCATCCCTTATCTAGTAAAAAATTTCCTATGGGAGTTACTGATTCTACGATCCATGAACAAATGAGAGATATTATTATGGAAGGATTGCATGATAGCTCTAAAATATCATTAGATATTATTGAAGAATTACAAAAAAATAATATATACGATAATACAAAGATTATTTTTGTTGCAGATCATGGCTTAAGATGTGGACTTTTGAATAATGAACATCTTCAAAACTATATCAAAGCTATTGATACAGATACATGTACTCATCGTTATTTTGAATCACAAGAACATAATATGATGCAATTAGCTGTTTTTATGTTAATAAAAGATATTAATGAGAAAAATTCCACAATGCGTATCGACAATCGTTTTCTTAGTTTAGGAGATTTAAGGTCAGTTATACTATCTACTTTTATAACAAATTTAGACTCGCCTGACTATACAAAACAATATCCTCCTAAACGTATCTTTAATGTTCCTCTTATTGATTGGACTACTCTTTATGACTTAAATGGAGCTGTTGAACAAAAAGGACAAGCTAAAAAATTTATGAATCGATATATCACTAATAATCTTTGGCCTTATGTTGAAATAAAAGGAATTACTTCTGGTGAATATCAGTTAAAATACTATCCTGCTGACAAAATTGGAGAACTCCCTGTTCAAGAAATAGTTACAGAATAACAATATATTAATTAAATAAATTATAGGATGGTTTTCCATGAGATTTTTTGGATTTTTTCTTTCTTTAACCTTATTTGGTATGACATTACCAACACATGCTTATCTTGATCCTAATTCAGGAAGTGGGCTTGTAGCTTTTGTTATTGCTATTTTAGCAGGACTTGCTTTTTATGGTAAGAAGATTTTCTACGCTCTCAAAAACAAGAGAAATAAATAATGATGACTTCTTGGTCTGATATTAATGGATCTTCGCTTATTGTATTTTCAGAAGGAGGGATGTATCGTTTTACGAATATTCCTCTTGTTTGTGCGTTATCCAAACATGTTTCTCTTACGTACATTACCTTAGATCCAAACGATCCTCTCCTTAATAAACCACTACCAAATGTCAAAATGCATGTTGTAAAACCAAATTTTGCAACATGGTTTCAATTAAGCCGTTTAAAAGCGGATCTTTTTATTACAACAACTCCTGGTTTGAATAGCTTAGCTCTTAAACGATCACCAAATGTTAAACATTATAGTTACTATATGCACGCACCTGGAGATTTGCATTGGTATCAAAAATATTCTTTTGATTCTTTTGATAGTATTTGTCTATCGGCCTCTTTCCAAACAGTTACTTTAGAAGAAATTGAAAAAACACGTATTTATGGTTTTTCTTATCTTAAAGATGAACGTCATGTCCTTGGACTACCTTATTATGATCATTATGTCTCCGAATTTGAACGTACAAAAACAATCAAAAGTGATAAACCTTCTGTTCTCATTGCAACCAATTGGGGTGGAAATAACTATTTAAATTATATGGAATATGATCTTTTTGATAGATTTCTGAGCAACGGTTATGAGATTATCTTTCGTCCTCATCCTCAAAGTTTCAAAGCTGACGCAAAACTCATTAGAGAAATTTGTCAAAAATATCATGCTCACCCAAACTTTACGCTTGATCAGGATATTAACTTTATGCCATCTCTTAAAAAAGCGGATATGATGGTTTCATCAATTTCAGGAATCATATTTGATTATGCTTTTTTAACAGAAAAGCCATTTGTGATTGTTGATTTTGAACGAGATACTTCAAAATATGCTACGTGTGAAGGTGATTTTTTAGCAATTGCTCCTTGGGAAAATAGAATTCTTTATCAAGATGGAGGAATAGTTCTTTCTACCAATGACCAAAAAATTGTTGAAAAAGCATCAAATCTTGATCGTGATCAAATTAAACAAAATATTCATGCACATAAACAAATGATCCCTAACTTTGGAAAAACAATTCCTCAGCTAGTCGATCATTATCTAGCATTATTGGGGCGTTTAGATGTTTAATATTTTTTATTATATTGTTATTTTTCCTTTTGAAATAGTCTTTCGTACTATTTTAACATTTTCTCTTAATTTTGTTGATCCTTTTTGGAGCTTGCCTATTTTGTCTATTTGTCTTACCATTCTTTCAACACCACTCTTTGCTTGGGCAGGTAAAATCGAGGCTAAAGAAAAAACCTTAAAATCACAAGTAAACTACGAAATGCATGAAATTAAAAATCAATATAGTGGAGAAGCTCTTTTTCATAAAACTGAAGAAATTTATATGAAATTTCATTACAATCCACTACTTGCCTTTCGTGAATCAATGACGTTATTTGTGTTGATTCCTTTATTTGCAGCAGCTTATGCTGTTTTGAATGATAATCAGATTTTTACAGGAAGCTCAGGTTTTGGAATTTCTGATCTTGCTAAGCCTGATGGATTGCTTTTTGGAATGAATATATTACCATTCGTGATGACTGCTATGAATCTGCTTGCTATTTGGATTGAACACTTCCCAAAGCCTCTTTTTCATAAAGATAATATCAAATTACTGATTCTTTCTACTATCTTTTTAGTATGGCTTTATCACTCTTCTTCAGCACTTTTAATTTATTGGACTTGTAACAATCTATTTTATTTGATCCGAACTTTTATTTTCAAAAATAGGAGTCACAATTATGCTTAATACAGCTGTTATCTTAGCCGCAGGTCTGGGAAGTCGTTTTGCAGGAATTACGACAGAAATACCAAAAGGATGTTATCCTATCGGAGGACGTTCTTTAGTACAACGTTCTATCGATACTTTGCAAGAATTTGGGGTTGAAAATATTGTTATTGTCGTAGGACACTTAAAACATTTTTATGAAGAACTTGCTCAAAAAAATAAAAATGTCTCTACGATCGAAAATCCTTTCTATGCAAAAACTGGAAGTATGGCTTCTTTACATTATGCTAAGAAATTAGTTCAAGGGAAAAATTTCCTGCTTTTAGAAAGTGATCTTATCTATGAAAAAAGAACGATTAAAGCACTTTTAGATGATCCTCAAGATAATATCATGATGTTATCAGATATCCAACATACTGACGATGATTATTTCTTTCAGCTTGACGGTAAAAAACTTGGTAAACTTTCTAAAGAAGTACCTCCTCCTCCTTATGGAGAATTGGTTGGAGTGACTAAGATTGGAGCTGAATATGCAGCTTCTTTATGGGAATATTTTGAACAGGCAGATGATCATTATATTGGCTATGAATATTGCATTGATGCAATCAAGAATATGGGATATATCTTTATCGAAGATCTTATTTGGAGTGAGATCGATAGCCATATTCATTTAGAAAGAGTTGAAAAAGAAATTTATCCTAAACTAATTCAAAAAGGAGAAATCTAATGAAAAAATTAGTCGCTGTATTATTGTTTTTATTTTTAGTAAGATGTACTCAATCTAATGATACCATTACTATCTATACAGCACTTTATGAAGATGAGGTTGCTACTCTTGAGAAACTTTTCAAAGAAGATCATCCCGAGATCACACTTAATTTCATTCGTGAATCTTCTGGTGTTTTAGGAGCAAGATTAATCACAGAAAAAGAAAATCCTCAAGCTGATGTCGTTCATATCCTAGCAACAAGTGAAACCCTGCAACTAAAAGATATGGGGATGCTAGCCCCTTTTACCCCTAAAAATATTAATGATTTTGATCCACGTTTTTATGATACAGAAAGTCCAGAGCCTACTTGGATAGGACTATCTGTGTGGTTTGATGCTTTTTTAGTGAATAAAGTAGAACTTCAAAAAAGAGGGCTTCCAACACCTAAAAATTATGCTGATTTAACAAATAGTATTTATTCTAACGAAATTGTTTTTCCAAATCCTGTTGCAACAGGTACAGGCTATATGATTGTTTCTGCCTTGATTCAACGTCTTGGTGAAGAGAAAGCATGGGAATATATGGATGCTTTGCATAAAAATGTAAAAAACTATGCCCTTTCTAGTACATCTTCCTTTAAAACAGCTACCCAAGGAGAAAACCTAATTGGCATTGGTTCAGATGTGAGTGCTTTATTCATGATTAAAGATCGATCTGAAATTGTTGAAATGATCTTACCTGATGATGGTAGTGCATGGGAAGTAGAGCTTATTGCGTTGATTAAAAAAGATAAGATCAAAGAAAGTGCTAAAATTTATATGGATTGGGCTACAAGCTCTCAAAAAGCTTTAGATTTTTATAAAAGCATTCGTGTTTTTGTTCCATTGAAAAGTGAATCCGATAGTCCTTTTGTTAACAAAATCATTAATAACGATCTCGTATGGGTTGCTAAAAATAAAAAACGTATTCTTAAAGAATGGGAGAAACGTTATAGTGGTGGTCAATAGCTATGAGTACTGCTCTTATTCTTAAAAATATTTCTAAAAGCTTTCATAAACAAACGGTCTTAGAAGATATTAATTTTGAGCTAGAGAAAGGAAAACTTTTGACGTTACTTGGAGGTAGTGGTTGTGGTAAAACAACCACTCTTCGTATTATTGCAGGATTAGAGACTCCTGATAAAGGTCAAATATTTTTTAATACACAAGATATTACAAACTTACCGCCTTTTGAACGAGGAATAGGAATGGTTTTTCAAGACTATACATTATTTCCTAATATGACAGTATTTGAAAATGTTGCTTATGGACTCCGTGCGAAAAATATTTCTCGGGATCTGATCAAAAAAAAAGTTCTTACAATGCTTGAGCATTTAGAAATGACATATTCTGAGGATAAATTTCCTCACCAAATCTCTGGAGGACAACAACAACGTGTTGCTCTTGCAAGAGCTTTAATTATTGAACCATCTTTATTGTTAATGGACGAACCATTTTCTGCATTAGATGCAAAAATTCGTGAAAGTCTTCGTACTTTGGTACGCAAAGTTCAGTTAGAACTAGGTATTACAGCTATTTTAGTGACCCACGATCGCGAAGAAGCACTTGGTATTTCTGATTATATTGCTGTTTATAATGGTGGTCGTATCATTCAACAAGGTTCTACCGAAGAACTTTATCAGCATCCTGCTGATATTTTTGTAGCAGATTTCTTAACAGATATTAATGTTTTTAAGCATCAAGAAAAAATATATCAGCTGCGTCCTGATATTTTTGAATTAAATCGATATAAAGGAGATTTTAAGGCTAAAATTTCTCTTATTAAATTTCAAGGTGCTTTTTATAAAATTGTTCTTGATTATGAGGGACAAGATATCAATGTTATCATATCTAATAAAGAATTTAGAGAAAACATCTATTCTTTAGGAGAATTTGTTTATGTTCGTATCACGTAATCCTAAGTTTTATATTACGTTATTGCTTATTTGTATTCTATTATTTTTTCTTATATTTCCTTTATTTAGTTTGCTTAGCCTTGTGTTTGTTAATAATCAAAATGAATTTGTAGGAATACATAATTTTATTGCTATTTTTCAAAATCCAAATATACTTAAAGCTTTAGAAAATAGTTTTATGCTATCTTTTTGGTCAGCAACAATTGCTGTAACTCTATCGTTTTTCTTTTCTTATGGAATATTTGTTTTGCCAAAGCATTTTAAAATTGTATTTACCTCCATTTCATCATTATTTTTACTTATCCCTTCTATTGTAATCGCTACTATTCTCATGTATCTTTTTGGTAAACTTGGTATCTTCACTAAGCTTTTTGGGTTTAACATAGATATTTATGGATTTAAAGGAATTGTTATCGCTGAAATTATCTATATTTTTCCTATTCTATCAGTTTATTTTCTTTTAGCACTGCAAAATATGAATCTTCAATTGCATCAAGTTGCCGAGCTTTTTGGAGCTAGCAGATTTCGTAGATTTTTCACTATTACTATTCCTTCTTTAAAAACATACTTTTTTTCAGCTTTTATGATTGCTTTTATTACGGCATTTACAGATTTTGGAATTCCTAAAATCTTAGGTGGCAATTATAATGTCCTTGCAACAGAAATTTTCAAACAAGTTATTGGCCTTCATAATATTAATCTTGGTGCTGTTATTGCATTTTTATTGATCATTCCATCTTTGATATTTTTTATTATTAATTTGTACTTTAATAAAACTAATGCAGATAAATTATCTAAAAAAAATATTGAATTACCTACTCACAAACTAAGAAATCTTTTCTATATCATCTATTGCAGTACTATTTCTTTAATTATTCTAACACTATTAGTATTGATGTTTTTTGGCTCTTTTGCTCAAAAATGGCCCTATGAATGGACACTTTCCTTACGGAGTTATCAATTTGAAATTTTTGGGCATACTTTACTGGAAGTCATTAACTTTACTGTTGTTATTGCCTTCAGTTCTGCAGTTTTTGGAACGATTCTAGTATTTTTATCAGCATATATTTCTATTCGAGAGAAAAAATTTCTAAAACTCAGAAAAGCAGGATATTTTTTCTCATTACTTCCCAATAGTATCCCTGGAATGGTTCTTGGGATTGCGTATATTTACTTCTTTAATAATAGAGCAAATCCTTTGAATTTTATTTATAATACTGCTTTTATCTTAATTTTTGCTAATATCATTCATTATTTCGCACAACCTTATCTTGCTTTTGCAAATCGTTTTCAGACTTTAAATCCTGATTATGAAAATGTACAAAAAATCTATGGTGGATCATGGATAAGTTTTCTTTTTAAAATTATTATTCCTCTGTCATCAGCCGAAATCTCTTACGCATTATCTTATTTTTTTATCAATAGTATGCTTACAATCTCTGCCTTAATTTTCTTGTACACACCCACAACAAGAGTCTTATCTGTCTTAATGGTCAGTAAAGGAGATGAAGGCGAGTTCAGTATTATTTTTGCGATTGCTGTTATTATTTTCTTTATCAATCTTATCGTAGGATATGGATTAAAAATACTCTCATCTTATTATTTTAAAAAAACTAAAAAAGAAGCTGAAATAAAAACTAAGAAAGCTCATGATCTCCAACAAAATGGCAAAGACACACTTCAACTTGTTTCAGAGATATTACAAAAACAAAACCTTATCTATTGGTTAGATTATGCAACGTTACTAGGTTATATAAGAGAATCTGATTTTATTAAAGGTGATATTAATATCAATTTTGCTGTCTTAGATATTGAAAATACTAAGGAATTGGTAGACTCTCTTCACACTAGAGGTTTTCATCATATTGAAGTTATTAAGCAAAATGATCTTGAATCATATCTCAAAGCCAAATATCATCATGTTGATATAGAAATCTATTTTTATCGTCAAAAAGAAAATAGATTAGAATCACTTATTCTTGAAGAAAATGGCAACTTTTTATGTAAATCCTTTCCCTTAATAAAACTTATCCCTATTTCTTTCAAAGGAACAAATCAATTTATTCCTGAAAATTATGTTGAATATCTTTATGAAATCTATGGTGCTAACTTTATGATGCCTATATATTAACATAAATCTACAAATACCCCTTCCAATATGAAGGGGTATTTATTTAGATAGAGCATGTTTGTAGTAGTTTAAGAGGCTTTTTGTAGTCCGTAAAAAGGTTTTTATGCGAGAAATCGCTTATTGTTTTATGGCACTTAAAATAAAACTATCCCATTGATTATTTTTGATATCTTTAATTAAATCAACAAATTTATCAAAATTAATAAAAGAATTTTGCTTTCTATCAATAATTCTTTGATTTTGATTTGGAGAAACCATAACAAGAAGATGATCTTTGTTTTCTGAAAATGATATATATTTTTTATCTATTATCATAAGCTTTATTTGTCTAAGAATTGATAAATTATATTATAACATAAAAATAACACGGCAAAATTTATACCAAGTTGCTTAGGTTTATATCATTCTAAGCTCTATCTCCCAACACTTCCTCCTCAATATTCATTTCTTGATATTTTATCATATCCCTTATTAATCCTGTACGTATAATAATTAACATTCTAGTTGATTTATTTACTAAAATATATTAACATGTTAGCGTGATATAAGTAAAATAAAGGATATTGTGTGAAAAAAATCGTATTAATTTTAGTAATATTGTTTATGAGTGTAGCCTCGTTAAATTCTCAACAAAAAATTGTTGAAAAACCTTCAGATCAAGGATGGTACTATGATTTTGGAGTTAGGGGAGCATGGAATTTCGCAGGAATTTGTATTCGGAATAAGATATACTATAGAAAGGCTTTATCTCGAGATAAAAAACATATCTTATTTCAAAATTCATATTTAGAAACAGGGGTTGAGCTTGGACTTGGACCTTTTGCTAAGAGTACAGCATTTGTTATTTGGCAACCTATCTTACCTCTTCGTTTTCAAGCACGTATAGGATACTATAGAGATTTATTGGGGGATGTTTTAGTTGATGGACCTAAAGGTGAATACAATCATGGCTATCTTGCTTTTACTGGATTAAATCCAGGTACGTACACAGGACCTAGAGTTAATTCAGATACCTTAGAAATCGAATTTGCACCGACACTGATTTTGGGTGGAAAAGTGGGAGAAGGGGCATTAGCTTTAATATATACTCCTCATATGCATTATTTTTATAGTAGTGGTATTTCAGGTAGTCAATATCGTTATTTTGCTAGAGAATCTATTATTATTAAAAAACAAGATATTTTTTGGCATCACAAATTTTTATTTGGATATTCGTTTACTTCTGTTGGTGTAACACTCGGAGTTTCTACTACAGTACAACATATACAAAGTATAGGCGGTATTTTTCGTGCTGGAATGTTTGGAGCAATTGCCTATGAAAGCCCTGTTCCTAATAAACCAAATATTATACCTTATCTAAGAGCACAAATGGGATCTTGGATAAAAGATAGATATCTTGCAGGAACTTTTGTGATACAAGCTGAATTTGGAGTAAAATATTTATTCTAATAAAACATAGCCCCTTAAGGGGCTATGTTACATAGATAGTTTATAAATACTTTTTCCTTCTTTTATTGTTTCAAGAACTTTTATGGTATTTAATTCCATAGGATTGATTGTTAATGGATTATCAGATAATATAACAAAATCTGCTAGTTTTCCAACTTCAATAGATCCTTTAGAATCTTCTTCAAAATATTGATAAGCTCCCCAAAGAGTTAACGCCTTTAATGCTGTTATAACAGAAATTCTTTGATCTATTCCAATAATCTCACCTTTTCGGGAAATACGATTTACTGTAGACCAAAGCACTTTCATACTATCAGGTATAATGACAGGAGCGTCATGATGTACTGTAAATATAATGTTTTCATCTTCTAACCATTTTGTTGGTGAAATATGAAATACCCCAGGTTTGCCTATGGTTTCATTTTTATGCCATTCCCCCCAGTAAAAAGTATGGCTTGGGAATACAGAAGGAACAGCTCCAACATTTTTAATTTTTTTAATATGATCTTTTCTCATAAATTGACCATGTATTAAAATGGGTCGTCGATCTTTTTTACCATGCAGATTTTGTGCATACTCAGTTCCTTCTAAAAATAGATCTATAGCAGCTTCCCCATTTGCATGAATACCTATTTGCCAATTACTTTCATACGATAATGCGATTTGCTCTAAAACTTTTTGTTTTTCAACACTAGGATAGCCTACATAATCACTGTTATGATTGTGTGGAGGAACAATATAAGGACGATCTCTCCACGCTGTTTTACCTTGAGGAGATCCATCTAATGTCAATTTCATCCCAGCAATACGAAATCTATTAACGTATTTTAAACTCGTTTGTGGAAGATACTTTTTACCTGCTTCAAAATCAGCATAAGCATTCAAATCTACTGGTAACATTCTAAAAAAAGCAAGTAGTTTCATAATCAAAATCTGTCCTGAACTTGCTCTACCTTCTTGTATTGTTGTATATCCAAAAGATACCATCTTATTAATACCGCTACGAAGAATCTTAGCCGCAAATAATGGAGAGAATTTCCCTACTTCAAAAAATACTCGAAGATGAGCTTCTTCTTCTAAGACACCATTTGGTTCGTTAGAATTACTAATTCTCTGAATAATACCACCATCTGGATTTGTTGTATTACTGTCTATTTTTAAGACTTCAAGTCCTTTTGAATTTGCAACCCCAATATGCCCTGATTGATGTATTAAATACACAGGTATATCAGGGAAAATTCGATCAAGATCATTTTTTGTAGGATGACGTTGTTCTGCTAATTGTGATTCATCATATCCAAATCCTACAATCCACCCCAATTCCTTATATATATCTTTGTTTGTTGCATAATAATTTTGTACGGAAAGAAGGAGTGTATCGATATTAGATACTATTCCATCTGGAACAGGGTAAAGATCCGCAACGACAGATTGTATCCCAATGCCAAACGTATGACTGTGAGCATCAATAAAACCAGGGAGCATTGTTCGATTACTTAAATCTACAAACTTTGTTTGACGATTAGTGTATTGATAAATTTCTTCCATAGTACCAACTGCCAAAATCTTGCCCCCCGAAACAGCCACAGCTTCTACTGTGGGTTTTTCATCATCAATAGTAATAATATTACCATTAAAATAGATCTGATCAGCTATATTATTTTTATGACAAGATGTTAATAATATTAAAAATAAGTATAAAAATATACGATTCATAACCTTCTCCTATATAATAACTATTTTAATTTAATAATAATCATATTGCTAGACAAATAAAATATCTACCAACACTCTTAACCTTTGTATTTAAAATGTTTGTACCTGTTTCATCAATATAAGCGTGAATAATTTTATCACTTATCTCTCCCCTCA
>JBOFGS010000022.1:0-29651 GCA_051649245.1 Brevinema sp.
CAATACCGTAAAAGTAACTCCTGTTCAAATGAGCGAAGAAGCAGCTTTAGATGAAAAAAATATGACATTAATTTATACAAAATCTAATAAAAAATTGATCTATACCCCAACCACTGCTAAAGAACAATAAAATTTATTAAATAAATAAAAAACCTCCAAAAATTTTTGGAGGTTTTTTATTTATTTATTTTTACTTTGACGCCAAACTTGTTCTTTTTCCCAAAGTTGGTTGTAATAATAACCTTTTTGACTAAGCATGATCTTACGATCATCAGGCATAGGAACATAACGCCAAAACACATATCGTGCATTTTGTTCTAATTTTTGCACCCCTTGTGTTTCTTTAGTCATCCACAAAATATAATCTTTTACAAAAAGTGATTTGAGATCACCTTTAAGTTTTGCTTCAAGGTAGTATTCATAGTAACGTCCTGTTAATCCTTCTTCCATCCAATAATATGATGCCAACTCTTTAGCTACTTGCCATCGCATATCACCAACAGCAGCTAATAGTGAAATATCAGGAACTCTTGTAAAAATAGGTAATGCAATACGCCCTTTTCCAAATTGTTTATTTTGAGGATCTAAAGGCTCCCAACAAACACCTGTCGTACCAAATCCAGGCAATAAAATAAAATAAGGTCGTACATCATGTTGTTCTCCTTTGTATGTACGAAAAAAAGCTTCTGGATCAATAGTGAGCCATTCTTGTAATTTATTAGCAACAGTTTCTTGATAAAGGTAGTGTTTGGTTTCTTTTGGAATATGCTGAGAACTCAAATAAGGAAATGAATTTCCTTGACGTCCCACTGTCATTTTGTGCATTTGACGAATATTGTCGACTTCCGACACAACACTTGCCATATTACTACCAAGTGTTACGTGAGAAACACTATCTTGTTGAGTCAATGGTGCAAAGTCCTTGAGAGATTCTTCTGCTTTTTGAATAGCTTTGATTGCTCCGACAATCTCTTTATTTAAACGTCTGATTTCTTTTTGGAGATTAGGGATGTCATCAAATTGTGATAATTGATCTTTTGTAAAGGCACCTGACTGACCTGTTTCCACATCTACACGAATTTCTTGCAAATCAGCAATAATAGATGCTAAGGACTTAAGCACTGTAGAACGTTGATCTATAAAAGTTTCCAATCGCTTTTTCTCAACTTTAAGAAGTGCCTCAAATTTTTCTTGACGCCCACTAGGTAACTGAGAAGGAGTTGCAACAGCACTTGATTTTCCACCTGTTTCATCAACAGCAGAAGGCTTAATACGACCTTCTAAAATCCCTTGGAGCCATTGATCTGCATAAAAAATAGTATCTGTTTCATAATTTGGGGCATTCATAGGTCTTTTCAGAATCATTTCTTGATCTTCTGTGGTAAGATAACGAAGATCCATAAGACCATAACGTAAAAACAAACGCTTTGCCGTACTTATTTCAGGATTGATCATCTTCGCAATCAAAGCATACAAATCCCAAAACATACTACTAAATTTATCTCGATATAATCGTTTATCTTCCTTCTCTGTAGCAGTTTCATAATTTTGTTTCATTGTCAAAAATCGCTCTACAAACACAGAATCAACACCAATCAGTAATTTTTTCAAAAAACTTTTTTCTGATAGTTTCTCATATAGACTCATTACCAAACCTCACTTTATTTATAGATAAAATATCGAATCAATAAACTGTGATATTATTATAATAAAAAATTATAATAATATCAAATATCATAAAAATATCATAAAAAAAGATGATTAATTTATTGTGAAAATAATAAAAGCATTGTATAATATATAACCTCAAAAAATAAATATAATATAGGATTGATATGGTTGGTATTTTTGATTCAGGATCAGGAGGATTAACAATCCTTAAAGCACTTTTAAAAGACTTTCCAAATCATGACTTCACATATATTGCTGACTACAAAAATCTGCCTTATGGCACTAAATCATTGTCTGAATTAACAGCGATCACAAAAAAATTATTAGATTATTTTATAAACTGTGATGTTATTATTATTGCTTGTAATACATTGAGTGGTTTAATCACAAAAGAATACATTGATACATCAGCATACCCGCCTATCATTAATATGATTTCGTGTTTAAGCACAGAATTTTTAGAAAAAAAACATTCTGATGATAGACTCGGAATTTTGGCTACAAAATTTACTGTCGAACTCGGAGAGTACGAACGTTTAATTGGAGTACAACATCCTGTTTCCCATATTCAAAGTATTGCTGCAACTGATCTTGTGCCTGCATTGGAGTCTTTAGATCCAAATATTGATCACATTCTATCAAAATATTTAAAACAGTTTTCTCAAAACATAACTCATATCATTTTAGGATGTACTCATTACAATCTCTTATTAGATCATATTCAAAAGAGAATGCCTGATATCGTAATTGTAAATCCTTACCTCAATATCATCAACAGATTACATGCTATTGACATCTCACACTCATCATCGAAGGTTAAATTCTTGAGAACAAACACTCTTATCCCATCATCACTTCTTGCAAACCAAATGATGGGCTACCAAATACCATGGCAAAATATAACACTTTAATAAAGGAGTTTTTATGAAATTCATCGTACTTTTTGGATTATTCATGACTAGTCTCCCACATTTATATTCATTTGACAATCAAATCATTGTTAGTGTCGGTGATATCGCTATTACTTCTTTTGATCTGAAACAAATGCAAGGATTCGACGAAAGCATATCACGACAAAAAATATCACCTGAAAATGCTTTAAAAAAATTAATCAATACGGCTTCTTTATTAGTAATTGCAGATCAATATCCCGAATATTATATGGATGAAACAGAACTTCGTAAAAATATTAATACGTTAACAAACAATTCCTCTGATCCTTCCGCAAAAGCACGGCGTGATGTTTTTATAAAATATGAAAATATTTACCGTATGTTCCTTCGTGCAGATAAAGTTAGAAAAGGATTGATTGCAGGAAATATTCAGATTCGTAATATTATGAATCAACCTATTCCACCTAAAGAAATAGAAGCATTTTACAATAAAAATAAAGCACAACTTACTGATTCTCCTTATCCAAAATTGGATTTGTTACTCTTTGCTGTAGAAACTACTCCGAGATTAAGTTTATCTGATTTAGAAGAGATTGAAAACAATCTTCAATCTCTTGCAAATAGACTAAATTCATCCAGTAATGAAGAACAAATTAGAAAAGAATTTGGTAAAAGTTTGAAGTTTACAAGTTATTCAGGACGTACTCAATTATTAACACCTGATATTTTAATATTGCAAAAAAAAATCCCTGATGAAGTTATTGGAATTGCGTTGAGGGATGAGATCCCTTTAGGACCCAAAACAATAACCATTACGAAAAATAAAGGGATTTATATCCCTCAACCTATCCCTATGCAAAGTACTGGCAAACCAACTTATATCGTATTAAAAATACTGGATATACAAGAACCTCAGCAATTATCTTTAAAAGATGCAGAACAAAAAATTGCAGAAATCATTCGATTTCAACGTGGAGATCAAGCAATCGATGATATGATCAAGACACGTATTGCTGAAGGACAAATCACGTTAACCCCTATAGATAATCAATATAATAAGATTTTTAAAATATTTAGTAAATAATTTATTAATTTAAGTTAAGGAATTCAATGAATACTAATAAAATAAGTGCTAGACGCTATGGAAGATTATTAGCTGTATTAACGTTGAAACATTTTTATATTTCAGGTGAACGTAAAAATATTGACACATTTTATAATGAAGTAGCTCAGACTTATGGTTTGCAAAATCTACCATCATCTATCCAAAAACAAATTCTATCATTTTGTCAAGAACTTCTTGATGCTATTGAAATACACTTTGAAGTTCTTGTAAAGACGATCAATAGTTACAGTCGTAATCGAGATTGGCAAAAATTCTCACCTTTAGATCAAGGATTGCTTCTCGTTGGAGCATATGATTTAGGGCATAATAACAGTACTCCCAAAATTTGTATTAAAGAGATTCTTATCATTAGTGATTTACTAAACAATGAACATGCTGTTCCTTATATTTCCGGAATTTTAAAAACAATCGCATATGGGAATAATACTGATAACATTGATCGTCCTTTTAAAAAACGTCCTAAGATTCGTCTGAAAAAAAATCACGATACTCAGTGATAAATATATAACATAGAAATATGGAAATTCAATGAAATCATTTAATAAATTATTAGATATTATCAAAACATTACGCTCTGAAAATGGATGTCCGTGGGATAAAGTCCAAACATTAAAAACATTAGATTCGCTTTTTTTGGAAGAATGTTACGAACTTTCTTATGCTATTGATGAAAATAATATAAAAGAAATCAGAGAAGAACTCGGTGATGCTTTTTTTATGTTATTATTAATGGCATACATTACTGAACAAAATAATATATGTACCATTGATGATATTTTTAACGATGCTTCCACAAAACTTATTTTTCGTCATCCACATGTTTTTGGAGATGTTAAAATTTCTTCCAAAGAAGAAGTCATCATTAACTGGGAAAAATTAAAAAAACAAGAAAAACAAGATCGTACCAGTATTTTTGATGGTATTCCTGCTAGTTTACCTGACATGATGCGTTTTTCAAAATTAATGCGAAAATTAAAAAACCACAATCAAGATATTTCAGAATATAAAGAAACTAATGACAGCCCAAAAGCATTATTAAAAAATCTATTAATCGAATATACAAATCAACATATTGATCTTGTTGCTATTTTAAAAGAAATCAATCGTGACATTGAATATGAAGCTAAAGACAGAGGATTGTAGTAGAACGATATGAAAATACCTGAACTTCATCATATTCCTATTTCTCAACACTATACAGAAAGACAAACGTTTCTTTTGTCAAAAATGGGAATTTTTTCCATCGAAGATCTTTTATCATATTTTCCTTTCAGATATGAAGACCGTAACCGAATCTCTACAATTGCAGATGCTATATTACACCAAGAAACATGTGTTGTTAAGGTTATGGTATCAGAACATTCTTCTTTTTTTTGGAACAACAAACGTTGTACCAAAGTTATTATCAAAGACTCTACTGCTAGTGCTGAACTTGTAAGTTTCAATATTCCCCAATTAGGAAAAATGATGCCTATTGGACAAGAATTCTATATATATAGCAAATTTGATTTTCGCTACAATACCATTCAAGCATCTGGATTTGAATTTGAATCACCCGCAAAATTTGGCACCAAAGACTCAGTCATGGGTAAGATTTTTTCTATCTATCGTATGACAGAAGGAATAAAACTTAAAGAATTTCATAAAATCCTTAAAAAAGCATTTGATTTATATCAAAATGATATTTTGGATCCTATCCCCTCTTATTTTCTAGAAAAACGAAATCTTATATCAAAAATAGATGCTATTTATGAATTACATTTCCCAACACAAGAACTCCAAATCGAAAAATCAAGAATACGTGGAGCTTATGAAGAATTTTTATCAACACGGATTGGACTTGAATTAAAACGTAAAGAAGAAACAAAAGTGATCAAAAATCAACGTTATCTTGATTTAAGCATAATCCAAAAACTAAAAACAACACTACCTTTTAAGATGACTAAAGCTCAACACCGTGTTATTGACGAAATTATTCATGATTTGAACCAACCGTTTGCCATGCATCGTCTTGTACAAGGAGATGTTGGTTCAGGAAAAACAACTGTTGCTCTAGCTGCCATGTTAATTGCTGCCAAAAACAATCATCAAACAGCATTTCTTGCACCAACAGAAATTTTAGCATTCCAACATTTTAAAAAAATTCATTCAATAGCAGAAAAACTAGGAATTTCTTGTGCTTTACTCACAGGAAGTTCTACTGTCAAAGAACGAAAAACATTATTATCCAATTTAGCGTCCGGGGATTTATCAATAATCATTGGTACTCATGCCTTATTTCAAAACGATGTGATTTATCATAATTTATCTCTTGTCATCATTGACGAACAGCATAAATTTGGGGTTGAACAACGAAGTTCTATGATTCATAAAGGTAACAATCCTGATATTCTTGTCATGACAGCTACACCAATTCCACGAACAATCACATTAGCATTGTATGGGGATTTAGATATTTCAGTAATTGATGAAATGCCTATTGGTCGACAAGCAATTGAAACCACTCAGATCAGACCAAAAGATTATCATATGATGATTTCTAAAATACGCGAAGAAATTTTGTTAGGGCGGCAGGTTTTTGTGGTTTGTCCTTTAATTGAAGAAAATGAATCTCTTCAAACAGTACGCTCTATTGATCAAGTATTTACAGAATATAAAACATATTTTCCCGAGTATCATCTCCTATTAATTCATGGAAAAATGACACAAACAGAAAAAGATGAGATTATGAAAGAATTTTCACAAAATAATGCTCAAATTTTGATTGCGACAACAGTCATTGAAGTGGGAATTGATATTCCTAATGCAACAGTAATGATTATTGAAAATGGAGAACGTTTTGGACTGGCACAACTTCATCAATTACGAGGTCGTGTAGGTCGAGGAAGCCACAAATCATATTGTTTTGTTGTGAACTACGGTTATAGTACAGACAATCGATTGGATATTTTTTGCTCAACAACAGACGGATTTAAAATTGCTGAAGAAGATTTAAAAATCCGAGGACCAGGAGAGTTGTTAGGAACAAGACAAACAGGTACTCCTATTTTCAAACTTGCAAACTTCACTAAAGATCAAAAAATTCTTCAGGCTGCTATCAATGATTCCCAACTAATCACCTCAAAAGATCCTTTATTAACATTATCTGTCCATCAGCCCTTGAAAAAATTTATAGATCTTGAAACAAATATTCGTATATTCTCCGGATAAGAATCCCTAGCAAATTGCTAGGGATTCTTTGTATTTTCCTATTATAGGGATTCATAAAAAAAATAAATTCTCTTTAAAAGTTAGTCAAGTTTTAAATATATCATCTCCGATACTTAAGTCATAATTATAAAAATAATTCTATATTAAAAAAATTTATTATTTTTTCATGGATCAAGGAGGATGTCATGGTTATTAATAACAACATTAGCGCCATTTTTGCTAATCGTCAATTAGCAGTGGATAACGCTATGTTAGAAAAAAATATGGAACGTTTGTCTTCAGGTATGCGTATTAATCGTGCTGGAGATGATGCTTCCGGTCTTGCCGTTTCTGAGAAAATGAGAGCTCAGATCAAAGGTTTGAATCAAGCATTACGAAATAACCAAGATGGTATTTCTTTTATTCAAACTACCGAAGGATATTTGAATGAAATCGGATCTACCCTTCAAAGAGTACGTGAGCTTTCTGTTCAATCTGCTAACGGGATTTATACTGATGAAGACAGAGGATACATCCAAGTTGAAGTAAAGCAAATGGTAGAAGAAATCAATCGTATTTCTACATCTGCTCAATTCAATGGTTTGAAAATGCTTACAGGTATATATTCCAAACCTTCTGCAGAAAATCAACCAGCATCTGAAATGTATTTGCATTTAGGTGCAAACATGGACGAAAGAGTTCAAGTACATATTGCTACAATGAATTCAACAGCATTAGGTCTTCAAGATGCAAGTACAGGAAATGCAATTTCTATTTCCACACAAAATAGTGCAAACCTCACTATTGGTCTTGTAGATCAAGCACTTGCTAAATTGAATTCTCAACGTGCAGATCTTGGTGCATACCAAAACAGATTGGAATCTGCATCACGTTCTATTATGGTTGGATCTGAAAATCTTCAGGCTGCTGAATCACGTATCAGAGATACAGATATGGCGAAAGAATCTTCACTTTTAGCTAAAAATAGAGTTCTATCTCAAGCAGCAACTTCTATGTTAGCTCAAGCTAACCAACAACCTCAAATGGTATTACAATTGTTAAGATAATTTTTTAACATCATTTTAACATTATTTGAAGTAACATCAGAGATCATGTTCCTCTTCCATATCTTGTTTTTATTATCATTAAATATTTGATATTAGCTAGGAACTCTCGTTCTATCACGGACGGATATCGGTTCAAGGAGGACATGGTCTATGATTATAAACAATAATATTAGTTCGATTTTTGCAAACAGACAATTGTCTATGTCAGATAGAAAAGTTTCCAAAAATATGGAACAATTATCATCAGGTTTACGCATTAATAATGGTGCTGATGATGCATCTGGTCTTGCAGTGTCTGAAAAAATGAGAACACAAATTCGTGGCTTAAACCAAGCTATGAGAAACACCCAAGATGCGACTTCATTCCTTCAAACAACGGAAGGATATTTGCAAGAAGTCACTAATTCACTTCAAAGAATTCGTGAGCTCTCTGTTCAAGGTGCAAACGGTATTTATACTGATGAAGATCGTGGATATCTGAATACAGAGATCGGATTATTAGTGGATGAAATTGACCGTATTGCTAACACAGCTCAATTTAATACAATGACAATGCTTGATGGCCGTTTTGCACGACCTTCTGCAGAGCAATCAACAACTCCTGCACCTGATGGTGAAAATTCAGCACCAACTGAAGTTACGAGCATACAAAATGGACTATTACTACATATAGGACCTAATCAAGATGATAATGTCAAAATTAATATCCGTCAACTAAGTTCATCTGGTTTAGGATTAAAAGATGCTGGTGGCCAAACCCTTATAGGTACAAGCACAGCAGATATGGCAAATCAATCTATTGGGCTTATTGATAAGGCGTTATCTGAAGTAGTTAGTCAACGTACTGAATTGGGAGCGTATCAAAATAGATTCGAAAGCATTCATCAAGGCTTATACATTGCTTTTGAAAATACAACAGCCTCTGAATCTCGTATCAGAGATGTTGATATGGCACGTTCTGTCAGTGATTTGGTTAAAAACCAAATCCTTCAACAAGCAACCGTTTCTATGTTAGCTCAAGCTAATCTCAAACCTCAGGCAATTCTTTCATTATTGAGTTAAAATGAAATATAGAATTGAGAGTTCCTTGCTAAAAAACTCCCCTATATAATAGGGGAGTTTTTATTATTTTTCTAATAATATATTGTATTAAACATCTATATGATCAACAATCATTGCTAATGCTCCGTCTCCTGTTACATTACATGCAGTACCAAAACTATCTTGTGCAATATACAAAGAAATCATTAATGCAATGGACTGTTCATTAAAACCAAGTATTGATTGTAAAATTCCTAAAGCAGCTATCACGGCACCACCCGGCACACCAGGAGCAGCTACTGTCATCACACCTAACATCAAAACAAATCGCCCCATTAATAGAAAATCTAGTTGTATACCATTAAGATAAGCAACAGCAAAAGCACATGTTGAAATTGTTGCTACGGATCCACATAAATGAATCGTTGCACAAAGAGGAGCCATAAATTCTGCAATTTCTTTCTTAATATTATTATTTTTCATACATTGTGTCGTGATAGGTATTGTTGCAGCAGAAGATTGAGTGCCAAGAGCTGTTACATATGCTGGAATCATACGATAAATAGCTTTGAACGGATTCATTTTACTAAATAGTGATGCTATCGTGTACAAGCCAATTATTGTAGTAATATGATACAATATCACAATTCCAAAAACCGCAACAAACGATCCTAAAATCATTGTAATTTGACCACTATAAGTAAGATCCGCAAAAACACCAGCAATATGAATAGGTAATAAAGGAATAATAACTCCAGCTAAAAATCTAGAAATAATCGTATTAAATTCTACCAATACAGATTTAATGGATGAATTATTAATTTGTGTAACCCCAACACCAATAATAAAAGAAAAAATTAACGCACTAACCACTGTAAGCAAAGGAGGCATCTCTATCGTAAAAAACGGTTTGATAGATTCTACGATAGAGATTCCATCGGTTGTTGTAGTTGCTAAAATTTTTGGAAGTATTTGCATATTAATAGCAGTAACAAAAAATCCAACACTAATCGAAGAAAGATAAGCTAGACCTACAGCAATCCCTAAAATTTTTGTGGAAGAATTACCCATTTGTGCAATTCCAGCACTAATAAAGGCTAAGATCATTAATGGTACAGTAAAACTCAACAAAGATCCAAAAATTGAAGTAAATGTTACCATAATACGTACAAGCACTTCTATTTTTGTCAGACCAATAGCAATACCGATAATCAAACCTAAAATAATTCTAAGAAGTAAACCCATTTTAAATATATTCTTCATCTATTTGCTCCTAGGTTTTAATATTATTTTATATAAATCAGCTATTTTTTTGATTATCCAACATTAACGCAAGAGCTCCATCGCTAGTAACATTACATGCGGTACCAAAACTATCTTGTGCAACATGCAACGCTATAATCAAGGCTAACATCGATTCATCAAATCCTAGCATACTTTGAAGAATACCTATTGCAGCGACCACTGCACCTCCAGGAATTCCTGGTGACGAGACGGTAATAATTCCTAACATAATAATAAAAGGAATCATTTGCATCACAGAAGGCTCAATTCCAAATAAAATCATTACTGCCAAAGCACAACTCGTTAAAGAAATAATAGATCCAGGCATATGTGTATTGGCACATAAAGAAGCTGTAAACTCAGCTATTTTTGAGCTTACACCATTTGATTTGGAGCATTGAACCGTCATTGGGATTGTTGCTACAGAAGACTGTGTACCTAAAGCTGTCAAATAAGCAGGAATCATATTACGGATAAGTTTATATGGATTTTTTTTAGTCACCATACCAGCAATAGAATAGAAAAGAATAATGACAAAAAATTGCATTGGTAGAACAACAGCAAATACTTTAACAAAAGAGCTAAGCACAGTAGTAACTTGTCCTGTATGAGTCATGTTTGCAAAAACACCTAAAATATACAAAGGAAGTAGAGGAATAATAAAATTTTCCAAAAATGCTGCAATCACTTGATTAAATTCTTCAATATTATTTTTAATATGAGAATTTTTTAATTTTGAAATTCCAATCCCCAAAACAAAAGATAAAACTAAGGCTGTAATTATTGAAAACACAGGAGGAACAATGATCGTAAAAAATGGTTTAAGTGTTGCTGTTGATTTTGTGATATCAATAAGATTCACATCACTTAAAATTTTTGGGAATAAATACATATCCACTCCCAATGCAACAAATCCCATCGTAATTGAAGAGGTATACGAAACAATTAATGTGATACCAAGAATTTTTTTTGAATCATACCCTAAATCTGCTATTCCATTTGTAATAAAAGCCAAAATAATTAATGGCACACTGAATTTTAAAAGTTCACTAAACAACCCATTAAAAGTTAGTAAAATTCTGATTAAGATATCAATCTGCATTGTTCCAACTAAAACACCACACACAATAGCTAAAATCAATCGTGATAATAAGCCAAATTTTATTTTTTGTATCAATGAAAACATTGATCCTCCTATTGTATTATATATTTTTAAATATATTTATTTAGTATAACATATTTATCAAAATAATCAAATTAAAAGTCTATTTATATTATATCTATGATATGATTATTATCTTCATATATATAGTTTGGTTGGATAAATAAGTTGAAAAAATAAAAATTATCTGTTATAATGAAAATAATACTATAAATTATTGAGGATTTCATGAGTCAAAAAAACAAATTTCCCGTTAATCTCCCTAAAACAAATTTTGATATGAGAGCAGGACTAGTTCAAAAAGAACCTGTAATGCTTGAAAATTGGAAAAATCAACGCATTTATCAAAAGCGTTTAGAAAAAAGAGAATCTGATCCTAAATTTATTTTTCATGATGGTCCTCCTTACGCTAATGGAGATATCCACTTAGGAACGGCATTAAATAAAATATTAAAAGACACCATCTGTCGTTATAAATTCATGAAAGGTTTCCAAGTACCATTCATTCCTGGCTGGGATTGTCATGGTCTTCCTATTGAATTAAATACACTCAAATCCCTTAATAAAGATATTGATTCATTAACACCTGTGGAGCTTCGTCAAAAATCACGAGAATATGCTCAACAATTTGTGAATAAACAAAAAGAAAGTTTTATTCGTCTTGGTGTTTGTGCAGATTGGGAAAATCCTTATTTAACAATGTCCAACGACTATGAAGCATCAATTATTGAGGCTTTTGGAATATTGGTAGGAAAAGGGTATATTTATCGTGGACAACGACCTATTTATTGGTCTCCCAAAACGCGTACGGCGTTAGCTGATGCAGAGGTAGAATACCATGAGCATACATCTCCTACTGTATATGTATTATTTCCTATTTCAGATCACAATGTAGTAGATCTCCCAAACAACACTTCAGTAATTATTTGGACCACAACACCTTGGACATTACCTGCCAACGTTGCTGTTGCTTTTCATCCTGATGCTTCTTACGAGGCTGTGACATTAGACAACGGACAAACAATAATTCTTGCAAGCGAACTCAAAGAATCCGTTATATCGCTTACCAATACAACGATTAAAAATTCTATTCTTTTATCTAAAAAAGATTTAGAATCATTAACCGTTCAACATCCTTGGATTAATAGAGAATCTAAGATTGTATTTGCTGATTATGTAACCATGGATACAGGAACTGGCATTGTTCATACAGCTCCCGGTCATGGAACAGACGATTTTAATACAGGAATTAAATATAATCTTGATATTATTTCGCCTGTTGATGATGAAGGACGTTTCACAGCAGAAGTGCCAGAATGGGCTGGTCTTGAAGTATTTGATGCCAATCCCAAAATCATTGAATTTTTAAAAGAAAAAAATGCTCTTTATTATACCACTAATATTACCCACTCTTATCCACATGATTGGAGAACAAAAACCCCTGTTATTTTTCGTACCAAACCTCAATGGTTTTTTAAAGTCTCTGATCAAAAACTTATATCAGACACGCTAAAATCATTACCTCTAATTAATTGGATTCCTTCTTGGGGTGAAGAACGTCTCAAAAATATGCTCACTGATAGACCTGATTGGTGTGTATCTCGCCAACGTAAATGGGGCGTGCCTATTCCAGCATTTTATTGTAACAATTGTGATACTCCATTAATTACAGAAGAGATTGCATTTCATATTGCAAAAAAAGTACGTGAAGAAGGTCTAAACGTTTGGCTTGAAAATGAAAGTGATCTTCTCTTACCTAAAAACTCTATTTGTCCGGCTTGTGGACACCAAACGTTCACAAAAGAAACAGATATTTTGGATGTATGGTTTGATTCCGGGACATCGCACTATGCAGTATTACGTAAACACAACCACTTTCCTGCAGATTTATATTTTGAAGGAAGCGATCAATATCGTGGTTGGTTTCAAGCATCTTTATGGAATTCAATGGCTATCAACAGCACCCCTCCTTTTAAAACCGTCCTTACTCATGGCTGGGTATTAGATGAAAAAGGACATCAAATGCACAAATCAGCTGGTAATTCCATAGTACCTTCAGAAATCACAGACAAATTCGGTGCAGATATTCTTCGTCTTTGGACAGTAACAGAAGATTATACTAAAGATCTTCGTATTGGTGAAGAGCTCATCCAAAAAACTATTGATCTTTATCGAAAATTACGTAATACATTTAGATATTTACTGGGTACGCTTTGTGATTTCAAAGAATCGGACAAAATTCCATACAATGATTTGCTACCTCTTGATCAATACATGCTCCATCGTTTAGCTATTTTAAAACAATCGTTCTCAGATTATATGGACAAATATCAATTCCACAGAGCATACCGTGAGATTTTTAACTTTACTATTATTAATTTAAGTGGTGGATATTTTGATATTTTGAAAGATCGTTTATATATTCTTGCACCAAATGATCCAAAACGGCGTTCTGCTCAAACGGTCTTATTTTATATTTTAGAAGAACTTACATCGATGATGGCTCCTGTCCTTGTCTTTACGTCTGAAGAAGTATATCAACATGCACCTTTTGATAACAAAGAAGAATCAATACACTTAACAGATTTTCATCAAATTCCATCCGAATGGATCAATGATACCATAAACAAAAATATTAATACGCTTTATGGTATTCGTGATGAAGCTCTCAAGAAATTACAAGAACTCCGTGATCAAGCGGTCATTGGTTCATCATTAGAAGCAGAGATTCATATTTCTTGTGATGCCGTATTATTTGAACAAATTGCTCCATTAGAAAAAACATTATCTGAAATTTTGATTGTTTCGCATACATATATTTACAAACATGATAAAGCAGAAACCATTATTTCAGCAGAAAAGGCACTAAAAGATGGGCGTGCAAAATGTGAACGTTGTTGGTTTATTTTAGAAAATATTAATAATGACAGCATTTGTCCACGATGTCATCATGCATTACAACAATTTTAAAAACAATAAAATTTAAGGAATTCCATATGAAATTAAAAAAAATAGAGTTTTTATTAATTGGGCTTGTTATTTTTGTAACAGGCAGTGATTTGTTAATCAAACAAATGATTACCAAAACATTTAATAACATGCCCTACCCGTCTTCTGAGTCAATTTCTGTCATTGGAAATTTTTTCAAATTAACATATGTACAAAATTTTGGAATGACATTTGGTTTGTTAAGCAATCTTCCACGTCTGATAACTGGAATTACCTTAACAATTATTTCTATTACGGCGATCTGTGTACTAATTTATTTTTATAAAAATTTACAAAATCTTCTTCAAAAAAAAGCAGTTTTAATTGGAAAAATATCTCTAAGTATTATCTTAGGTGGTGCATTGGGTAATATTATTGACAGAATACAACGAGGATTTGTTGTTGATTATTTAGATTTTGGATTGATGGATTATCGTTGGTATACTTTTAATCTAGCTGATGTTTTTATTGTATCTGGTTGTGTTTTGTTAACTATTTTGCTGACATTTTTTGAAGAAAAAAATCACAGTAATGCAGATTAACAATAAAAAAAACGAAGATATAGTCTTCGTTTTTTTTATTTAATATCGTTAATATAAATAAGATAACCGTGTATCCTTATAGAAATAAGTTAAAATTTTTGGATAAGAAATACCACGTTTTGACAATTCTTGAGCTTCCCATTGTCCCATTCCAACACCATGACCAAAACCTTTTCCTTTAATAAACACTTCATTATTTGATAACCTTAAATCAGCATATGTACTTTTCATAAATTGGTAGCCTAACTTTTGTCTAAAATAATTAGCAGAGATTATTTTTGTTTTACCATCAAGACTCAAGAGTTGAATATTTTGAATACGACCAGAAGAGGTGCGTGATAATATTTTAATACCAACGAGTGGTTGTGTTAATTGGAACGATCTCGCAATTTTATCAGAAGATATTTTACTCTCCCAAAAAATATGGGGATGTTTCATTTTAGGAATATTAAGACTTCGAGACTGTAAATAATCCTGCATATCACCAATTTCAGATCCATCAGCACTCCGATCTCCAACAGAAGCTGAAAAATATGATTTAATTAACTGTCCTTTATAAGTCAATACTTCACCAATAGTATCGTTAATGGCTTGTGTTGTTTTTTTATTTTCGGTAATCATGCCGGAATAAACTTGAGATCGAGTATCTGCATACAGATCAAATTCTTGGTTCGGTTGATCACGACGAATACGTTTGATTTCATACAAAGCATAGGTACGTGAAGCAATAGCTTGAGCTTTTAATGTGTCTAGATTCCAAGATGTATATACCTCACTAGGGACAACACTTAATAGATAATCTTCAAGATTAAGTTTATTGACTAAATAAAGATGTGTTCCTTTATGATATACGGACAACGATCCTCGGTACTGCTTCCCATCAAAATAAAACAGTTCCACTCCTTGGAGATCAATTTGGTTTAATTTTGTGTGGACACCGTTTAAAACTATCCCATCTGCTGCAATATTAAAACTAAGGGATCCTTTTGTATACAACTTTTTATCGCCAAGACTGATAAGATAATAATTTTTAGGGTTTACGGAAAGCATTGGTGCTGAAGAAAGTAAAATCCTTGTTTCAATATAAGCATGCTGATTAGTTGGTTTAATGGCATGTTTACATGAAATAACAAGCAAAAACAAAAAAAGTAGGTAGTTGGTATTTTTCATCATAGATATCCGACAAATTAAAATCATATATGTAATTTATCGGCTTGATTGTGTGGCAATCTTTAATTATGATAAGGAATCTAATATCTTAATAAGTTGATCATTCAAAAAAAACTGATCTTTACTATTATCAATGACAAAATCGATATGTGATCGGTATGCAAGGATTTCTTGTTGTGATTTAAGAACATGTTGAATCCATTCTATTGTATGTCCTCTGCTTAATAATCTCTTATATAACAAATCTTCAGGAACACATACATGCATCAAATGTGTATGTGGAATATGATCCTTAATAAGAAAGAAAAACGCCCCCTCAATGAGAACGTTTTTATCCGAATATTGAGAAAGAAGATGATTGGTTTTGTTGATAATAATCTTATAAGAAAAGTCCATAAGTTGAAGACGTAGGGAATCATCAGAAAACACTTTGGCACCTAATTTAGTACGATTGACCAAACCATTATCCAAAACATCATTGCCAAACATACGTGCAATATCCTCAGGGTATTCTTTGAGCACCTCATGACCTAGAAGATCTTGATTAATAATATACCATCCATGTTGTTCAAAAAAATGAGATATTGTAGTCTTTCCTGTACCTACCATCCCAAATAATCCAATAATTTTTCTCATTGAAACAATTCCTCTGTGAGATCTACTTGTTTTTTAGGACGTGACGGAACATAATAGCCTGTTGTTGTTGCTCCATTTATTCCCAATCTGTTTAATTGAACAGTTAAATCAATCCATAATCCAGGGTTATCACTGTAGTTATAGGCTTCATATTCGATCCAATATTCTAGTGGTGGAGAATTTTTGATTGTTGTATAGAGATCTAATATTTTTTTGGAATCATGAACAGCATGATAATACTGACCATGAGATTTTTTGGCCATTTTTGTCCAAAATTTTATATTTTCATTACCAAAATTAACCACATAAATAGGAATACTATTCTGATCAGCATATGTTTGAATAATTTCAGCACCATATGTTGTAAATGCTTTATCAGTTCCTTCACCGGAAGTAAAAACAATTAATGATCGATTCCTTAGATTATTCAATAAACCTGTAATAGCATCATAAATGGGCTTATCCCACTTGATTAAAACAGGAGATGCTGATGCTTGATTAGTGACAAAATTCCAAATACGAGCAATACTTGGAGGGATACGTTCCGTTTGATAAGTTTTATCATCTACTAAGGTAACTTGAATAAGATCTTCATTGTTATTATTACTCAAAAAACTTTTCAAATAATATTCCAGTTGAGGACGGAATTTTTTTGAGAGTATACTTCGATCAATCAAAATATGAGTAAGCAGTTTAGAACGCACTTTTTCTGTCCCTGAAATAATGATATCTCTATTATCAATAGGCAAATCAAACTCTGTCATTGTGAGATCTTCGTTAATAATACTAGTCAACGGGGAACCATCTTTATTACGAGCTCGGAGAGATGCATAGATATAAGGATATTTATCCGTAATGATTTGAGAGACGTTCATCACAATATTTCCATAAATACCTTGTAACGGTGTATAAGCGGCAACATTACAACTATTAAAATCCGTCCTCCATAAAATATCATCGTTATCTTTAATAATATCAAAAGGAAGATTTAATTTATCATCATTTGCAATCAATGACTTAGATGTTTTGTTAAGGAAATCATAAAGATAAACAGAATTTTTTGCATCAGAAATATACAAGGAATCACGATCAACAAATAAACCTCTTGGCTCTTTTAAAAATTCTTCACCAATATATCCTTTGAAGATCCCTTGTTGATCAAATTGTGCAATACGACCTTGCCCCTCTTTTGAAATATCAGCAACAAAGAGATCATTTTGATACATAATAACATCTGTCGGTCTAAATAAATAATCACTACCAAACATAGCAATGTACTTGCCATCAGGCAAATATTTTAAAATTCTATGATTACCGTTATCAACAATATACAAATAATCATCCTCAGAAAACACTATACCCATCGGACCTAACATTTGATGAGGAAGATAACCTGTTTCTCCAAACTGAAACTCCAGTGTTTTTGCAAAATTTCGATTAAACACAGCAACGATATTTTTTTTATAGTCTGCTATATAAATTTTATTGCTGTATAAAGCTATACCTGTAGGCATTTGAATAGTATTAGGAGCAATAAATCGATGCCCATATTTTTGAACTATGTTATTGGCACTATCCATTTCAATAACTTGTCCCAACGCTGTTGAGGAAATAAATTTTCTATCTTCTTGCTTATCATAAAAAATAAAAGATCCTCTCATCAGCTCATGAGGCCCATTTACTAATCCGTTATAATATTTTCTGAAAACATAAGGATCTGTATAGTCATAGTCTTCTTCTTTTGATAAATTGAAATAAATCGCATTCAATTGTTCAATGATTTGATGATCAGCGACACCCAGACGTACTAATTCTCCCCAAATTTTTGCAGCTGTTTGCATGTATCCTGCATAAAGAAAAGCAAGTCCTAAACGATATTTTGCAGCATAATTTTTAGATTCATAAGAAAGAGCCAGTTCAAACGATTGGATTGCTGCAGTATATTTTCGTTCATTCAGCAGTGCGATTCCATTTTTGAGTTCTTGTGTTGAAAGACTGATATTAACAATATTTTGAGAATGTATAGGAAGAAAAAGAATAATAAAAATAAATAGTGTAACGATTCTTTTCACAAAAAATTCTCCTTAACACATCATATTTTTCTGTATGATCATGATTTAAGCATATGACATATCAAAATATATAGTGTAACTATAAATTATCCCTTAAAGTATAGTATATTTTGATAAATAAATACAATTTTCTTATTAATGAATTCAAGATCAAGCTTATGTGACACCGATATTAATAAAAAAATGATAGATAAAAAATCACAGGCAGGAATTTATGAAATATTTATTGCTTATTATGTTGATGCTTCCTTTGCATGTATTTTCACAAGATGCTTATCAAGATACTTATGAAGAAGAACTTCCTGCTGAAGAAGAAATTGTTGATACAGAAGATACCTATGAAGAAGACAGTATTGCCACAGAAGATACCTATGAAGAAGAAAATGTTGCCACAGAAGATATGACCCCTCTTCCTATCACAGCAACACCGGCAACCCTTCCAGAACCAGCAAGTTCTTTAAACTCTGCAAATCAAATTGCAACCACCTCTCAACAAATTCCCAAATTAAACACAGGACGATCTATCTTGATGTTATTAAATAACACGGTTTGGATGACAAGTGACCTCAAACGAAATGAAGATTTAGTTGTATTCTTTAAAGATGAAACTCAAGGAATTTCTTTAACAACAAGAGGTCAAAAAATTCAACTTCCTAAGAGGATGTATCCTATCAGAGTCATCGAAAATAACACAAACAATAATTCAGCAATTTTAATTATTGCGTCTCAAAAAAACATTTTATATTACTCTTTTAAACTCCTAACACCTTTTTATTTGTTAATTTCTCCAGGATTTGAAACATTGGAAGAAGCAAAAAAAGTTCATGAAGACGAATATTTTAATCAAGGCTATATTTTACAATTGATCTATTAACTATACATTTCACTATCACTTATTACCTATATCTCTTCAAAAGAAGAGTATTTGATATATAATCCAGTAATAGTACTATAATACCTATCGTATATCAAATAGAAGAGGTATAGTATGAATCTTAAAAAATTAGTATTATTGATGATAGTATTAGGAATTTCAAATATAAATTTTGGCTCAGAGAGTGAATCCAACATAACAAAAAATCTTTCGTTGTATATGTGTGGTGGTTCAGGGAATATCAATCCAAATACTCAAAAAATTCTCAATTCTTGGGCAGAAATGGGTATAAAATATTCACAAAATTTCGATAAAGTCCCTTGGTTATCCGTAAAAACAACCATTGCAATTTGTGGGGGATCAAAAGGAATCCATAAAAATGAAAAATTTATAGGGACAATAAACACTCGAGTTATTACAGGTTACGGTAAAGCAGGTTTACAATTTTCAAAATATGGAGATATTGAATTGGTATCGGATGGACGTATAGATATGGGTGTTTATTATAAAATTAAGTTAGCTGATGAACATGCACTAAAATTAAAAAGTACAGTAGAACTTTATCCTTTTGGCAACAGTTTTTATATCACTTCTCACAAAATTAATAATATTCTGCATAACTATGATATGAGACTAGAGTATGGAACAAAGATCGCTACGGAATGGGAATTTGCCACAGAATTACGTCTTAAATTCAACGGAAAAACATCATCTACATCAGTAAAAGCAGATAGTGCTCAAGCTTTTGCTGAGAGTTTTCATATTCGTTGGAACAATACTATTGCGTATCAAAACCCTCATAATTTTGGAGGTTGGGTTCAAATAAGGTATCAACCCAAAAATCTCGCAAATCCAAAACCTGTAGAACAAAACGTCAGCCTCAATGGTGGAATTCACTATAAATTTAATCTATAACAAATCATGTATAAATCAATAAAAAACATCCAAGTGATATACTTGGGTGTTTTTTATTGATTTATTGTTCTATTCTAAACATCAAGCCTGCTAAAGGGCCTACATTAATCGAAATCAAATGATTTTCAGAAGATTTTGTTTCCGAAACAATACAAAAATCATTGTCTATACCGGCACCACCGTAACAGATTTTATCTGTGTTGATGAGTTGATAATATGTTCCTTTGACAGGAACTTCTAGCTTGAAATTATATTTTGCAACGGAATTTAAATTTAAGACAACTAACATACCAGAGCCTTTGCTATCCCATCGAATCCATGTTAACAAGCCTGAATCTTTATTATCACAGTCTATCCAAGAAAAAGTTTGAGGCTGATTTTCTATTTCAAATAATGGTGAAGAATGACGATAAAGATGATTCAAATCTTTGATTAACAATCTTAAACCATGATGAAGAGAATGTCGATTCAAATCCCAATCAATAGATTGCGATTCTGACCACTCTTGCCAAGCGCCCCATTCTTGACCATGAAAGATCATTTTTTTCCCAGGATGACCCCACATATAAGTAAACATCAGTCTTAAATTTGCACATTTCTCCCAATCCGATCCCGGCATACGAGATAATAAAGTACCTTTACCATGAACAACTTCATCATGCGAAAATGGCAAAATATAATTTTCTGAAAAAGCATATATTAATGAAAAGGTGATTTGTTGATGATGATAAGATCTGAATAAAGGATCTATACTAAAATATTCCAATGTATCGTGCATCCATCCCATGTTCCATTTATAAGTAAAACCTAATCCACCTTCAGAAACTGGAGCAGTAACTTTTGGGAAAGAAGTGGATTCTTCTGCTATGGTGATGACATTAGGAAAATTTTTTGAAATTTGTTCATTAAGCGTTTGTAGAAAATAAATAGCTTCTAAATTTTCACGCCCTCCATACTGATTAGGAATCCACTCACCATCGTTTCTTGAATAGTCATTGTACAACATTGATGCCACAGCATCTACCCTGATTCCATCAATATGAAATTTTTCAATCCAATACAAAGCACTGCCAATTAAAAATTGACGGACTTCATTCCTACCATAATTGAAAATATGCGTATTCCAATCATAGTGCCAACCTTGCCGTGGATCTTCATGTTCATACAAAGCTGTTCCATCAAATCGCACTAATCCATGACTATCAACAGGAAAATGCGAAGGTACCCAATCGATAATAACCCCCAACCCTTGTTGATGTAGATAATCAACAAAATACATAAAATCATCTGGTGTTCCATAACGAGAAGTAGGTGCAAAATATCCTGTCACTTGGTATCCCCAAGATCCATCAAAAGGATATTCTGTAACAGGCATTAATTCTATATGGGTAAAACCATGCTCTAATAAATATTCTGATAGTGGAGCTGCAATATCACGATAATTTATTGAGTCTTGCTCATCTGATTTGATCCAAGAACTAAGATGACATTCATAGATACTCAATGCTTGATTGATATAGGTATTTCTGTTTTCCATCCAAGATTGATCATTCCATTCATAAGTAGAAGAATAAATAATCGATGCAGTTTTAGGACGATGTTCTGAATAGAATGAATAAGGGTCAGCTTTATCAATTAATACATTTTGAGCGACTTCTATAGAATATTTGTACACCATACCGTCTTTTAGATGAGGGATAAAAATTTGCCAAATACCACTTTCTCCGTAACGTTGCATAAAATATCGCTCAGGATCCCAAGCATTAAAATCACCGATAACACGAACACTTTTTGCATTTGGTGCCCAAACAGCAAAACGAACTCCTGCAACACCATTATAAATTACATGATGAGCTCCCATTATCTCCCAAACACGATAATGTTTTCCTTCATTAAATAGATAAAGATCTAGGTCATTCAAAATAGGAGAAAATTTATACGGATCATCTTCTAATGTTTGATTGTGGTTGTACGTAATTTTTAATTTATAATCAATAACGTCTGGAATGGTTGTCTGAAAAAAACCATCTTTTTGTTTGATCAATGGAAATTCTTCTTCAGAAACAGTGTCACAAACAATAATCTGTTTTGCATGATGGTTAATAACAGTAATGGTATATTTATTATCATTTGCGGTAATCCCTAACACACCAAAAGGATTGTTGCGTACTTCATCCCAAAAATTATTCATAAGATCCTCATAAATTAATTATTGTATTATTAATAAGATACTAATTAATTGTCGTATTGTCAAATAAAAATGGTCATATTATCTAATAAAAAGAAAAACAAAAAAATAATCACAAATCAGTTGACTTATTTCACATAAAATATCTATACTTAATTAAATACTATTAAAATAATAGTACCTTTATCAAGGAGATTTATATGATTAATTTATTCAAAAAAGAAATTGAGAAAGAAATTGAAGCAAGCAGAACTTTTTTAGAATTAGCTATTTCAGCTCAAAAACTTGGTCATTTTAAAGCGGCTGAATTTTTTTTAGGTGAAGCAAAAGAAGATTTAGGGCATGCGTTTTCATATGCGGTAGAAGTAGATAAATATGATGCCTTGGAAACAAATAAAGACATTAAAGATATTGCTCATAGCTATCATGAGCTTGAAAAAGGTGCTGTTCAAAGACTAATTGATATTGAAAATAAAAGCCGTAGCGAAAATAAAATTTCGTCTATTGCTTTTATTAATAAAATGCTTGAAGCTCATTCCAATGAAGCATATAGTGCTAAAAAATTAGCATATAAAATTAATATCCTTGCTAGCCAAGAAGCTATTAATGATATTGAAGAACTATTTGAAGAACTACTCGAAAAAGAGTAATAAAAATAGAAGATATTTGTAAATCCTCCTTTGTATATGGTATAATATATAAAGGAGGATTTTTATGATTATTTTTCGCTTATTAGTCATATTATTGTTTATCTCATGTCAAAAAATACCGTTTGATAGCATCCCAAATTCGGTGCTATTAACAAACTCAACACCATACGTAACAATTAATCCGTATGGCATTGCTCCATTATCAGCAGAACTACATCTTGCTAAGGCTGTTGATGATTTAACAATCACCGTAAAAGGACAAGATAGTGTAGATTCTGATATAAGCTATACTTGGAACAAATCATCAAATACGATTTTTCCCATTCTTGGGATGTATTTTGATAGTACCAACACTATTATTTTGTCATCTAAAGGCAAAGAGGACAAAATCCTAAATATTGTTATTACCAACAAAAAAAGTGAATACATTAAAGATATTTCTATATTAACAAACCATAGAACAAATATTTCCGAACGAGGTAATTTCTTAACATTTTTAAATCCTGTTGGGGTACTAAAAGATTTATTTGCCATTGATAACTATGGGAAAATTCGTTGGTATCTCCAATCAACCAATGAACTCCATGCAATGAAATTTTTTCAAACAAATAACGAAGTATATTTTTCTATTCTTGATTCTGTGATTCCACAAATCTTGACTTATTCAATGACAGGAAAATTAATCAACGTGCTAAAAGGCCCTAAAGTTAATAAATATAACACAAAAGACGCTAAAAAAAGATTCCATCATGATTTTTATATGAGAAATAATGGTAATATTTTGGTATTGGATAAGTCTCGTTATGGTGTTGAGGATGTCATCATAGAAATCGATCCTAAGGGAAAGGTATTAAAAGAAATTTTAATTGGAAATTGGATTCGAAAAACAGTCAACAGTTCTTCAAACAACAACACAGGATTAGAACAATTTATTTTTGATTCAGAACAAAATCCTTTTGACGAATACCGTGCTACAAGTACCTATCCAGGAATGCCTAATCATAAAAATGCAATAGATTGGGCACATATCAATGCATTAAGTTTTGATGAGGAGAGCCAAACCTTATTTTTATCGTTTCGACAGCATGGTGTTTTTGCGTTTGACTATCAAAAAGAAGAATTGAAATGGATTTTTATCCGAGATACGTACACAATTCCTACCGCCAATCTATCATTCTACAATCTTCCTGATAATGTTCAATTTGTTCATCAAATTCCAAAATTACAACCCTACATTATTAATAACGGTCCTGATCACTCCCACGCAATTACATGGCTTTCTAACAATCAATGGATGGTATTTGACAATTCAGGAAATGATGGAGAATTCCCCCAAGAAGGATCTCGTTTAATGGTATTTTCAATAGATGAAACAAATAAAAAAGCTAATATTCTTTGGGAATACAGACATAAAGATACCAATAACTCATTGATTTATTCTCAAATTGTATCTGATATTGATAAAACACCTTTTAACAGTTATATAGGAACCTTTGGAACCAAAACACCTTATGTCATTGCAGAAATTGATGAAAATAAAAACACAATTTTTGATGTTCGCATTAATTTACGTGGCAGTAATGAAGAAAATGATAGCGATGTCTCCTTACCCATTGCATGTCCGACCACAAGACTCCTACAAAACGGAATCGTCTTATATCGATCAGAATATCAATCTATCTATCCTTCTCCCTATCAATCAATTGATTAAAAAAAACACACCCCAAATGGGGTGTGTTTTTTTTTGTATAAACTTTATTAGAGTTTGTTTTTGTCAAGGTTGAGCTTAAAATGGATTCGATTCAATGGCCAATAGCGAAATAAGATTCGACCATAGATATTTTGTCTTGGTACAAAACCAAAATAACGCCCATCTTCGCTAAAATCTCTATTATCACCCATCATAAAATAATAATCATCTTTTGGTGTCCAAGTAATAATTTCTTGACGGTTTTGATAAATTTTTCCTTCAAAAAAATCTGTTCTCTTTCCAGATTCTCTCTCAATTAACATTGCTAACAAATAACGTTCATACAGGGATGATTCATTTAAGTTAATTTCTTTTCCTTTTTGGGGGACTGTTATTTTTGGGAAACCACTAACCAGCAATTGACGAAGATCATTTACAAAATTAGCATCCTCAAATAATCTCATATCCACATTAGGTATTTGAGATCTATTTTCTAAATACTGTACTACACGCTGATAATTAGTGTATTGCTCGTCAAACAAATTCATCGTAATGTTTCCATAACGTTTACCACTACCATAGAGTGGTTGATTTTGAGTGACAAGAAAACCTTTATTAAGGTTTTGTCCACCAATAAATAACTGACTATTTGTCATTGCAACTACATCACCAGGACCCGCAACAATCCTTTTTACTAAGATTTTCGGATTGGAAAAAGTATTATCTTTATTGATCAAGGATAACGATAAAAATGTGATTAATTGATCTCCAAAAGAAGGTTTTCGCCATTCCGGAGAAACAAATACCACCATATCATTTGGTTTTGGATTAGTGAAGTTTGGTAATTTCTTGTTAAGAACAGGTATATAGGCTCCCAAACTTATTTTTTCAACCATCAATGTATCCCCTACCAACAAACTTGGTACCATTGATTGGGAAGGAATCTGAGATGCTTCAATAATAAAAGTTCTAATTAATAATGCAAGAAAATAGGTAGAAACAAATACCTTTATATTTTCTGCTAATGATTCTCGTTTCTTATTTTTCTTAGCCATACAACTCTCATTTAGATATTATTTATCAATAAAAAGCACATTTACATAAGCTTCTATTGTGTTAATTTTGGTATTTTCCGTTGTTTTCCCACGTACAGAAATCTTATCTAGAGGTAAATTTAATAATGCTGAAATATTTTGTTTGATTTCTGAAACATAGGGAGAAATTTTTGGTCGGTCGCAAATAACTACAATATCAATATTACTGATAGTATAATTTTCTAAAGAGTTATATGCATAGATAACAAATTCTTTACTATTTTTATTTTTATTTTTTGGATCCGTATTAGAAAAAACAATGCCTATATCTGTACCTTGAACACTAAGCAACGCATCTGTGAGTGCATGATAAATAACATCACCATCAGAGTGTGCTCCGTCGATTTTTAGATTGTTGGAAATTGATACACCACCACAAACAACTATCCCATCTGTTTCTGTTATCATTCTATGTAAATCGTATCCCAGAGCAATTCTCATCTTAAATCAACACCTCTGTAAAAATAATTCTTCCGGCAGATGTTTGAAGCATACTGGTTACTTGAACTTTCATTTTTTTACCAACGAGAGATGCTCCATTTGCCACCACAACCATTGTTCCATCTGCAAGATATCCAACACCTTGTCCTTGTTCTTTTCCTTCTTTGACAATATCAAGCTCTAGTTCTTCACCAGGTAAAAGAACAGGTTTAAGAGCATTGACCAAATCATTAATATTCAAAACCTCAACACCTTCAATGCGTGCAATTTTATTTAAATTATAATCATTTGTAAATACAGCATAATGTTTTTCTTTGGCGAGAGCAATCAACTTAGAATCAACACCTTTGATCTCAGGATAATCTTTAGGGACGATTTTGAGATTGATATTTTTTTGTTCATGCAGTTGGTTTAAAACATCTAATCCTCTTCGTGCACGACTCCGTTTAATTGTATCTTGAGAATCAGCAAGTGCTTGTATTTCATTTAATACAAACTTTGGCACAATCAACATTCCAGAAATAAAACCCGTAGCAACCATATCATTGATACGACCATCAATAATGACACTTGTATCTAACAATTTTAAATCAAAAGGATTTTCAGATCGAGAAGTACTACCACCAGAGGGAAATTGTAACACACTAGCAGGCTGTACTGCAGACATTAGCGGCATATAATATCCTAGATATCCAAAACAAGCAACCAAATAAGGCTCAAAATTAACAGGAAATTCTTGAGGATAAATCATCTTAATTAAAGACCAAACTAATTTTCCTGAAAAAAATCCAGCAATAAAGCCTATTTGTGAGAACAAATAAAGCCCTCTTTTTGCAAAAAAGAGATGCTCCATGACCAACGTCAAAAAAATACTTACTAATGCAACGACTAAAACCCATGGATTATGTCCATTTTGTATAAAATCGATGATTCCAGCTACAATAAAGAAAATTATGACAAATCGATGCTTGTGCCATATTTCTATCATAAAAAAAAACTCCTACTCTAGAATAGAATAGTATATTAACTATTCTAGCATACTTTATTAAGAAACACAAGATATTTTAATGAATTATCCGATTTGAATCTTTTGTAAGTTGAGACAGCCATTTGCGAATTTGAGAATTGGGTAAAAATTCTAATCTCCATTTCCAATTCTCACCAAGTAATGAGGGAGTGTTGATACGAGCCGTATTGTCAAGACCCATAAGATCTTGCATTGTTGTCATTGCAATATTTGCTCTTGATTTCCAAACATTTTCTATAAAAGCAAAAGAAATACTTTGTTTAGAAATATCATGAATCATAAAATATTTTTTTGCTTTTTCAAGAAAATCATAATTTTCTTTTTTCTTAGCCCAACCTTCTACCGTATCATTATCATGCGTGGCAGTATAATATACACAATTTTCAGAAACATAATCAGGAGAATGAGGAGAAACATCTTCTCCATCAAACGCAAATAACAAAACTTTCATATTAGGAAAACCTGTAAACGCAATCAAATCTTCAACATTTTTGTTAATAACACCCAAATCTTCAACAATAACTTGAGCTTGAGGACATTGTTGTTTGAATACTGTAAAAAGCTCTTTTCCCAAAGCTGGAACCCAATGACCTTTTTCTGCTGTTTTTTGATTTTTGTCTACAGACCAATAAGATTCAAAACCACGAAAATGATCTATACGTAAAACATGATACATCTTCAATGACTCATTAATACGATCCAACCACCATTTAAAACCATCATTTTTGATCATTTCCCAATCATAGAGAGGATTGCCCCATAATTGACCTGATTTACTGAAATAATCTGGTGGAACACCTGCTACAGATGTTGATTTACCTGACTCATCCAATTGAAAATATTCCGGATTTGCCCAAACATCACAAGAATCTTCGGCAACAAACATAGGAATATCTCCAATAAATTCAATACCTTTAAAATCAGCATATTCCTTTAATGCAAACCATTGTTCAAAAAACTCTGCTTGCATAAAAATATGAAATCGTTTTTCATCTTGAATCTTATCAGATAATTCTTTTGTTAGTGAACGTTTTGTATTTGCTTCCTCCCAATCAACTCGCGAACGAAATTGAAAATATGATTTCAATGCCATGAACGTTGAAAAATCATCTAACCACCAATATTTCTCTAACACTTCCTCAACTTGTATCTCACTAAAATGGCTATTCTCAAATGCTTTACGAAGTAATGGATATTTCTCTTGCCACAATTTCTCATAGTCTATATGAGTAGATCTTTGCATAATTGTCATGTCTTTTTGATCCAACCATCCTTTGCAGATAAGTCGATACAAATCAATAAAATAAGGATTTCCTGCATAAGAGGAAAAACTTTGATAAGGGGAATCCCCATAAGATGTTACACCCATTGGAAGAATTTGCCAATAATGCTGATTAGTTTCTACTAAGAAATCAACAAATTGATATGCCTGATCACCAAGCGTACCAATGATTTCGTTACCGGGAAGAGAAAAAATAGGCATTATAATACCTGAAGATCTACGATTTAGCATGAGAGTCTCCTAATAATAATTTTTATATTTTATTATAATATAATTAATAAATAAGAACAACCTATAATTCGTATGAGATTATTTAAAAGAGATAAAAAATACAAAATAACGAATTTTTACAATATATCCCTTCTAAAAATGCCAATAAAAATCAGGGTTCATCCAGATATAAATATTTATGATACTACATTAGTAATTGTGCATGTTTCTAAAAATAAGTGAAAAACATTAGATATGAGACCAAAAATAATAAATTTTATATTCATAAATATAAATCAACAAAACTATTGACAAACAATTTAAAATATCTTATAATTATTATAAATAATGCAGGGATGCCCGAGCGGCCAAAGGGAGCAGACTGTAAATCTGCCGGCATCGCCTTCGAAGGTTCGAATCCTTCTCCCTGCAATAAAAA
>JBOFGS010000023.1:0-23507 GCA_051649245.1 Brevinema sp.
CTTTTGTAGCGATTCAATTAAATAGAGAAGCAAATCCTGATGCGATGAAACTAGTAATTCAACCTGGTACAAAAATACAAATAAATCCATCTACAACAACTCTAACTGATTTACAAACTGCTCTCAATGCACTTACGGATTATAACTATACTACTAAACAAATTTTTGATATTGATAGACGATCTTTTAATACCTGGAATGATGTTGCATCAACATTTTGGAGACCAAATAGTCCAGATGATACTTGGGAAGGGCCTTATAGTAATAGTACTAACGATTGGCTTACATTATATAACAATCCTGCAACCAAACATCGTGCTGTATGGACTTATGATCTTAATCCAATTATTGTAAATAGAGGTAGTGCTGATGGACGAAACTTTGCTTTTTCTTTTGCTCGAGCAGGTAAATCTAATCTTAATATCGAATCTCCTAATCTTTCAGGAGATAAACGAAAGTTTTTCCAATCAAGAAGTCGTTTAGTAAAAGATAGTGGTGAGAATGCAGGTGTATTTGTCCTTTATCAATACGGTTTTGATAGTTATGGTGACCCCGCACCAGAAACGGAAGTGTTTACAAATGAGATATTATTAAAATATCACTCGTTTGAAATTGGTCAAGGACCTAACCATTTTAGAGCAAAAATTGCTACAGGTGATACTATTAATGAAGCTGAAATTAACCGAAACTCTTTATCATTTTGGAACTATAGATCTTATGATAATACAGATGATATTTATTCTTATGCACTTTTAAGTAATATGAATTTTGATCATGGAAACTATCAAGGTGGTGGTCAAGGTTCTCGAAATAGTATTCTTTGGATTGATACAACGACTTTTGTAGATGTTGATAACCAGTGTATGTGGTCATTTGATCATGAGTCTGATCTTAAATCAGCATTGCTTACTAAATATGTAAATGGAGTTTCTTCATTTTCAGTATATCAGTTACTTTCTGTTTATGCAACTAGTACCTACTTGGTATTTGGGTTCTCTGGTTTTGGTCCTTTTAACGGACGTATAGGATATCTAAAACGAAGTACTTCATCTCCGAAAAATTTAGGAGTACTGTATATTGCTCCAGAAAATGACAATACGTATAGAAATATAACAAATCATAATGCTACTAATGGAGTTTATAATCTCAAAGATTCTCGTACAATATAAGTACTATAATATTAAAATGTATAAAAATAATCTCCCCTTAAACTTAGTTTAAGGGGAGATTATTTTTATACATTTTAATTATTTGATATTTTCAGTGAAAATATGCTATAATATATTTAGATTATTTCTAATCAATGGAGATAGAAGTGCGAAAAATATTGCTTATTATTTTTTTTACTGTTCATAATTTTGCTGATATTAATGAAGAATTTATTAATGCTATTAAACAAAGCAACTACGCACCATTATTGACGACCAATTTTAATATCTATTATCAAAACAAAGATGGGGATAATTTTTTGAGTTTAGCTGCATATTATGGGCATGAAGATCTTGTCAGATATTTATTGTCCAAAGGATTATCAGCAGATTTCAAAGAAACTAATGGTACCACTCCTTTGATGAATGCTGCTTTTAAGGGGCATTTAAATATTGTAAAATTACTGGCATCAAACGGTGCTGATTTAAATGCAAAAAACATCTATTTGTATACTCCATTAATTAAATCAATATATGGTAACCATACAGATACTGTATTTTATTTACTGTCTAATAATGTTAATATTAATCATCGTGATGCTATGGGTAACACAGCTTTACATTATGCTGTTGCGTATCATCAACATCCAGAGATTCTTTTAGAATTAATTAAGAAATCAAATCTAGCAATTTCTAATAAAAAAAAAATTACGGCATTTGATATCGCTATAAATAATAAAGAGACAAGTACAATAGAATTATTTTTAGCACATAATTCAAATTTAGTCACAAAGTTGAGTAATTATTCTTGTCTTGATCAATTAGTATATAATACCACAGTTAGTAATAATCAACCATTACTTAAATCTCTTTTAGAAATTGGAGGAAATGTTGCTGCAGTAAATATTGACTCTATTCCAATGATCCATGGATCGGTATCGTTGGGATTGAAAGATATGGTTATCTTTTTATTAAATCATGGAGCAAATATCGAACAAACATCTCCATATGGTGATACACCGTTGACGATGGCTGTTTATGCTGAAGAATTTGATATTGTAGAGTATTTGATCAACTATGGTGCAAATATCAATCATCGTGAAACTAATGGTGATACTTCGTTACATATTGCTGTTCGTAGAAAGAATAAAGAAATTACAAAATTATTATTATCACAACCTAATATTGAATTGAATGTAAAAAATATCTATGGTGAAACACCTTTAGATATTGCAAAAGAAAGTAACGATCCTGAACTTTTTCTCATCATCAATAATGCAGTAAAGCAAAATATAGAGGATAAAAATTATGATAGTAATTCAAAAAATTAATCATACCAAACAACGAATTTTAGATTATATTAAACTTGTAGATCATATGATAGAACAAACTATTTCCGGAGCATTAGAAGGAAATTGGGATCAAGTTAAGCATGTGTTTGATGAATTAGAAATGCAAGCGAATACGATGCAAATGGAAATTGCACAAGATTGTTTGGGTATTTTGGCTTTATATCATCCAGAAGCTAGTCATCTGAGAGGTATCGTGAAAATGTCTGGAATGGCTAGCGATCTTGAACGTATGGCTGATCTTGCTACTAAAATTGCCTTATCTACATATCATTGGAAAGATATGTATTCACTAAAAGATTATCCTAATATTATTGAAATGTCTGAAGAAACAAGAAGCATGCTTATGAAACTTACCATTGCTTTTAAGGAACAAAATAGTCTCAAAGCAGTTGCTATTATTCAACATGATGACAGAGTTGACGAGCTTTGTACCCAAACATTACGCCATCTTATTAAAGAAATGAATATTGCAGAAGAAGTGGAACCCTTACTTCAGATTATGAATGTGGCTAAAAATATTGAACGAATAGCTGATCTTTGTGGGCATTTTGCAGAAGATATTGTTTTTATTAAAGAAGGATTAATCCCTAGTAAAAATAAAGCATAACGGTATCTTATCATGAAAATTTTAGCAATTAATTGGCGAGATCCAAAACATCCTGAAGCTGGAGGAGCGGAAGTTCATTTAGATCATATACTACGTTATTTAGCAAAAAATCATGATGTAACTTTAGTCTCCACAAGAATATCAAAAAATCATGATATTTATTTTTATCATGGATATAAAGTATGGAGATTAGGTCATCCTTTATTTTTTCATTATACTTTTCGTTTTTTATGGAAAAAATATTTTCAACATGAGAATTATGATATCATTATTGATGATATATCAAAAATTGGAGTAATGACTCCAACGTATATAAAAAATATACCTATTGTAGCTATTTTTCATCATTTACATGGAAATACATTATTTCAATTGTTACCATATCCTTTGGCTTTTTATGTGAAATTTGTAGAAGTTACAGCATTAAAAAAATATCGACAAACACCATTGATTGTAGTATCAGAAAGTTCAAGAGAAGAGTTGGAAGGTTTAGCAACGTTTAAAGATATTACCGTACTCTCAAATGGTATTGATCCTGATTATTTAATTCCAAAAAAAATAACCAAAATACCATATCAAGTCTGTTCCATAGGACGATTAACAAAAGCTAAACGTGTTGATTTAACATTAGAAGTTTTTTCAAAACTTCTAATAAAATATCCATCTGCAAGATTATTGATTGTTGGTAAAGGACCAGAAGAAAATCACTTAAAAAAAATGGCAAAACAATTGAATATTGCTCATGCTGTTGAATTTAAGGGATTTATTTCTGATACAGAAAAAAAACTTGTTTTAAGTACTTCCGAAGCTTTTATTTTTACTTCTGAGAAAGAAGGATGGGGGATTGTAGTAATTGAAGCTTCAGCATTTGAAACTCCTGTATTTGGTTTTTTTGTTCCAGGTGTTAAAGATGCAGTTAAACAAAATATTAATGGAAAGCTTGTATCTTTTGCTGATACCAAGGCATTACTAAAAGAATTAGAAGATTATTTTGAATCAACAACTGTCGTAAAATCTCAATTACAAGCATCATCATTATGCTATGCTAAGAATTTTTCTTGGGATAAGATTTGTCAAGAATTTGAAATGATATTATATAATAAAATAACACCTGTATAAGCTGGTGTTATTTTATTATATAAAAAGTCTAGAGATTGATTAACCAAATTTCCCTGTAAGATACTCTTCAGTTTTATTATTTGATGGAAAGGTAAATATTTTTTTAGTTGTGTCATATTCAATTAATTCACCAAGATACATAAATGCTGTATAGTTAGAAACACGTCCTGCTTGAGCAATATTATGTGTTACAAGAACAATAGTAATACTATTTTTTAATTCTACGAGTAATGATTCAATAATAGCTGTTGATTTTGGATCAAGTGCGGATGTAGGTTCATCAAGTAATAACACTTCAGGTTTCATAGCAAGTGTTCTAGCAATACAAAGACGTTGTTGTTGTCCACCAGATAAGAAAGAACCTTTATTATGGAGTTTATCTTTTACTTCATCCCACAGAGCTGCTTTAGTTAATGATTCTTCAACAAGAAGATCTGTATCTACTTTTGATAATTTTGCACCATTAAGAGTATAACCTGCAATAACATTTTCATAAATACTCATAGTAGGAAAGGGGTTAGGCTGTTGGAAAACCATACCAACTTTTCTACGGAGATCGATTGAATCCATTGTAAAAATATTATTACCATTAAGAAATACCTCACCATTATAAGAACAGCCATCAATTAGTTCATTCATCCGATTAAATGTTCTGAGAAGAGTTGATTTACCACAACCAGATGGTCCCATAATAGAAATAATTTTTTTTTCGGGAATATTCATTGTTATTTTTTGTAAAATTTGTGTTTTACCATAGAATACATCTAGATCTTTTACTTCAATAATACCGGGATTTTTTAAAGATTTAGAGTGTTTTTGTAATGTAATAAATTGTTTAGAGCTCATATTTATTCCTAGTCCTAGAATTTTATTTTGATTTTATCTATCATTGGTTTGACAATGAGATTTAATAAAAGAATAATTAATACAAGAGCTAATGATGCACCCCATGCATTTTCGATAAGATTAATATTTGGTGCTGTTGCATTTTTAGAAATTTGCATAGCAATTGTTTCCATAGGTCCAAGAATATTTGTTGTAAAATAAGGATTCCCAAAAGCAGTAAATAATAAAGGAGCAGTTTCTCCTAGGACTCTTGAAACACCAAGTAAAATTCCAGAAAAAATACCTCCTGCTGATGATGGAAGAACAACTTTTATTAATACACGTCCATAGGGTACTCCTAATGCAAGAGCAGTTTCTTTAAGAGATGAAGGAATCATTAATAATGTTTCATAACTACTCTTAATAATAATTGGTAACATCATAATACCTAAAGCAAAACTTCCTGCTACGCCACTATAAGATTTAAATGTTAAAACAATCCAGATATTTGCTAAAATTCCAAAAATGATAGAAGGAATTCCTTGTAATCCCTCAACACAAAGTAAGGTACAATAACTAAATTTAGATGTTTTATTTTCTGATAGGTAAATTGCGATTAAAATTCCTAACGGTATAGCAAAAAATGAGGCGAGACTAACAATCAATAGCATTCCAATAAATGAGTTTCTAATTCCACCTACTGCTTTTTGTATATTAAAGGAATTTAGGCTTATAAATTCAACATCACTGACAGGTCTTGGAGCATCATTAAAAAAGAATTCTAGATTAAAATATGTCAATCCTTTTGCAAGAACAAAAAAGATAATCATAAATAATGGAATTAATGCTATGCATGATAGGAAATAAATTAAATATTTGAATAACGTATCAATAAATCGTGATTTTGTGGGACTTATAAAATGGCTCATTTATTTTCCTTGTTCGTAAATCTTATGCTCTTTATTTGACCAACGAATAATGAATCGTCCTAATAAAGAAAAAAGTAATGTAATGATAATAAGGATCAGCCCAGCTTCAATTAGAGCACTTTGCTTAAGACCACTAGCTTCACCGTATTCATTTGCGATTAAACTTGAGATTGTTTGTGCAGGGCTAAAAATACTTGTTGGGATTTGGTTTCTATTTCCGATTACCATGGTGACTGCTACTGTTTCTCCTAAAGCTCTCCCAAGAGTTAATAATATACCTGCAATAATTCCTGATTTTGCATAAGGAAGAACGATTTTCCAAATCACCTGAAAATGTGATGCTCCAAGACCTAAACCTGCTTGACGTAATTTATTAGGCACCAAAGATATAGCTTCTCTTGTTAACGAAGCAGTATAAGGGATAATCATTACTGATAAAACTAGAGCTGAAGTAAATAAATTTGCTCCTATTCTAGGGACTAGAAGAGCCAATCCCCACAGTCCGTAAATAACAGATGGGATTCCTGCAAGAAGATCAATAAGTACTGCAAATAATTGAGCAATCTTTGATTTTGGATGTGAGTATTCTGTTAAAAATAATGCGATAGAGATGGCTATAGGAAAAGAGATTGAAAGCGCTAAAAGCGAGCTGGCAAGAGTACCAATAATAAATGGTAAGATATTAAAATGTCTCGTGTTTTCATCTTGAGTTATCTTGCTAAATATTCCATGTTTTTTTCCAATAATTTTTTGTTGGATTAATCGATTATTGGATAATTCTCCTGACCAAGTGATTTCATCGATAATATTTTTGTTATAAATATCTTTTAAATGAGGAGATAGTTTTAATTGATATTGTCCTTCAGTTAATGGTTTTTCAAAAGTCATCATGATAGTTCTATTTTCTATTTTTGTATTAAAAGATAGCGGTTTATCATTATGTGTAAAAGATAAAATAGGACGATCATGATCTGCTAGATTTACTGTAAATATTAAGTTAAGGGCTTGATCTTTAAGCGATACTTTATGAAGCTCAAGAAATTTAATATTCCAAGCTGTACCAGTAATAAATGAAAATCCAAATTTTTGAATTGAAGGAAAGCCACATCTGATTAATGAAATAAGTAATGATACGATAAACACAATAAAAAGCAAGGTACTAGCAAAGGTAATATGATGAGTCAAATAATTTGAAGATGATTTTTTTTTCATAATCGTATCTCTAATGTCAGTTTACTACTTATTAATTATTAAAGGTTATAGACTGTAAATAGAATAATCTCATATACTGTAAAGATATCCTTCATGTCTGCTAGGTATTACTCTTTTATATTAAGAGTATCAACAACAGGCTGTCCATTATAAGTAATTTGTTTAATAATATTTTTTTGTACTCCCAAGAGGGATTGAGGCATAGGAGAGAAAAAAAGTGCTTCATGCCTTGCCTGAATTTTAGGATTATCAAGCCATAAAAGTAATTTTACTAAGGTTTGAGCTTGGCTTAGAGTTCTATTATTATAATTTTGTTCTTTTCGTACTAAAATATAGGAGAACGTTGTCATAGGAGCTGAATTCGAACCGTCAGCATAGGTGATGGATACTCTATTATCTTCAGGAATACTTATGTTTGCTACAGCTGCTGAAGTATTAGTAACATTGCCTAGAATAAAATATCCAGCTTTATTTTTTACTTTGGCAATAGGAAAATTATTTTGCGAAGCGTATACATAATCCACGTATGCGATACTTCCTAAATTTTCTTTTGTGAAACTCATCATTGTAGAATTTCCTTTTTGACCAACACCAGTGATCCAGTTGATACTTTTACCAATGCCAAAAGTTTCTTCCCATTGTTTGCTTGCTTTTGATAGGTATTCTGTCATTGTAAATGTTGTACCACTACTATCTGAGCGATAGACAGGAATAATTTCAAGATCAGGTAATTCAATAGTTGGATTAATTTCTTTAATTCTTTCATCATTCCAATTGACAATATCGCCACTATAAATGCCATAAATAATATCTGCATCTAAATTTATAGGAGTATCATTAATTCCAAATCCTGGAATATTATAAGTAAAATTTACAGATGCAAGAGCACCTGGAATATGTAATATTTCAATCTTTTCTTTTTTATACTCTTCTATTTCTTCATCACTTAAAAAAGTATCACTAGCACCAAAATCAACAATCCCATTGATGATATTTTGGATACCAGCTCCGGATCCGATAGCTTGATAATTTACTGGTACACCTGTTTCTTCAACAAAATCAGAAAATAATTTTGTATAAAGGGGGGCAGGGAATGTAGCACCTGCTCCTTGGATGAATTTTTGTGATTCCTGACCACATGAAACAAAAAATAATATGGTTCCTAAAAGGACAATACTAAGGGCTTTAGTTCTCATATAAAGCTCTCCTAAAATTTTAGTTTTCAATGATGATGTAATATAGATATTTTAAATATTTATTTATTCTTTTTAATTAATTCTTGAGGGATAATTTGGTTATTATTATAAGTTATTTGTGAGATTGATTGTTTTGAAGAAACTCTAAATTGAGGAGTTAAAGGTGAAAAGAAAATAGGGTCAAGTTGTTGTTGAGCTTCAGGAGATAATAGCCAAGCAATGAAATTTACTAAAGTTTGTGCCTTAGCTTCGCTATTCTCGTTATAAAATAAATCTTTTTTTATCAAAATATAATTAAATCCAGCTGCAACAGCAGCTTCAGGGTTGGTATTTGGGTAGGTTAGATCTACTCTGTTATCTGGTTTAGGGGTAAGTGCTTTCATTGCTTCAGTTGAACGAAAATTACATCCACGAACATATGTCCCAAAATAATTTTTAACTCTGATCAAAGGAAGATTATTTTGAATGCCGTAAATCATTGTAGAGTAACCAAAAGCACCTGGAACTTCTATAATATTTTTGACAATATCTAAAGCACTTGGTTGTCCTACACCACCGATAGCATTGAGTAAATTAGTCACACCTATTTTATTATTCCATATTTTACTTGCTTTAGATAAAAATGTTGTTAATAAATACGTATCACTTGAAGGATTGTTTCTTTTAATGATTGTAATAGGTAAATTTGGAAAGATACGAGTAGGATTTGCACTTACTTTTTTGTTGAGTTCTGAAATTTTAGGATCATTCCAGTTTGTTATCACACCAAGAAGAATTTCTGTAATGAGATCTGCTGTAAGATAGACAGGCTCGTCATACAGTCCAAAACCTTTTTCAGGTATGTTGTACACGAAATTAATACCGGTTACAGAAATAGGGATATGTAGGATATCTGGATGATTTTTGATTTCTTCATCTGTAAGAAAAACATCAGATATCGCAAAATCAACATTGTTGTTAATTAAATCTTGAATTCCTGAGTAAGAAGTGTTAGGAGTAAAGGAAATGTGTTGATCATAGAATTTGTTATATTGTTTGATGAGTCTATCTGACATAGGTAAACTAAAAGAAGATCCACTACCAGAAAGTTTTTCGCTTGGAAATTTTAATTTAGAAGTACATGATATAGGCATAATCATAAGAATAAAAACTGAAATTTTGGTCAATCGCATATACATTTTGTTCTCCTTAAATATATAGCTCATAAATATATAGCTCATAAAACAATAGTTTATATTTGATATATTTTGGAATTTTATGAGTCATAAAGAACATAATGTATTATACCTTCTTAGATTTTATTTGTCAATATTTTTTGAATATTAAACTGGATTTTATATTTTTTTTAATATATAATATATAAAGATCTATTTTACTTTTTGAATTTTATTGGGGAGAATTATATGTCCACTAAATATAATAAAATAGAATTAAATCAGCTGAAAATAGGAATGGCATTTACAGCTCCACTTGTGCATCCTGTCTCTTATAAACTTCTATTACCTCAAAGTTATCCTATTTTTCATGCTTTTATCGAAGAATGCCAAAGCCAAGATATTGAAGTAGTCCTGACAACAGGAAATATTATCTCCGAACCTCATGAATATCCTAATATTGCTGCAATTTATATTTCATTAGAGCTTAGATCTGCTATCCAGCTTTATTATGATTCAATACAAATTTTAAAAAAACAATTCTCAGACCCTAAAAATATTAAGCTACCAACTTTCCAAGAATTAATCTCTAAATGGATTTCTAACACTCATAAAAATAATTCCACACAACTTTATTTACAGATTATTCGTCATACTTATGTTATGGATAAAGATTATTTCTATGCACATCTATTAGATGTTATGCTTTTTTCTATTCCTATTTATATAATCTATAAGAAAGATCCTTCGTTTATTGAAATTATGCAGCTTGCAATGGGTGCTCTTCTCTATGATATAGGTATGATTTTACTTCCTGATTATATTAAGTTTCATACAGAAGAGTATGATGAAGCAATGATAAAACAGGTTCATACACATCCGATTTTAGGATTTAAGTTTTTAATGAGTGTTCTTAAAATCCCTAGTACTTTTGCTTATCCTGCTTTAGAACATCATGAACGTCTTGATGGGAGTGGATATCCTTACGGTATTAAAGGTCATCATATGTATGAGAACAGTATTATTATTTCACTTGCCGACATCTTCACTTCTCAAATGCGTTCCAGACCTTATCGTGAAGCAAAAGAACCGGCTGAAATTTTAAAAGATTTTCTTGTTACGACAATGCCTCTTTTTGAAAAACGAGCAAAAGTATTGTTAAAAGCAGTTATTTCTTATTTAACAATATATCCAATAACTTCTTATTTATTACTGAGTACAGGCGAAGTGGGGATTGTCATAGATAATTTTATTACTACGCCGTTAAAACCAAATGTAATGATTTTATTGGATAAAGATGGACAAATTGATTACTCACGTAAGATCGTTTATTTATCAGATCCTGATTACGAACACATCTCGATTACTGGAATTTTTGGTCATAATCATTTAAAGAAATTAGAAAAATTACATCCTACTCCTATTTATTCACTACCTGAGACTTCTTCTGCAGTAGAGGTTGGCGAAACAACTGAGGGTTGATTTTTTATAAATATCATAATTATATATTTATAAAAAATCAATCTTGTAGATTTATTTTCTTTATTTAATATTAATATTATTTTTTATTTGTTGTTTTAAAATTTACAAAAATATTATAATGCTTTTGTCATTAGATAAAATGAATATAATAAGAGGTATGGAAAATATATGGTTTCATTATTAAAATCCGATCATTCTGTTGTGCTTGATTTTCCTTACAAAGATGCTGTTTTTCTTGAAGACGATTCTTCAAATAAAGCCGATAATTGTTTAATTAAACAATTATCGGAGATTGAACATCTCTTTAAACCAAAATTATTTTCTCAATGGCACCGTGTCCAGCCCCAAAATATAATCTCTCTCCAAAATATTAAATTTACTGATAATTTTTTGTTTAAAGGTAATAATTTACTTGTGTTACATTCTATTTTATCGGTATTTGAAAATTCTGTTAAATTAATTTATATTGATCCTCCATATAATACTGGCAATTCTTTTGTATACAAAGATAAACTATCTCGAGTGACTTGGCTTTTGTTTATGAAAAACAGAATTGAAATTGCACGATCATTCTTACAAGATGATGGTGTTATTTTTATCCAATGTGATGAAAAAGAACAAGCATATTTAAAAATAGTTTGTGATGAGATTTATGGAGAAGAGTGTTTTTTAGGTAGTATTGCTGTTGTCATGAATCCAGGAGGGCGTGATTATCGTTCTATGGCAAGAACACATGAATATTTACTTGTTTATGGTAAAACACCTGCTACAGAATTGTATCCTCTCGAATTGGATAAAGAATTTAAATTTTTTGATCATCTAGGTGGTTTTGAATTACGGAATTTACGTAATGGCAATATTCGTTTTCATCAAGGTAATAGACCAAATCTTTATTATCCTTATTATGTTGATCCAAAAAATATTGATCATACAGGACTACATACTGTTTCTCTCAAACCGAAAAATGGCTGGGTGCCTATTACGCCTAAAATATCACAAGGGGTACAAACAGTTTGGCGTTGGGGACAAGATAAAGCTCGACAAAATATAGGTAAATCTAGTTTAGATTCAAACTTAGTTGCCAGAGCATCAAAAGATTCTTTCTTGATTTTTGAAAAATATCGTAAAAAGACACGTTTAGTTCGGACAGTTTGGCATGACAACGATTTTTATACAACTAAAGGCACGAAACATATTAAGGAATTATTCCAAGAATCTGTTTTTGATTATCCTAAGCCTGAGTTATTAATTGCTAGGATTATTGATATTGCTACTCAAAAAGGAGATCGAGTAATGGATTTCTTTTTAGGTTCAGGGACTACTGCTGCTGTTGCTCATAAGAGTGGGCGTTGTTGGATTGGTATTGAACAAATGGATTATATTGACACAGTGACGATGCCTAGACTTCAAAAAATGCTTGCAGGAGAAATTGGTGGTGCAAGTCAACATTATCATTGGACAGGTGGGGGAAGTTTTGTTTATGCTAGATTGATATCTTCAGAAAAATTTCCCTATGCTCTTAATAACGATCATTCAGATGAATTTACTAATAAACTTTATCAATTAAAAAATACCTCTTTATAGAGGTATTTTTTAGTTTATTGATTTGTTGATGATATGTTATTATCTTTTGATTTAGGAGTATAGTTTGGATCTTTTCGTTTTTTTTCTAATTCAGTGATATCAATACCTAATTCTTGAAGAGCTGTTTTGGCTTCTCTCCGAACTATTGTTTCAGGATCTTCAAATGCTTTAAATTCAAGAAGTGCTTGGGAATTTGTTGATTTCATACGACCGAGGCTTTTTATTGCTTCAGTTCTCATAGCGGTATTGTCGCTTTTTGTAAGTTCTTCCATGAGTTTGATTGTATCTTCATTTGGTAAGTAACCTAATCCTTCAATGGCATTTAAGCGTATTGTTTGTTCTTCTTCTTCGGAAGTAACAATAGGTTTTAAAATATCAACAGCAGAAGGATCTTTGGTACGTCCGATCGCTAAAGCAGCATAACGTCTGACTAATCGAGGTTCAATGGTATTTGTTAAAAAATTCTGAAGGGTTGGGATTAATTGAGGATCTTGATACATTCCAAGGGCAACAACTGCTGCTCCACGAAGGTCATTATTATTTGTTCTGTTTGTTGCAAATTCTGTGATAACAGGGATTGATTCCTTATGTTTTAGTTTACCAAGAGCACGAACAGCTGACGCATTAAAGCGAATGGCATCTGGATTATTAGTATATTGTATTAATTTTTGATATACTGCTGTTCCGATAGGAATTTCAAGTTGCTCAACTCCATAGGATGCTCGTTGTAACACAATTAGATCTGTTTCATTAGTGAATAATTCTTCCCAAAAAGGAGCATTATTTAATTGCATATCAATAAATGTATAGATCATTTCTTCTTTGACGCTTCTATTTTTTTCATTAGTGAATGAATTAGTGAGGAGAGGGAGATTATTAGAAAGACGTTCTGAACGAATTTTTTTGATAATTTCTAAGCGTTGGCTTGAAACACCGTACTGCATGATTTTTGTCCATTTTTCAAGCTTTTGTTCTTCTGTATTTGTATTATTTATATTTGTCACTTTAGGAGCTGTATTGGATGTTGTTTCTATTGTTGTTGTCTGAGCAAAACAGATGTTAGCAAAAATCAATAATAAAAACAAAAATGTATTTTTCATATAGGATCTCCCATATTTTATAATAAAGTATCAATCTCATACTATTATCGGTTTTTTTTATTTTTTTTTTAGCATTTCTGTACAATAAAAAACAAGAATAATAATGAGTTTTCAAAAATTATTTTTAATTGGCACGAATTTTGCTTTAATTTTTATTAAAGAGACATTTTATACATTAATAAAATACAATAATAGAGGAGAAAAATGTGTCAAATAATGAACAAAAACCACTAGATGAATCCTTAGAACAAGACAAGTTATCAGCTGATAGTTCTGAAACTACGGAAGAAAATCAGCAAACAAATACCAAAGAGCTTGATCCTATGGCACTACTTCAACAAGAAAATGCTACTTTAAAAGATGCTTATTTAAGATTGTCTGCTGAGACAGACAATTATAGAAAACGAATCCAGCAAGAGAAAGACAGTTTTCAAAAAATTGCCCTCAAAGGAGTCATCGAAAAATTACTACCTGTTGTAGATAATTTAGAAAGAAGCATCCAAGCTGCAGAGCATACAGAACATCTCGAGTCACTTAAAGAAGGTGTGCAAATGGTTTTGACTCAGTTTGAAACAGTGCTTTCAGATGTTGGTTTGGAAAAGATTTCATTAAATATCGGAGATGAATTTGATCCTCAAACAGCAGAAGCTTTGATGTTGGAAGAGTCTGAGGATGTAGAACATTCTATGACTGTTGTTGAGATTTTTGAAACAGGACGAATCCTTAATGGACAAGTGATTCGAACTTCAAAAGTTAAAGTTGCAAAAAAGAAATAAAAACATAGATAATGAAGGAGACGATTATGTCAAAAATTATCGGAATTGATTTAGGAACAACAAACTCTGTTGTTTCTGTTATTGAAAATGGTAAACCTGTTGTGATTGCTAACCAAGAAGGGGCAAGAACAATGCCGTCAATTGTGGCATTTACTGAAAAAGGAGATGTTTTGGTTGGGGCACCAGCGAAAAACCAAATGGTCACAAATCCGGAAAATACAATTTACTCTGCAAAACGTTTTATTGGTCATCGTTTTGAAGAAGTTTCTAAGGAGCATACTCCTTATAAATTAAAAAAAGGTTCCAATGATCATGTTATGTTTGACACAAGAAATGGAGATAAAACTCCTGAACAAATAGGTGCTCTTGTGTTAACAAAGCTTAAAGAAGCAGCAGAATCTTATCTTGGCACTAAAGTTACAAAAGCTGTTATCACGGTTCCTGCTTATTTTAATGATTCTCAACGTCAGGCAACTAAAGATGCCGGAGCGATTGCCGGATTAGATGTAGAACGAATTATTAATGAACCAACAGCTGCTGCGTTAGCATATGGTCTTGATAAAAATAAAGAAGAGCTTGTTGCTGTGTATGATTTTGGTGGTGGTACCTTTGATATTTCTGTTCTTGAAATTGGAGATGGTGTTTTTGAAGTTAAAGCAACTAACGGAGATACACATCTTGGTGGTGATGATTTAGATAATGCATTAATTAAACATATTATTGAAACTTACAAAAAAGAATCAGGAATTGATCTAGGAGCTGATTCTATGGCTATGCAGCGTCTTAAAGAAGCTGCAGAAAAAGCGAAAATTGAGCTTTCTTCCAAGCCTGATACCCAAATTAATCTTCCATTTATTACTGCTGATGCTACAGGACCTAAACATTTAAACATGAATCTTACAAGAGGAGAATTTGAATCAATTGTTCGTCCTATAGTAGAACGTTCTTTGAAACCTTGTGAGCAAGTGTTAAAAGATGCAGGTCTTTCTAAATCAGATATTAAAGAAGTTATTTTGGTTGGTGGACAAACCCGTATGCCTCTTATTGTTGAGCTAGTAAAAAATTTCTTTGGGAAAGAACCTTCGAAGGGAGTCAATCCTGATGAAGTAGTATCACTTGGTGCTGCTATTCAAGGTGGTGTTCTTAACAAAGAAGTAAATGATATTCTTCTTTTGGATGTCACACCATTATCTCTTGGTATTGAGACTTTAGGTGGTGTTAATACGGTATTGATCGCACGTAATACAACAATACCTGCATCAAAATCTCAAGTATTCTCTACAGCTGCAGATAATCAAACTGCCGTAACTATTCAAGTACTCCAAGGTGAACGTCCTATGGCAAAAGATAACAGAGTCTTAGCAAACTTTAACCTCGAAGGTATCCAACCAGCACCTCGTGGTATTCCTCAAATTGAAGTGACTTTTGATATTGATGCAAACGGTATCCTTAAGGTTTCTGCAAAAGATTCAGGATCTGGTAAGGAACAAAAAGTGACTATTGAAGCTTCTGGTACATTAAGTCAGGATGAAATTGAACGAATGCAGAGTGAAGCTGAAACAAATGCTGAAGAAGATAAAAAAGTCAGAGAAACAATAGAATTAAAAAATCAAGCTCGTTCTCTTAATTATGGTATTGAAAAACTTATTACAGATGATGGAGAGAAGATTTCTGAGGCTGATAAAAAAGAACTCGAAGAAAAAAATGAAGCATTGAAAAATGCATTGGAACAAGATGATCATCATGTTATTGAAAAAGCAATGAAAGATTTAGAACCTGTTTCTACAAGAGTTTACCAGCACTTAGCTGCTCAAAATAATCCGCAATCATCACAATCAGACCAATCATCGTCTTCTGATGATATCATTGATGCAGAAGTTGTTGATAAGTAAATAAACATTAAGAGTAAGTGAAAACTTACTCTTAATTTATATTGACATTTCTTTCTTTTTACTTCATAATAATAATTACAATCAAAGATAAGAGGTTATAATGGCAGATTACTATGATTTACTAGGTGTTTCTCGTTCTGCGAGTCCAGATGATATTAAAAAAGCTTTTCGTAAACAAGCTATGAAATACCATCCTGATAAGAATCCAGGTAATAAAGAAGCTGAGAATAAATTTAAAGAGATTGGGAAAGCTTATGAAGTCCTTTCCGATACTCAAAAACGACAAATGTATGATCAGTATGGTGAAGCCGCTTTTCAACAAGGTGGTGGCGGTAGTGCTGGATTTGGTGGTGGTTTTGAGGATGTATTTCGAGGTGGATTTAGTGGTAGTTTTGAAGATATGTTTGAAAGTTTCTTTGGTGGAAGTTCTCGTCAACGTCAGACAGAAATTCAAGGCTCAGATCTCCAAACAAAAGTTACCATTGATTTAAAAGATGTACTTGAAAAACAAACTGTTAATCTAAAAATTCGTCGAGCAGAACCTTGTCGCACTTGTAAAGGTACAGGCTCAAAATCTCAAAAAACACCTCAAACATGTTCTACTTGTCGTGGTATGGGACGTGTTCAAGTTCAACAAGGATTTTTTGCAATGAGTCAGACTTGTCCTCATTGTCAGGGTTCTGGAAAAATGGTTGCAGATCCTTGTCATGTTTGTCGAGGAGAAAGTACGGTAATCGAGCAAGTTTCTGTTGCAGCAGTCATCCCTGCAGGTGTTGATGATAATATGAAATTACGTATTTCTGGTGAAGGAAATGCAGCTCCTTTTCATGGTTCTCGAGGTGATTTGTATATTTATATTCATATCAAAAATCATACAAAATTTGTCCGAGATGGAGATCATTTACTTGCTAAGTTACCTCTAAGCTATAGTAGAGCTATTTTAGGTGGAGAAATTGAGATAGAAACGTTAGAATCTAAGAAAAAAATTAAACTTCCAGAATCTATTCAGCCTGGACAAAAAATAAAAATTGATCATGCAGGATTGCCTAATGTACGTTCAGGAAAGCGGGGAAATATTTATTTTGAAGCTTCTATAGAGGTTCCCAAAAAAGTTTCTTCTAAAACAAAAGAATTATTAAAATTACTTGCTAAAGAAATGAAAGAAGATCTACAATAAAAAAGAGAAGCAATTGCTTCTCTTTTTTATTGTTGTATTATTAATGGATAAACCGTCTTCGATAAATATTCAGTACTAATGCCACTCCAATGATACAGACCATATAAAAAGATCCCCCATAGCTAATAAATGGGAGTGGTAAACCTGTAACTGGTGCAACTCCAAGATTCATTCCGATATTGATACAAATATGACATGTGTACATTCCGAGTAATCCGGTAGCAATTAACGACCCTTCTTTGTCTTTTGCAGAGATGATAACTTTTATAATAAACGAAAAAAATACTATATAGAGGATAATAATAAAAAGACTTCCCATAAATCCTGTTTCTTCTGATAAAATTGAATAAATAAAATCAGTGTGTTTTTCGGGTAGAAATCCACGTAGATTTTGAGTTCCCTTAAAAATGCCTTGCCCAAATAGTCCTCCAGAACCAATAGCAATTTGGGATTGAATGGTATTGTATCCAGCACCTAATCTATCAAATTCTGGATTTAAAAAGACCAACAAGCGATTCCATTGATAAGGTTTTAAAATTTTACCAACTACCCCTGTCATTAACAAACTAATTCCTATAATTGCAGAACCTGTTGTGAATTTATTAATCCATGCAAGAGGTTGTATAAGATCAATAATAAATGTAATTAATGCATAAATTAATAAAATAATAGATAAGGCAAAAAAAGTATTGTGATCCATTAAAATTTCTAAAATCGCATGCTCAGTATTATGGATGGTTTTATAGTAAAATTGATAGTATGCATACATAAGTATCAGTAATATTGTTAAAATACCCGTTCCCAGTGCATTAATGATGATTGTAATATCTTTTAATCCAAGTAATGACATGAATAGAAATATCGTACAAAAAACAACAGCGGTTCCTAAGTCAGGTTGAAGCATAATTAATATTAAAGGACATAATAAAATAGCAAATCCTTTAAGAAAGCTCTGAAAATTTTTATCATCTTTTGCGATATTACTAAGAAATTTAGCGTAAAAAATGATATAACATAATTTCATAAATTCAGAACTTTGGATTCCTAAACTACCGACTCCAAGCCAACTTCGAGCTCCTTTAATTTCTTTACCAATAACTAACGTAATAATTAATAATATAATGCCTAAAATATAATAAATAAATGATGTTTCAACAATATAATAATAATCAATAGATAAAATAATCATTGCGATGATTATTCCAATAATAATCCACATTAATTGACGAATGTAGAGGTTAGTATTTTGGTTATTTTCTATTTGTCCTGTACTGATAATAAAAATAATGCCAATAGTTGATAGTAGTAGTGTTACAAGAATAAACAAAAAAGTTTCACCTTTAAATAATTCTTTCACTCAATGATCCTTTATTGTGTTTTGTTTTTGTTGTATAATTCGGGATATAGAACACCGAAGTAGTAGTTGAACAACTCAGCCACCACACGTACTGCCGCACCTGTTCGTTCTCGTTCTAATAGAACTGTAATAGCAATAGCATTTGATAGATTTTCTTGCCCATAAGGTCCATAAGCAGTGAAGAGTCCGTTATCTTTTCGCCCAAGACCAGTTTGTGCGGTTCCTGTTTTTGCAGCGATAGGAATAGAAATCATTTTGTAACGATTCAACCAACCTGCGGTTCCTTTTGTTGGATCTAATACTTTTTGCATTCCTTCTTGTAATATTTTAAAATGATCCGGTGGTAAATTAATGGTTTTGAGAGGTGTTTTTTCTTGTTTCCAAAGAATAGCTTTATCCCTAATACGTAGTCGTTCTTTAAGGATATAAGGACGATAGATAGTTCCTCCATTTGCAATTGCAGTAGTAAGCATATTTAACTCTAGAGGTGTGGTTAGCATATCTCCTTGACCAATTGCAATATTTGCTGTATCACCGTGAGACCAACGTCGCTTGTGTGTTTTACGGAACCATGTATCATTAGGAATAAATCCTGAATGTTCATCAGGAAGATCAATTTGGTAGGGTTTTGTTATCCCAAACTCTCGAGCCATATCAAAAATTGCATTACGCCCAATTGTTTGTGAATGATGATAGTAATAAACATTTGCAGAGACACCAATGGCAGTTCTTATTCCATCTATCTTACCATGATTTTTCCAATCTTTGAATGTTCTATTACCAATATCATAAGATCCAGTAGTCATAAGAGGTTTGTTTGGATCAACACCGGCTTTTAAAAAAGCTGCCGAAGAAATTAACTTGAAAATAGATGCTGGTGGATACTTTCCTTGGAGGACTCTATTGACAAAAGGATGGTCAGGATTTAGAAGTAAATTATAGAATTCTTGTGATGATTCGGAAATATTATTAAAGATATTTGGATTGATAGAAGGAGTACTCACAAGTGCTAAAATTTCACCACTATCAACTTTTGTAATGATAGCAGCTGCTTTATAAGTAGAAATAAGTTCATATAATTTTGCTTGAAGACGAGCATCAATTGTTAAAACTAAATGATGATTTTGAATCGGATCTTTGAATATTTCTTGTTGGAGAACCTGACCTCGTGCATTAACAGAACGTTGTAAAATCCCGTGTTTTCCACGAATCAATTCGTCATACTGTTTTTCAATACCTATTTTTCCAATAGATGCACCTAAACTATATTCAGGTTTTTCTTGTACTTCTTTGTATTCTTTTTGATCAATTAACCCTGTATATCCCACAACATGAAAACTTGATTCATTAAACGGATAAACACGTTTTGGTTGGTTTTCCCAATAAACACCAGGAAAGTTTTCTACTTTTTCTGCAAAGTAACTGATCGTGTCAACAGACACATCTGTTTTTAGTACAATAGGGGTGTATTCGTCGGCTTTGCTATCTTTAATAATTTTTTCAATTTGATCAACGGTTAATCCTAGTTGTAAAGCTATTTTATCAAACATTATTTTTTTTTCATTTGGATCTTTCGGTAAGTTTGCTTTGATAATAGTGAGTGCAAGTGATTTTTGATTGTAAGCAAGTTTTAATTTTTTATTTCTATCATAGATAATACTTCGATGTGCCGCAACACGAATGCTTCGATTTTGGTTACGTTCGGATCTATTTTTAAAAATACTACCTTTCATTAATTGAAGATAAGCTAAGCGTATAGTAAAGATTAAAAAAATACAAATTAAGACAGAAATAATAGAAAAAAGACGTTGATATGATATATTTTTTGATTCAGTCATGAGAATCCTTATGATGACTTCTTTTTATTTATTAAAGATATTGTACTATTGAAAATTTGAGTAATAAGTTTTAAACGACACGTATCAATTTCTTCTAAATTGTCAAGATTGTTAAAGATGGTGCTACTATTTGTAAGACGATATATTTGTTCCAGCCATAAATTTCTATCACGAATGTGATAGATAACTTGATTGAGCATATCAACAATCGCAATAAACTCCAATGTTTCATGATAACAAATACTCTCTTTAGAGAGTATTTGTTGTATTTGAGATACGAAGAATTCGATATCTTCTTCTTTATCAAGAATTTCTTTACGTGTTTTTAATTCTAATTCTGTTAATTTTTGTACAAAGAGATTAGTATGAGCAAGTTGATCGTGTTCACTAATTCCAAAAGCAGTATTATTGATTAAAATAAAAAATTTTTCATGCACACAATCTGTAAATGGGATTAATGTAAATCGACTTTCTTCACATATCTGTATTAGTTCTGTAATGCAACCACTTAATTCTAATCCTGCTAAATTAAGCAAGATCTTACAAGATAATCCATTGCCAATGTGGGCTATATCTGATGTGAGATATCCAAAATCATTATGAAAGGCAAAATCAATTTGCTCTTCAAATAGCTCAAGAATAGGAACAAGACGTTTATAAATATTTTTAATTGTCAAACCAAAGTCCGTAGAATAAAGATGAAAATGACTGATTTCATTAGGCAATAAAATCCAACCACCATCTTTTTGATAAAATAAAACAGAATTTTTTTCTATAAAATCATCTGATAGAAGCATTTCAGACGAAATATTTTGTTTTTGAATATCAGAGAATTCTGATAGATCTTTAATAACAATTTCATATTTATTATCATGTAATAATATTTTTTTATACTCTTCAGCAATCAATTTTTTTTCGTAATTTTCCATCTTATTAGGAAATAATAATCCATTAATATTTCGAAAAATATCTACTTGGCTTGATACGACAATATTATTTGTAGTTGTTTTTTGAGAAATGTTACGTGGTAAAATAATTTTTTCCATAATTGTTTTATTGTTCTAATTTTGAGATTCGTTTTTGGATTTTTGCAGCTTCTTCATATTCCTCAAGACGTACTAACGATTGAAGTTTTAATCTCAATTTTTCTAATTCAATTGTTTTAAAATAGTCTTTTCTTAGGCGAGTAGGTACGTTACCAAGATGTTTATTGCTAAAACTATTTTCATGCACTAGTTCTTTAATAGGGGTATTAAATAATTCAAAGCAATAGTTACATCCAATCTGATATTCAATGATATCAGTATAAGAGCTACGACAAACAGGACAATTTTCTGTATCATGTTCTTTTTCTACTTCTGGATGTTGTGTTGAAATTTTGTTAATATGACCAACAATATCAGATAAAATATTTCGCATAGCATTAATACTATGAAGAATCTCTTCGTTTTCTTCACTATTGTTACCAAGAGGAGAATTACTTGAAAATCGTTTCATAGCACATTGGGGGCAAAGACCTTCCTCTCCGATTGATTCTCCGTTAAATGTACGGAAAAATAATACAGCCGGTTGTAAATTACATAGATCACACATTTTTGAAAACATATTATCACTCATAATCCCCTCCCTTTTTATCATATCAAAATATACTCTATGATAAGATTATAAATAATCTTATCATTAATGTCAAGCAATTATTAAAATCAAAAACTCCCTACAAGTGGTGTAGGGAGTATAGAAATTTATAGTTTTTGAGATATTTGTTGTTCAAGATAGTTGTGTATTACAATAAGTTTTTGTTTTAATCCTTTCGCATTTTTAAAATTTTGTTCAATAATACGTTGATATTGTTTTTTATGATAATACATTAATTTTTCTTTAAAACTCATTTTAAAGTCCTAATTCATCTAATAATTTAATATAGAGATGATAGAATTTTTTTTGTGAAAGTTCTTCGATTTTTTCATCAGGTAAAAATTCTAATAATTCATCAATTTCTTTCATCATAGAACGAAGTTCTTTATTTGAAAGAGAAATACTTTGTGAGGAATTTAATCCTATTGAATGAGTTAACTTGTCTGACAATAAGCTTGATGTAAAACCTAAAGAATTATTTGTATCGTTTTTCTCTAACTGAAAATCATGTGTTATTTTATCAATATTTGTTTTTAAATATTCTGGAGAAATAAGACCCTCTGATGATAAAAAATTAATATTGTTTTCTTTTTTAACTTTATCTTCAATTCGATCATGCATTGTATCATTAGTAATGTTATTAGGAATAATGTCAGTATATGAGTTATTCAAATCTTCGGTTTCAGTATTAAACTCATCTAATTCATTTGAGTTATGAGGCATTACTTGATTAATAGTTTCAAGATCAATTCTTTCAAATTCCTTAGTCATTTCATTAATTTCTTGATCAAGTTCCGAAGTAAATTTATCTTGAGCAACTAGATCAATAACAGACATTTCATGATCTAGCGTATGAGCTTCCATGGTGTTGTGTTGCAAGGTGTTTTCAGATTCTTCAAATTCTACAGGATCAGTTTGATGTTTGTGTTGATCGAGAGAAATTTCATGATCTAGCGTATGAGCTTCCATGGTGTTGTGTTGCAAGGTGTTTTCAGATTCTTCAAATTCTGCAGGATCAGTTTGATGTTTGTGTTGATCGAGAGAAATTTCATGATCTAGCGTATGAGCTTCCATGGTGTTGTGTTGCAAGGTGTTTTCAGATTCTTCAAATTCTGCAGGATCAG
>JBOFGS010000024.1:0-95464 GCA_051649245.1 Brevinema sp.
GTTGCTTTACTGGTCGGTACAAGTTCTTTAGGTACAGTCAATAAAGCTATCACAATCGGCAAAACATCTGATATCAGCAAGATCCTAGGTTATGGTTCCTTGCCAAATATCATTAGAGATATGCAACTTACTATGGTAGTGAGAATGTCTATTCAGATATTGGAGAGTTTGGAATTACACAACATGTACAGCTAGCTGAAATGCTAAAGAATTCAAAAGCTACATGGATGCTACACCCATTCGGGTGCGAGGAGTAACAGTCTTACGGTGATCATGCAGTCATTAGAGATCTTTATAAAGATTTCTATATTAAAGAATGTAGTATTAAATACTCTGGGCTTGGTAACTCAGGAGCGAATCAATACGATGCTCCTGAGCTTATTATCACAAACTATGAACCACCAAAAGAAATAACTCTTTATGATTAAAATAATTAATCTTTCTTCGTCAAAACGCTTGATGTTTTCTCAGGCGTAAGCTAATATGTTGTACGATAAGACTGGGAGAAAGAAATGACTATTCAAACATTAGCAAATATAAGATTCGAACAACAAATAGGATATAATAAATTCTTATTTAAGAATTTTAAAGAAGAAGGTGAAGCTCTTCAATTAAAATATTATTCTAAAGGCAAAAAACCAACAGAGAATCAATTAAATAAATTACAAACAACTGAATATATGGCAAATCATTATTATAATAATATGAAAGAACAAATTACAGAACTAAAAAAAGAAGAGATAATGGTATTTTTATCAAAGAATTCGTATTCTAAAACAATCTATTAAATCAAATAAAACGCCCATTTTAAGGGCGTTTTATTTTTTGACTTTTTGTACTTATAATATTTCTGCAAAATTAAACTTCTTTTTTCTGCAAAATCAAATTCGACATGACAATAATTTTCTGTCATGATGGTTGAAAATACAAAAAATATTTTCTGGATATGGAGCTTTTTTTGATCCTTATATCGTATAGTTAACTTATATTTATTTTTAAAAAATTAGATGATCAAAAAAAACAACAACATAATTATGTTGTTGTTTTTTTTATAAATGATTATATTTATATATAATATATTTGGAGAATAAGATGAAATACGTGTTATTATTATTGTTTGTTCAGGTGTCAATCTATTCACTGACACCTGAACAATTATTAGATATTGTTGATAAAAATCATCGAAACTATGAAACCTTGAATTTTAAAGCAACGATGGATATTAAATCGAAATTACAGGAATTATCAAAAACATTTAATGGAACTGTGATGACCAAAAATAATACTGAAAATTCTTTTATGGAATATACCAATCCCCAAGATAGAGGAACAAGATATTTGAAATTAAATCAAGATCTTTGGATTTATATTCCGGATGCTCAAGATGTTTTGAAGATTTCTGGACATTTATTGAGAGACAGTATGATGGGCAGTGATATTTCCTATGATGATATCCTCGATCAATCAGCTTATGCTACCAAATACACACCTACAGAAATTATCAATACTAATCTTAGTGATGACGCTATGTACATGCTCACATTAATAGCAAAAAATAACTCTGTTTCTTATGCACAAATCGATATGTTTGTGGATAAAAAGAATAATTTTATCAGGAAAATTATTATGTATGCTAAAGGTCGTGATACAAACAGACCTATTAAAGAATTTGAAATGAATGAATACAAGCAGTTTGATGAGTTGTTTATTGCAACAAAATTAACCGTACGAGATCTTCGAAAGAAAAATTCAATGACCATGATTACTTATAATGATCTCCAAATCAATCCTACCGTTGACCCCAAAATATTTACACGAGTTAATTTAGAGAAGTAATGTGATGATATCTAAAAAGTATGTATTCTTATTGCTATTCTTTTGTTCTTATTCTTGGGCAGATTTTAAGGTTGGTGGTGAATTTGAAGATAGATTTTCTATAGCTGGAGGAGAAGATTATCCTACAGAACTTTTCAATAAAACATCATTAAAATTTATCCTTGATTATAATGATACATCATGGCGTTTTTTTTCTGATATTCGTTTAGATTTATTGTATGGATATAACAGATTGGTGACGTCGCAACCACATAATTATTTGTATACGATACAAAAAGGAAAAAATGAATTAGCAATAGGACTTGATGTTGTACGTCTTTTTATCAAAGCCCAAACAAGTGTTGGTATTTTTACTATAGGTCGATCATACTTAAATTTTGGTCAACCAAATCTTTTTAATACGTTAGAATGGTCAAAAAGATTTTCTCTTTTTGACCCATTTGAAACAAAACCAGGAATTAATATGTTGTCATGGGATATAGGAATAGGATCTTACGGTAAAATTAAGTTATTTGTTGGTGGTACAGACTCTTGGGATACACCTATTGCTGGGGGAGAGGTGATTTTTGGAGCCAGTGGATTTGAGTTTGGGACTACATACCAGTATAAAGGATTCGATCAAAATATCTTAGGAGCCTTTTTTAAACTTGATTTTTATCTGGGATTCTTTGGTACTTATGCAGCACATCTAAATGATATTACTTCGGGTAAACAGTTTCATTCTTCTCATGAATTTTCCTTAGGATTTGATTATAGCTTTGTCCTAGGTCTCACAACTCTTCTATTGCAACAAACATTCTACTATAATTCTATGGGTGCAAGTTCTGTAGAAGATCTACTAACAACTGATTTTGGGGATTACTATTTTAGGGGAAAATCCTATTCCTATTCATCACTTCAACTGACTGTTAATCAATTTGTCACATTAGGTACAGATGTATTGGTAAATATGGTTGATGCCAGTGGTGTTGTTTTACCAAAAGGGAGTTTTACTCTTGCTGACAATTTAACGTTAGATGTTGTGCTGGGTGTTTTTTTTGGTGCATCAGCAACAGAATTTGCCCCACAACCGAATCTTATTCCAAATGTTAATACCCAAGTCACTCTTAAAGCAAGTTTTTAAATACGAGTAAATGAGGTTCTTATGTTTTTAGAAACAAAAAATATTAATAAAATTTATCATAATAGTTCTGTCCCATTTCAAGCACTTGTGGATATCAACATACAAGTCCCTCAAGGATCAATAGGTGCATTGATTGGTTCATCAGGATCCGGAAAGACAACACTTTTAAATATTATCGGAGCACTTGATACAGCTACAAGTGGAGAGGTTTTAATTGATGGTGAAAGTATTACCCAGAAAAATTCCAAAGAATTATCGTTATTTCGGCGTAATTATCTAGGTTTTATTTTTCAAAGTTATAATTTAATTCCTGTCTTGACCGCTTATGAAAATGTTGCCTTATCTTTATTTGATACGCCTGAACGAGAAAAAAAAGATAAGGTAATGAATATTTTATCTGTTGTTGGTCTCTCCAGTAAAGAAAATAACTATCCCAACCAGCTTTCTGGAGGACAACAACAACGTGTTTCTATCGCTAGGGCATTAGTTAAAACACCAAAAGTACTTCTTGCTGATGAACCAACAGCTAATCTTGACTCAAAAACAGGTTATCAAATCTTAGAACTTATCTCTGAAATAAATCAAAAAGAAAAAATCACTGTACTTTTTTCTACCCATGATCACCGTATTATGGATATTGCTCAACATAGTTTTCTGTTGAAAGATGGTATGATCGTTAAGGAGAAATAAATGTCGTTATTATTTATTGCATTGAAGAATGTTATTAATTCTAAACGAAGATCATTGTTTACGCTTGGTATTCTCAGTATGGGGACAATGATGTTTATTATCACCTCATTGATGTTGGACTCAATGTTGAATTTATCGTTACAAGAAAGTATCAAAGAAGAAACAGCACATCTTCGGATTCAAAGTATACATTATGACGAAGATCTCCCACTATCTCAAACCAATATGTGGAATGGTTCTGACTCTTTTTTACAAACACTATCAAATATCTCTTATACTCCTAGACTATTTATGAGCGGGGAAATCGATAATTATCAAGATTCATTACCTATTATCCTCTTATCAATAGATCCTAAAAAAGACCCTGAAGTTTTTTCTATGCCTCATATGTCTACATTTCCTCTTGAAGACGGCATTGCATGGGTAGGAGCTTCTTTGGCTCAATCCTTGCAGGTTGAGGAGGGAGATTATATTAATTTAACCTTTAGAACCTTAGAAGGTGTTTTTATTTCTGATGAGTATCAAATTGGTGGTCTATTAACATCTGCAAGCCCTTTGTATTCGGAAATGGGGGTAGTTGTTTCTTTGGATGAAATGTCACACTTGCTGAATACTAATGTATTAACGTATTATAGTATCAAACTAAATAACATTAATGAACTACCGTTTATTACAGAAAAAATAAAACAAGGATATCCTGATAGTACTGTCTTAAACTGGCAAGAAGTATTATCTGATGTGATAGGGAGCATTAATCAACGAAAAGCCTTTATGAATGTGTATATTTTAATGATTTTAGTTATTACATTGATGGGTATTGCAAATTCTGTATTGATTAGTGTTTGGGAAAAAAGAAGATTGGTAGGAACATTAAGAGCCATAGGATATTCAGATAGGAGTATTCTTTGTTTATTTATTTTTGAAGGTGCTTGGATTGCATTAATAGGAGCGATACTAGGAGCATTTATTTCTGCACTTATCAATATTCCTCTTTCTTTTATTGGTTTTGATGTGTTAACACTCTTAAAAATAGGGTCTAAAACAATAGATGTTGGATTTTATATTCCACCCATTATCAGAACAGCGTGGGATCCTAAGATTTTTTTATTTCCTATTATTGTTACACCTATTGCAGCAATGCTGGTGTCGATTTTTCCAGCCTATAAGAGTATTAAAATGACAATAATAGAATGTATTCGCAATAATGATTAGGAGAGAGATATGTTAAAATTTGCACTTAAGAATATTTATAGATATAAACTTCGTAGTTTATTGACACTCATTGTTATTATGGTATCAGCATTCACATCTATTTTTTCAATGGGGTTTTACCAAGGTCTTGTAGGTATTTTTCTGGATGGATTTATCAATTATCAAGTAGGACATATTAAAATCACCACTCCTCAGTACCTTGAAAATGAACGTTTTTTACCAGTATATCAAAATATAAAAAATATCTCCTCATTGCAACAAGAACTTCAACAAATCTCTAATATTAAACAAGTCGTTCCTACTTATAAATTTTATGGTCTTGTTGGTGTAGGCGAAAATACTTATCCTGTTTCTGTAATAGCACTCGATCTTCAAAATAATAGTTTTAATTTTCCTTCAAAACTTAAGCAAGGAATCATTTCAGATAATGGATTATTAATAGGAGAACAACTCCAAAAAAAAATCGGTGTTTCCTTAAATCAAGAATTATTAGTTGTATCAACATCTGTTGAAGGTGGTTTAAATGCAATCAAAAATTCTGTAACAGGTATTTTTTCTTTTGGGATGAGATTATTAGATGTTCAACATGTTTTTATGAATTTATCTTCAGCTCAAAAATTGCTTCGTTCAGGAGATGCGACAACAGAAATCTATTTATTTTTAGATAATATTAACGATGTGGATCAGATGGTTTCCTTTCTCCAACAAAAATACCCAGATTTTGCTATTGAAAGCTACAAAAAACAAATGGGTGCTTTTTACTCTATGTTTGAGATTCAAAAATATATTATGGCGATGTTTACTGTTTTTGTGATGTTTTTGGGATCATTGATTATTGTGAACTCACTGTTAGCGAGTGTTTATGAACGTATGACAGAAATAGGAATGCTTAAAGCTATTGGGTTTACGGATACAGAGCTAGCGAAAATGTTTTTTTATGAGGGTAGTATTTATGGAATTATTGGCGGATTATTAGGATTTTTAATAGGAATATCATCAATTTATTATTTGTCTATTGTTGGGATTGACATAAGTACTATATTGCAAAATACAACCATGCCAGTGCCTCCTGTTTTGTATCCTCATCTTACTGTAGATAATTTGGTGCTGTCTTTATTAATTGTTGTCTTAACACCAGGTCTTGTAGCGTTGATTCCTTCAAAACATATTAAAAAAATTACTCCTATAGAAGCTCTTTCAAATCACTAAAGAAAAAACTTCCTTGAAAAAGGAAGTTTTTAGTTATGATCAAATTTATTTTGTATATTTTTTAGGAAAAGTTTATCATCCTCAAATAAATGCAAACCTAATTTATCGATACCAATAATATTTTCTAAACGAAATAAGGTGATTTTCATTTTAATAAAATCAGATACCGTTTCAATTTGAGCAGGTCTGGAACTTTGGCATGCTTTTGATGCATCCATATCTGCAATAACAGAATATTTTTTGTCTACGACAATTAAGATTCGTTCATCAGGAATATGAGGGTCTTTGATATTTTTATCGATATTATAGGAATATAAATCAGAACTAGGAAGATTTAATGATCGATAGGAGTAACCGATCACTTTAATACCTGAGGCTACTTTTTTGGAAAAAATATCTTTAAAGTGAAATGCATACTGATCGTTATTACAATAAAATAGAATTTGATGATGAGCTTTTAGAAGGCATTCTTGGATGTTTGTAATAATTGAATCTTTATTGTAGATCGTCCAAAAATCATCGTTTTGTACTTCCTCTTCAGATACTTGAGATAATCTATCTACAAGATAAGAACGAGCATCTGTAAAACGTTTTTCAAGTGTTGCAAGAAAACTTTCTGGTGATATAGGGCTGTATTGTTCGGGAGAGCTTTTAACTATTTTAACACCACCTTTTTCGACCAATCTAGTTAACATTTCATAAACCACAGGTCTTAAAATTCCACTATCTTTTGCCAATTTATATCCTGTAACAGGATGATTATTAAGTAATGCAATGTAGACAGCTGCTTCGTTTCTACTTAGTCCAAGTTCCTCAAAGCGGTCAATGAACGTCGACGAAGAATGATCAAGCATATATCCCTCTATAATATTTACTGTGTTCTATTAAAAATTCCTTGGCCCCCACCAATGACCTGCATAATATTAGATGTAATATCAATAATGATTTCCATTCCAAATAATTCAGAATCTTTTTGAACAACACGTGGATTTCCATACATATTTACGATATTTGAATTACCGTTATAAACAGCCCAACGCGAATAAGCACGTTGGATTTCTTCTTGCTTATTATTTTGTTGGATTGAGATAACATTTCCTAGTAAATTTCCTATTTTTGTACGTCTATCGTATTCAATAACATTTGCAAATGAAATAATTCTATCTTCTTGAAAGTAGATGGATGGATTTTCTGTTGCACGAAATAATTCTTGTTGATGGTCATATGTCAGAATAGAAGCACAAGTAGTAAATTTATCAACATTATTGACTGCTTTAACATTCCCAGAAGCTGTATAAGACGCAAGATCACCGTTAATAAATTGAATATCCAAACTATCCGTGGTTAATTTCTGTTCATCAGAAATTGACTGAACAATTCCTGTAATCAACATTCTATCTTCTTTTGACCAAATTTGAGCTTCTTTTCCTGTGATGAATGTTGTGCCATCATCAATTTCAATATTTCCTTGGACATGGATATAAGAATCATTGGGATAAATGGTGATAATTTTTCCAACAATTCTGCTCGATGTATTTTCGTCTTGAGCAATCAAAATCTCAGGAGTTTTTTGAAGGACTATTTTATTTGAATCAATAAAGTACGTTCCTTCTTCTGCTGAAATAAACATTGTATTTTCAGGATCAGCAAAACGAAGATTTCCATTTGCATATCCAATCCGAGCATTCTCATCATAAATCATAAAATCAGCACTAAAAACAATCCCTAATTGTCGCATGGTAGGACGACGATTATTTGCTGTTTTAAGATATATTTTTTTCTCAATAGTACGAAATATTGATTTTCCAGAAGAAATAGCAAGTGGAGGAGAAAATTTTTCTTGTGTTTGTGATTGCATAGAGCTTGCAGATAAAAATATCACAGCTAAACTGATTATAACCTTTCTCAACATAATCCTATACTCTATTTTTTATGGGTTCTGTATCATTTCCTTCAGGAATAGTGTCAGAAATTACAGGTATTGTTTTTTCTGTGTCAAGTTCTTCTGTATTTTCTTCTTGCTTCTTAGTGTCAATACGTCCAACCGCATTATCAATCTCGACATTTTCTAATTGAGAATCTGAGATCATATCGTATCCAATAATTTTATAAGAAGGTCTGATATAGGTAACAAGTTTATTTGTTTCAGAGTAAAATAAATTATTTTGTTGATCCCAATAGATTTTCTCAGTAAGTAATTGGCTTTGATTTGAGGAAAATATTTGGACTTCCCCTTCAGCAACCATATTACCAATAGATTGATCAACTTCACCTTTATTTGCTACAAGGACAGATTTAATTTGATTGCTTTCCGAAAAAAAGGTCATCGTAAGATTATAGAGATAGACTTTATTAATGTCTTCATAGACAGTTGCTTGAGCGGCTTTAACCTCCCATTCTCTAAATCCACTTTTTTCGGTATAGGTATATAAAAAATTTTGCATAGATGCTGAAGGAAGGATTCTTTTTTCTCTATCATTACGCCCTAGTTTAATCCCGCAAGATACTAATAAAAACAGCATAAGAAAATATAGATTTTTCATACCTTAGAATTCCTTACAAAAAAAGTACCTAGTTGTATAACTAGGTACTTTAATGAAATTACCCCCTAGGAGAATCGAACTCCTGTTCCAAGAATGAAAATCTTGTGTCCTAACCACTAGACGAAGGGGGCTTTTTGATTTAGAGTGAACTTTTGTTAACTCTTTTTCATTGCTATACTCATATTATACATTATTTTTATCATAATGTCAATACTTATTTAATTTTTTTTTATTCTGCTGTATATTTAATTGCAAGTATATTAATAATTTCTGTGTATCCATTCATATACGCTATATCTAATGGCGTTCTGCCGGCTTGATCGGGTTGATAAATGTTAATATTAGCAATATTAACAAGAAAATTAACAGTATCTTTTTGATTATTAACAACAGCTATATGAAGTGCATTCATTTCATCTTTATTTATGATATTTGGATCGGCTCCCTTATCTAACAACAGACTTAACACTTCAATATATCCTTGTTCTGCAGCTAAATAAAAAGGAGTTTTTCCTTGATAATCAGAAACATTAAAAAGGGCACCTGCTTCTAATAGTGCTTTTACAACAATACTATTCCCTTGTGCCGCTGCTTCATGTAATGGTGTACGCCCTTTTGGCGTTCTTTGATTTGGTGAAATTCCATTTTTCAGGAAAAACATCACATTATCTTGGTTTCCTAAAAAAATAGACTCAAATAACGGAGTCCAACCGGCTTTATTTTTAGTACTAATATCACATCCATAGTTAATTAATTCTAAAACTAGTGCAGGGGATGATTTTCCCGCAGCAATATGAAGAGGTGTTGCTCCAAAATGGTCACGTTTGTTTGCTTCTTTAATGGGAAAAGATAAGAGTAAATATTTTAGTGCTTCAATGTTATCATAGAGTCCTGCAAGATGAAAAGCATTTTGTCCAAATTTATCTTTTAGGTAAGGTGAGATTCCCATCTTAATTAATTGTTCTGTTGCCCGATATCCTCTCGAATATAATGCCTTATGCCAAGCAGTATTCAGAATAGGTCCTTTATCAGCAATTTTTTGTGCAAATGTCTTATATAAATCAAAATTAGAAGGAGTACTGTATGGATCTTTTTGTAATCTCTTCATGACTATCGTTTTTTCTGTGGGAGGCATATTTGTTGCACTTGTGGCAATTACTTTTATTGCAAAACGAAGTTGTTTTAGATTTGCTATTCCCAAAGCTGTGTTACCATTTGAATCTTTAATCCATGGATTTGCATTTAATGCCAAGAGCGTCTTTATAGCAACAATATTATTTAATGTTGTTGCCAAATGTAAGGGTGTTTGTCCTAATTGATTTGTAATATTAATATCAGTTCCTTGTGCAACTAAAAATTCAATAATGTCAGTGTTTTTTCTGGTAGCAGCTAAATGTAACAAAGAATTACCATCTTTACGCTTATTGGTAATGATTGAATTATTGATGCGATAAAATGCTTCAAGATCATTTATATTTTCATTTAATACTGCCAAACAAGCAGTTAGAGATATGGGAACAACATTTGGTAAACTCACAATATTTGTATTTGTTACTTCAATGGTATTTGTTAATACAACGGTATTGGTAACAGTTTCAATGATAGTCTGTACCGTAATTTCTTCTGTTTCTTCAGTATTATTAGATAAGGGTTGCGTATTGGTAGTACTTTCAGGAATTGTTGCTTCTATTACGGGAGTATCTTCTTCACGTTCAATAATTTCGTCCTTATCAGAAATTTCATCAGTGAATTCTTCGTCACCCTCTACAATTTCTATAGGAGATGCTGAATCATAACCATCATAAAGATCTTCTTCTTGTGCAAATATATCTGTTATTAAGAATGATAATAACATTAAGATAATTTTTTTCATAACAATAAGCCTCATTATTTGATAGTAATAATACTTATTATAATATAGCTCTAAAAAATAATCAAAAATTAACTCAATCAAAAAAATCGTTTTCTTAGTATTACTAAGAAAACGATTTTTTATTTCTGCAGTGTATATATTATCTGTTTTTTTTCAAAATTTCAGAAAGATAAATAGTAGAAGAAATCTTGAATGTTAATTTTGTAATCAATAGACTCATTGCTTTTTCACGAAGAAGTTCTATTTTTATATTTTCTTTATCTTCAGGAGTGAGGTGTTTTTTGAATTGATCAAGAGTCATTTGTTGTTTTTGAGCATAACGATAGAAAGAATACTCAATCTCTTTGTCATCAATAGAAATATTTTCTTGTTTTGCAAATTCATCAAGCCAAATCACTAACGCAACACCGTTTTGTGCATCAAGAGGAAGATTTTTAAATTTATCCATCAATTCTGTATGATGATTGATGCTTTTTAATGCAATATCTTCTCTGATAATATCTTGTTCAGCTATTTTCATTGCTAAATCTCTAAGATTGTTTAACCAAAGACTCTTAGGGATTTCTACTTCAATTTGACTCCCAATAGCGTGCGTAACTGCCAAAGCTTTTTGTGAGTTGTTGTAGGATAGGGCTATTTCCTCTAGCTGTGTTTTTGAAGTTTGAAGATACTCGTCTTTAGTTTTGAAAGGTGTTCTTTCAGCAATTTCTTCATCTGTAACTTTTTCCCAAGATTTTGGGCGTGAAATTTCTGTGATTTCAATCTTTAAAGGAGACGAAACTGTTCCAAGAAATTCAGGAAGATATCCGGACAAATCATCAAAAGAAATCTCAATCTTATCCCCGATTTTTTTACCAACCAATACTTCTAATTTTGATGCATCAAATGCAGCTTCTTTTTTATCTCCATGATAATCATCATTAAGAACGGAAACTTGAACAAGATCAGTGTCTTTAATAGTATCTGTAACTGTCTCTATAAGACCTATTTGCCGACATAGGCTATCTTCTAAAAATTCTTGATCTAATTCACAATGTTGATAACGAACATCGATATTTAAATCAGGACTTTTTGTGATGATAGGATATACTTCGTACACAAGAGAAAAAGTGAATTCTTTATCACGAGAAAGCCCTTTCATAGGATTAAATCGAGGTTGTCCGTAAAAAGAAGTTTTTTGTTCATAGAGATAATCTAACGCTTTGTTCCTACAAATATCTGATACAACATTCATTAATTCAGGTGGATTTGTTTTTACAATGATATCTGTAGGCACTTTTCCTTTTCGATATCCTGGCATAGCAAATGTTTTTTGTATTTGAAGAACAGCTAAGTCAAAAATTGTATTTGTTTCTGCCGGAGTTACAGAAACAAATAATTGACGCAATCCATCTGGGTACTGTTTGAGATGAAAATACATGTACAGCTCCTTAAAAAATTATATGATTTGATTATAAATCTTCTGTTAGTATTTTTTTATTAATAATTTGATCTGCATCTATGGGGAGAAATTCTAAGATATATCCTGTGATTATTTTATTATAGGATTGATTTGTTTGGGTGATTGTTTCTAGTTGGATAATAAGGTTTGTATTTGTTGATATTTTGCTCTGATCATTTGTTAATATTTCCGTACGATAGTATGTTTCTACCAAAATAGAACCGTCTGACGATGGAATTTTCTTGTTAGTGGGCTTACTGTATTTTATTTCCAGTAATGTATGAATTTTATTTGAAAAATAACTGTTTGAGTCATCCATAAGCCATAAATACGATAAACTAGTTAACCGATTTTCTCTAAATAAAAAAGTAACACGCATATTCTCATCAAAGAGGAGACCTTCATAAACGATTCTATTTAAATTAGTCAAAGAGGTAACAAGAGCAAGTTCTTTTTTCTTTTCTTCTTCAGCAAGGATAAAAGAAATTCTTTCTCCAAAAGCATATCCCCGTATTTTTTCCATTGTATCCAATGATTTTTGATGTTGATAACTTTGATTTATAGGTGGGATTTGACTATAGACAGTTTTTGTCAGCATCATAATGATAAAAATAAAAAATAATGATATCTTTTTCATAGATATTTATTATGAATGATCATAACAATTTTGTCAAGCTTTTAATTTACAAATATTTAGATTGAATTTTTTATTGTTTTTGTGTATAATCTAATTTAATCTCGATAAAAGTTGGAGGACTGACATGAGTGATCTATTTTCAAGATCTTTGTTTAATAACGATCCCGATCAACCATCACATTCTTCTAAAGATAAAGATCCGGAAATCAATTTCTCTACTTTTCTCAAAAATGTAGAATTGGATGAAGAGGTTATTGATTCTGATATCAATCTTCCCAAAGTTGAAGAGATACCTAAAAAAGTACGTGATTTTCAATATAGTTCTCAAAAAAAAGAATACACATTGCCTGAAAATTTTCTTGATTCGATGAATCCTGAACAAAAAGAAGCTGTATTATATGATCAAGGATCTTTATTGATATTGGCAGGGGCAGGATCTGGAAAAACCAGAGTTATTACGCATCGATTTGCATACTTGATTAAAAAATATGATTTAAATATATACAATATTCTTTGTGTTACATTCACTAATAAAGCAGCTGGTGAAATGAAAGAACGTATTTCAGGATTGTTAGGCGTCAGTACCAGAATGTCATGGATTCGTACTTTTCATTCGATGTGTACCATGATTTTGCGTGAACATGCACATAGAATCGGTTTTTCTCATGATTTTACGATCTATGATGCTTCTGATACGAAAAATACGATCAAAAAAATTATGGAACGTCTTAATATTGATCCCAAAGATAATCCGGATAAAGCGATTGCACGAGCCATTTCATCTGCAAAAGAAGAATTAATGACCCCTGAAGATATGGAAAAAAATGCACGCAATCCTTTTGATCATTTATGTGCCGAAATATATAAGGAATATCGTTCTGTCTTACGACAAAATCAAGCGATGGATTTTGGAGATTTGATTGTTAATACTATTTTACTTCTTGAAAATTGTCCTGATGTTCGTGAAAACTACCAGCATCAGTGGCGTTTTATCATGGCAGATGAATTTCAAGATACTAATAAACCTCAGTATCGTCTATTGACGTTATTGAGTGCTGACAAAAAAAACGTATGTGTTGTCGGAGATGATGATCAGTCGATCTATGGTTGGAGAGGAGCTCGTGTTGAAAATATCAGACAATTTCAAGAAGAATTTTCAGCTCATATTATCAGGCTAGAAAAAAATTATCGATCTCATGCGACCATCTTAGAGGCTGCAAATTCTGTTGTTAAGTCAATTAAAGGCCGTATGCCTAAAACATTAAAACCTGTTCGAGAAAAAGGCGATAAAATTACCTTTAAATGTCTTGGCGATGATCAACAGCAAGCCAGTTATATTTTTGAACAAATGCAGATCTTGATTAATAAAGGTAAAAATTATAAAGACTTTGCTGTTTTATATCGTACGAATGCACAATCTCGTGTTCTTGAAGAAATGTTTACCCGTCATCAAATTCCTTATAAAATTTATGGGGGTCAACGATTCTTTGATCGTGCAGAGGTCAAGGATATTTTGTCTTATCTGAGAGTTATTGTAAATCCATATGATGCAGAAGCATTTGATCGTATTGTTAATGTTCCAAAAAGAAAGATCGGTGATGCCGGAAAATCAAAAATTGATGAATTTTTGCAACAGACAAAACTTTCTTATTCAGATGCGTGTCTTCAAGCTTCGAGTATTAATGGCTTAGGTAAATCGGTTTCAGATGCTCTCATCAATCTAGGACATATCTTGACAGAACTTCGAGATTCTATGGAATCAATGCAGCCTACACAAATTATTAAAATATTACTGGAATCAATTAAATATTTTGAAGCGTATCTTGTGCCAAAATACGGCACTCATGAAGCTGAAGATCGTTTTGAAAATATTCAAGAACTCGTGAATGCTGTAAAATCATTTGAAGAAGCTAATCCAAATACGACAATTGCTGATTTTTTACGTGAAGCGAGTTTATTGTCATCATTGAATGAAGAAGAGATTGAAGATGAGAATGTTATTTCATTGATGACCATTCATAGTGCTAAGGGATTGGAATTTCCTATTGTTTTTGTTATTGGTCTTGCAGAAGGAGTATTACCTCTTTCTAGCTCAAGAGGAGATCGAGAACTTGATGAGGAAAAGCGTTTATTTTATGTAGCAATTACACGAGCAATGGATAAACTTTATCTTACTTATGAACAAAAATCACGACGTTATGGAGAATCTGTCTTTAATGAACAATCTCATTTTATAGATGCGATTCCTCCAGAATTACTCGATGTTCAGGAGATGACACATAAAACAATGGACAAAGATGATTTTGTTAAACGCACAACATTCTCTAGCAAAACATCTTACAATCGCTATAATAAAAATACTGTATCCAAAAATTATCATGCATCCCAATCTGTTGTTAAAGATAAACACTCTGTACAAGACGTACTAGCTGGATCTGTACCATCTGACAATATGAAAACAGAAAAAATTAAAACGCTTGCTGATATTTCATTAGGTGATCGTGTTATTCATGGTATGTTTGGACAGGGAGTAGTTGAATATATCTCAACAGCAATGGTACGAATTGTTTTTGAAAAATTCGGCACACAGGTTTTAATGGGTAATTCGGTTTCAAATCTTAAAAAAATAATATCGGAGTAGCTTGTGGCATTATATAAAAAAACATTAATGGGATCAGCATTCTATTCCATTGGGAATATGGCTGGTGCTGGTCTTAACATGCTTTATCAATTCATTCTTATGTTATTTTTAACAGGAGAAGAATATGGTGTGATTCAGCCTCTTCTACAATTCATTGGTTTGCTTGTTTTACCTTCTGCAGCCTATCAATATGCTTTGACAAAGCACTACAGTAAATTAGATAGTCAAACTATTTGCTATGAATCACTCCTTATTTTTAGAAGAATGATCATGTTAGGGATTGCTATTTCTGTCATTTGGATTTTATTGATTCCTACGATGAAGAATTTTTTTCATGTCGAGGATTCTAGTATTTTTGTACTCTTATTGATTTCTTTACTCCTTCAAATAATTCAAACTCCTTTTATTAGTAGACTACAGGCAGAAAAAGAATTTTTTGTTGCAGGAATGACGCAGATGGGACAAGGGATTGTTCGCATGACCTTGGGATTAGTGATATTATCGCTACTTCCTAACATTTGGGGAGCTATTCTAGGAGTTATCATGAGTAATATTTCCTTAATCTATGGAAATATGTTTTTATATCTTAAATCTTTATTCCAAAAAATACCATCAAATTTTCAAGCAAAGCCTATTTCTTTTAAATTATTGTTTGTATCATTAGGTTCTGTAGGCTTATTTTCATTGCTTATTTATTCTGACACTGTCTTAGTTAGATCTATTCTTCCCGAATTTTCAGGAGTTTTTTCAAGCTCAAACCTTCTTGGAAAAGGAATGATTTTTCTTACTGCAGGTATTTCTTTTGTGATTCTGCCGTTTATGGCAGAGCAACTGCATGATATCAAAAAAGCATTATGGATTGGTTTTTTCTGTTTACTTACGTTGATTTTACTATATGTTGGATTTTTTATGATTGTCGGACCGTTTTTAGGACATTTTCTCTTTAAAAACGAGCCAATTATTTTAGCAGGTTTTGATAAGTATCTCACTTATTATAATATTATGTTTATTCCTTATCCATTGATCTATTATTTTTTGAATTATTATTTAGTGAAAGAAAATATCTTTTATCCGATATTACTTGCTCTATCAAACATTATTCTTTATATAGGGATTGTTTGTTATGGGAATACATTAGATATTATTATTTTAATCATTGGTATAGTGGGTTACAGTACCTTATGTTGTGTATTGATTCATTCATTATATAGTCAGAATGACGGTAATATTCATGAGGAACAAATCGACGAATCTCACATAGAAAAAATGAGTTAAAAAAACCTCTATTATAGAGGTTTTTTTATGTGCTATGCAGAACAGATGATTTCTGATTGATATTGTTTGAAAAAATGTTCCGCTGTTTTTTTATCGAATGTCTCTTCAATAATTAAAGTTGATATCTCTAGTATTTCTTTCAGATCTGTTATCTTAAAAAAATGATTTAATTGTTCTAAGATAACAGAGTGTGATTGTCGATCATGTGTTCTATCACAAATAATTTTTAATGTTGGTGATTTAATGTAATTACAGATCAGAATATCTGCAACAATAATAGCATAGAAATGATCCCATATTTTTTTTCGTATAGACATATTATTGCTCCTAATTAATAATCTCTATATTTAAAAATACTAGGATTAAGAGCAAATGACAACTATTATTTATAATTTTTTTAATAAATTTTTTGTCTGAATATATCCATTAATGATCATACGCTGTTTTATTTTTTTTATATTTAAAATGGATGGTATATTACAACTGTCATATTCAACGGAAAGTTCGGGTTTATAGAGTTCGTATTCTAATTTGGCAATATGCGATTGGTTCATATAAAATGAACGGATCATAGGATCCGTAAATGGTAATATTTTGAAAGGTCTTGTGTCATTGAATGAAACAGTAAATTTTGAAATTTGGTTGACAGACATATTTTCATAAGAAAAGAGATTGCATGCTAGACACACTCCTTTAAATCGAGATTTCAAAACAGCAATAGGAACAGAACCTGTAACCCCACCATCAACAATCATTGAATCTTTATTTTTCTCTGTTTGTGTATTTGGTGTAAATAATCCTGGAATAGAGCAACTGCCTTTTATTGCAGAACCTAAATCTCCATGATCAAAAATAACTTCTTTAAAATTCATTAAATCTACGGCACGACATACAAAAGGAATAGGTAGTTCTTCAATTTTTTTATGAGCGACAAGTTTATTAATTTCTATAATAAGATTTTCACCATTGAAAAATCCCTTATTTTTTTTTGAAACTAGGGTGGGAGTTGCAATTTCTATTAATGCCATTAATGATTCTGTATGTTCTTCTAAAATTTCTAAGATTTCTTGAGAAGTAAATCCTGCAGCAAAAAGTCCGCCAATCAATGATCCAATACTTGTCCCAGCAATATAAGCAATAGGAATTTGATCTTCTTCAAGTGCTTTTAAAACACCAATATGAAAAAATCCACGAAGACCACCACCTCCAAGAGCTATTCCAAGCCCTTTTGAGAATATTTTCTTTTTTATATCTTGAGAACCAAACATTCGTTTACTTCCTTATAATGGATTAGAGACCATTTGATAAATCAAACGATAGATCTAAGTCATCTGTAGATATGCTTTCTTCTAAAATATAAGGATCGGTTGATTCATTCATCAGATTTTCTGATTCAACATCTACTAATTCTACTGACTCACCTGAAATAGCATATTGTGTTTTTTGTGTTAATTGTGCTTGGATTTGATTAACTATTTTTGGATTTCCATAAGTTTGAGGTACTGTTCCTGGCAAAAAATACTCAACATATCCATCAGAATCAGATGCAGATGTGAGTAAACCTGTGTATGGTGATACAAACGCTGGTTGTAATCCTGATTTATCTCTTCTGAATTCTAATTCTGATGGTGCGGAAATTTGATTAATTTGGTTCATATAGTTCATCCAAGGAGGAGCTGCTACTAAGGCACTTGCACGTCCTTTCCCAAGTGATTTTCCTGCTTTATCTAATCCCATCCAAATAACAGTAGTTGTCTTTTCTGTAAATCCTGCAAACCAAGCATCTGTCCAATTTGCTGATGTGCCTGACTTAGCTCCTGTTGCAATAAAATCCATATAACCTGCTCTATTGGCAGCACCACGACCAGTTCCTTTTGTAATCACATCATTAAGAAGACTTTGCATTAATTTAGCTGTACCAGGTGAAATTACTTGTTCTTTTTGTTTTGCTAAATGAGGTGTTTTAAAATCATCCAACAGTTTTCCATTTCTATCATAAACGTAAAGAATACTGATGGGATCAACAGTTTTTCCTCCATTTGCAAAAGCACTATATGCTTGAGCGACAGATAATGGAGTAGCAATTCCTGTTCCAAGAGCAGTAGCAATTTGATTATGGATTCGTTTTTCAAGTACTTTAGAGTCTTTTTCTCCAAGAAAAAGTTTTAATTTTTCAATAACATGGTTATAACCTAGTTGTTTTAAAAGACGTTCCCAAATTTTAATCGTAACAATATTAATACTTAGTGTTAATGCTCTTCTAGCAGTCATCGCACCAGAGTAAGATCCATTATAGTTTCTAGGTGTCCAGGTCATTCCATTAGGTAATCGATAAGAAATAATTTCATCAACAAAAATTTCAGATGGAGTGATTACTTTGTTATCCAAAGCAATAGCAAAAATTAATGGTTTGAAGGTAGATCCCATTTGGCGACGTGCTTGTGTTGCACGATTGAATTGATTTGCGATGTTAAAACGACGACCACCTATCATTGCTTGAATATATCCAGTATTTGGATCGATAGAAATGAGAGAACCTTCGACACTATCAATTTTTCTATTTACTAAATGTTCAATATTATATAATTTTTCAATTTCTTGACTCGCATCACTTGTTCCAATTAATTGAGAGGTAAGTAACATAAGATCTTGGTCTGCTGCGATCATATTTTTAACTGTTTCTTTAATACGGTTTGTACTGAATGTAAAGCTTTCTATCCCAAAAGAGGTGCCAATTAAATCTAAAATATCAATATAATGTTCATTTAGATAATTATATTGCTTAATATTATTTTCAGAATAAATAGCTTGTTCATTGGATAAAGCATTTTCCATTTCCTTAGCAGCTATTTTTTGATAGTCTAAATTAAGTGTTGTATAAATTTGTAATCCACCTGAATACAGAAGATCCTCTCCGTATCGATTAAGGATTTGTTGACGAACATACTCTGCAAAAAAAGGAGCAGGCTCTGTATCATCAGTAATATTTTTTGTGGCGGCAATAAACGAAGCATCGTAGTTTAACCAAAAATCTTCAAAAGTCTCGTCCGCTATTTTTTGAGAAATATAACCTTCTTTTACCATTGAGTTTAGAACAATACGATGTCGTCCTTGAGATCTTCTATAATTATTAATAGGAGAATATCCTGAAGGAGCTTGAGGTAACCCTGCCAAAAAACTGGCTTCTGCAAGATTAAGATCTTTTACTGGTTTATCAAAATAAAATGCTGATGCTGATTGTATGCCGTATTGACCATGTCCAAAATAAATTAAATTAAAATACAATTCTAAAATTTCTTCTTTAGAATATTTTTTTTCTATTTGAAAAGCGTACCATAGTTCAACAATCTTACGTTTTATTGATCTGGAGCTATCTGTAAAGAGAAGCTTTGCAAGTTGTTGTGTCAATCCTGAGCCACCACGAGCCCGACGACCTCTTAGAGGATCAATTAATACCCCTTGTATCATAGCAGTGAAGTTTGCCCCATTATGTTGATAAAATCTATTATCTTCTGTAGCAATAATAGCTCTGATTAAGTTTTGTGGAAGATCATTAAATGATACGATATCTCGTTTTTCAAGATAAAATTCACTAATTAATCTACCTTTAACATCATAGATTTTTGAAGGGACAGAAAAATGAGAATATGCATCAAGTTGACTGACATCTTTAAGATCATTAAATGAAATAACGAGATTAGTCAATCCAATACCTGTAGCTAATGCAATAACACCTAAGACAATAAATAACTTAATCTGCCAGCTTTTTAATGACATATGTGTGACCTAACCTACTATTTGAATGTTTAGTAATATTTTACTATTTTTCTTTTAAAAAATCAAATTTCTTTTTATTATGATTCTGTTTATTTATTGTAGTATATTGTTGGCAATCATTTTTTAGTTGATTTTTTTATAGAAATCGATTACTATATATACAAGTATACAAAAAATAGGAGTTGCTTATGTTATTATCTAAATACTTACTGTGCTTATTTTTTATTTTTCCAGTTCTCTCTTTTTCACAAACAAATAATACCATTCGTGAAAATATAAAACAATATTTTAATGACTGGCTATCTCAAACAAATACAGAATGGGCTTTTGAAATTGACGGAAAACAATTTTCTGTAGATAGTTTAACATACGGATTAAATTCCCTTTCTTCGAATATTGCACAACTCCCAAAAGATGAACAAAAACAACTCAAAAATTCTTATATTCAAACCTTTATTGATCAAACTACTATTTTGATGACATCTTATGATGATTTATTAAATTATGAAGATTTGGATTTGTTGTTACAAGAGTTTTTTCGACAAGCTGCAACACAATTATGGCTTGAAAAAGAATTGAAAAAAAATCCTAAAGCTATAGAACCTTCAAAAAAAGAGATTGATCTCTTTTTTCAAAAAAATTCTGAAAATCTTCTTCAACGAGGATTATCTGCTTCTCAAATTATGGAATATAGTAAACAACAACTTCAACAAGAAAAACTCCAAGAATGGACACAAACAAAACTTAATGAATTAAAAGAAAATGTTCAGATTAAAATAAACCCAAAAATAAAAAAACAACTCGATTTATAATAAAACACACCTTATTAGGTGTGTTTTATTATAAATATTGATACAGCTTCTTTTGCACTTTGATACGAAAATCCTTTTCGTATCAAAAATCCAATCATTTGTTCTTTTTCAGGAATAGTATGACGATATTTTAAACAAAGTGTTTCTAATGCTTGAGATTCTTCATGATACTCTTCCTGATCAATATAACAACTAACTTCTGATTCAACCAGCTCTTTAGCGAATCCTTTACGTATTAGTTCCAATTTCGTACGATATACTCCAAACTTCTTAGATTCAAGGAATTGTTCAATGTACAATCGAATGATTTTTTGATCATTAATCAACTGAACATTAATTAATTCTGTTAATAATTGTTGTATTTGGCTTTCTTGTGCATTTAATAATAACATCTTTTTTTTTACTTCATTAAGAGAACGAGGTTTATAATTAATAAAATAGAGTATTTTATTTCGTAATTCATCTATAGAATAGATCTTATCATTTTTTTTCATCTTAGTGGATATTGTCTTCGTTTGTGAGAGGTCTATTAATAAGTTCTTGCTTCCATTCTTCCAAGGTTAACCCTTCATATAAAATTTTATAAACAGAATCAATAATAGGGACGGAGATATTATTTTCTTTTGCGTATTGATGGATTTGTTTGACAGCACGTACACCTTCAGGAACTTGCGTCATACTTTGTTCAATATCATAGACATTTCTACCAAGGACAATTTGTTTCCCAACATAACGATTTCGTGAATGTTCTGAAAAACAAGTTACTATTAAATCGCCAATACCTGTTAATCCGGTAAATGTTGATGCTTTTCCCCCAACAGCAATCCCAAAACGTGTCATCTCAGCGATTCCTCGTGTTACCAATGCTGCCAAGGCATTATCACCCAAATCTGCTGCCACAACAATCCCTGCAGCAATAGCAATAATATTTTTAATAGCTGCCCCAATCTCTACTCCCGTGGGATCTGTATTAGTATAGATTCTAGTCCAAGAAGTCGTAAAGGCTTTTTGGACTATGTGAGCAGATTCGGTATTTTCAGACGCTGCAACAAGGCATGTAAATTTTTTTAAGCTTGTATCTTCGGCATGAGAAGGTCCACTTAGTGCAACGACAGCTTTTTTATTGGGGATCATTTCCTCAATTAAATCAGTCATTGTACGGATTGGATTTAACTCCAATCCTTTAGTTGCACTGACAATAATTTGGTTACCAGTTACGATAGGGGCTAACTGTTCAAATAATACACCACAAAATTTACTTGGTAAAGCGATAACAATAATATCTGCATTTTTAATTGCGAGACTCAGATCTGCTTCAATATGGACATTATTGATAGGGACTCCTGGTAAATACTTTGAATTTTCTTGTTTTATTTTGATTTCATTTAATGTTTCTGGATTAGTATTCCAAAGAGTTGTATCATTTTTTTCTGCTGTAACAATAGACAACGCTGTTCCCCAACTTCCGGCACCAAGTATTGTAATTTTATAAGACATTCAGACCTCATCATATTTCATTTTATTTTGGTAGAGAATAAAACAACTCATTAGTCAATAAGTATATTCTTCTTTAACTTTTTGTTAATAAAGAACCTACTTGTATTTATTCAATTTCGCATGCATTTCCGATGCATGTTGGACTGGATGTTAGTGCCGTATTATCTTGATATTCAAGAATTGTATCTAAATTTATAATATGACCTTGATGATGAGAGTCTTTGAGCTGATAAACAAAGTCATGGTAATCTTGCTCGGAACATACTTCATGTGATAATTGTGGATATGTGGCTTTGTCATCAGGAATAACAGAAATAGCATTGTAACTGTATCTATTATTCCACATCCATTCTCCGACGATATCCCATTGATTATCAATGATGGAACAAGTAGCAGCAATGTTATTGGTATTTGTTCCTGAAATATGACCAGAAACGATCCATTGATCATGTAAATATTTTACTCGTTCTAAAAAATCCAAAGAACTTTCTGTTTTAAATAGAGCATTTTCAGGAGATACAACAGGAACTTTAATAATTGCTTCATGTGGATTATAAATATCATTTTCTAATATATAAGGAGCTTGTATAGAAAGATATTCATAAAGCGCTCCCACTTTTCCAATACGCAACCGTCTCCAATAATAGGGTGCATGACGTGGATAGATACCGGAACTTGTTTTAAGTACGATAGATGAATTATTACTTGGTTTGATTGTCGTGGAACGGATGGAAGGATTTATCCCAATTAATTTAGCTACACGATTGTTTTCATTAATAACATTTTGAGCGGCTTCTCTTAAATTATAATCAAATATCAGCCCATCCCCAATACCTGTTAACGAAACCCCCAGTAGAGCATCTTGTTTAGCACGTTGCTGCCAAGTATCTTTTAAATAATGAAAATCAACATAACCTGATTGTAATGTTCCTATAAATGCACCAGCTTTCATCCTATCATTTAAATCTATTTGTGAGGTGATATTTCCTGTATTTATTTCGATCAAATTGCAAAGACCATTATTAGATAATGAAATTTCAGTACCAGGACTCATACCTATTTCAAGATCATTAGTAAAGAAAATTTGAGGTTCACCACAGCCACTTTCTTGGATTGTTTTCCATAATTCAAAAAATTCTTCTTTTGTTGTTGTTTCTCTATGGAGAACGATAGAATTATGTGCCCGAACTCGTTGAATATTTGTTTCCCACCAATTACCTGTTTTAGCGTTTAGCATACCTTGATCGTTTTTTGAGAACAAGGAAATAATAGAAGAGCGACGAATACCACCCGAAAGCACCGCTTCGGAAAGATGACAAATAATATCATGTACTTCAATAGGATAGAGTTTTTCGCCATTTTTTTTAGATGCAAATATTTTTTCAATATTTTCTAAACAAAGTTTTAAAGGTTCTGAACCAGGAGCTTTACTACCACTTGTTTTGAGAGTAGTACCTCGAGGTCTAATATCTCTGTAGTCAAAATTAGGATATGTATCGGTAAGACCAAAATTTGCTTTAATAAGTTTATCAACAGCGTTAGACCAACCCTCAATACTGTCTCCAATCTTATAACGAATCATACGAGTAGCTTTTTTTATTATGGGTAATTGAGCAACATGATGAAGTTGAACAGAAAAACCAACACCTGTACCTGATAATAATAAAAACATGATTTCAGAAAATGCTTTGTATGTGTCAATAGCTGTATAAGAACAATTATATAAACGTACAGGATTTAACTCAATTGGTCTGCCGGCAAATTGCAAACTCCGCATCGAAGGGAGTATTTTTTTTTCTCTTACAAACTCAAAAGCTTTTGCAATTTCATCAGTAATTTTGGGATACTTATCCATATGCATCATCATTACACGATCACAAATTTCATGCCAAGTTTCTCGTCTATTCTTATCATCAAGATAACGTGCATATTTGTTATAAATATTTATCTCACTTAATAAATCTTGAGTATCAAACATCGAAAATCTCCATTGACTTATTGTGATATTAATTTGAAAATATGAGTTAAAAATTAATTAATTTTTGTTCCACTATTTAAATATTTTATTTCTAAAATAATATTTTTAGATGTCTCAGAAAATATTGCTTGATTAATATAAAATTTTTCTTCATTAATATGATGATCTATAATTTCAAATGTGAGTGCATTCTTATTTGTTTGACTATCACTATCAAAAATATATAAAGAATATCGCCGTTCTGTATTAATCATAGGATCTAACTCATGTTGAATTGTTGGAGCAATTTTATTTAATATATGGGTATCATTTACAACCAAAGCATTATAATACTCTATTAACGTATTATATTGGTCTTGAATGGTTGGTAGAGTACGATGTGATTTGATTTTTTGATAAATGATAAAACCCCCAAAGCCAATCGTAAGTATTGATATAGCAATAATAATCTTGAGTGATCGTTTTGTTTTGTTTTGTTTTTTGTCTACTTCATCCATAACAGGTGGTCTGAAATTCTGCATAATAAACCTCAATTGTTAATTTTACTATTTTATATTGTAAAGTATTTATAATAAAATTTCAAATAATATTGTAATAAACTCTTTTAGAGTAATACTCTATCCCAAATAATATGATTTTAATATTACTCAAACAATTCATCTTCATTAATAAGTTCATCATCAAGAATATTTGATAATTCTGAAAGTTCAAGACTTTCAGGAGAAGGAAGATCATGTAAACTTTTTAATCGAAAAATTTCTAAGAATCGTTTTGTGGTTCCATATAAAATATCACCTAAGAGGTCATCTGAACCAATAATATCAATTAATTTATGTGCTAATAATGTATTTAATGAACGAGAACTGTTTACTCCTCTTATCTTATCAATCTCTTCTTTTGAGATAGGTTGTTTATATGCAACAATTGCAAGAATTTCCATTGATGTTTGAGAGAGTTTGTTTTCTTCTTTTGATCCGAATATTTCACGCAATTCTTCTTTAAAAGAAGGGTTTGTCATTAATTGATAACCATTTGCAATAGGAATAATCGTCAAACCTGCCGAAGTGTTTTCATACCGGCTATTAAGAATATGAACCATGTTATCTATTTGATCTTTTGACATATCAAACCAAGTACAGAGTTTTTCACTATCAACAGGCTTTCCATAAACAAATAAAATAGATTCTAGTAATCCTTGTAGTTGTTCTTGAGAATATGTCTTATTAATAAACAAAGAATTCACCTATTTATCCTCCTGAATCATCTCTTTCTTTTTTGTGAACTTCAAAATCTTGAAACAAATGATCTTGAATAATAATTGTTTTTTGGTGATAGGTCGAATCAGCTATAGCTAAAAAAGTAGCAATTTTGTCAGGTTTTTGATGTTCCCCTTCTAAAATCTCACTAAATTTGATCTTAGGTTTTATTGATAAAAGCGATGACAGACGTTCTATTTTTTGTTCCACAGTCACAAAACGACGTTTGATAGGGATGGCTTTTCGAATAAAAGCTCCTTTGTATCTAATCACAGCACGAAAAAGATCTCCAATTGTCAATTCGTTAATTTCTTTTTTTTCAGATTGTTCAAAAGCAACTAATACTTTTCCTCTAGTAAAATAAATAGAACCCTTATCTAGACTTTCCTCCATTTTACGTGCAAGATGCTTAAAGTATCGATATTCTCTCAGTCTGCTTAATAATTCTTGTTCGTCGAGCATCTCTTCATCTGATTCATCACTAATTTTCGGAAGTAAACGTCTTGTTTTACTGTGAATTAGTGTTGCTGCAATGACAAAAAATTCTGAAGCTAATTCAATATTAAATTCTTTCATCGTTTTTAAGTATTTGAGATATTGCTCAGTAACCTGTGCTAATGATATTTCTGTAATATCAAGTTTTGATTTTCCTATCAGTTCATCTAAAAGAGCAATAGGACCATCAAAATTTTTTAAGTGAAGTTCATAATAATTTAATGGGGAAGAAATAATCATAACCCTTCTCTATGCATAGTATTTTTCAGCAATTAATGTCTGCATTTCTCTCGCAAGATCTTTTTCATCAATGTCTGTAAGCTTATCAAATTTTTGAGGAGGATGAATAATAATTTTTAATTGGGAACTAGGATCGGCAAATTTTGCTTTAGGCTTATAAAAATTATGAAATCCACAAAGTGTAATAGGTAGGATATCTAGCTCATATTCTTTCATGATTTTTATAAATCCGCGTTTGAAAGGGTTTATTGATCCTGTAAGAGATCTTGTGCCTTCCGGATAAATAATAATATGAGGATTCCAACCATTTTTTAGCTTCATAATATTTTGAGATATTATTTTTTGAGAAGTTCTGGCATCAGATCGTTTGATAGGAATTCCCACCCCAAGTTTAAATAAAATATTTAAACCGGGGATCTTTAATAAGCCTTCTTTTAAAATCCATGATACCGGTTGTGATATAGCTATGCTGATTGCTAAAATATCACTAAACGATCCATGATTTGCAATAATAACATAACGTTTTTCAGGATCAATATTTTCTAAACCTTCAATACTTATTTTTTGTCCAGCTATGAAAAATACAGATCTTGCCCAACTATGAATACTCCAAGCGGCTAACGGAAAAATTCTGAAAATCATAAAAAATAATGTAATAGGTACCCAAAAAAATAAAGTATATATAGGAAAAATAATATTAAAAAATAATGATTGATAGATTTTTTTTATGAATAAAAATAGTGATTGTAAAAAATGCATAACAATATCTCCTTTTTGAGTTATCATTGTATCATAATTTAAAAAAAATGTAAACCGATTCATATTATTTTTCTATCATAAATTCTCAAAAATAAAAGCTCTTGCAAACTATACAAGAGCTTTTATTTTTTGATGATATTGACGATTAATTCTTTAGATTTAGAGAGCTTTTCTTCTAAAATTTTTATTATTGTTGTTCCTTCAACATAATATGTTGAGATTTCTTCAAAATTTTCAGAATTATTCATTTTGGTAATGATTTCTTCAAGTTTTTGTTTATATTCATTATATGTTTGCATAGAATTTTCCTTCTAAAAGTTCTTCTTTTGAATATATTTTTTGTTCTTGTAATAGAGATCGAAAAAGAGTTTGTTGTCTTTTTGCAAAGTGCTTGGTATCAAGAATTAGTTGTTTAGTCATATTATCTAAATCATATACATTCTGTAAATAATTTAACACATGACGATATCCTATTGTTTTAAAAACAGGAGAAGTATCCCCAAATCTTTCTATGATAGCTTTTGTTTCATCTATCAAACCTTTTTCAAGCATATGATGGACACGTTTTTCAATATTTTGATAAATTATTTCTCGATTTTGATTTGGTTGACTAAAAATCCATTGCCAATTTGGTTTGGTATTATGTTGATGAAGCTCGGAAAATTTTATTTTTGTAACAAATATCGCCTCTAATGCTCTTACAATTCTGATATGATCTTCACAAGATATTTTGGAAGCATAGACAGGATCAATACTTTGAAGTTCTTTATATAAGATATGAGATCCTTCTTGTTGGAGACGTTGATTTAAAAAGACACGATATTCTTCGTTTCGTGATTCTTGTTCAAACATTCCCAAGAATAAACTTTTTAAATATAATCCTGTGCCACCAACAATAATAGGTAATTTTCCCCGTTGATGAATATCTTCAATAATTGTAATAGCTTTTTCTTTCCAAAGACCAGCTGTGCATTGTTCATTAGGTTCAAGAATATCAATTAAATGATGAGATACTATTTTTTGTTCTTCTTTTGTTGGTTTTGCAGAACCAATATCAAAGTATTTATATATTTGAACAGAATCACAGGAAATAATTTCGCCATTAAGTTTTGAGGATAATTCAAGAGCAAGCTCTGATTTTCCGGAGGCTGTAGCCCCAACGATAGAAAATACGGTAATCATATTAATAAATAAAACCTCTATTTTATAGAGGTTTTTTCTATGAATGAATATTCAACATTTCCACTTAAGACTTCTCTTATGGCTAAGAGAGTCAATTTTTCGGAACGATTAGGCCCAACAGGGATTTCTGTAGCATCATTATGTTCTTGAGATAAAGCTCTTGCATATTTAATAGTAGCAACGGTAGCTTTATATTTATTTCCTGACATTGACAAGATTTCATCCAATGGTAATGGCATGATGTCCCCTTATTTTTCAATTTCAACAATTATTAGGATAAATTATCCTTTTTATTATATGATTTTCTTGGCATAATGTCAAGTTATTTTTCATTTTTTTCTATAATATTTATGTCGTAACAATAATAAGTTTTATTTGTGATAAGATTCTAGAAATATGAATTCAAAAATTTACACTAAAAAACCTCTGTTATAAATAGCAGAGGTTTTTATCTTGTATTATATTGTTAAAATATTATTGAGCTGTCAAACATACAGCTGTTAACCAAGATACAGGTTTGTTATAATGAGGTAAGAAGAAGAAATCAGCTAATGCAAGCTCATCAATGGTCATTTTTTTCTGAATGGCAAGAGAAAAAGTATGAATTACTTCAGAATGGTTTCCTTTTGATTGGATTTGAGCACCAAGAAGACGTCTTGTGCCTGCATCATATACTACTTTTACGGTAACAGGATGGTGTGTAGGCATAAATTCTGGTCTGTCAGCATCAGTAATAGTATTTGATAATACTTTATATCCACGTCTTGTTGCTGTATTTTCAGAAAATCCTGTTGAAGCCATATTTAAATCAAAAATTTTAATAGCATTTGACCCTTGAACACCTGTGAAAGCAATAGTAGGTTTGGAAATATTAGCAGCACATAAAATACCTGTACGAACAGCATTCGTTGCCAATGCGATATAGTCACTTCCTTGAATGACATTTGAGATTACAGCAACGGAATCACCACAAGCAAACACATCAGGATCTGATGTTTCTAAATATTCGTTCACAATGATTGCTCCATTGTCAAGAGTTTTAAGTTTGTCTTTATATAATGTCGTATCAGGACGGAATCCTGTTGCTAAGATAATCATATCTGTTTGATATGATCCTTTGTCTGTTATGATTTCTGAAACAATACCATTTTTGCCATGGATTTCCTTTACTTTTTCACAAGTATGTACATCAATTCCATGTTCTTTAAGAGTTTTTTCAACAACATCAGTCATCTCATTGTCAAAATAACTTCCAAGAACACAGCTAGCACCTTCAATTAAGCTGACTTTTTTCCCTAATTCTTTAAACGCTTCCACTAATTCTACACCAATATATCCACCACCAACAATAGTAACATGTTTAACATGATCTTTTTTAGCATAATCAATGATATGTTGTGCATGTTGGTACGTTTTAGATAAAAATACTCCTGTTAAATCAACACCAGGAAGATTTGGAACAATAGGCCAAGAACCTGTTGCTAAAACAAGTTTATCATAAGAATCTTTGAATTCTTCATTTGTGATGAGATTTTTTACGGTTACTTCTTTTTTATCAAAATCTACAGCTGTGACTTCATGTTTTGTTCGAATATCAAGGCCTTTTTGTTTTAAACTTTCAGTGGTTTCATAAAAAAGTCCTTTTGGATCTTTGACGACATCTCCAACCCATAACGCAATTCCACAGGCTAAAAATGAAATATTATCATTTTTTTCATAAGAAACAATCTCAACATGTTTATTGAATTTTTGAACATTATTTATAAATGCTGTCCCAGCGTGGTTATTACCAACTAAAATGACTTTCATTAAGTCCTCCTTTGTAAAATAAAGCTGTGTACATATTTATTATATGTATTTTTTTTTTTTTTGTCAATGAATAATACATATTATTTGTCATTTATAAGACACTTATTATATTTTTCTCAATAATATAAATATATTATCTCGTAGTAGGGATACTTTATTATTCTATCTTTTCTTGAATATATTTGATCTTAACAGTCATTTTTTATTTTTCGGATAAAAACTACTTTTTATTAACAATGATTCTATTAAAGTAAACTTATCATTGATTCTCACTATAAATATAACATTATTGTGACAATAATATGTTGATTAAATAACATGATATTTTTACCAGAAATTGGATGTCCCTATAAATGAGGAAAATATTATAAAGACAAATACGTACTTTAAAGAATCAGAAATTGAAAAGTAAATAAAAATATTCCCTAACATTTATTATTACTTAAGTCATATAAAACAATAAGTTAATATGATACAAAAAACTCTCCATGTCGGAGAGTTTTTGTTGAAATTTATCTTTTTAGTGAGGAGTAATTTCTTATTTTCCAAAAGTATAACCAAGTGAAATATAAGAATCAATAGTAAGTTTAGGTTGCCACATATGCTGTAATAATATATTAAATCCAAGAGAATTTCTCCACGCAAAAGTGAAACCATTATCTAAAATATAACTGATACCGGGAATAACATAATTTACTCCAAGGAAATTATAATTTGCAGATACTTTTATACTTGGCATAAGTGCAGGTATACGGGAATCTAATTTTGCTATAAGCTTATGAGATCCTCCTTGAATACCAAAACCCAAAATATCAAACATTAAACGACCAGATTTAAGTTTTTTACCAACACTATAAGATAGGGTTAATCCACCTGTCAATCCCTTTATTTTAAGATAACAAGATGCAAGATTAGGAATTTTTTGTACTAGACCTTTAGCAAAATCCGCTTTAAAAAAAGAACGAATATCTAAACCATGAATAGTGCCTGATTCACGAACAGAATGAAGCATATAGTTAAGTTCCAAACCTATGACACCACCACCTGGCATACTTGTTATACCATTGAAGATATAACCGCCTTTGTAAGGGGTCTGTGTTTCTGTATAATGATAACCACTAAGTACATTGACTTGAAGATTATGTCTACCTAGCGTTGCGTGCAAATTTGCTACGCTTAATATGAATACTAATAATAAAAAAATTTTTTTCATTTTTTTTATACCCACCATTCCTATAATATAGTTATATATCTTTTTATTATACCATGATATATATTTTTGTCAAGTCATAATATGATTTATTTTCAAATAAATATCCATTCTACGATTTGAAGATGTAGATACTGTAGTTTCAAATTTATCTTGTCACTATTTGTTAAAATGCACTGCACCTAATTCAATAGATATCCTAAAATAACTACTATCAATAAATTTTTTGATCATCAAAATATTTTCAAAATCGTCTCATTAAGATCTCTTTAATGCTATATTGTTTGATTTACTAAGTCTTTGAGTTTACAAGGATTTTATGTATTGGTGGAGATAGATTGTTTCCGATGAGTTTTGATTTAACCTTATCAATGAGATAATCATGATAAATTTTTTAGCCGTTTTAATATCGCTTGTTTTCAACATAATTGCTGATTTTATTGTTAAAATTTCACAGGAACTAAAGAGTCTTTAGATATAGAGAAATGCATCTATATCTATAATTCTTTGGATACGTAAAAATCCTAATGCATGATGTCAATTGTTGATGTATTAAGTATCTTGTTCGCATCTCATAAAAATTTTAATAAAATAATCTTTGTTATCTATAATAATAGAATAAAATTTATATAGATATGTTTGTTATAAGTTACTGAAAAAAAATTAATTATAACAATTGAAATTATTTGACAAAAGTATAATTTATGTTATAATAAACATTATTAAGAAATAATCGTGAAAATACTTGACGTTTTTAATACTAATATCTAACGTAACTATCGTTCTATAGTTTGATAAAAAGATATTAGGAATAAAAATTAAAATATTAAGAGGATAGCTAATGAAAGTTGTGATTTTAGCTGGTGGAATGGGAACCCGTCTTGGAGAAGAGACTTCTATTCGACCAAAACCTTTGGTTGAGGTTGGAGGATTTCCTATCATTTGGCATATCATGAAATATTATTCATCTTTTGGGCATAATGAGTTTATTATTTGTTTGGGTTATAAAGGCTATATGATTAAAGAGTTTTTCTTGAACTATATGGCACATCTTAGTAATATTTCACTTGATTTTACCACTAACAAAACAATATATGATTACCAAACTCATACTAAAGAACCTTGGAAGATCTCATTGGTGCATACAGGGGACAATGATATGACTGGATCTCGTATTCGTCAGATTGAGTCTTATATTGGTAATGATGAAGAGTTTTTATTAACTTACGGCGATGGTCTATGTAATGTTGATATCAATAAAGAAATTGAATTCCATAAAAAACACGGAAAGACAGCAACAATTTTAGCTGTAAAGCCAGTAGGTCGTTTTGGAGCTTTGAGTATTAATGGAACAAAAATTGAAAACTTTCAAGAAAAACCTGAAGGAGATGGCAGTTATATTAATGGTGGATTTTTTGTGCTTAATAGGTCTATTTTCAAGATTCTCTCTGTAGATTCAAAGCTAGTTTTTGAACAAGAACCTCTTAAACAACTGGCAGCTAAAGGTGAATTACAAGCCTTTATGCATAATGGTTTTTGGCAATGTATGGATACCCTTCGCGACAAACAAATATTAGAAGAACTTTGGCAATCTGGAGACGCTCCATGGAAACATTAAATTCTCTTAAAAAAAATTATCAAGGAAAACGTGTCCTCATTACAGGACATACAGGATTTAAAGGTACTTGGATGTCTCGTTGTTTACTGGAGTTAGGTGCTGAGGTTTATGGTATTGGACTTGATGAAGGAGATGATAAGGTCTTTACTTTATCAAATACAGCTCAAGATATGACTTCTTATATTCAAGATATTCGTGATTCTGATGCTACGATTAAACTTGTGGAACAAATCAATCCTCATTTTGTTTTTCATCTTGCTGCTCAGCCTCTTGTTATTGAAGGTTATAAAAATCCTATTGATACTTTTGAGTCTAATATTATGGGTACTACCCATATTTTGGAAGGATGTCGTAAAGCTCCTGCATTAGAGGCTGGGATTTTTATTACCACAGATAAAGTTTACCATAACTTTGAGTGGAGCTATCCTTATCGTGAAACAGATATTCTTGGTGGTCATGATCCTTATTCAGCAAGTAAAGCCGCTTGTGAATTAGTTATTTCTTCTTATCGTTCATCGTTCTTTGATGATCAAAAAATCTGTTCTGTTCGTGCTGGTAATGTGATTGGTGGTGGTGATTTTGCTGATAATCGTATTATTCCTGATTTAGTTCGCGCAGCTCAAAGTGGAGAAAAAGCTATCATTCGAGCTCCTCACAGTATCCGACCATGGCAGCATGTTTTGGATGCTATTTGGGGATATCTCTTGATTGGAGATTCTCTCATTAATAATAAAATGACCTTATCTCCATCTTACAACATCGCACCACCTGATAATAGCGATATCCATACAGTTTTATTTGTCATTAAAACTTTCTTGAATACGCTTGGAAAAGGTTCTTATGAAATTGATCCTAATGCATCTACTTTTAAAGAAATGGACAAATTAAGACTTGATCCATCTTTGATTCAAGAACAAATCGGCTGGAAAGCAGGCTTTACAACAGAAGAAGCTATCAAGCAAACCGCCTATGAATATAAGGCTTGGCTTGAAAAACCAAACGAATTAAAACAGCAAATTGATCATTCTATTGTAACATATTATCAAAAACAAGGATAAAAAATGTCTGAACAACTAAAAAAACAAATACTTGAATTGGTAAAAGAATACACCACTCAAAAATTTCCTAAAAAAACTTTTATGGCTGGAAACACCTCTGTTCCTATTTCTGGAAAAGTTTTTGACCATGAAGAGGTTTGTAATATTGTTGAAAGTGCACTTGAATTCAATTTAACTACTCATACATTTAATGCACTTTTCGAAAAACAAATGTGCGAATTTCTAGGAATCAAATATGTTTTAACCTGTAATTCAGGATCTTCTGCAAACTTAATTGCTTTTTCGGCACTAACGTCACCCTTATTAAAAGACCGTGCCTTAAAAGCTGGTGATGAAGTAATCTCCGTAGCTGCTGGTTTTCCCACAACCATCAATCCTATTATTCAACATGGTTGTATTCCTGTTTTTATTGATGAAACTTTCCCAACATATAATATTGATGTTACTAAATTAGAAGAAGCTCTTTCTGAAAAAACTAAAGCTGTCTTTATTGCACATACGCTTGGTAATCCTTTTGATCTCAAAACTATTAGTGAATTTTGTCAAAAACATAATCTTTGGCTTATTGAAGATTGTTGTGATGCACTTGGTGGTACATTCCAAGATAAAATGATTGGAACATTTGGACATATTGCTACTTTTAGTTTTTATCCTGCACACCATATCACTATGGGTGAAGGTGGTGCTGTGGCAACATCTAACCCTATCTTAAAAAAAGCAATGGAAAGTATCCGTGACTGGGGACGTGATTGTTGGTGTGCTCCAGGAGTTGATAATAGTTGTAACAAACGTTTTGATTGGACTTATGAGTCACTTCCTGATGGTTATGATCATAAATATGTCTATAGTCATTTGGGGTACAATCTTAAAATTACTGATATGCAAGCAGCTGTTGCCGTTGCACAAATGAAAAAATTACCTGAATTTATTGAAATTCGTCGTCGAAATTTTACCCTTCTTTCTGAACAACTTGCTGATTTACAAGACTACTTTATTCTCCCAAAAGCAACTAAAGATAGTAATCCTTCTTGGTTTGGATATCTTTTAACCTTAAAAGATGGTGTTCCGTTTACACGTAATGAGATCACACGTTATTTAGATAGTAAAAAAGTTGCTACTCGTTTGCTTTTTGCAGGAAATGTCACTAAACAACCCTATATGAAAGGACGAAAGTATCGAGTAGTAGGAGATCTTTTTGTCACAGATAAGATCATGAATGACACATTTTGGATCGGGCTGTATCAAGGTATTACCCCTGAAATGATTTCTTATACGGTTAAATGTATTAAAGAATTTATAGAAAATCAAAATAATAAATCTAAGAAAATATGTGCTGATTTTTCCTAATATAACTTTTTTAAGATCACTAATTAAAATAGAGGTATGTCATGCATTATCCATTAGTTTCTGTTATTATTCCTACTTATAATCGTAAAGATATGCTTGTAGAGGCTTTAGATAGTGTGTTAGCACAAGATTATCCTAATATGGAGATCATTATAGCAGACAATGCTTCTATAGATGGAACTGAGTTAATAATAGAAAAATACTGTGAGAAACATACTTTTATTAAATATATCCGTCGTCCTGAAAATTTAGGTGGTGCAAAAAATGGTCAATTAGCTTATCTAGAAGCTACCGGTGATTATATGATGATTCTTTGTGATGATGATCTCTTAGTTGGTTCTTCATTTTTTTTTAAAGCAGTGAAAACTATGGAAGAAAATAAAAATATAGCTTTCGTTAGAGGACTAGTAGTAACTCTTATATATAATGAAGATACTTATTATAATATCATGCCTTATAATACTCGTTGCCTTATTGATGGCTTAGAGTTCTATCTCAATTATGAATCTGAAGGTTATGAACATGTTAGATCTTTTTTTGGTCTCTGTCGAAAAAGATGGATCGATGAATCAAAAATAATGGACAAACCTAAAAACATCTTAGATCGTTGGTTATGGTCTGTTTTACCCTTATATGGTGATGTATATTTTATACCAGAAATTATTGGTTATTATCGAAAGCATAGAGCTATTCGTGACTCTACAAGTGTAGAATTTGCTATGAAATTTTTCGAAATTTATGAGGTTATTAACATGATTTCACAATTAGCAATTCAATTGCACCCTGATAAAAAAGAAGAGATTCTTTCTCGTCGTAATCCTGATATTGAAGCAGCTGAGGTGATTAAGTTTTTTTTAGATATTATGAGACCTTACAAAAGTGATGCAGAGCTTTTGAAAATGATTCACCCATTAAGGAGCAAACCTATACTCTATAAAAAACTACTTAATATTATGTCGCTTGGATTAAAAAATAAATTTTTACTAAAAGTTGCTAAGCTTATTAATAGAATTATAGATAAAATTGGAATAAAAATTATTAGAAAATAATTATTTTTTATATGATTTTTCAGGAGAAATAGCATGCTATTAAAAAATAAATTAGGAATATATTATGGATCTTAAAAAACATCTTGATATTTTAGTAATTACTTATAACAGAAAATCTGAATTGACTCAAATGATAGATTGTATTTTTGCAGATAATAGCCCTATTAAAGACTGTGATATTACTTTTCTAGATAATCATTCTACTGATGGTACTTCAGAGATGTTAGCAGAGTATGCTCAAAAATACCCAAATGTAAGGCATATCCGACATAAATATAATATTGGAGGTAACGCTAATATTGTTCGAGCGTACGAGACAGCTGATCAAAATAAAGAATATTTCTGGATTCTTTGTGATGATGATTATCTTGATTGGACTCATTGGGATAAAATAGCGACAGCTTTCGAGTCAAAAAAATATGATCTTATTAGTCTTTTTGCTGATCCAATTATTCCCGATGGAGATACTGACGAAAAAAAAATAGCTAAATTTATTATTGAAAGTGCTTTTATTCCTGCAAGTATTATTCGTACCTCCTGCATTACTGCAGATGTGCTTATTAATGCTTATGCTAATATTCATGCTATGTTTCCTCAATTAGCTGTCATTTGTGATATTGTTAATCGCAAGGGAGCATGGATGCAACTACCCTATGAAGAAACTGTAGTCCACCAAGTAAAGCATCATTGGGGTAATTTAGATTTAAGTTATTCTAGAGGGATGTCTTCTTCTACAAAAAAACATCCTTCTATTAAAAATTTTACTTGGTCTGGGGCATTTTGTAGTTCCTTGGGCATGCTGCAAGATGAAACCATTCGTAAAGAATGTGTCAGTCTACTATTATCTTTTGAAGGACATACTTATGAAGGATATCTTTCTTGGTATATTCCTCAAGCTCTAGCACAGCATAACTATCAAAATCTTATTGCTATATATACAGCTGGAACTCAACCTCAAAAAGATAAATTTATTCAGATAATGATGTTTTTATCGAAACAACTAGAAATTTTTAATCACTATAAGCCATCTCATTATAAAGTTGTAGCAATAGGTATTAAGAACTCTATCAAGATGGTTATCAAAGGTACCATTTCTTTAGGTTTTTCCATTATGAATAAATTTTTAAAAATTATTGGAATAAATAAAACATTTTATTAATTATAGGGGTATTTTATGACAACAAAAGATTTTTTTGAAGATCTATTTGTTTTAGAAGTAGCAAATAACCATTTAGGAAGTTTAACTAGAGGTAAAAGAATTATTACTGAATTTGCTAAGGTTGTTCGCTTTAATAATATCAAAGCTGCTATTAAGTTACAATTTCGTGATGTTGATCGTTTTATTCATAAAGATTTTCGCGATCGTCAAGATATTCGTTATATCAAAAAAACCATAGACACTAAAATGTCTTTTGAAGACTATGCAGAACTAGTTCAGACAGTAAAGAATTCTGGTTGTATCACAATGTCCACTCCTTTTGATGAAAAATCAGTAGATACTTGTATGGAGCTAGGTATTGATATTATTAAAATTGCTTCCTCTGATCTCAATGATTGGGTACTTATCGAAAAAATTGCCACAACTCGTAAACCTGTTATTGTTTCTACAGGTGGATCATCGCTCAAAGATGTAGACGATATGGTTCACTTTTTTGCCAAACATCGTATTCCATTAGCAGTTAATCATTGTGTTTCAATCTATCCTTCAGAAAAACACCAACTTGAACTTAATCAAATTGATTTTCTTCGTAACCGTTATCCAGATCTTGTTGTTGGATTTTCTACTCATGAGTATAATGATGATATAGAAGCTGCTATGCTAATTGCTTATGCTAAAGGAGCTCGAACATTTGAGCGTCATGTAGATTTGGATATAGATGGAATCACACTATCTCCTTATAACTCTTTACCTTCTGATTTTGATCGCTGGGTAAAAGCATGGATGAAAGCCAAAGAAATTTGTGGAGCTCCCGGTACCCAAAAACGGATTCCTCCAAAAGAAGAAATTGAATATCTAGACGCTTTAGTACGAGGTGTATATGCAGTCAGAGATCTAGAGGCAGGCGAAGTCTTGACAGATAAAGACATTTATCTTGCAATTCCTTTACAAAAAGGTCAGATTTCATGTAGAGAATTCATGAATGAGGAAATATTAAAAAATCCTATTAAAAAAGATGCTCAGATTAAGATTGATGATATTGATGCTCTTTATGCTCAGGATGAGATGTTGAGAGCAAAGATATATAACAGAGGCTTATAATTTTATGATAAATCATCTCTTATTAACAGGCAATTCTAATCATATTCATAAAGCAATTCAAAAAAAATGAGAATGAAGGATAGGAACTTGTAGTTCCTACATGAAATGAATTGGATCTTTCTTTGTAACAATTTATAATTAAATATTTTTCTTATAATTCTACTAAATGTAATGTTTTGATTTATTTTGTTAGAATAAATTATTTTGATTTTATTGAAAAAGTTATTGAGATTATAAATGTTAATCTATTTTTATAGATTGTTATGCTTTTTTAGAAGGTAGCAGTATTTCATCATATGATGAGGAACAACTTTACTTTTAAAAATTATATTGCTTAATGTTTTAATATTATAAAAAATAATTATGTAGATTCAGTGTGATTCCTTCTTAGATAGAAGGAATTCCTTAACAAAAATCTCTTGTCAAAGGTTATCTTTCTTTATCAAGGAAAATTTGTTTTCCATAGAAATGCAACCTTTGATGAAATAGTGATAGGATTACATGAAATCCTTCTTATATTCAAGTAACAAGGAATAAACTATGATAAAAGTATCAGAATATATCGCTCTACGACTAAAAGAATACTACCAAATAAAACATATGTTTTTAATTACAGGTGGTGGAGCAATGCATCTTAATGATAGTTTTGGAACACATATTCCTTATATTACCGCCCATAATGAGCAAGCTTTATCTATTATGGCAGAGGGTTATGCTCGTACATCTGATAAGTTCGCCGTTGTTAATGTAACGACAGGACCTGGTGGTTTGAACTGTCTTAATGGAGTTTTTGGACAATGGACTGATAGTGTTCCTGTTTTATACATATCTGGTCAGGTGAAATTTGCAACAACAATGGCATCATGTCCCGAAATCCCATTACGTCAATTAGGTGATCAAGAGGTAGATATCATTAATGTAGTAAAGCCTCTTACTAAATATGCAATAATAGTTACAGACCCTCTTTCTATTAAATATCATTTGGATAAGGCTATTTATGAGGCAACTCATGGTCGTAAAGGACCTGTTTGGTTAGATATTCCTGTTGATGTTCAAGGTGCTCTTATTGATGAAACACAACTAAAAGAATTTACTATTCCTAAAGATCCTACCTATAATTGTCAAATCGATCATGTTATTCAAAAACTGCAACAAGCTAAACGTCCATTAATCATTGCCGGTCAAGGAATTCGATTATCTGGACAACTTCCTTTATTTCTTGAGCTACTAAAAAAAATGCAAATCCCTGTTGTTACAACTCTTAATGGGGTAGACCTTCTTCCAGAAGGTTGTCCTAATTTTGTAGGAAGGATAGGTACTATAGGTCAACGTGCAGGTAATTTTGCACTCCAAAATGCTGATTTAGTACTTTGTTTAGGAACACGTAACAACATCCGTCAAATCAGCTATAACTATGAAAATTTTGCAAAGAATGCTTATAAAATTGTTGTCGATATTGATTCTGCTGAACTTGAAAAACCTACTATTTCTCCTGATCTTAAAATCCATGCAGATTTGGCACAATTTCTTCCTTCTTTATCTCAAAAATCTTTACCTGTTATAAATTCTGAATGGCGTACATGGTGTGAAGAACGTAAGAATCACTTTTCTTTTCAAAATACAGAAGAATACAAACAAATCGGATCTGAAATTAATCCGTATTACTTCATCAAATGTTTAACATCTAAACTATCAGATAATTTTATCTCAGTTATGGCAAATGCAACGGCTTGTATTACTTACCATCAAGTTGGTGAAATCCATGGACGGGCTTTTTCAAACTCAGGCAGTGCTTCTATGGGTTATGGTCTTCCAGCAGCTATAGGAGCTTCTATTGCTAATTCTCAAAAAAATATTATTTGTCTTGAAGGTGATGGTTCTATTATGATGAATGTCCAAGAGCTTCAAACTATAAAAGAGTACAATCTACCTATTAAAATTTTTATTATTAACAATGGAGGTTATATCTCTATTAAACAAACACAAACAAATTTGTTTAATAAAAATTTTATTGGTTGTGATGCAAAAACTCATGTAAGTACTCCTAATTTTAATGCTATAGCTAAGGCTTTTGGTCTAAACAGTGTTGTGATTTCTTCTCCTGAAAATATGACTGAACAAATTCAACAAGTTTTAAATACTGATGGTCCTGTGTTATGCGAAGTTTGCACGGCTCAAAATTATACCTTTACCCCAAAACTTTCTGCTCGACGCTTAGATGATGGAACAATGGTATCTCCATCTTTGGAAGATATGGCTCCTTTTCTTAGTAGAGAAGAATTTGCCAAACATATAATTATTAAATAAGTAGGTAAACATATGGAACAAAAAAGACCTATCGTGGTAGCAGGTAATGGGCCTTCATTAGCACAGATCGATTATCGTCGTCTACCTAAAGAATTTGATACCTATAGGGTGAATACATTTTTTTTAGAAGAATCCTACTATTTAGGGAAAGATGTTACTTTTTTATCTTTTGAATCACATACTTGTAACTTATTTTATCCAGTATATCAAAAAATACGAAAAGACCATGATTATATAATTCATCATGCAGATGTAGGTTATGGATTTTTTCCAGGATGTCCTAATGATATTTCAAATCACTCAAAGGAAGCCTATCTGAATCATCCCATATGGTATCCTCATCTAGAACGTAATAATATCGATATTTTTCATCCATTAATTCGTGAATATTATATTAATTGTTTTCGTTATACAGGTATGCTTCCATCTACTGGTATGTGTAATATTCTGAGAGCTGTTTCTTATGGATATACTGATATTTATATTACTGGAATAGATTTTTTCGAAGAGCACAAATATGCTTTTGGCACTGAAAATAGACCCGGTTCTCATAAGCAACCTGATTATGTGATTCAATGTGAGAAAGATACTTTATCCTTTGTACTAGAGAATTTTCCAGAAGTATCATTTTATTGTATTTCTGAAATAGGAAAACTAAAAGATATACTCCCTCTTGCTCCTATATGTAATGATAATCCCTATGTGCCTATTAATAAACCTCAATTTTATGCAAAAGAATATACTCCTAAAAAAATATATACAAAATTTCGATTTACTATTGAATTAGAAGAACAGCAAAAAGAACTTAAACAACAGGAAGAACTTAAACAACAGGCAACACATAAAGGATTCATCCAAAAAATAAAAGCTCTTTTTATAAAAAAAGGAATGGAAGTCGAATGGAATGCCCTCAGAGAAAATATCTATTTACGTTTGATTTATCACGCTATTAAACCTATATGGGTTTTAGCAAAATTTATATTTAGAAAAGGAGATCACGTATGAAAGATACTTATACAGCAGTGATCCCTGTTCGTGCCGGATCACAACGTTTAAAAAACAAAAATATCCTGCCTTTTGGAGATAGTAATTTACTAATTCATAAAATCCAACAACTAAAACAAGTTCCTGAAATCGACCAAATTGTCGTTTCTTCAGATAGTCTGGAAATGCTAGAAATGGCTCGTTCTGAGGGTGTATCCACTCATACAAGGGATCTAATTTATGCAGATGAAAAAACTAAAAGTTTTAATGAGGTGGTTGAATATATTGCTTCTGAAGTAGATGGAACATATCTATTATGGACGCCTTGTGTTTGTCCTATAGCAGATAGTGCTTTATATTCACAAATTATTCAACTTTATAAAGAAAAAGTAGTTTTTTCTGAAAAATATGATTCTTTAGTATGTGTACGTGCGTTAAAAGAATATATTTGGGATACTGAAAAAGCTATCAACTACAACCCATCTTCCCATGTGCCCTCTCAAGATCTTCCTGATTGGTTTTGTACCGTTAACGTTATGCATATAGCTTCTAGAATAATGGCTCAGGAGTGGTGTTATTGTTATGGTAAACATCCATATTTGTATGAAGTCAATAAATTAGCTGCTATAGATATTGATGATGAATATGACCTTGAGATAGCACATGCGATTTATAAGCATCTAAAAAAATAATAAAATTATTGTATAGATCATATGTGTACTAATTTTTATATAAATTTCATGAGTTTTTTTAGATTTGAGGAGCTTATAATAATGAAAAACATTATCATTACAGGTGCAACAGGAATGTTAGGCATTTCACTGATAGAAGCACTAATCTTTCGTGGAATAAAAGTAACCACATTAATTCGTCCAAATTCAGCAAGAAAAGATACTATCCCTAACCATCCTTTAGTAACAATTATTGAATATGATTTCAATAAACTAGATGAACTAGAACTTCCTGAGAAATATGATGTGTTTTTTCACTTTGCTTGGAAAGAAACTACTCATAAAGGTCGTAACAATCCTTTATCTCAGCAAGAAAATATTTCTTTCACATTACAAAGCTTATATCTAGCACATCGTTTAGGGTGTAACTGTTTTATTGGTGCAGGATCTCAGGCAGAGTATGGAAGAGTTTCTGATATTATTAGTCCAGATACTCCTGTTAATCCGGAAACGGCTTATGGTATTTCAAAATATGCGGCCGGTTCTTTAGGAGCAATTCTTGCTAAAGAACTGGGAATGCGCTATATTTGGACTCGTGTCTTTAGTGTTTATGGACCTCATGATGGTGCTCAAACAATGATTTCAACATGTATTCATAAATTAAAAAACAATGAAGTTATGGAACTTACTCGTTGTGAACAGCTTTGGGATTATCTTTATGAAGAAGACTGTGCAAAAGCTTTTATTGCAATTGCCGAAAAAGGACAAGATCAATCAGTTTATTGTATTGGTAGTGGACAAGCTCGTCCTTTAAAAGAATATGTGTTGGCTATTGCTAAGATGCTTGGCAAAGAATCTTTATTAAAAATAGGAGCTAAGCCTTATACGGAACATCAAATAATGCATCTTCAAGCAGATATAACTTCTCTAACAAAAGATACAGGTTTTATTCCTTCTATTTCTTTTGAAAATTCGCTAAAATTATTCCCAAACTTACTTATTTAAGAAAGTTTAAATAGATAATTTAACTTATCTTTCTTTTTTAAGTGAAAATAGAAAATCTTTATTATTGATGAATAACAGTTACTTCTCGCACCCGTTCGGGTGCTTTTTCTATATTGGGAAGAACTATAAAAGTTTATCAAAGATAGCTATAGTAATTATTAAGAACAAACTGGAATGGGAATTTATTTTTTTGATCTTTTTTATAAAATTATTCAATACACAAAATCATTCTTGACAGAAAAATTAAAAAAGTTATAATATAAAAATATTTAATCACAAACATCTAAGAATTATTATATTATAAAAAATGAGATATCAATTTGCAAGGTATATAAATAGATAAAACGGGGGAGTTATGAAACTTAAAAATAGAGTTGCGTTAATAACAGGTGCTAGTTCAGGAATTGGGGAGGGAGTAGCAAAAAGATTTTTAGAAGAGGGAGCATGTGTTGTTGGATGTGGTACTAGAGAATCTTCTTCAATTAATCATAAAAATTATGTTTATATTCAAGCTGATATTACAGATTTTTCTTCAATGGTTAGAGTAGTAGAATTGACTAAAGAGAAATTTGGTAAATTAGATTCTGTAGTTCATTCAGCTGGAGCTACTTTTATAGGAAATTTAGAACAAACTTCTACAGAATTGTTTAAGAAACAACTTGATATCAATGTCACAGGTTCATTTAATGTGTGCAAAGCAGCAATAGCGGAATTAAAAGAACATAAAGGAACAATAGTAAATATAGCATCTGACTTAGGGATAAAACCTATTCCTGAAAGAATCGCGTATTGTGCGTCAAAAGCTGCAACTATTATGTTAACAAAAAGTATAGCTCTAGAATATGCTCCATTTATAAGAGCAAACTGTATTCTCCCAGGATTAGTTGAAACTCCTATGATAAAAGACAGATTTGATAGCTGTGAAAATCCTGACAGCCTTAGAGAAGAAATGGCTAATTTATATATATTAAAAAGAATGGGTACATTAGATGATATGAGCAATGCAGCAGTATTTTTAACAAGCGAAGAATCAAGTTTTATTACAGGATGTGAACTACCTGTATGTGGTGGAGGACAAATATAATGAATACATTAGTGAAAATACCTTATGACTATAAAAAAATAAAATTAAATAATATATTTGAAAATAGTATTTTAGAGAAATATACAAGCTCAAAAATTCAAACAGAGAACTCTAAATTTGTTTTTGGAGATTTAAAATTTCCAAAAGATTTACCAGAAAATAGACCATATACCATATCTTCTTTTGTAACGTCAATCGATGGAAAAATAGCTTTTTTAGACGCTCCAGAAGGACCATTTATTGCTAAAAAAAATTTTTTAGATCCTACAGGAGCTGATGCGGATTTTTGGATTCTAAACTTGATGAGAGCAAATGCAGATGGAATTATCATTGGAGCTGGAACAATGCGACAAGAGGCTGATATGACTGCACATGTATTTGATGCAGAGTTAGAAAAAAAGAGAGTTGAAGTAGGAAAAAATGCTATTCCATATAATATCATTTCATCCTTAGATGGTAGTGATATCCCTTTTGATCATATGCTTTTTAAGAGTGGTGTTCCAATTATTATTAATACTTCTCAAAAAGGTTATGAAAGCATAAAGAACAGTTTAGCAAGACCGTTTTTTTTAATAGAAATTCCTAAAAATCATGAAATAAAAAAAGCTGATATAGAAAATTTAATATTAAATAATAAAAATACTGATAAAATTCCTGTAATAGTTACTGGAGAAGGAAGATATACGGATACTAACTCATTATTTAAAGTTTTAAAATATATGGGAATTGATCGATTATTAGTAGAATCTCCATCATATGTACACCATCTCATATCAGAAGCTAAATTAGATGAAATAATATTAAATTATTCAACAGTTTATATAGGTGGAAATGCCATAAGTTTAGGAAATAATATGAACTCTTTTACATCAGAAAATCATCCACATACAGAAATTCTGACGTTGCACATGCATTCTCCAAGTTTTTTATATTTCAGACATAAATTTAATTATGAATTTTACAAAGGACAGGTGAAAAATGCTTAAGTTTAGGCGTGGTGATATTGATGCTACATTTGGGGTTCTTTTTGATGGCATCGTTAAAGTGATTGCAAGTATTGGTATTATGAGTAATCTTATTGGATTTGATAAAGGACTGATTTTTACAAAAATAATTCCAGGAGTTTGTTTAACTATTGCGTTAGGGCAATTATTTGTTTGGAAATTATCTAGTGATTTAAAAAAAAGAGAGAACAGAGATGATATAGTAGCATTGCCTACAGCAGTTACAGCTGGAAGATTATTTGTATTTCTTTTTTCAATAATGTTGCCTATTTATGTTCAAACAAAAGACCCAATCCTTGCTCTCGCTGCTGGAATAGGAGCTAATATAATCTCCAGTATTTTGTCCATATTAATTGCTTTTATCTCTCCTTTTTTATTAAAAATCATCCCAAATGTTGCTATTTTTGGTGGTTTGGTTGGGGGATCTTTAGCTTGGTTGACATTTGCATCATTAAAAGATATGTTTGTTTATCCAGAGATTGCATTTGTTTGTCTATTTATTATTCTCATCATTAATTTTGGAAGAATAAAAACAAAAATACCACCTGTTTTAATTTCTATATTTGCTGGAATTATTGTAGGAGTAGTGACAAAAGTGATTACTCCAGAAAGTATTTTTATCACTTTTGAAAATATTGGGTTCAATACCGTTAAATTTGGTTTTTCATCTATTCCTCAAGGAATTATGTTATCTTTAAAATATATATCTATCATTTTTGCTTGGAGCTTACTAGAATCTATTGTTAGTATTCAAGGAGTTCAACAAGCAATATCAGTGGGAGATAATTTTAATATAACAAAAACTTTAGTAGGAGTAAATGTAATATCATTGATTTCAGCATTGTTTTTCAATCCATTTCCAATAGGAATCACTTGGGGTTATCCTACATGGAAAGAAGTTAAAGCAACATCAAATTATGCATTAATTATTGCTTTTATCTATCTGTTTTTAGGAATAACAGGTTTGATAGCAGTCGTTACAGCAATCATTCCAATATCAGCAGTATTACCAATTTTAATTTTTATAGGATTGATGTCTTTTCAAGGAACTTTAGCAAATACCGAGTCAAAATATTTTGGGGCAATCGCTTTAGCTATGGTATTTCCAATAATAGAGTTCTTTGGGGGAGTAGCTGGTAATAATATGCCCGAATCTTTAAATATTTTAATGTATGGATCTATGATAGTATCTATTATTTGGGCAAGTATAGTTTCTTTGGCTATAGATGGAGAATTTAAAAAAATGAGTTTGTTTTTTGTAGGAGGAGCTGCATGCACATTTTTTGGTTTAATTCATTCGCCTATTTTAAAAATTAATGCTAATTTATCTCTGACCTTATGTTATTTATTGTTAGCTTTTATATTTTATTTCTTTAGAAATAAATTTATCGTAGATTAAATAATATTTTAAATAAGCTCAATGTGTCCACAAATAGATTATAGAACATATCTTGTTATATCTTGTCACAATAGTAATTTAAGCAAAGTAAAACTCATTAAAATCATTGACAAAAAAAAATAAAAAAATTATAATATAAAAAATGAGATATCAATTTGCATGGTATATAAATAAAATAGATGAATTAACTCTATACTATACAACATAGAATCTCAGAAAAAAAAATAACTATCGAGATCGATTAAATAAATTTAATGAACATTTAGGTTTGATACCTGAAGAAATATTTTATATAAGAGTGTTTCATGAAGAAACTACTACTTACATTAAGTGCTATATCATTTATATTTTTAACAGTACCATCTTTTTCTGCCGTTGGCACACATAATGGTTTTATCTCTCTTAACGGAGGGCTGAACTATGATAAATTGACCCCTAAAGAGTCAAAAACATTTATAGACCAACTTGGGGGAACTGTTGGTTTTGAAATTGGGTACCAATATTTTAGTGCTACTCCAGCGATCCATGGTGTAGATGTAACCTTAGGATTTTCTAAAGGTTTTGAGCGTACAAGAGGATCCTCAGTCAACGGACAGTATACTTCCATTGATTTCCCTAAAGGAACTTATTCAGGGATCGAATCAATGTTAGGTACCATTGGTGTCACTTATGCAGTAGGTTTTCAGAAAGTTAATACAAGATTTATGTTTGATATTGTTGGTTTGAATCTATCTTTTGGTGGACTCACATCTGTCTTCAAAGCAAGTAAAGATACAAAGCAAGAATCTTTACCTCTGGATAATGTGGTTAATATTGGTATCAACTTACCATTAGGTTTTCGTACAGTTATGAATAATGGTTTCATGATAGGATTCCGTCACTCCATTGCTATGAATGTTGGATTTAAAGGCCACAAAGAAAATGGTTCTATATTCGAAGGATTTGATGAAAACACAATGCTTCCAAATGGAAAACGTACAATGGATATGCTTGATTATAACCTTAATTTCTCCCTTGGCTTTATGTTCGGAAAATAAGTAATATTAATTAAAAAACTACCTCATAAGGTGGTTTTTTATGATAATGATTATATATCATTATATTTATTTGGATGCTTTATTTATTATAATATATTATATTTTTGGAGGATAATATTATGAACTATCAAAAACATTTAGTGTTATTAATACTTTTATTTTTTATATCATGTGGTAATCAAAAACATCAAAACAATTATTCTGGTAATGATATAAAAGGCACTAGACAGTCTCCTATTAATATTGATAGCAATCTTGCAGTCAATACGAATAAAGAGTTTGATATTAAGTATAACATGGTTCAAATCAACGATATCACAAATATTGGTACAACAATAAAGCTTACAACTGTCGGAGATGCTACGTTAATGTATGAAAACACTCCTTATAATCTCATACAAATGCATTATCACATAGATTCAGAGCATACAGTGAATGGAGTTTCATTTCCTATGGAAATGCATTTTGTTCATCAACAAAAAGACAAATTTGTCGTTATTGGTCTCCTGTTTAAAATAGGAGCAAGTAATCCGATAATCCAAAACATCATAGAAAATAGTCCTCATAATTCTGGCATGGGTAATGTTATCAATCAAAAATTTGATCTTGGTATGCTCTATCCAGCACGAAAAACATTTTATAGCTATGATGGATCTTTTACAACACCTGATTTTGCAGAGACTGTAAAATGGATCGTGATGGTCGATCCTGTTGAAATATCACAAGAACAATTCAATCAATTATATCAGCTGATTCAAAATACAAAAAATAATAGAGAACTCCAACCATTAAATGATCGTGTTATTAATCTAACAGCAGAATAAAATTATGGTATGTTATTGTTTTTTGTTTCACTAAATTAATAATAACAATATTGATAACAAATAACTCCACTATTAAAGTGGAGTTATTTTTGCTTATATTTGAACTATCTGAGTTTTGAACTTTTTTGATATAAAGGTAAACACTATGGTACAAATACTTTTGTTATGTTGTAGGATCTTCAAAACCTAAAATCCATGTTACTAAAAATCCACTAATATAAGCACATAATACAGCAAATAAATAGATTGCTATTTGATTTGGAACAATAGCTGCTGCTAATAATACACCTGATAAAGCTCCTGGCACAAGTGCTGCTACCTTAAAGAGTACAATAACACCTCCGCCGACAGCTCCACCAATACAAGCTGCAAAAAACGGTTTTCCTAACGGCAACGTAACACCATAAATAAGAGGTTCGCCAATACCCAAAATACCTGGGAAAATTGCTCCTTTAATAATGTTTTGTAAACGTGTATTTTTCGTTTTAAAGAGTACGGCTAAGGATGCTCCTACTTGTCCTGCTCCAGCCATTGCAAAGATAGGTAATAAACTGTTTGTTCCATACTGTGCAAGCATATCTGTCATGATAGGAATTAATCCTTGGTGAATGCCTGTCATCACAAGTGGTAAAAATGTTCCTCCTAGGATAAACCCAGCACCAAAACCACCATGGGCTAATAGCATAGTTGCACCTGCACTTAAGCCAGTGGATAACAATCCCCCTATAGGTTGGATAATCAACAGTAATACAGGAGTAGTAATAAGAACTGTCAATAAAGGGGTAACGAATAAATTCAGAGAATTAGGGATATATTTTTGAATATTTTTTTCTATGTGTGCTACAAGAATTCCAGCCATTAAGATTGCAAAAATACCACCTCGACCTGCAGAAAATTCAATGCCAAATAGACTGATATCATTTAATAAAGGATTATATAGAATGGCTGCCATCATCATTCCGAGAACAGGACTTCCTCCAGATTCTTTAGCACTATTTGCACCAACCAATGCATTCATATAAAAAAATACACTACTTCCCATAATGGTCAGTAATTTAATAACATTAGGAAATTGTTTTCCAATGTTTCCTAATAGGAGATCGTTTGTAAGTATATTTGCTATTCCAGCTATCAATCCACAAGCAATAAACCCAGGAAGAAGAGGAATAAAAATATTACTAATAATCTTAAGGGAAACCCCTAAGTTAGTTTGATATTTTTCTTTGGTTTGTTGTTTTATATTGTCAGCGGATGGTAGATTTTTTTGATCAGTACTAAGTATATTATTATTAATAATAAAACAAACTTTTTGTGCAACACCTGGACCTACAACGACTTGGATCATAGAATCTTTTTCTAAAATTCCTAAGACTCCTTCTGTTGATGTAAGGCTTTTGATGTCGACTAGTTGTTCTTGATGTACTTTTGTTCTTACACGTGTCATACAATTGATAACTGATTTAATATTTTGTACTCCACCTAAATAAGTTACAATGCTTTCCGCTAATATTGAATATTTATCTTGTTTCATAAAATCCTCGTTGGTTATAATTGAAGCGATTTTCTTAAAAATCCTTTGTTTTCTGATAATTTTTGTTCTGCTGTTGTAGCATCAATATTAAGTAAAATCATCAAAATAGCCGTTTTACAATGGTGTCCACATGCCAATAAACTTTTTTCAGCTGTTTCACGACTACAGTCTGTTGCTTGCATAACGATATTGGTTTGGCGTTCAACCAATTTTTTATTACTTGCTTGGACATCAACCATGAGATTTTTATATACTTTACCAATTAAAATCATTGCCGTAGTTGTCAACATATTCAATACTAATTTTTGAGCGGTTCCTGATTTCATACGTGTTGATCCTGTTAGTACTTCAGGTCCAGTTTCTGTAGGAAGTGCCACATTACTTAATTGAGAAATAGGACTCATTTTTGATGAGGAAATCCCTGCACTAAAAGCTCCGATTTCTTGTGCATATTTAAGAGCACCTAATACATAAGGAGTGCGTCCACTTGCTCCTATACCAACAAGAATATCTTTATTTGAGAAATTTATTTTTTTAAGATCCATGATTCCTTGTTTTTCATCGTCTTCAGCACCTTCAATAGGGTGGCGAAGAGCATGGTCTCCTCCAGCAATTAAACCTACGACCATTGATGGATCAGCTCCAAATGTTGGTGGACACTCGCTTGCATCCAGAACACCAAGACGTCCACTGGTTCCTGCACCAACATAAATTAATCGCCCATTATTTTGGAATGCCATTGCTATTTTTTCTACAACTTCAGCAATTTGAGGTAAAATATGAGTGATAGCTTCTGGGACTTTTTTATCTTCGTTGTTAATTAATCTAAGAATCTCAATAGTAGACAAATTGTCTAAATTTTGTGAATTCTCATTTACTTGTTCTGTAGGAACATTGCTTAAATCGATCATCATTGTATCCTTATAAATGATTTAATTTGTTATTTAATATTGATTATCTTTTATTATATCATAGAATCATATAATTTCAATCATTATTTTGTATTATATAATAACGTTTAAATAAAATAAACTCCTCTATATTTTAGAGGAGTTTATTTTATTTAACCAATAATTTTTTTTAGATCACTTATTTTATTTGTTTGTTCCCAAGGAAGATCAATATCAGTACGTCCTATATGTCCAAATGCAGCAAGATCTTGGTATTTGAAATTAGGTGTACGGAGATTTAATACTTTTTCAATTCCTCTCGGTGAAAGATCAAAAACTTTTGCTACAGCGTCTGCTAGTACGATTTCAGAAATCGTACTTGTCCCAAAAGTATCTACCTTAATAGATGTTGGTTGATCTACACCTATTGCGTAAGAAAGCTGAATCTCACATTTTTTAGCAAATCCAGCTGCTACAATATTTTTTGCAACCCAACGAGCCGCATATGCAGCAGAACGATCCACTTTGGAAGGATCTTTACCTGAAAAAGCTCCACCACCGTGTTTGAAATATCCACCGTAGGTATCCACAATGATCTTACGACCTGTCAAACCTGTATCTCCATGTGGCCCCCCAATCACAAAACGTCCTGTGGGATTGATATGATAGTTTTTTACAAGGCTTGGATCCATATTGTATTCTTCTAAAATAGGAAGAATAACTTTTGATTTTATATCATGATGAATTTGTTCTTGAGAAACATCTTCGTTATGTTGCACTGATACCACAATAGTATCTACAAATTTGATTATTTCATTTTCATAAGCAAGTGTCACTTGAGATTTAGCATCAGGTCTTGCCCAAGATAAAGAACCATCCTTACGCATGTTAGTGATTTTGTTGGTAATTGCACGTGCTAAGACAAGAGCTAAGGGCATTAGTTCAGGAGTTTCATTAACTGCCCCTCCAAACATAATTCCTTGATCGCCAGCACCTCCAGTATCAACACCGGCTGCAATATCAGGAGATTGGGAATGGATAGCATTGAGTACACCACAATCAGAATCAAATCCCATTCCTTGTGTATAGCCTATTTCGTCTACTTTAGTACGAACAATATCTTGAATATCAACATAAGTATTAGTAGTGATTTCTCCACCTACGATCACTTGTCCTGTTGTACAAAAAACCTCGCAAGCAACACGTGAATTTGGGTCCCCTTGCAAGCAAGCATCCAACACAGCATCAGAAATTTGATCTGCAATTTTATCTGGGTGTCCTTGAGAAATACACTCAGACGTAAAATATGTAATGTTACTCATCTAAAATAAAACCTCTTTATGATAGTATTAATTTGCTAAAATATTTTCCCAAACACGTGATTGAATTATTAATTCTTCGTCTTTCATCGCACGAAGCATAGAAGTTTTTTGAAGATCTTCATATTTAACCACAGGAGTGTTAGTAATGATACTACGTGCAGGTATATTGATTGATAAAATACCTAAGTAATCCATTAAACGTGCATAAATATCTGGTCTATGAATAAAATTAATAAATTTTTGAGCATTTTCTTTATGTGGAGATCCTTTAATTAATAGAAAGCTATCGACCCACATAGTGCCATATTTTGGAATCACAAAAGCAGTATTACTGCGTTTATCTGGAGATAACTGCACAAGAATTGTTTCCGTATAACCTTGGACTAAATCAACTTCACCATTTGCGTAGGCATTTTGATATGAATCTGCATCAAAGCGAAGAATATTTTCTTTCCATTTTTGAATAAGTACTTGAGCTTCATCGAGTGCTTGTGCATTAGTTGAGTTTATTGGGTGTCCTAGTGTTTTTAATGCTGCTCCCATAACCTCACGCATATTATCCATCATTATCATACGACCTTTGTAGGTCGGATTAGAAAAAATGGAAAAATCTGTAACATCATTGGTAATTTTTGTTTTGTCATAAGCAATAACCGTAGGCCCAAAAGCAAAAGGTATAAGATATTGTCGCATTGGATCAATCTCTGTAACCTCTGTGATTAATGAATCATCAATATTGCTAATATTAGCTATTTTTGTCAGATCAAAAGGATCGAGTAAGCCTTCGTTAAGGATAATCTCTGCATAATCCAAAGAAGGAACCACAAGATCATAATCACTAGGATTTACTTTTACTTTCGCATAGATTTCTTCATTAGAAGAGTAAGGGATTTGATAAACATGAATCCCTGTTTCTTTTGTGAAATCATCATAGATGTCTTGAGGAATATTATCTGTCCAAATACCTAAATTCAATATTTGTTTCTGAGATCCTCCACATGAAACGAATAAAAAAAATAATAAAAATAATATTGTTTTCATAAAAACGACCCTTTTAATCATTATCTTTAGTCTCATCTAGCATTTCTTTAACATATGTTGGAAGAGCAAAACTTGCTTTATGGATATCTGAATTATAATATTTTGTTTTTAAACCAAATTGCTCCCATTTTTCAGGTTGATGATCATCAATAGGATCAATATGTTTTGATGCAAATCCAAATAACCAATGCCCTGAAGGGTAGGTAGGGACATATAGTTGATAAACTTTAGAAATAGGGAAAATATTTTTTAGTTTATCATGTGCTTTTTTCATTGCTTTTGCAAAGAAATCGTAGTATGGAGATTCATGTTGATTAATAAGAATTCCATGATCAGCCAAAATTCTGTGACAATTTTTGTAGAACTCTGTAGAAAACAATCCTTCACCTACAGAAATAGGTTCTGTTGAATCAACAATAATCAAATCATAACTGTGATCAGCACTTTCCTCAACAAATTTCACCCCATCTTGAAATAATAATGTGACACGAGGATCTGTTAATTTCGATGATGTGGAAGGAATAAATTCTTGACAAAGACGTACAACACGTTCATCAATATCAACCATAACAATCTTCTCAAGATGTTTATATCGAGTCAACTCACGAACTGTTGCACCATCGCCTCCACCAATCACAAGAACTGTTTTGATCTGAGGATTACACGCCATAGGAACATGCACAATCATATCATGGTACATAAACTCATCTTTTTCTGTCATCATCATATAACCATCAAGTGTGAAAAAACGCCCATACTCATCAGAATCAAAAAATTCAGCTTGTTGGAAGCCTGTATATTCTTTGTGTAGTTGTGTTTTTACTTTAATAGAAAATTTTGTTTCATCTGTCCATTGATCAGTAAACCAAAGTCCTGACATAAAAGTCCCCTTTTTTTATTTTTATGACTTAAATATTAGATTATTCGGGTTTAAATCGAATGACCCCAAGATCTTTAGGGGAATAATTTCTGATTTTATCGACCATGCCTCTTGGGATTTCAATAGATTCACTTCTTGATGATTCAAACACATCTTCTAAAAAAGAAAAAGCTGTCCAAGGATTGATGGTATTACCACATGTGAACACATCTACAGCTGCATATCCATATTCAGGCCATGTATGAATAGCAAGATGTGACTCAGAAATAATAACAGCTCCTGATACACCGTATGGGTTGAAGTGGTGAAATACGGATTCGACTATTGTTGCATTTGATTTTTCTGCAGCTTTATTCATATATTCGTCAATAAGATTAGGATCTTTAAGAATGTCTTCATTACAATTGTAAAATTCGATTAAAATATGTCTACCTAATGTCTCTAGTTTCAATGAATTTCCCCCCTGAAATAACTATCAAAATAAAAATAATATTATTAAAAACTTAAAATACTAAACACATGAATATTATTATTATCTGATTAATTGTAATAAAGTTACAATAGTAGATTTCATGTTTATAATATTAAACATCATATTATAAAAAATATGCTTCGTATTGAAAATACAATATCGAAACATATGCTCTCTGATATGATTATATAATATTTTTGATTATTTTGTCAAGATTTTTATTAAAATTTTATCTTTATTTTTATCAATAAGGAGCATAAAAAACTTATTTTATTGATGACAATATCCCTCAAATTTTTAAATAAAAATATAGATTTATTGTTTTTATATATCATAAAATGATATAGGAGAGTAAGATATATGTTGTTTTAAATGTTTTTGTTGTTGACTTTTATGGATCGATAGTTAAAATTAAATATAGTCAGCATGTCCATTATGAGTGATTATTTTAACAAAGGAGAAAAAAATGTCATCGTTTTCAAAAGATTTTTTATGGGGTGCCGCTTCTGCCGCGTATCAAGTAGAAGGTGCATGGAATGAAGATGGAAAAGGTCTGTCTATTTGGGATGAATATTCTAAAATTCCTGGAAAGACATTTGAAGGTACAAATGGTGATATTGCTGTAGATCATTATCATCGTTATAAAGAAGATGTACAATTAATGAAAGAAATGGGACTTAAATCCTATCGTTTTTCTATTGCATGGGCTAGAGTTCTTCCTACAGGTGAAGGTCAAGTAAATGAAAAAGGTATGGAATTTTATAATAATCTTATCGATGAACTGATAAAAAATGATATTGTTCCCTTTATTACGCTGTATCATTGGGATTTACCTCTAGAACTCCAAAAAAAAGGTGGGTGGGAAAATAAACAAGTAACAGATGCTTTCCAAAAATATGCAGAACTATGTTTTGATCGTTTTGGCGATCGAGTTAAACATTGGATCACATTTAATGAAGCTATTGTATTTATTCATGCAGGCTATCTTTTTAAGTCGCATCCTCCTGATGTTTCCAATCCTCTTCGTGCTTTCAATGCTTCTCATAATGTAAACGTTGCACATGCTAAAGCTGTATTATCTTTTCGAAAAAAAGGAATAAAAGGCGAAATTGGTATTACTCATGTCCTGAATCCTGCGTATCCCTTTACAGATAAACCGGAAGATATTAAAGCAGCACACTATGCTGAAACAGATTGTTTTTATTGGTTTTATGATCCTATTTTATTAGGCAGATATCCAGAAGAGCAGCTGGAATTTATTGAAAAAAACTATGGTAAACTTGATATTACTACTGAAGAAATGAGACTGTTGAAAGATGCTAAGTCAGACTTTATAGGAGTTAACTATTATCAACGAGTTATTGTAAAAGCACATCACGGACAAGAAATAAAAGAACGATCCCGTGAAGAATCAACAGGTGGAAGTGAAACTGTAAGTTATTGTGGACGTTTCAAAAGAGTAATGCCTGAAAATCTTGAATATACCAAATGGAGATGGGAAATATATCCTCAAGGTCTTTACGATGGAATGGAACGAATTACCAAAAGATATCATAATATTCCTATCTATATTACTGAAAATGGATTAGGTGATGAAGATCCTATCGTTAATGGCGATATATTAGATAACCAACGTATTGATTATATGAAACGACATCTTCAAATTTGTGATAAAGCGATTAAAGACGGAATCCCATTAAAAGGTTACTATGCATGGTCTTTTACTGATTTGTTGAGTTGGTTGAACGGATTTAAAAAACAATATGGATTTGTTTATATTGATCATCAGAAAAATCTTGAACGACGAAAGAAAAAAAGCTTTTTTTGGTATAAAGATGTGATCGCTACAAATGGCAAACATTTATTTGATTAACAAGATAATCCTCCTAACAATCCACATACATAATCTGTATGTGGATTGTTATTTCTTGAGAATATTATCAATATATGCTATAATTTTTTATCGGAAATATTTACTAGGGGATCATATGAAAATAGGCGAAAAAATTAAAGAACTTCGATTGGAACGAGGGTTAACGCAGGATGAACTAGCAAACAGATGTGAACTTTCAAAAGGTTTTATTTCGCAGCTTGAACGAGATTTAGTATCACCTTCTGTCTCAAATTTATCTGATATTTTAGAGGGATTAGGAACAACAATCCATGATTTCTTTCATAATAAAGAAGAACAAATTGTTTTTACTCAGCAGGATGCTTATGAAATTGAAGATACTACGCTTGGTTATAAGGTAGAATGGATCATCCCCAATGCTCAAAAAAATCGTATGGAACCTATTTTACTTACCATAGAAAAGGGTGGACGCTATAAAGAAGAGACGGCTCATGAAGGAGAGGAATTTGGTTATTTGCTTGATGGATCTATAGCTATTCATCTTGGTAATAAAATTTACAAAGCTAAGAAAGGAGAATCCTTTTATTATCAATCAGGTAAAAACCATTTCTTACGCAATATCGGAAATAAACCTGCTAAACTCATTTGGATTTCAACTCCTCCAACTTTTTAGTAATCCTTCTAAATTTTATTGATCATATATTGATCTTGTTTTAATGAAGTACATAAATCAAAAAAAGCTCTTGTAACAGGAGCTTTTTTTTGATTTTCTTTTCTTTTATAAAAAAAAGATATATATTTGTCATAGAAAAGAATAAATTATTTCGGAGGAATACACAATGAAAAAAATATTAGGATTTTTATTACTTATATTAACTACTCCATTATTTTCAAAAACTATTAATGTCTATGGACCTGCTGGACCTAATTATCCACTCAAAGAAGTTGGTGAGAAATTTTTTGAAAAAACAGGTGTTATGGTAAATGTTGTTGGAGGACCTACAGATCGATGGGCAGCAGAAGCATTAAAAAATGCTGATTTAATTTATTCAGGATCAGAAAGTATGATGGATGTATTAGCAGATCAATTTGGTTTGGAATATTCTAAACCAGTGTATCTTCGCAATGCAGGGATTCTTGTCCGTAAAGGAAATCCAAAAAAAATTAAAGGAATATATTCTTTAATGGCAAAAGATATGAATATTATGGTAGTTGACGGATCCGGACAAGTTTCACTTTGGGAAGATATTGTTGGTAGAACAAAAAATATTAATAATATCATAGGTTTTCGTGATAATCTTGTTTTTGTCGCAAAAAATAATGTCGAAGCATTTGAAATATGGAACGATGATCCTTCTATCGATGCGTTGATTATCTGGAGTCATTGGTATATGAAAACCAAAGAAGTCAGTGATCTTGTCTCTATAGAACCTGATCTTTCAATTTATCGCCCATTGAGTATTGGTTTGACTAAAAAAGCTACTTCAAGCCAAATTGCACAAGATTTTTATGATTATCTAGATAGTAAAGAGGCTATTGAAATTTTTAAAAAGCATGGATTTCAAAAAGCATGGTAATCATATAGTATCAGTGTTTTGTATTATTTTTCAAACATCAAAAAACGATGTAATTCATTACAATATAATGAATTACATCGTTTTTTGATGTTTGTTATTTATCCATATCAAAGATCATCAAATATATTATAATATATCATTATATCTCATGGTCATTTATGACTTATTTTTTCTAAAAAAAGTGAATACATATATTATACCAAAACAAGCTCAAGTAACTATTTTTCATGATATTTTAGCTATTATCATTAATTCTCTATGATCCTAGCTAGTTAATGATGACATGTGATACGGATTTGGTTTACCCTGCAAATGAAATCCTTGTATCTTAGACTTTTTGTATGCTCGTTGCTACGTATTTATTCTTAGAGGACAATATTGCTCCTGCAGTACTTATTTTGGTTAATATCATAAATTATAAAAAGATAAAGCATAACAATTAAAATAATAAACAACAAATATCATTTATTTAGCACTATATCTTTTATTCTCATAAATATATAATGCTAAAAGAAAATTAACTATTGTAATAAATTATATTTTATATTATATAATAGTTATTAAAATCAATATATAGGAGTTTGGTATGTTTAGCTATTTACAAAAAATAGGAAAAGCACTTATGGTTCCTGTCTCTGTTCTTCCTGCTGCTGCGATTTTGATGGGAATAGGGTATTGGATTGATCCTATTGGTTGGGGTACGGAGAATATTTTTGCGGCTTTTTTGATTAAATCTGGTGCGGCACTGATTGATCAGATGGGGATTTTATTTGCTGTGGGTGTTTCTTTTGGTCTCTCAAAAGAACAAGACGGTCCAGCGGCATTATCCGGATTAGTTGCGTGGCTTGTTGTGACTACGCTTTTATCTCCTGCATCCGTTGCATCATTACAAGGTATTTCTTTAGAAAATGTATCACCAGCGTTTTCGAAAATTAATAATCAATTTATTGGAATTCTTTGTGGGGTTGTTGCGTCAACTACGTACAATAAATTTTATAAGACAGAGCTTCCCATGGCTTTGGCATTTTTTTCTGGGAAAAGGTTAGTTCCTATTTTAACTTCGGTGTTAATGATTTTGGTATCTTTTGTACTTATGTTTATTTGGCCGTATGTTTATAAAGGACTGGTAGGCTTAGGAATTGCGATTGCTCATTTAGGATCGATAGGAGCAGGTATTTTTGGATTTTTAAATAGACTTTTGATTCCATTGGGATTACATCATGCTTTAAATTCTGTATTTTGGTTTGATGTTGCGGGAATTAATGATATTGGAAATTTTTGGGGTAACACGGGAACAAAAGGTGTTACAGGGATGTACCAAGCAGGTTTCTTTCCTATAATGATGTTTGGTTTGGTTGGAGCTGTGATGGCGTTTATTGATACTGCAAAATCAGAAAATAAAAATCGAGTAAGATCTATTTTTTTAGCAGCAGCTTTTGCAAGTTTCTTTACCGGTATCACAGAACCAATCGAATTTTCCTTTATGTTTTTAGCTCCTGTTCTTTATGTTATTCATGCGTTATTGACCGGTATTTCGCTATTTTTAGCATCAAAATTTCAATTAATGGCAGGATTTGGGTTTTCAGCAGGTCTTGTTGATTTTATTTTGTCTTCAAGACTCCCTATGGCAAATAAACCATTTTTGCTCCTTGTTCAAGGGATGATTTTCTTTGTTATATACTACTTCCTATTCAAATTTTTGATTCTCAAATTAAATCTCAAAACCCTAGGACGTGATACGATGGAAGAAGAAGTTTTTGTTGCAAGTACTCAATCAGGAGACAAATATCATCAAATTGCAGAAACAATTCTTCAGGGATTAGGTGGTTCAACAAATATTAATAATTTAGAATATTGTGCAACAAGAATTCGTTTAGAATTAGCTGATACTGATGTAATCGATGAAAAACTATTAAAATCAGTTTCTTCCGGTATTATTAAAGTATCTAAAAATAATCTCCAAGTCATTGTAGGACCAACAGTTGAATTTGTTGCATCTGCCTTAAAGAAAATGATCTAAAACATATCCCATTATATTTCTGAGAAATCAACATTATACAAGTATAAGTTATAAGTACTTCTGTTTTATCAAGATATACTCTATAAGATAATCCCAGCCTATAGGCTGGGATTATCTTAATTTAAGGAAATCAAATATTAAATTTTATCATTCATGCCAATGAATTGACGATTTTTATAGATAATAATTAATATATAAAATGATCTGAAATATTTACTCCTAAATAATAAAGGAATATCTCTAAGTTGCTATTTTTTATGTAAATGTAATTAAATAGGTTGACTAAAATATGCTATTATTATATAATATTATCAATAAATTGATAAAGGATTTTTTTATGATTGTTACCGTAACCTTAAATCCCGCTATTGATTTCCATATTACAATGGAAAATTTTGTCTTGGGAAAAAGATTGTCTGCTATAGAAAATTATTTTTTTGCTGGTGGAAAAGGGATCAATGTATCGCGTGTTTTGAAAAATATAGGTTTAGAAACTAAAGCAGTTACCTTTTTAGGTGGCTTTACAGGTAAATTTGTTGAAGATGAAACAATGAGCTTTGTAGATCCTATTTATATTCAAGAGAAAACACGTATTAATACAAAAATCAAAACTCCTTCTTATGAAACAGAAATTAGTGGTGTAGCTCCTCTTATTTCGTCTCAAGAATTTGATCAGTTGCTAACAAAGATTAAAGCTTATGATTGTCTTGATGCTCTTGTTTTGTCAGGATCTCTTCCTACTAGTTTGTCACAAAACACTTATAAATTAATTGTCGAATCCGTATCTCCTAATACTAAAATAATTTTAGATACTAGAGGTGAAGCTTTAAAAGAATCATTAACTATGCCCAATATCTTTTTAATTAAACCTAATAAAGATGAAATCAGTGAATTTTTCAACTGTGATATAAAAAATAATGAAGAAGCTCTAAAGTTAGCTACAGAACTCAAAAAAGCTTATCAAATCCAACATATCATTGTATCCTTAGGTTCTGAAGGAGCTTATTTCTTAGAAAATAAATCAGCTTATTTTGCTGAACCTCTCAAAGGTTCTTTGATTAGCAGTGTTGGTGCAGGAGATTCTTTAGTTGCTGGTTTTGTTGGTTCTTTTATCCAATCTTCAGATCCTTTGGAAGCTTTTGCGTATGGTATTGCATGTGGAGCTGGGACAGCTTTTTCGCATGGACTGACAAATAAAGAAACAGCTGATCGGTTATTTAAGGATGTCAAAATAGTAAAAATATATTAATAGATACAGGAGTCCTTCATGCGAGAGTTTTTTGATCAAAATCTTATTATTTTGGATAGTGATGCATCATCAAAAGATGAAATCTTATCTGAAATGGCATCTTTGTTTTATCAGCAAGGATATTCAAATAATCAAGAGCAATTATTGATGTCATTAAAGGCACGAGAGCAAATTGATCCGACATTGATCGCTCATGATATTGCAATGCCTCATGCTAAAGATACAAGCGTAACTAAGGCAGGAGTTATTATTGCTAAAACTAAAAATCCTATTACCTGGAATGAACAGACAAATGAAAAAGCTAAATTATTTTTTATGCTCGGTATCCCAGCACAAGAAAATAATCTGCATTTAGAAATTATTTCTGAATTATCAGAACTGTTATCAGATGAGAAAAAAATCAATGATTTGTTTGCATCTCAAGATAAGATTCAGTTGCTATCCTTATTTACAGAAGATTCTTTCAAACACTCTGATACGATAGAAGCTTCAAATTCTGTGGATATTGTAGCTGTGACAGCTTGTCCGACAGGCATTGCACATACTTATATGGCTGCAGATGCATTAAAGAAAAGTGGTAAACTCAAAGGTCTTACAGTTCGTGTTGAAACTAACGGATCTGATGGTGCTAAGGATATTCTGACTCCATCTGAAATTTCAGATGCAAAAGTAGTCATTATTGCGGCAGATAGAGAAGTAGATATGTCTCGTTTTGATGGGAAAAAATTATATAAAGTCACTGCTGGTCATACGGTTCGTCATGCAGATGAAGTGATACAAAAAGCACTTGAAAGTAATGTGCCTGTTTATAAAAATCAGCAAAATTCTTCAGATTCTCTTCAAAGTAAAAAAGGTATCTACGGTCAATTAATGACGGGTGTTTCCTATATGTTACCATTTGTTGTTGGTGGGGGGATTTTGATTGCTATTGGATTTATGTTTGGCATTACAGCTCACGATCCAACAGCTCCTGATTATAATCCTATTGCCTATTTTTTACATACCTTAGGTGCTACGGGTGCATTTTCATTGATGATACCTATTTTAGCTGGATATATTGGTTTTAGTATTGGCGAACGTCCAGCGTTAATGCCTGCAATGGTAGGTGGTTCATTAGCTGCCTCAAGTGGAGGAGGATTTTTAGGGGGCTTATTAGCTGGTTTTGTTGGTGGATACGTTATTCTTTTTCTTAAGAAAATATTGACTCCACTTCCAAAATTATTTGATGGTTTAAAACCTGTTTTGTTATATCCTGTATTTGGATTGTTACTTATGGGAGTGATCGTGATGCCTATGCTAGGATTTGTCTCTCATATTAATAATGGTATGTCTCAATTTTTAGATTCTCTTAGTGGCAGTAACCTCATTTTACTTGGGTTGATCTTAGGAAGTATGATGGCGATTGACATGGGAGGACCTATTAACAAAGCTGCTTTCACCTTTGGTATTGCAGCAATTGCTGCCGGAAATCTTTATCCTCATGCAGCTGTTATGGTTGGAGGAATGACTCCTCCTTTAGGAGTAGCATTAGCTACAACTTTAGCAAAACGATTTTTTACAGAAGCAGAACGAGAAACAGGTGTTACCTGTTATGCTTTAGGAGCTAGCTTTATCACAGAAGGAGTTCTTCCTTTTGCTGCAAGTAAACCTCTTATTATTATTCCGTCTTGTGTGATTGGTTCTGGCATTGCAGGAGCTATCTCGATGGCATTTGGTTGTCAATTACCTGCACCTCATGGTGGAATTTTTGTTTTTCCATTAATCACTAATCTTCCTGGTTATTTAATTGCTTTGACCACAGGTACAATAATTACTGCATTATTGATTATTATTTTACTTGCTCGAGCACAAAAACGAAATTAGACATAAAAAAAAGACCATATTATATGGTCTTTTTTTATGAATATTTTTAAAGAATTTGTTATGGATAAAAAAAAATTAGGATAATAACTTCTTAGCTACCAAATATAATTTTTTACTTTAATCCATGAGGATAGTTTTCTAAGGATTGAGGTATGATAGAGTAAGAAGAGTATTTATCATGACTTTGAATATGATCTGTAAAATTTGCATCACTTAATAAAAAATATGTGTATAAGACGTTGTCGTCAGCCACAATACTATCATCCCATGTAGGATCAACATTATACCATTTTCCATCAATGCGTACTTTATTCCATGCGTGCAAGATACCACCTGCATCTCCAATAATATATATACCTGTAATCCCCATTCTCTGTAAGAGATATAAGAATGCTTGTGCATAACCATCACAAATAACCCCAAAAGATAAAAAAGCACCTCGAAGATCAGCTGAAAACCCACTCATTTTATAAGATACCAATTTTAATAATTCATCATGTGCAAGACGTACTTTATCAAATTCATTCATAGTTGGAGTGACTTTTGCAAGAATTTTATTAGCTTCTTTAGTAATCAATTGCATTTCTTTTCTATATTCTTGATATGTGGGAGATTTTAAAAAACGTAATCTCGCAATATCAATAAAACCATTACTGGTAGTTGAATATCGAGGACTGATTCTAAAAGGATAAATACTTGGATTGTCTCTAGAGATGTAACTAAGAATTAGTTTATAATCATCAGGAGATATTTTGATATTTTGTCCATAAACATTCACTTGTTTTTCATGATAAATTCCACCAATAATATCTGCGTTATCTTCCCACTCAGATAATTCATTGCTAAGAAGATCATAAGCTTTCAATAAATCACCAGACAATAATGATCTACCATAAAATAATTGCTTATCTAAAGGATGAAGTGATGTACTCTCAGAATTTATTTTATCTTGTGGTGTTAATGAGCAAGCAATAAAGTTAGTTAAAACAAATATTGCAATGATAGTTCGTATACGTAAAAACATTTGTGCCTTCTACATAATATATATAAGAATATTAAAATTTAACATCTATTAATAATAGAGTATGTATATGTTGAGATAGTCTTTGATATTATAATAACGATAATAGGCAATATTTTATTTTTAGTAATGTAAACTTATGTTACGTATCTTGTTTTGTTGGAGCAACAACAATCTCACGGATACAAACTTCTTGAGGTTGAGAATAAATAAAAAATGCAGCTTCAGCGATATTTTCAGCATAAAGTCCTTTTCCCATTGATTTTTTCCATTCATTATATCCATCAACGATATCTGAGTTTGTGGTATGAGACATTAATTCTGTTTCTACAACCCCTGGAGCAATCAATGTAACTCTCACATTTGCATGTGATACTTCTTGCCTAATAGTTTCTGTTATTGAATGTATCGCAAATTTTGTTCCACAATATATTGCATGATTCATAAATGTTTTTTTACCGGCAATAGAACTCACATTAATAATAGTACCATTATTTCTATCAACCATATCTTTTAATACAAGATTCATTCCATTAAGGACACCTTTTATATTGATGTCAATCATCGTATTCCATTCTTCTATTGCTTGAGTTTCTGGATGTCCAAGAAGCATAATCCCTGCATTGTTAATCAAACAATCTACAGGCACACCAAATTTAATCTCTGCATCTTTAATAGCACTTGCAAAAGCATTCATATCTAAAACATCCACTCTGCGACATAGTGTGTTTGGAAGATTTAATGCTTCCATTTTTTCGACTCTTCTTCCTAATAATAATAACGAATATCCTGCTACAGAAAATTTTTTTGCAATCGCCGCTCCAATACCTGAGCTAGCTCCTGTAATCACAACTAATTTTTTCATTTTATCTCCTCTACTGCAGCTTTTATTATATAATATATATAACGTAGAGTGATTTGTCAATAATATATATTGTATGAAGAATAAGAAACTTTATAGTTGACAACAGGTTTTTTTGGGGATATAATATTTTTATATATCAAAAAATCATTACAAGAATACTCAGATAACTTTGTTTTGTGAAATTACTTATCTGTGAAGAATAGATAAAAAATATATTTTTTAAAAATCAATAAAATTTCTTTTATTAAAGCTTAAGGACTTCAATTATGCCTAAATTATCTATAGTGATTCCTGTTTATAACGTAGAAAAATATCTTAGAGAATGTTTAGATTCTATAGTACATCAAACATTAAAAGATATTGAGATTATTATTGTCAATGACTGTTCTCCTGATCATTCTGAAGAAATTATTTTTGAGTTTATCAAAAAAGATCCACGTATTGTTTATATAAAACATGAAATCAATAAAGGACTTAGTGGTGCACGAAATACCGGTATTGAAAATGCAACTGGAGAATGGATTGCTTTTATTGACAGTGACGATTTTCTAGCAAAAGATATTTACTCAAAAATTATCGCTCATTGTGAACAATATCATGCTAACTTCGGAGTCTTTGGGCGAAAAATGTTTGGCATTGTCGAAGGGAAAACAATTACTCCTGCGTACTTTTATCCATCGATATCTTCTGGAAGTATCATAGATCATACAAACTATGAAAAAATATTAACTGGAACTCCTACAAAAATCTTTAAAAGACAAGATTTATTAGATCATAATCTTCGTTTTCTAGAAAATATTACCACAGAAGATTGGATATTTCACTATCAATATATTGTTTGTGTTAAACCTAAGATAGCTGCAATAAATAATATTGGTTATTATTACCGACGAAATGAACAATCTATTATGGGGCAGATTTCAAAAAATGGTGTTAATCCACCAAAAATTGCAACATTAATCTGTAAGTTTCTTAAAGAAAAAGGAGTCTTTGATCTATACAAATATAAATTACGTAATGAATGCTTTTTTTTTCTATTTTCTATTTATTCACAATTAATAGAAGATGTTAAAGAGGAATATTTCGAGCATTTAATCGCTTTCTGTAACGCATTTGATCCTTCGGAAGATGATATCAAACATTCTCCTGCTTTATTATTTGGAAGATTATCAGATATGTCTTTATATCATAAAGATCTTTTACTAAAGAATTTCCTGCCTTATTATGAAGTTTCTTCTGATAAGTGGTATCGGTTTGGTCAGTTATCAATAATAAATAAGTTAAAAAAAGTATTGCATGTTTTCATAAAAAAATATTTTCTTCCAAAATCTTAATATATTTTCTTATTTTATATCATTTTATTGGTCTTAAATATTTCATAATAAAATTATATGATTTTTTTTCCTCGATAGATAAGTTCTATATTTTGTTCCACTAATTTTATTGCCGTATCTGTAAATTCAATAGTACCTTTTCCTGCTTCGCCATTCATAGTATTTGTAATAGTATAAGCTCCTTTTGAAGGACTAATAGGAGTAATAGTATATATGATCTTATAGTGAGTGTTAAACGATCCACTGAAGTTCTTTAATTGTAATTCGATTTGTCCATTATCTAATTTTTTTCTTTCTATATCTGTTATATTTCTCGGCATAGAATAATTTTTTGCACTAGGATCTTCAAGATTTATTTTAAAAGTTTGCCCACTATATGTTAATCTCCAAATTTCATTTAAAAATGCATTATTGAAATTTGTAGGAAGAGGTAGACTTTGTTCACGTCCACGAGATGCAATACGGACATCGTTGCCATAATTATCTTTGAAGTATAAAAATTCATTATCCATACTTATTGTGGCTTCAATATCAGAAGGAGAGGTTATAGCAGCAGAATACAGGGACTGTGCAACACCATCAAAAGTACCTGATATAGGTGTTTTAAATATAAATGTACCATAAACTTGAGATCCTTTACCAGTTGCAATACAAGCTATTCTAAACTGAAAAATATCTTTATTTTGTGGTTTTATCGAGAGAAAATTTATAGGATAGCTACATGTATTCGTTAGATTAATCGGATAAACTAGAACACGTCCTGAAGGAATCCATTCTGCGGGCATATTTTGATTGAATGTATGCGTGGATGGATCATCTATAAAAGGTAAGTTAGTCTCTGATGATGATGTTCCTTGAGAATCTAAGGAACATGAAGTTATTAAAAATAACGTAATAATGAAAAAAATACGAAACATAATGTTATACTCCCACAATATAATATTATATTGTTTTATGTAGTGATCAAATGGTTATTAAAGATTATGAAATTGTGTTGGAGATATTTATCTTTAATATACCGTATGTATCAAAGTTTGATTTAACATTATAGTAATTTTTATATTGTCAAAAATATCTTATATATTATAATATAAGAGTTACTTTATATATTAATAGTCCTAATCTTATTCATAAATTTTTCTTTGATAAAAATATGTATCAGGTTGAGTTAAGCAATTAGATAAGATATACCAATTAATTTATTTTTTTATTAAATTTCCACCGATTTTTACTATTAAATTATAAAACATTACTACTGTTTTTTTTTACAATTTTTTAATGAGTATGTTTCTAAAATAATTGCGAAGAAATTCAAAAGTAAGAAATAAATTACTTTTATTGACTAAGTATATAAAAGTTACTTATCGTACTAAGATCCCAACTATTATAGCTCCTATCATCAAAAAAGAAGGATGAATTTTGAAGAAATAGAGCCCTATAATTGTGATCAGCATAATGATATAAGAATGAGGACTACCAAGTACTGTTCTCATTCCAAATACAATATCTATCATAAGAACAAAAACAACAGGTTTTACAAAAAGAAGCATATTTTTCATCCAAGTTGCTTCTCTATAACGAGTATAAAGGATAGAACATGAAATCATCATTAATGCTACAGGTAAGATAGCCGAAACTACAGCTATCAAACTCCCTAACCATCCTCCCACTCTATATCCGACAAAAGAAGCAAGTTTAGTCAAAACAGGTCCGGGAAGAGACTGACTGAAAGCAATTGCATCCATAAATTCAGCTTCTGTAAGCCAGTGATTAATATCTACACTTTCTTTTTGAACAATAGGAATAAACGAAGAGCCACCACCAAAGGTAGTTAATCCTATTTTTAAAAATGATGTGAAAAGTTTCCAATATACCATTATTTGTTTCTATGTTATTTATTTGTATTAGCGTTTTTATTATGAGAAAATGTCTTAAAAAATTGAAATAAGACAATATAAATAAACACTGTTGTTAATGCTAATTGTACTCCAGATATTTCAAAAGCAATCGAAGAAAACAGCTTATTTTTATCAGTGAAAAAATCAGCTGTTTTTATTCCGGCTAATGTTCCAATGGCCATAGGAAATGTTAACCCTGCAAATACAGGTGTAAAAGGAACACTAAAAAATTTAGGAATACTGATGATTGTATAGAACAACGCAATCATCAATATAATATAAAGACTAAGAATCAACAGAGGGTTGGAAGATAACGTATTTAAACTGCTGACCAACACAAGAGCCGGAGGTGCTAAGAAAATAGCTCGTGTATGTGTTAATGCCTCAGGAATTCCATCTTTTAGAGCTCTGATCACTAAAGGAACATAAACCAAAATTAATGCAATTAATCCATAATACGTTAATCCTTTTGTAATAAGAGGTTCATTGAAAGGTGTTCCTACAACAACTCCTACTAAAATTCCAAAATAAGTTACAAACCAACTAGGTACAAACGTTGCATAATTAAAACCTAAAATAACATGTTTCCATGTAAAAAATAATATTAAAAATAAATGAATACCAATCCCTCCAAGCCACAACATTTTTCCGATAGGTGCGTAAAAAGGAAATATAAATGAACCAATCAATATGATAAGCATAGAAAAAGAAGGATATAAGCTTGCTAAAACCATATTATTGTATTCTTCACGGCATTTTGAAAAATATAGGATCACTTTTGTAAGCATCATTATACCAACAATGATACCTAAACCATGGAATAAATAACGAATCCATGTATAACCAAGTATTCCATAAATGTTTGAAAGTGTGACTGATCCCATCACAGCGGCTACAAAACCAATAGGCATTATTAATAAATTCATAAGAATTCCTTGTGTTACTTTTGATAAAGTAAAAAATTTACAATTTCTGGTATTTGATTTGATGTAAAGTGAGGACAAGAAGTTTTTTCTCCTCCAACCTGAGCAATCACATTTTTTAAAGAAACATGACTATTTTCATCTTTAAATACTTCTATTTTTGGATAAAGAGAATCTTTAAAGCCTTCAAGCAAAATTACATCATACTGTTCAAATATTTTTAAAAAATCAGGAGTGGGTGTTTCTTGATTAATCATAAACGAATCAGGAGAAAAAATAGCAGTTGCTTTAGCACCAGCTTTACGATGCAAGAAAGTATCTTTACCTTCTTCATCAAAAGAATAAGAATGCTTGGTGTGTTTAATGGTAGCAACTGTTTTTTTATGTTTTTCAAATTCGGGAATGAGCTTGCAGATGAGAGTTGTCTTACCAGAATTTTGACTTCCTGAAATTGCTACAATTAATGGTAGTAATTGCTTGTCTTCACATGTGTTAACATTAATCATCATTTTTTGTGAATAAAAAATGGTTTGAGAAATATCGACGATTTTTACTCGTAGTAATTTGAGCATGTTATGAATACTGTATTTCTCTGCACTTATCTGTGATAAGATTGTCTTCTCACAGTTTTTATGATAGTAACCACATAATGGATAATAAATTTCATTATGATCCTTAGGGATTATGGCGTCATAATCAGAACAAAAAAATTCTTCCAAATAAAGAGGGATCATCTTAGAAAATAGAGGTTGATCAACACTAATAATAAAATTCCAATCAGTCCTGCTATGTTTCAATCCTTGATAGATTGCCTCTATTGGACCGATATTTAGATGCTCATCCGAAATAATAGGATAATTAAATTGTTCATATTTTTTTTGATTATTAGTTGAGATAATAATTTGAGAAAAAGAAGTCAATTGATTCAAAATATGTTCAATAAAAAATTTACCTTGATATTCTAAAAATCCTTTGTCGACACCGCCCAATCGTGATCCTTTCCCTCCGGCAAGAATAAATACTGTCTTATTCAAATCGATACTCAAAACTTTCTGTAATATTAAAGAAATCAGCGTAGTTAATGTCAAAGATCGATTTTTTTACTTTGGAAATGTCAATTTTTTCTTTAATAAGCTGTGATAAAATTCCTGAATAAGATAGATCACCTTGTAGCAAAGCTCCGTAAATCTTCCCATTTTTATGAATAATTTTTTTATAATTTCCTTTGTGGTCAATCTGAATATCAATATCAAATTCTTGATCATTGGAGTCAAGTTGATAAGTTCCCACTTCAGAACTTTTTAAGGTTGGAATCATTAAATCACAAGCTGGATTAGCTTGTCCTAAAGACATCGTAGGGAGATTGAAAAAATTCATTGTTGATTTCATAGCAAAAAAATCTTCCATTTCAAGCTTTTTTCCTACCATGCTGTGAGCAGCAATAATAGCTTCTTTGACTGCAACTGACCAAATAGCAGCTGTGCCTGTAACATCTCCTGCAGCATAAATATCAGGATGTGATGTTTGTTTTTGATTATTTACTTCGATCGAGTTATGTGGTGTTTTTTTGATAGAAGAATTTTGAAGAAAACTTGTATTTGCAACTACTCCCGAAGCAACAATAATAAAATCGGCTGGAATTTTTTGTGAGTCATTTATTTCGACATATTCTGGTTTTTTATTTTTTTCATCTAAAATAATATCGGTAATCGTTGCATTAAAATGAAATTCAATTCCTTTTTGCTTCCATAAAGCCTGATAATTTGAAGCTGTGTAAAAATCTAATTGTCGATTCATAACATGTGAAGATGTGTCAATAAGGTTGATTTTGAGATCGGTATGTGATAATCCTGTCATAATATCAGCACCAATCAATCCTCCTCCAATCACAACAACATTCTTATATTGTTTAGAAAGTTCTTTGATACGTTCGCAGTCATCAAGTGTTCTAACTCCAATAATATAAGGCGAAGGTTTTAAATTATGAATATTTGGGAAATAGCTTGATGCACCGGTAGCAATTAATAATTTATCAAAAGAAATTGTTTCTCCAGATTCTAATCCAACAGTTTTCTCAGTTTCGTTTATTTTTGTGACTGATTGTCCGGAAATCCATTCGATATTATTTTTAGTGAAGAAATCTTCTGATTTGAAATTTAAACGACTGAGCGAACGTTCTCCGCTAATATAATAATGTAACATACAACGAGAGTAGATTGCTGTATCTTTAGAAATAAGTATAATCTTAGCATTTGGATCCAATCGACGAAGTGCTTCTGCTCCATTGATTCCAGCTGCTGAGGCTCCTAATACTACATATGTCATTACAAAACCTCCTCAAGTGTAATTGCTGTCATTGGACATTGAGCTACACATTGGGGATATCCTGTTTCGTGATCAACACACATATCGCATTTAAGAATTTCTTTTTTGGTACGATCGTCTTCTTTTAAGACACCATAAGGACATGCCATAACACACATATAACAGCTGGCACATTGTTTTGAATTATAGGTAACATAACCTGTTTCTGGATCTTTAGCCATTGCTCCTGACATACAAGTATAAACACATTCGGGGAGATCACAGTGACGACAAAAAATAGGTGAATTTTTACGGTCACTGCTCAAAACAACTCTATTCCGAGATTCTTCTGCGTGATGTGATATGATACATGATGTAACACATGTCAGACAAGCAATACATTTATCACGATCGATATTGATTCTTTTCATAATTACCCCTCCATTTTTTGAATGTAAATTGGTGTGGTTTTGTATGATGGTTCTTTAGAATATACATCATACAGCGATGGTGTTAATCGATTTGTTTCCATATAATGGATAGGAGCATAACATTGATTTTTAGGAACATCAGTAGTTAATTCAGCAATAAAAATACTCTCTTCTCCATTAATTGATTTTACTAAGACTTTATCAAATTTATTAATATGGTGTTCTTTTGCTAATTCAGGATTAATAAAAATATATGATTCATTTGAAGTCATGTCATTAATATAAGAAACTTCTCTTGTGCGGCTTTGAGTATGCCATTGTCCAACTGATCCTCTTCCTGTATTAAGGATATAAGGATATTCTTTATTTACGGCAAGAGGATTTTCCATAGGTGCTTCAAATACAAATTTTGCTTTTTTAGAAGGGGTATAAAATTGATTGTTTTCAAACAAACGGCGTTCATTTTCGGAAAGAGTTTCTCCTTCACGGAAAGGCCATTGAATTCCTGCGGAATCATTGAGAGCATCATAATCAACACCTGTAATATCACAAGGCATTCCTTTAGAACATTTTTTAAGCAATTCAAATGCAGATTTTGGAGTTTCCCAACCTTTTAATAATGTTCCCATATTTAAAGCTTTCCCAACTTCATAAAATACTTGATAGTCTGATGGACGAGGACTTGAAACCATGGGTTGAAGTTTGGAGAGTCTTCGTTCGGTATTAATAAAAACTCCTTCTTTTTGGAGTCCTGTAGCAACAGGGAAGAAGACATCTGCTTCGATAGAACTTTCAGTATCTCCATAAAGGTCTTGTACAATAAATAAATCTAATTTATCGATTGCTTTTTTAAATTGTTCGTTATTTGCCCAAGAATGCCGTGGATTGGTACAACATACCCATAACGCTTTTATTTCTCCAGCAATAATTTTTTCGATAATCATGTTGTAAGGTAAGGTGGGTTTTTGAGGTAACACTGCCGGATCAATATCTAACGCTTGAGCTACAGCTTGCCGTCGATTTTCATTGTCAAAATCTCCTCCACCGTACAAACCTGCTGTATTACTGAATGCACGTGATCCCATAGCATTACATTGTCCGGTAATGGAGTTGGCACCTGTGCCGGGGCGTCCGATATTTCCAGTCATTAAAGCAATATTAATAATGGCTTGAGCTGTTCGTACAGCTTCATATCCTTGATTGACACCCATGGTCCACCATAGAGAAACACGTTTTCCCTTATGAATCATGTCAGCAAGATCTTGCAATTCTTTTGCTGTTATACCTGTTACGGATTGTAATTGCTCTAAAGAATAAGAACCAACGTGTGTTTTAAATGCTTCAAAATTTTCTGTGTAATTATTGATATAATCATGATTAATCCAATCTTTTTCGATGAGATAGTTGGCTAATGTATATAATAAAACAAGATCTGATTTAGGAGTTAATTCCAAATGTAAATCTGCGTGTTGTGCTGTTTCAGAACGACGTGGATCAATTACAATGACTTTTTTATTATTATTTAATCGTACTCTATTCCAAATAATCGGATGAGCAACTACTGGATTTGCTCCAACAAAAATAATTGTATCTGATAGTTCAAAATCATTGAGTGTGTATGGTGGTGCATCAAAACCAAAACTTTGTTTATGAGCAACAACAGAAGTTGCCATACAAAGTCTTGTATTTCCATCAACATTTCCACCTAAAAAATTACGCATCACATGTCCAAATAATGCCATTTCTTCAGTACATAATTGTCCTGTACTAATACCCGCAATTGCATCTCCGCCATATTCTTTTTTGATTGCTGTTAATTTATCAGCAACGTATTGATAACCTTCTTTCCATGTTGAAAGATAACGAAATTGACCGTTTTCTTTAATACGTGGCAAAGGTTTATCATTAAACTTAGAAAGTTGTTGATGCAATGATAAACCTTTAATACATGAAAATCCTTTGTTTACAGGATAATTTTGGGTAGGTTCCAATCTGATAATCCGATCGTTTTCAACGTAAGCGTCAAAATTACATGCAAGAGAACAGTAATTACAGGTAGTTTGTTTTTTTTTCATAAAAATTCTCCTATGATTGAGGCCGTTATACTATATTTATCTTAATGACTTTTTCCTTGTAACATTGCTGTTCCATGTTCTAATAAAGGTAGTAAAAGCTTTGTGCAGAATACGGCTCCTTTTTTACTGCCGGGAAAATTTATAATAATTGTGTTATTTTTCAATCCAGCAAATCCTCTTGAAAATATTGCGTTAGGAGTTTCTTTAAAAGACTCTCGACGTAAATATTCCATAATTCCTGGAATTTCTTTATCGCAGATTTTTTTACAAACATCTGGAACAATATCTCTTGGAGAAATACCAGTACCACCTGTTGTCAAAATCCATGAAGAATTAATATTTTCCAAAATGACCTTATTAATTTCTGATTCTTCATCGGGAACAAGTTTGTATATTAGTGTGATATTAGGAAAAGCTTTTTTTAATAAATCGCATATTGCTGGTCCAGAAAGATCTTCGTATTCTTGATTGAATGCTCTATCCGAGCTGGTAATAACAGTTATCGTCATATCTTACAGTACCACCTTTTAACACACGCATAAAAATACCTTTAGAAGGCATAATACATTGCCCAATCAACTTTGTGATTTCGCAACCTGCATGGCAGCTTTTTCCAATTCGAGAAACTTCTAAAACGGCATCACCAATGTATACTTTAGTGCCTATTGGTAGTTCATGAAGAACCACACCTCGTGTCGTGATATTCTCTGCAAAATCACCTGATTTTAAAGTGACACCTTTAGATTTGGCTTCTTCGTATGCTTTTGAATTCTCAATTTCATCCATGGAGAGTAATGATATTTGTCTATCTTCTAATTTTCCTGCATGTGCATCACCTTCAATACCTTTGCCTTCGATCAATGTTACTGTCTCAACAGGAGTTTTACGTGTTCCTGTCTGTGTAGATATATTAAATGAAATAATTGTAAAAGGATGTTTCATTATGATACCTCTTCTGATTTAAGTTTTTCAATTAAAACAATATCTGTAATAGACATTGTTTTATCAACAGCTTTACACATATCCCATATGGTTAATGCAGCAATATTAACAGCTGTTAACGCTTCCATTTCTATTCCTGTTTTTCCTATGCAAAAAGCTTCTGCTTGGATAAGGATATATGTCGATTTTATTTGGAAATTAACACTAATTTTATCAATCAAGAGATCGTGGCATAAAGGAATAAGTTCAGAGCATTTTTTACCACCCATAATACCTGCAATTCTTGCACAAGCAAAAACTTCTCCTTTTTTGATTTGATTATTTTGGATCATTTCTATTGTTGTGGGAGAAAGATGAATTTTTCCTTCGGCACGAGCGTAGCGTTTTAGATCAGGCTTATGACCAACATCTACCATTGATGCCTTTCCTTCTTTATCTAAATGAGAAAATTCCACGCTATCCTCCGATTGAATTGACGTTGATGTTTGAATTAATAGTTCCTTTTTCAGGTTTGTTGTTAATTGCTATTGACAGGGATTGCTCTAAGTTATCAAAATCCAAAGAATATTCATCATTGCTATGTAAGCAAGGTTTTATTTTACCATCGGCGGACAATCTAATACGATTACAACGAGTACAAGATTCTGGTCTGTCATAGGAATGATCATCTTTTTTGATTTCATCAAGCTTATACATAGCGATTGTCTGGAGTTTCCCTCCTTTAGATTCGATAAATTGTTTTATGGACTCAATTTCATTGACACTGTGTGAATCCATAATGACCATATTTATCTTAACGGTTAAGCCTACTTTAAGAGCGGCATCGATCCCTTTTAATACAGGATCGATCGATCCTCCTCGTGTAATAAAACGATATCTAACAGGATCAAGAGTATCTAATGATATATTGATTGATTGTAGTCCAGCCTTTTTTAGCGGTTCTGCTAAAGATACCAAATGGGTGCCATTGGTAGTCATAGCAAGTATTTTTACCCCTTCGGTTTGGGATAACAAAGCTACAAGTTTTACTACATTTGGACGGAGAAGTGGTTCCCCACCTGTAAGACGAAATTTACTGATACCAAGATTCACAGATGCTTTTACGACTTGATGAATTTCTTCAAATGTTAACCAACTGTCTTTATTCATAAATATCGGATCATTTTCAGGCATACAATACGTACAACGAAGATCACATGTATCCAATAAAGAAATACGCATATAAGAAATTTCTCTATTGTAAGAATCTAACATCGACAAGATCTCCCTTATTTAATTTTTTGGTACCCTCTTCAATGCATATCAAAACTTCTGTATATGGTAGTACAGTCACCATTGATGATCCTTTATAGGGTAGGGGACATACATTTATACCATGATCACCTTGAACTAATTTTGCTGGTATATATTCTTCACGTTCAGAATCTTTTCTTATCAGTTCACTATCTAAAGGTATTTGAAATATTTTTGGTTGGTATTCATATCCCATACATTTATAAATATATGGTTTGACAAATAATTCAAAACAAACAAAAACTGATATAGGATTGCCAGGAAGTCCAAAAAAACATTTTTTTTCTTCCATGTCAAGTGTTCCAAAATAAAAAGGTTTTCCAGGTTTTAACGTGACTCCATGGATATAAGAAACAACATTTATTTTTTGTAAGGCAATAGGAATAAGATCAACATCTCCTTGAGAGACAGCTCCTGAAAAAATGATGATATCGTACAAAGTGATATTATTCTCTAAAAAATCTGCTAATGCTTCTTCTGTATCCGGAATGATTCCAAGAAATGTAACATCAAAACCTAAGGTGTGACAAATATTTGTAAGATAAGAACCGTTAGAATCATAAATATAGCCGTCTTCGCAAGATTCTGATGGATACTTGATTTCGTTTCCTGTAGAAACGATTCCTATTTTAGGAGACATAGCTATTTGTAGATCTTTGATCCCACTAGCAGATAATACAGCAATATCCTTACTATCCAAAATTTTAATAGGAAGTAGCATTGCTCCTTCTTCAAGATTTTGTCCTTGAAAAATGATATTTCGTGATGTCTCAGGTTGATTAAAATGAACATGTTCTTTTGATTGAGTACCATATTCCAATCTATGGACAGCGTTACAATTATTTGGAACTTTAGCACCTGTCATGATTCGAACACATTCATCATGAGCAATTGAACCAATAAAAATATCACCTGCTTTTATGGTTGTTTGATGTAATTTTAAGGAAATGTTATCTTGAAGAGTATCGGTATGATAAGCCCAGCCATCCATAGCGGCTTTATTAAAAGGAGGGTGTGAAATAGGACTAAAAATATTGTTATAGAGCAGTTTTCCAGATATTTCATTAATAGGTAATATTTTATATGAACAATCTAACAGATGTTCGTATAAAATAGGTAACACATCTTTTACATTAATCATATGTTCCTCAAATCAGTATTAAAAAATACGCCATCAATATTTTGATGATTCTTTATTAATTATTACCCTAAAAATATAAATATAGTAAAAACTATAATTTATTATAACATATTTATTATAACATATTTATTATATTTTGTAATTATTAATTTTAAATATATCGACAGTTTATTTTAATTTAATTGGGATACTAATCAATATTCAACTTTTTATTTGTTTTTATCAATCAATTTTTATCTCAATTTTAGATTTATAAATCTTATCGATCATAAATTAGTTTTTATGTACTCACAAATAATATACTAATCTTATTTAAGTAAGAGAATATATTGTTATATTTTCTTTGTATGATTATAAAAGTATAGATAAATCTAGTGTATATAGTGATTTTATTATTTTAGTTATATAGGGTCTGTTAATAGGCTGCTTATGCTACTATAGTAAACTGTCTATGATATATTGATTAGTTGTTTTTCTGATAATCTTAGGTAAGATTTGGAAACATAAAATATTTTTCAAAATTAAGCTTCTTATTTACTGGTACTGAAATGTCCTAGCTTATTTTTTCAGAAATCTATTTATTATTATTTTTGATGGTAAAAGTAACTGAAAATTATCATTTAATACTTTTTGGAGATTATTGATCAATAAAACTTATATGAACTTATTTTTTCAGTATGTTTTGTGGTGGAAGTATCATTTGTTTTGTTCTTTTTGAGTTTGGATTGTGAGTATAAAAACGATCAAGTTCTGTGACAACACGATCAAATAATTGATATTTTTCTAAAAAAATATCACGAGCTTTTTTTAGTGCAGGTAAGCGTTTTTGATACTCTGATGAATCATCAAGATGGGATTGTATTATTTTAATAGATTCCTTAGGATTATTTATGTCAATCCTGATAAATGATTCTGTAGGAAAATATTCTTCTAAATTTATACTTCCATCATAGAAAGGGACAGTTAATGAGTAGAAACAATATAATAGTTTTTCAGAGAAAAAATTAGGTTCAACACTGTTTTCGATTACAATCGAATAATAATAGTCCTTTAAGCCATATAAAAGATGCTGAATAGCTCCTTCTTCAGATTTATATAGATCATACTTAGAATACAAAGGATTTATATATTTTATAAATAAGTCCTCTTCTTTATTACGCAAATTAAGTGTTTTGCAAGTTGATATATATGAAATAGACTTATGTTTGTTTTCTAAAATATTTAAAGGATAAGAACTGACTCTTCGCCAATCAAGATTAAAAAGTCCATAATGATATTTTGTTGGAACATTATATTGATCTGCTAATACAGAAAAAAGAATATCAGCTTGTTCGATATTTTCTTTTTCAAACATGAAATGATTTGCACCAAAATCCATATTCCTAGGCTGAGTATGATTGATTATCATTGTTCCTTTGGGGAAGCTTAATTCTATTTCATTATTAGCATGATTAGATATAAAAACACCGTCGTATTCTATATTTACATTATTAGGATGTTCAGCATTTAAAAAAACATGATTATATTTTGGACATCGAAATACAACTGCAGGAGCAGATTTTTTGTTCATATTTGTATCTTCAAGCCATCCAATAGTATAGCTTTTATTCATGTTGATCCTCTTTTATTTACAGTTCCATGGCATCCATATAAATTGTGGACAATAATAACATGCTAACACGTAAACATATACGAGCTATTTTCCTGATAATCCGGTGACGTAAGGTGCCCTCAGGTAATAGTTTGTTTATTAATCTTTTTATTTTATGTGTTAAGTCATTTTTAATGGTCATTACTTGATAAACATGCTCTCCACCAATCATATTTGCAAGAGTTTGAATAGCAAATTCCTTATTATGCTCTGAAAGATTACTAAGTAATATTTTAGAATGGAAATAACGAAATAAATTTTGGTATGATTGACCATAAAACGTTGAATCATAATCGTATTTATGAAGAATTCTTTTTAAATTAGATAAAATTATGGATAGATCAGCAAACCACCTATTAATTGTTCTTAACGAGACAATACTTCGAGTTGCACTTTCTTGACATTCATTTATATAATAGTAAGCATTCATATCAATACGTTGAAACGATTGACAAAAAATTAAGATGCTCAAGAAAAGTAACATATCTTCTGCCATAGTAAGATGTTCTTTAATATTCAATTCTTCTAACGCTTTTAATGCCAAATCTCTTTTAATAAGCTTAGGAGTCAGCCCCCAATTTTCAAGACGTGTTGATAGATATGATAAGAGAGTATCAGATCCCATAAGAAACTCATCACCTTTGTTGCCCAAAAAATCATATTGATTATTTTTTACCATTAATGTGTTAAATACAATAACATCAATTGAACCCATATATTTTTTAGCAAGATCAAAACAATCAGCATTAATATAGTCATCAGGATCGACACAAAAAATATATTCACCTTTAGCGACTAAAATACCATTGGCACGAGAGAGATATGTTCCCATATTTTTAGGATTTAACAATAACGATACCCGATGGTCTTTCTTGATATAATCATTAACTACATCACAACTATTATCTGTTGAGGCATCATCCACTATGATAATTTCGATATCTTTATTTTTATATTTAAGAATACTGTCTAAACATTGAGATAGATCATGAGCTTTATTATATACTGGAATAATGATAGAGATATTGTACGTCATGAATATGTTCTCCTAACAAATAATCAACATTATGTATCATTATTTTTTATCATATCTTAAATTGATTTTTTGAGATGATAAATTAAATAAGCTTATGGTACTAAATTCTTTACTATCTAAAGTGTCGATAGCTATATAAAAAGAATCTATGATCTCTGACTGTACTATGGTACATGTTCTTATATATTTGATTAATTAGAGATTCATTAACATAAAAAGAATTTTAAATAGTCTAATCCGTAATTAAAACAATTTACTAAAATTAATAGTTGTTATATGTTTATTAGTTATGAGTTTAATTATTATTATTTTATTATTTTATTATTTTTTTGTCAATTATAATTATTGAAAACTGATTATGATTTTTTGATTTAAATGAACTTCCAGTATCTTTATAGAGGATATCTTAGGGGTATTTTATTTGTATAATATTTAGATAAGTGATAAAAACTCCATTTTTATGTTATTCTTTATAATATATGTGCAAATTTTTCTCGATGGTATCCTTTAAATGCATCCCATTTGGGTTTATATTGATCAAATAATAAATCTTGTTCTACTTCTCTATATGATACTTCTATTCCTTCCAAAATTTGGTATTGATATAGATTATGAGTAGCTCCCATATTATGAAGCATCTCATGTAGTATTAATGCCTCAAGAGAATAAACATAAGGATTTTCTACAGCATAATCATAAACGCCGTTTAATTTTATCGATCCTTTTATATGTGCTAAATCATCTAAATTAATAACATAAAAATGAGGAACTCTTTTATAAAGAGGACTTGGAGGTGCATAGAATGGATAATAATTTACTGGTGCAGCACAACCGACAGCCGACATACCTGAAGATTTTTTGATCGTAAGATGATAGCTAAATCGTCTTACTGCCTCAGCTAATCGTGAATTATCCACGGGTTTATCGTATTCCATAGATATTCCGGTACAACCTGTAGTATCACAATCTCCTTTTGCTATTTTATCCTCAAGATGATGTCTAAATTGTATACTGTTCAAGATAAATTTTATTTTGTCTAAAGAATCAAGAAAAACAATCTTCTCTTCTCTAGAGAGATTTATACTTGGGTCGTTTACAGTGATATCATCGATCGTAATATTAAAATATGGGTATAATCGTTCTTTTTGTTTGATACTAAGATTACCAACACCAATACTAAAATCTTGCATGTCTATCTCAGGATCTCCTGTTCCACAGAAGGCTTCAGTTGGTGAGATAGGTTTAGGAGTTAATGAGCAAGCATTCAATAAAATAAATAGTGTTATAATAAAAAATTTCATAATAGCCTCTTTGCTATAAAATATAAAAAATTAATATATCTTAATATATTATATATATATTTGCTGAATTAAATCAATACTATAAACAACATTATTTTAGAAAGAAGTGAACTTTATTGATTACATACGTTAGCAAAAACGTTACCTTAATTTCTGAGTGTATCATGAATATAAAAATAATTTGACAAAAAGTATATACTTATATATTAGAGATAAAAAATATTTAATATACTTAACCATGTAACATTTACCAACGTAACGCAATAGCTTAGCATTTACTAACGCCATTATTAATGGTGTTTTTTTGTGTTTGTGTTTATTATTTCTCTTTATCAATCTAAAAGTTAAAGCGTTTCAAGCTCTATGGGGGGATCAACATAATGATCTACGATTTGAAGGAACATCTTATAAGCAAGATGCTATCCCATATGACCCTGATATCGATGCGGAAGGAAAGTATATAGGTGAAGACATAAAAGTAAGTGGTTTGACACTTGCTGTTTGCGATATTTCACGAAAGGGAACATTTTTAGGACAATAGGCATATGCTGTTAGAAATAACAAGTTAGCTACAGCATGGTTAAACGATAATGATCCTGATCATATATGTTGGGAATTACTCCCTGAAGCAGGTGATCTACCTCGGCATCTCTTAAAGAGGTGCTTTTATTATTTACACACTTATACGTTGTTATATTTATTCTAGAGGAATTTTTATTCGTTTTTGAATGTCTTTAGAAGATCCGTTTTCATAGTGTTTTGATAATATTAGAATTGCTCACTAGACGGATGACGTTAGTTTTGTTGAGTAAATTTTGTAGAAAATTCATACTCAACATTATCATAAATATAAAAAAAGTCTATTAACGTTGGACTCTACCAGAGCCATTTCCTTTCATAAGATTAAGTACTTCATCTTTAGAAACTAAATTCCAATCGCCCGGTATCGTATGTTTTAAACAAGATGCAGCCACTGCAAATTCTAAGCTTTCTTGGGGATTTTTTTCAAAAAAATGAATTCCTGAAATTAATCCAGCAGCAAAAGAATCTCCTCCACCTACTCGATCTATGATATTAGTAATATGATATTTTTTAGAAATATAAAGATTATTATTTGTATAATAGACAGCAGACCAATTATTATGGTCAGCACTGATACTTTCACGAAGAGTCGTTGCTACTCCTTCTAGATGTGGAAATTTTTGTATTACGCTTTTGATGAGTGGCAGATAGTCTTGTGCTTCCAAATGACCTTTAGTAATATCTGTATTTAAAGGAATATCGAGTGAAAGCTGGATATCTTCTTCATTAGCAATGAGTAAATCAACATATCTTACAATTTCCGGCATAATCTCTGAAGATTTTTTGCCGTATTTCCATAATTTTTTACGATAATTCAAATCACAAGAAATTTTTATATTTCTTTTTTTAGCTTCTTTCACAATATCTAAAGTTAAATTTGCAGCACTTTGGGATAGTGCTGGAGTAATTCCTGAAATATGGAGCCAATGAGCATCAGAGAACGCTTTATCCCAATCAAAATCTTGAGATGTAGCTTCGGTAATAGAAGAATTTTCTCTGTCATAAAGAACAGTAGATCCTCTTTGGTTAGATCCTTTTTCTACAAAATAAATTCCTAAGCGATTTCCACACCATGCTATTGCCGATGTATCAACTTTTTGTCCGTTTAGAAGTTCTTCAGCTTTTTCTCCTAATGCATTTTTAGGAAATGCGGAAATATAGCGTGATGGAAGTCCAAAACGTGAACAAGATACACATACGTTTGCTTCTCCACCGCCAATAACAGCTTCTAAAGTAGGGCTTTGTAATAGTCTTTCGTGACCTAATGCTGAAAGACGGAGCATGATTTCACCGAATCCGATAATATAAGACATTATCTTATCTCCTTTAATAATTCATGTGCTTTTTCAAAACGATGTTTTAGTTCTTTCCAATCTTTTTTAACAAGAATCTCTCTTGAGCATAACCAAGATCCACCACAAGCAAAAACATTTTGTTCTGATAAATATTCTTTTACATTTTCTAATTTAACTCCACCAAGGGGCATAAATTTTATTCCCATATGGGAATAAACAGGAGCCATTGCTTGAAGCCATTTAATTCCACCAAAGACAGAGGCTGGGAAAAATTTGATATATTTGTGTCCGTATCCAAGGCATTGTTCAATTTCCGCAGCAGTGACAGCGCCTGGAATGTAGTGGTAACCTTTTTTTTGGGCATGTTCTAAAAGATTAGGTTGGAATCCTGGACTGATAATGATATCGGTTCCCAAATCTAAAATTTTATCAGCTTGCTTTGTACTGAATACAGTTGCAGCTGCTCTAGGAAGAGAAGGATAATCTTTTGCTAAAATTTCTAAAGCTTTGTAAGAATATTCTGTTCTCATTGTTAGTTCTATTGCAGGTAAATATTCCATAGCACAATCTGCAATATGTCGAAGTTCCTCTTCTGTTTCAACAACAGCAACAGGAATAATAGAGACAGAAACATATTTATTAAACATATATTCTCCTATATATTAAAATATTTTTTTGCGTTATTAAAAGAAATATCTTGAATAATTGTTCCTAGATAGTTTATATCATTTGGTGCTTGCCCTTCTTCTACCCAGTTACCGATAATATTACAAAGAATTCTTCTAAAATATTCATGACGAGAAAAAGATAGAAAACTTCGAGAATCTGTTAACATCCCTACAAATCTAGAAAGTAATCCTAAACTAGCCAGTGCTGTTATTTGTTTTTCCATACCGTCTTTTTGATCATTAAACCACCATCCTGAACCTAGTTGTATTTTTCCTGGAATATCTCCTTGAAAATTACCAATCATGGTTCCTAACATTTCATTATCTCGAGGATTCAAAGAGTATAAAATTGTTTTAGGTAAATTTTCTTGTAGATCTAATGTATCCAAATATGCTGATAATTCAGGAGCATAATTTTTATCGTTAATCGAATCAAACCCAATATCAGCTCCGAGTTTATTAAATAGACGCGTATTGTTATTTCTTAAAGCACCGATATGAAGTTGCATTACCCAATGATATTGATGATATTTTTTTCCAAGTTCTACTAAAATATAACTTTTATATTGTATTATTTCTTCTGATGAGATCATTTCTCCCGCAAGATGTTTTTTAAATATCTTGGCAACCTGTTCTTGAGAAAAATTTCTTGTGAACACAAACTCATCCAATCCATGATCTGAAATAATGCATCCATGTTGGTTAAAATACTCCAATCGAAGAAAAATAGCTTGTAGTAAATCTTCTAAATTGTTAATAGTAACATTACATACTTTGCCAAGAGAATTGATATAAGAAGAAAAAGTTGGAAGTTCTATTTTTAGTATTTTATCAGGTCTCCAAGAAGGAGCTACTTTACAAGATAAATCACTATTGGAAATTTTTTGATGGTGTTCCAAGGAATCGATAGGATCGTCTGTTGTTCCGATAAATTTGAGTTGAAATTTTTCTATAAGCTTACGTGCTGAAAAATCTGGGGAAAGAATTTGTTTATTTGTTTCTTGATATATTTCAGGTGCAGTTTTTGGATTAAGAAGTGTATCTATATTGAAATAACGAAGAAGTTCCAAATGAGTCCAATGATATAATGGATTACCAAGAGTTTGAGGTAGTACTTCTGACCAAATATTAAAACGTTCTTCATCAAATTCCGGATCATTCAAATGTCCGGTTATTTGTTCTTCTTTAAATCCTGCAGATCTGATTGCTCTCCATTTATAATGATCTCCATCTAACCACATTTCTGTAATGGAACGATATTTTTTGTCTTCAGATATTTCTTGAGGAGATAAATGACAATGATAATCGATGATAGGCATATCTTTTGCATAATCATAGAATAATTTTTCTGCAGTTTTATTTTGTAGAAGAAATTTATCTGTAATAAAAGTTTTCATTGTTTCTCCTTATTTTAGATAATTATATTAAACCAAAATATTTTGGTAAAAATAAGCTGATATTTGGAATAAATGTAACCAACAATAAAATAGCAATTAACATAATAAATATCGGAATAAGTTTGGAACATGCTTTTTCGATAGAAATACCTGCTACGCTACATCCTACAAATAACGCACTCCCTACTGGTGGAGTACATAATCCTATACAGAGATTAAAAGTCATGATGATTCCAAAATGAACAGGATCAATACCTATCTGTCTAACAATAGGAAGTAGAATAGGGGTGAAAATCAAAATAGCTGGTGTCATATCCATAAAAATACCGACTACCAATAAAATAACATTAATCAACAACATAATGATAATAGGATTTGTTGAAATAGATAAAATACCATCTGCAACCATTTGTGGTATTTTAGAATAAGACAGAACCCAAGACATAATCGAAGAAGCTCCTATTAAAAATAATACAATTCCAGACATACTGATCGTTTCAATAACTATTTTTTTGAAGTTATTAAAATCAAGAGATCGATATATTAACGCAAGAACCAGACTGTAGAGAGCCGCAATACCGGATCCTTCAGTTGCCGTAAAAATTCCTCTTACAACGCCTCCGATTACTACAATAATCATTACTAAACTAGGAATAGCATCAATAGTTATTTTGAGTATGTCTGATTTTGATAATTTGGATTGTTTTGGATATTTTTCTTTAATGGAAAATATTAATGCTATAAGGGATACGCCTAATCCCATTAAAATTCCCGGAAGATAACCTGCTAAAAAAAGAGCGGCAATAGATGTTCCTCCACTAACTAAAGAATAAATAATAAATGTATTGCTTGGTGGAATTAATAATCCTGTTGGGCAGGATGCAATATTGACAGCTGCTGATAATGCGGGATCGTATTTTTCTTTTTTTTGTAAAGGATCAATAATTTTTCCTACAGCTACTTCTGCTGCAATGGCAGATCCGGATAAAGCTCCAAAAAGCATATTGGAAAGAACGTTAATTTGAAATAGAGGTCCTGGCAATAACCCTGTGAAAATTTTGGCAAAATTAATTAATCTGATTGCAAGTCCACCTGTATTCATAATAGAACCTGAAAAAATAAACAATGGAATTGCAAGAAGAGAGAAAGAATTTAATGAATTAACGATAGATTGTGCCGCTGTTAATAAAGCAAGATCGAAGGGTAGTAACGTAAACATTACTATTAAAGAAGAAACAGCAATAGAGATAGAAATAGGTACGCCAATACATAGTAAAATCGTAAATGATATTACTAATAATAATGCAGGTATATTCATTATGATGTTTTCTCCTTTATTAATTTATATAGATCACAAATCTTATAAAACATGGTAAATATTCCTGTAATTGGAAGAATTATATATATATATCCCATTGGTATTTGTAACACGGAAGATTTTTGATTCCAAGTAATACAGATAAGTTTAAATCCTCCGTAAATTAATAAGAAGATTGATATAAAAATAATAATACTAATAGTTATATATGATAATATCTTTTGAACATTAGGAGAGCACTTATCTTTAATTAACGATAAAGACAAATGTCTGTCTGCACCAAAACTGTACGCTGCTCCTAAAAATCCAACCCATATTAATAAAAATCTTACTAATTCTTCAGTGAAAGTTGCAGGCATTTGTAGTATAAACCGTGAAAAAACCTGCCAACAAACACAAAAAAGCATCATATTTATTAATATCATCAATATATTAATTAAGCATGAATCAATATATTTTTTTATATAAATAAGCATAATATCTTCCTATTCTTTGGATTCTAAAGAACGAATATGATCTATTAATTTTTTATATTGTGGATTTTTTTTAGCAAAAGCTTCATGCATTGGTAGAACAAGTTTTTTAAATGGCTCTGTATCTACTTTAGTGATTGTTACTTTGAATTCTTTTTCTGCTCGATCAAAAGCTTCTTGCTCTGATTTCTTCCAAACATCAGCGAAAAATTCTATCGTTTCTTGTGCGGCATTGCTGAATAATGTTTTATCTTCTTCAGATAATTGATTCCAAAATAAACTACTTACAACCAGAAAATCAGCTAATCTTAAGTGCTCGTTGAGAGAGAATTGTTTTGCAACTTCAGCATGTCCTGTTTGAACAAGAGAAGGAGCATTATTTTCTGCACCGTCGATAACACCTTGTTGTAAAGAAGTATATACTTCTCCAAAGCTTAAAACAACGGGAGTTCCTCCAAGTAATTTTATCATTTCAATGGAAGTAGGTGATTCTTGAACACGAATTTTGAGTCCTTTCAAATCTTGAGGAGAATTAATTGCTTTATTTTTCGTATAGAAACTTCTAGCTCCACCTTCCAAATAAATAAACGGCATAAAACCTTTAGGAATAGTGGTAGCAAAAACATCTCGAACGTATTGACTATCCATTACTTTTCTAAAATGTTCATAATCTTTAAAAATATAAGGTAAATTAAATACAGCATAAATTTCGTCAAAACTTTCTAAGGCAGCAGAATTAATGTGAGCAAATTGCACAACACCTGACTGAGCTAATTCAACTACTTGAACGGAATTTCCTAATTGAGCATCGGGATATACTTCTATTGTATAACGACCAGATGATTTTTGATTTACTAATTCTGCAAATTTTTTATAAGCAATATCAACCGGATACCCATTGGAATGATTATGTGCTAATTTAAGAATTTGAGTTTTTGTTCCTGATGAATCCTTTTGACCACAAGATGTAAATACAAGTAATCCAATCGATAATATCATTATTTTTTTCATTTTTAACCTCTATGATGTATTATTTATTGTCTAAAGTATCCCAAATACCTTGTAAATAGACAGCACCTAATGCTCTGTCATAAAGACCGTATCCAGCAAGACCCGTTTCACCCCAAATCATTCGACCATGATCTGGACGGATTGGACCGTTGAATCCTGCATCATAATACGCTCTAAGAATTTTTGTGAAATCAATATTTCCGTATGCTTTAGGATGAGCTACTTCTGAAAAATCTTTTTCTCCATCAATACTTACATTACGACAATGTGCAAAATGAATTCTTTTTTGACCTGCAAATGTTTTTACCATATCTACACAATCGTTATTAGGATCAATCCCTAACGATCCTGTACAAAAACAAAGTCCGTTTGCTGGAACATCAACAATAGAAAGTACTCTTTCTAATGCTTGTTTGTTGGTAATAATTCTTGGCAATCCAAAAATTGACCACGGTGGATCATCAGGATGAATAGCCATTTTGAGATCGTTTTCAGCAGCAATAGGAATAATGGCTTTTAAAAAATACTCAAGGTTTTTCCAAAGTCCTTCCGTATCAACAGTCTTATATAATTCCAATAATTCCAATAATTCGGTATTGGTATATTTAACCCAAGCTGGAAGTGTGAGATTGGGAGATGTGGGATCCATAGCAAGAATTTCTTTATGTTTGTAAGTAAGAGCATTGGAGCCGTCAGGAAACGGCGTATCCAATGATGTTCTTGTCCAATCAAATACAGGCATAAAATTATAGGTGATTATTTCCAACCCTGCTTTAGCTAAATTTTTGAGAGTAATAATGTAGTTTTCGATATATTGATCTCTTGAGCTTCGACCTAATTTAATATCTTCATGAACAGGTACACTTTCTATGACTTTAAAATTAAGTCCGTAAGATTCAATATTTTCTTTATATTTTTTTATTTTTTCATATTCCCAAACAGCTCCTGTTGGTTCATCATGAAGAGAACTAACAATACCCTTCATAGAAGGAATTTGTCTGATATAGTTTAAACTTATAGGATCATTTGACCCATACCAACGAAATGTCATATACATAATATGTATCCTTAAAATCAATTAAACTCCTGAATATGAGGAGAATGCTCCGTCAATAGGCATATTAATACCACTCACAAATCCACTTGCTTCATCACATGCTAAATAAAGAATCGCTCCTATAAGATCTTGTGGTACTCCAAATTTTGCCATAGGGGTTCCTAAAATAATTTTTTGAGCTCTTGGTGAATAGGATCCGTCTTCATTATGAAGAAGTTTGTAATTTTGATGTGTTTCAAAGAATCCTGGAGCAATCGCATTAACACGGATACCAACAGGAGCAAGATGTGTTGCAAGCCATTGAGTGAAATTGCTGACAGCTGCTTTACTAGCACTGTACATTGGAATTTTTGTTAATGGAATGAAAGCATTCATGGATGAAATATTGATAATATTTCCTTTTTGTGCTTTTACCATTTCTTCTCCAAAGACTTGACATGGGAGAAGGGTTCCAAAAAAATTTAAATTCATTACCCAAGACATATTTTCAAAAGATAAATCAAAAAAAGTAATATCTCCTTCTTTTTTTGATTTTAATATGTCAGGAGTATAGTATTCCATTGTAGTGGTGGCTAAAGGAGAATTTCCTCCAGCACCGTTGATTAAGATATCTATTTTTCCCCATTTGTTCATAATTTCTTTACAAGCATTTTGTATTTCTTCTTTTACAAGAACATCAAAGACAACAGGTATCGCTTCTCCACCTAATTCGATGATTTCTTTAGATACTTTTTGTGCATTTTCTAAGTTGTGAGTGGCTACTGCTATCTTTGCTCCACAAAGTGCAAGTGCCTTAGCCATTTCACTACATAATATTCCTCCGGCTCCTGTGATAACAGCAACTTGATTGTGTAAATCAACTTTAAATGGTATCTTCATGTGTACCTTCCTTTGAATTATTATTTTTTGTGTTATATTTTTATAAGAATGAAAAAAATACTATTTTTCAACTCACATTCTGTATAAAATGAAGTCTTAAAATATCTATTAATTTCTTTATCTTTTGTCTGACATTAAAAACTTTCCAAAGTATTATATGGATATATTATAATAGAATATAAAAAAATGTCTATAGAAAATATATATATTTTTTATAGACATTTTTTATTTAGAATTGTCATGTGAATTGAAACAGATGAATCAAGGAAAAACCTTGATTGTTGATGAAATTAATAAATGCCAGTTTTCTATAAACAAGAAAAGAATAAATTAACAATCTTCTTGAAACGATACAAATCCATGCTGATGTTCTTATTTAAATATTTGGATGATGTAATGATCAGCGAACTAATATACGAAAAGAATAGTTAACAAATTTTTATAATTATTATCAAGTTTAATTATATATAAAACAAAGAAATAGTATGTTTGATGGACATATATTAATATGTATTGATTTCAAATGGATATTAATTATAATGACAATATAAATTAATAAGTTAAATGATCAAACTAAACTTTTCCTTATCAAAGGACGATGATCTTTAAATGATAAATCTAAGACTAAAAAAAGGAGTAACTTATGAGTTTTAGCCCTGACCCATGGAGCCGTGTAACAACAAGAAATGGATTTGCTGGAGATGAAATTCTTTCATCACTTCAAAAATCCATACGCAGAAGTTTGGTAGAAGAAGCATGTGAATTTGCATATGAAATGTATATTACATCTCCTCAAATGGAAGATAAATTATGGAGAAGATTGATGACTATTTCTATTGAAGATATAGGAATGGGCGATCCTAATGCAGCTATTCTTATCAATAATCTAGCAACAATGAGATTGAATTTCGCTTATGCTGACGGAGATAGACCTATCTATTTCATTCATGCGATACGTTACTTATGTGCTTGCGAAAAAGACCGCTCTTCGGATTTGTTGAAAAACATTATTATTAAAGGATTTGCTAATGGCAAAACTCCAGTTGTACCTGATTATGCTTTAGATAAGCATACCCAACGTGGTATGGCTATGGGACGAGATTCAATGCATTTTCTTACAGAAGCAAGTAAGGTTATTCCTCAAAAAAAAGTAGATAATGATTACTATGAAAGATATTTAGAGATAATAAAAGAATTTGACCCTAAAAAATCAGTAGAAACAGCTTTCAAATATAATAATTGGCAAGAATAGGATTAAAAATGAATTTTTCAGAGAAGTTATTAAGATTTGGTGAAACTATGGGGCGTCAACGTCATTTAAACGCCATATCATCAGGTATGATGATGTCATTGCCTTTTATGGTGATAGGAGCCTTTTTTCTTATTTTCGCAAATCCCCCCATTAATATGGATATAGTTGATCTTAACACAAAAAATATCATGTTGCAATTCTTAATAAAATGGAAACAGTTTGCCATAGCGAACAATTCATATATTGTACTACCTTTTACAATGACCATGGGTATCATTGGTGTTATTAACTCTTTCACTATTGCTTATTCTCTTGCTAGTGATACCAAACAAAAGCCTTACATGGCAGGTTTGATCTCAACTGTTATATTTTTTATGATAGCTGGACAGGTCAAAGATAATACACTTGTCATGGATTTTTTGGGGGCTAATGGTTTATTTACAGCCATCATTGTGGCTTTATTAAGTGTGGAAATCACTGAGTTCATAGATCAAAAAATTAAAATAAAACTCGATAAATCCATACCTTCGGCTATTGTCGTATTTCTTAATTCTTTGCTTCCTTTGGTATTTAATATACTTATTATCTATGGAGTAAATCTTATTATTATAGCATCTACGGATCATACTTTTCCTGAATTTATCACGACATTACTTAGTCCTATTATCAATATTGGTAATAATTTATGGGGATATATTTTCATCTTACTATTTGGTAATTTACTATGGATATTAGGGATCCATGGAACTTCTATAATTTTTCCTATTATTTTTTCTATAGGCATAACAAATACAGGAATAAATGCTGATTTGTTAAACTCAGGACAAGAACCAAACATGATTATGAATCTTCAGATGTTTAGATATTATGCTTTAGGTGGTGCTGGAAATACTCTAGGGCTTGTTATATTAATGATTTATAGTAAAGTAGCAAGTATGCGTACTATTGGAAAACTTGCATTTATACCCGCTATCTGTGGAATTAATGAACCTGTTATATTTGGAGTGCCTATTGTCCTTAATCCTGTTTTAGCAATACCTTTCGTGTCTATGCCTGCAATAAGTATTATAATAGGCTATTTCGCACAAAAATTAGGTTTAGTATCTTTAGGATATATGGTAGATCCGTCTTTTACACCTTTCTTTATTCAAAGCTACTTATCTGCTTTAGATTGGCGTAATATAATCTTAGGTCTGCTGTTAGTATTAGTCAGTATAGTAGTATATATGCCATTTTTTAGAATATATGAAAAACAATTAGCAGATTTAGAAAATAATAAATAGAGTTATTAATCATTTTAGATTATTAATATTCTGCATCAATTGTCAAAGGAACAGTACAAACCCTGATCTTGCTTATGCAGGATCTAGTGAATTACTTAACAATGACTTGGCAAAGAATTATAGCAAAGCAAGTATATACATTTATGAATAGTATATATTAGTTATCTCCTCTTATTATACTAGTGATACTATCTATTATTGTAGTATGTATTAGATCTTATCGAAAACTCAGATTGCTTGTTAGAAGTAGTTATAAAGTAGTTTTTTGCTTCTATATATAGAAAGCTTATCAACAGTTAAAGGTCTCATCAAAATATTAATTTCAATAAAAGTGAGTTTGATACATTAATGTATTATGGATATATCTAAGTTATTGTAAGAAAGAGTATTTGACAAAGAAAGAAAAAATATATCATTAAACCAATAGAATAAATGTTAAAGACATTCAAAAATGGAAACATCTGTACTAAATCTTATTGTAATAACAGCATATATCATATCTTTAGTTTTTTAAAGTATAATTATCTATCTTGCGATTAGATTAAATAAAGTTATTCAAACGAAAAATAAAATTGAGTTAGAGAAAGCTGAATTATTAATTTATAAGAATGCCTCTCAACAATTAGATGAATTCAGTAAAAGTCTTAAAGTCATAATATTTGAAAACATTAAAGAACAACAAGCTAAATCATTGTCAAATCAAATAAATCATTTAAAAGAACAAATTCAAAATTTATCAAGTAAAGAATACTCTAAATTATTGAAATCTAATTCTTTAGACTATATTATTATGTTCATAAGTTTTATTGAGTAAATTTGTAGCAAAGGTATGTCTAAAAGTATATAAGGTATAAGCTGGGTTTAGATTCAGCTTTTTTTTGGATTTACAGAAACTCCAAAATTTGTCACATTTATCTGAGTTAATATCTTGATAAGTCATTATCTTATGTTCTTTGAGTAATTTTAGGATTAGATATTTACCTGATAGGGTTCTTGAGCTTTTATTATTTGTCTCACAATAAGTATAATAAGATTTATAGTCATTATGAAACCCACATTCGTTGGATTTTTCTTCATTAGAATTACGATAAGTGATCAAAATTTGTTGATTTGGAGTAGGTGAGGGATGATGGAGTGAATTTAGGAAAGATTTTTTTAGATAAAGATGATAGCACTCATTAGCGAGAGCTTTATTTTTAGTATGAAGTGATTTATAGATACGTTTATGAAATAGTGAGAGCTAAATAAAAAACTCCGTTATTTCTTTGGTATAAACCCATGATTAAGATCCTTAAAATCTTATTATTGGACTCATACTAAAAAAGCACGGAGTATTTTATGTAATAAAGCGTAAGTCAAACTGACAGAATGTTGACAATTTGTTGACACTTTATCTGTAACAATTGGAACTATTAGGATATACCTATATAGAAAACCTATTGTTCTACGGAGAGAGGGATTCGAACCCATGGTCCTCTCAGATTTTCCATTTTAACTTATATAACATAAGTAACTTAGTATAGCTTCAAACACTGGTAAAGTCAAGTGATAAAATATTATTTTAAGCTATATTTATCAGTAATAATAATTTTATTGACAATAATTCTATATAATACGATAATATTATTATATAGAATTAATGAAGGAATTGGAGAAATTCACTTTATTAAGAGGAACAAAATGAATAATTCATTTATTAAAAAATAATAGGAATCATTTTATGAAAAAACACATTTTATTTTTAGCAATCATATTAATGACAATATCTTGTACTGTAGATGAGGAGCGGCCAGAATCGATTAATTATCCATCTATGTATCTTATGACAGACAATCCTACTGAAAGAATGTTATATGGATCGTGGAAGTCAAAGGGTTCTTCTTTAACAGTTACAAAAAATTATATGGATCCCATTTTAGGGAAAAGAGAAGCTCAGATATCTGATGATAAAGATTATCCTGCATATCTAGAACAATCTTTTGATATCGAGGAAAACTTTTTTAAGCCAGGACTTCATCTTTATAGATTATACGGCGATGGCAACTATCCTATAGTAATGGCGTTAGAATTTTTAGATTCTAACACTTATGAAATGAGACTTCTTAAATATGACAGAGATAAACCCATGGAAGAGTGGGAAATATCTAAAGATGCTGCTACTTTAATAAGAGAAAAATAAGAATTATAAAAAATGA